>NZ_BOOJ01000046.1 GCF_016863175.1 Paraplanobispora siamensis
AAGGACACCGGCCGGAAGGACACCGGCCGGAAGGACACCGGCCGGAAGGACACCGGCCGGAAGGACACCGGCCGGAAGGACACCGGCCGGAAGGCCAGGGAGGGACGAGGCCGGGACGGAGCGGGACCCGGGGCCGGGACGGAGCGAAGCCCGGGACCGGGCCGGGATCGAGCCGGGCCCGGGACCGGGATCTGAGACGGCGCGGCCGTACGGACCGGTGGACCTGGGACGGCGGGGTCCGGGACGGGCGGCCGGGTCTGAGACAATGGGCCGCCCGCGGGGGCGCGGAGACGAGCGAGATGAGAGGCGCTGGCATGGCTCCTTCGGCACCGGACCGGCTCGACCTGCCGGTCGTGGGCGAGCGGCAGAGCCTGCGGGAGCAGGTCGCCCACGCGCTGCGAGCGGCTCTGATCACCGGGGAGATGCGCCCCGGCGTGGTCTACTCGGCGCCGGTGCTGGCCGCCCAGTTCGGCGTCTCCGCCACGCCCGTCCGCGAGGCGATGCTCGACCTGACCAAGGAGGGCCTGGTCGAGGCGGTCCGGAACAAGGGCTTCCGGGTCACCGAGCTGTCCGAGCGCGACCTGGACGAGCTCACCGAGATCCGCCAGCTGATCGAGGTGCCCACCGTGGCGCGGCTGGCCGACGCCTCCCGCGCGGAGAGCTTCGCGGAGCTGCGCCCGCTCGCCGAGCGGATCGTCGAGGCGGCGCAGGAGGGCGACCTGCTCGCCTACGTGGACGCCGACATCCGCTTCCACGTGGGCCTGCTGACGCTGGCGGGCAACGCCCGCCTGGTCGAGGTGGTGCGCGACCTGCGCGGCCGGGCCCGCCTGTACGGCCTGGCGGCCCTCTCCGAGCGGGGCGTGCTGGTCGACTCCGCCCGCGAGCACCTCGACCTGCTGGAGCGGTTGTCGGCCGGTGACACGGGCGGGTCGGAACGGGTGATGCGCGACCACATCCAGCACGTGCGGGGCATCTGGGCCGACCGCCCGGAATAGGCCGCCGCGGGCCCGGGCCCGCCGGGCTACGGGATCGCCGCGGGTGCGGAAGCGCCGCGGTTACGGGACCTCGGTGGTTACGGGACCTCGGTGGTTACGGGACCTCGGTGGTTGCGGGACCGCCGGGGGCGCGGGACCGCCGCGCGTGCGGGACGTCAGGCGCTGCTGCGGGTCGCGCCCACGCTGGCGACGACCACGCATCCGATGGCGGCCCACTCCTGCACCTGCAGCACCTCGCCGAGGACGACCAGGCCGACCAGCGCCGCCGCGGCGGGCTCCAGGCTCATCAGGATGCCGAACACCCGCTTGGGCATCCTGCGCAGCGCCTCCATCTCGATGCTGTAGGGGATGACGGACGACAGCAGCCCGACGCCCAGGCCGATCAGGAGCAGCTCGGGCCGGAGCAGGTCGGCCCCGCCCGAGCCGATGCCGACCGGGGCGATCAGCAGGCAGGCCACGATCATGGCGAAGGACACGCCCCCGGTCCCGGGGAAGCGCTGGCCCACGGCGGCCGACAGCAGGATGTAGCCCGCCCAGCAGGCCCCGGCGACCAGGGCGAAGCCGATCCCCAGCCAGCTGAGGCCGGAGGCCTGCCCCCAGGGCGCCAGCAGCGCGATGCCCGAGCCGGCCAGCACCACCCACAGCAGGTCCAGCCGCCGCCGCGAGGCGGCCACCGCCACGCCGAGCGGGCCCAGGAACTCGATCGCCACCGCGATCCCCATGGGCAGCCGGGCCAGCGCCTCGTAGAACGAGAGGTTCATCAGGCCGAGCGTCACGCCGAAGGCCACACCGATCCCCAGGTCGGCCCAGGTCAGCCCCTTCAGTCTGGGCCGGGCCACCACGCCCAGGATCAGCGCGCTCAGCGCGATCCGCAGGAAGACCACCGCGCTCGGCGGCAACTGCGCGAACAGGTCCTTGGCGAACCCGGCGCCGATCTGCACCGACAGGATGGCCAGCAGCACCAGACCGGACGGCGGGATGGCGTCGGAGGCGGCCCGCAGCAGGGATCCCGGCCGGGGCAGGCCCGGCTTGTACGGCTCGGCGGGGCCCGGCAGGGCGTCGGCGGTCACAGAGCTCTCCCTTAAGGTGCCAAATGCTTCAACGCACCTTACTAAAGCCCGGTGTCATTCCCAGCGGAACGTCCGTGATGCGAGAACGAGCGAGACGGCCGCCCAGAGGGCCAGGATCGCCGCGGCGGCGAGCGGGGCCCCCGCCTCGCCGCTCAGGACGGAGCGCAGCCCCCCGGCCAGCGCGGAGATCGGCAGCAGCCCCAGAACCGGTTCGACCGAGTCGGGGAAGGCCGACAGCGGGAAGACGATCCCGCCGCAGCCCAGCAGGACCAGGTAGACGAGGTTCGCCCCGGCCAGGGTGGCCTCCGCGCGCAGGGTGCCGGCCATCAGCAGCCCCAGCCCGCTGAAGGCGGCGGTGCCCAGCAGGATCAGCGGCAGCGCCAGCAGCGGGGAGCCGGCGGGCCGCCAGCCCAGCGCGAAGGCCACCCCGGCGATGAGCACCACCTGGACCAGTTCGACCGCGAGCACGGCCAGTGTCTTGGCCAGCATCAGGCCGCCGCGCGACAGCGGGGTCGCGCCCAGCCGCTTCAGCACGCCGTACCGGCGCTCGAAGCCGGTCGCGATGGCCTGACCGGTGAAGGCCGTGGACATTACCGCCAGCGCCAGCACGCCGGGGGCCACGAAGTCCACCCGGGCGCCGTCGCCGACGTCCACCAGCGGCGCCAGGGAGAAGCCGGTGAGCAGCAGCAGCGGGATGACCATGGTGAGCAGGAGCTGCTCGCCGTTGCGGAGCATGGCCCGGATCTCCGCGCCGGCCTGGGCGGCGACCATCCGGGACAGCGGCGCGGCGCCGGGGGCGGGGCTGAAGTCCAGCCCGGTCGTCGTGGTCATCGCAGCTCCCGGCCGGTCAGTTCGAGGAAGACGTCTTCCAGGGTGCGGCGCTCGATGCTGAGGTCGTCGGCCGTCACACCCTCGGCGGCGCACCAGGCGGTCACGGTCGCCAGCAGCTCGGGGCCGACCTGGCCCTCGATGATGTAGTGCCCCGAGGGCGACTCCTTGGCCGCGCTCCCCGCGGGCAGGGCGGTCAGCAGCTCGTCCAGGGCCAGTCCCGGCCGGGCGCGGAAGCGCAGCTGCCGCTCGGCGCCGGTGAGGGAGGAGGGGGTGCCCTCGGCCACCACCGTCCCGTGGTCGATGATCACCACGTGGTCCGACAGCTTCTCGGCCTCGTCCATGTGGTGGGTGGTCAGCACCACCGAGACCCCCGCCGCCCGCAGCTCGCCCACCAGCTCCCAGCAGGCGTGCCGGGCCTGCGGGTCCAGCCCGGCGGTCGGCTCGTCGAGGAAGACCAGCTCAGGGCGGCCGATGACGGCCCCGGCCAGCGAGACGCGCTGCTGCTGGCCGCCCGACAGCCTCCGGTACGGCGTGCGCGCGTGCGCGGCCATCCCCAGCCGTTCCAGCAGCGCGGCCGGGTCGAGCGGGGCGGCGTGGAAGCGGGACATCAGCCGCAGCCACTCCCCGCAGCGCATCGCCGGGGGCACGCCTCCGGCCTGCGGCATCACGCCCACCCGGGCTCGCAGCTCCGGCCGGGACGGGTCGAGCCCGAGCACGCTCACGCTGCCGCCGTCGGCGCGCCGGAACCCCTCGCAGATCTCGATGGTGGAGGTCTTGCCCGCTCCGTTGGGACCCAGGATGGCGGTGACGGCGCCGCGGCGGGCGCTGAGGGTCAGGCCGTCGATCGCGGTCGTTCGGCCGTATCTCTTGACCAGATCGATGATCTCGACGGCTGGGGAGTCCATGGCCACGAGTTTAAGGACTCCCCGGGCCGGTCCCGCTCGCACCCTCGCGCCCGGAGCCTCCCATGTCAGGTAAAAGCTTCCGGCTGGTCCCCTCAAATCCGTCGATCACCGCCGGTGGGCGGCGATCGCCGTATGTGACCCTGGGCGGGTCCCCGCTGTGACGCAAGGAGGTCCGGTATGCCCGAGCGCAGCGGTTACGCGTCCGGCACTCCGTGCTGGGTGGAGCTTTCGAGCACCGACGTCGCCCTGTCGGCCGGGTTCTACCGGGAGTTGTTCGGCTGGGAGGCGATGTTCGACTCCGACCCGGATCAGGGCGGGTACGGCAGGTTCACCTGCGAGGGCAGACTGGTGGCCGGGATCACACTCGCCGCCTGCCGGACCGTGCCCGCGATGTGGAACGTCTACATCGCCGTCGACGACGCCGCCGCCACGCTGGAGGAGGTGCGCGCGGCCGGGGGAGAGGTCGTCCTGGAGCCGATGCAGATCATGGACCGGGGCGTGATGGCCGCCTTCCAGGATCCGACGGGGGCCTTCCTGTCGATCTGGCAGCGGATGTCGGACTTCGGCGCGGAGGTCACCGTGGAGCCCGGGGCCTTCGGCTGGGTCGAGCTCTCCGCGCGCGACCCCGCCGTCGCCCTGTCCTTCTATCCGCGGGTCTTCGGCTGGGAGCCCAGGGAGCACGGCACCGGCCGCAGGCGCTACGTCGAGTGGTACCTGGGCGACCGCCGCGTCGCCGGCATGGCGCCGATGGGCCCGGACATCCCCGCCGACGTCCCCTCGCAGTGGAGGACGTACTTCGTCGTCGAGGACGCCGAGGCCACCGTGGCCAAGGTCCGGGAGCTGGGGGGCAAGGTCTTCACCGAGCCGCTGAGCACCTACGGCGGCCCGCTGGCGGTGCTGGCCGACCCGGAGTTCGCCGTCTTCGCGATCCTCCAGCTGGACCCGTCGCTCGTGCCCCCGTCCCAGCCGCCGCCGTCCTGAGGCCGTTTTCCGTGGCATCCGATTCCCAGGAATAAAGCGGACCTTATCCCTGTTACCGGCATTCGGCCCCTACGGGCTCTTGCCGCCCGTGGGGTCCCCTCGCGGGCGTCTGTCGTGTGCGAGGGATGGGAGACCGGGAATGACCGCGGCCGATGCCGTACCGGGACAGGCGGGACAGACCGCGGCACAGGGGGGCGTCGCCGTACCGGCACCGGCCCCGGCGGAGGCGGTCCCCGCCCCACCGGACGGGCGCCGCAGGACGATGCTCCTGCTCGTCCTGGGCGCGCTGTCGGCGATCGGCCCGCTCTCGATCGACATGTACCTGCCGGCCTTCCCCGCCATCGCCGGGGAGATGGACGCCGCCCAGGCGCAGGTGCAGCTCACGCTGACCGCCTGCCTCATCGGCGTCTCCGTCGGGCAGGTCGTCGCCGGCCCGCTCAGCGACGTGCGGGGACGCCGGATCCCCCTGATGATCGGCATCGTCGCCTACGCCGTGGCCTCGCTGCTGTGCGCGTTCTCCCCGTCGGTCTACGGGCTGATCGGCTTCCGCCTGCTGCAGGGCATCGCGGGCGGCGCCGCGCTGGTGATCGTCCGCGCGGTGGTCCGCGACCTGTACGAGGGCGCCGCCATCGCGCGCATCTTCGCCACCCTGATGCTGGTCAGCGGGCTCGCGCCGATCCTGGCCCCGATCCTCGGCGCCCAGCTGCTCGCCCACACCTCCTGGCGCGGGATCTTCGTCGCGCTGAGCGCCGGGGGACTGGTGCTGCTGACCGCCGCGCTGTCCGGGGTGCGCGAGACGCTCCCGGCGGACAGACGCGAGACCGGCGGGCTGAAGAGGACCCTGGTCACCTTCGGCCAGCTGCTGCGCAACCGGTCCTTCATGGCCAGCGCGCTCGCCGGCGGCCTGGGCTTCGCCGGCATGTTCGCCTACATCTCCGCCTCGCCGTTCGTCCTGCAGGAGGTGTACGGCGCCTCGCCGCAGACCTACTCGCTGGTGTTCGCGATCAACGCCTTCGGCCTGACGGTGACCGCCCAGATCGGCGGCCGGCTCGCCGGGCGCAGGGCGGAGCCGGCACGGCTGATCGTGATCGGCCTGGTGGCCTACGTGGCCGGGGCGGGCGGGCTGGTGGCGGCGGTGTTCCTCGGTCTGCCGCTCGCCACGCTGGTCGCGGCGCTGTTCGTGATGATGTGCGGGGCGGGCCTCGTGCTGCCGGGCTCGGGCGCGCTCGCGCTGGCCGGCCAGCCGCCGCAGGTCGCCGGGAGCGCCGCCGCGCTGCTTGGCGTGCTGCAGTTCGCGCTCGGCGCGCTCGCCGCCCCGCTGGTGGGGCTGGGCGACGGCTCGGCGGTGCCGATGGCCGCCGTCCTGGCCGGGTTCGCGGTGGCGGCCTTCGCGGCGTTCGCCGGGCTGGGAAGGTCCGTGCGGGCTGTTTCCCCAGCTTAGGTAAGGCTTACCTGCGTGACGAATCGCATTGGCAGAAAGGCTCACGGCGGTTTGGCAGCGGGGAAGTAATTACGCCACACTGATGTTGTGAAATACGTGACCGGGATGCGAGGCACCGAGGAGACCGCTGGCGTGCGGCCCTCCGGCGTGCTCGCCGAGAGCGGCACGCGCGCGCGTGTCGCCCGGCTCATCCTGGAACACGGACCGGTCACCGCCGCCGCTCTCGGCGAACGGCTCGGGCTCACCCCCGCCGCCGTCCGCCGTCATCTGGACGCGCTGCTCGCCGACGGGATGATCGAACCCCGTACGGCGCGCCCGCGCAGCCAGCGCGGGCGCGGAAGACCTGCCAAGATGTTCGCCATCACCGACGCCGGGCGCAGTGCCTTCGAGCACGCCTACGACGACCTCGCGGGCAGCGCGCTGCGCTTCCTGGCCGAGCGCGTGGGCGAGGAGGCCGTGGCCGAGTTCGCCCGCGAGCAGGTGTCCGGCCTCGTCGGCCGCCTGCGCCCCGGGATGGACGACGTCCCCGCCGACCAGCGGGTGCGCGTCCTGGCCGAGGCGCTGTCGGCCGACGGCTACGCCGCCTCGGCGAGCAAGGCCGGGGTCGGCGGCGAACAGCTGTGCCAGCACCACTGCCCGGTGGCGCACGTGGCCGCGGAGTTCCCGCAGCTGTGCGAGGCCGAGACGGAGGCGTTCGCGCAGATCCTCGGCACGCCCGTACAGCGGCTCGCGACCATCGCCCACGGCGACGGGGTGTGCACCACCCACGTGAGCCCGCCCCGTCATAGAACGATCGACGAATCGAGCAAGGAGACCGGAAGGTGACTGTCACCGACCGCCCGGAGCTGGAAGGCCTCGGGAATTACAAGTTCGGCTGGGCCGACTCGGACGCGGCAGGCGCGGCCGCCAAGCGTGGCCTGTCCGAAGAGGTCGTCCGCAACATCTCCGCGCTCAAGAACGAGCCGGAGTGGATGCTGGACCTGCGTCTGAAGGGCCTGCGTCTCTTCGGTAAGAAGCCCATGCCGAACTGGGGTTCCGACCTGTCCGGCATCGACTTCGACAACATCAAGTACTTCGTGCGCTCCACCGAGAAGCAGGCCGCTTCCTGGGACGAGCTGCCCGAGGACATCAAGAACACCTACGACAAGCTCGGCATCCCCGAGGCGGAGAAGCAGCGCCTGATCGCCGGCGTCGCCGCCCAGTACGAGTCCGAGGTCGTCTACCACAAGATCCGCGAGGACCTTGAGGAGAAGGGTGTCATCTTCGTCGACACCGACACCGGCCTGCGCGAGCACGAGGAGCTCTTCAAGGAGTACTTCGGCTCCGTCATCCCGGTCGGCGACAACAAGTTCGCCGCCCTCAACACCGCCGTGTGGTCCGGTGGCTCCTTCATCTACGTGCCGCCGAACGTCGAGGTCGAGATCCCGCTCCAGGCCTACTTCCGGATCAACACCGAGAACATGGGCCAGTTCGAGCGGACCCTGATCATCGTGGACGAGAACTCCTACGTCCACTACGTCGAGGGCTGCACCGCGCCGATCTACTCCTCCGACTCGCTGCACAGCGCGGTCGTCGAGATCATCGTGAAGAAGAACGCCCGCTGCCGTTACACGACCATCCAGAACTGGTCGAACAACGTCTACAACCTGGTCACCAAGCGCGCCGTGGCCTACGAGGGCGCGACCATGGAGTGGATCGACGGCAACATCGGCTCCAAGGTCACGATGAAGTACCCCGCCGTCTACCTGATGGGCGAGCACGCCAAGGGCGAGACGCTGAGCGTCGCCTTCGCCGGCGAGGGCCAGCACCAGGACGCCGGGGCCAAGATGGTCCACCTGGCGCCGAACACCAGCTCCACGGTCGTGTCCAAGTCCGTGGCCCGCGGCGGCGGCCGTACCTCCTACCGCGGCCTGGTCCAGATCGAGGAGGGCGCCCACGGCAGCGCCAGCACCGTCAAGTGCGACGCGCTCCTGGTCGACCAGATCAGCCGCTCGGACACCTACCCCTACGTCGACGTCCGCGAGGACGACGTCGCCATGGGGCACGAGGCGACCGTCTCCAAGGTCTCCGACGACCAGCTGTTCTACCTGATGAGCCGCGGCCTGGACGAGGACGAGGCGATGGCGATGATCGTGCGCGGCTTCGTCGAGCCGATCGCCCGCGAGCTCCCCATGGAGTACGCCCTCGAGCTGAACCGCCTGATCGAACTGCAGATGGAAGGGGCCGTCGGCTGATGGGTCTCGAAACCAAGCCCCTGTCGACCCTCCACGAGAAGGCCTCCTACGACCCGGCCGACTTCGACGTGCCCAACGGCCGCGAGGAGGAGTGGCGCTTCACCCCCCTGTCGCGCCTGAAGGGCCTGCACGACGGCGCCGCCGTCGTCTCCGGCGGCGGCGTGGCCGTCTCCGTCGAGGCGGCCCCCGAGGTCACCGTCGAGACGGTGGGCCGCGACGACCAGCGCATCGGCAAGGCCTACGTGCCCGCCGACCGGATCAGCGCCCAGGCCTACGCCGCCTTCGAGAAGGCCACCGTCGTCACGGTGCCGCGCGAGGCGGTCGCCTCCGCGCCGACGGTCCTCACCTTCGCCGGCGGCGGCGGGGTGGCCTACGGCCACACCGTGGTCAAGCTGGAGGCGATGGCCGAGGCCGTGGTCGTCCTGGACCACCGCGGCAGCGCGGTCTACGCCGACAACGTCGAGTTCGTCGTCGGCGACGGCGCCACCCTCAAGGTCGTCAGCCTGCAGGACTGGGCCGACGACGCGGTGCACGTCTCCCACCACCACGCCCAGCTCGGCAAGGACGCGACCTTCCGCAGCTTCGTGGTGACCCTCGGCGGCGACCTGGTACGGCTCTCGCCGTCGGTCTCCTACACCGCCCCGGGCGGCGACGCCGACCTGACCGGCCTGTACTTCGTGGACGCCGGCCAGCACCTGGAGCACCGCCTGCTGGTCGACCACTCCCAGCCCAACTGCCGCAGCAACGTCGTCTACAAGGGCGCGCTGCAGGGGGAGGGCGCCCACGCGGTCTGGATCGGCGACGTGATCATCCGGGTCGAGGCCGAGGGCACCGACACCTACGAGCTCAACCGCAACCTGCTGCTCACCGACGGCGCCCGCGCCGACTCGGTGCCGAACCTGGAGATCCTCACCGGCGAGGTCGCCGGGGCGGGTCACGCCAGCGCCTCGGGCCGTCTGGACGACGAGCACATCTTCTACCTGCAGGCGCGCGGCATCCCGTTCGAGGAGGCCCGGCGCCTGGTCATCCGGGGCTTCTTCGGCCAGCTCATCGAGAAGATCGAGGTGGAGGAGCTCCGTGAGCGGGTCATGGCCAAGGTCGAGGCGGAGCTCGCCGGATGACGTTCGAGAAGGCCTGCAAGCTCGCCGACATCCCCGACGGGGGCGTGATCGGCATCGAGGTCGGGGAGACCCCGATCGCCCTGGTCCGCCGGGGCGAGGAGGTCCACGCCCTGCACGACGTGTGCTCCCACGCCGAGGTCAGGCTCAGCGAGGGTGAGGTCTACGACGACACCCTGGAGTGCTGGCTGCACGGCTCGTGCTTCGACCTGCGATCGGGCAAGCCGACCGGCCCGCCCGCCAACAAGCCCGTCCCCGTTTACCGAGTGAAGATCGACGGCGATGACGTCCTCGTCTCGCTCTCGAAGGAGTCATAGTGTCAACTCTCGAGATCCGTGATCTCCAGGTCGCCGTCGAGGACAAGGAGATCCTGCGCGGCGTCAACCTGACCGTGAGGGCCGGCGAGACCCACGCCATCATGGGCCCCAACGGCTCGGGCAAGTCCACGCTCGCCTACGCGATCGCCGGCCACCCGAAGTACACCATCACCGGCGGCCAGGTCCTGCTCGACGGCGTCGACCTGCTGGAGCTCGGCGTGGACGAGCGCGCCCGCGCCGGCCTGTTCCTCGCCATGCAGTACCCGGTCGAGGTCCCCGGCGTCAGCGTCTCCAACTTCCTGCGCTCGGCGGTCACCGCCGTGCGCGGCGAGGCCCCCAAGCTCCGCGAGTTCGCCAAGGACCTCAAGGCCGGCATGGACGCCCTGTCCATCGACCCCGCCTTCGCCCAGCGCAACCTGAACGAGGGCTTCTCCGGCGGTGAGAAGAAGCGCCACGAGATCCTCCAGCTGGAGCTGCTCAAGCCGAAGATCGCCGTCCTCGACGAGACCGACTCCGGCCTGGACGTCGACGCCCTGCGCGTGGTCTCCGAGGGCATCAACCGCTTCCGCGCCACCGGTGAGACCGGCGTCCTGCTCATCACCCACTACACCCGCATCCTGCGCTACGTGAAGCCGGACTTCGTCCACGTCTTCGCCGGCGGCCGGATCGTGGAGGAGGGCGGCCCCGAGCTCGCCGACAAGCTGGAGGCCGAGGGCTACGAGGCATACACCAAGGCCTCTGCGTGATCTCAGGCGGGACGAGGGCGACGGACACGGGACGGGTGGAGTGATGAGCACGGAGCGAGCCCGACGCAGTGAGTGGAGCGGCCGGCTGAGGTACGAAGCCGTCCGCGAAGCGAATGAGGAGCGGTGAGCGACCGATGAGCACAGAGCGAGCCCGACGCAGTGAGTGGAGCAGCCGGCTGAGGTACGAAGCCGTCCGCGAAGCGAATGAGGAGCGGTGAGCGACCGATGAGCACAGAGTTCGACGTGGAGAGGATCAGGAAGGACTTCCCGGTCCTGTCCCGCGAGCTGCCCGGCGGCAGGCCGCTGGTCTATCTCGACTCGGGCAACTCATCGCAGAAGCCCACCCAGGTGATCGAGGTCATGCGCGAGCACCTGGCCAGCCACTACGCCAACGTCGGCCGCGCCATGCACGTGCTGGGCGCGGAGTCCACCGAGGCGTACGAGGCCGCCCGTGACAAGGTCGCCACGTTCGTCGGCGCTCCCGACCGCGACGAGATCGTCTTCACCAAGAACGCCTCCGAGGCGCTCAACCTGGTGGCCTACGCCTTCGGCAACCCCATCAACGAGGACCCCCGGTTCGTGATGGGGCCGGGCGACGAGATCGTCATCTCGGAGATGGAGCACCACTCCAACATCGTGCCGTGGCAGCTGCTGGCCCGCCGTACCGGCGCGACGCTGCGGTGGTTCTCCGTCACCGACGAGGGCCGGCTGGACCTGTCGAACCTCGACGAGCTGGTCACCGAGCGTACGAAGATCGTGTCGATCGCGCACCAGTCCAACGTGCTGGGCACCGTCAACCCGGTGGCCCGGGTGCTGGCCCGGGTCCGCCAGGTGGGCGCGCTGATGATGCTCGACGCCTCCCAGTCGGTCCCGCACAAGCCGGTGGACGTGGCGGCGCTGGGCGTGGACTTCCTGGCCTTCACCGGGCACAAGGCCGTCGGCCCCTCGGGCATCGGCGTGCTGTGGGCCCGCGGTGAGCTATTGTCGGCCATGCCCCCGTTCATGGGCGGCGGCGAGATGATCGAGGCGGTCTGGATGGACCGCTCGACCTACGCGCCCGCTCCGCACAAGTTCGAGGCCGGCACCCCGCCGATCGTCGAGGCCATCGGCCTCGGCGCCGCGGTGGAATATCTGTCCTCGATCGGCGTGGACGCCATCGCCGGCCACGAGCGCGAGCTGACCCGCTACGCGCTGGAGGCGCTGGGCGAGGTCCCGGGTCTGAAGGTGATCGGCCCGCGCGACCTCCAGGACCGGGGCGGTACGGTGTCCTTCACGCTGGAGGGGATCCACCCGCACGACGTCGGGCAGATCCTCGACGACGAGTTCGGTGTGGCCGTGCGCGTGGGGCACCACTGCGCCCGCCCGCTCCACCTGAGGTTCGGGATCCCCGCCACGACGCGGGCCTCCTTCTACCTCTACAACACCCCGGCCGAGATCGACGCCCTGGTCCGCGGCCTCCACCACGTGCGGAAGGTGTTCGCGTAGCGATGCCGGAGCAGCCGAGCCCACGAGTGAGCGCAATCCTATGATCGCCGAGTCGATGTACCAGGAACTGATCCTGGAGCACTACAAGCACCCGCAGGGGCGCGGACTGCGCGACCCCTTCGACAACGAGGTCCACCACGTCAACCCGACCTGCGGTGACGAGATCACCATGCGGGTGAAGGTCGGCGAGGGTGGCAAGGTCGAGGACGTCTCCTACGACGGGCAGGGCTGCTCGATCAGCCAGGCGGCGGCCTCGGTGCTGCACGAGCTGGCCACCGGTTCGACGGTGGAGGAGACGCTCTCCGTGGTGGAGGAGTTCACCCGGCTCATGCAGGGCAGGGGCAAGGTTGAGCCGGACGAGGAGATTCTCGGCGACGCGGTGGCGTTCGCCGGGGTCGCCAAGTTCCCGGCCCGGGTCAAGTGCGCGCTGCTCGCGTGGATGGCCTACAAGGACGCGGTTGTGAGGAGTGCATGATGAGCAAGCCCGTGGAGACGCCGACGTCGGCGTACGACGGGGAGACCACCCTCGATGAGGTCATGGAGGCCCTCAAGGACGTCGTCGACCCCGAACTCGGCATCAACGTCGTGGACCTGGGCCTGATCTACGGGGTCAACCTCGACCCCGCCGAGGCCGGGGCTCCGCCGATCGCCACCATCGACATGACCCTGACCAGCGCCGCCTGCCCGCTGACCGACGTCATCGAGGAGCAGGCGCACTCGGCCCTGGACGGCATGGTCTCCGATGTGAAGATCAACTGGGTCTGGCTCCCGCCGTGGGGCCCGGACAAGATCACTGACGAGGGGCGCGACCAGCTGCGGATGCTCGGTTTCAACGTCTGACCCTCGGCCGTTCCGGTACGGTTCGCGACCCGCGAGTTGCGAGCCGTACCGGGATGTGTGAGAAGATGCCCCCGTGCCGGGAAGAAACAACCGGCACGGAGCGTTGTCTCCAGATACGGGCAAGCGTCCGCCCCATGGCGTGGACGCCCCGGACCACCCGGCACTGCGAACGCCGGGAATGCTTGATCGTGGTTTGACTGCGTGCGGGTAAGATTGACCCGCCCCGTGCGGTGCGCCTCGACATGCACCGCACCACCGCCCCTCCTGCGGGCGTCGATCGAGCGCGGCTCCCCGCCGCGCGTTCCAGGCTCGTCCTTTCGCAGAAGTGACGTGCCACGTACTTCTATCGAAAGGCACGAATCTTCGTGACCATGCTCGACGCTGCCCTGCCCGAGAACACCGAATTCAGCGAGCTCGTCGACGTGCCCGCCGGCGTGTCCGAGTTCACGCTGCTCGGTCTGCCCAAGCCCCTCGTGGCCGGCCTCTCCCGTCAGGGCATCGACAGTCCCTTCCCCATCCAGCGCATCGCCATCCCCGACATCCTCGCCGGCCTCGACGTGCTCGGCCGCGGCCAGACCGGCTCCGGCAAGACCCTCGCCTTCGGCCTGCCCACCATGGCCCGCATCGCCGGCGTCAAGGCGGCCCCCGGCCGTCCCCGCGCCGTCATCCTGGTGCCGACCCGCGAGCTGGCCATGCAGGTCACCGACGCGCTCGAGCCGCTGGGCCGCGGCCTGTCGCTGCGCATGAAGACCGTCGTCGGCGGCATGTCCATGGGCCGCCAGATCGAGGCGCTGCGCCGCGGCGTCGAGATCGTCGTGGCCACCCCGGGCCGCCTGACCGACCTCATCCAGCAGGGCGAGTGCTCCCTGGAGGAGGTCCAGGTGACCGTCCTGGACGAGGCCGACCACATGTGCGACCTCGGCTTCTTCCCGGTCGTCAGCGCCCTGCTCCAGCAGACCCCGGCCGGCAGCCAGCGCCTGCTGTTCTCGGCCACCCTCGACGGTGACGTGGACAAGCTCGTCAAGCGCTTCCTGTCCGACCCGGTGACCCACTCCCTGGCCCCGGCGACCTCGCCGGTGGACACCATGGAGCACCACGTGCTGGAGGTCCACCGCGACGACAAGTTCCCGGTGACCGCCGAGATCGCCAACCGCGAGGGCCGGACGATCATCTTCGTCCGCACCCAGCACGGCGTGGACCGCCTGTGCAAGCAGCTGGCCCAGGTCGGCGTCAAGGCCGGCGGCCTGCACGGCGGCAAGCGCCAGAACCAGCGCACCCGCATCCTGGCCGAGTTCAAGGAAGGTGCGATCAACGTCCTGGTCTGCACCGACGTCGCGGCCCGCGGCATCCACGTCGACAACATCAGCCTCGTGCTGCACGTCGACCCGCCGCAGGACCACAAGAGCTACCTGCACCGCGGCGGCCGTACGGCCCGCGCCGGCGAGAAGGGCACCGTCATGACGCTGGTGCTCCCCAACGAGCGGCGCTCCACCGACGCGATGACCCGCCGCGCGGGCATCAAGCCGTTCCGCCTCAAGGCCATCCCGGGCCACCCCCGCCTGGAGGAGGTCGCCGGGGCGCGCACGCCCAGCGGCGAGCCGATCCCGGTCTGGGAGCCCTCGGCCCCGGTCACCAAGCAGCGCCAGCGCCGCGATGGCTTCGGCGGGGGCCGCGGCCCGCGCCGCTTCCGCGACCGTCACGGGGAGGGCCGCGAGCGCTCCTTCGGCGGCGACCGCGACGGCAACCGCGGTGAGCGTCCCTTCGGCGGCGAGCGGTCTTTCAACGGTGAGCGCGGTGAGCGGCCCTTCAACGGCGAGCGGTCCTTCGGCGGCCAGCGCGGCGAGCGCCACGACGGTCACCGCGGCGGTTCCAGCGTGAGCGACCTGCGCGGCCAGTACCGTCCCGACCGCCCGGCGGGTGAGCGCGGTTCCTTCCGCGGCGAGCGCCAGGGCGACGGCTACCGTGGCGAGAACCGCGGCTTCCGCGGTGAGCGCCAGGGCGGCCACCGCAGCGGCGAGCCGTTCCGCGCCGAGGGCCGTTCCGGCGGCTACCGTTCCGACCGCCCGGCGGGCGAGCGCGGTTCCTTCCGCGGCGAGCGCCAGGGCGACGGCTACCGTGGCGAGAACCGCGGCTTCCGCGGTGAGCGCCAGGGCGGCTACCGCAGCGGTGAGCGCTCCTTCGGCGACGACCGCCGTGGCGGCTACCGCGCCGAGGGCCGTTCCGAGGGCCGCGGCGACTTCCGGGGCGGCGAGCGCCGCTTCGAGGACCGCGGCGACCGTTCCGGCGGCGCCCGCTACGGCCGCTGACCTCTCCGTCGGCGCCCGCCACGGCGCCTGACGGTTCCGGCGGCGACCCTCTGGTCGCCGCCATCCCGACGAGCCCGCAGGGGCCGGTACGGCGTCCGCCGTACCGGCCCCTCGGCCGTTCCGGGATCTTGCCGATCTCGTTCAGCGGACGCGCGCGCACGCGTGTGCCCGGGGACGGTTAGGCTTGGCTGGCACATCCGACGACGCCGAGAGAGACCATGAAGACCTTCGAAGAGCTGTTCGCCGAGCTGTCCGACAAGGCGCGCACCCGGCCCGCGGGCTCGGGCACCGTGGCCGCGCTGGACGCCGGGGTCCATGCCATCGGCAAGAAGGTCGTGGAGGAGGCCGCCGAGAGCTGGATGGCGGCCGAGCACGAGTCGAACGAACGGGCCGCCGAGGAGATCTCCCAGCTCCTCTACCACGTGCAGGTCCTCATGATCGCCAAGGGCATCGGGCTGGACGAGGTCTACAAGCATCTGTGAGCCGGTGAGCCCGGCGCCCCCCCACAGATCCGACCGTCCACCTAAGGAACCTTCCCGCCATGCTGCGCATCGCCGTCCCCAACAAGGGGGCCCTGTCCGAGGGCGCCCAGACGATCCTCAAGGAAGCCGGATACCGCCCGCGCAGGGACAGCAAGGAGCTCGTGGTCGTCGACCCCGAGAACTCCTGCGAGCTGTTCTTCCTGCGTCCCAAGGACATCGCCGTCTACGTCGGCGAGGGCACCCTGGACGCCGGGATCACCGGCCGCGACATGCTCCGCGACTCCGGCGCCCGGGTCGAGGAGGTCCTGCCGCTCGGCTTCGGCCGCTCCACCTTCCGCTTCGCCGCCCCTCCCGGCGGCTTCACCGCCGTCGCCGACCTGAAGGGCAAGCGGATCGCCACCGCCTACGCCGGGCTGCTGGAGGACTACCTCGCCGAGCGGAGCGTCGAGGCCCGGGTGATCAAGCTGGACGGCGCGGTCGAGACCGCGGTCCGGCTGGGCGTGGCCGACGCGGTCGCCGACGTCGTGGAGACCGGCACCACCCTGCGCAACATGGGCCTGGAGGTGTTCGGCGAGCCGATCGCGCACTCCGAGGCCGTGCTGATCAAGCGGGTGGACACCGATGAGGACCTGGGGGTCAGGCAGCTCATCCGCCGCCTGCAGGGCGTCCTGGTGGCCCGCGACTACGTGATGATGGACTACGACATCCGCGCCGAGCGGATCGAGGAGGCCATCGCGCTCACCCCGGGCATGGAGGGTCCCACGGTCTCCCCGCTGCACCGCGAGGGCTGGGTGGCCGTACGGGCCATGGTGCCGCGCAAGGGCCACCAGCAGGTGATGGACCAGCTCTGGGAGATCGGCGCCAAGGCCATCCTGGTCACGGCCATCTTCGCCTGCCGCCTCTGACGCCGTTCCGGGCGGCCCGCCGGGCCGTCCCGGAGGGTCCGGCGGGCGGGCGCACGGGAGGCGCGCGGTTCTGTCGGGGGTGATCCCTAACGTGTGCCGCATGACGACTGCGGTGCATGGACACCCGGCCGGCGCAGGCGGCCGCGTGGGTGCCTGGGAGGGCGTGCGACAGGCCATCGGCACGGGTGACGCCTCCCTGGTGGCGGCCGAGGTGCTCCGGCTGGACGAGGCGGGGCGCAAGGAGGTGGCCCGCGAGCTGCCCGGCCACATCGCCGCCGCCCTGAAGGCCGCCCACGAGCGCCACGCCCGCCGTGAGGCCGAGGCCGATCAGGCCACGGAGCGGGCCGGGGAGGAGTACGTCCGGGCCGAGGCGGCCGGGGGCCGCCCTGCCGAGGAGGCACGTGAGTCGTGGTGGACGTGGGGGCGCTTCCATCACGAACACGAGAACCGCGTCGACTGGGGCGAGCGGGACGACTGGATCGAGCCCACGCGGGTCGCCGGGGCGGGCACGCTCAGCACGGCCGCCGCCGTCTCCACCTGGCTCGACCGGTGACGGCCACGGCGCCCCGCGCTCTGGGCGGGCGGGGCCGTACGGTGCCCGCTTTCTGACAAATGTCATGCCGAAGGCCGGATGCTCGACACTGAGGATCCGGCCCGGGCGCTCCTAGCGTTGGAGGCATGGAAGCAATCGCCTTCACCGACGTGAGCAAGAGCTACGGCGACGTCCTCGCCGTCGACGGGCTGGACCTGACCGTCCGGGCCGGTACGACCGTCGCCCTGCTCGGCCCCAACGGGGCGGGCAAGTCCACTTCCGTCGACATGCTGCTGGGCCTGCTGCGGCCGACCCGGGGCCGGGTGGAGGTCCTGGGGCGCCCGCCGGACGAGGCCGTGGCCCGGGGCGAGGTCGGCGCCATGCTGCAGAGCGGTGAGCTCATCCCCGAGCTCACCGTCCGGGAGACGGTGGACTTCGTCAGGAGGCTCTATCCCGACCCGCTGGACCCGGACGAGATCCTGACGATGGCCGATCTCACCGGCCTGGTGAAGCGGCGGGCCGGGAAGCTCTCGGGCGGGCAGGCCCAGCGGGTCAGGTTCGCCATGGCCGTCGCGGGCGCGCCCAGGCTGCTGCTGCTCGACGAGCCCACCGCCGCGATGGACGTGGAGTCGCGGCTGCGGTTCTGGGCGTGCATGCGCGACTACGCCGCGGGCGGCCGCACGGTGCTGTTCACCACCCACCATCTGGAGGAGGCCGAGGAGAACTCCGACAGAGTCGTCGTGATCGCCCGTGGCAGAGTCGTCGCCGACGGCACCGCGGCGGAGATCAAGGCGGGGACCGGCGGGCACGCCGTGCACTTCACCCTGGGCGGGCAGCCCGCGGCCGGCCTGGACGCCCTGCCCGGTGTCACGGCCGTCGAGATCCGGTCGGGCGCCGCCACGCTGCGGACCACCGACGCGGACGCCACCGTCGCCGCGCTCTACCGCGGCACCTCGCTGGAGGTCCGCGACCTGCGGATCGCCGGCGCCGACCTCGAAGAGGCCTTCCTCGCGCTGACCAGGGAGTCATGATGCCGTTCGGCTATCTCAGGATCGAGCTCTTGCGGATGCTGCGCAACAAGCGCTACATCATCTTCGTGGTCGCCTTCCCGGTGATCTTCTACATGATCAACGCGAACCTGTGGGGCGCTCAGACGACCGAGGGCGGAGTGAGGGCCGGCGTCTTCCTGATGGTCTCGATGGGCGCGTACGGCGCGCTGGCCGCCTCCATGATGAGCACCGCCGTACCGTGGGCGCAGGAGCGCCAGTCCGGCTGGCTGCGTCAGTTGCGGGTCACCCCGCTGCCGAACACGACGATCATCCTCACCAAGCTGGCCGCCGCGCTCCTGCTGGTGCTGCCGTCCCTGCTGCTGGTCGTCCTGGCCGCGGTGGTCACCCAGGGGGTGTCGCTGACGGCGGGCCAGTGGGCCGCGCTGATCCCGGCGATGTGGCTGGGCACGATCCCCTTCGCCGCGCTCGGGCTGGTCATCGGCTCACTGCTGCCGGTCGACACCGCCCAGCCGGTCGCCATGCTCAGCATGTTCGCCCTGGCCCTGCTGGGCGGGCTCTGGTTCCCCCCGGAGGCGATGCCGGCGACCATGAAGGACATCGCCGACGTCCTGCCCTCGTTCTCCTACGCCGACATCGGCTGGCACCTCGTCTCCGGCGAGGCCGTACCCCTGTCGGACGCCGTGACGGTCGTGATCTGGGCCGCGGTGCTGGGCGTGCTGGCGGTGCTCGGCTGCCGGCGGGCGGTGACCCGGGCGTGACAGGCCGGTGAGGAGCCGGATGAGACCGGTGAGGAGCCGGATGAGACCGGTGAGAAGCCCGATGCGAGACGTCGGACTCGCCAGGTTCGCCGCCTTCCGCGGAACGGACGACAGCCCGTCCCGCGGAAGGCGGCTGTTCTGGATGTCCACGGGCCTGATCTATCTCTGCTTCCCCGCGCTGGAGATCGTCACCGGGGGCATGACCGGCGCCCGCGCGGTGTGGGGCGCCCTGGGACTGGCCGGGTTCATCGCTCTCTACGTGAGCGTGGTGCTGGTCCAGCACGAGTTCGGGGAGCCCGCCCCGACGACCTACCTGCTGCTGACCCCCCTCACCCTCCTGGCCCTCGGCCTGGCCCTGGTCTTCGGCGGCAGCTGGCTGGCCCTGCCGGTCTACACCGTCGTCGTCTACAGCATGGCCCTGCGCCCGCGGGCGGCCGTTACGGGCGTGGTGGCGATGGGCGTGGCCGTCGCGCTCATCGGGGCGCTGAAGGACCACGACCCGGTCACCACCGTGATCTTCGTCATCCAGGTCTTCACCCTCGGCGGCCTGTTCATGGGCGTGCGCAACATCAGGCTGCTGGTGGTCAAGCTCCGCCGGGCACAGAGCGAGGTGGCCCGGCTGGCGGCGAGCGACGAGCGGCTGCGCATCGCCCAGGACCTGCACGACCTGCTGGGCCACAGCCTGTCGCTGATCGTCCTGAAGAGCGAGCTGGCCGGGCGGCTGGCGGAGGCAGGCTCCGACCGGGCCCTGGCGGAGATCCGCGACATCGAGTCCGTCGCCCGCAAGGCGCTGACGGAGGTGCGCGAGGCGGTCACCGGCTACCGGCGGCGCGAGCTGGCCCAGGAGCTGGACGGCGCCCGCGCCGCGCTGGAGGCGGCCGGGCTGCGGGTGCCGATCCGGCTGTCGGGGACGCCGCTGCCGCCGGAGGTGGACGGGCTGCTCGGCCGGGCGCTGCGGGAGGGGACCACCAACGTCATCCGGCACGCCCGCGCGACCCGCTGCGAGATCACCATAGGCTTCGACGGGACGGCCGGCGTCCTGGAGATGGTGGACGACGGCCGCGTGCGGGAGCCGTACGAACCCGGCAACGGGCTGAGCGGCCTGGCGGAGCGGGTGGAGGCGGCCGGCGGCACGGTGGAGAGCGGTCCGGCGCACCGCGGCGGATTCCGGCTGCGGGTGCGTGTGCCGGCGGGGACGGAGGCCGGGACATGACCTGGATGCGGGCCCGTGTGCCGATGCGGACGGAGTCGGGGGTGTGACCGGGCTATGGGTCCGCGTGCCGGGGGAGATGGAGGCGAGGGCGTGATCCGGGTCATCCTGGCCGAGGACCAGGCGATGGTCCGCGGCGCGCTGGCGTCGCTGATCGGTCTGGAGCCCGACATCGAGGTGGTGGGGGAGGCCGCCTCCGGGGCGCAGGCGCTGGAGGTGGCGCTGCGGGTCCGGCCGGACGTGGCCCTGCTGGACATCGAGATGCCCGGCGGCGACGGCATCGAGGCCGGGGAGCGGATCCTGCGGGAGCTGCCGGGGTGCCGGGTCGTGATCCTGACGACCTTCGGCCGCCCCGGCTATCTGCGCCGGGCGATGGAGGCGGGCGCGGCGGCCTTCCTGGTCAAGGACAGCCCGGCACGCGAGCTGGCCGCCGCCATCCGCCGCGTCCACGCGGGCGAGCGGGTGATCGACCCCGGGCTGGCCGCCGCGGCCCTCAGCGCGGGCCCGAACCCGCTGTCCCCCCGCGAGCGGGACGTCCTCGCCGCCGCCGTCGACGGCTCCACGATCGGTGACATCGCCCGGCGCCTGCACCTGTCGGAGGGCACGGTCCGCAACTATCTGTCCTCGGCCATCCGGAAGACCCACTCACGCAACCGCGTCGAGGCCGTCCAGCGGGCCCGGACCCAGGGCTGGCTCTGAAGGACCGGGATCAGGAGGAGAGGGCGGCGGCCTCTTCCTCCTCGATCTTCTGGTTCCACTCGCGCTTGGAGGACTGCCAGCCGTCCTCGTCGCGGCCGAGCCGCCAGTAGCCCGAGATGGACAGCTGGGAGAGCGGGATGCCGCGCTCGGTGCGCAGGTGGCGGCGGAGCGCCTTGACGAAGTTGGCCTCGCCGTGGACGAAGGCGTGCAGGGTCCCCGGCGGGAAGTCGAGCTCGCGGACGGCGGTGACCAGGGCCTCGCCGACCTGCGCGTCGCCGCGGTGCAGCCAGGTGATCTTGGCGTCGCCGGGGGTGTCGAGCCGCTGCTCCTCCTCGGGACCGGCCACCTCGACGAACACGAAGGCCGGCGCGCCGGAGGGCAGGCGCTCCAGGGACGCGGCGATGGCGGGCAGGGCGCTCTCGTCGCCCACCAGCAGGTGCCAGTCGGCCTCGGGGGAGGGCGCGTACGCGCCGCCGGGGCCGAAGAACCAGATCTCCTCGCCGGGCTGGACGCGCGCGGCCCACGGACCGGCCAGGCCGCTGTCGCCGTGGTGGACGAAGTCGAGGGTCAGCTCGGCCGCCTCCGGGTCCCAGGCGCGGACCGTGTAGGTCCGGGTGGTGGGCCACTGCTCGCGGGGCAGGTCGCGCTGGATCGCCTCCATGTCGAACGGCGCCGGATAGGTCACCCCGGCGGGCGGGAACAGGAGCTTGACGTAGTGGTCGGTGAACTCCCCGGCGCGCAGGCCACGGAGGTCCTCACCGCCGAGCACCACCCGGATCATGTGAGGAGTGAGCCGTTCGGTGCGGAGCACCTCGCCTCGGGTCGCCTTCCGCACGGGCCTGCCGTCTGCCATATGCCACTCCCCGCATCATCACAACTTAGGTATGCCTAAGTTGTAGCATACGGTCATTCGAGGGTCGCGACGGCCTTGATCACTCGGTCGACCTCCTCGGGCGTGGTGACGATCCCGGGACCGAAGCGGAGATACTGCTCCCGGTACGGCGTGACGCTCGCGATGATCCGGTGGCGTTCCCGCAGGCGCCGGGCGGCCAGACCGGCGTCCACGCCGACGATCGCGCAGCAGACGAGCCCGGCCGAGAGCCCGGCGTCCACGGGGGTGACCAGCCGCGCGTTCCGCAGCGCGGACAGCCCCTCCTTGAGCCGGGTGGCCTGTTCGGCGATCCGGGCGGCGACGCGGTCCTTGCCGATCGCCCGGTGGAAGGCGAAGGCCTCGTCGAGCGCCCAGCGGTGCTCGAAGCTGTGATAGCCGCCGGGCGTGCCGAGGACGCCGCCGGGTCCGGACGGGACGTGCCCGTCGATCCATCCGCTGAAGGCGGGCCCGGAGAAGCTGGGGATGACGGGGCGCACGGCGTCCCAGGCGCGGCCCCAGACGATGCCGGTGCCGCGCGGGCCGTACAGCCACTTGTGGGTCCCGCTGACCAGGAAGTCGCAGTCGAGGTCGCCGACGTCGTCGGCCAGCGCCCCGAACCCGTGCACGCCGTCCACGCACAGCAGCGCCCGGTCCTGCTCGTCCCTGGAGGCGTTGGCCTCGGCGAGCATGCGGGCGATCTCGCGGACGGGCAGCCGCACCCCGGTACCGGAGTGCACCCAGGTGACGGCGACCACCCGGGTCCTGGGGCCGAGCGCCTCCTTCAGCCGGGAGACGATCGCATCCGCCGAGGCGGTGGACGGCTCGTCGTACAGGCGCGCCCGGCGGACCCGCGCCCCGGTGCGCTCGGCCAGCAGCCGCAGGCTCTCGTGCGTGGCGTAGAAGTCGTGCTCGGTGGTCAGCACGTCCTGGCCCGGCAGCAGCCGCAGCCCGCCGTACAGCAGGCCCAGGCCCATGGTGGTGCTGTCGGTGAGCGCCACCTCGTCCGCCTCGCCGCCGAGATAGTCCGCGGCGGCCTGACGTACGGGCTCCTCCCGGTCGGGGCCGTTCAGATAGGCCGCGGTGTCGGCGTCCAGGCCGCGCCGGTGCTCCTCGACGGCCCGCCGTACCGGGGCGGGATGTGAGGCCAGCACGTAGGCGGCGAACTGGGCGTATCCCGGATCCAGGGCGAACTGGGCACGCACCGACTCCCAGCTCGCCGGGTCGAACGGTGGCGCGGACCCGTCGGCCCGGCCGGTGTCCGCGGTCGCGGGGCGGTCACCGGAACCGTCGGAGGTGCACCCGGCCAGCGCCGCCCCGGCGCCGGCGAGCAGGCCCGCGCCGAGCAGGGCCCTGCGCCCCACCGGGAGGTCGCGCTCTCGCATCGTGGCATGTCCCCCTGTCGCCCCTGCGGCCCTTTCTTGTGTGGCCCTTTCCTACATGGATCATGCGGGCCTGCCAAGGGAACGGTCGCCTATCCACGAATCTACAGCGTAAAGGCGGAGGCCTCCTTGACCGCAGCGGACAGCCAGACGGTCAGCCCGGTGAGGGCCGCGACGGCGATGACGATCAGTGCAGGTAAGTGCCAACCGGGGGAAAGCGGCCCGAGATCGGTATCGCCAGAGGGATGAAGCACGATTGCGTAAGTGCTCAGTACGGCCAGAGCGAGACTCATCAGGTAGGCCATGCCGACGGCCGTGCACAGCACGAGGCCGCCGACGGTGGATCGGCGGTTCGGCCGGCCCCCCAGCGCGGCGAGCACGGCCGCCTCGGCGGCGAGGATGAGGGCGACGGCGCCCACCCATCCCCTCGCCGATTCGATCGCCCCGTCCAGCCGGCCCGGCAGCAGGTCGTTCCAGCCCTCGTGCCCGGGGTCGAGCCCCGCCTGGGCGGCCGACCGGAGGGCGATCAGGGTCACTCCGGCGTACAGCAACGGCGCTGCCAGAGCGCACAGCAGGGCGGCCGGGCGTTTCGGGTGGCGCAGATCCGTGATCGATTAGACGGCCGACTCACACTGAGCGTTCCGCGACGGATCACCTCCAGGCGTCTGAGGCGGTGGTCGTCCTCAGATCGTCAGCGCCGCATCCCCGCCACCTGGCGGATCAGATCGGATACGCGGACGATGCCCATGCAGCGGCCGACCTCGTCGGTGACCACCAGGTCGTCGTAGACGCGCTCGTCGTCGCGCCCGGCGACCTGCATGGCGGCGATGGCCGGCGTCGTCCGGGGGACCGCGCGGACACTGTCGGCCAGGCGCACGGCCGGTTTCCTGCCGTGCAGGGCGTGGCCGAACCGGCTGGCGATGGACAGCAGGAAGCGGCTGCGGTCCAGGCTGCCCTTCGGCCGCTGGTACTCGTCGACCAGGACCACGCTGGAGATGGAGGGCTCGCTGCTGAAGACCTCGACGGCGTCCTCGGCGGTGGCCTCCTCGGGGAGCGTCACCGCGGGCAGCAGGAACTCCTGGACGCGCGGGCCGAGCAGGAGCTGGACCGGCTCGGGCTCGGCGACCGGCAACGGGACGTGGATCCGGCCGGAGGGGCCGGGGACCAGCAGCGGTCCCTGCGCCAGCCGTACCCCCCAGGAGCGGACGGCGGCGAGCTGGGCCTCCTGGGAGACGCCGGGGACGAGCACGTGGGCGCCCACGTTCACGGCGAGGGACACCATCGACTCGGCCAGCGCCGCGCGGCGCGCGTCGCGCGGGATCCGCGCCACGAGGCGGGGGGAGATCACCGCCAGGTACGGCGAGGCGTCGGTGAGCAGGTCCAGCGGGACGTGGGCGGTGCCCAGGTCGCCCACCGCGATGAGATAGCCGATGGCGCGCAGCCCGTCCAGCCCGATGAGCAGGGCCCGGCGGTCGGTCTCGGCGAACCCGCCCCTGATCATCAGGATGATCTCGCGGGGCCGCCGCCCCGACACGCGCAGCGCCTCGTGGAGCGGCGCCATCGCGGCCGAGCCGCTGATCACCGCGGCCGTGGGGAGGGGCAGGACCAGGGGCAGGGGGGTCTCGCTCCTGGAGAGGTTCGTGACGGTCGCGGCGAGGGCGACGACGTCTCCGTGGCCGGAGCCGCCCTCTCCCAGATCGCCGCCGACCGCCTGAAGCGCGATGACGCCCCCGGTGTCGAGGTCGACGATCGGCGCGATGCCCGCCACGGTGATCGGCGGCGCCGCCGCGGTGGCGCCGGAGCTCTCCGAGGGGGCGAACTGCGTATTGGTCGGCACGTACAGAGACAATGAGTCACACCTGGGGCGGATGTAAGGCACGTGCGGCGATGTTCACCGATATTTCTCCGCCTGTTGTCCCATTTTCACCTCCTTGTCTCCTGTTCGCCCGCGGGGCGACCCGGAGGGCGCATAAGCCCAGTAGGGTCCGGGTCATGACGTCACGACCGGCAGCGGGGGGAGGGCGCTGGGTCTCGGTGGGACCGGAGCGGCTCGGCCGCTGGATCGACGGCTTCGCGCAGCGGCACGGACCGATCGAGGTGACCGCCGCCGACGAGGTGGTGCGGATCGAGGGCGGCGACGGGGCGGTGGCCGAGATGCTGGTGCCCTTCCCGCCGCTGACTCCCGAGGGCGGCGGCCCGCTGGCCCGGTTGACCACCCACGCGCGCAGGGAGCGCCGGATCGGCGTGCTGCTGGTCCGGCTCGGCGGTCACGCAGCCGGGATCTTCCAGGGGGAGACGCTGCTCTCCTCCAAGGTCGGCTCGCGGCAGGTCCACGGCCGCAGCGCGGCGGGCGGGTGGTCGCAGCAGCGTTTCGCCCGGCGCAGGGAGAAGCAGGTCGGCCAGGCGCACGAGGCGGCGGCCGAGGTGGCGCTGCGGATCCTGGGCCCGCACGTGGCCGAGCTGGAGGCGGTGATCCTGGGCGGCGACCGGCGCGCGGTGGACGCGTTGCGGGCCGACCGCCGCCTCGCCCCGGTCTTCGCGCTGGAGGCCGAGCCCTTCCTGACGGTCCCCGACCCCCGCCTGACGGTGCTGACCGGCACCCCGGCGCAGTTCCGCGCGGTCAGGATAAAGGTCGTCGATCCCGGCTGATCATGGAAGGGAGCGGCGCGCGCGAGCCGTACACTGATCGGTATGCGCACTCCCGATTGACGCCGACCGCGACGGGGCGGGACGGCCGAGCCGAGAGCCGGGAGACACAGGACGCGGCGGGCTCGGTGGCAGCGACGTAGTGAGCCTGTGTATCTCCAGCCTGGGAGTGTTCTCCAACCATGATCATAGCTTCTGACATCGAACTGCGCGCCGGAGCCCGCCTGCTCATCGAGGGTGCGTCGTTCCGGGTCAACGCCGGGGACAAGATCGGGCTCGTCGGGCGCAACGGCGCGGGCAAGACCACGTTGACCCGGGTGCTGGCCGGTGAGGGGATCCCCGCCTCGGGCACGGTCACCATCACCGGTTCGGTGGGCTATCTGCCGCAGGACCCGCGCACGGGCGACCTCCAGGTGATCGCCCGCGACCGCATCCTGTCGGCGCGCGGGCTGGACGAGGTGCTGCGCGAGCTGCGCGAGGCCGAGCAGGGCATGTCCTCGGCCGACCAGCGCACCAGGGACCGCGCGGTGCGCGCCTACGGGCGGCTGGAGGACCGGCTGCACGTCCTGGGCGGATACGCCGCCGAGTCGGAGGCCGCCTCGATCGCCTCCAGCCTCGGGCTGCCCGACCGGGTGCTCACCCAGCCGCTGGAGACCCTCTCCGGAGGTCAGCGCAGGCGGGTGGAGCTGGCCCGGATCCTGTTCAGCGGGGCGGAGACTCTCCTGCTGGACGAGCCCACAAACCACCTCGACGCGGACTCGATCAGCTGGCTCCGTGACTTTTTGCGATCACATCAGGGTGGCTTGATCATTATCAGCCACGACGTCGGTCTCCTTGAAGCGACGGTAAACCGGGTTCTGCACCTGGACGCCAACCGTGCGGTGATCGACACCTACAACGTCGGCTGGAAGGCCTATCTCGCCCAGCGGGAGACCGACGAGAAGCGCCGCAGGCGTGAGCGGGCCAACGCCGAGAAGCAGGCCTCGGCGCTGATGGCGCAGGCCGACAAGATGCGGGCCAAGGCCACCAAGGCCAAGGCGGCCCAGGACATGCAGCGCCGCGCCGAGCGGCTGCTGTCCGGCCTGGAGGTGGAGCGGCGCAGCGACAAGGTCGCCAAGCTCCGCTTCCCCCAGCCCGCCCCGTGCGGGCGCACCCCGATCACGGCGACCGAGCTGTCGAAGTCCTACGGCTCGCTGGAGGTCTTCACCGACGTCAACGCCGCCGTGGACCGGGGCACGAGGGTCGTCATCCTGGGCCTGAACGGCGCGGGCAAGACCACGCTGCTGCGCATCCTGGCCGGCATCGAGAAGCCCGACACCGGCGAGGTGAAGCCGGGGCACGGCCTCAAGCTGGGCTACTACGCCCAGGAGCACGAGACGATCGACCCCGAGCGGACCGTGCTGGAGAACATGCGCTCGGCCGGCGGGGAACTCGCCGACGTCGAGCTGCGCAAGGTCCTGGGCTCGTTCCTGTTCACCGGCGACGACGTGGACAAGCCCGCGGGCGTGCTGTCGGGCGGGGAGAAGACGCGTCTGGCCCTGGCCACGCTGGTGCTCTCGGCGGCCAACGTCCTGCTGCTCGACGAGCCCACCAACAACCTCGACCCGGCCAGCCGCGAGCAGGTTCTTTCGGCGCTGAGGTCCTATTCCGGGGCGATTGTCCTAGTTACGCATGATGAGGGTGCTGTCGACGCTCTGCAGCCGGATAGGGTGATCTTGCTGCCTGACGGAGTTGAAGACGCGTGGAGCGACGAATTTTCCGATCTTGTGGCACTTGCCTGATCTTAATTTGAGCGGGTACGGATCTTTTCCCTAGGAGTAGGTAGCCGATCCCGCAGAAATGACTGATCATGGCGGAGTAACGCTGCGGAAGTCTGGCACTACAGGAGGTACTCGTGGCCGAGACTCTGAAGAAGGGCACCCGGGTGACCGGGGCCGACCGTGAAAAACTGGCCGCCGATCTCAAGAAGCGCTACAGCTCGGGCGAGAGCATCCGCGCCCTGGCCGCTTCGACCGGCCGCTCGTACGGGTTCATCCACCGCATCCTCAGCGAGTCCGGCGTGACTCTGCGAGGGCGCGGCGGCGCCACCCGAGGCAAGTCCAAGCGCTGACCCCGCCTCGGAACGCGCGACCGCAGCCGCTCGTCCGCCGTCAACCGTCCGCCCGGGCCTATAGAACCTCATTCTGGAGACTCGATAGGCTCGGGCGAGATGGACGGCACGTCAATGGGAGGGCGAGCGATGACGGAAGTGGCGCCTGGGGGGAGGGCGGAGAAGGTCTCCCTGGAGGAGGCCGGTCTGCGCTTCGAGGTGGACGGCGAGATCGCGACGGTAACGCTGGCCCGGCCGGAAAAGCGGAACGCACAGACGTTCGCCACCTGGTCGGCACTGGCTCAAATCGGTGAGAACCTGCCGCAGCAGGTGAGAATCGTCGTGGTCCGAGGTGAGGGGCCGTCCTTCTCGGCAGGGATCGACCTGCGGATGTTCACCCCGGAGGGGGTTCCCGGACAGGGCTCGTTCGCCAGCGCCGCGACCCTCGAGGGCAAGGCCTTCGAGGAGCGGATCGCCAAGGCTCAGGAGGGGTTTCTGTGGCTGAGGCGTCCGGACATCGTCTCGATCGCGGCCGTCCAGGGACACGCCGTCGGGGCCGGATTCCAGCTCGCGCTGGCCTGTGACCTGCGCATCCTGGCCGACGACGCCAAGCTGTGCATGAAGGAGCCCGCGCTGGGGCTGGTGCCCGACCTGACCGGGACCAAGCCCCTGGTCGACCTGGTCGGCCTGTCCCGCGCCGTCGAGATCTGTCTCACGGCGCGGGTCGTGGGGGCCGAGGAGGCCGCCAGGATCGGCCTGGCCGAGCTGGTCGTCGCGCCCGCGGAGCTGACGCAGGCCGTGGCGGACCTGTCGGCCGCGCTGCTGGCGACCAACCGGGACGCCGCCGCGGCCACCAAGAGGCTGCTGCAGGGCGCCTCGGTCCGCACGCTGGAGGAGCAGTGTGCGGCCGAGCGCCGGGAGCAGGCGCAGCGGATCAGATCGCTGTTCGGCTGATCACGTCCTTCCCGGGTCACGCGGGGCGATCGTGTTCGCCTCTGGCTGACCCGGGAATCGCGTAGCCTCTCCCGGTGCTCGCATCGGGAGAGGAGGTCACATGACGATGATGGGCGGGGGGTTCGGTCCCCAGGCGATGCGCTCGCTCCGGCGCGACAGTTCCGTGACGAAGGAGCGGCTCGCCCCGGGGACGGTCAGACGGATCGCGCGCTACGCGCGGCCGTTCTCCCGGCACATCGCCGCCTTCCTCGCGCTGGTGGTGCTCGGTTCGGTCATCGTGATCGTCAACCCGCTGCTGATGAAGGCGATCATCGACGAGGGCATCGCGAACAAGGACACCGCCCTCGTCGTCCGGCTCGCGCTGGCCATCGCCGCGCTCGCGGTCGTGGACGCCGCGCTCGGCCTGGCCCAGCGCTGGTTCTCCGCCCGCGTCGGTGAGGGACTGATCTACAACCTGCGCACCGAGGTCTTCGACCACGTGCAGCGCATGCCGGTGGCGTTCTTCATGCGGACCCAGACCGGCGCCCTGGTCTCCCGGCTCAACACCGACGTGATCGGCGCCCAGCGGGCGCTGACCAGCACGCTGTCGTCGGTGGTCTCCAACGTGGTCATGCTGGTGCTGGTGCTCGGCGCCATGATCGCCCTGTCCTGGCAGATCACCGCGGTCGCCCTGGTGCTGCTGCCGATCTTCATCTTCCCGGCCAAGTGGGTCGGCAGGAAGATGTCCGGGCTCACCCGCGAGCAGATGGAGCTCGACGCCGAGATGAGCTCCATGATGACCGAGCGCTTCAACGTCGCCGGCGCCATGGTCGCCAAGCTGTACGGCAGGCCCGAGGAGGAGGCGGAGGTCTTCGGCGGCCGGGCCGGGCGGGTCCGCGACGTCGGCGTCACCGTCGCCATGTACGGGACGGTGTTCCGGGTCGCCCTGGGCCTGGTGGCCGCCCTGGCCACCGCGCTGGTGTACGGCGCCGGCGGGGTGCTGGCCGTGAACGGCGCCTTCGAGGTCGGCACCCTGGTCGCGCTGGCCGCGCTCCTGATGCGCCTGTACGGCCCGCTGACGAGCCTGTCCAACGTGCACGTGGACGTGATGACCGCGCTGGTCAGCTTCGACCGGGTCTTCGAGGTCCTCGACCTCAAGCCGATGGTCGCGGAGAAGCCCGGGGCCGAGCCCGTCCCGGCGGGTCCCGCCACGGTGGAGTTCGACGAGGTCGTCTTCCGCTATCCGGCCGCCTCGGAGGTGTCGCTGGCCTCGCTGGAGTCGGTGGCCAGGCCCGACACCGGGCAGAGCCACGAGGTGCTGCGGGGCATCGGCTTCACCGCCCGCCCCGGCGAGCTGGTCGCGCTGGTCGGCCCCTCGGGCGCGGGCAAGACGACCATCACCTCCCTGGTCTCGCGGCTCTACGACGTCAACGAGGGCGCGGTGCGGATCAACGGCATGGACGTGCGCGAGGCCACCCTCGCCTCCCTGCGCGACACCGTGGGCGTCGTGATGCAGGACGCCCACCTGTTCCACGACACCATCGGCGCCAACCTGCGCTACGCCCGGCCCGGCGCGACCGACGGGGAGATCTGGGAGGCGCTGCGCGCCGCGCAGATCGCCGACCTGGTCGAGTCCCTGCCCGAGGGGCTGGAGACCGTGGTGGGCGATCGCGGCTACCGGCTGTCCGGCGGCGAGAAGCAGCGCCTGGCGCTGGCCCGGCTGCTGCTCAAGGCGCCCCGGGTGGTCGTGCTGGACGAGGCCACCGCGCACCTGGACTCCGAGTCGGAGGCCGCCGTGCAGCGGGCGCTCAAGACGGCCCTGGCCGGCCGGACCTCGCTGGTCATCGCCCACCGCCTGTCCACCATCCGCGAGGCCGACCAGATCCTGGTGGTCCAGGACGGGCGGATCGTGGAGAGCGGCCGCCACGAGGAACTGCTGGCCAAGGACGCCGTCTACGCCGAGCTGTACCGCACCCAGTTCGCCCACGACCGCTGACGCCGAGCCGTACCGCACCCGGTTCGCCCACGACCGCTGACGCCGAGCCGTACCGCACCCGGTTCGCCCACGACCGCGACGCCGTCCCGGCGTCGTGGTCAGCGGTAGCCCAGGCGGGTGAGCTCCTCGCGGCCGACCTTCTCCACCAGCGCCGCGTCCTCCGCGCGCAGCCGGGTGCGCCAGACGCCCGTCCTCGGGACGCCGCGGCCGTACAGGGAGATCCGGGACACCGGCGTCTCCAGGAAGCGGGACAGGGCCTCCAACGCCTCGGCGGGGGAGGCGACCATGTCCTCGTAGCGCAGCGTCAGCAGCTGTTCGCGGGGCAGCTCCCGGTGGAGCTCGGCCGACAGGCGCACGGCCCCGCGCCAGCGCAGCGCGCACTTGCCGGCCGTGGACATGGCCTTCCACCGCTCGACGTGCTCGGCGGACTTGACGCCCAGGAAGGCGTTGGGGAACTCGGTCTCGTCGCTCAGCATGGCCGGCCTGAACCACGACAGCGCCGCCGGATCGGCCATCATGTCGGCGGCCACGTCGCGGCCGTCGCGGATGAGCTGGACGAACCGGGCGTCGGGGAAGGCCTGCAGCAGCACCTGCGCGCTGTAGATCAGGTCGGGGCTGGCGTCGCCGAAGCGGGCCACGGTGCCCGAGACGACGCACGGGCCCGCCCCCGTCACGTTCCCCGCCTCCCGGCACGCGGCCGGGCACTCGACGCAGGCGCCGGGCAGGATCTGCCAGGCCTCGGCCATGGCGTCGCGCAGCACGCGGGTGGCCCCCAGGCCGCGGCGGGCGATGGAGGGACGGCGGGCGAAGGCGTGCACGACGTGGGTCACCGAGGAGCGGCCCATGGTGACGTGGAAGCCCGGGGAGCGTTTGAGGGCACGGGCGAGCAGGTCCGCGCCGGAGTGCGGGGCGGCGAGCACGAAGACCGGCCTGCGGACCTTGATGCCGTTGACCACGAGGATGTGGGTCGGAGGTCGCATATCTGACCCCAAGTGTGGCACCGTTTGCCGGGTGAACGAACCGGCCACGCCCGTCAGGCCCGGGACAGAGGGCGCATCGGCACCGCCCGCCCGTCCGGTGACAGGGGCCGCGGCGACCCGGCTCGGCGCAGAGGTCGCGTCCGCTCCATCCGCCCGACCGGGCACGCAGGCCGTTCCCGTTCCCCCCGCCCGGCCCGGCACGCAGGCCGCGATCGTCCCGCCCGTTCTGCGGCCCGGTGACACGGTCGCGGTGGTCTCCCCCTGCGGTCCTCCCGATCCGGTACGGCTGGCGCGCGGCGTCCGGGTGCTGCGGGACCTCGGGCTGAAGGTCGTCGTCGGGCCGCACGCGCTGGAGCGCGACCGCTATCTGGCCGGCTCCGACGCCCACCGGGCGGCCGATCTGCAGGAGGCCTGGTGCGATCCGGCGGTCTCGGCCGTGCTGTGCGCCAGGGGCGGGTACGGCGCGACCCGGATCCTGGGCCTGCTCGACTGGGAGACGATGCGGGCGGCCGGGCCGAAGACCCTGGCCGGTTCCAGCGACGTCACCGCCCTGCACCGGGCCTTCGCCGTCGAGCTCGGCGTCATGTCCTGGTTCGGCCCGATGCCTGCCTGCTCCACCATCAGCGACGACGACGGGCCGGAGCCCCGCACCTTCGAGCACTTCACCGCGGCCCTGTTCGCCCAGGCCCCGCCGGTCAGCGGCGACCGCGTCCTGTCCCCGGGTGCCGCGACGGGTCCCGTCACCGGGGGCAACCTGTCGCTGCTGGCCGCGCTGTGCGGCACGCCGTACCAGATGGACGCCCGGGGCCGGATCGTGCTGCTGGAGGACGTCTGCGAGGCGCCCTACCGGATCGACCGGATGCTCACCCAGCTGGCGCAGGCGGGCGCGCTGGAGGGGGCGGCGGGGTTCGCGCTCGGCTCGTGGGTGGAGTGCGGCGATCCCTATCCGGTGCTGGAGGAGCACCTGGCCCCGTTCGGCGTTCCTGTAGTCGCGGGGTTGCCCGTTGGGCATGGATCACCCCAGCTCAGTGTGCCAATGGGGGCACTTGGTGCTATTGATGCTGAATCGTGCTCTCTGGCCTGGTCCATCCACAATCGGGACAGGGCACCCTAGGGAGGGGAGAAAAATCGGCAGAGGGGATGCACGCGTGAGGCTGTTCCGGCGGCATCGCGACCGGCGGGCCGAGACACCGCCGCCGCGGCGGATCGAGGACGTCGATCTCGATTCGCTGCTCGGCCTGGTCGCCGACTCCCTCGGTTACACCTGCTCCTTCGCCCCCGACGGCGGCACGCTGACCCTCTCCGGGCCGCGCGAGATCACGGTACGGCTGGCGGGGCTGCGCGCCGAGGCCGCCCGCCGCTCCCGCGAGGACTGGCCCGTGCTGGTCTCCGAGCACCTCTCGCACGTCCTGGCCACGGTGGACGAGCCGCTGGACGCCTGCGACCTGGCCCAGGTCCGCCCGATGCTGCGGACCCGCGTCCAACTCGACGACGACCTGCTGTCGGAGCACGTGGTGGGCCGCCACCTGACCGCCGACCTGGTCGAGGTGCTGACGGTCGGCTACGGCGCCGGTGTGCGCCCGGTCCGCCCCGAGGAGGTCGGCTGCTGGCCGATCACCGCCGCCCAGGCGCTGGAGCTGGCCCTGGACAACGCCCACCAGGACGAGCGCCTCTCCGTGATCGAGGACGACCTCGGCGGGGTGGCGATCCTGCGGCTGACCGGCCCCACCGCCTGCGCCGCCGCCCACCTGCGCCGCCTGGACGACTATCTGCCCGTTCCCGACGACGGCGTGCTCGTGGTGCTGCCCGACCCGGCGACGATGATCGTCCATCCCGTCGAGGGCATCGGCGTCGTGCGGGCGATCGAGCGGCTGCGGCTCTTCGGGCAGTGGGAGTTCGAGCGGGGATCCGACCCGCTCAGCCCGCAGGTGTACTGGTGGCACGGCGGTCGCCTGGCCCTGATCAAGGCCGAGCTGGTCGACCAGGACGGTCAGCTGCGACTGGTCGTGGCCCCGCCTCCGGAGTTCGCCCGGGTGCTCGCCGCCCTGGCCGGGCGCTCCGGGGGGACGCCGGAGAGCTGACGGACGTCGCCGGAACGCGGAAAATCACGAGATATCCGCGGATCGTAGGAAGATGGTCTTCCGCTCCGGATCCACGCTGTCGTTCCTTTCGTACATTCTGGATCGTTCCCAGAGTGCCTGCCCCGGATGGGACGCGGGCGGTGGATGCGAGATGATGCGGGTTCGCATCGACGAGCGGGTTCGCATCGATGAGGAGTGAGAAATGGCGCAGTGGTGCCTCGGCGTGGATCTCGGCACGAGTTTCTCCGCCGGGGTGATAGCGGCCGAGGGACGCTTCGACATCCTCGAGGTGGAGGGGGAGAGGCGCATCCCCTCCGCCGTGATGCTCGACGAGCGCGGCACCCTGGTGGCCGGCCGGGTCGCCCAGCGGGGGATCGGCATCAGCCCCGAGCGGGTCGAGCGCAACCCCAAGCGCTACGTCGGCCGCGGCAGGATGCTGCTCGGCGGGGTCCCCGTGGACGTCACCGACGCCATGGCGGCGCTGCTGGAGCTGTTCGTGAGCGAGGGCCGGCGGCGCTTCGACGGGGCGGCGCCCGACTGCATCGCGCTGACCCACCCGGTCGCCTGGAGCGAGGAGCGCAAGGCGGTGCTGGTGGCGGCGGCCAAGAAGGTCGTGCGCGGCGTGCGCATCGTGCTCATCGACGAGCCGGTGGCCTCGGCCCGTTACTTCGCCTCCGCCGGAAGGGTGGCCGCGGGCTCGCACCTGGCGGTCTACGACCTGGGCGGCGGCACCTTCGACGCGGCCGTGCTGACCGTGGACGGCAGCGACTTCAAGGTCGTCGGCGAGCCGGGGGGCCACGACGAGATCGGCGGCGAGAGCTTCGACGAGCAGGTCTTCGCCTTCCTCGGCACGCAGATCGAGACCCACGACCCCGAGTGGTGGGAGCAGGTCACCACCAGCTCCGAGCGCCGCTACCTGAGCTACGCCGCCGACCTGTTCAAGATGGCCAGGGAGGCCAAGGAGGCCCTGTCCAAGTTCGACACCTCCTCGCACTACGTGGTGGGCATCAACGAGGACGTGCACATCACCAGGTCCGACCTGGAGGGCCTGATCGGGGAGGAGATCGTCAAGACGGTCGACATCCTCGACGAGACCATCCGCCGCGCCGGAGTGGCGCGCGAGGAGCTGGGCGCGGTGTTCATGACCGGCGGCGCCAGCCGGATGCCGCTGGTCCAGCAGGTCGTGCGCGAGCGCCACGGCGAGATGGTCAAGACCTACGACGACCCGAAGATCGTGGTCGCGTACGGCGCCGCGCAGCTCGCCTGGAAGCTCAAGGTCGAGCCCCGCGACACCGGCGGCCACAACATCCCCTCGCGCACCGGCTCCGGCCAGCGGCCCGGCTCGACCGGCGCGCACCAGGCCCTCGTGGGCCCCTCCGGCGGCCCGACCGGGGGGCACCAGGCAGCCGTCGGCCCCGTTCCGGCCGGTCCCGTTCCGGCCGGCCCCTCAGGAGGCCACCAGTCCTTCCCGGGAGGCGGTCCCACCGGAGGGCACCCGGCCGTCCCGGCGGGCCTGCAGGGCGGCCCCCAGGCCCCGGCGGGCCCCGCGGGCGGCTCGACCGGGGGGCACCCCGTCGTCTCCGGCCGGTCCTCCTCCGCCGGTCCCCAGGTCCAGGGGATCGAGAGAGTGATGGACGGGGTGCTGGAGGCGCGCGCCGAGAGCGGCAGGGTCTTCGTCCACCAGGCCTTCGAGGCCGGTCACTTCCTGCGCAGGCTCGACGGGATCGGCGGCCGGCACGACCGCGAGCTCGGCTTCGGCCGCCTGGTGGAGTGGGCCGCCTCCGGCGAGGGCGTCGTCACGGTGGAGCAGGTCGGACCGGCGCAGGTGCTGGCCCGCACGCTCACCCCCGACCTGGTCGTGCGCTCCACCCATCCCCTGCAGATGTGGGGCAACCCGACCGTGCTGGCCCACGGGCCCGTCGCGTGGGTCTTCTACCAGCCCCGCCAGATCATCGCGGTCGACTCCACCGTCGGCCTGCCCTGGGGGGAGACCGGCCACCTGTCGATGCTCGAACTCAGCCTCGGCGGGGGCTTCTTCCACGAGCCGCTGCCCCGCGACCTCGGCGCCTACGCCCAGTGGTTCGTCAACGAGGACCACCGGCAGCGGCGGCTGCTCGACCAGGACGCGCCCAGCGGCACCGAGCCGGCGCCCTCGGTGGGCGCACCGGGCTGCACGGTCGTGCTGGGGCAGTTCAGCAGCAACAAGCCGCTGTTCGCCAACCGGCACCAGGACTTCCGGCCCTGGCAGGTGCTGTGCCTGATCGATCCGGGCGGCATCGTGCGCCCCACGGTCCGCGAGGCGGGGCGCAGCTGGCTGCACCAGGTCGTCCTGCACAAGGGCAGGTGGTTCACCGCCAGTTCGGCGGGGCTGGAGGCCGACACCGCCGACGGCCGCACCACGCTGGTCATGCCGCGTCCGCGGGCCGGGGCGCTGCGCTGGTTCCCGGCGGGCAACCACATCTACGCCGTCGGCACCGACCAGGTCAGCCCCGCCCGCGGCTGGTCGGTCGGGGTCTTCGACGAGCGCGGCCACAAGGTGGACTTCCTGATGGGCAAGCAGTCGGCGACGCTGTCGGGTCACCTGACCTCCCGTCACCGCTGGGAGCGCCCGCGCATGGTCGCCGACGGCGACTCCATGTGGATGACCATGCTGGACGCCGGGCGCAGCAGGCTCCTGCACGTCACCCCGGGCGGCGCCCGCGAGGTGCACCGCACTCCGGGCAGCTTCGAACCCGTCGCCAGGGTCCCCACGGGCCTGCTGTGCCTGCACCGTCCCGACGACGTCACCGGCACCGCCAGGGACCACCCCGCGACACTGGTGCACCTGCCCCTGTGAGCCCCGCCTCCGCGAGGCCGCGGGGAGGCGGGGCCGTCCGGGACCGGGCGGCCCCGGACGGGGCATGCCCGCTCCCGGCCGACACGCCGGGCCGGAACCCCCTCCGGCGGGAATCTCCCGCTTAACCTGCGATGACAGGGTGCGTGAAGGTCCACTCGGGCGCGGCTCCGCCGGACGGGACCGGATCGGCCGATCGCAATCACGGGGGAGATCACGATGAAGCATGCGGCTGTCCGGCGGCCGGGCCGTCCGGCACTGGTGGCGGCGCTGGCCGGGGGGATGGTCCTGACCGGCGGCGTGCCCGCGGCGCACGCCGAGCCCGTCGCGTCCGCCGCGCCCGCGAAGGTCGAGGCGAAGCTGGGACCGTTCGGATATCGCGGTGTGGAGCCGGGGATGAGCGCCAGGGAGGCTCGCGCGACCAGGAAGATCGTGCGCACGGGCGGCTGGCGGAACTGCACGGAATGGGACTTCAAGACGGGCCCGCACCACCGCACCGGGCCGGACGTGCTCATCTCCAGGCGGTACGGCGTGGCCGCCGTCTTCGCCGGCGAAGGCGTCGAGACCCCCAGGGGCATCGGGATCGGCTCCACCCGGCGGCAGCTGGAGAGGGCCTACCCCAACCTGTCGACGGCCGGCAGCGGCTATCCCGTCGCCACCGTCAGGAAGAACCCGAAGGTCTTCTACTTCTTCCTCCTGGACGGCGGGAGGATCTACCAGATGGGCCTGGTCCTCAAGAGGCAGGACTGCGCGAACTGAGGCGCCACGACGCCGCGCGGCACCCGTGAGACCGCCCGGGGCCGGGACACCGGCCGGTGTCCCGGCCCCGGGCACGCGTTCTGCGGGCCGTGCCTCAGCGGCCGAGGGCGGCCACGGCGGCGGCGAGCTCCTTGCGCAGCTCCATGCCGCGGGCGGTGAGGGTGTCGATCGCGGCCATCCGGTCCTGGCCGGACTGGCGGGCCTTCTTGCGCTCCTCGGCCGAGCGGGCGGAGGCGGCCTTGAGCTCGGCGCGCCGACTCTCCAGCTCCTTGCGCCGCCGCATCAGGCTCTCGTCGGCGACCTGCTCGACGTTCACCCGCCAGGTGGCGACCATCCGCTCCAGGTCCAGCGTCATCTCCCGGGAGACCAGGGAGAACTGGTCGCGCAGGGCGCTTCTGAGCGCGGCCTGGTTGCGCTGCACCTTCTCCATCGAGCGCCGCCCCATGAAGATGGCCGCCCCGATCGCCGGGGCCACCAGGATGAAGCCCACCGGGCCGAGCAGCGTCGCGGCGAAGCCGCCCAGGGACAGGCCGATCGAGGCCGAGGGCAGTACGTCGCGGACCATGTCCACGTTCTCCGGGGCGTCGGCGGCCATGTCGCCCCTGACCTGGATCTGCGACAGGTTGGGCAGGGCGCGCCGGTCGACGGCCAGGTCCACCGGGTCCAGGCCGAGGTCGCGGGCGAAGGCGTCCAGGGTGTTCCTGGCCAGCCTCTCCACGTCGTAGACGATCTGCGACCAGGCGGCCTCCAGCGAGCGCTGCACGCTCATCGGCAGCTCGGCCATGTAGCGGTCGATCTGATCCTGCTTCTTCAGCGTGGCGATCGCGTTCTCGTACGGCTGGCGGATCTCGGCGGTGCGCGCCGCCACGATGCCGGCGACCTCCCGCCCGAGGAAGGTGTTGGCCACCGCGCCCGCCCGGCGCCGGGCGGCCAGCTCGGTGAGCTCCTCCAGCCCGGCCTCGACCTGGGCCAGCCGGGCGGCCACGTCGTTCTCGTCGTCGGAGCCGGCGGCCACGTCGTCCTTGGCCCCGGTGCCCAGCGAACCCAGGACCGACAGCGCGGCGTTGACCACGGTGGCGCCGCGGGCGAAGTCGCGGCCCTCGGCGAAGCCCCGCAGGTGCCGCTCCAGCACGTCCATGCCGCTGCGCGCCCGCAGCGTGTCGGCGCGCTCCTGGCGGCCCTCCCGCCGCTTGGCCTCGGCGGCCTCGGCCAGCTTGGAGCTCACCGGGATCCAGGGGGCATCCAGCAGCGGGTTGAGCGTCGCTGCCCGGTCCGGGTTCTCCGCGACCGCCTGGGTGACGAAGGTCCTCAGCCGGGCCTGGTTCTCCTCCATCAGGGTCCGCCAGTTGGCCGAGTCCTCCACCTTGGTCAGCACGAACACGATCGCCTGGACCCGCTCGGCCGCCTCGGCCAGGAACTCCAGCTCGTGCCGGAGCACCGGCTGGTCCTGCGCGCTGAGCGTGAACAGCAGGGCGTCGGCCCGCTGGAGCATGGCGACGGTCACCTGCCGGTGCCCCACGGTGAGACTGTCCACGCCGGGGGTGTCGAGCAGGCGCAGGCCGTCGAGCAGGGGGTTGTCCAGCGTGATGTCCACGCTGACGACGTCGCGGCGCTTGCCGGCGTCGCCGCGCATCGAGGCGTAGTCGGGGATCGACTCGACGGTGATGGGGGTCTGGACCGGCCCGGCGTCGGTGCCGCGGTGCACGACGGCGGCCAGCTTGGGGCCGCGCCGCAGGGACAGGAAGCAGTTGGTGGCGACGTCGGCGTCGACCGGGACGAGGTCGGGGTGGCCCACCAGCGTGTTGATCAGGCGGCTCTTGCCCCGCTTCTGCGCCCCGGCGACCACGATGTCGGTGCATTCGTCCTTCCACCGGGCCGCGGAGCCGGCCAGCACCTCCGCCAGGTCCGCCCTGCCGCACCGGCCGGCCAGCGAGTGCACCTCGTTGGCGTAGCGCAGCAGCCGGGCCACCGGGCCGTTGGGGTCAGGGGTGGTCATCTTCGTGTCTCTCCTGTCGGGGATGGGGTGCCGTACGGGGCCGGGGTCACCGGCGCGAGGCGCCGTCCTGGTGGTGTTGCGACCAGATGGCCTCGTAGGCGTCACAGAGGGCCTCGGCCGCCCGCCGCTGCCGCAGCGAGATCGGCCGGTGGGTGAGGACCCGGAACCGGGCGCTCAGGGCGGCGGCGTAGCCGGCGATCTCGGCGCGGGGGGCGCCGGGCGGGGCGCCGAGCTGGGTGGCCAGCTCGGTCCCGGCGAGCAGCATCTCCAGGGCCCGCTTGTCGGCGGCGGGCACCATGGGGCTGGAGCGCAGGACCTCGACCGCGGCGGGGTCCACGGGCACGGGCGGCAGCGCCTCGCCGCCGGTCTCGGCCGCGCCGTCGCCCTCCTCCAGGGAGGAGATGACGAGATCCTCCAGGACGGTCAGCACGTCCCTGGCGCGGTGCCCGGCGCTGCGGCCCTCGTTCATCATGGCGAGCCTGCGCCAGCGCGTCGTGGCCGCGGTGGCCGCGGCGGCGATCTCCTGCCGGGAGGCGCCCGCGGGCAGCCCGAGCTGCTCGGCGGGGTCGTCGTTGCGGGCCAGGCTCAGCAGCTCGGCGGTCATCTCCTCGTTGAGGACCAGCGTGCCCCGGCCGAGCGCCTCGGCCGCGGTGAAGATCCGCAGACCGCCCAGGGCGGTCGCGATCGGCCGGTTCTCGTCGAGCTGGGCCGCCAGCGCGTCCAGGGTGGCGCGGTCCGATCCCAGCGCGGGCGTGCGGGCGAGTTTGCGCAGCCGGGTCAGGGCGTCGAGCGCCTTGAGCTGGTCGGCGCGGCGCGCGAAGTGGGCCAGGCCCGCCGCCACGGAGCCGGTGGCCGCGCGTCCGGCCGAGGCGTAGCCCGAGCGGTGGAGCAGGCAGGCCGCCAGCGCGGCGGGGTCGGCGGCCTCGCCGCGGCGGATCGCCTCGACCGCGACGCGGATGCCGTAGCGGTGCAGCCGCTCCACCAGGCGGCGCCGTACCTCGGCCGGGACGGGCAGGTCGGAGGCGGTGCGGAAGTCCTCCAGGTCGAGCAGGTAGTCCTCGAGGTCGTCCTCGTCGAGCTCGGCCAGGCGGCGCAGGGCCTCGAAGTCCTCACCGTCCAGCGGGTGGGCGCGCGCGGTCTCGGCCAGCAGGCCGATCACCGGGACCACGTCGAAGACGGAGGTGCGCAGGTCCCGGTAGCCGCCGGAGGCCAGGCGCCGGGCGGTCGGCCACGGGTCGTCCTCGTCGCCGCGCCGGTCGATCTGGCCGAGGACGGCCAGGGTGTTGACGCAGCTCATGCCGCACGCGCCGGTCAGGCCGCGGAACTCCGCCAGGGCGGTGTCGTCGAACTTCTGGACGTACCGCAGCACGTAGATCATCGCCTGCGCCCGGTCGTCCTCGTCGCCGGAGCCGAACAGCATGCTCCGGGCCGCCTGCTCGTTGACGGCGGTGACGGTGTTCATGCCGGGGGTGTCGATGATGGTCACCGTGCGCAGCGAGGGCAGGTTCAACGTCACGCGCAGGCGCCGGATCCTGGCCACCGGCACGCCGAGCTCGGACGGGAGCCGGTGACCGGGCAGCAGCCGCGAGTAGGCCGCGGTCCCGTCGGTGAGCTCGATCGTGATGCGGCCGTCGTCCTCGCCGTACTCGTACTGCGTGACCACGAAGGTGCACTCACCGGCGTCCACCGGGGCGACGGGCAGCCCGAGCAGGGCGTTGACGAGGGTGGACTTGCCGCTGCTGACCGCGCCGGCCACCGCGACGCGCAGCGGCGCGTCGAGGTCGGCGCGCACCCGCGCCACCCGCTCGCGCAGGTCCGCCCCGGCGAGCCTGGCGGAGGTGCTGTCGCACAGGCGGCGCAGCAGGTCGGCCGGGTTCGCCGTCACAGGCCACCGCCGAACAGGTCCCAGCCGCCGTGGACGTCGTCGTGGGCGTGCGGGTCCTCACCGTGGTCGCCGGGGTCCCCGTGGTCGCTGCCGGGGTCGCCGGGGTCCGGGTCCTGCCAGGCGTCCTCCGTGCCGAACGGGCCGTCCGCGCCGGCGTCGTCCTGCCCGGAGGGGCCGTCCACGTCGAACGGGCCGCTCGCGTCGTCGGCGGGGGCGTCGGAGGAGTCCGGCGCGTGCTCGCCCGAGAGGGCGTCCTGGTCGGGGAGCAGGGACAGGTCGGCCTCGTCCGAGGAGAACGTCTGGGCGAACATGTCCGCGCTCTCCTCCTCGGTCGGCGCGGGGACCGCGTCGAAGAGGAGTCGACGCAGCTCAGTCAGGTCGTCTGACTCTCCCTCCAGTGCTCCGAATTCTGTATTGTTACGGTCCAATATCATGGCGGACTACCTCATACCGGGCGTACGTGCGGCGTGATGTCATTGGCTGATTTTCCACCTCGGGAGGATGGGCGACCGATGACGAGTGGGTCCCTGAGCAGTGCCGTCGAGGACGAGAGCCTTCTCGTCGTGGCGGCGCGGGCGGGTGATGAGACCGCCTTCGCCGCGCTGTGGTCCACGGCGCAGCGTCAGGCCTTCGGCGTCTGCTACCACCTGACCGAGAACCGGGCCGACGCGCTCGACGCGCTGCAGGAGACCCAGCTCGCCGCCTGGAAGGGCCTGGCCACCTTCGAGGGCAAGGCGCCCTTCCGGGCCTGGGTCCTGGCCATCGCGCGCAACGCCGCCCTGGCGGTCGTACGGCGTCGCGCTCCCGGGGGAGCCGTCTTCTCCGAGGTGGTGGAGGACTCGGCGGTCACCGATCCCTTCGAGGACACCGTGGCGGAGCTGACCGACCTGCGCCGGGCCATGTCCGCCCTGCCGTCCTCCCACCGGGAGGCGCTGCTGCTGTGGGCGGGCGGACTGACCTACGAGCAGGTCGCCGGCACCCTCGGCGTGTCCATCAACAACGTGAAGGTCTGGATCCACCGCGCCCGGCGCAAGCTCCAGGCCGAGCTCGGCGGCTGACCGGGCCACGGCGCCGTCCCCGGAGGCCGGTCCCGCGGCGTCGCGCCCGGTGACCGGCCTCTCGGCGTCGAGCGCGGCGGACGGCCTCACGGCGCCGCCTCCGGCTGCGGAGCCGCGGGCGGCTCATAGCGGTAGACGGCGACCTGGGGCACGCGGAGCACCCGGTCGCCGTCGGCGTATCCCTGCTTGACGGTCTCGGCTACGACGTCGTGCAGCTCCGGCCGGTCGGTCGGCTCGGTGCCGAACGCCTCGTGCAGGCGCGGGTCGAAGCGCTGCCCGTCGGCGACGATCTGCCGGACGCCGGCCCGGTTGAGCCCGTCCAGCAGCGTGCCGGCCAGCTGGGGATGCCGCTCGGCGATCTGGTCCCAGTAGTCGATGCAGGTCTCCACCAGGGTCTCCCGACCGGGGGTGCCATCGGCGAACAGGCGCTCCACCTGCTGGGTGAGCGCCTGGCTGATGCCGCTCCCGGCGACCTGCCGCAGAACGTCCTGCAGCGGATCGGGCCCCGGGTGCGGTACGGCGGGCGGCTGGGACGACATGGGCGCTCCGGGGGGCGTGGCGGACTCGGACGGTGGGGCGGACGGCACACCGGATCCCGCGACCGGCGCGGCCGATCCGGACGGTGCGGCCGATCCGGGCGGTGTGACCGGCGCGGCTCCCGGCGGCGCGGGCGGCGGGGCCGCCGCGGACCGCGCGGGTGACGCACCGGATCCGGCCGGCGCGGGCCGTCCGGCGGGTGCGCCGGGTCCGGAGGGCAGCGTGCCCGGTCCGGAGGAGGGTGCGCCGGGTCCGGAGGATACCGGGCCCGCAGGACCGCCCTGCCAGGCGGCGGGGGCCGCCGGTGCGGCGGTGCGGTCGCGCCGCCACAGCAGCACGCCTATCACCACCACGACGATCCCCAGCGCCGCCAGCACGAGCGCCAGCAGCAGCGGCGGCAGGCCGAAGGGGCCGGGCGCCTGCCTCGTGACGGGCCCTTCCGCGGTCTCCGCGGCGCCGGACCCGCCGGGCTCCTGCGCGGCGCCGGACTCGCCGGACCGCTCCTCGGGACCGTCCTTGGGCTGCAGGGGCCGGACGGCGCCCTTGTCCCTGCTCTCCGGCTCGGGGGGCGACGACTGCGTGGCGGTGGCGGCCGCCCCTCCGCCGGACCCCGCCGCGCCTCCGCCGGACTCCACCGAGCCGCAACCGGTCAGCGCCAGGCCGCCCAGGAGCAGCATGGCAAGGAGTACGCGTCGGTCTCTCATCGGTGGCCTTCCTCGTCGGCGGGCCCGCACGACCCAGGTCTGACGTCCCCCCGCAGGGGGTCGCACGGGCTCATGCCGGGTGGTCTGGTCAGGCCGTCGGGAACGGACCCTGGTACTCGGTGTAGTCGGAGACGCCGTCGCCGTTGAGGTCGACGCGGATCTCGTCGGCCAGGCCGTCGCCGTTGTGGTCGAGGTAGACCACGTCGGTGACGCCGTCGCCGTCGGTGTCGTAGCGCTCCTCGTCGGCCACGTAGTCGCCGTCGGTGTCGATCAGCTGGGCGTCGGTGCCGCCGTCGCCGTCGTAGTCGACGTAGTCGGTGGTGGTGACCTCGAACTCGCTCATTGTTCCGTTCCTTTCGGGTGCGTTCGTCAGATAAGAGTGGCCGCCCGCGAGGATTGTTACAGCGGGTTCCAAGATTTTTTCCGGCCTCTTCCGGCTCCGGGGCACGGGAGCGCCCCGGAACGCGACGGGCTCGCGCAACCGCAGGTCAGAGCAGGTGAGATGGAGCCGGCGTGGCGGTCAGCCCAGAGCCCTGGCCGCGTGGATCAGCGGGACGTGGCTGAAGGCCTGCGGGAAGTTGCCGACCTGGCGGCCGTAGCGGGGGTCGTACTCCTCGGCGAGCAGGCCGACGTCGTTGCGCAGCGTCAGCAGGCGCTCGAACAGCTCCACCGCCTCGTCCCGGCGCCCGATCATCACCAGGGCCTCGGCGAGCCAGAAGCTGCACGCCAGGAACGCGCCCTCGCCGCCGGGCAGGCCGTCCACGTCGTTGTCCCTGGAGACCGGGTAACGCAGCACGAACCCGTCGACCATCAGCTCGCGCTCGATCGCCTCGATGGTCCCGATCACCCGGGGGTCGTCCGGCGGCAGGAAACCGACGATCGGGATGAGCAGCAGGGCGGCGTCCAGCTCGTGCGAGCCGTAGGACTGGGTGAAGGTGTTGCGGTCGGGGTCGTAGGCCTTGTCGCAGATCTCGGCGTGGATCCGGTCGCGCAGTTCCCGCCAGCGCTCCGCCGGGCCCTCGTGCCCCAGGACCTCCACGTACTTGACCGCGCGGTCCAGGGCGACCCAGCACATCATCTTGGAGTGGGTGAAGTGGCGGCGGGGGCCGCGCACCTCCCACAGGCCCTCGTCGGGCTCGTCCCAGTGGGCCTCGACGTACTCCATGAGCCGGCGCTGGATGCTCCAGGCGCGCTGGTCCGGCTCCAGGCCCGAGGTCCGCGACATGTACATGGAGTTCATGACCTCGCCGTAGACGTCGAGCTGGAGCTGGTTGACCGCGCCGTTGCCGATCCTGACCGGCCGGGAGCCCTCGTAGCCGGCCAGCCAGGGCAGCTCCATCTCGGGCAGGCGGCGTTCCCCGGCGACGCCGTACATGATCTGCAGGTCCTCGGCCCGGCCGGCGATGGCGCGCAGCAGCCACGCGCGCCAGTCGCGGGCCTCCTGCAGATAGCCGGAGTCGATCAGGGCGTCCAGGGTCATGGTCGCGTCGCGCAGCCAGCAGTAGCGGTAGTCCCAGTTGCGCACCCCGCCCAGGTCCTCGGGCAGGGAGGTGGTGGCGGCCGCGACGATCCCGCCGGTGGGGGAGTAGGTCAGCGCCTTCAGGGTGATCAGGGAGCGGACCACGGCATCGCGCCAGGGGCCCTTGTAGGTGCACTGCGCCACCCAGTCCGCCCACAGCGCCTCGGTCCCGGTCAGCTCCTCGAACGGGTCGATGTCGACGGGCGCGGGCTCGTGGGAGGGGTGCCAGGTGAAGACGAAGGCCATCCGCTCCCCTTCGGAGATCCGGAAGGAGGCCTCGTGCGCGTAACCGTGGTGGTGCAGCGGCACGGGCGAGTGGAGCCAGACGGAGTCGGGGCCGCCGACGGCGTGCAGCACGCCGTCGTCGCGGCGCACCCAGGGCACGATCCGGCCGTAGTCGAAGCGGATGTGGATCTCGGTGCCCATCTCCACCGTGCCCGAGACGCCTTCCACGATCCTGACCAGGTCGGGGTTGGCCTGCCGGGGCGGCATGAAGTCGATCACCCGGACGGTGCCGGTGCCGGTGTCCCACTCGCTCTCCAGCACCAGGGTGTCGCCGCGGTAGCGCCGGCGGGTGGCGGGCAGGCGCTCCTCACCCGCCGGACCGAGCCACCACTGCCCGTTGTCCTCGTCGCCGAGCAGCGCTCCGAAGCACGACGGGGAGTCGAAGCGGGGCAGGCAGAGCCAGTCGATGGACCCGTTCCGGCCGACGAGGGCCGCTGACTGCATGTCGCCAATGAGGGCGTAGTCCTCGATCCGCATGATCTGACGCTAATACCCAAGATGGCGGGATCACACCCAGATCACTGGCAGATGTCCCGGAGCAGGCCGGGTCAGTCCTGTCCGGCCGTCCGGGGCAGGCTCAGGCGCGGCATGAAGAACTGGGTCAGCGGCCCGATGGCGAGGGCGAAGACCACGGTGCCCAGGCCCACGGTGCCGCCGAGCAGGAAGCCGATCACCAGCACGGTCACCTCGATGAGGGTGCGGGCCAGCCGGATCGACAGGCCCAGGCGGACCAGGCCGGTCATGATGCCGTCGCGGGGGCCGGGGCCCAGGCCGGCGCCGATGTACAGGGCCGTGGCCGCGGCGATGGCGACGACGGCGAACAGCAGGTACGCCCACCGCACGACCGGCGAGTCCGGCGTGGGAGCCAGCCAGATCGCCGCGTCGGCGAACAGTCCCAGGAAGATCACGTTGCTGATCGTCCCGACGCCCGGCTTCTGCTTGAGAGGGATCCACAGCAGCATCGCCGCGGCGCCCACGATGATGATCCACGTCCCGATCGACAGGCCGAAGCGGATCGACAGGCCCTGGTGGAACACGTCCCAGGGGTCGTTGCCGAGCTGAGACTCGATCTGCAGGCCGATGCCGGCGCCGTACAGCGCCAGCCCCGCGTACAGGCGCAGGAGGCGGTTGGGGAAGGAGGTCACGGCGGGCAGGGAGAGTTCGCTCATAGTGGTACCGATCGTCCCGGTCGGCGGCCACGGGCAAAAGGTCCAATTAGGGAAAGTGGCCCTATGCTGGTCGGCATGGACCGGTATCTGAGCGGCCCCCAGCTCGCCCGCCTCGTGGCCATCGACCCCGGCGCCCGGCCGTACTACCGGGTCCTGGCGGAGAGCGTGCGCTCGCTGATCCTCGACGGGCGCCTGCCCGTGCGGGTGCGCGTGCCGGCCGAGCGTCACCTGGCCGAGGCGCTGGGCGTCAGCCGTACCACCGTGACCGCCGCCTACGACCGCCTGCGCGAGCAGGGATACCTGGAGAGCAGGCAGGGCGCGGGGAGCTGGACGGCGCTGCCCGACCCCGGCGCGCTGGGCACCGAGAACCCGTGGATCGCCGCCGGCGACGACGGCCTGCTGCCGATGCACTGCGCCGCGCCGCACGCGACCTCGGTGCTCCCGGCGGCGATCGCGCACGCGAGCGAGCACTATCCCCGCTACGCGCTCGGCATGGGCTACGACCCGGTCGGGATCGCGCCGCTGCGCGAGGCGATCGCCGAGCGCTACACCGCGCGCGGGCTCGCCACCCGGCCCGAGCAGATCCTCGTCACCACCGGCGCCCAGCAGGCGATCCACCTGCTGATCACGATGTTCCTGTCGGCGGGCGACCCGATGGTGATCGAGTCGCCCACCTACCCGCACGTGATCGACCTGGCCAGGATCCGCGGCGCCAGGATCGTCCCGGTCGGCGTCCCCGAGGACGGCTGGGACCTCGACCTGCTGAACTCCGCGATGGGCCAGTCGGGCGCCCGGCTGGCCTACGTGATCCCCGACTTCCAGAACCCGACCGGGCACCTGATGGACGACGCCGCGCGGGCCGGGCTGGTCGGCGCGGCCAGGAGGCACGGCACCACGCTGGTGGTGGACGAGACCTGGGCCGAGCTGGCGATCGACGAGGTGCCCAGGACCGCGCCGCTGGCCGCCTTCGACGTCGACAACCGCGTGATCAGCGTCGGCTCGGCCTCCAAGCTGTGGTGGGGCGGGCTGCGCATCGGCTGGATCCGCGCCACCGCGGCCACGGTCCGCCGCCTGGCCGTGCTGCGCGCGGCGGTGGACATCGCCAGCCCTCTGTTCGAGCAGCTCGTCGTGGCCCGGCTGTTCGAGGACATCGAGGAGACCAGGGCCGAGCGGCGCCGCACCCTCGGCGCCTCCAGGGACGCGCTGGCCTCCGCGCTGCGCGGGCGCGTCCCCGAGTGGTCCTTCACCGTCCCCCGGGGCGGGGGGTCGCTCTGGATCGGGCTGGACGGCCCCTCGGCGGGCGCGCTGGCCGACGCCGCGGCCTGCCACGGGGTACGGCTGGCGCCCGGCACGTGGTTCGGCGTGGACGGCGCCCTGGAGCGGCGGCTGCGCCTGCCGTTCACCCAGCCGCCCCAGGTGGTGGTGGAGGCGGTGGAGCGCATCGCCGAGGCCCGGCTCAGGGGATCCTACGGCGCGCGCCCGGCCGAGCCCCTCACCCCCGCCCTGTAGCGGCCAGGCCCCTCACCCCCGCCCTGTAGCGGCCGGGCCGCTCCGGCAGGCAGGGCCGCTCAAGCGGGCCGGGGCGATCCGGCGGGCCGGGCGGCTCACTCCTGCGGGCTGACGCCCCGGGCGAGGGGGGCCTGGAACCGGAACCACATGGCCGCGATCCGCAGGCAGAAGGCCAGCACCGCCGCCGCGAGGGTCGCGGGCCAGCCGTGCAGGTCCATGACCGACAGCATGGCCATCACCGCCGAGCCGAGCATGGCCGGCACCGCGTAGAACTGGCGGTCGTGCAGCAGTGTCGGGATCTGGCCGGCCAGCACGTCGCGCAGCACGCCGCCGCCGACCGCCGTGATCACCCCGAGCAGGGTCGCGTGCAGCGGGCTGAGGCCGTGGCTCATCGCCTTGGCCGTGCCGACCGCGCAGAACAGGCCCAGACCCGCCGCGTCGAAGACGTTCACCACGGGCATCACCCGCTCCACATGCGGATGCCAGAAGAACACGATCACGGTGGCGGCCAGCGGGGTCACGACGTAGCCGACGCTGTAGAAGGCGGCGGGCGTGACGTTGAGGATCAGGTCGCGCAGGATCCCGCCGCCCAGCGCGGTCATCGAGGCCAGCACGGCCATGCCGACCACGTCCAGCCGCCTGCGGACGCCGACGAGGGCGCCGGAGAGGGCGAAGACGAAGATTCCGACGAGATCGAGCACCTGAGTCACCGGAAAATCATCCCATGACCGGCTTTATGTCATGACGGTATGACACTCCGGTGCCCCGGAGCGTCGCCGGGGCGGCACTGCGGGTGACCGCCGTACGGCGCCGCGGGCGGGCGTGACCCCGTGCCGGCGGGGGCGTTGTCGCCGAGGTGTTGCCGCCGGGGTCTTGTGTGGGCTGACCTCGTGTGGTGCGATGCATCCCAATCGTGCAAGTAAGCACTTTCTGGAGGCGCGTCATGGCCGATGTCCTTGCGGAACGCATCTCTATCCAGGAGACGATCGCGGGCCGTACCGTGTGCGAGCAGCTAAAGCAGGCAGCGGAGAGCAATCCGGACGCGCCGGCCTACTCCGATCCGGACGGGGACGGCTGGAGGACCCTGACCTACGCCGAGGCCCGGCAGCGGGTCCTGGAGATCGCGGCAGGGTTCGCCGCGCTCGGCGTAGGGCGCGGTGACGCCGTCGCCCTCATGATGGTCAACCGCAGCGAGCACGTGCTGGCCGACCTCGGCGCCGTGCACGCCGGGGCCGTGCCGTGCTCGGTCTACGCCACTTTCGCCCCCGACCAGGTCGCCTTCGTCGCGGGCGACGTCGGGGCCAAGGTCGCGGTCCTGGGCGGCCCGGCCGAGCTGGCCCGCTGGGAGCCGATCCTGGAGGAGCTACCCGGGCTCACCAAGGTCGTGATGCTCGAAGGCGCCCCGGAGGGCGACCGGTTCATCGGCTGGGACGACTTCCTGGCGCTGGGCCGGGAGAGCCTGGCCGCGGACCCGGCCGCCGTCGACGCCCGCTGGCAGGCGGTCGGGGCCGACGACGTGCTGACGGTCCTGTACACCTCGGGCACCACCGGCAACCCCAAGGGCGTGCCGCTCACCCACGCGAACGTGTTCTTCGAGGTGGGCGCCACCGACCGGATGACCTCGCTGCCCACCCTCGGCACCCAGATCTCCTACCTCACCTACGCGCACATCGCCGAGCGGGTGCTCAGCCTGTACCTGCCGCTGTTCAAGGTCTCCCACGTCCACTTCTGCACCGACCTGGCGAACCTGGGCGCGACGCTCGGCAAGGTCAAGCCGGTCCTGTTCTTCGGCGTCCCCCGCGTGTGGGAGAAGATGATGGCCCGCCTGCAGGCCCTGCTGGCCACCCAGCCGGAGGAGCAGCAGGAGAACGTCCGCAAGGCCATGGCCGCCGGACTCGCCTACGTCGAGGCCGGCCAGTACGGCCGGACCGTGACGCCGGAGATCCAGCAGGCCTACGACCAGGCCGACGCCGCGCTCCTGTCGATCATCCGGTCCATGATCGGCTTCGACAACGCCCGCTGGCTGGCCACCGCCGCCGCCCCCATGCCGCTGGAGGTGCAGCGCTTCTTCGCGGGCCTGGGCATGAAGCTCCTGGACGTGTACGGCATGACCGAGACGACGGGCGCCTTCACCGCCAACAGCCCCGAGCACTACAAGCTCGGCACCGTCGGCCGCGCCGAGCCCGGAGTCGAGGTCCGCATCGCCGAGGACGGCGAGATCCTCACCCGCAGCCCGCTCAACACCAAGGGCTACCTGAACCGGCCGGAGGCCACCCAGGAGCTCCTGGACGCCGAGGGCTGGCTGCACACCGGTGACGTGGGCTCCATCGACGAGGACGGCTTCGTCAAGATCGTCGACCGGAAGAAGGAGCTCATCATCACCGCCGGCGGCGAGAACATCTCCCCGGCCAACATCGAGAACTACCTCAAGGAGCACCCGCTCATCGGCCAGGCCCTCGCCTTCGGCGACGGCAGGCCGTACCCGGTGGCCGTGCTCACCCTCGACGGCGAGGTCGCCCCCGGCTGGGCGCAGGCCAACGGCATCGCCTTCACCGGCCTGGCCGAGCTCGCCGCGCACCCCGACGTCCTCAAGGCCGTGGAGGCGGCGGTCGAGGCGGCCAACGAGAAGCTCGCCCGGGTCCAGCAGGTCAAGCGCTGGCGCCTGCTGCCGGTGGAGTGGACGGCCGAGACCGAGGAGCTCACCCCGAGCCTGAAGCTCAAGCGCCGCGTCATCCACGCCAAGTACGCCGAGGTCATCGCCGAGATGTACGAGGGCTGACCCCCGCGGGAAGCCTGACCGCCCGGAGACCCCGCTTCCCAGGCCCTCCTCTCCCGCGAGAGCGGGGGCCGGGGAGGGCGGCGGTTTTCCGGTGTTTTGCCAACCGGGCGTGTGTCGGGCCCTCGGGCATTACCGGGCGGTTCATAACGTCCTGATCATGACCGTTAGAGGTGTTCTCGCGTCCCTGGCCGCCGGGACCTGTGCCCTGCCGGTACTGCTCGTGGCCCAGCCCGCCGCCGCGGGCAGCCCGGTGATCCGCTCGATCACCCTGCGCCCGGCCGAACCGGTGGTCCGTCCCGACAACGCCGTACGGCTGGTGATCGACGTGGTCGCCCGGGGGGTGTCCGGCCCCGACGGGGTGACGGTCCGGGTCGAGCCCGGTGCGGCGCCCCATTCCCAGCCCCCGCCCGTGCCCGAACCCGGCCCGGTCCCGCCGCCGGCCCCGTCCTCGGGGACCGACCCCTCACTGTGGTCTCCCGGCGCGGAGCCGTCCGTACCGGAGGGGGACGCCTCGTCCGAGGAGGTGCCCTCTCCCTCGGCGGAGGCCTCGTCCGGAGGGACGAGCGCTCCCGTGGTCGAGCCGACCGTGCCCGAGACGCCCGTCCCGTCCGCGGGGGCGCCCTCTCCGGGAGGCACTCCGGCGCAGAGCCCTCCCGCGCGCGTCGGGCAGGACTGGGAGACCTGGCGGTTCCTGCCGGAGAAGCGGCTGAACCGGTGGTACCCGGCCGGCCGGTGGACGATCACGGCCGTCGCCAGGAGCGCGGACGGCACGGTGGCCGTCAAGCACCTCGAGTTCCGGCTGAGGCGGGAGACCGTGTTCAGGGCGGTCGAAGCGGTCAAGGAGGATGGGGCCGTGGCGGTCAGGGGCGTGCTGAACCGGGTGGACCCGCAGGGCTATCTGGACTACGCCCCGTTCGCCGAGCAGCCGGTGGACATCCTCTACCGCCGGGAGGAGACGGACCGCTGGGAGAGAGTCTCCTCGGCGAAAACGGACAGCATGGGATATTTCTCCAGGAAAGTACGAGACCACCGTCGTGGGGACTGGCGGGTCCGCTTTCCTGGGACGCCGCGATTCGCTCCGGGTCTGAGCCGGATCATCGAAATCGGCAAAAGCGACAATCAGTAGTTAACGGGAACGAATGCCCTTGATTGTTTCCGAACTGCAATAGATTCGTCTTTTCCCAAGAGCAACTTTTCTCTACCTTGAAGCGTCTTTGACGGTAGGCGCATCCTGTCCCGGGGTGCGCTTCTTCACGGGGAGAGGAAGTTTCCATATGATGCGACGCCTTGCCACCGCACTGGCAGCGGCGACCATGAGCGCCTCCGCGCTCGCGGTCGTCGTTCCGGCACAGGCCGCGTCCGCCGCCGTGGCCGAGCCGCGCCACGACGAGACCACCCGGATCGCCGGCTTCCACGCCGACCCCAACCCGGTCCGCAAGCACCACCGCATCTCGCTGAAGGGCCAGCTCCAGGTCGAGAACGAGTGCAGCCCCTCCGAGCGCGGCAAGGGAGCCGACTACGCGACCTCCCACGTTCCGTGTGACGAGCGCACGCGGCGCGACTGGACCGGCGAGGCCGCGGGGCAGAAGATCGTCGTACTGTTCCGTGCCGCGGGCCGGCACAAGTGGCACTACGTCGACACGATCGGCACCGGTCGTGACGGGCGCTTCTACACCGAGGTCCCGGCTTACACCACCGGTACCTTCCGCGTCATCTTCGAGGGCGCCAGGGGCCTGGCTCCCGCGGAGGCCAGGGACTGGGTGAAGGTCTACGGCCGCCGCTGACGCGGCGGGCCGGTGATCCGGCACCTGCGACCGCCCGGTGTCCCCTCGGGGACGCCGGGCGGTTCCTTTTCCCGCACTGCGCCTTCCCCGTGCCTTCCCGCGGCCGCCGTACCGCCGCGGAGCTCATCGGAGGCGTCACTGCAGGGCCCGCACCGCCGCGCCGAACAGCGCGGGCACGCGGTACGCGGCCGGGACGATCAGCCGGGCCGTCGCGGGGTGGCGCCGGGCCGACAGGAGCGCGCCGGTGAGCAGCCGGTGCCGCCGCGACAGCCGCGCCCAGGCCGACTCGTAGGCCTGCGGGGTACCCGTCCGCAGGCAGCCGACCAGGGCCCGTGCCGACTGCAGCGCCAGCGAGATCCCCTCACCGGTGAGCGCGTCGACGTACCCGGCCGCGTCGCCGACCAGCAGCACCCGCCCGGCGACCCGGGAGCGGACCCGCTGACGCAGCGGACCGGCGCCGCGCACCCGGGTCGCGGCGGATCCGCCGAGCCGTTCCGCGAGTGAGGGGAAGGCCGCCAGCCGTTCGGGGAAGGCGCCGCGCCGCGAGGTCAGCACCGCCACCCCCACCAGGTTCTCGCCCACCGGGGTCACGTACGCCTCGCCGTCGGCCGCCCAGTGGACCTCCACGAAGTCGGTCCAGGGGGCGATCGGGTAGTGCTGCCGCAGGCCGTACCGGCGCGGCCCGCGACCGGGCAGCTCCAGCCCGAGCAGGGCCCGCACCGGCGAGTGCAGGCCGTCGGCGGCCACCAGCCAGCGGGCGGTGAACCCGGCCGCCTCGACGCCGTCGGTGCGCTGCCGTACCTCCGACACCCTGCCGGGCACGACCCGCACGCCCAGCTCCGCCGCGCGCCGTGACAGCGCGGCGTGCAGCACGGTACGGCGCACGCCCAGCCCGTGGCCGCCGCGGAAGTCGGCCTGCGCCTCGTGGCGCCCGTCCAGGTAGCGGATCCCGCGCAGCGGCCGGCCCTCCGCCTCGACGCCCAGCTCCCGCAGCGCGGCGGCCCCGGTGGGCATCAGGCCCTCCCCGCAGGCCTTGTCCACCGGCCCGGGCCGGGGCTCGACCACCACCGCCTCCATCCCGGCCGCCGCCGCGTGGATGGCCGTGGCCAGGCCCGCCGGTCCGCCGCCGGCGACCAGAACGTCGATCACGCCGGTTCACCGCCGGCCGGCCCGCCGGTCACGCCGGTCACGCCGGGGCCCGTCCCGGCGCCGGGACGAGCGAGGCCAGCGCCGCGTCCTCGCACCGGATCCTGACCACCATCAGGACGGCGTTGCAGACGGTGAAGACCACGGCGGTGACCCACGCGCCGTGGACCAGGGGCAGCGCGAAGCCCTCCGCCGCCACGGCGACGTAGTTCGGGTGGGGCAGCCAGGACAGCCGGTAGGGGCCGCCGGTCACCCGCGGCAGGCCGGGCACCACGACCACCTGGGTGTTCCACTGCCGGCCCAGCGTGGTGATGCACCACCAGCGCAGTCCCTGGGCGGCGATCACCAGGGCGAGCATGGGCCAGCCCAGCGCCGGGATGAAGGGCCGCCCGGCCAGGTACACCTCCGCCAGGCAGCCCGCCAGCAGGCCCGTGTGCAGCAGGACCATCCACGGATAGTGCCCGCGGCCGGAGACCACGCCGCCGCGGGCCAGGCTCCAGCTCATGTTGCGCCGGGCGACGACCAGTTCGGCCAGGCGTTCCACGGCGACCAGTAAGACGAGGACCAGGTACCAGGACGTCGAGGACATCGGACCCCTACCAGCGCAGCAGGACGAGTTCGGAACAGAAGCCCGGGCCCATCGCGATGAGCAGGCCCGGTGTGCCCGGCGGGGGCCGCAGGGCGAGGGTGTCCCGCAGGACGTGCAGCACCGAGGAGGACGACAGATTGCCGACCTCGGCCAGCGAGCGCCAGGTGACGTCCAGCGCGCCGGGCGGCAGCCGCAGGGCCTCGGAGACGGCCTCCAGCACCTTCGGCCCGCCGGGGTGGCACACCCAGGCGGTGACCTCCTCGGCGGTCAGCCCGTGGTCGGCCAGGAAGCCGTGCACGTCATCGGCGAGATAGGTGCGCACGACGTCCGGGACGCTCGCGTCGAGCACCACCCGGAAGCCGGTGTCGCCGACGTCCCAGCCCATCACCCCCTCCGAGCCGGGGTAGAGATGACTGCGGGTGGCCAGCACGGCGGGTCCCGCCCCGTCCGGGCGACGCCCGTCGCCGCCGTCGCCGTTGTCGCCGTCACCGCCGTCGCCACGCAGGACCTCGTCGCCGCACAGGACCACCGCGGCCGCGCCGTCGCCGAACAGCGCGCCGGCCACCATGTTGGCGACGGAGGAGTCCTCGCGCTGCAGGGTCAGCGAGCACAGCTCGACCGAGAGCAGCACGGCCACCTGGTCCGGCCAGCCGCGCAGATAGTCGTGGACCCGGGCGATCCCGGCGGCGCCCGCCACGCATCCGAGGCCGAACACCGGTATCCGCTTGACGTCGGGGCGCAGCCCGATCCGGCCGGCCACCCGCGCCTCGATCGAGGGCGCCGCGATCCCGGTCACCGACGTGAACATGATCATGTCCACGTCCCGCGGCGTGAGCCCGGCCTCCTCCAGCGCGCCGCAGACCGCCTCCGCCCCCAGTTCGACGGCGGTCTCGATGAACGCGTCGTTGGCCGCGCCGAGGCCGTCGAGCTTGTCGTACCGGTCGAGCGGCAGGCTCAGATGGCGGTGCCCGACCTTCGCGCCCGCGTACAGACGGTCGAGCAGCCCCCGGCTCGCGCCCTCCGGCAGGCACATCCGGGCGAACGCGTCCGCGATCTCACCCTGGGAGTAACGGTACGGCGGAAGCGCACCCCGGACCGCGGCGATACGGCTCAATCTGAACACTCCTGGCTCCATCTGAACGCCCGCGAGTCCCGGTCACCCGAACCTCCCGGCCCACAGGCCACCCGAACACCCCGCTCCCTGCCCACCCACCCCGCTGTCATGCCTGCACCATCCGCCGCCCCGGATTCCCCCAGGTCTGCCATTCACTCCACCCGCCCCGAGTCCTCGGCCGCCGTACGGCGGGGGACCGATTCCCGCGGGGAGTTCTAAGATCGGTCCCGTGACGACGAGCGGACAGTCCCGGCACGTCCACCGGCGCGGCCCGGCGGCGCTGGCGGGACTGGCGCGGGCCTGCCACCCCGGGCCGACCGCCGCGGTCACGCTCCTGACGACGGCGCTGGCCGTGGCGAGCGGGCGTGACGCCGCCGGATGCGCGCTGGTGGCGGCGGCCGTACTCGCCGGTCAGCTGTCCATCGGCTGGTGCAACGACGCCGTGGACGCCGGGCGTGACGCCGCGGCGGGACGGCGGGACAAGCCGATCGTCAGCGGCGAGGTGAGCGTCCGGACCGTACGGATCGCCGCGATCGTCGCCCTCGCGCTGTGCGTGCCGCTCTCCCTGGCCTCCGGGGTGCTCGCCGGGACCGCCCACCTCGTCGGCGTCGCCGCGGCCTGGGCCTACGACCTCGGAGTGAAGGCCACGGCGCTGTCCTGGATCCCGTACGCCGTGGGGTTCGGGTCGCTGCCCGCGTTCGTCGCGCTCGGGCTGCCCGGCCATCCGTGGCCCGCCTGGTGGGCCGTCCTGGCCGGGGCGCTGCTCGGCTGCGGCGCCCACCTGGCCAACGTCCTGCCCGACATCTCCGACGACCTGGCCACCGGCGTACGCGGATGGCCGCAACGACTCGGGCCCGCCCGCGTCCGCGCGCTCATCCCGCTCCCGCTGCTGCTGGCGACCGGCCTGCTCGTCCTCGCCCCGCCCGGCCCGCCCGCCGCCGGCGCCTGGGCCGCTCTCGGCGCGGCCTGCGTGTTCGCGGGCGCCGGTCTCGTCCTGGGAGGCCGCTCGCCGCGCGTCCCCTTCGTGGCGGCCATCGCCGTGGCGGCGGTCGACGTCGTTCTCCTGCTCGCCCAGGGCATCGGCATCACCGCTCCCTGACCCGGCGCGTCGCGGTGCCGTACGGGAAGATTCAGGGTGTTTCAGCTGTTCAGACCCTCCGGGGCTGATTAATTCGGTTGCGTGGACACCACGCATCTGGCGTTATTGGTCCCGTTCACAGCTTGATCTACCGGAGGGAGGCGACGCGGAGATGACGTACAACGAGGTGATGGGTGGCCGGGCGCCAATCCGCATGTGGGCCGACCCCGCGGAGGTCGAGCCGAACGTCGTGCAGCAGCTGCGCAACGTCTCCAACCTGCCGTGGGTGCACGGGGTCGCGGTGATGCCGGACGTGCATCACGGCAAGGGCGCCACGGTCGGTTCGGTCATCGCCATGCGGGACGCGGTCTCGCCGGCGGCGGTGGGCGTCGACATCGGTTGCGGGATGACCGCGGTGAAGACCTCCTGCAAGGTCGACAGCCTGCCCGACAACCTGGCGTACCTGCGCTCCAAGCTGGAGCAGGCGGTCCCGGTCGGGTTCGGGCACCACAAGCGTCCGGTCGACCCGACCAGGCTGCACGGCTTCAAGACCGCCGACTGGGCGGAATTCTGGAAGGACTTCGACGGCCTGGCCTCGTCCGTGCGCCCGAAGAGGGAGCGCGCCGAGGTGCAGATGGGCACGCTCGGGGGCGGCAACCACTTCCTCGAGGTCTGCGCCGACGACGAGGGCGTGGTCTGGGTGGTGCTCCACTCCGGGTCGCGCAACATCGGCAAGGAACTCGCCGAGCACCACATCGAGGAGGCGCGGCGCCTGCCGCACAACCAGGACCTGCCGGACCGGGATCTCGCGGTGTTCGTCGGGGGCACGCCGCAGATGGACGCCTACCGCAGGGACCTGTTCTGGGCGCAGGACTACGCACGCCGTAACCGGGCGGTCATGATGGCCCTGGTCTGCGACGTGCTCCGGCGCCACCTGCCCGGCATCACCTTCGAGCAGCCGATCTCCTGCCACCACAACTACGTGGCCGAGGAGCGGTACGACGACGTGGATGTGCTCGTCACCCGCAAGGGCGCGATCCGCGCGGGATCCGGCGAGTTCGGAATCATCCCCGGCTCGATGGCGACCGGCACCTACATTGTGAAGGGCCTGGGGAACGCCGCGGCGTTCAACTCGGCCTCGCACGGTGCCGGTCGCCGGATGAGCAGGAACAAGGCCAAGAAGACCTTCACCCTGGAGGACTTCAAGGCCCAGACCATGGGCGTGGAGTGCCGCAAGGACACCGGAGTGATCGACGAGATCCCCGCCGCCTACAAGGACATCGAGTCGGTCATGGCCGCCCAGACCGACCTGGTCCAGGTCGTCGCCCACCTGCGCCAGATCATCTGCATCAAGGGCTGAGACGCTCCGAGAGCCCGCACCGCAAGCGGAACCCCCGCTGACCCGCGGTGCGGGCTCTCGTCGTCTCGCACATGATCACGACAAAGCGGAGAGCAGTACGGCGATGCGTGCCGGTCGACAGCCCCACCCGTGAGACGCGTCCCCGGCAGAGCGGGTGTTGCCCACCCACGCTGCGCCGTACGGCAGAAGAAGCCAGACCGCCACGCCAGGGCGCACGTGACGAAAGGTGCTGAGGATCGATGTGTGACCGACAACCTCAACACCCTTTGCGCCCGCACCGGATGCCTATCTGGCCGAGCGGGGCTGCGCCCCTCCTGTCGCAGCCACACGCCCCGTCCGGGCGAGCAGTTCCTGACACCGATCCGCCAAAGTCCTTAGCATCCTTGGTGGTTTATTACTCTATGTGCCGTTGTGGTCGGCACGGTGCGGTCCGGTAAAGATGGTGCGGTCGTCAAGCGGATCAAGGTGAACCGCAGCGGTCAGTGGCGCGCGATATTCCCCGGTTCGGAAGGGTACGTCCGCAGCGTGTCCGACATCGGATACGTCCAGTTCAACCCGACGAGGCTCGCCGCTGTCAAGGTCCAACGAGCGGGCAAAGAGCTTCGTGTTCAAGGTCGGGTCGAGTGGCTGGGCTCGAAGTGGAACACCTGCCTGCGCCACGGTCCTGTGCTGGATCTGCACATCCAGTTCAGGGCCAAGGGTTCCGCGGTGTGGAAGGACAAAAAGCGGGTCCAGGGTTGCATTCCCTTTCACTGGTCCACGACCAAGACGAAAGAGGCCGGATCATGGCGGATCGTCTTTGACGGCGTCACGAACTACCTCCCATCGATGAGCCGGACCTTCTTCGTTAAGGCGCGATGAGCTGTTCCTCTCCAGAAAAGCGGACGGGGATCGTTTCTCGAAAGCGTTAAAGATCTGCTCAACGCGGGCTTCATGCTCATGCGGACTGCCATCAAATGGTTTGCCCGCCGATGGCGTGCGCTGGGATGCTCAGCCGAGCAGGAACGGAGAGGAGCCGTCGAATGGCCGTCACCGCATCCGGCGAGCCGTCCGGGTCCGAGCCGGAAGTCCGTACGGCGGCCGGCGTCCTCCGGGGCGGCAGGGAGGCGGGCCTGGCGGTCTTCCGCGGCGTCCCGTTCGCCGAGCCGCCGGTCGGCGCCCTCCGTTTCGCCGCGCCGCGGCCGGTGCGCGGCTGGGACGGTGTGCGCCCGGCGCTCGCGTACGGCCCGCCGCCCCCGCAGTCCGGCGTGCTCGGGATGTCCCGGGACATCCCCGGTGACGACTGGCTGACGGTCAACGTCTGGACACCGGAACCGGACCCGGCGGCGGGGTTCCCGGTGATGGTGTGGATCCCCGGCGGCGGTTACGCCATGGGCGACTCCAGCCTGCCGGAATACGACGCCGGGCACCTGGCCGGGAGCGGGGCCGTGGTGGTGACCCTCAACTACCGTCTCGGTGTCGAGGGTTTCGCGCAGATCGACGGAGCCCCGGCCAACCGGGGGCTGCTCGACCAGGTCGCGGCCCTGCGGTGGGTGCGGGACAACATCCGGGTGTTCGGCGGCGACCCGGACCGGGTCACGGTCTTCGGGCAGTCGGCGGGCGGCGGATCGGTCGCCGCGCTGCTCGCCATGCCGCGCGCCGCCGGGCTCTTCCGCCGGGCGATCGCGCAGAGCGTGCCGGGGACGTTCTTCTCTCCCGGACTGGCCGCCGACATCGCCGCGGCCTTCGCCGCCGAGCTGGGGGTACGGCCCACGGTGTCCGGCCTGTCGGCGGTGGCCCCGGCCCGGCTGCCCGCCGCGGGTGACGCGATCTTCGCCAAGGCGGCCCAGTGGCGCGAGCGCTGGGGGCAGATCGCACTCCGGCCGATCCCGTTCGCACCGGTCGTCGACGGCGACGTCCTGCCGGCGACCCCTTGGCGGGCGCTGGCCGACGGCGCCGCCCGGGACGTCGGACTCCTCGTCGGGCACGCCCGTGACGAGCACCGGTTGTTCAGCCTGATCGACGGCGTGCTCGGCCAGGTCACGCACGAGCAGACCGAGACCGCTCTGCACCTGCTCGCCCCCGGCCCGGACGGTGCGCGCCGGTACCGGGAGGCGTTCCCGGCCGCGACCGACGAGGAGCTGTACGAACTGGTCAACGCGGACTGGTTGTTCCGCATGCCGAGCCTCCACCTCGCCGACGCGCAGATCGCCGGCGGCGGCCGGGCCCACCTCTACGAACTGACCTGGCCCGCCCCGGGATCGGGCGGTGGCCTCGGCGCCTGCCACGGCCTGGACGTGCCGCTCGTCTTCGGCAACCTCGCCAGCGGCCAGCCCGCCATGCTGATCGGTGACCCGCCCTCCCCGGCGGCCGAGGAGCTGTCGGCGCGGATGCGCGGGGCATGGACGGCGTTCGCCGCTCACGGCGACCCGGGCTGGCCCCCGTACGACGCCGACAGTCGTCTCACACAGCTCCTCGACACGCCGCCGACGGTCACCGCCTACCCGGAGGAGACTTCGCGGCTGCTGTGGCAGGACCACACCTTCCCGGCGCTCCCGCTGCTCGCGCACTGAAAAGATCACGACTCCCGCAGGCTCCGGACCCGCGATCGCCGATCCGAGGATTGGGGTAGGCGTCATCGCTCGCACATCGGATTTCGGCCTTCCACACGAATTCGTGCCCGTCGACGTGCAGCTTCCGCAGTCTCGTTCTCACTCCACCGGTCCCGGTCTCACACCGAAGGGGTTGTCGATGACATACCGCCAGTGCCCATCATGCCCGCGCCGGGCGACGTCGGTGGCGGTGCCCTCGATGCGCACGGGGAGGCCGTCGGGGTCCGTGCCGTCGATGACCCAGTCGACGATCAGCAGGGCGATGTCGCCGGTGGTGTAGACGTGCCGCGGCCGGACGGTGATCGGCAGTCCGAGGCTCAGGAATCGTTCGTTGGCGGCGTGGGCCTGCTGCCCGGTCAGCGGTGAGCCCGGTTCCGGGACGAACACCGCTCCGTTCTCGTAGACCTCCGCCACCGCCTTCGCGTCACCGGTGTTGAAGCGTTCGGCGAACACCGCGGGCACGTCCTCGGGACGTTCGGCAAGCTGCCGCATCATCGATGCATGTCCTTCCGGCAGGTAGAAATCAGTCAGACGCGGCAACGCTAGGAGGCGCTCTCGTGACTCACCAAACGGTTGGTTACCCGGCCCGGCCGGGCCTGCCCGACGACCCTCGGGCGAACGTCGCCGAACCGACCCCCTCCTGCCCGGTGGAGATCGCCCTCGCGGCCCTGCACGGCCGCTGGACGACCCTGGTGATCCGCGAATTCCTGCGAGGCGACCGTACTTTCACCGAACTCCGCCAGGCCCTGCCCGCCCTGTCGGACAAGGTCCTGTCCGATCGGCTGGCGCACCTGACGGAGGCCGGTGTGCTCGAGCGCCGCCGTCAGCCCGGCTGGCCGCCCCGGGTCCACTACGCGCTCACCCCGCACGGGCGCCGTCTCGGCCCCGTCCTGCAAGCCCTGTGGGACTGGGGCGTACAGCACCGGCCACCGGTCACCGGGTGACCGGAACGCTCGGCCAGCGTTGCCGACCGGCCTGGTCGGCTCCTCGGCCCGATGGAAATCGAGGTCGTGGCCTCCACCGTGACGGTGTTCCTCGACGCCCTTCGCCGAGTGTGCCCTGGCGGCTCGGGCGGGCTCGTCTGCGGTACGGCGCAGCCCGGGTGGGCAGCAGCCGCTCTGCCGGGGACGTGCCTCACGGGTGGGCGACACCAGGCTCACCGTGCGTGAAGATCGTTGAGTTTGTGAGGCGGGTGGTGGACTGAGGATGGTGCCCGTCGTTGACGCCCGGGGCGGGGCGTGGTGGAGTGCCCCGGTGGCCGATACCGTCGACACCGCTGATACCGCCCATGCTGCCGACACCGCAGACATCCCGGCGCGGGAGGAGTTCTCCGCTCTCCTCTCGCGTGTCGATGCCGACCCGGCCGTCATCGGGATGATCCTGAGCGGGTCCCGGGCGCGGCAGGGTATGGCGACGCGGCATTCCGACTATGACGTCTACCTGGTCACCGCCGACGGCGGGCCGGTCGGTGAAGAGCGCCGCGACGTGCTGCTGGATGTCGTGACCATGTCCCTGGAGGAGTTCCGCGTCCACGCGATGCCGGGATCGGGATCGGAGTGGAACAGATACTCCTTCGTCCATGCCCGCGTCCTGAAAGACCGGCCTGACGGTCTCATCGGCGAACTCGTCTCCGCCAAGGCGACGCTGTCGGCCCACGAGGCCGGCCGGACGGCCGCGGCCGCCCTGGACGCCTTCGTCAACGGCGTCTACCGCTGGCTGAAGAACCACCGCGACGGGCGTGCCACCGAAGCCCGCCTGGACGCGGCGGAGAGCATTCCTCCGCTGCTGAGCTGTGTCTTCGCCCTCTGCGGCCGGGTCCGGCCGTACAACAGATATCTCGCCTGGGAACTGCGGAACCATCCCCTCGGGCCGCCCGCCTGGCATCACGAACGGCTGCTGCCGCTCCTGGAGGGCGTCCTGTCGCACGCCGATCCGCAGGACGCCCGCCGGCTCTTCCTGGATGTGGAACCGCTCGCACGCGCCGCCGGTCACGGTCCCGTCCTGGACGCCTGGGGTGACGACCTTCTTCTCCTTCGGAGAGAGCCCGGCTGAGCAGGGAGATCCCCGCAGACGGCCGGGAAGACGCCTGCGCCGCAGCGGCGGAGGTTCCGTCGCTGCGGCGCGGGTCTTGCGCATATGCGGTTGTGTCGGGAGCAGTCCTCGGGCGGGTCACTCCACGCCGGCGCGTTCGGTCAGCTCGCAGTTGATCCTGCTGTCCAGCGCACGGTCGTCGACGACGATGGTGTCGGCCGTGCCGGGGGCGCCGAGTCCGCTGTCGCAGTCGATCTGGGTCTCGGTGTTCCCGTCGTTGGCGAAGATCTTGTCATTGGCGGCGCCGCCCCGCATGGTGTCGCGGGCGCCGAGGCCCTTGATCTGGTTCGCCGCGAGGTCGCCGATCAGCGTGTCGCTGAAGCTGGTGCCGGTCACGTCCTCGACCTGCACGAAGTCCGCGTCGTTCTTGGCGGGACGCCCGTCGTTGGCGCCCAGGCCCAGGGTCACGTTGACCGCCTCGCCCATGCCCCGGTAGTCCGCGTGGTCCCGGGCGCCGGCGTCGCCGATCACCCGGAGCGTGCTGAGGCCGGAGTCGGCGTAGCTGAGCGCGAAGGTGTCGTCGCCGGAGCCGCCGCGGATCTCGCCGTTGAAGGTGCGCTGGACGGCGGCGCGGTCGTTGCCGGCCCCCAGGTTGAAGCGGATCTCGGTGACCGCGCTGCAGCGCGCCTGGGTCGAGTCGACGAACGTGGTGCAGCCGGCGCCGGGGGTGAGGGTCACCGAGTCGTCGACCACCACCACGCCGCCGGCCTCCTTGTTCAGCCGCAGCTGGTTGGCGTTGTCGGAGCCGGTGTAGACGAGCACGGTCCTGCCGCTCTCCACCTTGATCTCGACGGCGGAGTTGACGGCGGCCTGGCTCGGAGTGGCCAGCAGGCCCGCGCCCGCGGTGGAGGCGGCGGCCAGCAGCGCCAGGCGGGCCAGGTTCTTACGGATACGCATTGTTCTTTCCTCGGGTTGGGTTGGTCTGCGTTCAGGGACCATGACGCTCCATCGGAACGCATCATTCCGTTACCTGTCGAAAGACACACAAGCGAGCGGAACCGGATCCGGCTCCGCCGCGTCCGGCCGCCGCGGCCAGGCGGGAATGTCGGCACGGGTGGTTAACGTCCCCCCTGTGGATCAGTGGGACGAGATCAGGAATCTCATCGAGAGACGGCATGCCGACCGGCTCGCCGAACGGGTCAAGGGGCTGGACGACGAGGCCCGCAGGGAGGTCGCGGCCCGGCTGCCGGAGCTGCTGAAGGAACTGCGGGGCCGGTTCGAACGGTGGGACGACGGCCTGGTCGGTTACGCGGCCGTGCTGCGGGTGGCGGGCGCCGCGGTCCTCGGCGGCGCGGCGGCCGTGGCGTCCTGGCTGTACCGGCGTGAGTTCGCGCCGCAGTGGGCCGGCCCGGACAACGACGTGGACCTCGTCCTGGCCGTGCTCGCCGACCGGCCCGCCGGCTGGCGCGCCGACCTGGCCGAACGCCTGGTGCTGCGGATGCGGGCCTCCGACGATCGCGGCATGGCGCTCGCCCTGGCCCTGCTGCGCGAGACCGGCGTCGAACCGCCGCCGCACGATCCCCTGGTGGCCGGCTGGGCGGACCGGGGTCCCTCGCGTCTCGGCGCCGACCCGCTCCTCGACCACCTGCTGCCGCGCCTGTTCGAGGCCCAGGGCGTGGGGCGGGTGCTCCAGTGGGAGAGGGATCCGGACGCGGGCTGGCTGGGCGCGCTGCCGGCCCTGGCCGACGAGGGCCGGGTGAAGCGCGAGACGCTGATCGACGGTTGCGTGCGCCGCTTCCTGCTCGGCGGCACGGTCATCGACCTGCGGTTCTTCGTCCGCCTGCACGAGGCGCTGGACCCCTCGCCCGCGGAGACGGCTCCCCGGGCCCGCGACTATCTGAGCCTGCTGGCCGCCTCTCCCGGCCCGGTGGCCGAACCGGCCGCGAGGTGCCTGCGCGCCTGTGAGGGACTCACCGCCGACGAGCTCGCCGAGGCGTGGGAGGCGCTGCTGTTCCGTTCCGAGCGCAAGCTGGTGCGTGCCGGCCTGTCGTGGCTCGACCGTTCCGTACGGCGTGCGCCCGCGCTCGCCGACGCGGCCGCCGTGCCGCTGGCCCGCGCGTTCACCGCCGACTCCGTCGAACTGCAGGAGAAGGCCGTCGAACTGGCCGTCGCCCACGCGGCCGGCATGGGCGAGGAGGGGCGCGCCGCCGTACGGGAGGCGATCGAGCTGCTCCCGTCCCATCTGGGGCGCCGGGCCGTCGCGGCGTTCGGGGGCGGCACGGTGGCCGAGGCCGAGGCCGCGTTCGTTCCGCCGCCGCTGCCCGCCGCACCCGAGCGCGCCCGCCGCGTCGAGCCCCCGATCGAGTCCGTCGAGGAGCTCAGCCGGTCGATGGTGGACGGGGCGCGCTCCTGGCAGTCGTGGGAGCGGTTGCTGGCCGGGTTCGTCACGCTTGCCGGCCGCGACCGGGCGGGCGTGGTGGCAGTGCTGCGCCCCCGGATGTCGGAGATGCTGAAGCACCCGGTGACCTCCGACCGGTACCGCAAGGAGTCCTGGGACAGGATCGCCGAGTGGTTCTGGGGCGCCGTGCACGCCCTGACCGCGACCGCGCCTGCCCGGGAGGCCTGGCGGCGCTTCATGCCGAAGACGACCCGGGCCGCCCCGCACCTCCTCCTGCTGCACCGCGCGGCCGAGGTCCTGCGGGCCGCCGAGGAGGACACCCTGCCGCCGCTGCTGCTGGCCACGCCCACGCACGACACGGGGCACGTGACGGCGGCCGAGCTGGTCCGGCGGCTGGAGACCGTCGAGGCGGCCGGGGCGAAACCGCTGGCCGCCGACCTCCAGCAGGCGCTGCTGCGGCTGCCTCGCACTCCGGATCCCGAGGCGATGGAGCGGGCGGCCCGGCTGACGTCCCCGGCGGGCCGGATCCTCGCCGCGTGGACCTGCCCGGAGGTCGCGATCGAGCTGAAGTGGAGGTGCGGGGAACAGGGCGGCGATCACGACTGGCACAGCCGCGACCGCCATCACGACGTGCGCCTGGAGCCGACGGCCACCGCCGCGCCCACCGGCCTGCCACTGGTCGACCTGGTGCTCGGCGTCCCCCGGCACTGGGACGAGGTCCGCCACCGCGACTGGTGGCCCTCGATGCTGCCCTCGCACCGCGAGGTCGCCGCCGCCTACCTCATGCCTCATGTGCTCAGGCGCTTCTGGGACGAAACCCTTGTCGGGCCGGGACAGGCACGCGAGCTCGCCAGGGCCGAGGGCCCGGCCGGCGCGGCGTTCGCGGTGGTGCTCGCCCGTATTCTGGGTGATCCGAACATGCCCGGGTCGGTGGAGGTGCTCCTGGAGGTCGCCGCGCGGGGCGAACTGCCCGCCGACGAGATCGGCCGCCAGGCCGGGCTCCTGGTGGCCAGCGGCCAGGTCCGGATGATCGACATGATCGCCGCGCTCGACGCCGCGGCCAGGCGGGGAGCGTACGCACACGTGTGGCGGATCGCCGCTACGGCGCTGCCCGTGCTGTTGCCCGCACCGGGTGAGCGCCCGCGCAACGGACTGGCCGGGTTCGTCACGCTCGCCGCCGTGACCGCCGAGTGGTGCGGCGCGCGCGGCGAGATCCCCGAGGTGCGTGACATGGCCGCCCGCAAGGGGAACAGCGGACTGCTCCGCGAGGTCCGCCGCCTGCACGACCTGCTCACCGGCGACGGCGGAGGAACGGGCGACGGCAGCGGAACGGGCGATGGCGGAGGAACGGGCGATGGCGGAGGAACAGGCGGCACGGCCCGGACAGACGGCACCGTCGGCGCCGGCCAGGAGGGATGATCATGAAGTCCGAGCGGAACCGGCGGGGCGGGAACTGGCACTCCCGCAACGACGAGGCCCACGGCAGGCGGATGGAGATCGGCGACCTCGCCCGCGCCGCCGCCGCGCCGGGCTGGTCGCGGCTGGCCGTACGCCATGACCGGATCGGGGCGCACGCGCGGACCGTCGTCATCCGGGACGGCGAAGCGATCACCGCGGAGGGCATGGACGAGCCGTTCCGGCGCCTGCGCGAGCTGTCCTACCAGGCGGGCACCGGCACCTGGTTCACCTGCGAGCTGGAGTTCGCGCCCGGCGGCAGGGCCTACACCGGCCGGACCGACTCATACGCGCCGCCGTTCGAGGACGTGCCTCCGGCGGCGGCGCTGGCGGAGCTGACCCTCTTCCCCCGCCGGGAGCCGCCCGGCTGGCTGCTGGCCGCGCTGCCGAGCGCCGTCCCCGTCGAGCTGCCCGTCGCGTACGGCGAGCGCTACGACAGGTGGGGCAGCCACCTCGCCGAACACCTGGGCGACCATCTGCTGCGGCATCCGCTGCCGATCGCCGGGGAACTGGTCTACGTCCCGGACACGGCCATGACCGCCAGTGCGTTCGGTCAGGACCGGGAGCACGGCCGGCACATTCTCCATCTGGCGGATCAGGCCGACGAGGTCCGGGAAGAGCACCTCGCGATGGGCTGCTACAAGGGGGCCTGCTGGGTGGCCCGCCACGGCATGCGCAACACCGGCGGGGGCGTGCGCTCCATCACGCTGGACGGCGCCGTGCTCAGGCTGGAGCTGACCTGCGAGGCGGCCGACCTGCTGGAGACCGAGACCGTCTTCGAGGTCCGCCTCGACCTGCCGCCCGAGACGATCGCCGAACTGCGCACCACGGTGCCCGCCGTCCTGCGTTCCGCCGCCGGGCCGCCGGAACTGATCGGCTTCTGACGCCTGTCCGGCGGCGGTCGCCGCCGGACAGGGCCTGCCGTACCGGCTGAAGGCCGGCTCAGCAGTCGCAGATGAACCCGTACGTGCCCCAGTCCGCCTTGATGGTCAGCTGGTACTTCTTGCCGTAGAGGCCGTAGATCCCGGTGCGGAAGCTCTTGTCGGGGCCCACCTCGCCGCGGCCGACCCGCACTCCGGTCTCGCGGTCCCAGACCTCCCAGGTGGCGATGGAGGTGGTGTCGAGGCCGATCCAGACCCGGTGCAGGTCGGTCCTGGCCGGGGTGTAGCCGCTGGCGCACTTGTTGGTCCAGTAGTCCGGCCGGCACGTGTGGCGGGTCTCGGCGGAGGCGGACGGCGCGAACACCGTCGACGCGGCGAGGAGGCAGAGTGTGGCGAGGGCTGACTTCACGGAGGTGCGCATCGAATCGGTCCCCTTGATCACTGTTTGGGCGGAGTCAGTATGTCAGTCAACATGACCCCATAAGGCCCAATTTCAGAGGATTTCAGTGGGTGAGACCGGGGCTCTCCTCCCGGCCGAAGGTGATCACGATGTCCCTGCCGTTGGCGTAACTGACCACGGGCCGCTGGAGCATGTCACCCACCCTGCGGGCGACCGCCTGGAACAGCTCCACCGTCTCCGGGGTCTCGGCGGTCACCCTGAAGCGCCCCTCGGCGACCAGCGTCTCGGCGACGAGCGGGGAGAAGTTCGCCTCGCCCCGGGCCCTCTCGTCCGCGCTGAGCGGGGTGCGCCGGGGCGCGGGCCGGGGACCGGGAGGGTGGATGGTCATGGGTGATCTCCTCTGATCGTCGTTCACATAGGATGCCATCCGCGACCCGGCGTCCCTCCGAGGTGAGGAGAACCATCGATGGCGGCTGAAGAACCCCCGGAGACCGAGTTCCCCAGCAGGATCGGCAGGCCGGCGCAGCGGGCGCTGGCCCTCAACGGCTACACGCGGTTCGAGCAGCTGACGCGGACCACTCCCGCCGAGCTCCTCAAGCTCCACGGCATGGGGAAGAAGGGCGTCGCGATCCTGCGCGAGGAGCTCGCGGCCAGGGGTATGTCGTTCGCCGGCGAATCCTGACCGGGGGAGGCGCCGCCCGTTCCGGGTGGCCTATTCCGGGTGGTCGACGACGATCACGACGTTTCCCGTCTTCTGGCCGGTCTCGACATACCGGTGGGCCTCGACTATCTCGTCCAGCGGATAACGCCGGTCGATGACCGGCCTGAACTGGCCGGACTCGATCAGCTCCTTGAAGTGCCGCGCCATCTCCGGGCCGTTCCGCGGAAATGGGAAAACGACCCTCCTGCCGCGGAGAATGGGAGTGAGGAGAACCAGGAAAAGATTCTGCGCCATGGGCCCCAGCTCGGACGAGACGTAAATCCCGCGCGGTTTCAGCAGCCGTTTGCATCGGCCGAAGGTGCTCTTGCCGACCGCGTCGATGACGACGTCGTACTCCTGCTCGTCCTTCGTGAAGTCCCCGGCTGTGTAGTCGACGACCCGGTCGGCGCCCAGGCCCGTGACCAGCCCGACGTCCTTGGTGGCGCAGACCGCGGTCACCGCGGCGCCCCTGCTCTTCAGGAGCTGGACCGCCGCGGAGCCGATGCCCCCGGTCGCGCCGTAGACGAGGACGCTCTGCCCGCTGCGGACCTTCGCCGTCCTGATCATCGCGAGGGCGTACTGCGCGCCCTCGGTGCTGGGCGCGGCCTCCTCGTAGGTCAGGCCCGCCGGCATGGCCGCGAGCATGCCGTCCCGGTGGATCGCCATGTACTGGGCGTGGGCCCCGAAGCCGCGGTCGTTGTATCCGAACACCCTGTCACCGGTCCTGAAGGACGTGACTCCGGCGCCCACCGCCTCGATCTCTCCGGCGAACTCGGTCCCGATGATCCTTGCCCTGGGCCGGATGAGCCCGGTGGAAAGCCTCCAGAAGAAGGGCTTGGCCGCCCGCAGCGCGCAGTCCGTGCGGTTGACCGTCGTCGCGTGGATCTTGACGAGAATTTCGTCATCCTTGATGGCCGGTTTCTCCGCCTCCGAGAGGCCTATCACTTCCGGCGGGCCATATCTGCTGCGGACTGCGGCCTTCATGATTGGATTGTAGCCACCTTACGGTGGCCCGCTTCGATTTTCCTTTTCGCCGGTCCGCGTCCGAATACGGCCGGAAATCGGCATGGGACATCCGCGGACGAGCCCGGTTCATTCCGAGCGCAGGGCCGAGGCGTAGGCGCTCAGAGCCTCGTGGCGGCGCTGCAGCTCGGCGATGTCCCGGGCCAGGCGCGAGCGGTGGGAGTCCAGCATGTCGATGTAGCCGGCGCAGCCGGACGGCCCCGGCCCGTTCTCGGCGCACGGCAGGAAGCCGCGGATCGTCTCGGTGGGCAGGCCCGCCGCCAGCAGCTCGCGGATGCGCCCGACCCGTTCGACGGCTTCGGGCCGGTAGCGGCGGTAACCGTTGCCGTCCCGTTCCGGATGGAGCAGACCCTGCTCCTCGTAGTACCGGAGCAGGCGGGTGCTCACACCGGTCCGCCGGGACAGCTCACCGATCCACATCGCATTCCCTCCCAGGGGGACTTGACCTTCACACCGATGTGAAACCCCAACCTCTTCGGCATGGCACAGATTCCTGGACTTCCCGAACTTCCCGTACTTCCCGTACTTCCCGAGCTCTCCACGACCGTCGTCGGATCCGGCCCCGGCATCCTGCTCGCGCACGGGGCCAGCGGCAGCATCGCCGACAACTACGGCACGCTGGTGCCGGTCCTGGCCGAGGGCCACACCGTCGTCGGCCCCGACTACCCGGGGTCGGGCGCCACTCCCCGGGCGGCCGGAGGCTTCACCCTGGACGAGCTGGCCGACGCGCTGGTGGCCTCCGCGGTCGGCGCCGGGGTGGAGACCTTCACCCTGATCGGCTTCTCGCTTGGGACCACCGTCGCGGTGCGGGCCGCCGCTCGCCACCCGGAACGGGTGCGGGGGCTCGTGCTGGCGGCGGGCTTCGCCAAGGCCGACAACCAGATCGAGCTCTCGCTGGGGCTCTGGGAGCACCTGCTGAGGACCGGCGACGCCGAGGGCTTCGCCAGGATCCGCGCGGTGAACGGCTTCAGCGTCGAGTTCCTCAACGGGCTGCCCGCCGAGCTGTTCGCCCAGCTGCTGGACCTGGGACCGGCCGGGCCGCCGCTCGGGGTGATCGAGCAGGCGGCCCTGGGCCGGACCGCCGACACCCGGGAGGACCTGGCCGGGATCACGGTGCCGACGCTGGTCATCGCGCCGACCCGCGACATCCTGGTCCATCCTGCCAACTCCCGCTATCTGGCGGAGCACATCCCGGGGGCGCGCTACGCCGAGGTGGACTCGGGGCACGTGGTGATGGCCGAGCGGCCCGCCGAGTGGCAGGAGCTGATCGAGAAGTTCCTGTCCGAGCACGGGCTCTGAGCGACGGGGGAGGATCCCGCCGGGGATCCTCCTTTCGGAGGAATCATCCACCGGGCACGGGTGTTGTCAGCCAGAGGAGGCCCGGTGGTTTTGGGGCCGGACGGGGGCGGGCCTTAGGCTGGCCCCCTGTTCGGGTCAGGATGGATGGAGGGGACGCCCGTGTTGCAGGACTCCTTCGGGCGGGTGGCGACCGATCTTCGGGTGTCCCTCACCGATCGGTGCAATCTGCGCTGCTCGTACTGCATGCCTCCCGAAGGCCTCGACTGGCTGCCCAAGCCCGAGCTGCTGACGGCGGACGAGATCGTCCGGCTCGTGACCATCGGCGTCGAGCGCCTGGGCATCACTGAGGTCCGCTACACCGGCGGAGAGCCGCTGCTCCGCCGGGAGCTGGTCGACATCGTGGCCCGCACGGTCGCGCTCACGCCCACCCCCCAGGTCTCCCTGACCACCAACGGCATCGGCCTGTCGCGCCTGGCCGCCCCGCTCGCCGAGGCGGGCCTGCACCGCGTCAACGTCTCCCTCGACACCCTCGACCGCGAGACCTTCAAGAAGCTCGCCCACCGCGACCGCCTGGCCGACGTCCTGGAGGGCCTGGCCGCCGCCGAGGCCGCAGGCCTGCGACCGGTCAAGGTCAACGCGGTGCTCATGCGGGGGATCAACGACCACGAGGCCGTCCCGCTGCTGCGCTACTGCCTGGACCGGGGATACGAGCTGCGCTTCATCGAGCAGATGCCGCTGGACGCCCAGCACGGCTGGCGCCGGGAGAACATGATCACGGCCGACGAGATCCTCGTGATGCTGAAGGACTCCTTCGACCTGACCGACGCCGACCCGCAGGAGCGCGGCAGCGCCCCCGCGGAGCTCTTCCTCGTCGACGGCGGCCCGGCCCGGGTCGGGGTGATCGGCTCGGTCACCCGGCCGTTCTGCGGCGCCTGCGACCGGGTACGGCTCACCGCCGACGGCCAGATCCGCAACTGCCTGTTCGCCACCGACGAGTCCGACCTGCGGGCGGCGATGCGCTCCGGCGCCTCCGACGACGAGCTCGCCGAGCGCTGGCTGGCGGCGGTACGGACGAAGAAGGCCGGTCACGGCATCGACGACCCCACCTTCCTGCAGCCGTCCCGCCCGATGTCCGCCATCGGCGGCTGACACCTGCGGCAGCCCTGCGGGCCGCGCCGTCAACGCCCGGCCTCGGCTGTACGGCGGGCGCCCGCGTGATCAGCGCGGGCTCGGGAGGGGACCCCGGCCGGTGGGACGCGGGCTGACGCCGATGGCGAGCAGGGCCAGCGCGGCGGCGCCGTACAGGCCCGCGTCCCGGCTCAGGGCGGTCGGCGACACGGTGATGTGACGCAGGAAATCCACGCCGGCGTGCTTGGCCAGGCGCTCCCGCAGGGGATCGATGAGGAGCCCGCCGGCCGCCGCGACGCCTCCGCCGATGACGACGTCGTGCAGGTCGACGACGGCGGCGGTGTTGAGGACGGTGACGGCCAGGGCGTCGGCCGCCCGCTCGAACGCGGCCAGCGGGATCGCCTCCCCGGCCCGCGCGGCGTCGGCCAGGTCCTCGGCGGTGGCCGGGCCCCGGGCCGCGGTGGGATCCCCGGCGGGGGTCCAGCCGCTGGCCAGTGCCCATCGCACCATGGCGGGGCCGCTGGCGAGGGTCTCCAGGCAGCCCCACGCGCCGCACGGGCACGGCTCGCCGTCGCGGTCGACGATCACGTGACCGATGTGCCCGGCGTTGCCCGTACCGCCCAGGACCGGGCGTCCGCCGAGGATCAGGCCGCCGCCCACGCCGGTGGAGACCACGATTCCCAGCAGGGAGTCCACGCCGTGGCCGCCGCGCCACCATTCGCCCAGCGCCATGCACTGCCCGTCCCCGGCGAGGACCACCTCGACGCCGGGGACAAGCTGCCGGACGGCGCCGGCCAGCGGGAAGTCCCGCCACTGCGGGATGTTGACCGGGGAGACCGTCTCCGCGCGGACGTCGACGGGGCCCGCCGTCCCGATTCCGACCGCGGTCAGCCCGGGGTCGCGGAAGTCCGCGACGAGCGCGGCCAGCGTGCCGGACGGCGAGGGCCCGATCGGGCGCTCGGCCCGCCTCAGCAGCGTGCCGCCGGCGTCGATGTGGGCGGCCGCGAACTTGGTGCCGCCGATGTCGACGGCGAGAAGCGTCATGAGCCCTCCGTCCGGACGGCTGCGGCCGGGCGCGGTGATGCGGACTTCGTCCGGACGGCTGCGGCCGGGTGCGGTGGCATGGATCCGGTCCGTACGGCTCGCGCCGGGTGCGGGGCGGGGCGCCTCATTTGGCGGCGCCCTGGGTCAGGCCGTTGTAGATGAAGCGCTGCAGCATCAGGAAGATCGCCAGTGTCGGGACGATCACCAGGATGGTGCCCGCGGAGATGTTCTCCCAGTGGGCGCCGAACGGTCCCTTGAAGCGGAACAGCGAGGTCGAGACGGTGCCGAGGTCCTGGTCGGGCATGTAGAGGAAGGGGATGTAGAAGTCGTTGTACACCGCGATGCCCTTGACGATGACGACCGTGGCGATCGCCGGCTTGAGCAGCGGCAGGATGATCTTCCAGTAGACGGTGAGGGCGGAGGCGCCGTCCATCCGGGCCGCCTCGTCGACGGAGACCGGGATGCTCCGGATGAACTGCAGGAAGATGTAGATCGCCACGATGTCGGTGCCGAGATACAGCATGATCGGCGCCAGGCGCGTGTTGAACAGCCCGAGCTGGTTGACCACCTGGAAGGTCGTCACCTGGGTGGTGATGCTCGGCACGAGCGTGGCGAACAGGAACAACGCCACGACGAGCTTCTTGAACCGGAAGGAGAAGCGGTCGATGGCGTAGGCGGCCGCCGACCCGATGAACACCGTCCCCGTGATCGACACGATCAGGATGACGAAGGTGTTGAACGCCGCCTCGGCCATCTGCCCCTTCTCGAAGGCGGTGACGTAGTTGGCGAAGTTCAGCCAGTCGTCGGGCATGGACAGCGGGCCGCCGCCGCGCGCCAGCTCGTCGGAGGTCTTCAGCGAGGTGAGCAGCACCACGCCGAGCGGCAGCAGGACGACCACGCTCGCCGCGACCAGGGACAGATACTTCAGGACGGTCGCCAGGCGGGCCTGCCACCCGGCGCGGGCGACGGGCCTCGCCCGCCGGCCCTTTCCGCCGGCCCCCCGGATCCCTCCGGGACCGGCCGCCACCGGGCCGCCCCCTCTTCCGGCACCTGTGGGAAGAGTCGTCACGCGACAGCCCTCTCTTCCGGGACGAGCCGGCGCTGCAGCCAGGCGACCAGCAGGATGATGATCAGGAGCACCACCGCGGCGGCCGAGGCGAGCCCGGTCTTGTTGAACCGGAAGGCGAGCTTGACGGTCTGGATCACGAACGTCTCGCTGGCCCCGGCGCCGCCGGTCATGATGTAGGGGATCTCGAAGACCGAAAGGCAGCCGGAGACCGCCAGGATCGCGGTCAGGCCGATCAGCGGCCGCAGGCTCGGCACGATGATGAAGCGGAACTGCTGCCACCGGCCGGCCCCGTCGAGCTCCGCGGCCTCGTACAGCTCCGGCGCGATCGACTGGATCCCGCCGAGGAACAGCACGAAGTTGAGACCGAGGAAGCGCCACACGGACACCCCGGCGAGCGAGAAGTTGACCAGGTCGGGGTCGCCGAGCCACAGGTGCTCGCCGCCGATGCCGAACAGGCCGAGCACCGTGTCGAACGTCCCGCCCTCCTGGAAGAAGTAGAGGAAGACGAACCCGATGGCCACCCCGTTGATCAGGTAGGGGAAGAACAGGATGCCCTTGAACAGGTTGCGGAAGCGGGTGTTGAAGCTCAGCACGGTGGCGAAGTACAGCGCCAGCACGATCTGCAGGACCGCCGCGGCCAGGTAGTACAGGCTGGCGATGAAGACCTTGAACAACTCCGGCCGGGTGAAGATCTCGACGTAGTTCTCGACGCCGGTGAAGGAGTAGTCGGGGCTGACGCCGTCCCAGTCGGTGAAGCTGTAGACGATCATGTTGATGATCGGGACGTAGGAGAACGTCACGAGGAAGGCCAGCGGCACCAGGAGGAACAGCCAGGGGGTGAGGGCCTGTCGGCCGCGGGAGGACGCCTTCCTCCTGGAACGCCGCGCCGGCGGCGTGTCCTGCGGTGCCGCCGCGCCCGCGGGGACGCGCCTCAGGGATGACGAGGTCGGTGTCATCTCTGCCTTTCTTCTGTGGGGGTGATCGGCCCTGCCGGCCGGAGTGCGGTGCTCTGCCGGCCGGAGTGCGGTGCCGGGGCGGTCTCCGCCGCCCCGGCGCCGCGCCGCGAGGTCGTCAGCCGGCCGATTCCTGGCCGGCCTTCCACTTGCCGGACAGCTCGGCGAGCACGCTGTTCAGATCACCCTTGGCGGCGCCGCGGGCGACGTCGATGAGGCGCTGGCGGTACTCGGGCGCCTTGATCCCGACCTCCGACTCCTTGTCGATGGCGTCGACCTGGACCCGCTGGTCCGTCTCCATCTCGATGAGCTGGACGCCCGCCTCGCCGAGCGGCTTGATCGCCGAGGGCAGCGGGTCGCTCTTGAGGCTGGAGACGCCCTGGTTGAGGGCGGAGAATCCGGACTTGTCGACGAACCAGTCGACCCAGGCCCGCGCGGCGGCCTTGTTCTGCGAGTGGGTGTTGACGGCGTACTGGTAGTCGGGTGCCAGGACCGTGCAGAACTTGCCGTTCGCCTGGGCGGGGAAGGGCATGAACCCGATCGTCTCGGGGCTCTTGCCGGCCTTGGTCGCGGCCGCCTGCATCTGCGGGACCGCCCAGGACCCCAGCCACATCGCGCCGATCTTGCCGGTGGCGATGGCGTTCTTGGACTCCTCCCAGTTGGTGGTGGTCGGGTCCTTCTCGGTGAGCTTCCGGTTCACCGCGTCGAACAGCAGCGAGTCGATGACGTTGAGGTCCTTGCCCGGCGCCCACGGGTCCTCGGTGATCATCGCCTTCTCGGCCTTCACGTCACAGGTGACCGACCCCAGGGCGTTGGTCCAGGTGCTCAGCGGCCAGCCGTCCTTGTAGTTGGTGTACAGCGGCGTCGCCCCGGTCTTGTCCTTGACGGCCTTCAGCGCGGACAGGAACTCCTCGGGCGTCTTGGGCCACTCCGTGACGCCGGCGCTGTCCCACAGTTCCTTGTTGTAGACGAATCCCTGGGCGGGGGTGAAGGAGACGATCCCGTAGACCTGGTCGTTGACCGTGCCGGCCTGGGTGAACTTGTACTTCTTCGACAGCTCGGCCGCCGAGCCCAGCGGGGCGAAGAACTTGGGGTAGTCACCCTTGGCGATCGCGTTGGGGATGAGCAGCACGTCACCGTAGTTCTCGCTGTTCATCCGGATCTTGACTTCGCCCTCGTAGTCGGTGATCCCCTCGAAGGTGACGCGCACGTTCGGGTAGGCCTTGGCGAAGTCGTCGGCGTACTTCTTCATCGTGCCGTCGTTGACCAGGTCGGTGCGGTTGGTCAGCACGGTGATGTTCCCGGAGACCTTCGCGGGGTCTCCGGACGCGGTCGCCGGCGCCGCGCTCCCCCCGCTGCCGCCACAGGCGGAGGCCAGGACCGCGGCCGTAGCGAGCGCCAGACCGGTCAGCACACCTCTGCGCATCTCATTCTCCCATCCGAGCACGGCCCCGGACGGGGGCCGTCGCCCACCGGAGCCGACTGCTCCGGTGCTTCAGTTGCGGTGAACAGTGGCATGGGTTGTTTAGTGGAAAAAGGGACGAAGTGCTGGCGATATATAAACGTTACGAGGGTAGCGGCATGATCGAGAGATAAAATACGGCTCTAGCTGCGGAAACTTCTACTAGAACGGTTTAGAAAAATCGAGATGCGACGGTTCCGTCCGGATGCGGGCATGCCGGAGCCGGGCCTCCGGCATGGAAGATCGGAGACCCGGCGAAGTCAGGCGGTACGGCTCAGCGCAGTCTGGCGGTGGTCCCGCGCGGGACGAGCACCGGCGTGGGGGCCGCGTGACCGGCGTCCGCCTCGCCGTGATCGATGATGCTCATGAGCAGCCGCGCGACCTCCGCCCCGAAGACGAAGACGTCGTGGCTCATCGCCGACAGCGGCGGATGGGTGAGCCGGCACAGCTGGGAGTCGTCCCAGGCCAGCAGGGACAGCTCGGTGGGGACCGACACGCCCATCTCGGTGGCCACCGACAGGCCCGCGACGGCCATGATGTCGTTGTCGTACAGGATCGCCGTGGGCCGCTGCGCCGAGGCGAGCAGGGCCCGGGTGGCACGGGCCCCCTGCTCCCCGGAGAAGTCGGTGGGCACGATCCTGGCCGGCTCCAGGTTCAGGCCGGCGACCGCCCTGACGAATGCCTCGGTCCTGATCGCGCTGTGCCCGAGAGAGGGCGGACCGCCCACGCGCGCCAGCCGCCGGTGCCCGAGCGCGGCCAGATAGTGCACCGCCTCGGTGATCGCGGCGCCGTCGTCGGTCCACACCGACGGCAGGCCGCCGGTGAGGTCCGGGTGGCCGACGGCGACCACCGGCAGCCGGGAGGCGCGCAGCGCCGGGATCCGGGGGTCGTCGACGGTGAAGTCCACCACGATGGAGCCGCTGATCTGCTTGCTGCGGCCCCAGCCGTCGTGGACCTCCACCTCCTCGTCCACGTCCCGCACCAGCCGCAGCAGCAGCGAGTGCGACCGTTCGGCCAGCACGCTCTCGATCCCGGAGATGAACTCCATGTAGAACGGTTCGAGCCCGAGCATGCGTGCCGGCCGCGCGATGACCAGCCCGATGTTGTTGACCTGCGTCGTGGCCGACGACAGGGAGCGGGCGGCCTGGTTGGGCAGCCAGCCCAGCTCCTTGGCGACCTTGAGGATCTTCTCGCGCGTGGCGGCCGACACGCCCGGCTTGTCGTTCATCGCCAGGGAGACCGAGCCCTTGGACACACCGGCGCGCTGCGCCACCTCGGCGATGGTCACCTTGCCGCCGGGGTGGGCGCGAGAACTCATGGTCGTGGGACCCCTTCCGCCACGGCCTGCGCCGTGTTGACGCTGAACAACGCCGACTGTACCGAACCGGCGCCGGCCGCCGAGGGGTCGAGGCCCGTCACCATGATCGTAACCGTCTCCCCGGGCAGCAGGCTGACCAGCCCGCGGTCGGCGACCGCCCCGGGGTCGATCCGGTCGGCCTGCAGCAGCAGGTCGCGGACGAAGGAGTGCGCGGTGACCGTGACCCTGAGACCGCCGTCGGCCGGGTCCGCGCGCACGTCCAGCTCGGCGCGCGGGTAGGCGAAGTCCCGGTCCTCGCAGCCCAGGACCAGGTCGCGCAGGCCGTCGGCGTCGGCGACCAGCAGCTCGCGCGAGGCGTCCCCGATGCCGGCGACCCCGGCGGGCAGGGGCAGCACCGCGACCGAACGCGGCGGCACGGAGTACGGCAGCCGCTCCTGCGCCAGGCACGTCCCGTCGGCGAGCATCCTGCGCACCAGCGCGGCCCCCTCCCACGGGTCGGGGGACTGGTTGTCGACGGCGAGCACGCGGGCGCCGTCCCTGCTCTGGAAGGTGAGCAGCCGGTCGGCGTACAGCCGGCGCAGCTCGTGGTAGAGCGGTTTGGGCCGGGCCGCGCCGTCGATCGCGGCCCAGGAGGTGACCGGCCAGCAGTCGTTGAGCTGCCACACGACCGTTCCCGCGCACACCGGCCAGTGGGAGCGCCAGTGGGCGATCCCGGTCGCGACCGCGCGGGCCTGGTTGACCTGGGTGAGGAAGTGCCAGTCGTCGAAGGAGGCGGGGGCGGCGAAGTGGTGCGCCAGGCCGCGGTCGAGCTTGCCGTTGCCGTCCTCGGCCTTCTGGTGGTGCAGCATGCCGGGCGAGGCGGGGCCGAGCTGGTCGTCGCCGAGCGACTCGCGCAGGGTGGCGTGGGCGGGCGGGGCCTGCCAGCCGAACTCGGCGGCGAAGCGCGGCACGTCGTTCAGATAGTCGGTGTAGTCGCGCCGGTTCCACACCTCCCAGAAGTGCGAGGGCCCGTGCGCGGGATCGTTGGGATGGCGCTCCCAGGAGCCCGACCAGGGGCTGCCCGCGCTGTAGGGGCGGGTGGGGTCCAGCTCGGCGACGATCCGGGGCAGCAGCCCGAGATAGTACCCCTCGCCCCAGCTGTCCCCGGCGAGCCCGGCCTCCCAGCCCCAGTCGCGGAAGCCCCACAGGTTCTCGTTGTTGCCGTTCCACAGCACCAGGCTGGCGTGCGGGCTCAGCCGCGTGACGTTCTCCCTGGCCTCGGCCTCCACCTCGCCGCGCAGCGGCCGCTCCTCGGGGTAGGCCGCGCAGGCGAACAGGAAGTCCTGCCAGACCAGCAGGCCCAGCTCGTCGCACGCGTCGTAGAAGGCGTGGTCCTCGTAGATGCCGCCGCCCCACACGCGGACCAGGTTGACGCCCGCCTCGGCGGCCTGCCCCAGCCGGTGCCGGTAGCGCTGGGGGGTCACCCGTACGGGCAGGGCGTCGTCGGGGATCCAGTTGACGCCGCGCGCGAAGACCGGCTGCCCGTTGATCCGCAGGGTGAACGCGGTGCCGTGCTCGTCGCCCGACTCGTCCAGCTCCACGCTCCTGAACCCGATCCGGCGCTCCCAGCGGTCCAGGACGTCGCCGGTCCCGGCGTCGGACAGGACGACGCGGCAGCCGTACAGCGCCTGCTCGCCGTAGCCGCGCGGCCACCACAGCTCCGGCCGCGGGACCTCCAGGGCGGCCACGGCCGACGTCGCCCCCGCGGGGACGGCCTGCCGTACCGTCCGCCCGGCGACCTCGACCGTCAGGAGCAGTTCGCGGTCCGCGCCGGTCCGGGTGCGCTCGACCTCGACGTGCGCCTCGACCCTGCCGTCGCCGCCGGCGACGGTGACCAGCGGCCGGACCCCGGCCAGCCGGGCGGTGCTCCAGCTCTCCAGCCGGACCGGACGCCAGATGCCCGCGGTCACGAGGGTGGGACCCCAGTCCCAGCCGAAGCTGGAGGCCATCTTCCTGATGTAGTTGAACGGCTCGGGGTAGGAGTTCGGCCGCGCTCCCAGCAGGTCGCGCAGCCCCTCGGCCTCGGTGTAGGCGGAGGTGAAGGAGACCGACAGCGGCGCTCCCTCGCGCACGATCTCCGTCACGTCGAAGCGGTACGACCGGTGCATGTTGCGGGTCGTGCCCAGCTCCACCCCGTCGAGGCGGATCCGCGCGACGGTGTCGAGGCCGTCGAAGACCAGGTCCGTGCGCTCGAACCCGGCGGGGACGGACCGTACGACGGTGTCGTAGCGCCAGTCGGCCCGGCCGACCCAGGCCACGTCGAGCTCGTTGAGTCCCCGGTACGGATCGGGGATCAGCCCGGCCGCCAGCAGATCGACGTGGACGCATCCGGGCACCCGGGCGGGCACGGCCTGCTCGCGCAGTCCGGCGAGATCGGCGGGCGCGGGGCCGCCCGCCTGCCGGAGCGTCCATCCGGCCTCCAGCCACACACTCTGTTTCGTCAACGGCTGCTCCTTGGTCCACGGCGCCGACAGGTCGAGCACATCGAGGGCAGCAATCAGACAAAACCCCCGAGATGCCCGATCAAGCTAGCGATTCACCCTGAACGTGTCTAGAGCGGTTCAGTAGATTTCCGTGAAGTTCACGGCAGGTGGCTAAACGGATCGTGGAAACACGGCCGTCCCCTCCCGTTGACATCGTTGTCAAACGGGTCCTATGTTCATGCTTGCTTATCCGGTAAAGCGGTTGTTCGCCCCGCGTTCCGTCCCGGGGTCCCCCTTGTCGTCGGATCTTCACCCCCCGTTCAGCCCTCCCGGCGTTCCAGCACGCGCGCAGCGGTCCCGCCGGGGGCACCCTTCGAAGGAAGGTGTCGACATGCCGTCCGCCAAATGGGCGAGTCTCGTCGCGATGGCCCTGGTCGTCTCCCTGACGCCCGCGCACGCCGCCTCCGCCCGCCCTCCGGAAGCCCCCTCGGAGGTGCGCTTCCGCTCGCAGAACACGCAGTTCGTGACCCGCTCCGACACCCGGCTCAGCCTCGGCGGCACGCCGTTCCGCTTCGCCGGCACCAACATCTACTGGCTGGGCCTGGACGAGAACGTCGGCGGCGTCGACTACCCGACCTTCTTCCGCGTCCGCGACGCGCTCGACACCGCCAAGGCCATGGGCATGACCGTGGTGCGCTCGCACATGCTGGCCTCCACCGGGAACGAGCTGTCGATCCTGCCCTCCAAGGAGCAGGGCTTCAACGAGAAGGCGTTCGCCACCGTTGACTACGCGATCGCCTACGCCGGATCGATCGGCATCCGGCTGATCCTGCCCCTCACCGACGAGTGGTCGTACTACCACGGCGGCCATCGCGACTTCACCGACCCGTACGGCCTGCCGTCGGCGGCCTTCTACACCGACGAACGTGTGATCGCCGACTACCAGGCGTACGTGCGGCACGTCATGCACCGCGTCAACCCGCTGACCGGCCGCGCCTACAACGCGGACCCGACCATCATGGCCTGGGAGTTCGGCAACGAGCTCGAAGGCATGACGCTCGAATGGATCAACGCCAACGCGGAGCGGTTCCGGCAGTGGGCGCCGCGCCAGCTCATCGCGGCCGGGCGCCGCTTCGACATCGACCCCGACACGCTCGCCGCCCCCGGCGTCGACATCGTGGACGTGCACTACTACCCGCCGACGGCCGAACGGGTGAAGGCCGACGCCGCCACTGTGACGGGCGCGGGCAAGGTCTACGTCGCCGGAGAGTACGCCTCGACCTCGGCGAGCGAGGAGCTCCTCGCCCCGCCGGCCGCGGACCCGAACGTGGCGGGCATGCTGTCGTGGTCGCTGTTCGGTCATCACGACCGCAACGGGTTCGTCCAGCACGACGACGGCTTCACCATGCACTACCCCGGTGACGACCCGCGCATGGCGGCCTCGGTCAAGGCGCAGATCGCCTTCGCCGGGCAGGTCTCCCCGGGCGGGCACCGCCCGTCGCGGCCCGGGCCGCCCCTGATCACCCAGGTGGACAAGCGCGCCGGTCTCAACGAGCTGCGCTGGCGCGGTGCGGCGGGCGCGAGCGGGTACGTGGTGGAGCGCTCGGTACGGGGCCGCTGGACCTCGGCGCACCCCGGCGTCCTGACCGACAACCAGACGCCGTGGATCGACCCCGAGGCGAGCCGCGACGTCTCCTACCGGGTCGTCCCGATCGACCGGAACGGGCGCCGGGGCACGGCCTCCGACCCGGTGCGGGTCACCGCGTCGCAGACCGTCCTGGCCGACCCGCTGGAGACGACCGGCCTGGCGAGCGGCCACGACGGCGTCACGATCACCCCGGGCGACGGCGTGGCGATCGCCCGGCCGAGCGGCCCGTCGCAGGCATGGATCTCCTGGAGCCGCCCGGACATCCGGCGGATCGAGTTCGGCACCGTGACCGGGGAGGGCCGGCGGCCGGACGCGCGGGTGCAGACCTCCGAGAACGGCCGGGACTGGCGGACCGTGCGGCACGACGTCCACCGCGACCGGATCACCGCCGACGCGGGCGGCGCCGACCACGTCCGGATCCTGTGGAGAGGCGGCACGGGGCTTACCCGCGCCACCCTGTGGTCGGCCGACCCCGCGCCGGTCACCTCCGCACCGGGCGCCTTCGGCCTGCTGACCCCGGCGCCCGGGGCGCAGGACGTGCTGGGCTCGCCGAAGTTCTCCTGGAGCCCGGCCGCCGGGGCGGGCTACTACCGTCTCACCGTCTCCGAGCACGCCGACCTGCGCGACCCCGTGCTCTCCGTCACCGGCATCACCGGGACCGACTACTCCGCGCCGGACGTGCTCAAGCCGGGCCTCACCTACCACTGGCGCGTCACCGCGGTGAACGCGATCGGCGAGACCGGCGGCGACACGGCGTCCTTCGGCACCCGCCCGCTGCCCGACGAGCCGGCCGTCGTCGACGACTTCGAGTCGTTCGAGGACTCGGCGCAGCTCGCGCGGGCCTACGTCCGCAACCCCGGCGGCGACCCGATCACCCCGGAGCTGGTGCCGGGCAAGGCCATGCGGCTCGACTACGAGCTCGGATCGGCCGGGTACGCGGGCGTCACCCGCACCTTCGCACCGGCGCTGGACCTGTGGGGGCACAAGGGACTCGAACTGAACCTGAGCCGGACCGGTACGGCGGCGAGCGTCACGATCCAGTTCGTCACCGGCGGGATCTACTTCGAGCACACGCTGACCGCGCCGGAGGGCATCGTCCGCATCCCCTTCACCGAGTTCCGCCACCCGAGCTGGGCCGGCGGCGGCCCCCTCGACCTCACCCGGTTCGAACAGCTGTCGATCTACGTCGGCGGCGGGCCGGGCAGCGGCCGGCTCACCGTCGACCAGGTCGTCGCCTACCCCGCCTCCTGAGAGCCCCCGAAAGGGCTCCTGAGAGTTCTCGAAAGGAGAGATCCGCCTCCCAGAGGCACGACCCGCATCCGGCGAATCCCACGAAGGAGTATCACGATGCGCACCCCCCGCCTCCGCCGCAGATGGTGGAGCCTCGCCCTGGCCGCAGTCCTGGCGCTGGCCTCCGTCACCGGCCTCGCATCGCCCGCCCAGGCCTTCCCGGCCGCCTCCCGGACCGACCTGATCAACTATCTGACCGGGATCTCCGGCCGGTACACCCTCTCCGGCCAGCACAACCGCGAACCCAACAGCGACCCGACCAAGTACACCCGGGTCGCCCAGCAGATCACCGGTCAGACGCCCGGCCTGTGGGGCGGCGACTTCCTGTTCGCCTCCTCCGACGTCGCCAACCGGCAGACGATGGTCAACGAGGCGATCCGGCAGTGGCAGGGCGGCTCGGTCGTCGCCCTGACCTGGCACATGTGCCCGCCCACCGTCGGGTCCACCTGCGGCTGGGACTCCGCCGGGGTCCTCAGCCGTCTGTCCGACAGCCAGTGGAGCCAGCTCGTCACCAACGGCACGAGCCTCAACACCGCCTTCAAGAACCGGCTCGCCGAGGCGGTGCCGTACCTGCGCCAGCTGCAGAGCGCCGGGGTGCCGGTGCTGTGGCGGCCCATCCACGAGATGAACGACGGCTGGTCGTGGTGGGGCGGGCGGCCCGGCGCGAACGGCAGCCGCAGGCTCTACCAGATCACCTACGACTACTTCACCGCCCAAGGCCTGGCCAACCTGGTCTGGGTCTGGAACGTCAAGGACCTGAACATGGGCTCGATCGGCGAGTACTGGCCCGGCGCCTCCTCCGTCGACGTGGCCTCGCTCGACGTGTGGGTCAAGCTGGAGCCCTCCGCCTCCGACTACCAGGCGATGCTCAACGTGGCGGGCGGCAAGCCCATCTCGCTGGCCGAGGTCGGCCGGGCGCCCAGCCCGGCGCTGCTGGACGCCCAGCCGCGCTGGACCTGGTTCATGGTCTGGGCGGAGTGGCTGACCGACCCCGCCTACAACACCAACGCGAGCGTGCAGGCCAGCTACTTCGGTCCGCGCGTGCTCAACCGCGGCGAGTTCACGATCACCTCCGGCGGCGGAGGGGGCGGGGGCGGGACCACCCGTACCGGCAAGATCAGGGGTCTGGGCGGCAAGTGCGTCGACGTCGCCGGGGCCGGCAGCGCCAACGGCACCAGGGTGCAGCTCTACACCTGCGACGCCAACGGCGCCGCCCAGGCGTGGACGGTCGGCGCCGACGGGACGGTCCGGGCCCTGGGCAAGTGCCTGGACGTCACCGGCGGCGTCAACGCCGACGGCACCCGGGTCCAGATCTGGGACTGCGTCAGCGGCAACGCCAACCAGCAGTGGACCCACGACGCCACCGCCCAGCGGCTGGTGAACCCCAGGACCGGCAGGTGCCTGGACGCCACCGGGCAGAGCTCGGCCGACGGCACCCCGCTGCAGATCTGGACCTGCACCGGCCAGAACAACCAGAAGTGGACCCTGCCCTAGCGTCCCGGCGCGGGGGCCCGCGAGAGCCCTCGCAAGACACTCCTGAGAAAGGCACCGCATGAGCTTCCGCTGGGGGGTGGCGACCTCCGCCTACCAGATCGAGGGCGCCACCGACGCCGACGGCCGCACCCCGTCCATCTGGGACACCTTCTGCCGGGTGCCCGGGAACGTGGCCGGCGGCGACACCGGTGGGACGGCCTGCGACCACTACCGTCGCATGCCCGAGGACGTCGCCCTCCTGGCGGAGCTCGGAGTCGACACCTACCGCTTCTCGATCTCGTGGCCGCGGGTCCAGCCCCGCGGCCGCGGGCCGGTCAACGCGCGCGGGCTGGCCTTCTACGACCGGTTGGTGGACGAGCTGCTGGCCCGGGGCATCGAGCCCTGGGTGACGCTCTACCACTGGGACCTGCCACAGGAGCTGGAGGACGCGGGCGGCTGGCCGCACCGCGACACCGCCCACCGGTTCGCCGAGTACGCCGTGCTGGTCTTCGACCGGCTCGCCGACCGCGTCCCCACCTGGACCACGCTCAACGAGCCCTGGTGCGTGGCCATGTACGGCTACGCCGACGGCATCCACGCGCCCGGCCGCACGGACTTCCCGGCGGCCGTGCGCGCGGTGCACCATCTCCTGCTCGGTCACGGCCTGGCCGTACAGGCCATGCGCACCGCAGGTCCGGCCGCCGACCTCGGCATCACGCTCAACCTGGGCGGGACCGCGCCCGCCACCGACGACCCCGCCGACCACGAGGCGGCGCGCCGGGCCGACGGGCTGGGGGTGCGCATGTACCTCGACCCGCTCGTGCACGGCCGCTACCCGGACGACGTGGTGGCCGACCTGGCGGCGCGCGGCGCGGTCCTGCCGATCCGGGACGGCGACCTGGCCGTCATCTCCGCCCCGATCGACGTCCTGGGCGTCAACTACTACTTCGACGCCACGCTCGCCGCGACCGGCGAGGTGCGCACCGGACCGCTGACCGGCATGGGCTGGCCGATCACTCCCGACGGCTGCACCGAGCTGCTGCTGCGGATCGGCCGCGACTATCCCGGCCTGCCCATGGTGGTCACCGAGAACGGCGCCGCCTTCGACGACGACCCCGACGACGACGGGTTCGTCCGCGACGAGGAGCGCACGGCGTTCCTGGCGGCCCACATCCGCGCGGTCGAGCGGGCCCGGGACCTGGGCGCCGACGTGCGCGGCTACTTCGCCTGGTCGTTCATGGACAACTTCGAATGGGGGCACGGCTACGGTCCCAGGTTCGGCCTGGTCCGGGTCGACTACGCCACCCAGCGCCGCATCCCCAAGCACAGCGCCCTGTGGTACCGGGACAGGATCGGCGGCAGCCGGTGAACGACCCGCGCCGGGGCCGCCCGGGTCAGTCCCTGCCCTGCCAGGTCGTCACGCAGGCCTCGTTGCCCTCGGCGTCCGCCAGCACCCAGAAGGAGGGGGCGGCGGCGTCGGAGACCAGCACGCCGCCGGCCTCCAGGGCGGCCTTGATCCGGTGCGGCGCCTCGTCGTGCGGGACGGAGACGTCGAGGTGGATGCGGTTGCGCTGCGGGCGCGGCGCGTCCATCTGCTGGAACCAGATCGCCGGCCCCTGCCGGGCGGGATCGACGATCGGATCCTCCGGCCCGGCGGCGCCCGCCTCGTCGACGTATCCCATGACCGCCTTCCAGAAGGGGCGGATCCGGGGGATGTCGATCGCGTCGATCGCGATCTCGAGAAGCTGGACCGAGCCCGGCCGCGGGGCCGCGATCCCCGGGTCCAGCCGCAGGCCGAACTCCCGCACGGCCGCGTGCAGACGTCCGGCGAGCTCCACCTCCCGCCGCGTCACCGTCGCCGTGGCCGGGGACTGCAGCGTGAGTACCAGCCGGTCCGCGCGCACGTCCAGCCAGAGACTGCCGTCGGCGTCGGCGTCGGCCGCCTGCGCCACGCGGGCGGCGGCCTCGGCCGCCTGCCGCAACGAGGTCACCGGCACGGACGTGCGCAACGCGCCCAGGACGTAGCGCCAGCCCATGTCGCCGACAGCGTCGGAGATCTCCCGCCTGCTCGGTGTGCTCGCCGTCCCCGGCGTGTCCTCTGCCATGCCGTCATGATCGCATGGCTTTCC
>NZ_BOOJ01000047.1 GCF_016863175.1 Paraplanobispora siamensis
CTGACTCTTGTCGAATCTTCCATCGGGCTCAGAGGAGGTCCCGCATCGCCGACGTCACCGCCGTTCCAACGGGCCTGTGAACAATACGAACCTGCGCGCACCTCGTCAAATCAATTACGCCCGCCCCCGGCTCCACGAGCCTCAGCCCCACGGGAGCCCCCACGAGAGCCCCACGGGAGCCCCCACGGGAGCCCCCACGAGAGCCCCACGGGAGCCCCACGAGTCTCGTGAAAACCCTTTGCGCCGGACGTGTGACGGAGCGCACGCTTGTTCGGTGTCGATTCTCGAGGCCGTCGATCTGAAGAAGACATTCGCCACTGTCACCGCCGTCGACGGGGTCAGCCTCGACGTCGGCGCCGGTGAGATCATCGGGTTGCTCGGGCCGAACGGGGCGGGCAAGTCCACCACCCTGCACATGCTCCTGGGGCTCATCACACCCGACTCCGGAAGCATCCGCATGTTCGGCATGGAGCTGGGCAGCCACCGCGTCGAGGCCCTCAGCCGCATCAACTTCGCCGCGAGCTACGTGGATCTCCCCGGTGTCCTGCACGTCCGCGAGGTCCTGGACGTCTTCGCCCGCCTGTACGGCGTGCGCGATCCGAAGTCGCGCGTCGAGGAGCTGATCGAGCTGCTGGATCTCGGACCGCTGCGCAGACGCAAGGTGATGGAGCTCTCCTCGGGTCAGCGCACCCGCGTGCAGCTGGCCAAGGCGCTGGTCAACGAGCCGAGCCTGCTCATCCTCGACGAGCCCACCGCCAACCTCGACCCGGACGCGGGCGACCGGATCCGCAACCTCCTGGTCCGCCTGGCCAGGGAGAACGGCCGGGCGATGCTCATCACCTCGCACAACATGCAGGAGGTGGAGCGCATGTGCGACCGCATCCACTTCATGTCCTCGGGGCGCATCGTCGCCAGCGGCAGCGCCGCCGAGCTCGCCGGTGTCTACGGCGCGGAGAGTCTGGAGGAGGTCTTCCTAAAGGTGGCCCGATCATGACCGAGAGCACGCCCATCATGACCGTCACCCATCCCCCGCTCAGCTTCGCCGCCCGCAGGGCGCGCATCGGCGGCGTCGTCATGCGGGACTTCGCCGCGCTGCGCCGCAGCCCGATCCGGATGTTCGAGATCGTGTTCTGGCCCACGGTCGAGCTGATGGTCTGGGGCTTCGTGACCCTGTTCCTGCAGTCGCAGCAGGTCCCGTTCGTGGCGGCCTTCCTGCTCGGCGCCGTGCTGCTCTGGCAGGTGCTGCAGAAGGCCAGCAACGAGATCTCGATCGCGTTCCTGGAGGACATCTGGAGCAGGAACCTGCTCAACGTCCAGGTGAGCCCGCTGTCCACGGTCGAGTACGTGATCGGCCTGATCGTGTTCTCCTTCGGCAAGGTGGTCTTCGCCATCGCGGTCATGGCGGGCCTGGCGCTGGCCTTCTACGGGTTCGGCATCACCAGCTTCGGCGTGGCCCTGGTCCCGTTCATGGCGCTGCTGCTGGTGATGGGCTGGTCGCTTGGCCTGGTGGGCATCTCGGCGGTCCTGCGCTTCGGGGAGAACGCACAGGTGATCGCGTGGTCGCTGGTCTTCGTCGTACAGCCGCTGGCCGGGATCTTCTACCCGGTGGAGGTGCTGCCCGCCCCGCTCCAGACCGTCGCCTCGCTCATGCCGGCCACCCACGTGTTCACCGGCATGCGGACCGTCCTGAACGGCGGCGCCGTACCGTGGGACAGCCTGGCGTGGGCCGCGGCGCTGGACGTCGTCTACCTGGCGGCGACGCTGGGCCTGTTCGCGTGGGCGCTGCGGTACGCCCGGGCCCACGGCAAGCTCTCCCGCTTCGGGGAGTGACGGAGGACCACGCGAAGGCCGCGCGTCAGCGCGGCACGGTGGCCGACATCGCCGCCACGATCACGCTGACCAGGCCCTCGACCACCTCGGTGCGGTCGACCTCGGGATGTTCCAGCCACCAGTCTCCGGTGGCCTGGACCATCCCGACGAAGGCGTGCCCGAGCACCTGGGCGCGGACCGGGTCGATGCCCTCCGCCGTGGCGGTGATCACCTCGCCGAGTTCCTCGCCCAGGCCGCGGACGATCGCGGCCATCTGGGAGTGGGTCCGGCTGTCCTCCGCCCCCGCCCGGTGGAACAGGAACCGGTACAGGTTGAGGTTGGAGCCGATCATGTCGAGGTAGGCGGTGATCGTCGATCTGGCCCGGCCGCGCAGGTCGGCGTCGGCGTTGTCGAACTGCTCGCGCAGCAGGCCGATCACGACGGTGATGTGCCGGTTCGCCAGGGCCTGGTAGAGCCCGCTCTTGTCGCCGAAGTGCCGGTAGAGGATGGGCTTGGTGATCCCGGCCTCGGCCGCGATCGAGGCCATGGACGCCTGCGGCCCCTCCCTCCTGATCACCCGGTCCGCGGCGTCCAGGAGGGCACGGCGGCGATCCGGATCGCGTCCGCTCACGGCTTTCCCTCTCTCGGAGGAGATCTCGGGGGACGACGGCGCTCTTCCCCCTCTTGGTCTTTCCCGGAGGAAATCGATCCTTTCCGGAGAGAACAGCATAGGTGCGAAGCTGATCCACAAGCCTTCGGAACCAGGCGTTCAAGTGGGATGAAAGCGAGTTTCCGGTAATCTTTCCGATCTCTCCAGGAGGTGGCAGGTGACCGGAACAGGCGCCGTGGCGGTACCGGGTTACGAGGTGGCCGGCGTCCTCGGTCAGGGCGGTTTCGGAATCGTCTACCGGGCCCGGCAGCTGGCCGTGGACCGGGAGGTGGCGCTCAAGATCGACAACCGGGTGCTCGTCTCCGAGCGCGACCGGCGCCGCTTCATGCGCGAGGTCACCTCGGCCGGGGCGCTGTCCGGCCACCCGCACGTCGCCCACGTCTACGACGCCGGGGTGCTGCCCGACGGCAGGCCGTACATGGTGCTGGAGCTGTGCCCGGGCGGGTCCCTGCTGGACAGGATCCGCGCCGAGGGACGGCTGGCCCCCGCCGAGGTCGCCGACATCGGCATCCGGATCGGGGACGCCCTGGCGGCCGCGCACGCCGCCGGGGTGCTGCACCGCGACATCAAACCCGCCAACATCCTGATCAACCGCTACGGCAACGTGGTGCTGTCGGACTTCGGGCTGGCCACGATGCCGTCGTCGGGCGGCGAGGTGTCGGTGACCCGCGAGTCGCTCACCCCCGCCTACGCGCCGCCCGAGGCGTTCGAGCTGGTGGAGCCCAACGCGCTGGGGGACGTCTACTCCCTGGCCGCCACGCTGTACGCGCTGCTGACGGGCCGTCCGCCGCGCTTCCCGGAGAGCGGCGTGGTCAACATCGCGGTCATCATGGCCCTGCACCGGCAGCCGATCCCGGACATCCCGGGCGTGCCGCCGGAGCTGACCGAGGTGCTCCGCCAGGCCCTGGCCACCGATCCGGCCCGCCGCACCCCGTCGGTGGCCGCGCTGCGCGACGCCCTCACCGACCTGCACCTGGAGCGGCACGCCTCCGCCTCCCGGCCGCTCCCCCCGCGCCCGTCCGGGTCCGTCTCCGCGCAGGCGCACCCGTCGCTGCCGAGCCTCGGGGGCCCCGCGCCGGCGCACCGGCCGGGTGCCGCGCAGGCTCACCAGCCGGGTCCGGCGCTCCCGCATCTGGCCACCGCTCCCCCGCCGTACGGCGCACCGCTCGGGCAGCCGGGAGCCGGGCCGTACGGCAGGCCGGGCGGGGGCGTGGAGCAGATGCGCGCGCACATGACCTCCCCGGGGGCCCGCGGCGCCGCCAGCACGCAGACGCCCGCGGCCGTCCCGGCGGCTCCCGGCGGTCCCGGCACGAAGGTGTTCGTCGCCGTGGTGGCGGCGTTCGTGATCCTGCTGCTGGCCGGGGCCGGGCTGATGTACCTGGAGGCGAACCGCGACACCGATCCCGGGACCACCCAGAACGGCCCCGGGGCGCAGAACGGGACCAAACAGAACGAGACCCAGCAGAACGGGACCGGGCAGAAGGACACCTCGGACACCCCGCAGGTCGCCAGACCCGAGACGGTCACCGCGGCCTGTCCCGCGGCGGGAGTCTCCGGGGCGGGCGCCGCGTGCGTGGCGGAGGCCGAGTGCTGGAGCGGCCTGGTCATCAACGCGGGTGACGCGAGTGCCGCGCGGCTCGGCTGCGAGGAGAAGCACGCCTGGGAGACCTACGCGATCGCCACACTCCCCGCCGACGCCCAGACCTACCACCAGCAGACGCTGGAGAGGAACCCGACCGTCAAGCAGGTGTGCTCGGCGCGGATCATGCTCGCCTCCCGGTACGGCGACGCCCGCGCGATCGCGGCCGGGAAGTGGCGGTCGACGGTGCTGCCGCCCTCGAAGGCGCAGTTCGACAAGGGCGACCGCACCTACCGCTGCCTCGGCGGGGTCCTCGGGTCGGAAGAAGCGGGCAGCGTTTTCCGCCCATACTGATCCGTAGCGGGACACAGCCTGGCATCGTGGCCGTGAAGGGAGTGACCCACGATGACTCAGGCTCGTATAGGCGTGACCGGCCTCGCGGTGATGGGGGCGAACCTCGCCAGGAATCTGGCCAGGCACGGGCACGTGGTGGCCGTGCACAACAGGTCGCAGTACCGCACGAAGACGCTGGTCGAGGAGTTCGGCCACGAGGGGGAGTTCGTCCCGTGTGAGACGCCGCAGGAGCTGGTCGCGGCGCTGGAGCGTCCCCGGCGCATCCTCATCATGGTCAAGGCGGGCGTGCCGACGGACGCGGTGATCGAGGAGTTCGCCCCGCTGCTGGAGCCGGGCGACATGCTCGTCGACGGCGGCAACGCGCACTTCCTCGACACCCGCCGCCGCGAGGCGGCGCTGCGCGAGCGCGGGATCCACTTCGTCGGGGCCGGGGTGTCCGGCGGAGAGGAGGGGGCGCTGCTCGGACCGAGCATCATGCCGGGCGGGTCCGCGGAGTCCTACGCGGCGCTCGGCCCGCTGCTGGAGGACATCGCCGCGAAGGTCGACGGGGTGCCGTGCTGCACGCACATCGGTCCCGACGGCGCCGGGCACTTCGTGAAGATGGTGCACAACGGCATCGAGTACGCCGACATGCAGCTCATCGCCGAGGCCTACGACCTGCTCCGGCAGGGCCTGGGCATGTCCCCGGCCGAGCTGGCCGACGTCTTCGCCGAGTGGAACCGGGGCGAGCTGTCGTCCTATCTGATCGAGATCACCGCCGAGGTGCTCCGGCAGGTCGACGCCCCGACCGGCAAGCCGTTCGTGGACGTCGTCGCCGACCGGGCCGAGCAGAAGGGCACCGGCCGCTGGACGGTGCAGATCGCGCTGGACCTCGGGGTCCCGGTGAGCGGCATCGCCGAGGCGGTGTTCGCCCGCGCGACCTCCGGTGCCGTGGAGCTGCGTCAGGCCGCGCGCGGCCTGCCCGGCCCCACTCCCCACACGACCGGGCCCGCGCGCGAGGCCCAGGCCGGCACGGACTTCGTGGAGGACGTACGGCAGGCGCTGTACGCCTCGAAGATCGTCGCCTACGCCCAGGGCTTCGACCAGATCCGGGCCGGCAGCGCCGAGTACGGCTGGAACGTGGACCCGGGCGCGCTGGCCACCATCTGGCGGGGCGGCTGCATCATCCGGGCCGTCTTCCTCGACCGCATCCGCGAGGCCTACGAGGCGGCGCGGACGCCCGCGACCCTGCTGGTCGCGCCGTACTTCACCGACGCCCTGGCCGTGGCGCAGGACGCGTGGCGTCGGGTGGTGGCCCGGGCCGTGGAGCTGGGCATCCCGGCGCCGGGCTTCTCCAGCGCGCTGGCCTACTACGACGCGCTGCGCGCCGAGCGGCTGCCCGCCGCCCTGATCCAGGGCCAGCGGGACTTCTTCGGCGCCCACACCTACCGGCGCATCGACCGCGAGGGGGTCTTCCACGTCTTCTGGTCCGGTGACCGCATGGAGATCGAGGGCTGAACCCCGGTGACCGGCCCGGTGACCCTCCGGCCGGGGCCGGTCACCGGGCCGCACCGTCAGGACCGCTCCCCCGGCCGGTCCACGATGGCCGAGGCCGTCTCCGCGGAGCTGTAGACGCTGCCCGAGGGGAAGACCAGCTCCGAGCCGATCCGCTCGTCGCGCAGCCACACCCTGGAGGACCCGAGGCAGCGGAAGGTCTCCGGCTGCAGGACGAGATACTCCCGCATCAGGGGCTGCCCCGCGGGCGTGTGGAAGACGCCGATGCCCGGCCGGCCTACCGCGTCCCGGACGTCGAGCGCCACCCCGACCCCGGGGATCCGCGCCATGGCGCGGTAGATCGCCGCCTCCAGCTTCGGCGGCATGGCGGCCGCCTGCCCCAGATAGACCGCCTGCTCCAGATAGAGCGAGAGCACCCGGAAGGCCCGCACGTCGGGGTCCTCGGTCAGGTGCGCCTCCTCGGCCGGCAGGTCGATCCAGTGCCGGTCCCCGCGGACGTGCGCGAGGAGCTTGTCCGGGTCCCGGGGCAGCTTGCGGAGTTTTTCGGCGTACGCCTCGGGTGAGAGGTCGTCATTGCCGGGATCCGGCGGGACGTCGGTGACCTCGAACCGTCCCATGGGGTCATACCCGGCCCTCTGGCGGCCGTCGTAGCGGGTCCACTCCTCGAACACCCGCGGTTCGGAGTCCTGCCCGGGCTGCCGGACGATGTACTTGCGGTACAGCCACTGGTCCGGGCGCGGTTCCGAGGCCGTCGACCGGGACTCGGCGACGAGGGCCGCCTGTTCGAGCACCACGGCCTTGTCGGCGTACCGCACGGCCTGCGGAGGGTCGCCGTGCGCCGTTCCCCCCTCCCCGCCGGACCGTCCGCCCGCCTGCGTGACCACCAGCACGACGGCCGTCACGAGGGCGAGGGCCCCGGCGAGCACGACCCCGGCCCGGCCGATGGACCGGCGCCGCATGACTGCGCCCCGGCCGCCGGACCGGCGCCACGCCCGCCGTACCCGCCCCCGTCCGGCCGGCACGGCGGCGGCCTCCGTCAGCAGGCGGTCCCGGGCGGGCCGCAGCCGGTCGGCCTCCGCCCTCGGCGCCTCCGCGCGCATCCCGCGCAGCGTCTCCAGGTCATCCATGACGCGTCCCCTCCTCGACAGCCGTCGGATCGACGCCGCCGAGCGCGGCGCGGGTCCTCTTCCTGGCCCGGTGCAGCCGTGAGCGCACCGTGCCGACGGGGATGTCCAGCGCGTCGGCGACCTCTTCGTAGCTCAGGTCGGCCCACGCGACCAGCAGCAGCACGTCCCTGTCCCCCACCGACAGGGACGCCAGCGCCCCGGCCAGCTCGCGCTGGGCGGCCGAGGCCGTCACCTCGGCCTCCACCCGGTCGGCGTAGCTCTCGGCCACCTCGTCGGCGCCGGTCCTGGCCAGCGCCCGGTAGGAGCGGACCTCCGTGCGGCGGTGCTTTCCGATCAGGTTGGCGGCGATGCCGTACAGCCAGGGGCGGGCGTCCGGCCGGGTCGTGTCGTAGCGGTCGCGCCGACGGAACGCGGCCAGGAAGGTGTCGGACACGATGTCGTCGGCCAGGGAGTCGCCCAGCCGCCGGGTGACGTACCGGTGGAGTTCCGGCGCGTGCCGGTCGAACAGCAGCGCGAAGGCGTCCGGTTCGTCGAGGGAACGCCGGATCACCTCGGCGTCGTCGGCGCCGTGGGCCGCACCTGGGCGGTCTGCGTGCGCGATCAATCGGGCTCCGATCGTCCGGCCCCGGATCGGCCGGGGTCCGCGGTGTCATCACCCTCTCTCACCCGGTGCCCCGCTTCGAGTTCACGGTCCCCGCCTCCCTCCGCGCCTGCGCCCCGGTGGCGTTCGGCAGGATGGCAGGGTGCGCATACGTCCCATTTCCCCGTCGGCGCTGGTCGAGGAGATCACCGATCTGGTCATCGCGAGGCCCAGGGACTCCTGGACGCGGGTGGCGGTCGACGGCGCGCCCGCCGCCGTGCCGGGCGACCTCGCCGACGCCCTGGTCGAGCCGCTGCGGATGAGCGGCCGGGGGGTGCTGCGGGTCTCCGCGGCCGACTTCCTGCGCCCGGCGTCACTGCGGTTCGAGTACGGCAGGACCGACCCCGACGCCTTCTACACCGACTGGCTGGACGTCGGCGGGCTGGACCGCGAGGTCCTGGGACCGCTGGAGCCCGGCGGCTCGGGCAAGGTGCTGCCCTCGCTCTGGGACACGACGATCGACCGGGCCACCCGCGCGCCGTACGTCACCATGCCCCCGGGCGGGGTGCTGCTGCTGGACGGCGCGCTGCTGCTGGGACGCTGGCTGCCGTTCGACCTGACGGTCCACCTGCGGCTGTCCCCGGCCGCGCTGGCCCGCAGGACCCCGCCGGAGCTGCACTGGACGCTGCCCGCCTACGAGCGCTACGAGCAGGAGGCCGAGCCGACGGAGACCGCCGACGTCGTCGTCCGCATGGACGACCCGAGGCATCCGGCGCTCGTGATCCGGTGATCTCCCCCGGGCGCTCGGGGTGCGGGAAGCGCATTATGTGTAGAGTGCACATCACTTCCGACGTCCGGCAAGAAGGGCGACCCACGTGGACGAGCCGGGTTCCGGTCCCCGCCCCAACGGAATCGTCACCGTCATGGCAGTGGCCGGCATCGTCGCCTCGCTCACCCAGACCCTGGTCATCCCGCTGATCGGCGAGCTGCCGCGGATACTGGGCACCACCGCCTCCGACGCCTCCTGGGTGGTCACGGTCACCCTGCTGGCCGGGGCCGTGACCACCCCGGTGATGGGACGGCTGGGCGACATGTACGGCAAGCGGCGCATGATGCTCGCCTGCGCGGTCCCGCTCATCCTGGGCTGCGCCGTGTGCGCGGTCGCCGGATCGCTGACCCCGATGATCATCGGCCGGGGTCTGCAGGGCATGGGCATGGGCATGATCCCTCTGGGCATCAGCGCCCTGCGCGACGCGCTGCCGCCCGATCGGGTCGGCCCCTCCATCGCGCTGATGAGCTCGTCCATGGGCATCGGCGGCGCGCTCGGCCTGCCGGTCGCGGCCGCCGTCGCCGAGTACGCCAGCTGGCGGGTGCTGTTCTGGGCCACCGCCGTACTGAGCCTGCTGGTGGCCGTGCTCATCCGGGTGCTGGTCCCGGTCACCTCCGCCACGGCCGGGGGCCGCGTCGACGTCGTCGGCGCGATCGGCCTCGGCGCCGGTCTGGTGTGCCTGTTGCTGGGCGTCTCCAAGGGCGCGGACTGGGGCTGGGCGAGCGGCACCACGCTCGGGCTGCTGGCCGCCGCGGCGCTCGTCCTGCTCGTGTGGGGCTGGTGGGAGCTGCGGGCCGGGGACCCGCTGGTCGACCTGCACGTCACCGCCCGGCCCCAGGTGCTGCTGACCAACCTGGCCTCGATCGTGGTCGGCTTCGCGATGTACGCCCAGGCTCTGATCGTCATGCAGATCCTGCAGCTCCCGTCGGCCACCGGGTACGGCCTGGGCCAGTCGATGCTGGCCGCGGGGCTGTGGATGGCCCCCTCCGGCCTGATGATGATGCTCGTCTCCCCGGTCGGCGCCCGTCTGTCGGCCGCGCGCGGCCCCAAGGTCACCCTGGTGGTCGGCAGCCTCATCATGGCGCTCGGGTACGGCTCGTCCGTGCTCCTGCTCGGCTCCGCCTGGGGCCTGCTGATCGTGACCTGCGTGTGCGGCGTCGGCGTGGGGTTCGCCTACGGCGCGATGCCCGCCCTCATCATGGGCGCCGTGCCCCGCTCCGAGACCGCCGCCGCCAACAGCTTCAACACCCTGATGCGCTCCATCGGCACCACGGTCTCGGCGGCGGTGGTCGGCGTCATCCTGTCCCAGATGACCATCGCGTTCGGCGGCCACAGCCTGCCCTCCGAGGCCGGTTTCCGCACCGGCATGCTCGTCGGCTGCGGCGCCGCCCTCCTCGCCACGGCGATCACCTCGGCCCTCCCGGCCCGCCGGTCCGGGCGGGCGGTCGTCCCCGTCGCGGCCTCCGCCCCGGCCGTCAAGCCCTGACGTCCGGGAGCCGTACGGGGACGTGAACCGTCACGGCCTGCCGTACGTCATGGTCGTTGGCGGTTCCGGAACCCCCAGGAGGTCTCATGCGCCGCGTTCTCGGTCTCACCGCAGGTCTGGCCCTCGCCTTCACCGCGCTCGCCCCGGCCGCCCCCGCGGCGACGGCCTCCGCCCCGGCCTCGGCCCCGGCCGACCCGCTCATCTCCATCGCCGTGAAGGTCCGGGCCACGCCCCTGGCCCGTCCCGGCGGCAGGGTCACCTACGTCATCGACTACGCCCAGACCTGGACGCCGTCCTTCGCCCCCTACTGGGGCGCCTTCTGGGTGGGGGGCAGGTTCCCCGCGGGGGCGCGCGGCCCGTCCAAGGCCACGCTCTACGACACGGCGGGCAAGCGCCTGGCCGTACTGCCCTGCCGCCGGTACGCCGACGGCACCTGGTGCGACGCCCACGTCCGGATGCCGCACCAGGGACGGATCGTCATGTCCGCCCGGCTGTCGGCCAAGGCCGGGCGGACCGCCACGGCCCGCCTGGGGTTCGACAGCTTCGAGCCGCTGAACGAGGCGCAGTACGCCAGGCACTACAGCCGCAAGCAGGCGCGGGAGAGGTTCCGCGAGTTCCGGTTCACCAAGACCGTCACCACGAGGGTGCGCACCCGGTGACCCCCGGAGATCACCCGGTGGTCACCTGATTGACCGAGCCGGAGGAACGCACGTAGATGCGGCCGCCGACGGGCTGCTCGGCGGTCAGCAGGCCGAGCGCGGCCTCGTCGCCGTCGGCGGTCACGGCCAGGAAGCGGCGGCCGTCGGCCTCCAGCCGGCCGACGACGATGCCGGTGCGCTTCCCGCTGCGGCGGTGCTTGACGGTGTAGGTCTCGATCGTGGCCCAGCCGTCGGCCATGACGGCCTGCTCGACCGGGGGCGCGGAGTCGATCTCGGCCTGGAGCTCGGCGCTGCGGTCCGGGCGCCAGGGGGCGGGGGTGGTGGAGTAGACGCCGACGGAGTACTTGCTCAGCGAACCGCCGTTGGCGCCGACCATGCCGTAGGCGCCGGGCAGCGCGCGCATCCGGTGCACGACCTCGGCGATGGCGTGCATGGAGTAGTTGTTGCCGGGCCCGCCGAAGAAGGGCAGGCCGCCGGTGAGCGTCAGCTCCCGCGATCCGTCGACCGGCAGCCCGAGGCCGTCGCAGACGTTGGTCACCGCGATGGGGAAGCAACTGTACAGATCGATGACCTCCAGTTCGTCCACGCCGATGCCGGCCTGCTCCAGGGCGTGCCGGGCGGCGGTCACGGCGGCCGGGCCGGCGCTGAGGTCGGGACGGTCCAGCAGGTCGCGCTCGCGCAGGTCGGCGTGGCCGTGCAGGAAGACCCACCGGTCCTCCGGGACGCCCAGCCGCCGGGCGGCGGCCACGGACATCAGCAGGACGGCCGCCCCCTGGTTGACCTTCTCCCGGGCGACGATGTAACGGGTGTACGGCTCGGCGATGATCCGGTTGGCCTCGGTCGGGGTGACGAGCTCCTGCGCGCTGCGCTCGGTGGGGGCGGCGGCGTGCGGGTTGGCGGCGGCGACCTTGGTGAACGGGGCGAACAGCGCGCCCATGCCGGCGGCGTACTCTCGCCTGCCCTGGCCGAGCCGGGCCCGTCGCGCGTTGTCGAACAGCGCGTACTGGCTGGGCGCGTCCATCAGGCGGTGGGCGACCTGCACCGGCGTGACCAGGCCCTCCAGCCCGTATCCCCGGTCCTCCAGGTCGCCGCCGACGGTCTCGCCGAAGTCGGGCCTGTCCGGCGTCCCGGCCAGGTGTCCGATGGTCGAGATGGCCTCGGACCCGAAGATGAGGGCGACCTCGGCCGATCCGGCCGCGATCGTCGCGGCCAGCTCGTTGACCAGGTGCTGGGGCGCCTGCCCGCCGACCACCTCCAGGATGGCCCGGCGGGGATCGGCTCCGACGCGCCCGGCGACCGAGCGGGGGTAGTTGTCGGATCTGCCCAGCGGCGAGGGGATGCCGGGGGCGGAGATCTCGAACTGCCGCACGCCCGCCACGGTGTCGACGGCGGCGGCCACCGCCGCGGCGTCCGCCCCGGTGTCGGCCAGCGCCTCCCGCGCCGCCGCCGCGGCCAGCCCGACCGGTGACAGGCGGCGGTAACCGGGCTCGCCGATCCGCTCCGAGGCCTGCCCCACGCCGACGATGACCGGCGTGCGGGGGTCGAGGTCCGGCAGTGTCATCTTCATGCTCCAGCGGCGGATTGGCCTGGTGCCGTACCGTACGACCAGGCGATATTTATAGACATTTTTCGTCTCTAACCGGTCGGAGCGTAACCCCGCCGGAGGAACGGGGCAAGGGCGTTACTGTTCTGTCCGGGACTGCTGTCCGGGACTGCTGTCCGGGACTGCTGTCCGGCACTGTTCCGTCCGGGAGGTGACGCCGTGTCCGAACCCCTGGCCGCCGCCACCGGACCGGGCCGGCCGCGCGACGCCGAGGTGGACCGCAAGGCGCTGCGGGCCGCCGTCGAGCTCTACGCCGAGCTCGGCTGGGCCAAGTTCACACTCGACGCGGTGGCGCGGCGCGCCGGGATCGGCAAGGCGGCGATCTACCGGCGCTGGCCGACCCGGGAGAGGCTGATCACCGAGGCCCTGGAGCAGGCCCTGGTGCTGCCCGCCATCGCCATCGACACCGGCTCGCTCCGGGAGGACCTGCTGGAGCTGGCCCGCTCGGCGATGGGTTACTACCTGGGCCCGTACGGGCTGGCGGGCCTGCGCCTGCGCGTGGAGGCGCACGCCTGCCCGGAGCTGCTGGCCGGGCTGGCGGCGGGCGCGCAGCGCTCGCGGGTGCTGGAGGCCCGCGCCGTCGTCCGCCGCGCCATCGCCCGCGGCGAGCTGGGTGAGCGGGCGTCCCCGACGCTCATCCTCGACACCCTGCTGGGCGCGCTGCTCAACCACGTGCTGGCCACGCCCGAGGACCTGCGGGCGGAGATGACGGCGCGCAGCGAGCAGTACGTCGAGGACGTCACGGCGTTCGTCCTCACCGCCGCCACCTCGATCTACCCGGGTTCCTCGCCCGACCGCGCGGCGAGCGAGGTGTAGACGGTCACCTCCTCGGGGCGGATCAGCCCGTCCTGGATGGCGCAGATGAGCAGTTTCTCCTTGGTGGGCGCGGGCCGTCCCGCCGCGGCGTACTTGACCCTGGCCCGGTCGATGTACTGGCGCACGGTCCGCTCCTTGATCCCCATCCGCGCCGCCACCGAGGCCTTCGACATCGACTGGAACCAGAACAGCAGCGCGGCCCGCTCCTTGTCCGACAACTGCGGCCGGTGCGGGCGCTCGTCCGTCGCGATCGCCTGCGCCATCGGCGGCGTCACGCTCGGCCGGTCGGCGGCCACCTCCAGGATGGTCTCCAGGCAGGAGTCCCGGGTGGCCCGCCCCTTGCCGATGAACGCCGAGGCCCCCGCGTCCAGCACGGCGCGCACCGTCTCCGGCTCCTCGTGCTCGGAGAAGACGACGATCCGCTGCCCGCCCGCGCACAGCTCGGCGACCCGGTCGACGACCATGGTGCCGTTGAGGTTGAGGTCGAGCAGCAGCACGTCGGCGGTCGTGCCCAGGACCGACTCGATCGTGGGGCCCTGGGCGACGAGCTCCACCGGGCCGGGCGTGGCGAACCATGATCTGACGCCGTCCACCACGACCTGGTGGTCCTCCACGAGCGCGACCGTCACGGGCCGGGCCGCGGGCACTCCCAGATGCTGTTGACCCATATCTCCCCTTCCTGCCGCTGGTAGGTGACGACGACCCCGCTGGGCTCATGCACCGCCTCGGCGGTGACGGGCAGGTCGTCGGTGTCGGCCACGACGGCCACGCTCACCATGGTGGACATCGCCGACACCGTGACCCTGGCCCGCGATCGGGCCCCGTCCAGCGCCCGGATGGGCGCCCTGAGCAGGTCCTCCCGCACGCCCTCCGGCAGCTCGGGCAGGTTGCCGCCGAGCGGCGGCGCCGTCACCAGGACCTTGCGCCGCTCGGCCGCCTCGATGCGTTCGCGCAGCGCCGAGACCAGCTCGTCGGGCATGTCCTCGCGCTCGGTGATGAGCCGGCGCAACCGCATCGCCCCGGCCGTGCAGTTCTCGCGCACCCGGGGATCTCCGGGGTCGGCGCCGTCGGCCAGCTCCCTCAGCAGCGACTCCGCCGCGTCGCGGATCGCGTCGTAGCGGCGCAGCCGGTCGGCGTGGATGCGCCAGGCGGACTCCCGCCAGGCCTCGTCGGCGGCGAGCCTGCGGGCCAGCAGCACGGCGTCCTCGGCGCGGGCGCGCAGGGTGTCGCAGCCCGCCGCGTAGCCGAGCTGCATGGTGGTGCCGCCGACGATGACCACCAGGTACTTGGCGATGGAGACCCGGTCGAGCGTCCCGGTCACGATCATCGCCGCCAGCATGATGCCGGCGTTGGCGGCGAGGAAGGCCGCCAGCTCCACCCGCCAGCGCGGCCGGTCCCAGGTCAGCATGACGCCGAGCCAGCCCACCGACCCCCAGGCCCAGTCGCTGATGCCGAGCAGATCCTCCGGACGGCAGGCGGCGATCACCGCGACGTCCACGGCCAGCGCGGCCACTGCCAGCTCCCGTATCCTGGCCGGCCCGCGAGAGGTGCGCCACAGCGACAGCGTGGCGATCGCGGCGATGACCGCGTAGACGACCCAGGCCGCCGCCGCCAGCTCCGGCCGGCGGAAGGAGTCCCATCCCAGGAACGTGACCGTCAGGTCGTAGCCGATGTGCCACAGGATCGCGATGACCGCCGCGCCCAGCGCGGTGTAGCGGGCATAGCGCCGCGCCACCTGCTCGATGTCGTCGATCATGGCCGCCACCACAGGCTCACCCGGGTGCCGTGGGCCCCCGAGGAGATCTCGGCGCCGCCGTTCGGCACCGAGCGCATCATGTCGATGATCGATCCGCGGACGCCGAACCGGTCGGGCGGCAGCCGGTCCTGGTCGAAGCCGCGCCCCCCGTCGGCGACCTCCACGCGGACCTCGCCGTTCCTCCTCGTCGAGACCAGCTCGGCCTCGCGCACCCCGGAGTGCAGCGCGATGTTCGCCAGCGCCTCGGCGACGGCGCGGGCGAACCGCTCCGCGACGTCCTCGGGCACCGTCTGCGGCGTCAGGTTCTTACGGACCTGCAGGCTCGTGGCCCGCCCGGCCACCTCCTCCAGCAGGGTGTCCAGGGCGATGGGGGCGGAGGCCGCGCGCGGCGTGTCCCGCAGCTTCTCCAGCGCCGCCAGATCGGCCTCGGCCTGCCCGCGCAGGGTGGGCGTGGGCTTGTCGTAGACGCCCAGGCCGATCATCGTCAGCGTGTGCAGCGACGTCTCGTGGATGCTGCTGATCTGCCCCAGCTCGTCCTCGCGCCGGAGCCTCTCCACCATGAGCGCGACCTCGGCGCGCGCGCCCTGTCTCAGGAAGGCGTCGGCCGAGGCGGCGGAGCGGCGCAGCAGCGTCATCAGCACCACGATCGCGAGGACCTGCACCAGGTGGATCCCCAGGGTGCCGACCACATCGTGGGAGGGTGAGGCGAGCCGTACGCCGGCCAGGTGGGACCCCGCCACGGCCAGGCCCAGGGGGATCGCCACGGGAGGCAGCCAGGTGACGCCGGCGATGATGATCGTCATCGTGACCCGTCCCGCGACCCAGCTCGATCCCGTGTCCAGCGACTCCGGGGCCACGAGATGGCGCTGGGCCAGGCACAGCGCGACGATGATGGCCACATCACCGGCCGCCAACCATCGGGGTATCGCCTCCCTGCGCCAGGCCAGGCGCATGAACAGCACGGTCCACACGAGGTCGAGGGCCAGCATGGGCGCCAGCCACAGGGCGGAGACCGGCGGGACGGCGCCGAGCAGCGCGGCGACGACCGCCACCAGGCCCACCGTGCCCCGCGCACCGGCCCCGGTGCGCGCGACAGCCTTGTCCAGCTGCCTGGCCGCCGAGTCGTATCTCGTGGAAGCACTGTGAGGCATGAGCCGCCCGCTCGCGATGGGAGCACCGGACGGATCTCACCATAACGCACCGGATATGGATGAGCAGGGTGTGCGCAGAGCAATGGGAATGCGTCTCCCGGGTCGCGGCGGACGGGGTCATGGTTCGCATGTCGTTTCCCTCGGACCGGCTCGTGCCGACGGCTGTGCACCGTCCCTTCGCACCCTGGGCCGCCGCCGGTTCCGCGGCACGACGGCCGATCGGCCGTCAGTCGCATCTCCTCGCGCGGGCGTGTACTGGGCACGTGTCGCGAGGGGCGCGGCGAGAGGAGGTTTCATGACCTTCACCGTGATCACGATCCTGCTCGGCTGCCTGTCCGTGATGGCCGTCCGCGGCCGTCAGGGGCCCTGGCCTCCCGGCGCGCCGGCGGCCCGGCCCCGGCTGGTGGTGGCCGGCGGCACCTACGAGGGCTCGCACGGCTACCCCTCCGACGAGTACGTCGTCCAGGAACGGCTGATCGCGGCGGCCGACGGCGGGGGCGGCACGCAGTTCGGCCACACCGCCGCCGCCCTGACCCTGGGCGCCGTGGTCGTCGCCCGCCCTCAGTACAGCGACAGGAGCGAGAAGGGCATCGGCGACTGCGCGCAGGCGGCGCACCGGGCCGTGCGCACCGCCGCCCTGCGCAACCCCGCCATGTCCGGCCTGACCAGCACGCTGGACGTGGTCGTCCTCGACGCGGGCGAGGACCCGTGCCTGCGCTTCGCCCACGTCGGCGACGGCGCGATCTGGCACTGCGCCAAGGGCGGCAGGCCCCGGCCGCTCACCACCCTGCACTCCTCCGAGGACGGCTCCTCGCTGCGCGGGATCGGCCTGCTGCCCGACCTCAGCCCCGAGATCGGCACCGTGGCGCTCCAGCCGGGCGACCGCATCGCCATCGTCACGGACGGCGCGATGCGGGCCCTGGGCGTCTCGCGCCTGACGGAGCTGTTCACCGCCGGCGCCTCCCCCGCCGCCTGCCTGGACGGGCTGTACGACGAGATGGCCGCCGTCGAGCCGAAGGAGGACGCCACGATGATCATCGCGGACTTCGTCACGGTCTGACCAGCCACCGAGGAAAAGGGGGGTGGGGACGGCGCGCCGTACCGGAAGGGTGGGGGCCGGTACGGCGCGCCGCACCCCGGCCCCGCGGGCGTTCAGCCTCCGGCGCCGGGATCGTCCCCCTCTCCCGGCCGCCGGGCGGACTCCCCGGTCCCGCCGGTCTCCCGCGCCCGGCGCTCGCGCCTGCCCCTGGCGAGCTCGGTGCCCAGGGCGTCAAGACGCTGGGTCCAGAAGCGGCGGAAGTTCTCCAGCCACACGTCCACCTCCTGCAGGGGTCCGGGATCGACGGAGTACAGGCGGCGGGTGCCCTCGGCGCGCACGGTCGCGAAGCCGCTGTCGCGCAGCACGCGCAGATGCTGGGAGACCCCCGGCTGGGAGATCCCGAACTCCTCCTGGACGACGGCGCCGATCTCCCCGGCCGCCCGCTCCCCGTCCGCGAGCAGCTCCAGGATCCGGCGGCGCACCGGGTCGCCGAGAACGTCGAACGCGTGCATGGACCCAATATTTCAGGGCTCGCTTATATAAAGCAACATGAACTCACATGGCGGCCGGCCTCGTGGCGCGGTTGGACCTCGCGGCGGCGGTCAGGGCCAGCTTGCCGAAGTGGCGGTTGCCGATGGTGCCCCACCACGGGTGCCGGTTGAGCGCCTCGGCCAGGCGCAGGCGCCGCTCGCGGGCCTCGGCGAGCTCGCGCCGGTGCTCCTCGGTGAGCTCGGCCCGCCCGGCCGCGACGTCGGTGGGGCGGGGATGCCCGGCGGAGATCTCCGCGCAGCGGGCGTCGGCCTCGTAGTAGGCGCGCTGCAGGACGATGAGGTCGCCGGGGACGAGATAGCCGCGGGACTTGCGCGGCGTCACGTAGTCCTCGGCGGGCGCGGCGGGCAGCCAGTCCGAGGCGTCGATCGGGTCGCCGCTGTCGCGGGGACGCGCCAGCTCCTCCAGGAGCTCGTCGGTGCGGTAGCGGGGCAGCGGAGCGCCCTCCCGCCCGCCCGCGACGGCTCCCCCGGCCTCCGGCGGCGTCTGCTCCGGGCGGCCCTGCAGGAACATCTCCTTGTCCGCGGGAGTGACCCACAGGTACCACCGGCGGCGGCCGTCCGCGCGCTCCATGTACAGCGGCACCAGGTCCCCGGAGGCCGTCTTGACGATCACGTCGTCGTAGTAGAGGCCGCGGGCGGGCTCCCAGCTGCCGTGGCGTCCCCCGCAGCGGCCGTAACCCAGCTGCGGGCACGGCGAGGGGTTGTCCCAGTCGCAGGTCACCATGCGCAGTTTCTTGACCCCGCCGCGCACGGGCAGCGCCTCGCGCCCGACGTCCTTCCAGGTGAAGACGTTCAGCCGGGCCCAGGGGGCGCGGTCGATGGGCATGGCGTTCTCGTCGTTGACCAGCCACAGCGGGGTCAGGCCGCCGGAACGGGCCATCCGGGTGCGCTTGTCGACCGATCCCGTGGCGATGGCCGACAGCTGGATTTCGTAGCCGAGTTTCCTTCCTCCCTCACCGGTGACGACGACGTCGGTACGGCCCCGGCCGTTTGCGGGGCGCTCGTCGACATCGGCGGTGAATCCCTCGCGGTCGGCGGTTCGCGCGGTGTATTCCCGGAGCGCCTTGTGCAGATCGCTTTGCGCACCGGTCTCTTTCAGCTCCCCCGTGGGGACGTGCATCGCGTGGGGGCGGCCGTTCTTTTTCCTGATGGTCATGAATCCCGGGCAGGCCATGCCGTCGTGCTCGTAGGGGTCCAGGCAGTAGAGCAGGTCCGGGTGGTAGTTGCGGTAAAGCTCGTCGAGGAGACCTGGGCGGTCGGGATGGCCGAGGTCGTCTTCGGTGAGATCGAGATCGATCCCATACCGACGATGAAAGACACTGTGCGCCATTCCTCCACGGTATGGTCCTTCACTGACATTTCCGAAAGACAGCGCATCAAGACAGCGCATCGGCCACCCGGGAACGGAGATCTCCCGGCGGATCGGGCTCCCTCAAATGACGGCCCGCGCATCCGGGGAAACTCCGCTTTCTCCCGCACCTCGACCGGCCTTTTCCTCGCGAGAAAGACCGCCCTGCGGTCACGTGCCCCGCCGGTTCCGCGTGGGTACGGCGGGCGCGGTCAGGCGGCCAGGTCCAGGGAGATGACCTGCCCGGCCGTACGGCGCAGGCGGCGGCTCAGGGCGCCGGAGCGCGAGACCACCACGACCTGGACGCCGCTGTGGCGCAGCCACTCGGCGAGGTCGGTGAAGACGCCGTCGCCGGAGCCGATGACCACGCGCTCGAAGCGGGTGTCGAGATGGTCGAGGCGGATCACCTCGCACAGCGCCTCGTCGGCGCCGTCGCGACCGGAGCGGACCAGGATCTGGATGCCCGCCAGGGCGAGGCCGACCGGGACCAGGGCGCCGTGGTTCACCGCGGCGACATACTGATCCATGAAACCGGCGGGAACACGGCGGCGGTAGTGGTCCATCATGGTCACCACCTCCGCGGTGGCGGGGCGCGGGGCGCCGACCAGGTTCTCCACATCCAGCAGGTGAACGGAACGGCCGTGCGAGATGTTACGCATCGCGATGCCCCCTTGCCTCTGTGCTACCACCACATGGGACGCACTTTAATGCTGGAAATCGCTGGAACTCAAGGGAGACACGTGGAAACAGGCGGAACTCCTGTTACCATCCGGCCCGTGAGTGAATCGTGAGCGAATCGCTGGACGCGTTGGAGCGGCGCATAGCCGAGCTCCGCGCCGAGGTGCGCCGCGCAGTCAAGGCGCGTGACGGCGCGCTGGCCCGCTCCCTCCGGGCGGACCTGCGCCGGGCCGAGCTGGCCTGGGACGAGGCGGTCGTCGCCGAGGAGCCCGCGGCGGTCAGACCGGCTCCGCGCGAGGCCGAGACGTCTCTGATGCCGATCCGCGAGCAGGTGCACCAGGCGCTGGTCCTGCTCGGCGTGCCGGCCGCGGCCAAGCTGATCGTCACGGTGAACGAGGCGTTCTTCTCCGGGGCGCTGCGGGGCCCGCAGCTCACCAGCCTGCGCAGGGACGAGGAGCGCTCCTTCCGCGCCGACCCCTACGCCAGGCCGTACTACCTGTGCGCCGTGCTGACCGACCGCCTCTCCCCCGCCCGCGGGCTGCTGGCCGACAGCACCTGGCCGCCGGAGGCGCGGGTGGTGGGGCCGCTGAGCCCGCGCGTCGACTACCTCACCGCGACCATGCGCATCGCCGAGCACCTGACCCGGCTGACGGATCCGCCGCCCGGCGCGGTCCGGCTGCTGACCCGCATGGCGCAGAACATCCCCGGCGCGGTCGAGGGCTTCGCCCCCGCCGACCCGCTGGCCGCGATCCGCGCGGCCCGCGCCGAGCTGGAGGTCCACCTGCCCGCCGACACCGCCCAGCGGGCCGAGGTCGCGGCGCGGGCGAGCAGGCAACTGACGGACGCGGAGCGCCTGTTCGGCGCCTCCGCCATGACCACGCTGAGAGGGGCCTGTTGATGGACAGGCACGACAGGGGCGTCCGGTGAAGCGGCTGGACGCGCTGCGCGGCCCGGTGCCGCCCCGCCCGCACGACGCCCGCGCCATCGCGGCACTGGCGGCCAACCCCGGGTGCGCCCGGCGGGCCGTGCTGGACGCCGCCGGGGTCGACAAGGACGGCACGGCCCGGCATCTGGGCTTCCCCGCCCCGTTCGGCCAGTCGCAGTTCGCCATCACCCGCGGGAACGTGTTCGAGACCCTGGTGAAGGAGAACGGCTGCGCCGAGCTGCTGCGCCTGATGCGGGAGCTGCTCGGGCTTCCGGTGGCCCAGGTGGGCTACCAGGACGTGGAGAACGTCGGCTCGCATCTGCGCGCCTCGCACACCCGGGCGCTGATCGACCGGGCAGCGCGCGAGAGCGAGGACAGCGCGGTCTTCTACGACCACCCGCTGTTCAGCCTGGAGATCGCCGGGCACACCTGCTACCTCGAACCCGACGTGGTGGCCTTCCAGCTCGGCGGGCGCTTCCACATCGTGGAGATCAAGTCCTTCGCCGTGATCGACGGCCAGGCCGAGCCCGAGAAGGTCGCGGCCGCGGCCCGCCAGGCGGCGGTCTACGTGCTGGCGCTGCGCACGCTCATGGCCGAGCTGGGCCACGACCCCGAGCGCGTCTCCCACGACGTGGTGCTGGTCTGCCCCGAGAACTTCGCCAACCGCCCGACCGCGACGCTGCTGGACGTGCGCAGGCAGCTGGCGGTGCTCAAGCGGCAGCTCACCCGGATGACCCGGGTCGACCGGCTGGTGGAGGACCTGCCGCCGGGGCTCACCTTCTCCCTCGACCCGGACTCCGAGGGCGTGCCGACCCGCCCGGCGGCCGAGCTGGCCGAGGCCCTGGCGCGCGTACCGGCCCGGTACGCGCCGGACTGCCTGTCGACCTGCGACATGTGCATGTTCTGCCGGGACGAGGCCCGCGCCTGCGGCTCGACCGACCTGCTCGGCCGGCAGATCCGCGACCAGCTCGGCGGGGTGTCCCGGATGACCGAGGCGCTCGCCCTGGCCGAGGGCGCGGCCGAGCCCGCCGAGGACCAGGAGGAGGTCGCCCGCCTGCTGCGGCTGGCGAACCGCCTGCGGGAGGAGTGCCTGGCGTGAGCGCTCTGACCGCCCTGGCCCGGCTGCGCGCGGTCCGCGAGGGCGTGGCCCAGCCGATCACCACGGTCCGGCACTGCCACCTCTCGGACCGCCCCATGGTCTTCATCCCGCTCCGGATGGCCGGTGAGGCCGCCGCCCCACTGGGGGCGATGGTCGGCACCGATCCGGAGCACCCCCGGCTGCTGGTGGTGCCGCAGCCGCGCAACCGGGACCTGCGTTTCGCCTTCGCCGGAGAGCTGGCCGAGGTGCTGCTGCCGTACATCGAGGGGTTCGGCAAGACCACCGAGACGGTGGAGAAGCGGGGCGGCGAGCCGTACGAACGCTGCCTGGACGCCCCGCAGATCCTCGTGCCGAACCGGCCCGCGGTGGCGTTCACCGGGCTGCTGGGCCGCTCCACCCGCTTCCGGCGGGCCGACGGGCCCTACCCGGTGCACCCGTCGGTGCCGCTGCTGGGCCGGTGGCTGACCTACTTCGCCGACCGCTCGGCCCAGCCGGGCTCCTCGCTGCTGCCGGCGGTGACGGAGGTCCTGGGCGCGCACTGGGCCACCGGGCAGAGCGGCCTGGAGGACGCCAACCTGGCGGCGCTGCTGGGCTGGATCGATCCACCCGCGGGGATGGACGGCCGGCGCGCCGCACAGGAGGCGGAGGACCCGCTGCTGTGGCCGCCCGCCGGCCCCGCGACCGACCCGGGCTTCGACAACGAGGTGCTGGCCCCGGCGATCCGCGCCTACGAGGAGGCGCCGACGAGCCGGGCCGTGGAGCGGATCGCCCGGGCGCTGCGGACCCAGCTGGAGCCGACCTGGCGGCTGATGTGGCGGGCGGTGGAGCTGCTGCGCGCGCTGCCGGAGGGCTCGCGGGTCGCCGACCGGTGGGAGGTCGACCGGGGGTCGTTCACCCGCTTCGTCGAGCGCATCGCCGAGGGCGCCCCGCCGCAGGCCCGCAGGGACGGCGCGGTGAGCGCGGCGGCGCGGCTGGCCGGGCTGGAGCGGGCGCGGGCCAGCTACGACGTGCAGCGGGCCTACGACGACCCGCTGGTCATGGCCGAGTACCGGCTGACCGGCGAGGCGTTCGCCGGGGTGGTCACCGGCGCCGAGCCCGAGCACTTCGAGGGCGAGGGCCGCTCCCGCAAGCTCAGGCCGCTGATCAGGGTGCGCACCGACGATCCGGTACGGCTGGCGCCCGGCACCGCGGTGGGCAGCCCGGACCGGCGCGGCCACGGGGCCGAGGTCCTCGGGTTCGCCGACGGCGAGATCCTCCTCAAGATCACCAAGGGGATGGGCCGCGGCAAGGTCCCCGCCCCCGGATCCGTGCCCGAGCCGGGCGAGCGGGTCTGCTACACCTCGCTGACCGACGACTTCCAGAGCTCGGCCGCGCTGCCCGACCCGGAGAACACGCCGTGGACCCACGGGGGCCCGCCGCAGGAGTACGTCCCCGATGACGACGACGCCCAGGAGGAGTGGTCATGACGCTGAGGGTCGTCGAGCCCCTGACCCCGCAGCAGGAGGCGGCGGCCGTCGTCTCCGACGTGCTGTCCGACCTGCCGCGCCACCGCGGCGTGGTCGTCGACTCCCCGCCGGGCGCGGGCAAGTCCACGCTGGTGGTCAGGGCCGCCGGGCACATCGCGGAGACCGGCGAGCCGCTGATGATCGTCGCGCAGACCAACGAGCAGGTCGACGACCTGGTCGAGCGGCTGGCGAACGAGCACCCCGACCTGACGATCGGCCGCCTGTCGGCGAGCGGATACGTCACCCCGCAGCGGATCCTCGCCCACTCCAACGTCTCGGTGGCGACCAAGCTGCCCGACCTGGGCGACCCGGCGGTGGTGATCGCCACGGCGGACAAGTGGGCCTGGATCGGCGACCGGGTCTGGCCCTGGGCCATCGTCGACGAGGCCTACCAGATGCGTTCGGACAAGCTGCTGCGCATCGCCTCGCTGTTCGAGCGGTCGCTGTTCGTGGGCGACCCCGGGCAGCTGGACCCGTTCTCGATCGTCGACGGCGACCGCTGGGCGGGCCTGTCGTGGGACCCGGTGCAGAGCGCGGTCTCGGTGCTGCTGCGGCACAACCCGGACCTGCCGGTGCACCGGCTGCCGGTCTCCTGGCGGCTGCCCGCCTCGGCGGGGCCGGTGGTCTCGGAGGCGTTCTATCCCTTCACCGGGTTCCGGTCGGGCACGGCGCACGCCGACCGGTCGCTGGAGCTGACGGTCAACGGCATGCGCACCTCCTACGACCGGGCGCTGGAGGAGGCGGCCGCCTCGGGCTGGGCCCTGTACGAGCTGCCCAGCCGCCACACCGTGCGCACCGACGCCGAGGCGGTGCAGGCCACGGCCCTGCTCGCCGTACGGCTGCTGCAGCGGGCCCCGGTGGCGCACTCCGAGCGCGGCAGCCACCGGGTCACGGCCGACCGGATCGCGATCGGCGCGGCCCACCGCGACCAGGTGGCGGCCATCCGCGCGGCCGGGGTGCCGCCGGAGATCACGGTGGACACGGCCAACCGCCTCCAGGGCCGGGAGTACGACGTGACGATCGTGCTGCACCCGCTGTCCGGGCGGCGCGACGCCACCGCCTTCCACCTGGAGTCGGGGCGGCTGTGCGTGCTCACCTCCCGGCACCGGCACGCGTGCATCGTGGTGGCGCGGGCGGGGATCCCCGAGCTGCTGGACGCCCACCCCTCGGCCGAGCCGGTCCAGCTGGGCGTGCCGGTGAAGTTCCCCGACGGCTGGGAGGCCAACCAGTCCGTCCTGGCCCACCTGTCCAGGCACCGCGTGACGCCCTGACCCCGCGGGCCGAGTAGTCTCCGGCGACGGGCGGGCGGCGCGCGCCGCGGTCAGTGAGTGTGGTCGGTCGCCGGGATCCCGGGATGGGCCAGCAGCCAGGCGATGCGCTCGCGGCTGTCGTCGTCGACCGGCGTGTAGACCACCATCCGCGTCTCGGGCGGCGCGGCCAGGGTCATGCTGGTGGATACCGTGCGGACCAGTCCGGCCACGCAGTGCTGGAAGATCTTCATCCGGCTGCCCGGGCTGGCCACGTCGTGGGTGGCCCACATGCGGGCGAACTCGGGGCTGACGGCCGACAGCCGGCGGACGAGGTCGGTCCAGGCGGGCTCGCCGACGTGCCGCCCGAACCCGGCCCGCAGGGTGGCCACCATCTGCGGCAGCTCCTCCGCCCGGTTGACCACGGGGTTGCAGCACTCGCGCGTGACGAACAGCTGCCAGAGCGCGTTGCGGGTGGCCGGCGGCTGCCCGGTCATATTGGGGAACAGCCTGTCGTAGGCGGCGTTCCAGGCCAGCAGGTCGTAGCGGGCGTTGTATACCGCGGCGGGGATCGGGGTGAGCTGGTCGAGGATGACCTGCGTCTCGGGTTCCAAGCTCCGGCACCCACCGGACTCGGGAACGGCCGGCACCCCGGCGAGGCGGTAGAGGTGCTCGTGCTCGGCCTGGTCCAGCCCCAGCGTGCGGGAGATCGCGTCGAGCACCTGCACGCTGACGTTGATCGGCCGCCCCTGCTCCAGCCAGGTGTACCAGGTGACGCCGACCCCGGCGAGCTGGGCGACCTCCTCACGGCGCAGCCCGGGCGTACGGCGGCGCAGCCCCGGCGGCAGGCCGACGTCGGCCGGGGTGATCCGCTCGCGGCGGCTGCGCAGGAAGGCGGCCAGTTCGGTACGGCGCGCCCGCGGCCGGTCCTCCGGCGGGTTCCCGGCCGCGGTCTCCACCGACCGGCTCCCCGCCCCGGCCTCGACCGCCTTCGGGCCGCCGGCCTCCGGCGACCGGCCCTCGGCCCCGGCCGTCTTCCGGATCCCGGCCCCGGCCTCCGCGGGCCTGAGGGGGCGCGGGGTCCTGGCGGCGGGGCGGGTGGCCGGGCCGGTTGCGTCACGGGTGTCCGGCTGCGTCACGGTCACCTCCCCATGGTCGCCGACGGGCGGTCCGCCTGCCAGGTGCTGGTGGTACCAGGATCGACAGGCTCTCACCACCGGTATCCGCCCGGCCCCAGGCTCGTCCCATGACCGCGATCTCCACGAGGGCCCCCGCCCTGCGCACGCCGTGGCTGCTGACGATTCTCCTGACCGGGCAGTTCATGGCGATCTTGGATGTGTCCATCGTCAACGTCGCCTCCCCGGTGATCCGTTCCGACCTCGGCGCGTCCGGATCGGGGCTCCAGCTGATCATCTCCGGTTACACGGTCGCCTACGCCATGCTGCTGATCACCGGTGCCCGGCTCGGCGGCCGGTACGGCGGGCGGCGGCTGTTCCTGTCCGGGCTGGCGCTGTTCACCGCCGCCTCGCTCGCCTGCGGCCTGGCCGCCTCCGCCGGGCAGCTGATCGCCTTCCGGCTGCTGCAGGGGGCCGGGTCGGCGCTGATGGTGCCGCAGGTGCTGAGCCTGATCCAGACGAACTTCACCGGCGCGGCCAGGGCGCGGGCGCTCAGCCTCTACGCCACCGTGATCTCCGGGGCCGCGATCGTCGGTCAGGTGCTGGGCGGCGTCCTGGTCTCCGCCGACCTGTTCGGCACCGCCTGGCGGCCGGTGTTCCTGGTGAACGTGCCGATCGGCCTGGTCCTGCTGGCGGCCGGGGCGCGGCTGCTGCCCGGCGCCGGGCCGCGCGCCGACCGCGCGCTGGACGTGCCGGGGATCGTCACCCTCTCGCTGGCGGTGAGCCTGCTGGTGGTGCCCCTGGTGCTGGGGCACGAGCAGGACTGGCCGCTGTGGGGCTGGGCGGCGATGGCCGCGAGCGCGGTCTTCGCCGGGATCTTCGTGCTGGTGGAACGGCGGGCCGCCGCCCCGCTGGTGCCGGTGCGGGTGCTCGGCGCGCCCGGGGTCGTCCCGTCCGCGCTGGCCGTCTTCGGGGCGATGGCGACCTACGGCGGCTTCCTGTTCTGCGTCGCGCTGCATCTGCAGGGCCGGCTGGGCGCCGACCCGGTCGAGGCGGGGCTGACGTTCCTGCCGGCGGCGGTGGCGTTCGCGGCGGTCAGCCTCAACTGGCAGCGGCTGCCCGAGCGGCTGCGGCGGCGGATGATCGTCGTGTCGTTCGCCGTGGCCGCGCTCGGCTACCTGCTGCTGGCGCCCGCGCTGGAGAGCGGGCGGTGGCCGCTGCTGGCGGTGGCCCTGGCGGTGACGGGGGCGGGCCTGGGCGGGACGTTCAGCCCGGTGCTCGCGGTGGCCCTCACCCACGTCGCCCCCGCCGACGCCCCCGACGCCAGCGGGTTGTTCGTGATGGTGACCCAGCTGGGCCAGGTGGTGGGGGTGGCCACGTTCGGCACCCTGTACCTGGGCGGAGGGTCGGCCGCCGCCACCGCCGCCGCGCTGGCGGCGGCGGCCCTGGCCGCGGGGGCGTGCGCGCTGCCCCTGCTGCGGGTACGGCTCTCGCGCTGAGCCGTACCCGCGACCGGTCCGGTGAGGAGGCAAGGCACCGGGCCGGGGTCAGACCGTGCGGCGCCAGACGTCGATGGCCAGCACCTGGCGCATGCCCACCGACAGATAGAGGTCGAGCGCGGGGGTGCTGTTGTTGGCGTCGACGTGCAGGTAGGTGCCGGCCCGGCCGCGCCGCGCGTCGGCGGCGAACGCCGTACGGAGCATGAACCGGCCCAGGCCCCGGCCGCGGAAGGCGGGCAGGACGGCGAGCTGGCGGACGTAGCCGCAGTTCTCGTCCCCGGCGAACATGTCGGTGCCGAGCAGCATCGCCGCGGGCTCGCCGTCCACCCGGGCCACCAGCAGCTGCGACCAGTCGGTGCTGCTGGAGGAGTCGAGGTCGGCGAACCACTCGTCGAAGCCCTTCGGGGTGAAGCCGAAGTGGTCGGCGAAGCCCGCCTGCTGGACCGCGTGGCCCTGGCGGCGCACCTCCTCACCGAGCCCGTCGTGCAGCGTCACCCCGTCGGGCGGGGCGGGCGCGGTGACCGTGCCCTCGTGGTCGACGAGCATCCGGATGAAGCTGGTGGCCGGGGCGAACCCGCGGGCGGCGGCCACGGCGCGCTTGCCGCTGTCCTCCCGGTACAGGCCGATGTCCACGACGGCGTGGTCGTGGCCGAGCTCCGCGGCGATCTGCGAGGCCCGCCCGATCGCCGCGTCCCACAGCCGGTCGGTGATGGACCGGGCGTCGGGGTGGACCACCACGTCGATGTCCACGTTGGCGCTGCGGCCCTTGCGGCAGGCCCAGGCCCAGCCGACCAGCCGCCCGTCCTCGTCGTGGACGACCCAGCCGTCCCTGTCCCTGTCGAAGGCGGGCTCGTTGATCTGGTCGGCGACGTCCTCCAGGGTCATGTCCGCCTTGCCGATCACCTGCGTGTCGCACAGGGAGATCAGCTCGTAGATGGCCGTGACGTCCTGCGTCACGGGCCGCCGGGTGAGGTGTCCGGCGGCGGTCGCGGTGGTGGTGTCCATGACGCCGAGTGTTCCCCGGCCGACTTGCTTTCCGCTGGGCCGCCGCTTGGCGGCTCAGTCGAGGGCCGCCGGGACCGGGGCCTTGTCCTTGTCGTCCTGCCCGAAACCGCTGCGCAGCGGGATCTCCTTGATGAAGGCCGCCAGCAGCGGGACCAGGACGGCGAAGGGGATCGCCCACCAGAACACGGTGGAGATGGAGGTCGCCAGCGACTCCAGGAAGCCGTTCAGGACGGGCGCCGGCAGCTCGTGCAGGGCGGCGGGGTCGAACTGGCCGCCGCTGGAGGCGAGCTTCTCCCCCGCCGAGCCGAGCTTGGCCGTCAGGTTGTCGCTGAGCTGGTGGTTGAAGATCGCACCGAACAGCGAGACGCCGAACGAGCCGCCGATGGACCGGAAGAAGGTCGAGGAGCTGCTGGCCACGCCCAGGTCCTTCTGCTCCACGCTGTTCTGCGCGATGAGCATCGTCGTCTGCATCAGGAAGCCCATGCCCGTGCCGAGGACCGCGATGAAGACGCCGGTCTGCCAGAGGGAGGTCTCGACGTCCATCAGCGACAGCAGCCACATGCCGAACGCCATGCCGACGCCGCCGATGATCGGATAGATCTTGTACTTGCCGGTGGTGGTGATGGCGCGGCCGACGAACAGGGAGATCACCATGGCGGCGCCCATCATCGGCAGCATCAGCAGGCCGGAGTTGGTGGCCGAGGCGCCCTGGACGGTCTGCTGGAACAGCGGCAGGAAGTTGATCGCGCCGAACATGGCGAAGCCGAGCAGGAAGCCGATCGCCGAGATCAGGGTGAAGTTGCGGTTGCGGAACAGGGCGAGCGGCATGATCGGCTCGGCGGCGCGGCGCTCGACCGGGATGAACAGGGCCAGGGTCACCACGGCGAGGCCGATCAGACCGAGGATCTGCGGCGAGCCCCAGTCGTACTCGTTGCCGCCCCAGGTGGTGACCAGGACCAGCGCGGTGATGCCGACCGACAGCAGGATGGCGCCCAGCCAGTCGATGCGGTGCTCGGTGCGGTGCCTGGGCAGCTTCAGCTTCACCGCGAGCAGGGCCAGGGAGACGAACCCGATGGGCAGGTTCACGTAGAAGGCCCAGCGCCAGTCGAGGTGGTCGGTGATGAAGCCGCCGACGAGCGGGCCGGCGATCATCGCCAGCGACATGACGCCCGCCATGATGCCCTGGTACTGGCCGCGCTCGCGCGGCGGGACCAGGTCGCCGATGATGGCCATCGCGTTGACCAGCAGGCCGCCCGCGCCCAGGCCCTGCAGCGCGCGGAAGGCGATGAGCTGGGCCATGCCGCTGCCGGGACCGCCCAGCATCGGCGAGCCGGCCATGCCGCACAGCGCCGAGCCGATCATGAAGATGACGATGGAGGCCAGGAAGATGGTCTTCCTGCCGTACAGGTCGCCGATCTTGCCCCAGATGGGGGTGGAGACGGTGGTGCCGAGCACGTAGGCCGTCACCACCCAGGACAGGTGGGTCAGGCCGCCGAGCTCCGCCACGATGCGGGGCATCGCGGTGCCGACGATCATGTTGTCGAGCATGGCCAGGACTATCGCGAGCATCAGCCCCGGTAGCACTACCATGACCTCACGTCGCCGTGCCGGCACGGCTTCGACCTGCGCCATGTGTTCCGCCCCCATGAAGAACCCTGATCGATCTTGCTTACTTGCCGACCGGCAAGTGTCGGATATGCTCGGAATGTAGGCCGGTCACTTACCGGCCGTCAAGTAGATTTCGCCGTGAAGGAAGCCATGAGGGACCAGGCCGACACCCGCACGCGGATCCAGGAGATCGCCCTGACGCTCTTCACCGAGCAGGGCTACGAGGCGACCTCGCTCCGGGAGATAGCCGAGGCCCTCGGTGTGACCAAGGCCGCCCTCTACTACCACTTCAGGACCAAGGACGACATCGTCGCCAGCCTGGCCGAGAAGCGGCTGCACGCGGTCGAGGAGCTGCTCGCCTGGGCCGAGAAGCAGCCGCGCACCGAGGAGACCCGGCGCGAGCTGATCCGCCGCTACGCCGACGACCTGTACAGCGGGCGGCACCGCGAGATCATGCGCTTCTTCGAGCGCAACCAGACGGCGCTCAAGCACCACCCGGTCATGGGCAAGACCAGGGAGCGGATGTTCGAGCTGATCACCTTCATGGTGGAGCCCGGCGACCCCGTCGCCACCCGGCTGAGGAACTCCATGGCCGTCCTCGCCCTGCACGCCGCCTCCTTCATCCTCGACGAGGAGGTGCCCGAGGAGGAGCGCCGGGCCGCCGGCCTGGAGGTCGCCTTCGATCTGCTGCGGCGATGAGCGTTCTCATCGACCCGCCCAACTGGCCGGGTCCGCGCGGACTGCTCTGGTCCCACCTGGTCAGCGACTCCTCCGTCGAGGAGCTGCACGCCTTCGCCGCGCTGCTGGGCGTCCCGCCCCGGGCCTTCGACCGCGACCACTACGACGTGCCCGAGACCGTCTACGAGCGCGCGGTCGCGCTGGGAGCCGAGGCCGTCTCCTCACGCGAACTGGTCGCCCGGCTCATCTCCTCAGGCCTGCGCAGGCGCAAAACTCGTTCTTGAGTCGCCCACATCCCGCATGGATCGCCTCCTCGGGGGCACGTGCCGCTAGGACGCAAGCTGAAAAGCCACGCGAGACGTCATAGGGGAACATCATGCTCAACGGTAAGACGATCGCCTTCCTCGTGGCCCCCGAGGGCATCGAACAGGTGGAGCTCACCGAGCCGTGGAAGGCCGTGCAGCAGGCCGGCGGGACCCCCAAGCTGATCTCCACGCAGAGCGGCACGGTCCAGGCCTTCAACCATCTGGACAAGGCCGACCGGTTCCCGGTGGACGCCACCGTGGACGGGGCATCGGCCGGGGACTTCGACGGGCTGGTCCTGCCCGGCGGCGTCGCCAACCCCGACTTCCTGCGGACCGAGCCCGGCGCCGTGCAGTTCGTCAAGGGCTTCTTCGACGCCGGCAAGCCGGTGGCCGCCATCTGCCACGCGCCCTGGACGCTGATCGAGGCCGACGTGGTGCGCGGCCGTACGGTCACCTCCTGGCCGAGCCTGCAGACCGACCTTCGCAACGCCGGCGCCACGTGGGTGGACCAGGAGGTCATGGTCTGCACCGAGGGTCCCAACCCCTTGATCACCAGCCGTAAGCCCGACGACCTCAAGGCGTTCTGCCAGGCCGCAGTGGACGCCTTCACCCGGTGACGACGTCCCGGCCGGTGCGGGGCGCGCCCGCGCCGGCCGGGTCCGCCGCCGTCGCGGGCGGGAGACCGCCCCGAGTCCAGGGCTTCGAGACCCATCTGAGGAGAGAACTGTGGAAGCCACGATCGCTTTGCGCCTGCCGCGCGACGCAGCGAGTGTTCCGGTCATCAGGCAGATGCTGGACTCGTCCCTGGACGCCCTGGGCGTGCAGCGTCAGGTCCGCGAGGACATCCAGCTGATGCTCTCCGAGGCCTGCTCCAACGTGATCAAACACGCCGACGACAGCGACGACTACACGGTCCGCACCGAGCTGAGCCGCGACCGCTGCAGCATCAAGGTCGTGGACGCCGGGAGCGGTTTCGAATTCTCGGGGACCTGTCAGGTCGCCCCGGGCGCCGAGTCCGGCCGGGGGCTTCTCATCATGCAGGCGCTGGCCGACGACGTCCGCTTCGTCAGGCGGGATGACCACGGCTCGATCGTCTGCCTGGAGAAGACCCTCCTGTTCGAGGACGACGCCCCCGGCAGGTCGCTGCTGCTGACCGACGAGGACGCTACGTCTCGGCGATGACCATCAGCTCCGACAGCTCCTGCTTCAGGTAGTCGGTGATCGTCCACACGTCGGGCACCATGTCCCGGCAGGCGATCACCCCCACGTCCAGGGAGCCGTCGTAGGAGAAGACGGTGATGTTGAGGCCCCCGCTGGCGTCGGTGACGACCGACACCGGGTGGTAGGCGGTCAGCCGCGCGCCGCACACGTAGAGCGGGATCTGCGGGCCGGGGACGTTGGAGATCACCACGTTGATCGGCCCGGCGGTCCCGGCGAACAGGTTGAACGCCGCGCGGGCGGCCAGGCCGGTCAGCGCCGCGGGCATCATGTCGCTGACCTGCTGGAGCCAGGAGGCGGGGGCGAGCGCGGAACGGTCCTTGATCTTCTTCATCGCCTCCTGTACGGCGCGCAGCCGCTCCACCGGGTCGGCGATCTGCGTGGCCAGCGTGGTGATCATTATGGTGACCTGGTTGCCGCCGCTCTGGTCGCCCGGCGCGCGCAGCGAGAACGGCACCCCGGCGATCAGCGGCCGGTCGGGCAGCGCGTCGTGCTTGAGCAGCCACTGCCGCAGCGCCCCCGCGCAGAGCGTCATCACCACGTCGTTGACCGTGACGCCGAAGGCGTTCTTGACCCGCTTGACGTCGGCCAGCGGCAGCGCGGCGAAGGCGAACCTGCGGTGGCCGCTGATGCGCCCGCTGAAGGGGGTGCGCGGGACGACCATCCTGGGCAGGTCCGGCACCGGGTTCCCGCCGGTCAGACGGCGCGCCAGGTCGCGGGTGAGGCGGGAGACCAGCCCGGCCCCGGGCACCTGCGACACGACGGGGATCTCGTCCAGGTGCGGGACGGCCTCGACCAGGAACCTGACCGTGGTGGCCGGGTTGACGACGGCCCTGGCGACCGCCCTGCCGATCATGTCCCGCGTGCCGATCCGCTCCTCCCCCGCACTGGAGGGGGAGGGCAGGCGCTCCGCGGGCTCGGGTGAGGTGTCCATCAGCGCGGCGAGCACGTCGGCGCCGGTGACTCCGTCGACCGCGGCGTGGTGGACCTTGGTGTACAGGGCCATCCTGCCGCCGGACAGCCCGTGGATCAGGTACATCTCCCACAGCGGGCGGCGGCGGTCCAGGCGGCGGGAGTGGATGCGGGCCACCTGCTCGCCGAGCTGCTCCTCACTGCCGGGGAAGGGCAGCGCCAGCTCGCGCACGTGATAGTCGAGGTCGATCGAGGAGTCCTCGGTCCAGTACGGGTGGTCCAGGCCGAGCGGGACGGAGACGAGCCGCCGGCGCAGCGGCGCCGCCGCGTGGAGCCGCTCCGCCATCAGGGACAGCAGGTCCGCCCGGGTCAGCTTGCCGTCCAGGATCGCCAGCCCCGCGATGTTCGCCACGTTCGTCGCGGTCTCGAAGTTCAGGAACTGCGTGTCCACCGCACTGAGCTGCCGCATCGCCTACCTCCAGGGAGTCTGCGCCTCGTCACGCTCCCGGCCGGTGGTCACGGCCAGTACCGCGAGCACGATGAGGACGATCACTGAGATGGCGAGCAGCGCCATCCCGGTGAGCCCGAACACGATCAGAATCGTGAAAATCTCGTCGACCAACTGCCGCACCGCACAACTTTGCCCGGATTAGCCCCTCGCTATACCACTTTGGAGGGGTGAGTTGGCCGCGAGACGAACTTCTAACCGACGGGTGCGCTCCCGCCCCGGTCAGAGCGCGTCACGCATCCGCAGGAGGATGTCCTCGGTCTTCGATGCCGGCTCGGCCTCGATGCACAGGCGCTCCATCACCTCGAGGTAGCGGTCGACGTCGGTGCGCTTCTCCAGATAGACCGCGCTGGTGAGCTGCTCCATGTAGACGATGTCGGGCAGGTCGGGCTGGGCGAAGCGCAGGAGGCTGAAGGGGCCGCCGGCCGCGGCGTGCCCGCCGATGCTGAACGGCGCGATCTGGACGGTCACGTTGGGCTTGCGGATCATCCGCAGGATGTGGTCGATCTGGCCGCGCATCACCTCGGCCCCGCCGAGCGGGCGGCGCAGCACCGCCTCGTCCAGCACGGCCCACAGGTGCGGGGACTGGGCGCCGTCCAGGATCCGCTGGCGGGCCATGCGCAGGTCCACCCGGCGCCGTACCTCGTCCTCGGGGGCGTCGGGGAAGCCGAGCCGGACGACGGCGCGGGCGTACTCCTCGCTCTGCAGCAGGCCCGGAACGAACTGGACCTCGTAGTTACGGATGACGGAGGCGGCCTCCTCCAGGCTGACGTAGGTCTCGAACCACGTGGGCAGCACGTCGCCGTAGTCGTGCCACCAGCCGGGCAGATTGGCCCGCTCGACCAGGGCCAGCAGCGGCGCGCGGTCCTTCTCGTCCCGCACGCCGTACAGCGTCAGGAGGTCGGCCACGTCCCGCACCCGGAAGCTGACCCGGCCGTTCTCCATCCGGCTGACCTTCGAATGGGAGGCCCGGATGGCGTTGCCCGCCTGGTCGAGGGTGATGTGCCGCTTCTCCCTGAGCCGGCGCAGCTGCGTGCCGAGCACGATCCTCAGCACCGTCGAGCTGCCCCGAGCCTGTCCCATTAAGGCAGGCTCGACAGGCTCTTCGTGGGCATTCGATGTGATCATCTACAGGTCCTTCGTGCGCGTACTGCGAACCTCTGCCCACCGTGTGTGGCTGTCGCGGGCCTTTACGCTACTCCGGTCGTCCCTTATATGCCAGATGGAACTTTATTCTTCAAGTATCACTCTGGCGAGGTCGTCGAATTCCCCGTTTTTCACCCCGCGGATGAAGGCATCGATCTCCCCGTGCGCATAGACCAGTGCAGGACCTTCCGGATCACGTGAGTTCCGCACGGCGACCCCGCCGCAGGGCAACTGCGCCAACTCCACGCAGTTGCCGCTGGGGTTGCTGAAGCGGCTCTTGCGCCACACGACCTCGCCGAGCAAGGTCGCCGGCATCCCGTTACGGAGCTGATCCATCCTCGCCTCTCGCCGAATCGGCAGGAACCATTGGAACCAGCATAGACTTTTGTGCATCTGCACGTGCATCTGTACTTGCGGATGCACATGTTGGCGTGCAAGATTACTAAAAGAGTCACTCTGTACGCGATCACCGTCTCCCCCCAGGGTCGCCGATGACTGGTTTACACAAGTACGACCTCGCCCCCGTCCGAACAGAGATAAGCGGATGGGAGCGCTGGTTGTCGATGCTCGACCACGTGCTTCCGCCGAGCGGCCTGCCGCCGTGGTCGGACGGCGAGGAGCGCCTGGAGTACCTCCAGCTCGCGGTGCGCGCCATCCACCAGGAGCCCGAGGCCCCGCGTGTCGCCCGGCGCTTCACCGCCGCCTCGCTCCACTCGTGGGAACTCGACCTCCTCATCGACGACACCAACGTGGTCGTCTCGGAACTGGTCACCAACGCCCTGCGGCACGGCATGCGCACCGCCCTCGCCACCCGTCCGGCCGCGCAGCACGTCAGGGTCGTGCTGTGCCGTACGGAGCACTCGGTGCTCTGCGCGGTCACCGACCCCAGCGACCAGGGCCCCTGCCTGCGCGAGCCCGGCGACGACGCCGAGAGCGGGCGCGGGCTGCAGGTGGTGCAGGGAATCAGCCAGATGTGGGGCTGGTCCCCGCTGGAGGGCCGGGGAAAGGCCGTGTGGGCGGCGTTCGCCCTTCCCTCGCTCAACGGGCGGCGCCTGGAGGCCTGCCGCTGATCCGTCGTCCGGCGCATACCTGTAACAGTTCACCGCAATACGGCCGGAATGCAGGTCTGAGCGCGGAGAAAAATGGATAATCTCCGCTGAGACCTGAAGCCGTTGGACGGAGAACACAATGGCATCCTCGGGGCGGGAACGGGCGAAGCTGGACACCTCGATTCCGAATGAGGGCCGGATCGCCGACTATTTCCTCGGCGGCAAGGACAATTTCGCCGCCGACCGGGCCGCGGCCCAGCATGTGCTGAGCATCGCCCCCGAACTGCCCGCCATGAGCCGGGAGGGCCGTCGTTTCCTCGCCAGAGTGGTCAGGTTCCTCGTCGCGGAGGCCGGCGTCCGGCAGTTCGTCGACATCGGCTGCGGTCTGCCCACGCAGGGCAACGTCCACGAGATCGTGCACTCCGTCGCGCCCGAGGCGCGGGTGGTCTACGTCGACAACGACCCCATGGTCGTCACCCACGGCCAGGCCCTCCTGCAGGACGACCGCAGGACCGTGGTCGTGGAGGCCGACGTGCGCGATCCGGCGGCGATGCTCGGCCACCCGGAGCTCACCCGGATGATCGACTTCGACCGGCCCGTGGCGGTCCTGCTGTTCGCCCTGCTGCACGTCCTGCCGGACGACGACACGGTCACGCAGATCATCACGCACCTGCGCAAGGCGATCGCGCCGGGCAGCTATGTCGCCTTCTCCCACGCGGTCTCCGACCTGTGCCCGGAGACGACGGCGAGGCTGGCCCGCGTCTACTACGAGCAGGGCTCGATCAGCGGCGGGTGGCGGGCGAACCTGCGCACCAAGGCCGAGGTCGAGCACTTCCTCGACGGCTTCGAGCCCGTCGAGCCCGGAGTGGTCTACATCCCGCAGTGGCGCCCCGACGAGGAGCTCTCCCCCATGGCCGACGCGGTGTGGGTGGTCGGCGGGGTGGGCCGCAGGACCAACCGGTAGGCGCGGGCCGTACGGCGGGCCTCAGGCGATCTTGACGGTGATCTCCCCGCCGAGGCGGAAGCCGTCGGTCAGGTCCAGGTCGTCCCCGCTCCAGAAGCGGCCCGGGTCGTACCAGTTCGGGCGGCGGCCGCCGGGCAGCAGTCCCATGGCCTCGTAGGTGACGGCCACGACCTCGGCGCAGTAGGCGCTCTCCAGCGCGCTCTCCTGGCCGCCCCGCTTCAGCAGCTTCGGCACCCGGCCGCGCATCCACCGCCCGGCCAGCCGCGCCGTGGACGGGAACGGCGTGCCGTCCAGCCGGGCGATCGTCCGCAGGACGGCGTCCTCCATCTCGGCCGTGACCTGCGGCTCCAGCTGGCGCAGCCAGGCGCGCTGGCCGTACTTGGTGGCCCAGACGGAGACGGCGTCACGCATGTCGTGCAGCTGGACGCCGCGCTGATGGGTCCCCGTCCACATGTCGGGCAGGGAGCGGCCGAGCTCGGCGTGCCACATCAGCGGGGGCATGTCCTCGATGACGACGGACATCCCGACGTGGTTGACCGGGCTGTTGGTCACGGTCTGGATGGCCCGGTCCGGCGCCGAGCGCCCGCGGAACAGCCACACGTCGCCGGTTCTCGTCAGGTTCAGCGCCTCGTCGAGGCCGATGGTCGTAGCGGGCATTCCCATACTCTAGATACATGCGCTGGTGGAAGATACTCGGTCTGGCAGGTGTCGCGGGCGTCGCCGCGACGGGAGTGGTGGTCGCCCGGGCGGAGCGGCGGCGCCGTTCCTACACCCCGGACGAGATCCGGACGCGGCTGCGCGCCCGTCTGGATGAGGCCGGTGAGGAGACCGCCGAGAAGGAGGCCCGGGAGAGTTCCTAGTCGCCCCCGGGCGCAGGCGTCCGGATGACCCTCCGGGGCCTTCCCGCCGAGCGCGGAGGCCTTTCCGCCGAGCGCGGAGGCCTTTCCGCCGAGCGCGGGGCCGGGCGTTCAGGCGTGGGCGGGCTGCTCGTGCTGGACGTGGGTGGGGGGTTCGAGCTGGAAGGTGGAGTGCCGCAGGTCGAAGTGCCCGCTCAGGCACTCCTGCAGGGCGTCCAGCATCTGCGGCGCGTGGCCGTCGGCGAAGCACTCCTCCTCGACCACGACGTGCGCGGTCAGCACCGCCATGCCCGAGGTGAGCGTCCAGGCGTGCAGGTCGTGCACCCCCCGCACGTGCGGCACGCCCATGATGTGCGCGCGGACCTCCTCCAGGTCGATGTGGGCGGGGGTGGCCTCCAGCAGCACGTTGACGGCCGAGTACAGCAGCCGCAGCGCGCGGGGCACGATGAGCAGGCCGATCAGCACGGCCACGATGGAGTCGGCGCGGGTGAAGCCGGTCAGCCACGCGACCAGGGCCGCGATGATGACGCCCAGGGAGGTCAGCGTGTCGGTGGCCACCTCCAGGAAGGCGCCGCGCATGTTCAGGCTCTCTCCCCTGACCCGCACCAGCAGCAGCATCGAGAACAGGTTGCCCACCAGGCCGATCACACCGAACACGAGCATGGAGCCGGCGGCGATCTCCGGCGGCCTGGCCAGCGTGAGCCGGGTGACCGCCTCGTACAGCACGTAGGCGCCCAGGCCGAACAGGACGGCGGCGTTGACCGCGGCGGCCAGGATCTCCGCGCGGGCCAGGCCGAAGGTCCATCTGGGCGTGGCCGGGCGCCCGGCCAGGGTGATGGCCACCAGGGCCAGGGCGACGCCCGCGGTGTCGGTGAGCATGTGCCCGGCGTCGGCCAGCAGGGCGACGCTGTCCGAGACCAGCGCGCCCGCGAACTGCAGGAGCATGACGCCGCCGGTGATGGCCAGCACCCCGGCCAGCCTGCCGCGGTGGCGTCCGGCGCCGGTGAGGTGCCCGTGACCATGACCGTGACCATGACCGTGACTGTGGTTGGCGCCCACAGCGACTCCCCCTTGGTCGGATTGTCGGCTTGACTCGGCCCGGAGGCCTACTCGGCCTGAAGGCTTACTCGGCTCGAAGGCTTACTCGGCTCGAAGGCCTACTCGGCCGGGAGGCGGGGGGAGGCGACGCTCGCGGGTCCCGCGCAGGCCCGCTCGCTCTCCACCGCCACCACCGCGGCGCGCAGGTCGTCCAGGGCGTGCCCGAGCCGGTCGTCGGCCAGTTCGTACCGGGTGCGGCGGCCGACCGGCACGGCGACCACCAGACCGCAGTCCCGCAGGCACGCCAGGTGGTTGGAGAGCCGGGTCCGGGAGATGCCCAGCCGGTCGGCCAGATCGGACGGGTGCGCCGGCGCCTCACGCAGGGCCAGCAGCAGCCGACAGCGGATCGGGTCGGCGAGCGCGCGCCCGAACCTGGCCAGCACCTCCACCTCGGATGCGATCGTCAGCATGCCGCAAAAGATACAGGAAACCGTGAATTCAGGGGAACATGTATCAACTGTCCGGGCCCGGCGTGTCGCACGCGATGCCGTCTGCCGCCTGCGCCGCCCGGGCGACGGGCGAGGCCGCACGGGTGACGCGGGCGCCGAGCGCGGCCAGATACTCCACGAGCTCGGGCGGCCCGTGCACCTCGAACTCGCAGCCGAGCATGGCCAGCCGGAACGCCAGCCACTCCAGGGTGTCGGTGTGATCGCGCAGGCGGCAGGTGCGCTCGTCGATCGGTTCCACCACCCCGGAGGCCTCGCCGAGCCGGGTGATCGCCTCGGCGGCCGGCATGTGCAGGGTGGCCACCGCGCTGTAGGTGGGCGCCAGGGAGTAGAGCGTGCTGGTGACGTAGGCGGCGGCGTCCTCTCCGGGCAGCTCGCGCGGCGCGTTGCGCATGCCGGTCGGGTGCGGCTGCCGGATCCGGTCGACGCGGAAGATCCGCCAGTCGTCCCGGTCGTCGTCGTAGGCGACCAGGTACCAGCGGCGCTCGGCCACCACGAGGCGATAGGGCTCCACCAGGCGCCTGCTCCCGGCGCCGTCGGCGGCCTGGTAGGCGAAACGCAGCCGCTCCCGGTTGGCGACGGCCGCGGCCAGGACCGCCAGGTCCTGCGGGTCGACGCTCGGCCCGCCGGCCGGGACCATCGGGACGGTGGCGGTGTTCAGCGTGCCGACCCGGCGCCGCAGCCGCGAGGGCAGCACCTGCTCCAGTTTCGCCAGCGCCCGCACGGACGCCTCCTCGATGCCGGCCACGGGATGGCGGGCCGCCGTACGCAGGCCGACCGCGATGGCCACCGCCTCCTCGTCGTCCAGCAGCAGCGGCGGCATGGCCGTACCGGCGACCAGGCGGTAGCCGCCCACCGCGCCCATCGTCGCCTCCACCGGGTAGCCCAGGTCGCGCAGGCGCCCGATGTCGCGGCGGATGGTGCGCGTGGTGACCCCCAGCCGCTCGGCGAGCTCGCTGCCGGGCCACTCGCGCGGAGTCTGCAGCAGGGACAGCAGGGCCAGCAGTCGTGCCGGGGTGTCGCTCATGCGCTCCAGAATGCCGGACGTCCAGGACAGGATCTGACCTACATCGGCTCTAGTGTCGTGGCCATGGACCCGACCATGAACCCGACCATGGAACCGACCATGGAACCGACTGCGGCCCCGCAGACCTTCGAAGGCCGCCAGGCTGACGTACCCCGGGATGTCCTCCGGGACGTCCCCCGCCTGTCATGGGAGCAGGTATGCGCCGCCCGCCTGCGGCGGCACTCGCTGTCCGCGCCCGCCGCCGGGGCGGGGCCCGCCGACGTCACCGCCGCCCTGGCCGGCGTGCACGCCCAGATGCTCCCGGCCGCCGAGCTGTCGATCGCGCTGCGCATCGCCGGGGCCACGCGCGCGGACGTCCGCGCGGCGCTGTGGGAGGAGCACAGCCTGATCAGGACGTTCGGGCCGCGCGGCACGGTCCATCTCCTGCCCGCCCGCGACCTGCCCAGGTGGATCGGCGCGCTGGCGGCGATCCCGTCGGTCCCCAGCACCTTCCCCAAGGACGTCCAGCTGACGCCCGACCAGACGGAGGAGGTCGTCCGGGCGGTCGCGGACGCGCTGCGGGACGCCGAGCTGACGATCGACGAGCTCGACGAGGCGGTCGCCGACCGTACCGGCCCCTGGGCCGCGGACCTGGTGATGCCCGCCTTCCAGACCCTGTGGCCCCGGTGGCGCCAGGCCCTCCACCTGGCGGGGATGCGGGGCGCGCTGTGCTTCGGGCCCAACCGGGGCCGCAAGGTCACCTACACCGGCCCGCACCGGTGGCTGCCCGATCTGCGGCCCGCCGAGCCGCGCGAGGCCCTGGCCGCCGTCGTACGCGACTATCTGCTCGCCTACGGCCCCTCCACCCCGCAGCGGTTCGCGCAGTGGCTGACCGTGCCGGTGCGCTGGGCGAACGAACTGTTCGCGTCCCTGGCCGGGGAGATGCAGCGGGTGGAGGTGGAGGGCGTGCCCGCCTGGGCGGCGCCCGGGGATCTCACGGCGCCGCACGAGCCTCCCCGGGGCGTACGGCTGCTGCCGTACTTCGACGGCTACGCCTACCGGGTCGGCAACCAGCCGCCCGGGCTGCTGTACCCCGGACGCGCCGCCGAGCGCGTACTGCCCGGCAACTTCCAGATGCTGCTCGTCGACGGGGTGGTCGCCGGGCTGTGGCACCAGCGCCGCTCCGGCCGCACGATCGACATCACCGTGGAGCCGCTCGTCGAGCTCACCGCCGCGCGCCGCCGTGAGCTGGACGAGCAGGTGGAGCGGGTCGGGGAGATCCTGGAGGGAAGGCCCCGGCTGACCATCGGCACCGTCACCGTGGGCGGGCACGCGTGAACCGCACGCGCAGGGGCCCGGGTCAGGCCCGGCCCGCGCCGGCCCTGGCGTCTGCCGAGGCCCCGCTGGCCCGCGCGGTCGCGGAGTCCCCGGCGGCTCCGGCGGCTCCGGCGATCGCGCGGGCGTAGCGGCCGGACAGCTCCCGCAGGTGCTCCACGAGGTCGGGCGGTCCGGTGACCTCGAAGTCGGCCTCCAGCATGCCGAGGTAGAGGGCGAGCATGTGGGGGCTGTCGGATCCGGCGGCGATGACGCAGGCGTGCTCCCCGACCGGATCGACCGCGATCGAGGACGGCAGCCGGGCGGCGACCTCCTCGGCGGGCGCGTGGACCTTCACCCGGGCGACGTACTTCCAGACCGCCTTCTCCAGGCCCTTGGCGACATAGACGGCGTAGTCCCCCTCGGGGGGCTCGCGCGGGACGAACCGGGGCCCGTTGGGTGTCCGCAGGCGGATCCGGTCGGCCCGGAAGGTGCGCCAGCCGTCGCGGCCGGTGTCCCACGCGACGAGGTACCAGCGGCCGCGGGCGTGCACGAGGCGGTGGGGCTCGGCCTCCCGGAGGCTGCCGGCGCCGTCGTGGTCGACGTAGTCGAAGCGGAGCCGTTCGCGGTCGCGGGAGGCCGCGGCGATGGCGGCCAGCAGGTCCGCCTCGACGGTCGGGCCGGTGCCGGGGAGCCGGATCGTGTGGGCGTGCAGGGCGTTGACCCGGTGGCGCAGCCGCGAGGGCAGCACCTGTTCGAGCTTGGCCAGGGCGCGCAGCGACGTCTCCTCGATGCCCGAGACCGACCCGCCGGCGGCCGTGCGCAGGCCGACCGCCACCGCCACGGCCTCCTCGTCGTCGAGCAGCAGCGGGGGCAGGCTGGCGCCCGCTCCCAGCCGGTAGCCGCCCGCCGCTCCGGGGGTGGCGTGGACGGGGTAGCCGAGGCCGCGCAGCCGTTCCACGTCGTTGCGGATGGTCCGGGTGGTCACGCCGAGCCGCTCGGCGAGCTGGGGGCCCGACCAGTCGCGGGGGGTCTGCAGCAGCGACAGCAGGCGCAGCAGGCGCGCCGAGGTGTCCGGCATCCTCCAAGCGTGCCACACGACGCCGGCGGAGGCGGAAAGGTTCTTTCCGCATCGGCGTCCGGATCGATATCCGGACGCTCGTCGAAATGCCGGGAACCCGGGTATGTAGCGTTTCCAGTGACGACCCAAGGAGACTCCGATGACGCATGAGCGTGCCGGGCAGCTCGCCCGACCGTCCGATCTGGTGGACGTGGCCCGACTGGTGACCGCCTACTACGCCCTGCATCCCGACCCGGCGGAGCCCGGCCAGCGGGTGGCGTTCGGCACCTCGGGGCATCGCGGCTCGTCACTGAACGCCGCCTTCAACGAGGACCACATCCTCGCCACCAGCCAGGCGATCGTGGAGTACCGGGCGGCGCAGGGCGTGGACGGCCCGCTGTTCCTGGGCGCCGACACGCACGCCCTGTCCGAGCCCGCCCGCGTCTCGGCGCTGGAGGTCTTCGCGGCCAACGGGGTCACGGTCATGATCGACTCCCGTGACGGCTACACCCCCACCCCGGCGGTCTCGCGGGCCATCCTCGCCCACAACCGAGGGCGGAGCACCGGACTGGCCGACGGTGTGGTCGTCACGCCCTCCCACAACCCGCCCTCCGACGGCGGGTTCAAGTACAACCCGCCGCACGGCGGACCGGCCGACACCGACGCCACCTCCTGGATCCAGGACCGGGCCAACGCGCTGATCGCGGGCGGGCTGAAGGAGGTCAGGCGGATCCCCCACGCCCGGGCGCTGACCGCCGAGACGACCGGCCGCTACGACTTCCTGTCCGCCTACGTCGACGACCTGCCCTCGGTGCTCGACATCGACGCGATCCGCTCGGCCGGGGTGCGCGTCGGCGCCGACCCGCTGGGCGGGGCGAGCGTGGCCTACTGGGGCGAGATCGCCGAACGGCACCGGCTGGACCTGACGGTGGTCAACCCGCTGGTCGACCCGGCGTGGCGGTTCATGACGCTCGACTGGGACGGGAAGATCCGCATGGACTGCTCCTCCCCCTACGCCATGGCCTCGCTGATCGCCAACCGCGACGCCTACGCCGTCTCCACCGGCAACGACGCCGACGCCGACCGGCACGGCATCGTCACCCCCGACGCCGGGCTGATGAACCCCAACCACTATCTGGCCGTGGCGATCTCCTACCTCTGCTCCCACCGGCCCGGCTGGCCCGCCGGCGCGGGGATCGGCAAGACCCTGGTGAGCAGCAGCATGATCGACCGGGTCGCCGCGGACCTGGGCAGGCGGCTGGTGGAGGTGCCCGTCGGCTTCAAGTGGTTCGTGCCGGGACTGCTGGACGGCTCCCTCGGCTTCGGCGGCGAGGAGAGCGCGGGAGCCTCGTTCCTGAGCCGCGACGGCTCGGCGTGGACCACCGACAAGGACGGCCTGATCCTGGCCCTGCTCGCCGCCGAGATCATCGCGACCACCGGCCGCTCCCCCAGCGAGCACTACGCGGACCTGGTGTCCCGCTTCGGCGCCCCCGCCTACGCCCGGGTCGACGCCCCGGCCACCCGCGAGGAGAAGGCGGTGCTGTCCCGGCTCTCGTCCGAGCAGGTCACCGCCGACACCCTGGCCGGAGAGCCGATCACCCAGGTGCTGACCACCGCCCCCGGCAACGGCGCCTCCATCGGCGGGGTGAAGGTGTGCACCGAGAACGCCTGGTTCGCCGCCCGCCCCTCCGGCACCGAGGACGTCTACAAGATCTACGCCGAGTCGTTCAAGGGCCCCGAGCACCTGGCCGAAGTCCAGCAGGCCGCCAGGGAACTGGTGTCGGCCTCCCTCGGCTGAGGCCGGACCCGCCGGACCCCCGGACCCGCTGGATCCACCGGACACTCACGCCGGCCTCCCCGGCCCGGGACCGTCCCACGCCGCGCTCCCGGCCTCCCCGGAGACCCGGGCGCTCTCAGGCCCGGGTCTCCGGGGAGGCCGGGACGAGGCGGAGCCGGACCGGGGCCCCGCGGACGGGGCCGGGCAGGCGCAGCGGACCCCGGCCCGGAGTGATCGTGCCCAGCACCCGCGGCCCCGAGGCGCCCGTGCAGCCGGGCACCGTCGCGGGGAGCCCGTGCGCGGTGAACCAGCCCAGCAGGGAGAAGGCGATCGCCTCCTTGGCGTCGGAGGGCACGCCCAGTTCGTCGCTCGTGATGAGGCGCGCCGTACCGGCCCGTTCGCGCAGCATGTCCATGACGACCGGATGGCGCGCCCCGCCGCCCGACACGACGACCGTCTCCAGCCGGTGCCGCCGGATCTCCGCGCCCGCGGTCTCGGCGGTCAGCGCGGCCAGCGTCGCCAGCAGATCCTCCAGCCCGAGGCCGTACGGCGCCGCGAAGCCGTCGAGGTAGCCCAGGCGGAACAGCTCCTTGCCGGTGCTCTTGGGCGGGAGGCGGCGGTAGTACGGCTCGGCGAGCAGCTCCGCCAGCAGCGGCTCGCACACCTTCCCCGCCGCGGCGAGGCGGCCGTCGCCGTCGTACGGCCTGCCGGTGGCGGCGAGCACCACCGCGTCCAGCAGCGCGCAGGCGGGCCCGGTGTCATAGGCCACCGCGGACTCCGCGCCGGCGGCCCCGGACGTCTCGCCGCGGACGGTCAGGTTGGCGATCCCGCCGAGGTTGAGCGCGCCGCTCCGGCCCGGGAGGCCGGCCAGCAGGAGCAGATCGAAGCAGGAGACCAGCGGCGCCCCCTGCCCGCCCGCACTGACATCCCGTACCCGCAGGTCGGAGACCACCGGCACGCCGAGCCGCTCGGCGATCCAGGCGGGCTGGCCGAGTTGCAGGGTGCCGCGTACTGCGCCGTCCTCCACCCAGTGGAACAGGGTCTGCCCGTGCGAGCAGACGAGGTCGGCCGGCGGGCACTGGCTCGCGGCGTCCGCGAAGGCCTGACCGATCAGGGTGTCGAGCCGGCAGACCTCCTCCATGCCGACCCGGTCCGGGGGCAGCGCCGCGACGATCCGGGCGCGCAGCGACGGGTCGTACGGCGTCGCGCCGGTGTGCTCGACGGTTCCGGTGAGCACGCCGGCCTCGTCGAGGGACCAGTCCACCACCGCGCGGTCGATGCCGTCGTGGGACGTCCCCGAGATCAGCCCGAGCACCCGCATGCCGCCCCCTGACAGAATTCTTCACGAGAAGCCACTCAATAGGAGAATTCCTACCAGAATGCGGTTCCGGGCTCCAGCCTCGCGATACGCTCCGGCGTGCGTATGGGTGCTCCGGCGATGTGTCCGGGGACGGGATAAGAGGCGGAGCGGGCGTGACGACACTGTTCATCGGCGTCGACGGAGGCGGGACGAGCACCCGGTGCGTGGTGGCGACCGAGGCGGGCCGGATCGCCGGGCGGGGCAACGGCGCCGGCGCCAACATCCTGTCGGCCGCCGACCCCGGAGGGAGCCTGCGCGCGGCGCTCGGCCAGGCCCTGGAGGGCCTCGTCCCCGGACAGGTGGCGGGCGGAGTGTTCGCCCTGGCGGGCGCGGAGTCGGCGCGGGAGCGGGCCGAGTCCCTCGTCACCGGAGCCTGGCGTGCCTGCGGGCTGCCCGGACGGCCCGAGATCGTGCCCGACCCGCTGGCGGCCTTCGCCGGGGCCACCGAGGAACCGTCGGGCACGGTCCTGATCGCGGGCACCGGGGCCGTGGCGGCCCGCGTCGCCGACCGCCGCCTCGCCCGCCGGATCGACGGCCACGGTTGGCTGCTCGGCGACGACGGCTCGGGCGTGTGGATCGGACGGCGGGCCGTGCGCGCCGTGCTGGCCGCCCTCGACGGCCGGACCGGCCCGACGTCGCTGCTCTGCGCCGTCGCCGCCGCCGTCGTCGCCCAGGAGGCCGCGGCGGCCTCGGACTCGGGGGAGGTCACAGCGGCGGGCCGGCAGGCCGCGGCGGCGGACTCGGAGAAGGCCGTCATGACGACCCAGCGGGTCGTGCGGGCGGTCCACGAAGGTCTGGCCCAGGCGGGGCCGGCGTGGCTGGGGAGGCTGGCGCCCGCGGTGGAGGCCGCGGCCGGGGGCGGTGACGCCGCGGCCCTGGAGATCCTCGGCGAGGCGGCGGACCGGCTCGTCGCCACCACCCGCTCCCTCGGCCCCGGCCACGGTCCGCTGGTCCTGGCGGGCTCCCTGCTGACCCAGCCCACCCTGCTGGCCGCGAAGGTCCGCGGCGCGTTCGGAGACGACGTGATCGCCGCCCGTGACAACGCCGCCGGCGCCGCCGCCCTCGCCCTGCGCACCGCCGCCCCGGACGCCGCCACCGCCCACCGCACCCTGATCGCCTGACCCGGGCCGGGAGCCGGGAGCCGGGGGCCACCGGGGCGGCGCGGGGGTCAGGTGATCACGCGGTGGCCGTTGCTCGGGGGGCTCTGGCGGCTGACGCGGTCGACGGCTGTGACGTAGTAGTGGGCGCCCTTGGTACCGGACGGGTCGGTCCAGCGGGTGTGGCGGGCGGCGGGGATGACGGCGACCAGGTGGCGGGCGTCGGTGAAGTCCTCGGGGCGGGCCCTGCGGTCGAGACGGAAGACGGCGAACTGGAAGGGGATCTCCCGGCCGGTGGCGACGATGCGCAGGTCCACTCCCCCGGAGGTGGTGTGCGCCGTCGCGAGGACCGGGCGGCGCGGGCGGCGGCCGTCGGCCAGGCGGGGCAGCAGCGGCGGGAGGGCGGGCCCGGTGTAGTGCTCGGCCACGACCGTGCTGATCGAGCCGAGGCGGTCGGCCCGCAGGTCGCCGGAGTTGTACCAGATGTCGCCGCCGACCACGGGATGGTCCCGGTTGAGGGTCAGGTGCCGGGAGAGCTCGTCCGGCTGGAACCACTCCGCGGGCTGACCGGCCGCCCCCGCCTTGTAGGCCGCCTGGCCGATCCAGAGCTGCACGCCGGTGCCCGCCGCCACGTCGGACCACCACGGGACCAGCTTGGCGTAGTCGGCGTTGGACTGGCCGATGTACCAGTAGAGCTGCGGGGCGATGTAGTCCAGCCAGCCCTTCTTGACCCAGCCCCGGGTGTCGGCGTGCAGGTTGTCGTAGGACTGGCCGCCGGCGGTGTCGGAGCCGAGCGGGTCGGTGGATCTGTTGCGCCAGATGCCGGACGGGCTGATGCCCCAGGCGACCTCCGGCTTGGCCCGCCGTACCCGCTGCTGCATCTCCTGGACCAGCAGGTCCACGTTGTTGCGCCGCCAGGCCGCCAGGTCGGGGAATCCCTGGCCGTACCTGGCGAAGGCGGCGCTGTCGTCGAAGGCGGTGGTGTTGACCGGATAGAAGTAGTCGTCGAAGTGCAGGCCGTCGATGTCGTAGCGGGTGACCGCGTCCATCATGGCGTCCTGTACGAACGCGCGGACCTCGGGCATGCCCGGGTTGTAGTAGAGCCTGCCGCCGTAGGCGACGATCCAGTCCGGGTGCCTGCGGCCGGGGTGGTCGGGGTGGAGGTTGGCCGGGTCGCCCTGCATCGACACGCGGTAGGGGTTGAACCACGCGTGGAAGGCCAGGCCCCGCCGGTGGGTCTCCTCCACCAGGAACGCCAGCGGGTCGTAGCCGGGGTCCTGCCCCTGGGTGCCGGTCAGATACTGCGACCAGGGCTCGTACGGCGAGGGCCAGAAGGCGTCGGCGGTGGGCCGGATCTGCACGAAGACCGAGTTGAGTCTGCGCGTCTGCGCGAGGTCCAGCCAGCCGAGATACTCGGCCCTCTGCTCCTGGACGGTCAGGCCGGGCTTCGACGGCCAGTTGATGTTGAGCACCGAGGCGATCCACATCCCGCGCATCTGGCGCAGCGGCGGGACGTACTCGGCGGCCGGGGATCCGGCGGCGCCGAAGGCGGGACCTCCGGCGGTGAGGGCGGGCAGCGGCACGGCGGTCGCGGCGGCGGCCAGGGCGAGACCGCGCAGGAGGGTGCGCCGGGTGGGTGAGCTCATGCGGACTCCCGGGGGACATGAAAAGAGGGGGTGCCGACGATGACGGTGGCAGAAATTTACTTTCAGATCAATGATGATGAAAGAAAGTGTCGCCGATGTGTAACCTGCTCCGAGACGCCCGCCCCCACGGCGTCATCGGCGGGCCACGCCCCGCACTGCGCCTGACGGGAAGGTCGGACCATGCCCCACAGCAGCCCCGATCTGGCCCGGCTCGCCATGACCGTGCTCCAGCCGGGTTTCGAGGGCACCTCCCCTCCCGGCTGGCTGCGCCGGGCTCTCGGGGAGGGGTTGGGCGGCGCGGTGCTGTTCGCCCGCAACCTCGCCGGCCCCGCCCAGACGGCCGAGCTCGTGGCCGGGCTGCGCGGCGAGAACCCGGCCGTGGTGGTCGCGGTCGACGAGGAGGGCGGGACGGTCACCCGGCTGGAGGCCCGGACGGGCAGTTCCTTCCCCGGCAACCGGGCGCTCGGCGTGGCCGACGACCCGGGGCGCACCGAGCGGGTCGCCCGCGCGATCGGCCGTCTGCTGGCCGGGGCGGACGTCACCCTCGACTACGCCCCGGTCGCCGACGTCAACGCGAACCCGGCCAACCCGGTGATCGGCGTGCGTTCCTTCGGCCCGGACCCCGGTCTCGTCGCCCGGCACACCGCCGCCTGGGTCCGGGGACTGCAGAGCGCGGGTGTGGCCGCCTGCGCCAAGCACTTCCCCGGGCACGGCGACACGGTCACCGACTCCCATCTCGCGCTGCCGACCGTGCACGCCCGCCTCGACGTGCTCCACGAGCGCGACCTGCCGCCGTTCCGCGCGGCGGTCGAGGCCGGGGTCAGGGCCGTGATGTGCGGTCACGTGCTGGTGCCCGCGCTCGACCCCGCCGTCCCGGCCACGCTGAGCCGCCGGGTCCTCACCGGCCTGCTCCGCGAGGAGCTGGGCTTCGAGGGCGTGCTCGTCACCGACGCGATCGAGATGCGCGCCGTGGCCGCCCTCCACCCGCCCGGCGAGATCGCGGTCCGCGCGCTGGCGGCGGGCGCGGACGCCGTCTGCGCCGGGGTCTCCTCCCCCGGCGGCGAGAGCGTCCTCGCGCTGCGCGACGCGATCGTCGAGGCCGTGCACGACGGGCGGCTCGCCGAGGAACGGCTGGCCGAGGCGGCCGCCCGCGTGCTCGCCCTCGCCGCCTGGCACGCCGCCCGCGCGGACGCGCGAAGGGCCGCCGTACAGGAGATCGCATCCCTCTCCCGGGCGGAGACGGCCCTTTCGCGAGCACGGCCCGTGCGGGACGAGGACGAGGAGCTGGGGATGGAGGCCGCCCGCGCGGCGCTGCGGGTGGTGGTCGCCGACGGCCGCGGCCGGGATCCGGTGCTCTCCGGGGCTCCGCTGGTCGTCGACATCGCGCCCCGGCTGAACATGGCGGTCGATCCCTCGACCCCCACCGGCCTGCTCGGCGCCCTCGGTGAGCTGCTGCCCGGTACGGCGGGGCGCACCGTCGTCTCCGGTACGGCCGGGCTGCCGGAGCTGCCGGACGACCGGCCGATCGTGCTGGTCGTGCACGACGCCGGGCGTCATCCCTGGGCGCGGGAGCTGCTGGCGCAGGCCGTACGGCGCCGCCCCGACGCGATCGTGGTCGAGACCGGCATTCCCGATGAGCCGATTGGAGCGGTATATGTCGCTACACATGGGATTTCGCGGGCATCCGCCCGCGTCGTCGCGCGACGGCTGACCGGTGACAAATAAGCTGATCTCGACACGAGAGGGTGGACGCATGAACGAGCACGACGGTCCCACCGGGACCGTAGCCGGACGTCTTCACCGTGAGGGACGCGCATGAGCGACGACGGCCCCACTCCGGTGAACCTCGTGGCGACGGTCCGGGCGGTCCTGCCCTCCCTCACCCCCGCCGCCCAGTCCATCGCCCGTCTCATCCTCGACGATCCCGCGATGGTGGCGCGCAGTACGATCACCGAGTTCAGCGCGGTCTCCGGGACCAGCGAGGCCACGATCGTGCGCACCGCCCGGGCGCTCGGCTTCGCCGGTTACTCCCAGCTGCGCTTCGCCCTGGCCGCCGCCGTGGCCAGGGAGACGCCCGAGCGGCTGGTCCCCGGCGACCTGGGCCCCGACGACCCGCTCACCGACGTGATCGCGAAGGTCACCCGGGCCGAGTCGGAGGCGCTGGCCGACACCGCCGCGCAGCTGTCCCCCGACACACTGGACGCGGTCGTGACGGCCGTGTCGGCCGCCCGCAGGGTGGACGTCTACGGAGTGGGCGCCTCCGGGCTGGTGGCGGTCGACATGGCGCAGAAGCTGATGCGGATCGGGCTGTCCGGCCACTCCTTCACCGACGCGCACCTGGCGGTCACCAGCGCCGCGCTGGTCAGGGAGGGCGACGTGGCGGTGGGCGTGAGCTGCACCGGTGAGACCCCCGACGTCCTGGGACCGATGCGCACGGCGCGCAAGGGCGGGGCCGCGACCGTGGCGATCACCAACAACCCGCGCTCGTCCCTGGGCGAGCTCGCCGACCACGTCCTGGTCTCGGCCGGGCGCGAGACCGCCTTCCGGCCCGGCGCCCTGGCCAGCCGGATCAGCCAGCTCCTGATCGTCGACTGCATCTTCGTCGGGGTCGCCCAGCGCACCTTCGAGACCGCCGACCCCGCGCTGCGCGCCACCCGCGACGCCCTGGAGGACTATCTGGGCGACGCCCGCCGCCGCGGCCGGTCCTCGTGACACGGTCTCCACCCGAGGCAGAGGTCACGACGCGGAGGTGAAGCGTTCGCGGCCCGGTCTCTCGTGGAGGCCGCCCGTCGTGTGCACGGCCTCCTCTGCGGTGGGGTGGACCTCGAACGCGCTGCGCAGTCCCGACAGCGCCAGCACCCGGGCCACGGGCCCGTGGACGCCGGTGAGCACCAGCCGGGTGCCGCGGGCCTGGCTGCGCTTCAGCGTCCTGACGAGTTCGCCCAGACCGGTGGAGTCGCAGAAGGCGACGTCCGTCAGATCCAGGATGAGCAGGGAGGCGCCGGGCAGCTCCCAGACCCCGTTCAGGTGCTCGCGCAGCAGCGGTGCGGAAGCGAGGTCGAGCTCTCCTCGGGCTCGGACGATGATCACCTCGTTGTACGTGCTCGTGGTGACCGTGAACTCCGCGCCGCTCCCAGCCGCGTCCCGCATGTCCCGCTCCCTCCGCCGGACCTGTGAAGGGACTTGTCTCCCTGCCCGGGCCGACCGGCTTTTAACACGATCCCGGCCTCTGCGGCGACGGGATCGCGGGACATGGGGAGGTCACTTCGCGGCGGGCCGGTAGACCGCGGACAGCGCACCGGTCTTGAAGGCCGTCGAGGAGACGAGCGCGAGCGGGATCTGCCCGGTGTCCTCGAACAGCCGCTGCCCCTCGCCGACCACGACCGGGTGGATCATGAGCATGAGCTCGTCGAGCAGGCCGTGCTTCAGCAGCGAGCGCACGAGGGTCGCGCTGCCGTTCATCGAGATGTTCCTGCCGGGCTGCCGCTTCAGCTCGGTGATCTCCTCGACGAGGTCGCCCTTGAGCAGGGTCGTGTTGTTCCACTCGACCGTGTCCAGGGTCGTCGAGACGACGTACTTGCGGACGTTGTTGATGAAACCGGCGAACGAGTCCTGCTCCGCGCTTCTGCCCGGCCAGTAGGCCGCCCACTCCTGATAGCCGACCCGGCCCATGAGCAGCGCGTCCGACTCGGCCATCTGCGCCCCGACCGCCGCGCCCATCTCGTCGTCGAAGTAGGGGAAGTGCCGCTTCTCGGGGGCTTCCACGACGCCGTCCAGCGAGATGTAGAACCCTGCCACGATCTTGCGCACCCTGGTCTCCTTCACCTCTCGGAGCGCCCGTCCCGGCGAAGCGTGCCGGACCGGACCGGCGCCTCACGGGCGCCTCAGAAGGCGTCCTCCGAGCCGAGCGGGATGCGCAGGGTCACGGCGCCGCGCAGGTCGAGCCAGGCGCTGCCGGGGCCGCGGACCAGGCGCAGCACCACCTCCTCGCAGCCGGGGCAGCGCGCCACCAGGCCGGGCGCGGGGCCGTACAGCCGCAGCGACGCGACCGGCCCGGCCAGGCCGCAACCGGCGCAGCGGCACTCGGCCACGGTGAGGTCGACGGCGAACAGCTCGCCGAGCGGTCCGGCCAGCGCGTTGCCGTCCTGGTAACCGTCCTGTGCCGGTGCTGTCATCTCAGCCTCCCGTCGGGCCGAAGCGTTCGGTTCTGATCCTGCCGGGCTCGTGGCCGAGGGAGACCAGGAGTTCGGCCGCCTTCTCGACGAAGCCGGTGGGCCCGCAGACGTAGCAGTCGGGTTCGTACTCCGGCGGCCGTCCGCTGCCGGCCAGGTCGGCGGCGGTGAGGCGGCCCGGCCGGCGGGCGAACCCGTCGGGCGCGGTCCGGGTGTAGACGCGGGTGACGTCCAGCCCCGGGTCCGGGTGGCGCAGCTCGTCGGCGTAGTAGGCCTGGCCGGGGTCGCGCAGCGAGTAGACCAGGCGGAACGGGGCACGGCTCCCGGCCGTGCGGCGCGCGCGGATCATCGCCATGAGCGGCACGACGCCCGCCCCGCCCGCCACCAGCAGCACGGGCGTCTTGGCGGCGGGCTCCCAGACGAACCACCCGCCGACCGGCCCGCGGAGCTCGACCTGGTCGCCGACCTCCATCACCTCGGTCAGGTACGGCGAGACCTCGCCGCCGGGCACCCGCTGGACGGTCAGCTCGACGTGCTCGCCGTCGGAGGGACCGGCCAGCGAGTAGCTGCGCTGGGTGCTGTAGCCGTCCTCGGCGGTCAGCCGCACGTCGACGTGCTGGCCCGCCAGGTGGCCGGGCCAGCCGGGCACCCGCAGGACGAGGGTGCGCGCGGTCGGGGTCTCCTCGCGGATCGCGGTCAGCTCCGCGACCCGCCAGGCGAGGCGGCGCATCAGTCGTCCTGGTAGCGCTGCTCGCGCCAGGGGTCGCCGTAGTCGTGGTAGCCGGCGGTCTCCCAGAAGCCCGGCCAGTCCTCGTCCAGCAGCCGGATGCCGCGCACCCACTTGGCCGACTTCCAGAAGTACAGGTGCGGGACCAGCAGCCGGGCCGGGCCGCCGTGCGCGGGCGTGATCTCCTCGCCCTCGTAGCGGTAGGCGATCCAGGCCTTGCCGTCCAGCAGGTCCTCCAGCGGCAGGTTGGTGGTGTAACCGCCGTAGGAGTGGACCAGGGCGTAGTCGGCGGCGCTCTCGACGTCCTCCAGCAGCACGTCCAGGGAGACGCCCCGCCAGGTGGTGCCGAGCTTGGACCACTTGGTCACGCAGTGGATGTCCACGGTGGGGGTCTCGTACGGCAGCGCCAGCAGCTCCGCCCAGGACCAGCGGTGCGCCTGCCCGCTCTCGGTCTCGACGGTGAACTCCCAGCGGTCGGTGTCGACCCTGGGGGTCGGCCCTGCCGACAGGACCGGGAAGTCGTCCGTGAGGTACTGCCCGGGCGGCAGCTTCCCGCCCCCCTCCCGCGCCCTGCCGCGGAAACCCCGCGAGATGATCGCCATCAGTCCTCCCCTTCCGTCTGCCGCCGTGGAACCCGCAGGGACGGAAACCGCGGCCGGAGGGCGGCCCGCGCGTCGCGCGAAGGCGTGGGATCCGGGCGCCCGCCGTACCGGGTCCGTGTCAGGCGTTGCGCACCGCGGCCGCACCGTGCAGCCCCAGCAGCTCGACGCCCCGCTCCCGCATCTCCACCTTGCGGATCTTACCGGTCACCGTCATGGGGAAGCCGTCGACCACGTGGACGTAGCGGGGGATCTTGTAGTGGGCGAGCCGGCCGGCGCAGAACTCCCTGACGGCCTCGGCGGTCAGCGGCTCGGCGCCGGCCCGCACCACGATCCAGGCCATGAGCTCCTCGCCGTACTTCTCGTCCGGCACGCCGACGACCTGCACGTCGGCGATGTCGGGGTGACCGTAGAGGAACTCCTCGATCTCGCGCGGGTAGATGTTCTCGCCGCCGCGGATCACCATGTCCTTGATCCGGCCGACCACGTTGACGTAGCCGTCCTCGTCCATGGTGGCCAGGTCGCCGGTGTGCATCCAGCGGGCCTCGTCGATCACCTCGGCGGTCCTGCCCGGCTCGTCCCAGTAGCCGAGCATCACCGAGTAACCCCGGGTGCACAGCTCGCCGGCCTCGCCGCGCGGCAGCACGAGCCCCGTCTCCGGATGCACGATCTTGATCTCGACGTGCGGCATGACCCGCCCGACGGTCTCGGTACGGCGTGCCAGACCGTCGTCGCTCCTGGTCATCGTCGAGACGGGCGAGGTCTCCGTCATGCCGTAGCAGATGGCGACCTCCTCCATGTTCATCTCGCCGACGACGCGCTTCATCACCTCGACGGGGCACGGGGAGCCGGCCATGATGCCGGTGCGCAGGCCGGCCAGGTCGTACTCCCCGGCCAGGGCGAGCTCGGCGATGAACATGGTCGGCACGCCGTACAGCGAGGTGCAGCGCTCATCCTGTACGGCGCGCAGGGTCGCCGCGGGGTCGAAGCCCGCCGAGGGGATGACCACGCACGCGCCGTGGGAGGCGGCCCCGAGGTTGCCCATGACCATGCCGAAGCAGTGGTAGAAGGGCACGGGCAGGCACACCCGGTCGGTCTCGCCGTAGTGCAGGAGCTCGCCGACGAAGTAGCCGTTGTTGAGGATGTTGTGGTGCGACAGCGTCGCCCCCTTGGGGAATCCCGTGGTCCCCGAGGTGTACTGGATGTTGATCGGGTCGTCGAAGGCGAGCGTGGCCGCCCGCTCGCGCAGGCTGTGCGCGGGGGCCCGCTCCGCCAGGAGACCGGTCCAGGACTCCTCGCCGACGCAGACCGCGTCGCCGAACCCGATCTCCTCGACCATCGCCCGGTAGTCGGCCCCCCGGTGGCCGGCCGTGCTGATCAGCAGCCGCATCCCGGACTGCTCGACCACGTACGCCAGCTCGTGGCTGCGGTAGGCCGGGTTGACGTTGACCAGGACGGCGCCGATCTTCGCAGTCGCGTACTGCACGAACACCCACTCGGGGACGTTGGGCGCCCAGATGCCCACCCGGTCGCCCTTGGCGATCCCCCGGGCCAGCAGTGCCAGGGCGAGCCCGTCGACCTCGGCGTTCAGCTCCGCGTAGGTCCACCGGCGCCCGCTCGGCACGTCGACGAGCGCCTCCCGGTCACCGAACCGCCGGACGGTCCGCTCGAAGTTCTCTCCGATGGTCTCGCCGAGCAGCGGGCTGTCCGCCGTCGTGCTGGAGTAAGACAACATGCGCACAGTGTCCGTCCGCGGAGCCGCCCCGGCCACCCCGCGGAGCCCGCGGGCCGCAGCCGGTCAGGCCCGCCGGCCGACCGGCGGCGCCCGCTTCCGCCCGGTTCCGAGGTGCCCGGTCAGGACTCGGACGACTCCCCGGGCACGGCGGTGTAGGCGGCCGTGACGCGGTCGGCGGCGGCCCGGGCCTGCGCCTCGTCCGTGCCCGCCGCGATGCTCGCGTCCCGCCACGCCTGGCTGCTGAGCGTCGTGAAACGCCTGCCCTCCTCGGACATCGGCCAGGCCGCGGCCTCCTGCGGGTCGACGCCCGCCCCGGACGACAGGTGCAGGGCCAGGCCCATCAGCGCCATGTCCCAGCCGATGCCGACCGCGCCCGGGCCGTACTCGGCCCACAGGTGGTCGTCGACGTGGGCGACGTGCTCCAGCTCGAAACGGGTGCCGCCACCGGCCTCCGGCGTCAGCCGGACCTCGATCCAGCTGACCATCCCGCCGTTCTCCCACGTGGCGGCGAAGCTCCGCGGCGGGTCGCACCGCTCGATCGTCCCGCTGGCGTTGCCCTCGATCCGGTAGTGGCCGCCGACCTTCAGCTCCCCCGAGACGGGCATGAACCACCGGGAGATGCGCTCGGGGTCGGTGCAGGCGTCCCAGACGTCCTCGACGGGGGCGTCGTAGGCCTGGCCGACGGTCATGGTGCGGGCCTCTCCCGCCTCCAGCACCCGGCTGCCGAGCGTGCGCCGCACCGCGTTGATCTGACTGGTCACATCGATCATGAGCTTCTTCTTCCCTTCTCCGCACGCCGGTCGCGCGCACAGGAAGGAAACTAACAGCGGCTACTTATATAAGTCAACGGCTATAGGGGGCGGATTCGAACATCCGGCCGAACACGCGGGAGCCCCCGGTCCCGGACCGGGGGCTCGTGGCGACCGCCGGACCGGTGCCTCGTCCGGCCGGCGGTGCGTCGTCAGATCTGGGTTCCGGTCGGCGAACAGTGCGTCGTCCTGGTGATCTCCGTACACGTCGTCTTGTTCGTCTTGGTGATCGTGCAGCAGGCCGCACGGCCGTGCACGCCGAGCTCGGCGAGCCCCACCTCCGGCAACATCTGCAGAGCGGACACCGAAGTGACCACGTTGCCCATGGTCTTCACCTCCCTCCTACGTCCTCAGTCGGTCATGAACGGGCTCGCTCCGCCGTACTGGAGGCGGTGCAGGAAGGCGAGCGCGCCCGAGAGACCCACGCCGTAGTCGGGGACGACCGCGACGCCGGTCTCATCCGGGATGAGCAGGCGGCCCTCCCGGACGATGTACTGCAGGCACATGCACACCGCCAGATCGTCCGCCCAGCGGCGGTAGCGCCCGTCGCCGGTGAGATCTGCCATGTCCAGCAGGAAGTGGCCGTTGCCCGCCAGCCCGTGGCAGATCGACGGCGTCATGTGCCAGCGCGTGCGATGGACGGCGACGGCCGCGAGCGCGGCCAGCTCGCCGTAGCGTTCGACGCCGGTGGCCCGCCACAGCCGAGCCAGGAACAGCCCGGCCCCGGCGGCGCCGTTGCACCAGTAGGCCAGCCGGCCCGGGTCGTCGGGCGCCTGCCCCCACCAGGCGGCCCCCTCCTCGCGGACGGCCGCGGCCACCAGGGTGTCCCCCGCCAGGCGGGCCAGCTCCAGGCAGTCGGACCGGCCGGTGACCTGCGCCGCGTTCAGCAGCGCGTACCCGACGCCCGCGCTGCCGTGCGCGAAGCCGTAGTGCGTCGCGCCGGCGAAGTGGGAGTCGAGCTCCGCCGGCACCGGCCAGAACACGCCGTCGTCCCGCCGCGAGGCCGCCGCGACCAGCCCGTCGGCGCACCGGTCGATCCGGTCCCGCAGCTCCCGCCGCCCGCCGTCCCGCCACAGCCGCACATGGGTCAGGGTGCTGCCGGCCGTGCCGTGGCACACGTCGGAGATGGGCCAGGCGATCGGCAGGCCCATGGCCAGCTCGGCCGCCCGGCCGGCCAGCCCGGCGTCGTCCAGGACCCGCGCCGCCTCGTGCAGCGCCCAGACGGTGCCCGAGCGCCCGAACTGCAGGCCGGGCAGCGTGACCGGCTCCCGGGCCGCGCGCCGTTCCATCCAGCCGCACGCCGTACGCAGCGGTCCGGCCAGGGCCGGGTCGGTCGCGGTGAGGCGGGCCAGCACGGCGACCACCCCGGCGGCGCCGTGCTGGACGTTGCACGGGTCGGTGCTCTCGCCGAAGCGGCCGGAGGGCCACAGGCGCTCGGGGTCGTCGGGCCTCATCTGCGCCAGCAGGTAGGCGGTGCCGTCGGCCAGCAGCCGTCCGGGGTCGGTGGCGGAGCGCCGGGAGGGCGGCGGCGTCCCGGGACGGCGCACGAACGCCCCGGCCCGCAGGGCCGTCCAGCGCCGCCCGGGGTCGCCGTCCATCAGGCCGGAGATCAGCGGGGCCAGGCGCCGGGCGGCCTCGCCGTGCTCGGCGGCCAGTGTGGTCCAGTCCTCCAGGACGTCCCTGGCCGGGCGGCCGTACGTCTCGTCCTCGGGGAGCACGGGCTTGCGCCCGGTGGCGACGAGGAAGACCAGCGCGCCCAGCCCGTAGCAGTCCGCCTCGGGGGTGGCGGCCACCGGGCCGGGGCCCCCGAGGCACTCGGGGGCGATGTAGCCGGGGGTGCCGACCACCTCGACGACCCGCCCGGCGGGGACCGCGAACTCCAGGTCGACGAGCCGGACCCGGCCGTCGTCGGAGACCATCACGTTCCCCGGGGAGATGTCGCGCAGCACCAGCCCGGCCTCGTGGACGGCCGACACCAGCCGGACCAGGCCGCCTGCCAGCGCGCGGGCCATCGGCCAGGGCGGGCCGGGCTCGCTGCCGGGCCGCTCGCCGACCCAGCGCTCCAGCGAGCGGCCGGACACCAGCTCCTCCACCAGGAACAGGTGCCCCTCCTGCTCGAACAGGTCGATCCTGCCCGGCACGACGCCCAGGGGCGCCAGCCGGTCCAGGGCGGCGGCCTCGTCGCGGAGCCGGTCGCGGATGTCCGTCCCGTCGGCGCTCGCCTCCAGGTACGGCCGGGCCTGCTTGATGATCACTTCCCGGCCGGTGCGGGTGTCGGTCCCCCGGAAGACGCCGCCCTTGGTGGTGTGGCGGTAGGCCACACGCGCCAGGTAGCGCCCCTTGAGCAGCACCTCGGGGGGCCGCTCGGGCCGGGGCTCGGGGGCCACGTAGCCGGGGAACGGGGACGGGGCCCACCGCGGCGCGCTGAACCAGGCGTTGCGCCGGTCCTCGACGGGGGAACCCGCGGGATCGACGAGCAGGTACCTGTAGTCCCCGTCCATGGTGAGCTCGCGGCGGCCGTGGAAGACGCCGTAGCGGTAGTGGACAAGGCTTCCCGGCCGGTAGGGGCGGTCGGAGAGGATCTCCGGCCCCTGTAGGCCGCGGGTGGCACGGTCCAATTCCGCGGCGAGCTCCCGGAAGTGGTCGTCGTCGTCGGGATAGGCCGTGATGAACTTGCCCGCCCCTCCCCGGTCGAACATGCGCGAGCCGAGCAGGTCGACGTGCTCGGGGGTGCGGGCGAACTTGAACGCGCAGCCCCGGCCGGCCAGCACGCCCGCGCTCCGGTCCAGGACCGCGGGCGCCGAGCCGCCGGTGGCCGACACGTGCAGCTTCCAGCCCTGGTCGCGGGCGCCGTGACCGTCGGGGGTGACGAAGCACCAGAACTCGTCCGTCCTGATGTCCCAGGTCCGGGCCCCGTCCGCGCGGGACAGGGCCGCGCGGACGATGTCGATCAGCGGTGAGCCGTCCATGCGCAGACGATGACGGGGCGCCCGGACGCCGACTACGTATTTTTATGGATAGACGGATCGGTTATCCCGGGTTGCCCTCAGAACTTCTTCGACCGCCGCAGCCCGGGCGGACGGCCGTCGGGGTCCACCGCGATGCGGTACATCGGCAGGGCCAGCGTCCTGCGCAGCCGGCTCAGCTTCGGGTTCGGGTGCGGGCGCAGCCGTCCGGGCGGGCGCGGGCCCGCGCGGCCGCCGCGGTGCCACGCCTCCAGCTCCGCCGCGGTCCTGGCGAACTCCTCGAAGGCGATCTTGGGATCGCACAGGTCGTCCACGTCGGACGGGTCGCGATCCAGGTGCTCGGCCGCCAACGCCAGGCGCAGCTCCCGGGGGAAGCGGCCGGCCCCGCCGGGCGGGCGCGGGTCGGGCTCCTCGTCGATCACCGTGCAGCTCAGCTCCGAGTCGTAGGTCCACGACCGCAGGTTGACGTTGTCCGAGCCGATCGAGGCCCACACGTCGTCGACCACGCACACCTTGGCGTGGACGTACACCGGCGTGCCCTCGTGGTTCTCGATGTCGTAGACAGCGACCCGGTCCCCGCCGGCCTTCTGCAGCCTGACCAGCGCGTCGGCCCTGCCGATCAGGCTCGCCGGCCCGGCGAGCCAGCCGTCCTGGTCGGGGTGGCGGGGCACCACGATGATCATGCGCAGCTCCGGCTCCCGCTCCAGGGCCTCGGCGAACGGCTCGATCACCTCGGTGGACCACAGGTACTGGTCCTCCAGGTAGACGAGCGAGCTCGCCGCCCCCAGCACCTTGTGGTAGGCCCTGGCCACGCTCCGCTCCCCCTGCGGCGCGAACGGGTAGGCGCTGCGCCGGTAGGGATAGGTCCGCAGCAGCTGTACGGCCTGCGTCCCCACGGGCTCCGGGGGCGGTCCCGGGTCCGGCAGCGGCGGCACGTCGTCCATCCGCTCGAAGTGGTCGCGCAGGCGCTTGATCGGGTGGCGGGTCTCCGGGGCGGGGTCCTCCCAGCGCTCGTAGAAGACCTTCTCCACCTCGGCCACGGCCGGGCCCCTGATCATCGCCTGGACGTCGTGCCAGGGCGGCCGGTCGCCGTAGACCCCGGGCATGGCCACGGTCTGCGGGTCGCCCCGGTGCATGCCGTCGTCCCGGCGGCTGTGGCACAGGTCGATCCCGCCGAGGAAGGCCACGTCCCGGGAGGCGTCCTCGTCGTGGCGCATGATGACGAACTTCTGGTGGTGCGACCCGCCGGGCCGTACCCGGGTGTCGAGCAGGCACTGGCCGCCGGCGGCCTCGATCTTCTCGCCGAGATGCCTGTTCTCCTCGGAGCTGAAGCGCAGCCAGTCCAGGTGCGAGCGCCAGATCAGCCCCCTGACCAGCGCTCCCCTGCCCGCCGCCCGCGCCATCGCCTCCGCGATCGCGGGACCTCCGTCCGCGAGCCGCTCGTCGGGATCTCCGCGCCAGTCGGCGAACAGCAGCAGGTCGTCCTCGCCGAGCCGGTCGATGTGGGCCTGGAGCTCGGCGAAATAAGCGGCACCGTGGATGAGCGGGCGCACGAGGTTGCCCGTCGACCAGGCGTCGAGCTTGGTCGCGGGGTTGCCCCGCTCCTCATCGGTGAGGAACCAGTCCTCAAGTTTCACGTGCTTCTGCTACCCGGTCACCGCGCGGACATTCCCCTCCGGAGATCGGCTGACAGGAAACTGGCCCCGCCCGGCAGCTTGCGGCCAGCGTCCGCCCTGCTCTCCGGGCCGTCCGGAGCGGAGCATTGCCATGAGAGAACCGACCGGCTCACCGTACGATCCGTCGCCGAGCAGGCGATCAGGTCGAGGGAGCGACCACAGAAAGCAGCGGACATGGCCATCCACGACATCCAGCAGATCTCCGGGCGAGCCGGTTCCGGAGCCGCGGGCTCCGAACTCCGCCACGGCGCACGCCCCCAGACCCGCCCCACCGCTCCGGACGGCGCAGGCCCCGCGTCGCGACCGGCTCATCGCGACGGGGACGTGGCGCTGCGACCGGCCCGCCGGGACACCGGGGGCGGGCCGGCGATCCGCCGTGTCTCGGTGATCGGGTGCGGGCTGATCGGCACCTCCGTGGCGCTCGCGCTGCGGCGGCTGGGCGTGCGGGTGACGCTGGCCGACCACGACCCGCGGTCGCTGCTGCAGGCGGTGCGCATGGGGGCGGGCGTCGCGCTGCCCGCCGACGCGCCCCCCGCCGACGTGGTGGTCATCGCCACCCCGCCCTCGGCGGTCGCCGCCACGCTGCGCGAGGCCCAGGCCCGCGGGCTGGGCGCCGTCTACACCGACGTCGCCAGCACCAAGGCGCGCATCCTCGCAGAGGCCGCGCTCGCCGGGTGCGACCTGACGAGCTACGTGCCCGGGCACCCGATGGCCGGGCGCGAGCTGTCGGGCCCGGGCGCCGCCCGCGCGGACCTGTTCGACGGCCGGCGCTGGGCCCTGTGCCCGCACCCGCGGGTCTCGCCGCACGCGATGCGGGCCGTGGGCGAGCTGGTCGCGGCCTGCGGGGCGCGGGCCGTGCCGATCGGACCGCAGGAGCACGACCGGGCCGCCGCCGCGGTCTCGCACGCGCCGTACGTGGTCTCGGCGGCGCTGGCGGCCAGGTTCGCCGACGGCGACCGGTCGGCGCTGTCGCTGGCGGGGACGGGGTTGTGGGACGTGACCCGGGTCGCGGGCAGCCCCGCCGGTCTGTGGTGCGACATCCTCGGGCAGAACGCGGAGCCGGTCGCCGAGCATCTGGAGGCCGTGGCGCGCGACCTGGCCGCCGTCGCCTCGGCGCTGCGGGCTCCGGGAGGTACGGCCTCCGCCACGGTGGCCGAGCTGCTGGGCCGGGGCAACCGGGGCCGCGAGCTCATCGCCGGCGCCTACCCGGCGGTCACGGAGCCGGCGCAGGAGACCGCCGCGGCCTGAGGGCCGGGGAAGGCCGGGAAAAAGACGCTCCGCGGCCCGTGTGACGGGCCGCGGAGCCTTTCCAACCGGCGGGGAGGCGCGGGGTTGGGAGCTTCGATGTCCTCGGGCGCTTCCGGGTGTCCCCGAAGGCGCCGGACGCCTCAGATGTGCCTCAGATGTAGAGCGTGTTGGGCGGCAGGCCGCACAGGACCCTGCCGTACAGCTCCGTGTTGGTGTTGGGGTGCATGAGGGCGTGCAGGTTCATGCTCTGGATGTCGCGCAGGATCCGCTGGATCGGCACGTCGGCGTAGATCGACGACCCGCCGCTCGCCGTGGCGAGGATGTCCGCCGCCTCCTTGGCCAGCTTGCAGGCGGCGCCCATGTCGGCGCGCACCCTGGCGCGCTCCTCCAGGCTCCACTGCTCGCCCAGCTCGCTCTTGCGGTCGACCGTGTCCGCCAGGCGCTCGGCGTGGAACTGCGCCTGGTCGATCTTCAAGGTGGCCTCGGCGACCTGCAGGTGCGTCAGCGGCGCCTCGCTCTGGTTCTCGTAGCTGGTGTAGGTGATCTTTCGTCCCGGCAGCCGCTGCAGGAACGCCGTCCTGGCCGCCTTGGCCAGTCCCACGGCGGTGCCGACCGAGGAGGCCGAGGCCACCGGGAGCAGGGGCGCCCGGTAGATCGGCGTGCCGGCGTTCAGCCGGGAGGCGTACTGCTCCTGGAGTACGGCGGGCAGCGGCAGGACGCGCTCGGCCGGGACGAACACGTCCTGGGCGACGGTGCTGACGCTGCCGGTGCCCCGCAGGCCCGTGGTGTTCCAGTCGTCGATGATCTGCAGGTCCGACATCGGGACCAGCGCCATGATCGGCATGGGCTGCTGGTCCGGTCCCACCTGGATCGCCACGATCTCCTGCCAGTGGCTGTGCCAGGCACCGCTGACGAACCCCCACTTGCCGTTGACCACCACGCCGCCCTCGACCGGGGCGGCCATGGCGGTGGGGCTCAGGGTGCCGCACACCCGCACGTCCGGCGTGGAGAACACCTCGTCCTGCACCTCGTCGGGGAACAGGCACGCCATCCACGTGGGGATCCAGTAGACCGCCGCCGTCCACGCGGCCGACCCGTCGGCCTGGGCGAGCTCCGCGGCCACCTCCACCAGGGTGCGCGTGTCGCACTCGTACCCGCCGTACCGGGCGGGGACCCTCAGCTTGAAGACGCCGGCGTCGGCCAGAGCCTCGATGGACTCGTCGTGGATGCGCCGGTTCTCCTCCGCCCAGGCCGCGTTCCGCTGCAGGACCGGCGCGAGCCCGGCGGCCCGCCGCAGAAGTTCTTCCCGCGCCGGGACCTCGGTCGTCAACATCATTTCCTCCTAGTCGTCATCGGACGAGACGCTGAAGCCGCACGCCCGGCTCTCCGGCCCGCGAAGCACGCGCATCGCAACCGTTCAGGCCGCGGTCGAGACCCGTCCCTGCTCCGCGACCGTGGTGATCAGGGCGGTCAGGTCGGGGTCGTTCTCGAAGATGTCGCCCACCTCGATCGAGATGCCGCACTCCTCCTCGATCCGTGAGACCAGGCGGACCGCGGAGATCGACTCGCCTTCCAGGTCGAAGAAGGTGGCGTCCTCCATTCCGTCCGGCACGTCCAGAACGTGCCGCCAGATTTCACCGACTTTCTCCTGTATGAAGGAGAAAGTGAGTTCACTGGGACGATTTCCATTCATCCGCTGTCCTCCCTTGCCGGATAAACGTGGCCCATGGCGTGCAGGTCATGGCGGGGCGGCTTTAATGCCGGTTCCTGCTGATATATCGTCACAATTGAAAGGGCTGGGCACATCTCTGAAATTGCGCGGCGGGCGCCGGGGCGCTCAGCCCGTGTACACCCTCGGGCCGCTCAGGGCGGCCGAAGGCGCCGGGAAACCCGCGGGGGCCGCGAAGGGGGCCGGCGCCGGAGAGGCGGGCGCAGAGGAGGCCAGCGGTGGAGAGGCCGGCGGTGGAGAGGCCGGCGGTGAAGGGGCGGGGACGGCCGCGGGCGCGGCCCGGTCCGGGAGCGGGAACGGCAGCGGCCCGCCCGCCAGGGCCCGGAACATGGCGGCCTCGACGTCCACACCGGTGGCGGCCTCGATGAGCGACAGGACGCGTTCCTCGGCCTGCCGCGTCTGCGCCTCGACCACCAGCGGCCCGGCGTCGCCCAGGATCACCTCGGTGCGGGTGGGCCCGAACCGGTACCCGGTGGCGTCCAGGAAGGCGGTCACGAGCTTGACCGTCTCCGTACGGGCGGAGGCGGGCAGCCACGTGGGATACAGGTGTCCGGCGTCCTCGGGACCGTCCGGCTCGCCCGGCCCCACCGGGCCTTCCCGCATGCTCCGGCCGCCCGTCTCCGGCAGGCGGAACGGGGAGATCACGGCTTTGGGCCGGATGTCCACCACGTGATGGCGCCCGTCCACCGTGAGCGTCTGCACGGTGAGCACCGGGCCGCGCAGGAACTCCTCGACCGAGGTGACGAAGGGAAGGCCGGCCTCGCTCAGCAGCCGCCGCATCCGCCGCCTGTCGTTGATCAGGAGCAGGCACCCGGGCGGGTGCGGCGACATCCCCAGGACCCGCGCCTCCTCGCACACCGCCAGCTGCGTGTCGTGCCATCCCAGGTGCAGGATGTGCGCCACGTCCCTGCGCACGGCGGTCGTGAACACCAGCGTGCGCAGGGCGGCCACGTCGGTGAAGTCGGTGAGCACCAGCTGCTCGGCGTCGCGGGCCACGTCCTCGAGGTGATCGCGGCCCTTGAGGGCCGGATCCCAGATCGCGTAGACCCGCAGGCCCTCCGCCACGGCCTTGCGGACGTGCCGCCGGTCCGGCATGACCATGAGGATCCTGTCGTTCCGCATCACGGGCCTCCGTTCGTCGGCGATCTTCTTCGAGACGGCCTGGTATCCATCGTCCTTCGGGGGCTTATGCGGCACATCTCCCGGATTGCGTGCCTGTCGCGGCCCGGGAGCGGGCACCGCACGCCGAGAGATGCGCCGCGGCGTGCGCAGCGAACACCATGCGAAGGTGAGGGCCGGTGGCCGGGCCCCGTTCCGGCGTCCGCGCCGGTCCGTTCCCTCCCCTTCCCCGTCCCAGCCGCTGAGTGAAGGAACGAACCATGAGCCCTGCATCGACCACCATCGACGAGACGACGGCCATCCGGCAGGTGCCGCAGCGCATCATCGCCGCCTGGGCCGCCAACGACGGCGACGCCTTCGCCGAGGTGTTCACGGAGGACGCCACCATGATCCTTCCCGGTGACATCTACGTCGCCGGCCGCGAGGGCATCCGGGCCTTCATGGGATTCGCCTACTCCGGCCCGCTGAAGGGGACCCGGGTGGCCGGCGAGCCCCTGTCGGCGAGGTTCGTCACCGAGGACGTCGCGGTCCTGGTCACCCGGGGCGGCGTCCTGCACGGCGAGGAGACCGAGGTCGCGCCCGAGCGGGCCATCCGGGCCACCTGGGTGCTCGCCAAGCAGGACGGGCAGTGGCTGGTCACCGCGTACCAGAACACGCCCATCGGCGCCTGACCCCGTCGTCGGCGCGGTCGTCGGCGTGAAGGCCCCCGGTGGGAGGACGCTCCCGGCAGCGTCCTCCCACCGGGGGCCCGCTCGTTTCCGGGAGACCGGCATCGCTTTACGGGAGACCGGCACCGCGCGGAGATCGCCCGGGACACGGTACGGAGACGGCCCGGTGAGTCCGTCACGGCGCATAGATCACCCGGAGAGGCCGCCGGAGCTCAGACGACCGGGACCCGGACGGAGACCGAGGACGACCGGGACCCAGACGGAGACCGAGGAGACCGGGACGACGACCGGGACCCAGATGGAGACCGAGGAGACCGGGACGACGACCGGGACCCGGACGGAGACCGAGGAGACCGGGACGACGACCGGGACTCAGATGGAGACCGGGATCTCGATCCGCGTGTTGTCGCCCACCAGGAGCCGGTGGCGCATCCCGTCACGGTCCGCCGGCCGGACGACGGCCGAGCGCCCGATGATCGAGCCGTGCATCCCCCGGACCTCCTCGATCGACGCCCCGTCGAGCACGATCGAGTCGGACAGCCGGGTGCCGCGCAGGACGCAGTCACGGCCGATGGAGACGCCGGGGCCGAGGTGGCAGTCCTCGATGACGGTGTTCGCGCCGACGATCGCCGGACCCTCGATCAGGGAGCGCACCACGCGGGCCGTGGGATGGACGACGGCTCTGCCGCCCAGCCCGCCCAGCAGGTGCCGGTTGCACTCCAGCACGTCGTCGGCCTGGCCGGTGTCCTTCCAGTAGCCCCCGTACTCGACGGCCGCGACCTTCGCCCCCCGCGTGACCAGCCACTGGATCGCGTCGGTGATCTCCAGCTCGCCCCGCCTGCCGGGGGCGACGGCGGTGACCGCCTCGTGGATGGCGGGGCCGAAGAAGTAGACGCCGACCAGGGCCAGGTCGCTGCGCGGCCGCCGGGGTTTCTCCACCAGCCGCCGTACGGCGCCGCCCGCGTCCAGCTCCACGACCCCGAAGCCGCGGGGGTCGGCCACCCGGTGCACCACGACCTGCGCCGCGGGCCGCTCGGCCCGGAACCGCTCGGCGAGATCGGCCACGCCGTCCGGGAGCATGACGTCGCCGAGGTACATGACGAAGTCGTCGTCGCCGAGGAACCCGCGCGCCGTCCGCACCGCGTGCGCCAGTCCCAGGGGCCTGTCCTGGCGGATGTAGGTGACGCGCAGACCGAGACGCGAGCCGTCGCCGATCGCCGCGGCGATCTCCCCCGCCCAGGCGCCCACCACGATGCCGACCTCGGTCACCCCGAGATCACGGATGTTGCCCAGCACGTGCTCCAGGACCGGTCTGCCGGCGATCGGGATGAGCTGCTTGGGCATGGAGTAGCTGAAGGGACGCAGGCGGGTCCCGGACCCGCCGGACAGTACCAGTGCCTTCATCTGTTCACTCTTCCGGATCTGCCGGGGGCGTCAGGGAAGGCCGCCGATCTCGCCGCGGCCCGGACGGTCACCCGCGCGCTCGCACGAAGTCCTTGAAGGAGGCCACGACGTAGTCGATCATCTCGTCGGTCAGCCCGGGGTAGACGCCGATGTGGAACGTCTGGGTGGTGATGATGTCGGTGTTGGTCAGCTCGCCGACGACGCGGTAGTCCTGGTCGGCGTAGGCGGGGTGGCGGATCAGATTCCCGGCGAACAGCCGGCGCGTGCCGATCTTCCGGTCCTCCAGGAAGTCCACCAGCTCCTTGGCGCCGAACGGCGCCTGCGGGTCGACCGTGACGACGAAGCCGTACCAGCTCGGGTCGCTGCGCGGGGTCGCCTCGGGCAGCAGCAGGTGGGGCACGCCCTCCAGCCCCTCGCGCAGCCGGCGCCAGTTACGGCGGCGGGCCGCGCAGAAGTCGTCGAGCTTGTCGAGCTGGCTCAGGCCCAGCGCGGCCTGCAGCTCGGTGATCTTCAGGTTGTACCCGACGTGGGAGTAGATGTACTTGTGGTCGTAGCCGTGCGGCAGCGTGCCCATCTGGTAGTTGAAGCGCTTGAGGCAGGTGTTGCTCTCGCCCGGCTCGCACCAGCAGTCCCGGCCCCAGTCGCGCAGCGACTCGACGATCCGGGCCAGCAGCAGGTTCGAGGTCAGGACGCAGCCGCCCTCCCCCATCGTCATGTGGTGCGCCGGATAGAAGCTCACGGTGGTGAGGTCGCCGAAGGTGCCGACCGGCTCGCCGTCGTAGGTCGACCCGACGGCGTCGCAGCTGTCCTCGATCAGGAACAGCTCGTGCTCGTCGGCGAGCCGGGCCATCTCCGCGACCTCGAACGGGTTCCCGACCGTGTGCGCGATCATGATCGCCCTGGTCTTCGGCCCGATCGCCCGCGCGACCGCCTCCACCGTGGGGTTGTAGGTGCCGAGCTCGACGTCCACGAAGACCGGGACCAGGCCGTTCTGCAGGATCGGGTTCACCGTGGTGGGGAACGCCGCCGCGACGGTGATCACCTCGTCGCCCGGGCGCAGGCGCGCGTCCTCCAGCCGGTGGGAGGTCAGGGCCGACAACGCCAGCAGGTTGGCCGAGGAGCCGGAGTTGGCCAGCAGCGCCTTGCGCCGCTTCATCTTGCGCGCGAAGACGGACTCGAACCTGCGCGCCCTGGACCCCCCGGCGACCCGCAGTTCGAGCGCGGCCTCGACCAGGGCCACGCGGTCCTCGACGTCGTGCACCGCGCCCGTCGGCCAGATCTCGGTGACGCCGGGCACGAACTCCCCTGAGACCTCGATGTCCTGGTGGTACTTGCGCACCTCGTCCAGGATCAGCGCCTTGTGCTCGTTCATCTCCGGCCCCTCACTCATCGGGTCGACGAGGGAGATCACCCCCTCTGATCGCACCTTCACAGGATCGTTCTCCGCAGTTGCCCGTGCATCTCCTGCATTGCGGCGCGAAAGCCGCCGAGCACCGCAGACACCCGTCCGGCACGCCAAGAGATGCGGTACGGCCGACCCGCGCTATGTGCTTGTGAAAGGAGAGGATCCGAGGCGGCTGGTGTCCATTGTCCGGAATCAGAAAAATCGGCCGCATTCCTGTTGTAGGGAGATTCACATGCGTTTTCTACCTGCCAGCGAAGACCCGAAAGTGGCGATTATCGGCCTCGGTTATGTCGGCTCCTGTTTCGCGGCGGTCCTGTCCGAACGCGGCTGGGACGTCGTCGGAGTGGACACCGACTCCCGGCTCGTCGAGGAACTGACCGCGGGCCACTGCCGCTACCAGGAGGACGGCCTGGCCGGCCTGCTGCGGGACGGCATCGCGGCCGGGCGGCTGCGCGTCACCACCGACTACGCCGCCGTCCGCGACGCCGACGTCCTGCTGATCGCGGTCGGCACACCGGTCGGCGCCGACGGGTCCCTGATGGACGAGCAGCTGCGGGAGGCGTGCCTGCGGGTGAGCCGCCACCTGCGCGAGGGGCACCTGCTGGTGCTCAAGAGCACCGTGCCGCCGGGCACGACCCGCGAGTTCGTCCTGCCCCTGCTGCAGGAGAGCGGGCTCGTCTGCGGCGAGCACTTCGGGCTCGCCTTCACCCCCGAGCGGTTCGCCGAGGGTACGGCGCTGCGCGAGCTGCGCTCGCTGCCGATCGTGGTCGGCGGGATCGACGCCGACAGCACGCGGGACGCGGCGGACTTCTGGCGCCGGGCGCTCGGGGTCGAGGTGATCCCGCTGGCCTCGCCGGAGACCGCGGAGATCGTCAAGCTGGCCGACAACTGGTGGATCGACCTGAACATCGCGCTCGCCAACGAGCTCGCCAAGTTCTGCGGCCTGTTCGAGGTGGACGTCCTCGACGTGATCTCGGCGGCCAACACGGTCCCCAAGGGCACCGGGAAGGTCAACATCCTGCTGCCCAGCGTCGGCGTCGGCGGGTCCTGCCTGGTCAAGGACCCGTGGATGGTCTGGCACACGGCCCGGGAGCGCGGCCTGGAGATCCACACCGCGCCGACCGGCCGGGCGGTCAACACGGGGATGCCGGAGTACACGGCCCAGTTGATCATCGACGGGCTGGTACGGCTCGGCAAGGACCCGGCCAGGTCGACGGTCGCCGTGCTGGGCGCGGCGTTCAAGAACGACACCGGCGACCTGCGGGCCACCCCGGTGGAGGGCGTCGTCACGACCCTGACCAAGGCCGGGGTCACCGTCCGCGTCTACGACCCGCTGGTGGACCCCCTGCAGGCGGAGGTCCTGCTGGGGATCGTCCCGTCGGCGAGCCTGGGCGAGACCGTCCGGGACGCCGACTGCGTCGCCCTCATGGCCCTGCACCAGGAGTTCGCCTCCCTCGACTTCGCCGGCCTGCCGGTGGCGGACCCGTGCCTGGTGCTGGACGGGCGGGCCTACTACGGCAAGGAGAAGATCTCCGAGCTGCGCGGGCTGGGCTACGCCTACGCGGGCGTCGGACGCTGAGAGGGCGCATCCGCCGCATGACGGAGGCATGACACAGACGAGGACACGACGCAGGCGTGACGGAGGGCCGTCGCCGATCCGATCGGCGACGGCCCTCCGGCGTTCCCGCCCGGCTCCCGCCTAACGCGGGCTCGTGAGCACCGGACGGGCCGCCGCCTGATCCGCGGACGCCGGACGGACCGGGCGCGATACCGGCCGGTGCGCCCGTACGGCGGCCAGCTCGGCGTCCAGGGCGTCCATCGCGGCGTCGAGCTGGGCGTCCGACAGGTACGGCGCGGGACCGAGCCGCAACACGTCGCCGCGGCTGTCGGCGAGCACGCCCCGGGCGGCCAGCCCGTCGCACAGCCGCGCCGCGTGCGGTGACCGCAGGGCGAGGAACCCGCCCAGGCCCTCCGGCGGCGTGCCGGTGTCCCTGCTGATCAGCCCGCCGGTGTCCATGGCGTCGAAGCGCGCGCACAGCCGGGCGAGCTGGCGCTGGGAGGCCCGGCGCAGCAGGGCGGGGGTCAGGCCGTGCTCGTCGAAGAAGCCGAACACGCGGGCCGCGCGGTAGTGGCTGGTCGGGTCGTAGGTGGCGCCGGAGAAGGCCTGCGCGCCCGGCGGATAGGCCACCCGGTCCGGCCTCGTCTCGGCGGACAGCTCGGCGAACTCGGCGAACCAGCCGGTGATCACGGGGCGGTACCCGGCGGCGTGCGGCGGGACGCGCAGGAAGCAGTTCCCCTCGCCGAGCTGGAGGTACTTGTACCCGCCGCCGACGATCCACGCCGAGGGGATCGCCGCGGCGGAGAAGGGGACGACGCCGAGCGCGTGGTAGGCGTCGACGAGCAGCTGCGCGCCCCTGCGCTCGCACTCCGCCGCCAGCGCTGCGAGGTCCGGCACGATCTTGGCGGTCTCGTACATCACCGCCGAGACCAGCACCGCGGCGGTCCTGTCGTCGACCGCCGCCGCCAGCCGTTCCGGCAGGGTGGCGACGGGCTCGGCGGGCACGCGCACCAGCTCCAGGCCCTCCTCCGCCAGCCGGCCGAGCTGGCGGCGCAACGTGTGGAACTCCCCGTCGGAGGTCACCAGCCTGGGCCGTTCCCCGAGCGGCAGCGCGGAGAGGAAGCGGAGCACCAGCTCGTGGGTGCTGGAGCCGAGCGCCAGGTCGGCGGCCGGGTCGCCGAGCGCGCGCCGGAAGCCGGCCCGCACCTGCTCCGCCTTGTCCATGGCCCGGCCCCATTTGGCGTCCACGTCGAGCGCGGCGTCCTGGAAGGCCTCCAGCTGGCCGTCGAGCGCGACGTCCGGCCAGGCCTGGTGCGAGTGGCCGGTGAGAAGCAGGCGCTCCGAGACGCGGAACATCGTGTAGTGCGGCGCGAGGTACGCCGACAGGTCGCCGTTCATGCGCCGCGCACCTCCCACAGTACGGGGAAGGTCGGGGTGGCCCAGGTCGTGGCCAGGTGGGCGGCGCCGGAGCTGCCGCCGGTGCCGCGCCGGGCCCCGATCATGCGCTGCACCATCTTGGTGTGCCGGTAGCGCCACTCCTGCAGCAGCTGGTCCAGGTCCAGCAGCCCTTCCCCCACCTGGGCGGGCACCATGTCGTCCCGGTTGACCTGGACGAGCACCTCGCGTACCGCCTGAGTGGCCTCGAAGGGCAGGGCGGGATCCCTGCGCAGCACCTCGGCGGGCACCGGATAGCCCTGCAGCGACAGATAGCACAGGAAGGAGTCGAGCACGGACCGCCTGCCCATCGCGGCCTCGATGCGCAGCCGTTCGGCGCCGCCCTCCTCGTAGTGCTCCAGCGCGGCGTGGTCGCGCAGCCCCAGCACCGCCTCCAGCTCGCGGAACTGCGCGGACTGCGCGCCGCTCGCGGAGCCCAGGCAGCCGCGGAACCCGGCGAACTGCGCGGGCGTCAGCGTGTCCATGACGTCCATCTGGTCGACGGCCACCTGCAGCACGGCCACGCAGCGCCGCAGCGTGTGCAGCGCCGGGCCGCTGTCGCCGGCCTCCAGGCGTTCCTGCAGGCGGCTCAGCTCGTGCAGCAGCAGCTTGAACCACAGCTCGTAGACCTGGTGCACGACGATGAACATCATCTCGTCGTGACCGCGCGAGCGGGGCCGCTGCACGTCGAGCAGCCGGTCGAGCTCAAGATAGGAGGAGTAGGTCAGGCGGGTCCCCTGAGCCAGCGCGGAGCCGTTCATGCCACCGCCTCCAGGGCTCGCCTGTTCACCTTGCCGGAGGCGGTCTGCGGCAACGCGTCCACGAACATCACATCCCTCGGATACTTGTACGGCGCCAGCCGCGCCCGCACGTAGTCCTTCACCTCCTGGGCCGTCAACGGCGCCGCGGCCACCACGTGCGCGCGGGGCAGCACCAGCCCGCCGGCCTCGTAGCCCACCACCGCGCAGTCGGCCACCGCCGGATGGCCGCGCAGGCAGTTCTCGATCTCGGCGGGCGCCACGTACACCCCGCCCACCTTCAGCAGGTCGTCGACGCGGCCGCGATAGTGGAAGAAACCGTCGGCGTCCCTGCTCACCAGATCACCCGAGCGCACGGTGCCCGGGGCCACGAAGGTGGCCGCCGACCTGTCGGGGTCCCGCCAGTACTCCATCGCCGTCGCCTCTCCGGTGATCTCCAATCGGCCCGCCTCGCCGTCCGGCACCGGCCCGCCGTGCTCGTCCACGACCCTCAGCCGGTAGCCGGGCACCGGGGTGCCCAGGCTGCCGGCGCGGCTCTCACCGGGCCGGTTGGACAGGAAGATGTGATACGCCTCCGAGGAGCCCAGCCCGTCGGCCACCTCGACGCCGAAGGTCTCCAGCCACCGGCGGTGCAGCTCGGCCGGCAGGGCCTCACCCGCCGAGACGCACACCCGCAGGCTGCCGAGGTCCTGCCGGGCGGCGTCGGGATGGGCGAGCATGGCGCTCATCATGGTCGGCACGTTGACCAGGATCGTGGGCCGGTGCTCGGCGATCAGCTCGAAGATCCGCTCCGGCGTGCTGCGCTCGGGGAAGACGATCCCCGCCGCGCCCACGCCGAACGGGAACAGCGCCGTCAGGTCGCGCGCGTAGCCGAAGAACAGCTTGGGCACCGGCAGCACGACGTCGTCGGGCGCGATGCCGAGCACGCCTTTGGCGTACCCCTCGAAGCTCAGGTGCGGGCTCCTGGCGGGCAGGACGCACGCGCGCGGCGCGCCCGTGCTGCCCGTGGTGAACTTCCACAGCGCGACGTCGCCGGCCGCCACGGGGACCGGCTCCAGCAGGTCGTCCTGGGCGTCCACCAGCGTGCCGAAGTGCCGTTCGCCGGGCAGCAGCTCGCCCTCCGCCACGCCGGCCACCAGCAGGCCGCGCGCCCCCGCGGCGCGCAGCCCGCCGAGCGCGGCGGCGCCGGTGACGATGACGCGCGGCTCGGCGTATTCGAGGAAGTAGCGGTAGTCCTTGGGCTGGAGGTAGGTGTAGACCTCGGCGGTGACCGCGCCGATGAGCTGGGCGCCGTACCACGTGGCGACGAACTCGGGACCGTCGCTGAGGCAGATCAGGACGCGGTCGCCGCGGCGAACCCCCAGGGCGCGCAGCGCGTTGCCGGCCCGGGCGGCCAGCGAGCGCAGGTCCGCGTAGCTGAGCGGGCCCGATGGGGTGATGAGCGCGGTCCTGTCGCCGTCGTTCCCGTCGAGGAACCGCTCCGCGATGTTCAGGGAATTCATGGGTGCCTCCTTCACCTCTCACGGTGCCTGGCGGACCGTGGCGAAGGGAGGCGTGAGGGAGTCAGCAAGATGGGGGGTGCTGACAGTTTTGTGCCAATTTATTGCTGGGTGCGGAATCGCTCCGGGCACGCTGAATCCGGCCGGCGCCTTCGACCGGCCGGAAGAGAAGAACGGTTCTCAGACGGCGACCTCGTCGATGGCGGCGCGGACCGCGGGCCAGGCGCGGGAGAGCGGGTCGATGAGCTTGAAGTGCCCGACGTCGGGCAGCTCGACCAGCTTGGCGGCCGGGTTGCGGGCGGCGTAGTCGCGGCTCATCTCGACCGGCACGACGCGGTCCTTGGCGCCGTGCACCAGTACCAGGGCGCCGTCGCCGCGCCAGGGCAGGCGCATGGTGTCCACCTCGGGCAACAGCTCGGTACGGCCGCCGACCAGCGCCGCGGCGGCTCCCCCGCCGAGGCCCTCGGCGTGCGTCCTGCCCACGTCCGACAGGGCGGCCAGGGCCACCACGCCGGCGATCCCGCCCGGGCAGCCGTGCCGGAGCGCGAGGTGGCCGCCGGCCGAGTGGCCGGCCAGGACGACGGGGCCGCGGGCGGGCGCCTCGGCCAGGACCGCGGCGACGGCGGCGGCGATGTCGTCGAACGTGCCGGGATGGCCGCCGCCCTCGTGGCCGATGCGGCGGTACTCGACGGAGCAGACCGTGTAGCCGCCGGCGGCCAGGGCGTCGGCCATGGGGCGGACGTGGAGGCGGTCGTACTCTGCGCGCCAGAACCCGCCGTGCACGAGGATGACGACCCCGCGCCCGCCTCCCTCCAGCAGGTCGACGACCTGGTCGGGGTGGGGTCCGTAGCGGATGACCCGGTCAGGCGTTCTGACGTGACGTGACAGCAGCTCGTAGTAAGGCATGCGCGGGCCCGTGAAGGTCGGCGGCCGTCGCCCGTGACCACCGCCGGCGGGGGTGCCCGCGGGCGTCATCGGGCGGACGGCCGGTGATGACGGGTGGCCATGAGGCGACGGCCTCGGTGTCCGGGGAAGGGACGTACGCGATCCCCGGGCGCGATCCCCGGGCGCGATCCCCGGGCGCGATCCCCGGGCGCGATCCCCGGGCGCGGTCAGAACAGTTCGAAGGCGTACGGCGAGGTGTGCCACCTGAACGCGGTCGAGGCCGCGGCGAGCGCGCCGGGCCGTACCTCCTTGACCTGGCCCGTCTGGACCAGCGCCGACAGCGAGGTGCCGCCCATGTAGACCGCGCCGAGCGCGCGGACGTCGAGCCACAGCTCGGGCTGCTCCGAGGTGGGCGTGCAGGTGGCCGACTCCGGCGAGCCGGTCAGCCGGTAGGTGCCCGAGTTCTCCGGCATGAACTCGTCGGTGACCTCGATCACGATGTCGACCGACGTCGCGTATCTCCGGGCGGCCAGCGCCCCGGGCACGTCGACGACGCGGATCCACAGCGCGTCGCACAGGTGCGCGTCGAGCTGACGCGGCTCGCCGACCCAGTGGAACAGGGGCTCGTCGACGCCGACCGCCCAGGTCGAGGCCGAGCGGGTGAGGTCGACCGACAGCAGGAAGCGCCACAGCGCCCGGTAGGCCTCCGGGGTGGTCGAGACCTGCTCCACCACCACGACGTCACCGATGGGGCCGTTGGCGGTCCAGTTGCCCCTGACCCGCCACAGGGCGTAGCCGTCGATGCCGTCGTCGCCCTCGTGCACCACGACGCGCAGCGCCGAGGCGCCCTGGCGGGCCGCCATGTGGTCGGACAGCCGGTAGTCCCAGTGCTCGGCGGTCCGCTCGGACCAGCCGGGGCGGTCGGCGTAGACCTGGTCGTACACCTTGACCAGCGCGTCGCGCAGGTCGGCGACCGTGCCCTCGACGATCCTGCCGGGCTCCTCGCCCCTGGGCACGGTGACCTCGCGGGCGTTGACGTTGAGCCCGAGCCTGCGCACGGCCAGGCCGTAGCCGAAGCGGCCGTAGATGCGGCCCTCGCTGGCCCAGCAGAGCGTGATGGGCTCGCCGAGCGCCCGCGCGTCCTCGAAGTGCCTGCGCATCAGGCGGGTGAGGATGCCCTGGCGGCGCACGGTGGCCGAGACCGCGCCACGGCAGCCGTGCGCGGCGGGCACCACGGCTCCGGGGACGGCGATCTGGCGGGTGTTGGCGCCGAGCGTGCCGACGACGCGGTCACCGGCGCGCACGATCAGCGAGCGCTCCGGCTCGAACAGCGGGCGCTCCGCCTCCAGGCTCTGCGGGTCGCCGTCGATGTTGATGCCGGCGGAGAACATCGCATAAATGTCCTCCCAATCCTCTCGGGTGGGTACCTCGATCGTCACTTCGTCGTTCTGACCAGCCACAGCCATGACCAAAGCCTCCGGATTGTCGATGCTTTCGTATCGTGACCTGGCCGCGTACCGTGAATCACCTTTTGAATTGCGCAGCGCCTCTTCCTGCGTGCGTTACGCCATTCGCGGAAAAAGCATGCTGGAAGAAGCCCGGCCGCCATGCTTACGGCATCTTTGAGTGACCTGTGCCCGGCATCCGGTCCGGGTTGCCTTCAGCGAAGGGGAGAGCGCATGGACGTGAAGTCGGCGGACGGCACCACCATCGCCTACGACCGGTCCGGGTCCGGTCCGGCCGTGGTGCTGGTCCAGGGAGGATTCAGCGACCGCACGCACCCGATCTGGGCCGGTCTGGCGGCCGCACTGTCGGGTGAGTTCACGGTCTACAACTACGACCGGCGGGGACGGGGCGGCAGCTCCGACAACGAGTCGTACGAGGTGGAGCGCGAGATCGAGGACCTGGCCGCGATCATCGAGGCGGCCGGGGGTTCGGCGGCGGTGTTCGGGGGGTCCTCGGGCGGCGCGCTGGCGCTGCGGGCGGCCGCGGCCGGCCTGCCCGTCACCAAGGTGGCGGTGTACGAGCCGCCGTTCATCGTCGACGACTCCAGGCAGCCGATCGCCGAGGACTTCCGCGAGCAGCTCGCCACGCTGGTGGCCGAGGGCAAGCGGGGTGAGGTCGTCGAGCGGTTCATGGTCGAGGCGGCCGAGGTGCCCGCCGAGATGGTCGGGCAGATGAAGGAGTCCCCCTACTGGGAGGGGATGACGGCGGTGGCGCACACGCTGGTGTACGAGGCCGCGGTGTGCGGGCCGGGCAACAGGCTGCCGGTCGAGGATCTCGCCAGGATCAAGGTGCCGACGCTGGCCCTGGCGGGCGGCAACAGCGGCGCCTGGATGCAGGGCGCCGCCAAGGCGGTGGCGGAGGCGGTGCCGAGCGGCGAGTTCAAGGTGCTGGAGGGCCACGGCCACGACATCTCCCCCGAGGCGCTGGCGCCGCCCGTGGCCGAGTACTTCCGCGGCTGACCCGGGCGGCGACGGCCAGGAGAGATAGTCGTCCCCGGCGGCCGGGACAGCGGAACGGGACGTCGACGGGGCGGGTCGCCATGCCACACGCCCCGGCGTCCGTCGTGTTCGGGCGTCCGTCATCTTCGGACGTCCGTTCTTTCATGTCCGTACGGGCGGACGTTCTGTCACGTCTGCATGGGCATGTCTGTACGGGCATGTCTGTACGGGCATGTCTGTACGGGCGTGCGTTCCGTCCGCCGCGAGCAGCCCCGGAGCAGAGACCCGGAGCACACAGGGCACACAGGGCACATGGGACACACCGATCGGGCGGCCGGCGAGGTCTCCCTCGCCGGCCGCCCGGGGCCGGTCCCGCCTCAGAGCCGCAGCGGCCCGTGCGGGTCGGAGGTCAGCTCCTTCAGCAGGGCGCCGAAGTCCTCGATCATCCTGTCGACCGTCTGCTCGGCGTACAGGTTGGTGTTGAAGGCGAACGAGCCCACGATGTCACCGGTGGAGTCGATCTCCAGGTGCCACATGCCGCCGTCGGGCACGTCGCCGCCGTCCCACTGCGACAGCCGCCTGCGGTGGATGACCTCGTACGCCAGCCCGCCCACGCGCCCGCGCTCGCCGCCGGGCGGCGACTTGAAGACCTGGAAGGCGACCACGGCGCAGTCGTCCTTGGTCACCGGGGTCATCAGCTCGGGCGCGACGCCGAGGATCTGCCCGAACGGCAGGTCGTTGGCGTAGGCCTCGACGCAGGTCAGCCGGGTGCGGGTGATGACGTCCCGGAAGGTGCCGCAGTCCTCCAGGTTCACCCGGAACGGCAGGTAGTTGAAGAACGACCCGACGGTCTCGTGGAAGCGGGCGGGCCCGCGTCCCGAGGAGAAGCTCGGCACGACGACGTCGTCGGTGCCCTCGCGCCGGCCCAGATAGACCGCGTAGGCGGCGAGCAGCACCATGAACGGCGAGCTGCGCGTCTCCTTCACGATGTCCCTGACGGCCCCGGTCAGCGTGCCCGGCAGGCTGAAGCGCCGCCAGGCCGTGGTCTTGGGCAGGCCGGCCGAGCGCAGGTGGTCGGTCACGGTCCCCAGGACCTGCGCGCCCGCCAGCTTCTCGCGCCAGTACGCCAGCGCCTTGTCGTTGCCGTCCCCGCCGGCGCCCGCGCGCTCCCAGTCCACGTAGTCGCGGTACTGCGACACCTCGGGCAGGGCCGGCGGCCGATGACCGGTGCGCACGGCGTACCCGTGCGCCACGTCCCGCATGATCAGCCGGATCGACCACTCGTCGACGGCGGTGTGGTGGGCGACCAGGCCCAGCACCGCGTCCTCGTCGTCGAAGCGGCCGAGCACCGCGCGGATCAGCGGCAGCTCCCTGATCGGGAACGGCTCCGCCTCGGCGTCGTTGAGCAGCTCCTCCGCGCGCCGGTCCCGGTCGTCGCCGGGCAGGTCGCGCACGGTGATCCGGACCCGGCTGGGCGGGTGGACGACCTGGTGGCCGTCGCCGTCGCGGACGATCTCGGTGCGCAGCGCCTCGTGCCGCGCCACGACCTCGTCCAGCGTCTCCTGCAGCACCGCCGGGTCGAGAGACCCGGTCAGCCGGTAGCCGCAGACGATGATGTAGCGGGGGCCGAAGGGGCCCGTCTGGTCGCCCTGGTCCCAGGCCCGCAGGAATCCCTGGTTCCAGGAGAGCGGAAGCAACTCGGTGACGCTCACGGCTTCGCACTCCTCGCCAGGGTCCGGTCGTTCTGGGCCGGCCGGTGCTTCGACCGCGCGGGCGTGCCGACCCAGGGCAGCGCGTTCCACAGGATCCGGGCCAGCATCGGCGGCTTCATGAGCTCCTCGGGCCCGTCGATGAGGCCCGCGCCGCGCATGTAGGCCCCCGCCACGACGGGGTCCTTGGTGGCCGCCTCCTGCACGAGGCCGAGGAAGGCCCCGGCCACCCGGACGGCGGGGCCGCGCTCGCCCTCCACGCCGGGGAAGCCCATGTCGACCGTGTGCGTCATCTCCCACGGCTGGTTGATGGCGTTGCCGGCCAGGTCGGCGAAGTACTGCAGGGGGTCGGGCAGCGCACCGGTGTGCAGGTGCTGGCGGATGACCAGGGCGGACAGCGCGGCCACGGTCATGCCCTGCGCGTAGACGGGGTTGAAGCAGCACACCGCGTCGCCGGTCACCAGCAGGCCGTCGGGGAAGCGCGTCATCTTCTCGTACCGGCGCCGCAGCGTCGTCGGGAAGCGGAAGGCGACGGGCTCGTCCAGCGGCTCGGCGTTCTGCACGGCGTCATAGATGTCGGGCGTGGCCAGCGTCTTCAGCCACGCGTACAGGCCCTCCTGGTCGGTGGGCGGGTGGTCGCCGAGGATTCCGTACGTGGTCAGCTCGACGCGGTCGCCGTCGGTCTTGGTGAAGATGGCGCCGCGCGGAAGGTCCTTGTTGGCGACCGGGTTGATCGACAGGTCGCCGTGGTAGGGGTCCTCCTTCAGGCGGTAGTGCTGCGTGACGTACCCCAGGCCGATCTTCGTGCGCTCCTCCTCGACCCGCGGGTAGCCCTGGGCCTCCAGCCAGATCGGCGTGCGGGAGCCGCGCCCGGTGGCGTCGACCACCAGGTCGGCGGAGAGCACCTGCGGCTCGCCCTCGCCGTCGAGCGGCTGCACCTTGGCGCCGGTGACACGGCTGCCGTCGGGGCTGAACTCCAGGCCGAGGATGTCGTGCCGCTCGGCGAAGACCACGCCGGGCAGGACCCTGGTCCGCTCCCTGATGTGGTGCTCCAGCTTGGGGCGGCTGGCCGCCACGCAGACCAGGCCCGCGTGCTGACGCTGGAGCGGCTTGCCGTTGAAATACCAGCGCACGTCACCGGCCAGGTCGCCGGTCGGCACGCCGTCGGCGAACAGTCCCTCGGTGATGCCCGGATACAGTTCCTCCATGACCTGCTGGCCGCGGGCCAGCAGACCGTTGATGTGCCGGCTCTGCGGGCATCCCCGCCGCGGGCCCTGCACACCGATCAACTCGTCGCGGTCGACGATGACCACCTCGTCGTAGGCGTCGGAGAGCACTCTGGCGGCGAAAAGCCCCGCGAGACTGCCGCCGAGCACCACCGCACGGGTCTTTGCCACATCACCCATCGGATCGCCTCCTGCGCGCTTTAGCGTTCACCAAAGGGTCACACCGGAGGCGATTCGTAACATCTTCTGAATTGCTGGCCGCGCGGCAGCGCAATTCTTCGGAAATCCCGCGCGGGACGCCGTGTGATTCTGGCCCCATGAACGAGTTTTCCGACAAAGCGGTTCTCATCACCGGCGGTGGCAGCGGCATGGGGCTGGCCACCGCACAGCGGCTCCTCTCCGAGGGCGCGCGGGTCGTGCTCGCGGGACGCAGCCCCGAGCGCCTGGACAAGGCGGTGCGCGAGCTCGACGCGGGCGACCGGGTGCTCGCCGTGCCCACCGACGTGTCGCGTCCCGCCGAGGTCGGTGCGCTGGTGTCGCGCATCGAGCAGGGCTTCGGCAGGCTCGACGGTGTGTTCGCCAACGCGGGCGTGGCCGGCTTCTCGCGCAGCGGCGACGTCACCGAGGAGGCCTTCGACGACATCGTCGCCACCAACCTCAAGGGCGTCTACTTCACCGTCCAGCAGTCGGTGCGGCTGATGACCGGCGGCGGTTCCGTGGTCGTCAACGGCTCCTGGCTGGCCCACCGCGGACTGGCCTTCACCTCGGTGTACGCGGCCAGCAAGGCCGGCGTGATCAACCTGGTGCGCACGCTGGCGGCCGACCTGGCGCCCGGCGGCATCCGGGTCAACGCGATCAGCCCCGGCTACATCGTCACCGAGATGTTCGAGGCCATCTCCAACACGCCGGAGGCGCAGGAGGCGTGCCGGGCGCAGGTGGCGCTCGGGCGGCTCGGGACGGCCGAGGACGTGGCGGACGCGGCGGCGTTCCTGCTCTCCGCCCGCTCGTCGTACATCACCGGGCAGGAGCTGCGGGTGGACGGCGGGCTGACCACCTCGGTGCCCCTGTGAGCCGAGCCCCTGCAAGCCGTGCCTCTGTGCGTCGGTGAGCTGCTCATCCGTAAGTCCGCACGTGGCGAGATGCGGCGGGCAGATGGCCGCTCGAAAGATGGAGCAGGGCATTCCCAGAGAAAGGAACCCAACGTGTCCTCCACACCCCCTGCCGTACGCGGAGATCTGCCCGCGCTGACGGGAATGCGCATCATCGCCGCATTACTGGTTTTCCTGAGCCACGTCATTTTCCCCTTCACGATGGGAAACCAGAATCCGGCGACCCCGTTCGCGGACGACGGCATCACCCAGACCCTGATGTGGCTGTTCTATCCCGGCGGTTCCATCGGAGTGTCGTTCTTCTTCATCCTGAGCGGCTTCGTGATCACGTGGTCGGCCAAGCCGGGTGACCGGATCCGTGCCTACTACCGGCGCCGCGTCGTGAAGATCATGCCGAATCACGTGGTGACGTGGGCGCTCGCCATGCTGCTGTTCGCCGGGTCGTACACGGCGCTGTGGGGCCTGCCGAACCTGCTGCTGCTCAACCCCTTCACCACCGACAACGGCATCTGGGGCGGCGCGAACATGCCGGCCTGGTCGCTGAGCGCGGAGATGCTGTTCTACCTGCTGTTCCCCGCGTTGATCATTCCGATCAGGAAGATCGCCGACAACCGCCTGTGGCTGTGGGCGGGCCTGGCCGCCGTCGGCATGGCCCTCGTGTGCCTGGTCACGCTGACCCTGGTGCCCGACGCGCCGAAGTACCCGGGCGAGGCGCTGTCGCTGACGCAGTTCTGGTTCGTCTACCTGTTCCCGCCCGTGCGGCTCTTCGAGTTCGTGCTCGGCATGATCCTGGCCAGGATCGTCATGGCCGGCAGGTGGCCGCGCATCGGGCTGCTCCCGGTGACGGCGCTGGTGCTGGCCGGCTACGCGGCCACGCTGTACATCCCCTGGCCCTACAGCGTCTCCCTGGTGACCGCCGTCCCCTTCGCGCTGGCCATCGGCACCTTCGCCAAGGCCAACCTCGAGGGCCGCAGGACGTTCTTCGGCACCCGGCCCATGGTCTGGCTGGGACAGATCTCCTTCGGCTTCTACCTGACCCAGTCCATCGTCCTGTACTGGCTGCGCGAGGCGGTGCTGGGCCAGGCCGAGTACGGCCCCGTGGGCGGCACCCTGCTCGTGATCGCGCTCGCCGCCGCCACCGTCGTGACGGGCTGGCTGCTCTACACGCTGGTGGAACGGCCGGCCATGAAGTACTGGAGCAAGTCCCGCAAGCCCGCCGTGAAGCGGGAGACCGTCGAGCAGCCGCCCGTGGGCGCGCTGACCAACTGAGAAGGGACCTCGATGGACGTGAACGCACCGGTGAAGGCCGGTACCCGCGAGTGGCTGGCGCTGGCCGTCCTGGCCCTGCCCACGCTGCTGCTCTCGATCGACATGAGCGTGCTGTACCTGGCCCTGCCGCACCTCAGCTCGGAGCTGGGGGCCTCGCTCACCCAGCAGCTGTGGATCACCGACATCTACGGCTTCGTCATCGGCGGGCTCCTGGTCACCATGGGCCGGCTCGGCGACCTCATCGGGCGGCGCAAGCTGCTGCTCATCGGCGCCGCCGCCTTCACCGCCGCCTCCGTGCTGGCCGCCTACTCCCCCAGCGCCGAGATGCTCATCTTCTCCCGCGCGCTGCTCGGCGTGGCCGGCGCCACCATCATGCCCTCGACGATGTCGCTGATCGCCACCATCTTCAAGGACCCCGCCCAGATGGGCACCGCGATCTCGGTGTGGATGGCCTGCTTCATGGGCGGCATCGCGCTGGGGCCGGTGGTCGGCGGCGTGATGCTGGAGAACTTCTGGTGGGGCTCGGTGTTCCTGCTGGCCGTACCGGTCATGGTGCTGCTGCTGGCGACGGGGCCCGCGCTGCTGCCCGAGTATCGCGACCCCGAGGGCGGCCGGCTCGACCTGCCCAGCGTCGCGCTGTCGATGGCGGCCATCCTGCCCTTCGTCTACGGGCTGAAGGAGCTGGCCAAGCACGGCTGGCAGCCGTGGTACGGCGTCGCCGTCGTGGCGGGGCTCGTCTTCGCCCTGGCGTTCGTACGGCGGCAGCGCAGGCTGGAGTCGCCGCTGCTCGACCTGGGACTGTTCAAGCTGCCGGTCTTCCGGGCCGCGGTGTCGATCATGGTTCTCGGCGGCATCGTCAACGGCAGCTTCTTCCTGGTCAGCATGTTCCTGCAGACCGTGGTCGGCCTGTCGCCTCTGGCGACGGGGCTGTGGGTGGTGCCCTCGACCGCGGCGACCATCGCGAGCGTGCTGCTGGCGCCCGTGATCGCGCGGAAGGTGCGCCCCGGGTACGTCATCGCGGCGGGCCTGGCGGTCATGGCGGTCGGCTACCTCGTGCTGAGCCAGGTCGACGCCGCCTCCGGCGTGGGCCTGGTGCTGACCGGCCTGGTCATCGGCTCGATCGGCGCGGGACCGATGGGCGCGCTCGGCAACGCCCTGATCTTCGGTTCCGTCCCGCCCGAGCGGGCCGGTTCCGCCTCCGCGGTCTCGGAGACCGGCGGCGAACTCGGCATCGCGCTGGGCGTGGCCGTCCTGGGCAGCGTCGGCACCGCCGTCTACAGCGCCCAGATCTCCGGCGCCCTGCCCCCGTCCGTGCCGCCGGCTCTGGCGAACACCGCCGGTGAGGGCATCGCGGGGGCGATCAACGCGGCGCAGCAGGCGAGCGCGCCCGTGGCCGCCGAGCTGCTCGCCGCCGGGCGCGAGGCCTTCACCACGGCGGTGAACGCCGCCACCGGCGTCAGCGCGGTCCTCGCCCTGGGCCTGGCCGCCGTCGCGCTGGTCACGCTCAGGAAGGTGCCGGCGACCGGCCAGGAACAGGCCGCGCAGGAGCCCGCCGCGCAGGAGGCGACCGCGGAACCCGCCGCGCACGCCGCCGAGGAGCCCGAGTCGGCCAAGGTCTGACTCCGTCCGAATCGCTGAGTTCTATGGAGACCACAGTGGAAAGACGCTGCCCCGTTCTCGACACCACCGGCCGTGACATCCATGCGGAGACCGACTTCCTGCGCGCTCAGGGCCACGCCGTCCAGGTGGAGCTCCCCGGTGGGGTGCTCGCCTGGTCGGTCAACACCCACGAGGCGGTCAGGCAGCTGCTCGCCGAGCCCAACGTCACCAAGAGCGCGCGCAACCACTGGCCCGCGTTCATCAACGGGGAGATCCCGCCGGACTGGGAGATGATCAGCTGGATCGCCATGGACAACATGGTCACCGCCTACGGCAAGGACCACGTCCGGCTGCGCAGGCTGGTCGGCAAGGCCTTCACGCCGCGCAGGACCGAGGCGATCAAGCCGCGCATCACCGCGCTCACGAACCACCTCCTGGACGCGCTGGAGGCGGTGGAGCCCGGTGAGGTGGTCGACCTGCGCGAGCGCTTCGCCTACCCGCTGCCGGCCATGCTGGTCGCGGACCTGATCGGCATGTCGGAGGAGGCACGCGCGGCCACCGCCAAGGTCATCGACATGATGGTGGACACCACCGTCACGCCGGAGCAGGCCCAGGCGATCCTGTCCGGATGGCGCGGCGCCATGGCCGAGCTCATCGCGGAGAAGCGCAGGAACCCGGGTGAGGACATCACCACCGACCTGGTGACGGCGCGCGACACCGACGGCTCGCGGCTGTCCGAGGTCGAGCTCACCGACACGATCTTCGCGATCCTCGGCGCCGGCTCGGAGACCACGATCAACTTCTTCGACAACGCGATCACCGCGCTGCTCTCGCACCCCGAGCAGCTCGAACTGGTCAGGTCGGGCCGGTCCACCTGGGACGACGTGATCGACGAGACCCTGCGGGTGGAGTCGCCGCTGGCGCACCTGCCGCTGCGGTACGCGGTCACCGACATCCGCCTCGACGGCGTCACGATCCCCCAGGGCGACCCGATCCTGATCAACTACGCCGCGGTGGGCCGCGACCCGGCGCTGCACGGGGCGGACGCGGGCCGCTTCGACCTCACCCGGCCGGACAAGGAGCATCTGTCGTTCGGGTACGGGCCGCACTACTGCCTCGGCGCCTCGATCGCCAGGGCGGTCGCCACGATCGGGCTGTCGTCGCTGTTCGAGCGGTTCCCCGAGCTCAGCCTGGCGGTGGACCGGCAGGAGCTGGTGCCGCTGCCGACGTTCATCATGAACGGGCACCGGGCGCTCCCGGTGCGCCTGACCGCTCCGGTGCCGGCCGCGGTGTCGTAACCCGGCTCCCCGCGACCGGGCGCCCCGTACCGCGAAAGAGCCTCCGCACCGGGTCCGGTGCGGAGGCTCTTTCGCGCGATCAGCTCGCCGCGGCGACGGGGACGCCCGAGTCGGGCTGGGCGAGCCACCACGGGTTCGCCCTGGCCCACTCGACGGTCCGCGCGACGCCCTCGGCCAGCGGGGTCGTCGCCGTCCAGCCCAGCAGGCGGCGGGCCTTGGAGCTGTCGGGCGCGCGTCGCGGCACGTCCTCGTAGGCGGGGCCAAGCGCGGCCCGCGCGTCCACCTCCACGGTGACCGCCCCGGTCAGCGCCGCCACTGTGGTGACCGCCTCCCGGACGGTGCTCTCGGTCATGCTGCCCAGGTTGAACACCTCGCCCGCGGCGCCCCTGTCGGCGGCCAGCACGGTGCCCGCCACCGCGTCCTCGACGTAGGTGAAGCACCTGGTCTGCCGGCCGCCGTCGTACAGCGCGAGCGGCTGCCCGTTGAGCGCCCGGTGAACGGTCCGGCTGATCACGAAGGCGGGCCGCTGACCGGGGCCGTAGGCGTTGAAGTACCGCACGATCGTGGCGTGCAGCCCGTACTGCCTGCAGAACGCCAGCGTCAGGTGCTCCGACATGGCCTTGGCCGAGGAGTAGGTCCAGCGGTCGGCGGCGGTGGAGCCGAGCACCCGGTCGGCGTCCTCCGCCCACGGCACGGCGGGGTTCTTGCCGAACACCTCGCTGGTACTGGCCACCACCACGCGGGCGCCGACCGCCGCGGCCCGCTCCAGCACGTTCCTGGTGCCCTGGAAGTTGACGTCGATCACGTCGAGGGGGCGCGCCAGGTACCGGTCCACCCCGACCTCGGCGGCCAGGTGGTAGACCACCTCCACCCCGGCGCCGATCGCCTCGGCCAGCCGCGCCCCGTCGCGGATGTCCCCGGCGACCGTGCGCACCCCCGGATCGGGTTCGCGGTCGAAGACCGTCACCTCGTCTCCGCGGGCGAGCAGCCGCCGCACCAGATGCCTGCCGATGAAACCGGAACCGCCGGTCACGACCACGCGTGCGCCCGCCATGTCAGCCGGTCCCGGAACGGTCAGCGGGAAAACACATGAGACACTCCTTAAAATTGCACGACATATACAGAAGAGCATCTCCTATCGTCGGCGCGCCGCATCTCGCGCATTGCCGGATAACTCGCAAGCCAGGAGATGCACCGCGAATTCCGGCGCCCGATGCTGGTTAGGGGAATTCCACTCCATCGAGGAGTTCGCGAGGAGCGCTAGATGCGAATCATGCTCACTGTGTGGCCCCAGACGTGCCACCTTTATCCCGCCGTGCCGTACGCTCAGGCGCTGCAGCTGGCCGGGCACGAGGTCGTCGTGGCCTGCCCGCCCGGCGCGGCCGACGACATCGTGGCGGCGGGCCTGACGGCCGTCACGTGCGGCGAGCCCGAGACCGGCGGGTGGGTCCGCGACGACCTGCCGCCCGACCCGCAGGAGATGGAGCACCTGGCCGCGGCCCTGCAGGTGACGGCGGAGGAGCGCGACACCTGGGACGTGTTCTTCCAGTACTACCTCATGGGGGTCAGGTTCCAGCTCCCGCCCGTGCCGAGCGGGCAGAACAAGGCGCTGGTGGAGTTCGCCCGCGCGTGGCGGCCGGACCTGGTGCTGTGGGACCCGTGGTTCCCGGCAGGCGCCGTCGCGGCCAAGGTGGCCGGCGCCGCGCACGGCAGGGTCCTGATGGGCCCGGACTACAGCGGCTGGGCCGTCGAGCTGTACGCCAGGCAGACCACACCGCCCCCCGTCGACCCGCTGGCCAGGGCGGTGCGCCCGCTGGCCGAGCACTACGGCGTCGAGGTGGACCGCGAGCTGCTGGTCGGCCAGTTCACCATCGACCCGATGCCGCGCGAGATGCGCCTGTCGCGCGACCTGGCCGCGGTGCCGGTGCGCTGGAGCCCGTACAACGGCGGCGGCGTCAAGCCGGCCTGGCTGTACGACAAGCCGCGGCGCCCGCGCGTGGCCATGTCGGTCGGGTTGTCCACCAGGTCGTACCACAAGGGCGAGTGGCGCACCCCGAAGGTCTTCGAGGCGGTCGCCGACCTGGACGTGGAGCTGGTCGCCACGCTCAACGCCGACCAGCTCGAAGGCATCTCCTCGATCCCCGCCAACGTCCGCACCGTGGACTACGTCCCGCTGCTGCAGCTCCTGCCGACCTGCTCGGCCAGCATCAACCACGGTTCGAGCGGCACGTTCTGGGCCTCGGTGGCCGCCGGGCTGCCGCAGCTCGTCGGCGACACCGACGAACCGCAGCGCGTGATCGTGGCCGACGGCGAGAACAGCCGGATGGCGGAGCGGCACATCCTGTCCAAGCCCGCGATCGCCTACCTCGAGTCGCGCAACGCCGGCCTGCGCCTGGACCACCAGAAGCAGTCGGTCGAGGAGATCAGGGACGCGATCGTCGCGGCGCTGGAGGACCCCCGCTACCGTGACGGCGCCGCCGCGGTGCACCGGGAGTGGCTGGACCGGCCGGGCCCGGCCGAGATCGTGCCCGCCCTGGAGAAGCTCGCCGCGCTGCACCGCTGACGGGCTCCGGCAGGACCTCTACGAACCTGCGCGAACCTTCACCAGCCGATGCGAAGGGCCGCGGACCTCTCCCGAGGTCCGCGGCCCTTCGCATCGGTACGGGTCAGCGGTGCAGCTTGACCACGGCTTCCATGTCGGCGGCCGAGTAGTCGCGCCCGGCCCGCATCTCCTTGAACGCCTCCACGCTGAGGCTGGTCGGAGGGCTGTTGCCGGGGTCGCGGAACCCCGACGACAGCGCGTACTCGTTGTAGGCGTCGAGGAGCTGCTGCGCCTCCACCGTGGCGAACGCCATGCGCTCGGCCGGGTCGGCGCCGCGGGCGAGCACGTCGCCGATCGCCCTGGTCATCACGTCCTGGTTGCCGGCGAAGTCGCCGAACAGCGCGCCTTCGGAGACGGGGACGCCGCTCTGCCCCGTGGGGAAGCGCATGACGTGGTCGTAGGCCAGCCTGTGGTGCGGGTTGGCGGCGTACCAGCCCTCCTCCTCCAGCAGGTCGTGCGCGGCGTGGGTGAGCGGCAGGAAGCTGTTGGCCCTGTGGCGCTCGGCGGCGTTGCGCGGACTGTGCAGGTACATCAGGAACGCCAGCGCGCCCTCCTGCGTGGCCTCGTCCAGCCCCTCGGCCATCCAGAGCGCGGTGCCGGCGATCGCGTTGCCCACGTACGGCACGCTCGCGTCGTAGGGGAAGATGCCGGCCTCGGCGGCGAAGCCGTTGTCCTCCGCGGCCCTGAACATGTAGTTGACGTCGTTGGAGGAGGAGATCCTGATCGCCACGTCCTGGTCGGCGAACGCCTTCAGGGTGCCGGCCCAGTCGGGGATCCTGCCCGTGTAGTAGTAGTGGCCGTCGCGGTGCAGCCCGCGCCACCACTCCACCCAGCGCAGCATCTCGGGCGAGGACAGGTCGGCGACGGTGGCCCGGCCCAGCCTGCCGTTGTGCTCGTTCACGATCAGGCCGCCCTGGGTGGCCAGCGCCTGCTGGATGAACGTGCCGTGGTTGGACCAGGTGATGGCGTGGGAGGGGCCGTCGCGCAGCGCCGCCACCCTGGCGCACACCTCCTCCACCTCCTGCCAGGTCCGCGGCAGGCCCTCCACGCCCGCGCGCCTGAGCAGGTCGGTGTTGGCGTACAGCAGGCTCGTGGTGCCCACGGTCGGCATGCACGTCAGGTCGCCGTCGAGCGTGTAGTAGTCGCGCAGCGGAGGGATGATGTCGTCGAGCACGACGGGCTCGCCGAGCACCTCGGTGCGCCCGCCGATCGCCTTCTCCACCGAGGTGAACAGCGGGCGGCCGTCCTGCTGCCGCGAGTCGCGCGCCACCTGGGTCATGTAGAAGTAGTACTCCGACAGAGCCGGGACGTGCCCTTCGGCGGCGGCCTCCGCGACCTGCCTGGGCAGCTGCCAGAAATCCTTGCCGTGCACCACCACCTGGTATTCGGGGTGCAGTCTCTCGAAATCGGCGGCCTGCTGATACCACCGATCCATCCAGCCGGGAAACGTCAGGTCTGGGACCCATACTTCGATCGGAATCCTGTTCTTCATGAATCCATGGTTTATCCGTCTCCGCACCGCCGCATCTCCGCTATTGCGCTCGATTCCTCCCCGCACGCACGGAGATGACCCGCCGGCCGGGCCGGTGTGATGCTGAAAGGCGTTTCGCGCGAAGGGATTTGATATGAGCGTTGACACCACGTACGCGCCATCAATGCTTGTCGAGGAGTTCACGGGTGCGGCGCCCGGCGGACTCGACGCGGCCTACGCGCGGCTGGTCGGCGCGCTCTGGTCGCCCGGCACCGCCGAGGACCGGACGCTGTGGGACGGCGGCACGCTCACCGAGCGCGCGCCGTCGGCGATCCCCGAGCTCATCGACGCGCTGGACGGGCTCGACGAGGCACGCGCCGGCCGCCTGCTGATCCTGCTGGGCCTGATCGCGGAGGCGGGGCAGACCGAGGCCGTGCGCGCCGGTCTCGACCGGTACCTCGCCCTGGCCGAACACGCCACCCCCGCCCTCGGCCAGGCCCTGGCCTACCTGCTCGCGCACTTCCCGCACGACCGCGGCCGGGTGCTCGGCGTCGCCGGCCGGCTCGGCCTGGACTCGGGCGACCGCTCCAGGCTCGACCGGTGCCTGACCCTCATGGACGAGCGGCGGACCGGCCTGGGCCGGGTCTGGCCCGCCCCCGAGATCTGGCGGCTCACCGACGCGGAGCGCGCCTTCGACGAAGCCTGGATCGGCGCGCTCACCCAGGAGCAGGCCGAGGTCAACTGGCGCAACGACAGCAGGACCGTGTGGGGCTACATGGGGCTCAAGGCCTACTGGTCCGTCCGGCGCGGCCCGGTGGTCGCCGTGCCCGGGCCCCAGGCGCCGCCGCAGGAGGACGCGACCGGTGACGACCCGCGCCTCGGCCTGTTCGGGCGGCACCTGTCCGCGCTGGTCTGCCCGTCCTGCCGCGGTCCTCTCGACATCGGCGGGGCGGCCGTGCGGTGCCCGGCCTGCGCGGTCGCCTATCCGGCCTCCCGCGGCATACTCGACCTCACGCAGGCCGTACGGGACGACGCCGACGAGGCGACGGCCGGCCTGCTCAAGAGCCTGGCCGAGATGCCCAGCATGGGCCTGTACTACGAGGCGCTGCTGCGCCCCGAGTACCTGCGCGTGGCGGGCGGCAACTGGGGCGGCGCGGTCACGCTGGCCGACGAGGACGCCTACATCGCGCGCAGTGTGCGCCCCGTCGACGGCCCCGTGCTCGACCTCGGGGCGGGCGCGGGCCGCTGGACCGCCGTCGTCGCCGCCGCGGTCGGCGCCGACCGGCTGCTCGCCCTGGACCTGGGCCTGCCGATGCTGAACGTGCTGCGCCGCCGCGTGCCCGACGTGCCCGCGGTGCGGGCCAGCGCGCTGGACATCCCGCTGGCCGACGCCAGCATGGGCGCGGTGGTCTGCTGGAACGCCCTGCAGGCCTTCCCCGACGAGGCGGCGACCGCGATCGCCGAGGTGGGCCGGGTGCTGCGGCCGGGCGGCACGTTCACTTTGATGACGTTCGTGTGGGACGAGGACCCCGTCTGCCGTCACTTCCAGGCCGCGCACTACTTCCCCAGCAGGCCGGCCGGCACGTTGCTGTTCGAGCGCGCGGAGCTGGAGCGCTGGCTGGCCGACGCCGGCATGGTGGTGGTCGAGAGCTCGGGACCGGAGTCGTTCGTCTTCGTCACCGCGCGGCGGGTGAGCTGAATGCCCATCGCCAGGCCGGGACAGCCCGGCTACGAGGCGGCGACCGCGGTCTTCGCCCTGGGCGCGGTGCCGCGACCGGCCGCGGCCGCCGTGGTGCGCACGGTCGAGGAGGTGCGCGAGGCCGTCGGCTTCGCCCGCCGCGAGGGGCTGCCGGTCCGCGTGCACACCACCGGCCACTGGGCGGCCGCGGCCCGTCCCGTGCGCGGGGGGCTGCTGCTGCGGACGGAGATGACGGGCCCCGTCGAGATCGACCCCGAGCGCCGGGTGGCCCGCGTGCCCGCGGGGACCCGCTGGGGCGCGGTGGTCAAGGCCGCCGCCGAGCACGGGCTGTCGGTCGCGCACGGCTCCTCGCCCACGGTCGGCGTGGTCGGCTACCTGCTCGGCGGCGGGCTCAGCTTCTACGGCAGGCGCACGGGCCTGGCGGCCAACAGCGTGCGCGCGGTGGAACTGGTCACCGCCGACGGCGAGCTGCGCAGGGCCGAGGGCGCGCTGCGCGGGACGGCGGGCGCGTCACGCGGGACGGTGAGCGCGTCGCGCGGGACGTCAGCGGACACGGCGGGGATCGGCGCGGGCACCGGCGCGGACGCGGACGCCGAGCTGCTGTGGGCGTTGCGCGGGGGCGGAGGCGGGTTCGGTGTCGTGACCGCCGTGGAGGTCGCCCTGTTCCCGGTCGCGAAGGTGGTGACGGGGGCCGCGTGCTGGCCCGCCGTACACGCGCCCGGGTTGCTGCGGGCCTGGCGGGAGTGGACGCTGACCGCTCCGCGCGAGGCGACGACCAGCGTGCGGATACTCAACCTGCCCGACCTGCCGGAGGTGCCGCCCATGCTGTCGGCGGGGCCCGTCCTGTGCGTGGACGGCGCCGTGCTGGCCGGGACGGACGACGACGTGGCGGCCGCGCGGGCCATGGCGGAGGACCTGCTGGGCCCGCTGCGCGACCTCGCGCCGCCGGTGCTCGACACCTGGCAGACGACCGCGCCCGCCGGGCTGCTCGACACGCACATGGACCCGTCCGACCCCGTGGAGGTCATCGGCGACCACCTGCTCCTGGGCGAGCTCGGCGACGCGGGCATCGACGCGCTGCTGGAGGTCGTCGGCGCGGGATCGGGCTCCCCGCTGATCGCCGCCGGCCTGCGGCAGCTCGGGGGCGCGTACGGCGAGCCCGACCCCTCCGGCGGCGCCCTGAACCACCTGACGGCGCGCTACGGCTACTCGGGCGGCGGCGTGCCCGGGCTGTCGGGCACGAAGGAGGAGATCCTCGCCAGGATCCCCGTCGTCCGGGACGCGCTCACGCCCTGGGACACCGGCAGGACCGCGCCCACGTTCGTGGAGCGGTTCGACCAGCCCCAGGGGCACCTGGACGCGGAGACCGTGGCGGCCGTGGACGCGGTGCGCGACCGGGTGGACCCCGGCGGCCTGTTCCGCGACGACGTCATGCGGGGCGCCACCCGCAGGTGAGGTTCCCCGCACACGAGAAGGCGGCCCGCCACGGTTTCCCGTGGCGGGCCGCCTTCATGGTGAGCCCGAGTCACAGGATGCGGACCTCGGGGATGTAGACGATCCACCGGCCGGTGAAGCCGCTCTCCTTCTCCATGATCTCTTCGGCGTGGTTCCACGCGAACAGGACCGCGTAGTCGGGGCGGTCCCGCCGGAAGACCGACGGCGGCACCACGGGGATATGCGAGCCCGCGACCACCCTGTTCTGCTTGGACGGCGTGGAGTCGCACACGTACGGGATCAGGTCGGCGCCGATGCCGCAGTAGTTGGTCACCGTGGTGATCTTGGCGGGCGCCCCGTACCCGGCCACCCGCTTGCCCTCAGCCCGCAGCGAGCGCAGCAGCGAGGTCAGGTCGTCGCGCACGCGCTCGGCCCGGCGGTTGAGCTCCTCCAGCGTGGCGTGCCGGTCGAGCCCGCGCGCCCGCTCCGCGGCCAGCAGTTCGGCGACGGCCGGCGTGGGCCGCCGCGCGCCGCGCTTGGCGAGCGTGTAGCGCATGGACCCGCCGTGGATGGCCAGCGGTTCGGCGTCCACCAGGTCGAGCCCGAAGAGCCTGGCGGCGGCCCGGATCGAGCTGACGGAGAAGACGAAGGAGTGCTCGTCGTAGAACAGGTCGAAGGCCGTCTGCTCGACGACGGCGCCGAGATAGGGCTCCTCGAAGACGAACACCCCGTCGGGGCCGAGCAGCGTCACGGCGCCCTTGAGCACCGAGTCCAGGTGGGAGATGTGCGCGATGACGTTGGCGCCGAAGATGACGTCGGCGGGGCCGTACCCGGCGCGGATCTGCGCGGCCGTCTCCTCGTCGAAGAAGCGCGGCAGCACCTCTATTCCCCTGGACCTGGCCAGCTCGGCCACCTCCTGGGAGGGCTCGACACCGAGGTGCCGCACGCCGGCCTCGGCGATCGAGGCCAGCATGACGCCGTCGTTGCAGCCGATCTCGACGATGAACCGGTCGTGGCCGGTCAGCTCGGTACGGAGCAGCCGGTGCGCCACCCCGGCGAAGTGGGCGCTGTGCACGGTGGAGTTGGAGGCCCGGTACGGGTACTGGTCGTGATATCTGACTTCCTGCGGGATGTCGGCCATCAACTGCACCATCGCGCACGAGTCACACATTCCGACGATGAGCGGGTAGAAGAATTCCCCGGCCAGTCCGTCGGGCTTGGGGAATGCGTTTCCGCGAGGCTGGACCCCGAGGTCGATCGACCCTTTCACCGGCCCAGAGCAAATGCGGCAGGAAGTCTCCATGAAATGACGCTAACACCGGCGGCGATAATCCTTTTATCGCCGCTTGCGAGGTTTCGCGGAGCACCCGGGCATACGACGAGGGCGCGGCCTCAGCCGCGCCCCGCCTCGATCGCATGATGTGCCCCGGCCCATCGGCGGCCGCTGGATGCCCGGCCGCCCGGCCGCTCAGGGGAACTCGCGCACGGCCTCCCGGCGCGTTACTTGATCTTCTTGACGTACTCGCCGAGAGCGTCGAAGAAGAAGCCCCAGCCCTCCTCGGCCCGGGGGATCTCGTCCTCGGGGAGGTTGCCCTCCTGCACGAAGACCATCTCGGTGCCGCCGTCGACGTCCGAGAACGTGACGGTCACCGTCTCGGGGCCGAGGGCCTGCTGCTCGGCCGGCTCCCGGCCGCTGAGGTCGACCAGCGTGTAGACCAGGCGCTCGTCCGGGACGACCTCCTGGTAGGTGCCGGCGAAGGGGACCTGGTTCTCCTCGTCGACCACGATCGTGGCCCGCCACTCGCCGCCCGGCCGCACGTCCATGGAGATGGTCTCCAGGGGCGCGCCCCACCAGTGCGTGAAGTGCTCCGGCTGGGTCCAGGCCGCGTAGACCACGTCGCGCGGGGCCTCGATCACGCGGGTGATCTCGATCTTGCCACTCATCGCGTCATCCTTTCTCGTATGCCGGATCATCATTGTGTCCGGCCGGGCTGTCTCGGTCTTATTCGGAAATGCTCACTTGGGAGGCCGGGACCAGGTCGCCGAGCGCGGCGCGCCGGGCCTCCTCCGGCTCCAGCCAGATGTAGGGGTCGTTCATCTCCAGCCAGCCCACGCCGGGCGGGCACCGGTCGTACCCGAGGAGCCTGCGCACCTCCTCCGGGTACTCCAGCACCCGCTCGCGCGGCACCGCGAGATACTGGTTCTCCTCCTGGCGGAGATTGCCCAGGTCGTAGGCGACGGTCATGCCGGTGCGGGGCGTGTCGGTCACGTTGCTCCCGCCACCGTGGTAGACGCCGCCGAGCCAGATCAGCCCGCCGCCCGGCGGCATCTCGGTGGGTACGGCCTCCTCGACGGCCGGTGCGCGCTCGTCGTCCCAGTGGTGGCTGCCGGGGATCACCAGGGTGCCGCCGTTGGCGGCGGTGAACTCGCTCATCGCCAGCATGACCATGACCCTGGTGGTGGGGCCAGGGTGGGGGCGCAGGTGCAGCGCGTCGTCGCGGTGCAGCGGCTGCTTGCCCTGCCCCTTGTGGATCTGCACGAGCTGGGTGGCGCTGATCTGGATGGTCGGGACCATCTCCTGGCGCGACCTGCCGATCCACATCGGGACGGGCTTCTGCATGATCGCCCTGGCCGCGCCCAGGAACAGCCGGTGCGTGACCACGGGGGTCAGCCGCCTGGTGCGGGCGAACAGCGACGACACCCGCCGCGTGCGCAGGCCGTCGTACCAGTTGCCGCTGTAGTCCTGGGCCTGCAGCGCGGGCTCCAGGTCCGCCCACAGCCCCGCGAGCGTCTCACCGTCCAGGAAGTCTTCCACGATGACGGCCCCGTCCCGTTCCAGGACGGCCACCACGTCGCCGAGATCGGCGTCGGACCTGACTCTGGTCAGACTCGCCACGGTCATCACCTTTCTTTGTGATCGGCTTTCGACGGAACCGCGCGGAGGTCCTGCCGGGTCAGCGCACGAGCACCGGCGTGCTGGGCTCCACCGAGCCCTTGCCGAGCTTGTTGCGCAGCCGCAGCGCCGGCCGCTCGACCGCGTAGTAGCTCACCACGGCCGCGGCGAACGCGGTGCCGTGCACGAGCAGGAGAGCGAGCGGGAAGTTCGTGGAGCCCCACAGGTTCCAGATGTAGATGGCCGGGATGTGCCACAGGAACATCGCGTAGGAGACGCGGCCGATGAACTGCAGCGGCCTGACGGTCAGGACGGCCGTGATGAACCGCGAGCGCACGTCGGGCACGGTCAGCGGCGCCAGCACCAGGAACACGATCAGCAGGTCGATCGGCTGGTTGAACAGCACGACCTCGGTGGGCGGGAAGTTGGAGGTGCCCTGGTCGCCCATGGGCGAGAAGCAGTAGAGGACCGTGATGCCGAACGCGAGCGCCCAGGTGCGGCCGGGGAAGCGGGCGATGAGCCGGTACGGGGCCAGCCAGGCGCCGCCCTCGGCCGCGGCCGACAGCGTGGCCAGCGCCATGCCGACGGCCAGGTAGCCGAACCAGCCGATGGGCCAGTTGCCCTGCACCGGGTACTGGCCGAGCGAGGGGTGGTGGCTCCAGGCGCTGAAGGCGTAGCCGATGAGCACGATGGCGAAGATCGGCACCAGGACCCTGCGCGCCTTGGCCGCCGGCGTCGCCGCCCCGGCCGCCAGCCGGTGGAACAGCCAGGCGAACACCGGCAGCAGCACGTAGAACGCGATCTCCGTCGCCATGCTCCACGTCGACTCCATGCCGGGCGGGATGCCGCCCGCCTCGTAGACGTGCTGCATGGTCAGCACCCGCACGACGTACCAGAAGCCCTGCTCGGCCCGCTCCTGGCCCATCAGGAACAGCGGCGTGGCCAGGGCCACCACGGCCAGCAGCCAGTAGGCGGGGAAGATGCGCAGCGCGCGCCGCCACGCGTAGGAGCCGAGGTTGTAGGTCTGCCGGGCGCCCGCGATGGTCGCCAGCGCGAAGGGCCGGTAGAGCAGGAAACCCGACAGGGCGAAGAGGATCGGCAGCGACTCGCGGGTGAACCTCTCGATCACCACGCCGATCCAGCCGTTGCCGGGCTGATCGCCGAATCCGATCTGGCCGGCGGCGAAGGCGGAGTGAACGGTGACGACGGCCAGCACGGCGAGTGCGCGTATTCCCTGAAGCTCGGGAAAATACTGTCCTCTGGTTTCACGTGCGGACCTGAAATCGCCGACAATGGTGGCTGTCATAGGGGCGCTCCTCGGGGTTGAACGGCCCTTTCAGCTTCATGCGCCGCGCCGGACGTGCGCATCTCCAGAATTGCCGTCATCACGGCGGTGATTTCGGCGGCGCGATCGCGTACGAAGAAATGGTCACCGTCGTAGACCCGCAGCCCGCGAAAATCGGTGGTGTGCTCCCGCCACTGCGCCATGCGCGCCTGCGGGGCCACCGGGTCGCGCGTGCCGCAGAACGCCGCGACGGGCACGGTCAGCGGGGGTTCCGGCCGGTAGACATAGGACGCGCACAGCGTGAAGTCGGCCCTGGCCACCGGCAGCGTCCGCGCCAGCGCGCCCGGGTCGTCCGCGATCTCCTCGGGCAGGCCGCCCAGCGCCCGCAGCGAGGCGATGAACCGCTCGTCGTCGTGGCGCGGGTCGGGCTGCGCCACGGCGCCGCGCACCGGCCAGGCCGCCACCGCCAGCAGCTCGGGCGGGCGCCCGCCCGAGGACTGCAGCTCGCGCACCATCCGGTAGCCGAGCATGGCGCCCATGCTGTGGCCGAACACGACGTACGGCGTGCTCTGCCCGGCCAGTCCGGCGGCCAGTGCGCGCGCGGCGGTGTCGCAGTCGGTGTGGGCGGGCTCGCGATGCCGCCCGGGACGGCCCGGCAGGGTGAGGGCGCGCAGCTCCATCCAGGGGGGCAGGTGCCGGGTCCACGGGCGGAACGCCGAGGGCCCGCCGCCCGCGCAGGGCAGGGCGTACAGGTGCACCCTGGCCGACGGCCTGGGCTCGAAGGCCAGGTACCACGGGGGCGTCCTCATATCAGCGCGTGCCCGATCAACTCTTTCATGATCTCCGTGGTGCCGCCGTAGATGGTCTGCGCCCTGGTGTCGACGAACGCCCGCGCCACCGGGAAGTCGCGCACCACCCCGTAGCCGCCGTGCAGTTGCAGGCAGCGGTCCACGACCTTCTGGCACAGCTCGGTGTTCCACCACTTGGCCATCGCCGCCTCCTCCGCCGCCAGCCGGCCCGCCGCCTCCTCGGCGACGCACCGGTCGGTGAAGGAGCGGGCCACGGCCACCGCGGTGGCCAGCTCGGCCAGCACGAAGCGGTTGTGCTGGTGCGCGCCGACCGGCCGGCCGAACACCTGGCGGGTACGGCAGTGCTCGATCGTGTACTCCAGCACCCGTTCCGCGGTGGCCAGCGCGGAGACCGCGATCATCATGCGTTCCCTGCGCAGCGTGCGCATGAGGTAGGCGACGCCCCTGCCCTCGCGGCCCAGCAGGTTGGCGGCGGGCACCTCGACCTCGTCGAAGAACAGCTCGACGGTGTCCATGGCGCGCATGCCGATCTTGTCGAGCGCCCGCCCGCGCGCCAGCCCCGGCCGGTCGGACTCCACGGCGATCACGCTCAGCCCGCCACCGCCACCGCCACCGCCGCCGTCGCTGCCGCCGCCCGTGCGGACGGCCACGAGCAGCAGGTCGGCCACCGCCCCGTTGGTGACGAACGTCTTCTGGCCGTTGATCACGTAGCCGTCGCCGCGCCGTACGGCCCCGCACCGCAGCCGCGCCACGTCGCTGCCCGCGTCGGGCTCCGTGATGGCCACCGCGGTGACCAGCTCTCCGGTGCAGAAGCCGGGCAGCCAGCGCGAGCGCTGCTCGGGCGTGGTGAGCGTGCGCAGGTACAGCCCGGCGATCTCGTTGTGCAGCGACAGCGCGGGCGCGTGGACGCCGGCTCGGCCCAGCTCCTCCGAGACGATCACGTGGTGCAGGTAGTCGGGGTCGCCGCCCCCGCCGTACTCGGCGGGCACGTCCATGCCGAGCAGCCCGATCTCGCCCGCCCTGCGCCAGACGTCCTTCGGGACGGCGCCCCGCTCCTCCCACTCGCGGAGGTTGGGCTCGATCTCCTTGCCCACGAAGGCCCGCACCAGCTCGCGGAAGGCCTCGTGGTCGGCGGTGAACAGCTCACGCCGCATGGTGCACCGCCGGCAGCACCGTCCACGAGGGGACGATGTCCCGCATCCTGTTCATCATGACCTGGCAGTAGCCCGCGTTGTAGTCGAGGCTGCGGTGCTTGGGATAGGGCATCTTGCGCCGGCCCACGTGGTCGACGCGCAGCCGTACCGCGCCGTCGCCGTCGGGTTCCGGCAGGTCGGGCAGCTCCAGCAGCGCGACGGCCTCCCGCGGCAGCTCGGCGACGAAGGTGTAGCGGTCCTGCTCGATCACCCTCAGGTGCGTGAGCGGCGCGCTCGGCGCGACCACCGACTCCCGGTAGACGTACGGCCTGGCCAGCAGGTCCAGCTCGAAGGCCGCTCGCACGCCCGGCAGGTCCAGCCAGCCGTGCTCGCGCAGGAACCCCTCGAGCAGCAGGTCCATCTCGCCCCGGTGGGAGTGCAGGACGTAGTGCAGCACCTTGCCGATGTTGTTGATGTCGTAGTTGCCGAGCGTCTCCACCGAGTCGGCGAAGAACCTGCAGATCTCGGTGTCGGTCCTGGTCTTGAAGTAGTCGGCGGCCCGCCGCAGGAAGTCGGTGTAGGAGCACACCCCGCCGCGGTCGAGCAGGCGCGCCACGTAGAAGCCCGCCCGCGCGTTGTAGAGGCTGATGACCGCGTAGTAGAACCAGGCGCCCTCCTTGAAGTCCTCGTAGGTCACCCACTTCGTGCCGACGACCACGTCGGCCTCGGCGACGGGATCGTCCACCCGCACGGTGACGATGCCAAGCTCCTCCTGCTGCCGGTACATGGGCGTGTTGCGCAGCAGCAGCTGGGGGTAGGACACGACGGCGTCGGCGCCGGAGGCGCACAGTTTGCCGATGCCCTCCTGATAGGAGGTCAGCGTCTCGCCCGGCAGCGGCCAGATCAGCTCGGTGTAGGAACTGATCTTCTTGTCGCGCAGCTTGACCTGCAGCTCGACGTAGGTGGACTCCTTGATGTTGGCGCGCTGCACCATCTCCAGGGCCTGCGGGCTGGTGGTCTGCAGCGAGACGGGCTGGCTGGTCAGCATGCCGCCCTCGACCAGGATCTCGGTGATCTCGGTGACCCGGTCGGGGCGGTTCTTGGCCGCCTGGATCGCCACCATCGACGGGTAGCCGTTGCGCTGCTTGCACTCCACCAGGTGGCGGGTCAGCTCGACGTCGCGCGGCAGCGCGCCCCAGTTGGCGTCGGCGATGAAGATGCTCTCCACGCCGTGCTCGCTGATCCACGACAGGTCGGCCTTCACCCGGTCCAGCTCCCACCGGTGGACCTTGTCGTTGGTGGCCGCGCCCCAGTAGCAGTAGGAGCACCGGTACGGGCAGCCCCGGTTGGTCTCCACGACGGCGAAGGTGTACTCGCCGCCGTCGAACACCCCGGCCGCGAACGGCGAGGGGATCTCGTCCAGGTCCTTGATGCGGTCGGGCTGCTTGGTGGTGACCAGCTCGCCGCCGGCCCAGAAGCTGACGCCCGGCACCTCGTGGAAGTTCCGCTCCCCCGCCACCTCGCGCAGGAACGCGGTGAACGGCTTCTCCCCCTCGCCGTTGCACACCAGCACGTTGCCCGCCGACGGCGGCACGTACTCCGCGGCGTGGTGCATCACCTGCGGCCCGCCGAGGATGACGTAGGCCTCGGGCCGCAGCCTGACCAGTTCGTCGAGCAGCTCCTTCATCCGCCGCATGTTCCACAGGTAGCAGCTCAGCCCGTAGACGTCGGCCTCCTGCGCGAGCAGGTCGGCCACCAGCGTCTCCAGCGGCGTGCCGACCTCGACCGCGTGGATGGAGAACTCGAAGTCGCGGGCCACGTCCGGGTCCTGCTGCGCGTAGGCCTGCAGGTAGCCCGAGGCCAGCGGCAGCGTGTTGGGATAGACCGTCAGCTCGACCAGGCAGGTCTTCATCACCCTCACGTTCCCGGGCTCGCGGCGCTGACGGATGCGGCCAGCTCGTGCAGCACGTCGTACTCGAACAGGTCGTCGGCCACCATGCGCAGCCCGCGCTGCCTGGCGCGCGAGGCCAGGCGGATGGCGAGCAGCGAGTCGCCGCCGCTTTCGAAGAAGCTGTCATCCCGCTCGACGGAGCCGACCTGGAGCACCTCGCACCACAGCTCGGCCAGCACGCGCTCGGTGTCGGTGCGGAAACCGCCGCTCTCCTGCGCCGGCGCGGCCGGCTCCTGCGGCCTGGCCAGGGCCTTCCTGTCGACCTTGCCGTGCGAGGTCACCGGCAGCGCCTCGAGCACCGTGACCGCCGCGGGCACCATGTAGTCGGGCAGGTGCCGGGCCAGCTCGCGGCGGAGCCCCACGGGGTCGGGCAGGTCCGCCGGATCGCTCGGCACCACCGCGGCGATGAGCTGGTCGGCCTGCTCGCTCTTGACCACCACGGCCTCGCGCACCCCGGCCAGCCCGCGCAGGGCCGACTCGACCTCGCCGGGCTCGACGCGGAAGCCGCGCACCTTGACCTGGTCGTCCGCCCGTCCGGCGAAGGCCAGGCCGCCCTCGGGCAGCTCGCGCGCCAGGTCGCCGGTGGCGTACATGCGGGCGCTGAGATCGACGGGGTCGGGCATGAACCGCTGCGCCGTGAGCTCGGGCCGGTTGAGGTAGCCGTGCGCCACGCCGGTGCCGCCGATGTACAGCTCGCCGACCGAGCCACGCGGCACCGGGCGGCGCTCCTCGTCCAGCAAGTAGGCGCGCATGCCGGGCAGCGGATGTCCGATGGGCGGCGTCCCGCCCTCGGGCCCCACCTCGGCGAAGGTGGCCACCACGCTGGTCTCCGTCGGTCCGTACAGGTTGAACAGCTTGTACGGCAGCCCGGCCGGCGGACGCCGGTTCAGCTTCTCCCCGCCGGTCAGCAGCACCCGCAGCGACCCGCCCACCTGCTGGTCGAGCAGGTCGACGGCGAGCACCGTGGTCAGGAAGCACACCGTGACGCCCTGCGTGGAGATCCAGCGGGCCAGCGCGTCGGACGAGCCGGGCAGCCGGCTCTCCATCAGGTGCAGCGTGGCGCCGGCCGCCAGGCACGGCCAGACCTCCAGCGCCCAGGCGTCGAAGGAGGGCCGGGCGATCTGGCTGACCCGGTCGCCGGGGCGCACGTCGAAGGTCCGCTGGTGCCAGGCCGCCAGGTTGGCGACGCCCTCGTGCGGCACGAGCACGCCCTTGGGCGCGCCCGTCGAACCCGAGGTGTACACGACGTAGCACAGGTCGTCCGGCGTGATCTCGGGGCCCTCCCGCAGGGCGGGCACGTCGCTCTCCAGCGCCCGCTCGACGGGCAGCACCTCGGCCGCGAACCGCGCGGCGTCGGCCTCCCTCGCGATCACCAGGCGGGCGCCGGAGTCCGCGACGACCGAGGCCAGCCGCGCGTCGGGGTCCTCGACGTCCACGCCCACGTACGCGCCGCCGGCCAGCAGCACGGCCAGCGCCGCCACCACGAGGTCGGGCGAGCGCTCGAGCGCCAGGACCACCAGGTCGCCCTTGCCCACACCGCGCGCCCGCAGCACACCGGCCAGCCGGGAGGAACGTTCGTCGAGATCGGAATAGGTCAGCACCTCGCCGCCGCAGACCACGGCGTGCTGATCCGGCTGCACCTGCGCCCACCATCGCACTCCCGCGGAAACGACGGCGAACGGGCGAGTCGCCGTCGCGGAGCTCGAACCGGTCAATTCAGCCTCCCGGAGCTACGTTTATTCGCCTCATATTCGCCGGGCCGTCGCGCTTTCCGCATCTCATGAATTGCCCATCGATCTGCGCAACGAAAAAGGTGTCCGGGCGGCCACAGAATGACATGGTCCTGGTACCACTGTTTCTGTGAGAATGCGGAGCCGCACTATGACGCTGGCGCACGGGCCCTTACTCGACGAGCGGACGGTGACCGCCTATCTGCGGCGGATAGGCGCCCGCCGGCCCGACGGGCCGACCTCCGCCGCGCTGCGCGACCTGCACGAGCGCCATGTCATGACGGTGCCGTTCGAGAATGTGGACTTCCACCTGGGCGAGCCGATGGGCATCGGCGCGGCCGCCCTCGGGAAGATCGTCGGCAGGCGGCGCGGCGGCACGTGCTACGAGCTGAACGGCGCGTTCTTCGAACTGCTGCGGGTGCTGGGATTCCAGGTGGAGGTGCTGGCGGGACGGGTGGCGGACGACGGCGCGCTGGGGCCCGTCATCGGCCACATGGCGCTGCGCGTGCACACCGCCGACTCGCCCGACCCGTGGCTGGTGGACGTCGGATACGGCCGGGGCGCGCGGCATCCGCTGCGCTGGGCGCCCGGCCTGCCGCAGCGGGACCCGCACGGCGCCTTCGAGCTCGCCCGCGCGCCGTACGGCGACGTGGACCTGCTGCGCGAGGGCCGGCTGCAGTACCGGCTGGAGGACAGGCCGCGCCTGGTGGCCGACTTCGAGGCCATGTGGTGGTGGTACCAGCACTCCCCCGAGTCCCCCCACCTGCGGCACCTGTACTGCACGATCCCGACGCCGGACGGCGGGCGGGTCACGCTCAGCGGGACGACGCTGACCGTCAGGGAGGACGGCGGCAGGAGCACCACGGTGATCGAGGACGAGGACGAGCTGCGCGAGACCTACCGCACCCGCTTCGGCGTCGAGCTGTCCGACCTGCCGCCGGTCGCCCGGCGGTGACTCCCGGCGGTGGCGGGAGGGCCGCGCCCGGCGGTGGCGGGAGCCGGTCGGCCGCCGGTGCGCGGCGGCCGATCACTCCAGCGCGGCCGGCCTGTCTAGTGCGCGGCGGTGAGGGCGCGGCGGTTGATCTTGCCGGACGCGGTCTGCGGCAGGGCGTCCACCAGGTGCACGTCCTTGGGGCACTTGTGCGGTGACAGGAGCGAGCGCACATGGTCGCGCAGCTCCTGCGCGGTCGTCCCGCCGCGCGCCACCACGTACGCGCGCAGCAGGGTGAGCCCGTCGCGCTCGAATCCCGTCACCGCGCACTCCACCACGGCGGGATGGGTCAGCAGGCAGTTCTCGACCTCGCTGGGCGCGATCCACTTGCCGGCCACCTTGAGCAGGTCGTCCGCCCTGCCGCGGAAGGTGAAGTAGCCGTCCTCGTCGCGTGAGAACAGGTCGGCCGAGCGCACGGTGTCCGGGGCGACGAAGGTGGCCGCCGTCTTCTCGGGGTCCTGCCAGTACTCCAGGGCGGCCGTCTCGCCGGTGATCTCGAGGCGGCCCACCTCGCCGTCCGGCAGCGGCACGCCGTGCTCGTCGACCACCCGCACGTCGTAACCCGGCACGGCCCGGCCGAGCGTGCCCATCCTCGCCTCGCCCAGCCGGTTGCACACGTACCCGTGGAACATCTCCGACGAGCCGATGCCGTCCATCACCTCCACGCCGAAGGTCTCCAGCCACCGGCGGTGCAGCTCGAGCGGCAGGGCCTCCCCGGCCGAGATGCACACCCGCAGGCTGCCGAGGTCCTGCCGGGCGGCGTCGGGATGGGCGAGCATGGCGCTCATCATGGTCGGTACGTTGACCAGGATCGTGGGCCGGTGCTCGGCGATCAGCTCGAAGACCCGCTCCGGCGTGCTGCGCTCGGGGAAGACGATCCCCGCCGCGCCGACGCGGAAGGGGAACAGTGCCGTGATGTTGTTGGCGTAGCCGAAGAACAGCTTGGGCACCGGCAGCACGATGTCGTCGGGCCCCAGGTCGAGCACTCCCCTGGCGAACCACTCCATGCTGAGCGCGGCGCTGCGGGCCGCCAGCACGCAGGCCTTGGGCCTGCCCGTGCTGCCCGTGGTGAAGCGCCACATGGCCACGTCGCCGGGTGTGGTGGGCGCGGCCTCCAGCTCGGTGGGCGCGGCGGCGGTCAGCGACTCGAAGTGGTGCTCGCCCTCGCGCAGCTCCTCCTTCGGCACGCCGACCACCAGGAGGTCGCGGACGCCGGCGGCGCGGAGCCGCTCCAGGGTGAACCCGTCGGCGACGACCACGGCGGGACGGGCGTACTCGGCGAAGAACCGGTACTCCTGCGGCTGCAGGTAGGTGTAGACCTCGGCGGTGACCGCGCCGATCTTCTGCACGCCGTACCAGGCGGCGACGGACTCCACCCCGTCGCCGAGCGCCAGCAGCACCCTGTCCCCGCGCCGTACGCCCAGCCCGCGCAGCACATGGCCCACCTGGTTGGCCAGCGCCTGGATCCTGCCGTAACGCACCGGGCCCGCGGGGGTGAGCAACGCGGTCCTGGCGGGGTCGGTGCCGTCGAGGAAGTGGGTGGCGATGTTGAACGTCCCCGGCAGGTCCTTGGCGCGTATCGTCATGCCGCCCATCGTCGGAGGGCCCGCTCCGCCGTACATCTCACAGATTGCCGCAATCGCGAAGATGCGCGGCACGGGGGACGGGGCCGACGCTGAGAACGATCTGCGGAGGAGGTGGGTCGTGAGCATCAGCGCGTTCGATGCCCTGATCGCGGCGGATCAGAAGATCGAGAACAAGGACTGGATGCCTGACGGCTACCGCGAGAGCCTGATCAGGCAGATCGCGCAGCACGCGCACTCGGAGATCATGGGCATGCAGCCCGAGGCGGCCTGGATCAGCCGGGCGCCCAGCCTGGCGCGCAAGGCCGTCCTCATCGCCAAGGTGCAGGACGAGGCCGGGCACGGGCTGTATCTGTACGCGGTCGCCGAGACGCTGGGCGCGCGCCGGGAGGACCTGCTCGACGCGCTGCACGAGGGCCGGCAGAAGTACCTGTCGTTCATCAACTACCCGACGCTCACCTGGGCCGACGTCGGCGCGCTGGCGTGGCTCACCGACGGCGCCGCGGTGGTCAACCAGGTATCGCTCTGCCGCACCTCCTACGGCCCGTACGCCAGGGCGCTGGTGCGCATCTGCCGCGAGGAGTCCTTCCACCACCGGCAGGGCTTCGACCTGCTGCACACGCTCTCGCGCGGCACGCCCGCGCAGCGGCGCTCGCTGCAGGAGGCGGTGGACCGCTGGTGGCAGCCCGCGCTGGCGATGTTCGGGCCGCCGGACTCGCGCTCGACGCACTCCGCCTCCTCCATGGCGTGGCGGATCAAGCGGGCGGGCAACGACGAGCTGCGCCAGCGGTTCGTGGACCTGTGCGTGCCGCAGGCCGAGGCGCTGGGGGTACGGCTCCCGGACCCGGCGCTGCGCTGGAACCCCGAGCGGGGGCACCACGATTTCACCCCGCCCGACTACGACGAGCTGATGCGGGTCGTGGCCGGCCACGGGCCGCGCAACAGGCAGCGGCTGGCGCACCGCAGGCGCGCGCACGAAGAGGGCGCCTGGGTCCGCGAGGCCGCCGCCGCCCACGCCGCGAAACAAGCCGCCGGACAAGTCGCCGGACAAGCCGTACGGCGGGCGGCCGAGCGGGAGGCCGGGCAGGCCGCGGCCCCGGACGACGGCCGCGCCGCCGTACGGGAGACCGGCGCCCCCAAGGAGGGGTGGCCGCTCTGGGAGGTCTTCGTACGGCCGCGCCGCGGCCTCGGCCACACCCACGCGGGCAGCCTTCAGGCCCCCGACGCCGCCGTCGCGCTGCACAGCGCCCGCGACCTCTACACGCGCAGGCAGGAGGGCGTGTCGCTGTGGGTGGTGCCCTCGCGCTCGGTGACCTCCTCGGATCCGGAGCACAAGGACGCCTACTTCGCGCCGGCCGCGGACAAGCAGTACCGCCACGCCTCCTCCTTCCCGCCGCCCGAAGGGGTTGAGGGCCTGTGACCGGCCTGCTGGAGTACCTGCTCGGGCTCGGCGACGACGCGCTCGTGGCCGCGCAGCGCACCGCCGAGTGGTGTGCGAGGGCGCCGCAGCTGGAGGAGGAGGTTGCGCTGGCCAACCTCGCGCTGGACCAGCTCGGCCAGGCGCGGGCGTTCCTGACCTACGCGGGCGAGCTCGAAGGCGAGGGCAGGGACGAGGACGCGCTGGCGTTCCTGCGCGACGAGCACGAGTTCCGCAACGTCCAGCTCGTCGAGCTGCCCAACGGGGACTTCGCCGTGACCGTGGCCAAGACGCTGTTCCTGGCCGCCTACCAGAACCTGCTCTACACCCGGCTGGCCCGCACGGCCGAGCCCCGGCTGGCCGGCATCGCCGCCAAGGCGGCCAAGGAGAGCGCGTTCCACGTGAGCTACGCCTCCCTCTGGACGGTCCGCCTGGGTGACGGGACGCCGCTGTCGCACCGGCGGATGCGCGACGCGGTCGAGGAGGTGTGGCCGTACACGCACGAGCTGTTCGAGCCGTGGGCGCCGCCCGAGGCGGGCCTCGACCCGGCCGCGCTGCACGGGCCGTGGCTGGAGGCCGTCGGGCGCGTGCTCGGCGAGGCGACGCTGACCAGACCGCAGGACGGCTGGGCGGCCACGGGCGGCCGGAGCGGCCGGCACACCGAATGGTTCGGCCCGTTGCTGGCCGACATGCAGTCCGTACACCGAGCGCATGTGGGGGCACGATGGTGAAGGAACGAGTCGAGGCGGCGGTGGCGGCGGTGCCCGACCCCGAGCTGCAGGTGCTCTCCATCGGAGAGCTGGGCATGCTGCGCGAGGTGAGCGTGGACGACGACGGCAACGCCGTCGTCACCCTCACCCCGACCTATCTGGGCTGTCCCGCGCTCGAACTGATCAAGGCGGACGTGGCCGCGGCGGCGCGGGCGGCGGGCGCGGAGCGGGTGGAGGTCGTGGTCTCCATGTCCCCGCCGTGGACGACCGACTGGCTGAGCCAGGCCGCGCGCGCCAAGCTCACCGAGGTCGGCATCGCGCCGCCGGGACGGGCGTCGCTGCCGCTGCTGCAGCCGGGATGCCCGCGGTGCGCGTTCCCGGACACCGAGGAGCTGTCGAGCTTCGGCGCCGCCGCCTGCATGGCGCTGCGGCTCTGCCCGGGCTGCGGCGAGCCCTTCGAGCATCTGAAGGCGCACTGATGGCCAGACCGCGCTTCCACCGCGTCCGTGTCGAGTCGGTCACGCCGGTCGCCGCGGACGGCAGCGCGGTCGAGGTGACCTGCCTGGTCCCGGACGAGCTGACCGGCGCCTTCGCCTTCACCCCCGGCCAGCACGTCACGGTGCGGCTGCCGGTGGACGGGCGGCAGATCCGCCGTTCGTACTCGCTCTGCTCCACCCCGCGGGAGCTGGTGGGCCGGGGCAGGCTGCGCCTGGGCGTGCGGGTCGTGCCCGGCGGCGCCTTCTCCACCTACGCGGCCGGGGAACTGGCAGCGGGCGACCAGCTGGAGCTGCTGTCGCCCGTCGGCACGTTCGGGGTGCGGTTCGACCCCGCGCGCCGCCGGCACTACGCCGCGGTGGCCGCCGGCTCGGGGATCACCCCCGTGCTGTCGCTCGTCGCCACGGCGCTGGAGACCGAGCCGGGCAGCCGCTTCACGGTCCTGTACGGCAACCGCGCGGCCGGCTCGGCGATGTTCACCGACGAGCTGGGCGATCTGAAGGACCGCCATCCGCGCCGGCTGCACCTGGTGCACCTGTTCTCCCGCGAGCAGCCGCGGGTCGGGCTGCCCCGGGGCCGCCTGGACCGGGACACGCTGGAGGGGCTGTTCGCCCGCCTGCTGCCGCCGGCCGAGGTCGACGAGTGGTTCGTGTGCGGGCCCGCCGGAATGGTGGACGGGACGCGCGCCGCCCTGGCCGGCCACGGTGTGGATCCCGCGGCGGTCCACACCGAGCTGTTCCACCCGGGTGAGCCCGCCCGTGAGAGCCGTACGGCCCCCGCCGCCGGCGCGGCCTCCGGAGCGGACGCTGTGGACGCTGTGGACGCTGTGGACGCTGTGGACGCTGTGGACGCTGTGGACGCCTCGGAGGTGAGCGTCGTCATGGACGGCCGGGTCACGAGCGTGCCCCTGGAGCCGGGACGCACCGTGCTCGACGCGGTCATGGCCGCCCGCCCCGACGTGCCGTACTCCTGCCAGACCGGTGTCTGCGGAACCTGCCGTGCCCGCGTCGTCGAGGGCCGGGTGCGCATGGCGCGCACGTGGGCGCTCAGTGAACAGGACCGTACGGCCGGCGACATCCTGACGTGCCAGGCGGTGCCGCTGACCGCCCGGGTGCGTATCGACTTCGACGTCCTGTGATCCTCGCATCGGGAGTGCCCATGACCATCGCACACAGAACCTGTCCCATTTGTGACGCCGTCTGCGGCCTGCGCCTGCGACTGGACGAGACGGGTCACGTCCTGTCGGTCAAGGGGGACGCCGACGACCCGTTCTCGCGGGGGTACATCTGCCCCAAGGGCGCCAGCCTCGGCGCGCTCGACGAGGACCCCGCCCGCCTGCGCCGTCCCCTCGTCCGGCAGGACGGGGAGCTGCGCGAGGCGTCGTGGGAGGCGGCCTTCGAGGCGGTCGAGCGCGGCCTGGGCCGGGTGATCTCCGAGCACGGGCGGGACGCGGTCGCCGTCTACTTCGGCAACCCGACGTTCCACACGATGGCGGGGTTCATGTACCGGATGCCGCTGACCCAGTCGCTCGGCACCCGCAACGTCTACTCCGCCAGCACCATCGACCAGGCCCCCAAGCAGGTGGCGTGCGGCCTCATGCTCGGCGACCCCTTCGCCATCGCGGTGCCCGACCTCGACCGCACCGACTTCCTGCTGGTCATCGGGGCCAACCCGGCCGAGTCGCACGGCTCGCTGTGCGCGGCTCCGGACTTCCCCGGCAGGCTCAGGGCGCTGCGCAGCCGCGGCGGCAAACTGGTCGTGGCCGACCCCCGGCGCACCAGGACCGCCGTGCTGGCCGACGAGCACCTGTTCGTCCGCCCGGGCACCGACGCCCACCTGCTGCTGGCCGTCGTGCACACGTTGCTGGCCGAGGGGCTGGCCTCGATCGACGTCGAGGTCGGCGGCCTGGAGGAGCTGCGCGAGGCGGTCGCGCCGCACACGCCGGAGGCGGCCGCGGAGATCTGCCGCGTGCCCGCCGGCCGCATCGTCGCGCTGGCCCGCGAGCTGGCCGCCGCGCCCACGGCGGCCGTCTACACCAGGATCGGCACCTGCACCTCCGAGTTCGGCACGCTCACGCAGTGGCTCGTCGACGTGGTCAACGTGCTGACCGGCAACTTCGACCGGCCCGGCGGCGTCATGTTCACCCGGCCCGCCATCGCGGAGATCTTCAGGCCGCGCGAGCCGTTCACCACGGGGAACTGGCGCAGCCGGGTGCGCGGCCTGCCGGAGGTGATGGGCGAGCTCCCGGTCGCCACGCTGGCCGACGAGCTGGAGACGCCGGGAGAGGGCCAGGTCAGGGCCATGGTGACGGTGGCGGGCAACCTCGTGCTGTCCGCGCCGAACGGGCCGCGCCTGGACCGGGCGCTGGCCGGCGTCGACTTCATGGTGTGCGTGGACCCCTACCTCAACGAGACCACCCGGCACGCCGACGTCATCCTGCCGCCGCCGCGGATGCTGCAGATGCCGCACTACGACTTCCTGCTGTCCACGGTGACGGTGCGCAACTACGCCAGGTTCTCCCCCGCCGTCCTCCCGCTCGATCCCGACCAGCGCTCCGAGGCGGAGATCCTGGCCAGGCTCACGCTCATCGCCGCGGGCCAGGGCGCGCAGGCGGACCCCGCCGCGCTCGACGAGATGATCGTCGGGCAGGTGCTCGGCGAGGCCGCGGACATGCGGGCCGAGCTGTCCGGCGACAGCGGGCCCGAGCTGATGCTCGACGCCCTGCTGCGGCTCGGCGCATACAGGCTGTCGCTGAAGGAACTGCTGGCCCGGCCGCACGGCATCGACCTGGGCCCGCTGGAGCCGCGGCTCGGCGAGCTGGTACGCACGCCCTCGGGGCGGGTGGAGCTGGCGCCGGAGGCGATGGTCGAGGAGGTGCGCCGGCTGCGCGCCCGTCCCGCCGCGCCCGGCTCGCAGTTCCTGCTGATCGGGCGGCGGCAGCTGCGCTCCAACAACAGCTGGCTGCACAACGTGCCGGGCCTGGTCGGCGGCAGCAACCGGTGCACCCTGCACGTCCACCCCGATGACGTGGCCGGGCTCGGGCTGGGCGAGCACGCGCTCGTGCGCTCGGCGGCCGGGGAGGTCGTCGTTCCCGTCGAGCCCACCGAGTCGATCATGCCCGGGGTGGTCAGCCTTCCGCACGGGTGGGGCCACGCGGGCGGGAACCAGCCGGTGGCGGAGCGGCACGCGGGCGTCAACGCCAACGCCCTGACCGACGAGTCGGTCATCGACCCGGTGTCGGGCAACGCCGTCTTCAACGCGGTGCCCGTGACGGTCGCGAAGGCACCCCTCCAGGAGATGCCCGTCAAGGGGACCCCGGTCCAGGAGGCCACCGTCTGACGGCACGCCGTCCGATCCGCGCGGCCGCGGCCCGAGCTCCCGTGAGGGGGCGACGGCCGTGGCCGAGGGGTTCTACCAGCCGGATCTGATGGTCCGCGCGATGTGCTCGCGCTCCTCCTCCGACAGCCACCAGCCCACCGGGATGTTGACCACCCGGTCGTGCACCGCCTCCAGCCCGGGCAGCGTCCGGGCCGCCTGCGGCACGCAGCCGTGCGCGTCGTTGCGCCGGGAGACCACGCTGACCGCGATCCCGGCCTCGGCCATCTTGCGCATGAACCCCGGCCGGTCGTCCACTTTGACGGGGTAGAGCCAGAACGACGACTCGAGCCCGGGCGTCCGGACGGTCGGCTCCAGGCCCGGCACCGCGGCCAGCTCGGCGTCGTAGAAGGCGGCGTTGCGACGGTGCCGGGCGATGCGCTCGTCCACGACGGCCAGGCTGCTCAGGCCGATGGCGGCGCTGATCTCGTTCATGTAGAAGTTGTAGCCCCACTCGGGCACGTCGTAGTCGGCGTGCACCCGGTCGGCGTCCCGTTCGATGCCGAAGAAGCGCAGTCTGCGGGCGCGCCGCAGGGAGCGCTCGTCGGGCAGGACGATCAGCCCGCCGGTGCCGCAGCTCAGGTGCTTGGTCGCGTGGAAGCTGTAGACGCACAGGTTGCCGTGGTTGCCCAGCGGGCGGCCGCGGACGGCGGCCCCCCAGGCCTGGGCGCAGTCCTCGACGACCACCGGGCGGTGGCCGTACGACGCCTCGGCGTCGTCCAGGATGCTCGTCAGGCGGTCCACGTCCACGGGGTTGCCCGCCCAGTGGACCACCATGATCGCCCGGGTGTCGGGGGTGATCTTCTTCGCCAGGTCGCCGAGGTCCACGTTGAGCGTGTCCGGGTCGATGTCCACCCAGGTGACGCGCTGGCCGGAGGCCAGGATGCTCCAGTTCGTGGCCTCGAAGGTGAGGGGCGTGCTGAGGACCTCGCCGCCCGGCGTGTCCGCGGCGCCCGCCAGGCGCAGCGCGAGCTGCAGGCCCGAGGTGGCGTTGTTCAGCGCGGCCACGCGGGGGTTGCCGAGCCGCTCGCCGAGCTCCCGCTCGAACTCCTCCACCAGCGGCCCGTGCCCGAGCATGCCGCTGTCGAGGACACTCGTGACGCGGTCCGCCGCGTCGGCCGGGACTTCGACCTTGAACAGAGGGATCACCGCGCGGTTCCGTCCTGTCGTACACCGATGAACAGGCGGCGCCCGTCCAGCATGGCGCCGGTCTCCTCCAGGCAGGTGGGCGTGAAACCCGCCCGCTCGAAGGCCGCCGCGTACTCCTGCCGGGAGAAGAGCGTCATCACCTGCGTGTGCCCGAAGCTGCGCACGCCGTCGCCGTCGGCCACCAGGAAGTGGGCCTGCCGCCGCACGGTGTCGCCCACCCGGACGGACTTGGCCACCCTGGCGACGGTACGGCCCTCCTCGCGCACGACGTCGTCGCCGATGTGCCCGTCGACGAAGCCGTCCTTGAAGTACCAGGGCTCCACGATGAGCACCCCGCCGGGCGCCACGTGCCGGCCCATGCTCGCCACCGCGGCGTCCAGCTCGTCGGTGTCGGCCATGTACCCGACCGTGCCGAAGAGGCTGCTCACCGCGTCGAAGCGCCAGCCGAGCCGGAAGTCGCGGATGTCGCCCGGGTGCACCGGGACTCCGGGCAGCTTGGCCTGGGCGCGGGCCCGCATGCCGGGCGAGAGCTCCACCCCGGCGACGCGGGAGAAGCGCTCGCGCAGCGTCCTGAGGTGCTCGCCCGTCCCGCAGGCCACATCGAGGAAGGAGTCGGCGTGGGGCGCGCGCTCGCGGACGAGGCTGGTCACGACGTCGGCCTCCTTCGCGTAGTCCTTTCCACGCCGCAGATAGAGCAGGTCGTAGATCTCGCTGATCTCGTCGTCGTAGACGTTGGCGTCGCGGTCTGCGTCGTTGTCAATGGTAAAAGCCAGCGCGGTCATCGCATTTCCTCTTTCTTGCGGTTTCATCTCCGTTGTTTCTCGGCACCTCCAACTCTGTGCGGCGGCATAGGCGCAAACCAGGCTTTTGACGGGCAGTAAACTGCAGGCCGTTTTCCGCTTCCTGTCAGCGGGAAAACCGCACACCCGGAGATGCGCCGGAAATCGGTGGATGTGACGCTGGCGGCATGCCCGATTGGTCCACGAAACCGTGAGGACTCGCATAGCGATGGGTGTCGACACCACTGTTTTCGAGCACCGTCTCGCCGGCCCGCCAGAGCCCGGCCTCACCCCCGAGGACGTGGTCGCCAGGGCCGAGGCGATGATTCCCGCGCTGGTCGAGCGTCAGGCCGAGACCGAGCAGCGCACGTACTACGGCGAGGACGTCCACGAACAGTTCTCCGAGGCCGGTTTCTACCGGATCCTGGTGCCCCGCCGGTACGGCGGCTACGAGTTCGGGATCGACACCTTCGTCCGTGTGGCGATCAACCTCACCAGGGGCTGTCCGTCGACGGGGTGGATGTACTGCCTGGGCGCGGCGCACGCGCTGGCGGCCGCCACGATCTTCGGCGAGGCCGCGCAGGAGGAGATCTTCGCCTCCGGCGAGTTCATCTGCCCGGCGACCGTGATGCCCGGCGGGACGGCCGAGCGCACCTCCGACGGGGACTGGCTGATCAACGGCACCTGGGGTTACTGCTCGGGCTCGCCGTACGCCTCGCACTTCATCGGGCACGCGATGGTCACCCCCGACGGGGGCGGCCCGCCCGAGCCCATGATGTTCATCGCCCCGCGCAGCCAGTGGACCCGCCTGGACGACTGGGGCGGGGCGCTGGGGCTGAAGGGCAGCGGGTCGCACAGCGTCCGCGTCGTGAACGGCCGCGTCCCCGACCACTACACCGTCAAGCAGCACATGAGCCAGATCGACGTCACCGGGGGCACCCCGGGACGCGCGCTGCACGGCCCCCAGTACGGCGGCGGGCAGCTCACCTTCATGGTGCTGGAGGACGCGCTGCTCGCGGTCGGCATGGCCAGGGGCGCGCTCGACGCCTACGAGGAGCTGATGCGCACGCGGACGACGCCGTTCCCGCCCATCGTGCCGCGCTTCGAGGACCCGGACTTCCAGCTCAGGTACGGCAAGGCCGCCGGTCTGATCGCCGCGGCCGAGGCCGCGACCCTGGACGTGGCCCGCCAGTGGCACGAGGCGGCCGCCGCCGGCGCCGCCGCCGTCACCCGCGAGCACGAGCTCGGCCTGGCCGGGATCTGCAGCGAGGCGGTCGCCCTGAGCTGGCGCGCGGTCGAGTCCTACCTGTTCCCCACGGCGGGGTCGAGCGCCGTCCGCGGCGGCGAGCGCATCGAGCGCGTCTGGCGGGACATGTCGATGTTCGTCACCCACGCGGGCGTCTCGACGTTCCTCGCCACCATCGCCAAGCGCGACTTGGCCAAGGCCCGGTTCGGGCTCGGGTAGCGGCCCGAGCGGAGGAAGGAAGCGAAGTAGCGCGATGACAGACCTTCATGACGCACCACCCGTCGGGCCCGCCGGACAGGCGGCGGGGCCGGTAACGCGGCCCATGACCGGCGCCGAGTACATCGAGAGCCTGCGGGATGACCGGGCGATCTACCTCTACGGCGACCGGGTCAGGGACGTGACCGCCCACCCGGCCTTCCACAACCCGATCCGGATGACCGCCAGGCTCTACGACGCGCTGCACGACCCCGACCGGCGCGACGCGCTCGTGACGCCCACCGACACCGGGAGCGGGGGCTTCACCCACAGCTTCTTCACCACGCCCCGCAGCGCCGCCGACCTGGTGGCCAACCAGCGCGCGATCGCCGCGTGGGCGCGGATGAGCTACGGCTGGATGGGCCGCAGCCCCGACTACAAGGCCGCCTTCCTCGGCACGCTGGGCGCCAACGCCGAGTTCTACGAGCCGTTCGCCGACAACGCGCGGCGCTGGTACCGGGAGTCGCAGGAGAAGGTCCTGTTCTGGAACCACGCGATCGTGCATCCGCCGGTGGACCGCAACCGGCCGCCGGACGAGGTCGCCGACGTCTTCGTGCACGTGGAGAAGGAGACAGACGCCGGCCTGGTGGTGAGCGGGGCGAAGGTGGTGGCGACGGGCTCGGCGCTGACCCACTACAACTTCATCGCCCACTACGGCCTGCCGATCAAGGACAGGAAGTTCGCCCTGGTGGCCACCGTGCCGATGCACGCCCCGGGGCTGAAGCTGATCTGCCGCCCGTCCTACACCGCCACGGCGACCGTGATGGGCAGCCCGTTCGACTATCCGCTGTCCTCCCGGCTGGACGAGAACGACACGATCCTCGTCCTGGACAAGGTGCTCATCCCCTGGGAGAACGTCTTCATCTACGGCCACCTGGGCAAGGTCCAGCTCTTCACCGGCCGCTCCGGCTTCCCCGAGCGGTTCACCTTCCACGGGTGCACCCGCCTGGCCGTGAAGCTGGAGTTCATCGCGGGCCTGCTGGCCAAGGCGGTGGAGATCACCGGCACCAAGGACTTCCGCGGCGTGCAGAGCCGCATCGGCGAGGTGCTCGCCTGGCGCAACCTGTTCTGGGGGCTGTCGGACGCGGCCGCGCGCAACCCGGTGCCCTGGACGAACGGCGCGGTGCTGCCGAACCCGCAGTACGGCCTGGCCTACCGCTGGTTCATGCAGATCGGCTATCCCCGGGTCAAGGAGATCATCGAGCAGGACATCGCCAGCGGCCTGATCTACGTCAACTCCAGCGCCGAGGACTTCAAGAACCCCGAGGTCCGGCCGTACCTGGACAAGTACCTGCGCGGCTCGGGCGGCATCGACTCGGTCGAGCGGATCAAGGTGATGAAGCTGCTGTGGGACGCGGTGGGCACCGAGTTCGGCGGGCGGCACGAGCTGTATGAGCGCAACTACGCCGGCAACCACGAGAACACGCGCGTGGAGCTGCTGGCGGCGCAGACGGCCAACGGTCAGATGGACGGGTACAAGGCGTTCGTCGAGCAGTGCCTGGGCGAGTACGACCTCGACGGCTGGACGGTGCCGGACCTGTCCTCCTTCGAGGAGCTGCGGCAGACCGGCGGGCTGCGCGACTTCTGACCTGACCCGCCTGTCCGAGAGGGGCGCCGGGAGATTCGTCTCCCGGCGCCCTTCCGTCGTGCTTCCGTCGTGCTTGCGTCGTGCCGGATCCGCCGGGGTGAGAGGCGGCCGCACGGAGCAGGCGCCCCCGGGTCCGGGACCCGGGGGCGCCTGCTCCGTGCTTCGGCGTGGTTCAGCGGAGGGTGACGTCGGCCTGTTCGACGGCGGCCAGGAACTCCCCGCGGGAGATCGCGGCGGCCACCAGCTCGATGTCGTCCGACATGAAGCGGTCCTTGTCCAGGGTCGGCACGAGCGAGCGGATCCGCTCGTAGGTGGCCAGGCCGGCCGGGCTGAGCCGGTCCCTGCGTCCCGACAGGTCCACGGCCTGGGCCGCGGCGAGGAACTCCACCGCGAGGATCCTGCTGTTGTTCTGCAGCACCCGGCGCGCGTTGCGGGCCGCGATCAGTCCCATGCTGACGACGTCCTGGTTGTCGCCGTTGGACGGCACGCTCTGCGTGCTGGCCGGGCCGATCGTCCTGTTCTCCGCCACCAGCGCGGTGGCGGGGTACTGGGCCCCGGCGAAGCCGCTGTTGAGCCCGGGGTCGTCGGCGACGAGGAACTCGGGCAGGCCGTTGCTGAGGTGCCGGTTCAGCAGCCGGTTGGTCCGCCGCTCGGAGAAGACGCCGAGCTGGGTGAGCGCGATCGTCAGGTAGTCCATGACGAACGCGACCGGCTGGCCGTGGAAGTTCGCCCCGTGGAAGACCTCCTTGCCCTCGAAGACGAGCGGGTTGTCGTTGGAGGAGTTGAGCTCGACGCGCAGCGTGGAGGCGGCGTGGTAGACGGTGTCCCTGACGGCGCCGACGACCTGCGGGATGGCCCGCAGCGTGTACGCCTTCTGCAGGTAGACCTCGGTCCGGTGGACGCCGTGCTGCGCGGTCCCGTTGTCGTCCTTGCGCCGGGGGCGCTGCGGCTCCCTGTCGCGCAGCACCGACAGGCGCAGCGGGTCGACGCTGAGCGCCTGGCGCAGCTCGCTGTGGTCCACGGCCAGGCCGCTGCCGTTCAGCAGGGCCCGCATGTTGGCGGCGACGTCGATCTGCCCCTGGTGCGGGCGGGCGATGTCGTGCCCGTCGGCCACGAAGGGGCTGGTGGAGCCCTGCAGGACCTCGCAGATCAGCGCGGTCACGATCTCGGCCTGCCGTACCTGGTCCAGCGCCCGGGTGACGAGCAGGCAGCCGAGCCCGGTCATCGCCGAGGTGCCGTTGATCAGCGCCAGCCCTTCCTTGAAGCGCAGTTGCAGCGGCTCGATGCCGAACTCGCGCAGCACCCGCCCGGTCTCCACGCGCCGGCCGTCGCGCAGCACGTACCCCTCGCCGATCAGCGTCGAGGCCACGTGCGCCAGCGGCGCCAGGTCGCCGCTGGCGCCCAGCGAGCCGATCTCGGGGATGGCCGGCGTGATGCCCAGGTTGAGGTAGAGCGCCAGGCGTTCGAGCAGTTCGGGGCGGACCGCCGAGTACCCCTTGGACAGGGCGTTCAGCCGGGCGGCGAGGACGGCCCTGGCCTCGTCCTCGGCGAAGATCGGGCCGACGCCGGCGCTGTGGCTGCGCACCAGGTTGGTCTGGAGCTGCACCTCGTTCGAGGTGTCCACGAGCATGTAGATCATTTCACCGTAACCGGTGGTCACGCCGTAGACCGGGACGCCGCTCGCGATGATGTCCTCGAACACCCGCCGGTTGGCCGCGACCTTGGCCAGGGCCGCGGGAGCGACGCCACAGGTGACCTCGTTCTCGGCGATCAGCCGTACTGTCGGGACGTCCAGGCTCTCACCATCGAAGTCGACTGACGTTGAGGTCTCAACCAGTGTCACATCACTCACCCGCCGTAGATTGGTTGACTGCATCAGTGGAAAGCGCGTACGCGCGCACCTGGGCGGTCAGGCCGCCCAGGGTGGGGTTGGCGAAGAACTCCCAGAGCGGCACCTCGACGCCGAACCGTTCACGAACGCGTTCGAGCAGACGGGGCACCATCAGCGAGTTCCCGCCGACGGAGAAGAAGGGGTCGCCGTCGCCGTCCGGCTCGGCTCCCAGGACGTCCGACCAGATGGCGGCGACCTCCAGCTCGACCGGCGTGCGCGCGGTGTCGCGCTGCCCGCCGCCGGCCGTCGCCGGCAGAGCGCGCCGGTCGATCTTGCCGCCGACGTTGCGCGGCAGCGTGGCGACCGTCCTGACCGACAGCGGCAGCGTGCTCTTGCCGAACCTGGCGCGTACGGCGGCCCGCAGGTCCGCGGCCCGCACCTGCGCCTCGCCCGCCGGCGTGCGGCGCGGCACGACGTAGGCGACCAGCCGGGTGACCCAGCCGTCCGGGCCGCTCACCGGGACGAGTGCGCACTCGGCCACCGCCTCGTGCCGGCTCAGCGCGGCCTCGATCTCGGCCAGTTCGATGCGGGTGCCATGGAACTTGATCTGGGAGTCGCCGCGGCCGCGGAACTCCAGCAGGCCGTCCCACCGCATGCGGCCGAGGTCGCCCGTGCGGTAGAAGCGGCCGTAGCCGGAGCCGCACGCCTGCAGGTGGTACACCGGCTCGAAGGCCCGGCCGTCCTCGCCGCCGGCGTATCCCAGCGCGACGTACGGGCTCCTGACCACGATGTGGCCGGTGACGCCGGGCGGGCAGGGCCGGTCCCAGGCGTCCAGGACCACGACCTGCCGGCCGGGGATGGAGCCGCCGATCGGCGTCATGCCGTGCACCGGGGCGGTGACGTCGTACCAGGTGGCCAGGATCGTCTCCGTGGCGCCGTACAGATTGGCCAGCCGTACGGCGGGCAGGCTCGCGCGCAGGTCGTTGGCCAGTTCCCCGGGCAGCGGCTCCCCCGCCAGCAGCAGGCAGTCGAGCGTGAGCCGCCCCGCGACGCCCTCGGCTCTGATCACGTCGAGGAGCTTGGCCGCGAAGCTCGGGACGGTCTGCAGCAGGGTGATCCGCTCGTCCGCGAGCCACTGGGCCAGCTTGTCCGGGTTGGCCCTGATGCGTTCGGGCACGGGGCACAACGTCGCACCGCCGACCAGCGCGGCGAACGTCTCGCACAGCGCGGCGTCGTAGCCGGGCGCGGCCCACTGGGCCACCCTGGCGCCCGGCCGCATCCGGAACTCGGTGGCCATCCAGGTGACGAACTGCGCCAGGCTGCCGTGCGACTGGATGATCCCCTTGGGCCTGCCGGTCGAACCCGAGGTGTAGGCGACGTACGCGGGCGCGGTGGTCGTCGGGCTGACGGGAGCGGTGAGAGTGGGCGTATCCAGGGCGGCGGGTGTGTCCAGGGCGGCGGGCGCGTCCGTGGCGGCGGGCGCCTCCAGGGCGCCGACGTCGACCACCGTGCCGCCCAGTTCCTCCTCGTACCACCGGCTGAGATCGTCCCCGGGGCCCTCCACCAGCAGGGCGAGGGGGCGCAGCTCGGCCAGCACGGCCCTGCCCCGCTCCCCCACGTCGCCGGCGCCGAGGCAGGTCAGGCGCGCCCCCGCGCCGAGCACCCCGAGCGCGGCCGTGACCTGGGCCGCTCCCGGCGCCATCCGGACGACCGCGGAGGCTCCCTCGACCTCGCCGAGCGCGCGCAGCGCGGCGCCGACGGCGGCGGCGCGGGCGTCCAGCTCGCGGTAGGTCAGGCGGGCGCCCTGCCAGTCGAGCGCGACCGCCTCCGGCGCCCGCCCGGCCCGGGCGTGCACGAGCTCGGGCGCCGAGGGCAGGAACGGGTCCAGCGCCGCAGTCCGGTCGGCCTCGCGCACCCTGGCGCGCGTCCGCGTGTAGTCCTCCAGCGGAATCTGGTCGGCGGGCAGGTCGGGCGCGCGCAGCGCGATGGCCAGGAACGTGTGCAGCTGGTCGAGCAGGAGCTCAGCCGTCCTCTCCTCGTACAGGCCCTCTCGATAGGTCAGCGAACCGGCCGGCGCGTCGCCCGCCTGCTCGACGGACAGCACGAGATCGGTCCTGGCCGCACAGGTGCGCGGCCGTACGGGGCGCACCTCGGCCGCGCCCAGCACGGGCACGGGTTCGGCCTGCTCCCGGTAGTCGAACATCACGTCGCACAGCGGGATCCTGCGCGGGTCCCGCTCCAGACCCAGCGCCTGCACCAGCCGGTCGAAGGGCAGGCCGCGGCGGTGGTGGACCTCCTTCAGCGTCCGCGCGACCCGGCGCACGGCCTGGCGGAAGGCGATCCCGCCCGAGAGGTCGGCGCTGAGCACCAGATGGTTGCGGTACGGGCCGACGAGCGCGCCGGTCGCGGCGCCGGGGCGCACGTTCACGGCGGTGCCGACCGCCATCCGGTCCTCCCCGGTGTGCCGGCGCAGCAGGCACAGGAACGCGGCCAGCATGACCGTCGCGGGGGTGACGCCCTCCTGGTGCGCCAGCTCCGCCAGCGCGCCTCCCAGGGCGGGCGTCCACTCGAACGGGACGGCCCGGCCGTGGAAGGACGGTCCCGCGGGGCGCGGCCTGTCGGCGGGCGGCGCGGCCGAGGCGGGCGGCGGGGTCAGCGTCCCGGTCCACCAATCGAGCAGGCGGTGCAGCTCGGCGGTGTGCGCCTGGTCGCGCTGCCAGCGGGCGTAGGCGGCGTACTGGATTCCGGCGGGCGGCGGCGCCCCCCGGGCGGCGTAGCGGTCGGAGAGCTCGTCCAGCAGGATCGGAATGGACCACTCGTCCGCGACGGCCTCGTGCAGCCGCAGCACGAGGAGGTGGTCGCCGGGGCCCAGCCGTACCACGAGGAGCCGGGCGAGCGGCCCCTCCCGCGGGTCGAGCGGGGTGCGCGCGAGACCGGCGCAGAGCTCCTCGGCCGATGAGCCGGTGGCGTCGATCTCGGTGAAGGCGTGCGGGTGGCAGCCCGCGGCGATCTCCTGCACGGGCAGCCCGCCGCTCTCCACGAGAGTGGTCCGCAGGATCTCGTGGCGGAGCACGACGCCCTGCCACGCGGCGCGCAGCGCGGCCACATCGAGTTCGCCGGTCGTTCGGTAGGCACGAAACATCGTGTACGCGGGTGAATCCGGGACCAGTTTCTGCAGAAACCACGCCTGGTCCTGCAGCCACGAGGTCGCCGTTCTCTTTACACCGGACTTCCTCACCACGACATCGTCGGCTCGGCCCGTCGCACGCGGCATCTCTTGACGTGCTCCGTTGCCCGCCACTGGCAGGAAACAGCGGCCCGAAGGCAACTTGCTGTCACCGCCCCGCCTTGTTCCGGTCAGCCCGGCGTTCCACTCTGAGCGTGTAAAGGAAAACCTCCGGAATTGAAGGTCCCGGACCCCGGGGAATACGCCGGGGCAAACGGAGAAAGGCAGCGGAATCAATGGACTCAATTGATCGGGCGGAATTCACCGCGGGGAGGCCCTGATGGTGGCCCTGGTCACCGGTGCGGCGGGCGGCATCGGGGCGGCGATCGCACGGAGGCTGGGAGAGGAGGGCACCCCGGTCGCCGCCCTGGACCGCGACGAGGAGCGTCTGCGCGAGGTCGCGGAGAAGCTGACCGCCGACGGGCTGGACGTGACCGCCTTCCCCGTGGACGTCGGCTCCGGCGCCCAGGTGGAGGCGGTGGTGGCGGAGACGGAGCGGCGGCTCGGGCCGATCGGCAAGCTGGTCAACGCCGCCGGCGTGCTGCGCCTGGGCCGGGCCGTGGCGCTGTCGGACGAGGACTGGGCGACGACGTTCTCGGTCAACGTCAACGGCGTCTTCCACCTGTCCAGAGCGGTCGTGGCCAGGATGGTGCCGCGACGCTCTGGGGCGGTCGTCACCGTCGCCTCCAACGCGGCGCTGACCGCCCGCGTGGACATGTCCGCCTACGCCGCCTCCAAGGCCGCGGCGCTGGTCTTCACCAAGACGCTGGGGCTGGAGGTGGCGGGCTACGGGATCCGCTGCAACGTGGTGACCCCGGGTTCGACCGACACCCCGATGCTCTCCTCGCTGTGGAGCGACCACGAACGCGCGCTGCGGGCCTCGATCGAGGGCAGCCCCGGCGTGTACCGCACCGGCATCCCGCTCGGGAAGGTCGCCGAACCGGGCGACATCGCGGAGGCCGTCGCCTTCCTGCTTTCGAGCCGGGCCGATCACATCACCCTTCAGCACCTCACGGTGGACGGCGGCGCCACTCTGGGCGCCTAGCAATTTCCAGCACGAATGAAAGAGGAAACACAATGGCCGGCATTCCCTACATAACGCCATATCCCATGCCGGATGTCGGAGAACTTCCCGAGAACACGGCGCAATGGTCGATCGATCCGGACCGGGCCGTACTCCTGCTCCACGATATGCAGCATTTCTTCCTGCGTGCCTTTCCGCGCGGCGAGGCCCCGGTGACGGACCTCCTCAGGAACGCGCGGGCCCTGCGCGAGCGCTGCGCGGCCCTGGGCGTCCCGGTCGCGTACACCGCGCAGCCGGGCGGGATGACCGAGGAACAGCGGGGGCTGCTCAAGGACTTCTGGGGCCCCGGCATGACCGCCGACGAGGACCAGCGCAGGGTCGTGGAGGAGGTGGCGCCCAGGCCGGGCGACCTGGTGCTCACCAAGTGGCGCTACAGCGCCTTCCACCGCAGTCCGCTGCTGCGGTGGCTGCGCGACAGAGGGCGCGACCAGCTCATCATCGCCGGGGTGTACGCGCACGTGGGCATCCTCATGACGGCCAACGACGCCTTCGCCCAGGACGTCCAGCCGTTCCTGGTGGCCGACGCGATCGCCGACTTCACCGCCGAGGAGCACCGCCTGGCCCTGCGGTACGTGGCCGGCCGGTGCGGCGTGGTCACCACGGCCAAGCAGCTCCTGACCGACCTCCCCGAGGAGGCGGGGAGATGACCGCCGAGCCCCCCTTCAGAAGCGCGGACACGACCGCCGACCGCCTCCTCGACGAGATCCTCTCCCCGCGGCCCCCCGCCTTCGCGCTGCTGCACCGGCCCGGCGCCGGCCGGGAGGGCGTGCTCGACGTCCTGGTGGGCGAGGTCTCCACGGCCGCCACGCTGGCCGAGCTCCCCCTCTCCGACGAGCCGCGCGGCGAGGGGCCCGAGCTGCTGACGCTCATCCCGTTCCGGCAGATCGGCGAGCGGGGCTTCGAGGCGCGCGACGACGGCGCCCCCCTCGTCGCGATGACCGTCACCGGGCACGCCGTCGTGCCGCTCCCCGCCGCACTGGCCCGCATACCCGACCAGCGCATCCAGGCCCGCAACCGGCACGTGGACACCTCCGACGACGACTACGCGCGCATCGTGCGCGCCGTCATCGAGGACGAGATCGGCCGGGGCGAGGGCGCCAACTTCGTCATCAAACGCTCGTTCGTGGCCGACATCACCGACTACACCCCGCGCAGCGCGCTGACGCTCTTCCGCCGGCTCGTCACCCGCGAGTCGGGCACGTACTGGACGTTCATCGTCCACACCGGCGACAGGACGCTCGTCGGCGCCTCACCGGAGCGGCACATCAGCGTCTCGGACGGCGTCGCGGTGATGAACCCGATCAGCGGCACCTATCGCTATCCCCCGTCGGGCCCGACCGTCGGCGCGCTGATGGACTTCCTCGCCGACAAGAAGGAAGCCGACGAGCTGTACATGGTCGTCGACGAAGAGCTCAAGATGATGGCCAGGATCTGCGAGTCGGGAGGCCGCCTGACCGGCCCGTTCCTGCGGGAGATGACCAGGCTCGCGCACACCGAGTACTACATCGAGGGCCGGACCGGCAGGGACGTGCGGGAGATCCTGCACGAGACGCTCTTCGCGCCCACCGTCACCGGCAGCCCGCTGGAGAACGCCTGCCGGGTGATCGGCCGCTACGAGAGGCGGGGCCGGGGCTACTACAGCGGCGTCGCCGCGCTGATCGGCAGGGACGCGGCGGGCGGGCGCACGCTCGACTCCTCGATCCTGATCCGCACCGCCGACATCGACGCCGGCGGCCGGGTGGACATCGGGGTGGGCGCCACCCTGGTCAGGCACTCCGACCCCGAGTCGGAGGTGGCCGAGACCGCGGCCAAGGCGGCCGGGCTGCTCGAAGCGCTGTGCGCCGAGCCGCCCGAGCAGCTCGCCGAGCACCCCGACGTGCGCGGCGCGCTGGAGGGGCGCAACGAGGACATCTCCGGGTTCTGGCGGCGGGAACCGGCCGAGCGGACCTTCTGGACGCCCGACCTGATCGGCCGCCGGGCGCTGGTGGTGGACGCCGAGGACACGTTCACCTCGATGATCGCCCACCAGCTGCGCTCGCTGGGCCTGCAGGTGAGCGTGCGCAGGTTCGACGAGCCGTACGAGCTGGAGCGGCACGACGTGGTGGTGCTCGGCCCCGGCCCCGGCGACCCCGCGGAGCTGACCCATCCCAAGATCGCTCACCTGCGCGGCGCCGTGGACCGGCTGCTGGGATCCGGCGTCCCGTTCCTCGCCGTGTGCCTGAGCCACCAGGTGCTCAGCGGCGCGCTCGGCCTGCCGCTGCGCCGCAGGAAGGTGCCCAACCAGGGCGTGCAGCGGGTGATCGACCTGTTCGGCCGCCGGACCAGGGTGGGCTTCTACAACACCTTCGCCTCGCACGCGGAGTCGGAGGAGTTCGAGCCCGCGGGGCTGCCGGGGCCGGTCTCCGTCAGCCGCGACCCGGAGACGGGCGAGGTGCACGCGCTGCGCGGGCCCGGATTCGCCTCCATGCAGTTCCACCCGGAGTCGGTGCTCACCTCGGACGGGGTCGGCATCCTGCGCGACGCCCTGCTCTCGGTGCTCGACCGGCTGCCGGTCCCCCAGTGAGCCCGGCCCGGAGAACCCGGTCCCGGAAAAACCCAGTGACGGACAGGAAGGAAGAGATGGCGACCATACTCATCGCCGGCGGCGGCATCGGAGGCCTCGCCGCCGCCGTCGCCGCCGCGGGGCGGGGGCACCGGGCGGTGGTCCTGGAGCGCCGCGAGGGGTTCACCGAACTCGGCGCGGGCATCCAGATCGGCCCGAACGGCTTCACCGCCCTGGACCGGCTCGGCGTGGGCCACGAGGTGCGCAGCCTGGCGGTCCACATCGACGAGCTGCGCTTCATGGACGGCACCACCGGCGAGCGGGTGGCGAGCATGCCGCTCACCGGCCGCTACCGGGCCCGCTTCGGCAACCCGTACGCGGTGGTCCAGCGCGTGGACCTGTACGGCCCGCTGCTGGCCGCCTGCCGTACCTCCCCGCTGGTCGAGCTGCGCGACCGCAGCCACGTCGCCGACTACCGCCAGGACGCGGCCGGGGTGACCGCGATCCTCGACGACGGCGGGCGGGTCCGCGGCGACGCGCTGATCGGGGCCGACGGCATCCGCTCGGCGGTGCGCGCCCGGCTCGTCGGCGACGGGGAGCCCCGGGTGTCGGGGCACACCATCTACCGCTCGGTGATCCCGATGGAGCGGGTGCCCGCGGAGCTGCGCTGGAACACCGTGACCCTGTGGGCCGGTCCCGGCTGGCACTTCGTGCACTATCCGATCGGCGGCGGCCGGTACCTCAACCTGGCGGCCACCCGCGACGACGGCGCCACCCGGGTGGTGACCGGCAGGCCCGCGGCGCGCGAGCACGTGCTCGGCGAGTTCCCCGGGCTGGGCGAGACCGCCCGGCGCCTGCTGGAGCTGGGCGAGGACTGGCGGGAGTGGGTGCTGTGCGACCGCGACCCGGTCGGCGACTGGACCGACGGGCGGGTGGTCCTGCTGGGCGACGCCGCCCACCCCATGCTGCAGTACGCGGCGCAGGGCGCCTGCATGGCGCTGGAGGACGCGGTGACGCTCGGCGAGCTGCTGGACTGCGGCGCCGGGGAGTTCCCGCAGCGGTTCGAGAAGTACAACGCGGCCCGGCGCGAACGCACCGGCAGGACGCAGCTGGTCGCCCGCGCGATGGGCGAGCTGCTCTACCACCCGGCCGGGGACGAGGCCCTGGCCAGGAACCGGATGTTGTCGGCCCTGTCCGACGACGACCTGCACGAAAAGGTCTCGTGGCTGCACGGCGCCCGGGACTTCGCCCGGGCCGCGGCCTGAGCCTCGCACCGCCTCGACCCGGGCGCCCGGCCCACCGAACACCTATCGAAAGGAACTGTTGGACATGTGCGGCATCGCTGGATGTGTGAACTACGACGAGGACCTGAGCGGCGCGGGTGACGTGATCTCCGCCATGACCGCCACCCTGGAGTACCGGGGCCCGGACGCCGGCGGGGTGTGGACCTCGCCCCGCGCGGCCCTGGGGCACCGCAGGCTTGCGATCATCGATCTTGAGGGCGGGCGGCAGCCGATGGCCGCCGGGAGTGAGACCCTGCCGGTCATGACCTACAACGGCGAGGTCTACAACTACCGGGAGCTGCGTGAGGAACTGATCGGCCTGGGCCACGAGTTCCGTACGACGAGTGACACCGAGGTCGTGCTGCGCGCCTATCTGGAGTGGGGCGCGGACTTCGCCGAGCGCCTCGACGGCATCTTCGCCCTGGCGATCTGGGACCCGCGCACCGAGGAGCTGCTGCTGGTCCGCGACCGGATGGGCGTCAAGCCGCTGTACTACTATCCGACGCCCGGCGGCCTGCTGTTCGGCTCCGAGCCCAAGACGATCCTCGCCCACCCCCGGGCGGAGGCCGTGATCGACGCGGACGGGCTGCGGGAGATCTTCACCATCGTCAAGACGCCGGGCCACGCGGTCTTCCGCGGCATGTACGAGGTCCGCCCGGCCACCGTCCTGCGCTTCTCCCGCTCGGGGAGCACCGAGACGCGCTACTGGCGGCTGGAGGCGCGCGAGCACCACGACGACCTCGACACGACGGTGGCCACGGTCCGCCGGCTCCTGGAGGAGATCGTGGAGCGGCAGATGGTCGCCGACGTCACCGTCGGCACCCTGCTCTCCGGCGGCCTGGACTCCAGCGCGATCACCGCGCTGGCCGCGCGGGCGATGGCCCGCCGGGGCGCCGACCGGCCGCTGAAGGCCTTCTCGGTGGACTTCAAGGGCCACGAGTCGCGCTTCAAGGCCAACGTGCAGTGGGAGGACCCCGACACCCCCTTCGCCGTCGAGGTCGCCGAGCACGTGGGCGCCGAGCACATCATCGTCGAGCTGGACAACGCCGAGATCCTCGACCCGGAGGTGCGGCGCACGGTGCTGCGGGCCCAGGACCTGCCGGTCTCCACCGGCGACATGGAGTACTCGCTGCTGGTGCTGTGCCGGGCGCTGAAGGAGCGGATGACGGTGGCGCTGTCGGGCGAGGCGGCCGACGAGCTGTTCGGCGGCTACACCTGGTTCCACGACCGGGACGCCGTCGAGTCGGACACCTTCCCCTGGCACTCCCCGTTCAAGAAGGCCGGCGGCATCGGCGCGCTGCAGTCGATCGGCCTGTGGGACCGGCTGGGGCTGGGCGAGTACGTCAAGGACCGCTACGCCGAGGCCCTGGAGGAGGTGCCGCGCCTGCCCGGGGAGAGCGGGCTGGAGGCGCGCATGCGCGAGCTGACCTACCTCAACCTCACCCGCTGGGAGAACTTCCTGCTGGACCGCAAGGACCGCATCAGCATGGCCGCGAGCCTGGAGGTGCGGGTCCCCTTCACCGACCACCGGCTGGTCGAGTACGTCTACAACACGCCCTGGGCGATGAAGACCTTCGACGGCCGCGAGAAGAGCCTGCTGCGCGCCGCCATGCGGGGCGTGCTGCCCGACTCGGTCCTGGACCGCAAGAAGAACCCCTACCCCTCCACCCAGGACGAGAAGTACGAAGCGGCGCTGCGCGAGAAGCTGGAGGCCATCCTGGCCGGCGACAGCCCGGTGCTCAAGCTGGCCTCGGAGCCGGAGATCCGCACGCTGCTCGACGCGCCGGCCGGCTCCTACGCCATGGGCGGCCCGTGGAGCGCCCGCGCCGTCATCGAGCGGCTGATCGAGTTCGACACCTGGGTCACCGCCTACGGCGTGCGCGTGGAGCTGTGAGGGACGGCGGGCCCCGGCCGGACGCGCCGGACGCGGGAAAGGGCGGGAGGACGGTCCCGGTGAGGACCGCTCTCCCGCCCTTTCCCGCGTGCTCAGCGGGCGCCGGGAGGCGCCGGGGGGATGTTGTAGTTGAGGTGGAAGAAGTTGTCCGGGTCGTAGGCCCGCTTCACCTCGCGCAGCCGCGCGTAGTCGCCGGGGGCGTAGGCGCTCTCGGCCCCGGCCGGGTCGTGCAGGAAGTTCAGGAACGCGCGCCCGGCCGCGTACGGCCGCAGCACCCTGTCCACCTGCGGCACCCACGCGTCGAGGATGGCGGTGAAGCGCGCCGTGCGGTGGCCCACGGGACCGGCCTGCGGCCCCGGCCGGCCCATCGCGCCGCCCCAGTGGCGGATCTCCACCGCCGAGACCGGGGAGCCGGGCCGCCCGGCCTCGGTCACCAGGACGTCGATCACCGGGTCGGGCAGCGTGTCGAGCGGGTTAACGTGGGCGGGCCCGGTGCCGCCCATATCGATGCCCCCGAAGGGCGCCACCCTGAACGTCTCCAGCAGCGCCGGGCCGGCCGCCCGCCACAGCGGGTCGAGCAGCTGCCGCGCCCGCTCCGGCTCCCCGGTGAACATGGCCTGGATCGCCAGCACCCGCCTGCCCCGCAGCGAGGCGGGCAGCTGCGGGTCGTAGGGGGCCCTGGTCAGCAGGACGGCGGTGCTCAGCTCGTCGGGCGCGCCGTCGGTCCAGTCGCGATAGCGGGCGAGCACCTCGGCCGCCCGCTCGGCCGCGAAGTAGGCGGCGCCGGCGTAGACCCGGGCCACCGGATAGAGCCGGAACTCCAGCGAGGTCACCACGCCGAAGTTGCCGCCGCCGCCGCGCATCGCCCAGAACAGGTCGGGATGCCGGTCGGCGCCGGCGGTCAGCAGCCGCCCGTCGGCGGTGACGACCTCGGCGTGGAGCACGCTGTCGGCGGCGAAGCCGTACTGCCGCGACAGCCAGCCCACGCCGCCGCCCAGCGTGTAACCCGCCACGCCCACCGTCTGGTGCGAGCCCGCCAGCGGCGCGAGGCCGAACGGCTCCGCGGCGGCGATCACCTGCTCCCAGGTGGCGCCGCACCCGACGTGGGCCACCCTCCGGTCGGGATCGACCAGGACGGTGGCCATCTTCGCGGTCTTCAGCAGCAGGCCCCCGTCGGAGGCGGCGTGCGTGCCGTGGCCGGTGCCCTGGACGGCGAAGGGCAGGCCGTGCTCGCGCGCCGCGGTGACGGCGGCCTGCACGTCCGCGGCCCCCGACGCCATCGCGACGAGCGCCGGGCGCGGGTCGCTGCCGGAATAGGGCGCCTGCCGTTCCCTGTCGTAGGCGGCCTCGCCGGGCAGGTGCACGGGTCCGCCGAACTCGCGGCGCAGACGCTCGGCCGCCTCTGGCCCGGCACCGGGCTCGGGGTACGGTCGTCGCTGGACGTGGCGGCTCATAATCAGGCCCTTTCTCCTGTCAGAGATGTTCCCGCGCCGGGTCTCCTACCCGGCGCGGGATCCTTGGCGTCGTGCGTTTGCGTCGTGCGTGCCGTACGGCCGGCCTCAGGGAGCGCAGCCGGCGAGCTCCGGCGCGGGCGTCGCGGTCCCGGGGCCGAAGAAGAGCTTCGAGCAGGCCACCAGGAAGGCCGGGTTCTCCTCGGGGACGAAGTGCCCGGACTCGGGCGCGACGGCGGTGCGCACGTCGTCGGCGACCTGGCGGAAGGAGTCCGCGACGCCGGGCCCGAAGGAGTACTGCCCGCCGATGCCCAGGACCGGCATGGCCAGCCGCCTGGCGGCGTTGGCCTTGTTGTCGGCCGCGTCCGCGGTCAGGGCCCGGTAGTACTCGTAACCAGCCGTACGGCGGGCCGGGTCGGCGTAGGCCCGGTAGAAGGCCTCACGGTCGACGGCGTCCTTGCGGTAACTGAAGTCGAAGATCATCCCGAGGTAGGTCGGGACCTCGTCGTTGTCCATGATCTTCTCGGGGATCGGCGCGGGCGAGGAGTTGAAGCGGAAGTGCCAGCTCAGGCCGTACAGGTCCTCCAGGCCGAAGCCGGGCAGCGGCGACTCGATCATGGCCAGCCGGGTCACCTCGGACGGGAAGTCGCGGGCGTAGGGGTAGGCGACCAGGACGCCGAGGTCATGGCCGATGATCTTCACCTGCCGGAAGCCCAGCTTGTTGGCGGCCTGGCGGATCCGCTGGGCCGTGGTGACCTTGTCGTAGCCCCCGGCGGGGATGCCGGAGGTGCCCAGGCCGGGCAGGTCCATCGCGATGACGGTGTGGTCGCGGGCCAGCTCCGGCATCACCGGGCGCCACATCTCCCAGGTCTGCGGCCAGCCGTGCAACAGCAGCAGGGCCGGGCCCGAGCCGCCGCGGACGTAGTGGACGGTGCCGCCGTCGACGGCGACCCTGCCGTGGCTGAACCCGGGCGGCGGAGCCGTCGTCCCGTCCGCGACGGCCGTACCGTCGGGGCCCGCCGTACCGGAACCTCGCGAGTCGGCGCTGGCGGTGGTGGTGAGCGAGGCCGTCAGGATGAGGGCCAGCGCGCCGGCGGCCAGGCGCGCGAGTTTCGCGGCCCTCGTCATCCTGGGTGCCCGCTCGGGTGTTGCGTCCAGCGGCATGTGCGGCTTCCTTCCGATCGCCGGGAAATTCACGGTGGTGCGATCGTCAGACTGCTTCCGCTGGATTGCGATCCACATCTTCCTCATTGCGCAATCACACGACGAGGGCCCGCTGACCGGGACGCGCCGCGCAGGTCAGCACGATGGAAGAAAACGCTGCCGGGTCCGTCATGAAAATGGGCCGTGGCCAGAGATTCTGCCGCCGGGCTCCGGGGGGCGGGGCGATCGGATTCCGCGACCGGGGACGGCTTCGCCGACGACCCCGAGGAATGAGGTTCCCCCATGGCGACCGGAGCGGTTTCCCTAGGACAGTCCCCCGGCCGGTTGACCGGGCTCAACACCCGGCACCACCGGCTGGCGCTCAACGTCTATCTTCTGATCGTCGTGGCCCACTGGGCCGAACACCTCGCCCAGGCCGTCCAGGTCTACGTCCTGGGCTGGCCGCTGCCCCAGGCGCGGGGCGTCCTGGGCGTGCCCTTCCCGTGGCTCGTCACCTCCGAGTGGATGCACTACGGCTACGCGCTCCTGATGCTGGTCGGCCTGATCATGCTGCGGCCCGGTTTCACCGGCCGGGCCCGCACCTGGTGGAACATCTCACTCGGCATCCAGATCTGGCACCACCTCGAGCACCTGCTGCTGCTCGTCCAGGCGCTGGCCGGCGCCAACCTGCTGGGGCGCCCGGCCCCGACGAGCCTCATCCAGCTCCTCGTGCCGCGCATGGAGCTGCACCTGTTCTACAACGCGCTCGTCTTCGCGCCCATGGTGGTCGCGATGATCCTGCACCGACGGCCCCGTCCCGCCGAGCGCGCCCTCATGCGGTGCAACTGCGCGGCCGCCCCCGCATGACGGCGGCCGACCACGGGCCCGCCGCACGGCGGTCCCCCGCCTTCGGCGCGGCCCTGACCCTCCTGGCCGCCTTCCTGCTCCTGCTGGCCGTGCCGAACGTCGGCACGGCCGTGCGCGCCGCGCGCGCCGACGGGATCGGGGGCTGGTTCACCCCGGAGCGGCTGGACTGCGTGCAGCACCCCGGGCACGAGTCCTGCGTCTGGACGGGGGACTTCCTGTCCGGCGACGGCACGGTCCGCAGGACGGGCATCGAGATGTACGGCAGCGACCGGTACTCCCACCGGGCCGGAGAGCGGGCCAGGGCCGTGGACATCGACCACCCCAGCCGGGTCTACGGCCCCGGCGGCTCGAACGAGTGGGTGTTCACCGCCCTGATGCTCCTGGCCGGCGTGGGGATCCCGGTGTTCGTGTACGGCCGGCCGCTGCGCCGGTTCCTGGGCTCCGGCACCCGGCAGGAGGCCCGGTCCCGGTCGTGAGACGACGTGTCCGGTCATGAGGCCGGGTCATGAGACCGGGTCATGAGGCCGGGTCGGCGACGTCGGCCAGGAGCGCCGACAGCCTGCCCGGGGCCGAGACCATCGGCCAGTGCCCCGTGTCCAGCGTTCGGAAGTCCCAGCCCGGCACGGCCCGCATGGCCGAGACGTCGGCGGAGACGCTGCCGTCGAAGTGCTCCTTCGAGCAGACGACGTACGTGGCCCGCTGCCGGGCCAGCGGACGGGTCAGCACGGCGGGCTCGGCGATCGTACGCCCGGGGTGGTCCACGAACCGCTCGGTGAGCCACAGGGCCTGCCGGCGGGTCAGGCCCTGTCCGTCGGCGACCACGGTCGCGTCGGGGGCCGGCCAGCGGCCCCGGTTGCCGGCGATGAGCCGCAGTTCCGCGGCGCGCTGGCGCTCGGGGAAGGCGTGCAGCATGGACTTGCCGTCGTGCGGCAGGAACGCCTCGACGAACACCGTGTGCGCCACCCGGTCACGGGCCCGGTCGGCCACCTGGCCGGCCACCAGCCCCGAGTAGCTGTGCCCCACGACGACGACGTCGCGCAGGTCCTCCTTCTCCAGGATCTCCAGGACCTCGGCGACGTGGGTCTCCAGACCGACCTCGGAGACGTCGGCGTCGTCGGCGCCCAGGCCCCGGAGGGTGACGGCGCGCACGAGGTGCCCGCGCCGGCGCAGACGCCGGGCGACCGGCTCCCAGACCCAGGCTCCCATCCAGGGGCCCGGGATCAGAACGAATGTCTTCTTCATCGAAGGTCAACCTCCTCTCCCTGTTCCGGGAGAGGCCCGGCGGGCGCGATCGCTACAGTCAATTCACCAGCGCGCGCCGGGCCTCGTCAACGTCATCAAGCGGCGACCAGCAGCGGCTCGGCGCCGACCAGCCGCATCCCGGCCACGTGGGACTCGGTCACCCTCAGGTTCCGGTTCCCGGTCAGCACGGCGAGCACCCCGACATACCCGTCACCGGGGTCCAGCGCCCGATAGCTCACCTCGGCGGGGGGGACGTCGAGCGGCCAGCTCAGCAGCTCGGGCCGCTCCTCGGGTCCGCTGACCTCCACCCGGTCCGGCGAGATGCGCAACCCGTGGCCGGTGGCCTTCAACGCCGCCTCCTTGCGCACCCACACCCGCGCGAAGGCCTCATATCTCTCCGCCTGCGGCAGGGCCTCAAGGGCGCGGCGCTCGCGTACGGTCAGAGCGCACCGCGCCAGGTCGTCAATGGGGGTCGAGGGGACCAGCTCGACGTCCACGCCCAGCGGTCCCTCGGTGGTCAGCGCCACGGCGACCCGGTCCCCCGAGTGGGAGACCGAGACGTGCAGCCGGGAGCCGGCCGTGCGGATGTGCGGCTTGCCGTGGTGCCTGGTGCAGTCGGAGCACTTGCGCTCGACGACCACGTCCTCGGGACGGATGCCGAGCTGGATCGCGGTCACCGTACGCAGCAGCCACGAGCCGGTCAGGAACCTGCGCCGGTCGGGGTCGCGGCGGAAGCGCGCGGCCCGCTCCAGCTCCGGCTCGCTGAGCACCTCCGACATGTCCTCGACGGTCTGGTGCCGCGGGTCCGCCCACCACACGTGGCATTCACCGGCGCCCAAGATGGGAGCGATCATCACTTCTCCTCCTTCGCTGAGTCCTGTTCGTCGTGCCTTTCGTCGTGCCTGGCGTGCAGGGGGCGGCAGGTCACCAGTTCCCAGTGGCCGACCTCCGGGTTGGCGAGGATCTCGGTCACCTCGGCGCGGACGTCCGCACTCGTCGTGTCACCGTCCGTACGGACCCGGATCACGATGTCCCCGGTGGCCTGGGTGAGGTCCTTGTGCCATCTGCTAGGCAGGAGCGCCATGATCCGGATCCCGTCGATCGGGGAGCTCGGCACCGGCACTCCGCCGGTACGGCGCATCGTCAGCTGGATCAGCATGGTTCAGCGGCCCTGCCCCTCCTGCGCGCCGACGCCCGCGGCGCGCCGCAGACGGGCCGGCCGCCGGTCGTCGGGTCCACCGGGCTGTTCATGTGCCACCTCCTGGAGTGGTCTGCTGCGGTCTTTTCGCACTTCCCACTCTGGGACCCGGCCCGGCCGCGGACCAGCGCCGCGCGAGGCAGGAAACTGCACGTGGACCGCCACATGCTGTCAACCGGAGATCCCGATCACCCGTTCTCCGTGGTCAACGCGTTAGCCTGATACCGGGACGACCCCGGACGGAGGCGTGGACGCACATGAGTGAGACCGACCCGCACATCCACGTCGAGCAGAAGGTGATGCAGGCCGGCGCCACCTACCGCAATGTGATCACCTCGATGGTGGGCCGCGCGCCCGATGCCCCGAGCGTCGTCACCACCGGCTGCGGACTCGAGGTCCCCTACGCGATGACCTCCACCCGCCCGGAGAGCGTCACCTGCCTCGCCTGCCGGGAGCACGCCTGCCAGGAGTACCTGCGCTTCGCCGAACAGGTTCAGCGCCTGAGCCGGATGCCCGGCGCCCCCTTCACCGGCGCCCAGGGGGCCGAGGCCGCGCAGTGGGCCCGGGACGTCGCCGAGAGGTTCTCCACCCGGCACGACGACTGAACCGGCCCCGAGCCGGCCCCTGAACCGGCCCCCCCTGAACCGGCCTCCCTGAACCGGCCCCCTGAACCGGCCCTGAACCAGCCCCCCTGAACCGGCCACCGTGCGGGGCCCTCACCCCACGCCGGTGATCATTTCCGGTCGTGACGCCGGCGGGTGCGGCGCCGGATCAGCGCCTCGACGCCGTCGAGCAGGAGGTCGAGGCCGAAGGTGAAGTCGGCGTCCTCGACCCAGTCCTCGGAGCGGCCGAGCAGTCCGGAGCTCATCATGGCGGACAGGGTCGGATACGCCTGAGGGTCGAGCACCTCGGCGAGGATCTCGCCGTACTCGGCGGCCCCGGCGATCCCGGCCTCGCCCTCCCGGCCGCCGGCACCCGTCGCGTGCACCAGCGTGGCGCTGGTCAGCGCGTAGCCGGTGAGCGCGGTGACGGTGTTGAACTTCTCGCCGTCGTCGAGCGGCGTCTCGCCGAGCGCCTGCAGGGCCCGGTCCAGCCACCTCAGGCGCTGCGGGCCCGCGGGCGGTGTGTCGCCCTGGATCGACAGCAGCCACGGGCGTGCGAGCAGTATGTCGCGGTTGGCCCGGGTCCAGGCGGCGAGATAGTCCCGCCAGGTCAGGCCGCCGGGGTCCGGGGGCGGCGGCACGGCGCTGTCGGCCATCACGATCAGCAGGTCGTCCTTGTTGCCGACGTAGCGGTACAGCGCCATCGGCGCGACGCCCAGCCGCGTGGCGACGGCGCTCATGGAGACGCCCGCCAGCCCCTCGGCGTCGGCGATCTCGATGGCGGCCGCCGTGATCGCGGCGAGGTCCAGGCGCGGCCGCGGCCCCCGGCGCGGTACGGGTTCACGTCCCCACATGCGGGCCACGACGGGCGGGAGTTGCGCCATGGGCCTCCTCTCGATGTCGGAGATGTTATGGCCCAATAACTGTGTACGTCATACACTATAAGTGGTACATAGTTTATGACGTCCGTGATCCCCCGGCACGCCGCCACCCAAGGGAGGCATTGATGGAGATCCGCAGCATGGAGATCCACAGCATGGAGATCCGCAGCTTTGTCGAGACCGACCGCACCGAGCTGCGCGAACTGTTCGCCCGGGCCGGCGAAGGAGCCCCGACCGAATCCCTGTGGGGCCACCGGGATTCCGAGGCGGCCGTCTACCTGGATCCGTACATGGACCTGGAGCCGCACTCGTTGCTGCTGGCCGTGGCCGACGGAGCCCCGGTCGGCTATCTGACGGGATGCCCGGACAGCTCGGAGTTCCCCAGCGAGGCCGACCGAATAGACCGGGCCGTCAAGAAGCACTGGCCGGCCTTCCGGCTGCGGGCCGCGGCCTTCTTCGGCCGCGCCGTGCTCGACATGGCGAGGGCGGGAATCCGGCGGGAGCCCACCGCCGGAGACTTCACCGACACCCGGTGGCCGGCGCACCTGCACATCGCCGTGGTGCCTGCGGCACGCGGAACCGGCGCCGCGGACGCGCTGATGAACCACTGGCTCGACCGGCTCAGGCAGGCCGGCTCTCCCGGATGCCACCTGCAGACCCTGGTTGAGAACACCCGCGCGGTGCGCTTCTTCGAACGCGCGGGCTTCCTCCGCCACGGCCCGACGCCGGTGGTGCCCGGCCTCAGGTACGACGGCCGGCGGCTCCACCAGCAGACGATGGTCTGGAGCCCGCAAGGGTGAACGGACGGGAACGACGAGGGGTCCACTTCCTGTTTTTTCACGCGGGGGTCCGGTGACAGACTGCCGATCATGAGCGCTGAACAGTCCTCTGTCACGATCCGGCCCTACCGAGACGAGGACCGGGACGCCGTCCTCGCGCTGGCCCCGCGCCTGACCGAGGGGGTCGCGACCTGGCGGGACGCCGCTGCCGTCGCCGAGGCCGTGCGCGGCTGGGTCGCCGGGTCCCTGGAGCAGGGCGACGACGACGGTAACGGCGTGCTGGTGGCGGTCCGCGACGGCCGCGTCGCGGGATTCGTCACCATGGCCGCCCGGCGGCACTTCACCGGCCAGATGGACGCCTACATCGGCGAGCTCGTCGTCAGCGCCGGGGCGGAGCGCACGGGCGTCGGACGCGCCCTGGTGGAGGCCGCCGAGTCCTGGGCGCGCGACCGCGGCCTGCGGCGCATCACGCTGGAGACCGGCGCGGCCAACGCCCGCGCCCGGAGCTTCTACCGGGCGCTGGGGTACGCCGAGGAGGAGGTACGGCTGAGCAAGCCGGTGCCGGCCGGCGACGACGCGGCGTCCCGGGCCCAGGAGGAGTGAGTCCTGAGTTCGGTCTGTGGCGGTTGCCCGGCGGGGCTTGGGCGATGGCCGGGGTGAGCGGCTCGGCGTCGGTCTGTCTGCCCAGGCGGGCGCCCTGGTGGAGGCAGGCGGCCGGGCCGGTCGGCGATCCTGACCTATCGTGCGGTCGCAAAGGGTGGCGAGGTCGTCGGTCACCTCGGCCCCAGCCACCCGTCGCCGCGTGCGCCCTGACGTTGCGGGGGCAGGCTCGTCGGTCACATCTCGATCCCAGCCGCCCGTCGCCGCGCGTGCCCTGACGTTGCGGGGGCAGACCCATCTGCTGTGAGGCGCAACCCGGGTGGGCGACAGGCGGCCGGCCGCGGACGTGCCCTGACCTGGCGGGGGCAGACCCATCTGCTGTGAGGCGCAGCCCGGGCGGGCGACAGGCGGCCGGCCGCGGACGTGCACCACGGGTGGGTTCACCCGTCCGGCACGCACCGCCGTACGGCTCTCCGCTTCAGGACTCACCCGTCCGGGTCACGGGGTGTCCCCGGCGGAGCGCGGCAGAGGGGTCAGAGGGGGACGTTGCCGTGCTTGCGCGGCGTCGCCTGCTTGCGCTTGTCGCGGAGCATGGCCAGGCCGCGGGCGACGGCCGAGCGGGTGTCGGCTGGGTCGATCACGTCGTCGACCAGTCCCCGTTCCGCGGCGTAGTTCGGGTGCACGAGCTCCTCGCTGTACTCCTCCACGAGTCGCGCGCGCAGCGCGGCGGGGTCGGCGGCGGCGGCCAGCTCGCGGCGGTGGATGACGTTGACCGCCCCCTCGGCTCCCATGACGGCGATCTCGTTGGTCGGCCACGCCAGTGACAGGTCGGTGCCGATGGAACGGGAGTCCATCACGATGTAGGCGCCGCCGTACGCCTTGCGCACGATGACCTGGATGCGGGGGACGCTCGCCTCGCAGTAGGCGTACAGCAGCTTGGCGCCGTGCCTGATGATCCCGTCGTACTCCTGGTCGGTGCCCGGCAGGAAACCGGGGACGTCGACGAGGGTCACCAGCGGGATGCCGAACGCGTCGCAGAAGCGTACGAATCGTGCGGCCTTCTGCGAGGCGGCCACGTCGAGCACCCCCGCCAGCACCATGGGCTGGTTGCCGACGATGCCGACCACCTCGCCGTCGATCCTGGCCAGCGCGCAGATCACGTTCTGCGCCCAGCCCTCGTGCAGCTCCAGGAAGTCCCCCTCGTCCACCAGTTCGGTGATCACCAGGCGCATGTCGTAGGGCTTGTTCGGCTCGACGGGGACGATCTCGGCCAGCCGGGGGCGCGTGTCCGCCGCCGCGCCGCAGGAGGGCAGCGCGGGCGGGAGCGCGAGGTTGTTGCTCGGCAGCATGGAGACGAGATAGCGGACGTCCTCCAGGCAGCTCTCCTCGTCGTCGTGCACGAACGTGGCCAGACCCGACCGGGTGCCGTGCACCTGCGCGCCGCCGAGCTGGGCGTGGGTCACGCTCTCCCCCGTCACCGCCTCCACGACGTCCGGCCCCGTCAGGTAGAGCTGGGCGGTGTCGTGGACCATGAAGGTGAAGTCCGCCAGGGCCGTGGAGTAGGCCGCCCCTCCGGCGCACGGCCCGAGCACGACGCTGATCTGCGGGATCACCCCGGACGCCTGGACGTTGCGCTGGAAAATCCCGCCGTACCCGTTGAGCGACATCACCCCCTCCTGGATCCGGGCGCCCCCGCTGTCGTTCAGCCCGATGAAGGGGGAGCCGGTGGACAGGGCCAGGTCCATCACCTTCTGGATCTTCAACGCGTGCGCCTCGCCGAGCGAGCCGCCAAAGATGGTGAAGTCCTGGGCGTAGACGAAGACGCGGCGGCCGTCGATCGTGCCCGAACCGGCCACCACCCCGTCGGTGTGCGGGCGCTGTCTCTCCATGCCGAGGCCGTGCGCCTGGTGCCGCCGGAACATGTCGATCTCGACGAAGGAGTCCTCGTCGAGCAGCAGGTCGAGCCGCTCGCGCGCCGTACGTTTGCCCAGGGAGTGCTGGCGGTCGACCGCCTGGCTGCGACCGGCGACGATCCTGTCACGAAGACGGTCCCGCTCCTCGCGAAGCCTGCGCATGGAACGGGACCGCGGCCGATCCGGCACCGGCGCCGGAGGCGGGACCGGCAGGCTGCGGATGTGTTCTCCGGCCGGTGCCGGCACCGGCGCGCGATCGAGTTCCGAGATGCTCATTGACGCTCCTCCCTCGGGGTCGCACCCGCCGGCGTGGCGGCCGGATCCGGGTGCTCACGACGACGGGGCCGATGCGACTCCAATCCTCACCAGTCAATGATCGCGAGCCGTTCCATGTCACCTTGTCGCGTGCTGACCAGGCGACATACCAGGTGACAGGGCCGGCGCCGATCCCCCGGCGCCGGCCGCCGCACTTTCCTGCCACCGTCTCCCGGCACCGGCCGCTGCAGTTTCCTGTCACCGCCCCCCACGCGCGACGCGCATACGCGCCCCCATCCGGGGCAGGCGTGGCAGGAAGCGGAAACCCCCGTGCAGCTTGCTGCCCTCGATATCTCTGGTTCACGCCTCGCCAAAGTCGCAGAGTTGTACTTGCAAGGCGAACACGCCAAGCAAAAACACTCTAGAAAGAGGCATTGAAATGACGAACAACATTGTTTCCAAGAAGATTTCCAAGAACATCGCCGCCTGGGCCCTCGCTCTTGCCGCCAGCGGCGTGGTGTGGAGCTTCGGGAGCGACGCCCTGAACGTGGCCACCGGCACCTCGCCGCAGGCCGTGGTGGTGGCGGACGGCAACACCTGGCCGGGCGTGGCGGACACCGACGGCAACACCTGGCCCGGCGCGCAGGGCACGGACGGCAACACCTGGCCGGGTGTCGCCGGCACCGACGGAAACACCTGGCCCGGCGCCTGAAAATTGATTCCCCCTTGACCGGAATTCATTGGAGAATAAGAAGGGAAAAGCCTCTGGAATAACACCGAACCGACCGGACGACCACCGGTCCGATTAACCGGAAGCACCAGAGCACCATCCGACCACCGGCCGTCAGACCCCCACAGCGCTCGACGTCACATTCCGAGCGGGGTCCGCAGGGAAGAGCCCGGCACCGACGGGACACGGCCACCGAGGCGACAGGCAGCCGGCAGCGCGCCCGCCTCTCCCCCGAGAAGACATCGCGCACCACGCGGCGATATCACGCTGCCCCGAACCGGCCCGGCGACTCGACCGGCCCGGAGCACACGACCACGACACCGGAGGTGACAGGCACGCCTGGAAGAACGCGGACGACCGGAGAGACCGAGAAGACCAGGAGGACTGAAGGACCTGGAAGGACTGCACCGACCGAGAGGACCGGAGAGAAGGAGAGAACCGAGAGCACTGGGACCCCCTGGCAGCCGGCAAGACGGAGAACGGAGAGAGGAGCCGACGACACGACGAGAACCCGTGGTCCCCACGACCGGCAAGGTCGCGGGGACCACGGGTTCTCGTACGTCCATGCCTTCAAGCCCGCAACGGCATGCTCACCGATGCCCTGTCCGTACAGTCGGGAGCCCGCCTCACAACCAGGAGCCGGCCACGGCGACCAGGGAGGCAACCAGGACGACCGCCCCGACGATCATGAACAGCACGCTGCGGAGCACACCCCTGCCGCCCACCCCGTCCAGACGGGCGTGCCGGGGTCGCTCGGGGTCGTAGACCACCATGACCTGCTGGCCCGGACGGACCGGCGACGGGTTGGAGCCCAGATCCGACTCGGTCTCCATCACAAAGCCCTGCACCGTCTGGAACTGCAGGGTGGGGTAGTACACACCGTTGTCGCCGCCGGACCAGCGCAGTCCCACGACGAGGCCCGGCACCCGCACCCCGTGCCGCCGTAACCGCTGCCCGACGACCATCACGCGGACGCCGATCCCGGCGAAGATCGCTCCGAACACGATTCCAAACAATGGCACGGTGTTCACGTCCACCGCTGCCTCCTTCTCAGCCCGCTCGAGGGCAGCCGTCGCAATCCCGTCCGAGGGCCCGCACCGCGCTTCTGCACGGCAGTGCGGTGCGGGCCACGGCATTAGGGTGCCGAGCCGCGATTGCAAACGACTTGGATCTTGCTGGTGGAAGGAGGTCACCGGCGAGGGTCAGATCCAGTTCTCCTCTTTGGCGCGCAGGGCGGCCTGGAAGCGGTTGACGGCGCCGAGTCTGGCCATCAGGTCGGCGACGTAGCGCCGGTAGGTCCGTACTGAGATGTCCAGCTCTCGGGCGGCGATCTCGTCCTTGTCGGCGGTGGCCATCACGTCCAGCACGCGCTGTTCCATCTCCGACAGCGGGGAGGACTCGGCGGGGGGATCGATGAACTCCCGGAAGTCGACGGCGGTCTTCCACACGCCCTCGAAATAGATCACCAGCTGGGAGACCAGGCCCGCCTCCCGGACGAACAGCGCGCCCTTGGAGTTCTCCTTGGGGTCGATCGGCACGACGGCGGCGCTGCGGTCGTAGACCAGCATCCGGTCCATGGGCTGCTCGCTGATGCGCACCTCCGCGCCGAGGCTGACCAGCTCGCGCAGGTAGGACATCATGTGCGGGGCCTCCAGCGCCTGGGGGTGGTACACGCTCTTGAGCGAGATCCCCCGGCGCAGCGAGCGGGTGTCCAGCGGGAGCGCCGACTCGATCATCACCTGGGTGAACGGGCCGCCGGGGTGCAGGCAGAGCGTCTCCTTGTAGGTGAAGAAGGCCAGGTCGTCTAGGCGCTGGCGGACCCGCGCGCCGTTCTCCACCCGCTCGATGTCGAGCACGCTGCCCGCGCGGTCGCCCTCCCGCATGTCCTCCATGTAGCCGGAGATGGCGTCGCGCGCCGTGAAGACCCGGCGGATCTCGGCGTTGAGCTCGTCGAGGCGCTTCTCCACGAGGCGCTCGATGCCGACCCTCGGCTCGGTGGCCACGACCCTGTGCCGGTCGGTTAGGTCGAGCATGGACAATCTGCCCAGGGTCTCGACGGCGGCCTCAACCGTGTCGGGATCCATGCTCAGCGCCTCCGGCACGGAGCCGATCCCCTCGCCCCGATGCCGGAGGAAGTAGCGGTAGACCTCCGAGGCTTCCGGCGATATACCGATGACTGAAAGGTCCATGGCTCACCTCCCGGCCCCGCGCTCGCTCTCATGGGGCCTGCGGGCCGCCACCCGACGCAGGCCCGCCCACTACAAATTATCTAGATCAAGATGATCAGGGCTCACTTCCATCGTGCGCTGTCGGTCAGGGGCCGCAGGCCGGGCAAGCACGCGACTGCCGTACCCCCGCCTGATCGCGATCGCCGTCAGGGGACGGGACACGGCAGGGTCGTGCCCGCCGGGACGGCCCGGTAGCAGGCGGCGCCGGGGCACACGACCTTGACGATCTCCCCGGACCCGGCCGCCTCGACCGCGATCGGCTCGTGCCCGAACCTGCGGGCGGCGATCTCCGACCAGTTGGACGGCCGCAGCCCGCCGGGCTCCTCGATGAGCCGCGGGTCCGCCTCGACCGCCGAGCGCTCCAGATGGGCCGCGTAGTCGGCCTCCCGGTGCCAGACCGCGAAGCGGCGCAGGGACTCGCCCGCCGTGAGCGTGTCCCACGGCTGCGCCTTGACCGCCATCGCCTGGAGGAACGCCGCGCCCACCGCCGCCTTGACCGTACGGCCGGCCGCGACGGCCAGCATGGCCCCGTCCCCGCCGACCATCACCATGGCCACCCGGATGTCCGAGGCGACCAGCACGAACGCCGACACGCGCAGCCCGAGGCCGGAGGCGGCCGCCATGACGCTCACGGGCAGCAGGCGGTCGAGATGGGCGGAGACCCGCAGCAGCGGATGGCGGGGATCGGCCCACCAGCGGGCGACCACGTCATGGGCGAGAAGCTCGGCGACCCCGGCGGAGGCCCCCTGGTCCACGATCCCGCTCACGGTCGGCTCCACCAGGGACTCACGCTCCCCCAGCCACACGACCTCGGCGGGCAGCCGGTACGGCGCCCCGCTCAGCAGGCCGGTACCGGGGACGCCGAGAGGGCCCTCCTGCGGCGGTTCCGGAACGAAGTCGGCCAGGCGCAGCCGCCTGCCGCCCGCGCCGGGGCCTCCGCCGTCCTCCCCGGACAGCCGGTGCAGGTAGTCCAGCGCCACAGCCCGCGCCTGCGCCCTGGTCTGCGCCTCGTAGGCGGAGAACCCGGCGGTGATCGCGGCAGGGCCGGAGGCCGAGGCCTGCGCGTAGGCGAGGTGTACGGCGCCGCCGAGGCAGTCGGCCACTTCCCCCGCCGCTCCCGGCCCGTCCATCACCGACCAGGAACCCGTAAAACGCACAGATGCTGACACATCATCAGTACAGCCGCGCGCCACAAGGCGGGTCAACGCGCCGGAGACCATGCAGCAATCCTCGATAAAGCCCGTTTTCCAGAGCCCGGCGCACGCTCCCCGGACGGCCTCGCGGAGAGCGGCGCGCGCCCGCCGGACAGCGGGCAGCACGAAGCCGCCCGTGGCCCCGGCCTCGTCGGCGGGTGCACGGACGGCTCGCTTCAGGACGCTAGACCGTGGCGCGGGCGAACTGGCCGGGGGCACGGCCCGCTCCGGCCGGGCCGCGGTAGGCCTGGGCGATGTCCAGCCAGCGGTCGGCCTCCTCGCCCACGGCCGTGACCGCGAGGTCGTCCCGGTGCCTGCGCCGGGTCACCAGCAGGCAGAAGTCGACCGCGGGACCGCTGACCCGCTGCTCGGCGTCCTCGGGACCGTAGGCCCACACCTCCCCGGAGGGAGCCGTGATCTCGAAGCGGAACTCCGCCGACGGCGGGGTCAGGCCCCGGGACAGGTAGCCGAAGTCACGGGTGAGGACGGCGAACACCACCAGGTGGCGCAGGCGGTCGGTGCGCTCCAGCTCCACCCCGAGCGCGTCGGCGATGTCCTGCCCGTGGGCGAACTGCTCCATGATCCCGGCGCAGGCCAGCACGATGGGCGGCAGCGGGTTGACCAGCCACGGCACCACCTGGCCCGGCGGGACGGCGGCCAGCCCCCTGACCACGGTCTCGCGCTCGGCCCTCCAGCGGGCGAGCAGCACCTCGGGCGTGTCGTTCTCGTAGTCCTTGAGCGCGGCGTTCACCGCGCCGTCGAAGTCGTGCTGGGCCTCGGCCGTCACGGCCGCGAACCCCTCGGGGTCGATCGCCGCGGTGGCCGCCAGCCGGAAGACGAAGGCGAGGTGGGCGATCTGGTTGGCGATCGTCCACCCGGGCGCGGGCGTGGGCAGGTTCCACTGCTCCGCGTCGAGCCCGGCCACCAGGGCGTCGATCTGGTCACCGTCGGCGGTCAGGTCGTTGAGTACGACCTCCAGCTCGGTCATGTCTGTGTCCTCTCACTCGGAGATCGGGTTCTCATCGGGGCACGGATGGGGTTCTCATCGAGGCACGGAGGAAGTGGGTTCCCGGTCCTGCGGGGCGGCCGACAGCCAGGCGCCCACCCGGCGCGCCGCGGCCAGGCTCGCCCAGGCGGTGAGCTCGACCAGCGCCCGCTGGCCGGGCTCCGCCCGCGACGCCCGCTCACCGGACCCCGGCCGAAGCACCCGCTCCCGGGACTCCGCCCGCAGGAACTCGCCCACCACCTCCCCGTCGACCTGGTAGGAGGCCAGCGCCGTGAGCAGGGCCAGGCGGCCGGCCGGGCGCTGGGCCGGGGGCAGCGCGGAGGCCGCCTCGGCGGCCCAGCCTCGGCCGAGCCCGACCGGCCGGCCGTCCCAGTCCGCCAGCGTGGCGGCGACCAGTTCACGGACCGGGCCGGGCACCGAACGGCGGCCGCCCTCCTCGACGGCGGCGGCGGCCCGGGCGAAGGCGCCCTCCAGGTACGGCGTGCCGCGCGCCCACGACAGGTCGGCGGGAAGCGGCGCGACGGGCAGCAGGGTCCGCGACTCCCCCGTGGCCACGGGCCTGCGCGCCGCCGGCCGCATGAGCAGGCCGAGCAGCCGCATGGCCGGGCCCCGCGCGCCGGGCGGCACATTCGACGGCAGCGGCGAGTCGCCGAGGAAGACGTTGACCATCCGGTTGAGGTAGTGGAAGGTGACCGCGACCGCCGTGAGCTCCCGGACGTGCCCATCGTGCAGCGGCGGCCGTACGGCCGTGTCCCGCGTCCCGGCGGCCCGCGCCCAGGCGGCCGCCCGCGCCGAACCGGACCAGGCCGCGTCCCGGTCGTCCCCCGCAAGCCCGGCCCCGATCACGCCCCGGCCGTCTCCCGCCAGGCCGCGCAGTGTCTCCCGGTGGACGTCCACGCAGTAGGGACAGGCGTTGCCCGCCGAGACCTCGGTGGCCACCGCCTCCTTGACCGCCCGGGGCACCGCGCCGTCGGCCAGCAGTGACTCGCGCAGGAGCGTCCAGCAGGCGGCCAGGACCTCCGGCGCGGGCGAGTGCAGGATCACCGGCGGGGCGAGCATGCCGAAGTCCCGTTCGGCCTGGGCGTAGACGCTCGCGACGAGGCCGCGGGCCGCGCGCGGCCGTACCGGGGACAGGTGGCGGACCTGGGACAGCGAACCTCGCAGCGCCACCCGGCTGAGCATCCGGCCCATGGCCGGCTCCTCTCTCTCGGCGTCTCTCGGCGTCTCTCGGCCTGTCTCGGCCTCTCCCGCGACCACCCGCGCGGCGGCACTACCTGCTCAGCAGGGCCTCCGCCAGGCGGGCCGCTCCCCGGCGCCCGCCGGTCGAGCCGTCGGGCGCGGGCGCGCCGTACACGACCTCGACGCCGCGTTCGCGTGCGGCGCGGACGATGCCGGGGACGGCGCGCTCGGCGAGCGCGGAGATGGTCATCGCGGGGTTGACGGTCAGCGCCCCCGGTACGGCGGAGCCGTCGGTGACGAAGATCCCGGGGTGGCCGCGCAGCTCGTGCCGGTCGTCCAGGGCGGAGGTGTGCGGGTCGTCGCCGATGCGGCAGGAGGCCAGCGGGTGGACGGTGTAGGCGCCGACCAGGTCGTTGGTCCACGGCGTGACCGTGGCCAGGCCGTCGCGTTCGAGGATGTCCTTCACTTCGGCGTCGGCCATCGCCCAGGCGGCCTGGGTGTTGGCGGTCGGCTTGTAGCTGAGCCTGCCGATGCCGAGCATCTGCTGCGAGAGCCGGTCGGCGTTGCCGCGCGCTGGGGGCGGCCCGAAGACGCCCTCGTTGTCGTCCTCGATCATCTGGAAGATGATCAGCCAGGAGCGCCAGCGCCGGAGCATCTCCTTCTTGTCCAGGCCGAACCACATCGGATCGGACCCGGCCGTCATGGCCAGGATGGTGCCCAGGCCCGGCGGGAAGTACAGCTGCTCCAGCGAGTAGCGGGAGTACTCCGGCAGCGAGCCGTCCAGCCGGTCCCAGTTGGCCACGGTCGGGCCCTTGCCGATCTGGTTGGCCGCGTAGGCCAGGCCGTCGCCGCGATCCAGCCCCAGCACCTCGCGCACCCGGTCCTCGTTGAGCACGGCGGTGTTGAGCCGCTCGCCGTTGCCGGAGAAGTAACGGCCCACGGCGTACGGCATCGGCCCGAGCGTCGCCTCGCTGCGCTGCAGGATGACGGGCGTGGCCGCGGCTCCGGCCGCGAGCACGACGATCTTGGCGTCGATCGTCCCGCTCCCGGTCGTCACGCGGTAGTCCTCGCCGTCGACGAGCTGGTAGTGCACGCGGTAGCCGCCGTCGCCGGTCCGCTCGATGTTCTGCACCTCGTGCAGCGGCCTGATCTCGGCCCCGTGCGCGAGGGCCGCCGGGAGATAGTTGAACAGCAGCGACTGCTTGGCCTCGAACCGGCAGCCGGCCATCATCCAGTTGCAGTTGACGCACTTGGCGGTGTCGACGGCGGCGGGCACCGGGTTGGCGGTACGGCCGGCGTGCTTGCACGCCGCGGCCCACAGGCCCCCGGAGTACGACACGTCCTGCCAGCCCTGCTGGGTGATCGGGATCGACTCGGCGACCCGGTCGTACCAGGGGTCCAGGGTGTCGCGGCTGATGGCCGCCGGCCACATGCGCCGGGCGATGCTCCCGCGGCGCTCGAACACGAAGCGCGGTGCGCGCGGCATCGCGGCGAAGTAGACCACGCTGCCGCCGCCCACGCAGTTCCCGCCCAGCACGCTCATGCCGTCGCCCACGACGAAGTCGAAGATGCGCGTGTAGGACGAGCCGAGCTTGAAGTCGTGCTCGAACTCGCCGGTCTCCAGCCACGGCCCGCGTTCGAGCATCACGACCCGGGCGCCGCCCGCCGCCAGGTGGTAGGCGACGATCGCCCCGCCGAAGCCGCTGCCCACCACCAGGACGTCGGTGCTCTCTACGCTGTTCATGCGGGGCTCCCTGTGGGGGTCGTGTCCGGGTGCAGGTCGGCCAGGGGGCGGCCGTAGGAGTAGGCGGGGAACCTCCACAGGCCGTCGGCGTCCGGCATGGCGATGCCCATCGCCGTCAGCCCCGGGTGGCCCGCGGCGAGCGCCTCCGCGGTGTGGGTGTGCGCGGCCGAGTCGTAAGCCATGTTGCAGAACAGGGCGAGGCTGACCCACAGCGCCTTCTCCGGGTGGCCGGGCGCGGTCAGCCACCGCACCAGGGCGGTGCGGTCCTCGAAGGACAGCGCCACGAACGGCGGCACGCTCTCGTCGAGCGCCAGTCCCCGCTCGGCCGCGTGGGCCAGGGCGTGCCGGTTCAGCCCGCCGGCGTAGCCGTCCAGCCCGTCGGTGACCCCGGTGGCGTCCCACTCCAGCAGCTCGATGGCCCCGGCCGCGACGGCGCCGCCGTCCGGGGAGACGCCGGCCACGGCCCTGTCGTCAGGCGACCTCTTCGCCCCCGGGATGATCGTGTCCGCGAACGCCTCGAGCGTCGTCGTCCTGCTCTGCCGGTCGTCTGGGATGTCTGGGCGCATCGGCGTTTCCCACCTCGTTGAGCTCGGGTCCCTCACATGGTCCGGACAGCGGCCCGTCCGGTGCATCTTCTGCGTTGCGACCGTTGCGACCGTTGCGACCGCCGCCACCGCCGCCACCGCTGTCGGCGCCACCGCCACCGCCACCGCCGCCGAGCGCGGAGCGCAGGGCGTTCAGCGCGCGCACGGTCTGGCTGCGCACCGTCGAGGACCCGCTGCCCATGGCCCTGGCGGTCTCCTCGACGCTGCGGTCCTCCCAGTAGCGCAGGACGACCGCGGCCCGCTGCCGGGGTCCCAGGCCGGCCAGCGCCTCCATCAGGACCAGGCGCTCGCCCACCTGGACGTAGGGGTCCCAGGCCGGGACGGAGTCGGGCAGCGGCTCGGTGAGCACCTCGCGCGACCAGCGCAGCGACCTGCGGTCGCTGATGAGCAGCCGCCGCATGACCCGGTGGGCGTAGGCGCCCATCCCGTCGTGCCGGTCGAGCGCGTCCCACCGCCGGTGGATGGCCATGAGCGTGCGCTGGACGAGGTCGTCGGCCTCGTACCAGTCCTCGGAAAGCTGGAATGCGGCACGCCGTAGCGTCGGTCTAATCGTCCGGACGAAATACGCGAACTCCTCGTCGCGCATCTCCTCCATTGCTCACTCCCCACGCACACTGCCTGGATCATCCGTTTTTCATAAACGATGACCCAGAAGTGGATTTTCATGACATATGCCGGTTACCGGCCTCATCAGAATTGGCTTCCGGTCTCTACGGTCACAACCCCTAGCCCCGTCCGGCCTCCCCTTATTCGGGGTGACCTCCCCTTATTCGAGGTGCGCAGACCCCAGATCCGGCCGCCGGCGACGGTTCGGGACCCGGTACCGCGCATACGCTCGCGTGGTGAAGAGTTCCAGGAGCGCGAAAGGGAATCTGCTGGCCATCAGCGACCTCCATGTCGGCTTTCCGGAGAACCGGGCGGCGGTGGAGGGACTGCGTCCCGAGACGGACGAGGACTGGCTGCTGGTGGCCGGGGACGTGGGCGAGCGGATCGCCGACATCGAGTGGGCACTGGCCCTGCTCAGGGAACGCTTCGCCACGGTGGTCTGGACGCCCGGCAACCACGAGCTGTGGACCAGGCCCGACGACCCCGGGCGGCTGCGCGGAGAGGACCGCTATCACCGGCTGATCGGCCTGTGCCGCGGTCTCGGCGTGCTCACGCCCGAGGACCCCTACCCCGTGTGGACGGGGCCGGGCGGCCCGGCGACCGTGGCCCCGCTGTTCGTGCTGTACGACGGCAGCTTCCGGCCGCCGGGCACCACGCGGGCCGAGGCCCTGGCCATGGCCTACGACCAGGGGGTGGTGTTCAAGGACGAGTTCCTGCTGCATCCCCACCCCTACCCGAGCCACGACGCCTGGTGCCACGCCCGGGTGCGGGAGACCGAGCGGCGCCTGGACGCCTGCGACCCGCGGCTGCCGACGGTCCTGGTCAACCACTTTCCGCTGCTGCGCGCGCCCACGCTGGTCCTGCGTCACCAGCTGCTGGCCCTGTGGTGCGGCACCGAGCACACCGCGGACTGGCACCTGCGCTACCGCGCCGCCGCGGTGGTCTACGGCCACCTGCACATCCCGCGGACCACCTGGCACGACGGAGTGCGCTTCGAGGAGGTCTCGCTCGGCTATCCCCGCGAGCGGCGCCCCCACCACCGGCAGGGGCGGCTCCTGCGGCGGGTGCTCCCCGCCCCCGAGGCGGTGTGACCGCGCCGCGCGAGCCGGCCGGACGCCCCCGACACGGGACGTGACCACATAATCACCCAGAAATATTCCCAGACAAATTCGGAACCGCCGTGCAGCACCCGGCACGACTCGCCGCGTGTAGAAGGAGGAAGCCGAAAGGCACCGACAAATGCCAGAGGAATACGCCGGACCAGGGTGGGCGAGGAAGAACAGCAATCCGGAAGAATTCCCGTCGACATACGGATGAATTTATTCGGGATTGCTCGTTTGCCCTCCTCAATGACCCGGAGGACTGATGGACGAAGTAATCGAGCGAGCCGTCCTGCGAGTGATCGAGAGCATGCACGAGAACTTCGGCGAGCAGATCACCGTCGATGACATGGCCCGTACCGCGATGTTCAGCAAGTTCCACTTCTCCCGCGTCTTCCAACGGGTCACCGGGCTGTCCCCGGGGCGTTTCCTGTCGGCGGTACGGCTGCGCGAGGCCAAGCGGCTGCTCGCCTCCACCTCGCTGAGCATCACGAACATCAGCCACCAGGTGGGCTACTCCAGCGTCGGCACCTTCAGCTCCCGCTTCACCTACAGCGTGGGCCTGCCGCCGAGCAAGTACCGCCGGCACATGAGCGTCACGGCCCAGCTCCTGACCGCCGGAGGGCAGCACCCGCCGGGCACGGTGACCACCACCCTGCACGGCGAGATCGTCTCCCCGCTGCCGGACCGGCCGGTCTTCGCCGGGCTGTTCCCCGACCAGATCCTGGAGGGCCGCCCCGTCAGCTACACGCTGCTCGACCGGCCCGGCCCCTACGTGCTGGAGAACGTGCCCGAGGGCCGCTGGCACCTGATCGCCCAGTCCGTGGCCGCGGGCCGGGACAACGCCATCCACTACCCGCCCGGCGGCGACGAGGCGCTGTGCATCGCCCGCCACGGGCCGGTCACCGTCGAGGCGGGCGGCGCGCCGCAGCGCGCCGACGTCCGGCTCAAGCCGATGCGCCCGCTCGACCCGCCGGTGCTGCTGGCGCTGCGCGACCTGCTGGCCGCCCGGGTCCCCCCGGGCACCCCCGTCTGAACATCCCCGTCCGGCCGGACGGCCCGGAACGACGAGCCGCGAGCGGTGACCACGCCACCGCCCGCGGCTCTTCTCTTCCCTCGTCCTGCTCAGGCGAGGCTGACGGTCATCGGCAGCCCTCCCCTGACCCGCAGCGACAGCATCGCCTCGGGGACCGCGGGACGGCCGGGCAGCCCGGTCAGCCGCAGCTCGCGCACGACCATGGCCAGCACGAACGTCGCCTCCATCATCCCCAGGTGGTTGCCGACGCAGAAGCGCGGGCCCGCGCCGAACGGGATGTAGGCGTACCGGGGCCGGCCCGAGGGACGGCCGGGGTCGAACCGCTCCGGGTCGAACCGCTCCGGGTCGTTCCAGAAGGCCGGATGCCGGTGCAGCGTGTACGGGCTGATCATCACATCGGCGCCCGCCGGCACGTGGTAGCCACCCACCTCGTCGTCCCGCTGCGCCACCCGGGTCAGCGCCCACACCGGCGGGTACAGGCGCATGACCTCCTCCACCACCATCGCCGTGTACCTGAGCCGGTGGAGGTCCTCGTAGACCGGCAGCCGGTCGCCCAGCACGCTCACCGCCTCCTCGCGCAGCCGCTCGCGCACCTGCGGGTGCCGGTCGAGCAGGTGGAAGGCCCACGAGAGCGTGCTGGCCGTCGTCTCGTGCCCGGCCAGCAGTACGGTCACCAGCTCCTCGCGCAATCGCCGCCGGGCGGCGCGGGCGCCGCCGGGTAGCCGCCGCGCCGAATCGATCATGCGGGACAGCAGGTCGTCGCCGGGGCGCCCGGCCCGGTCGAGCACGAGGCGGTCGGCGACCCGGTACAGCTCCCGGCGCGCCCGGCGGAAGCGCAGGTGCAGCGGGAGCGGGAGCCACAGCGGCACCATGCTCAGGGACACCATCTCGAACATCGCCTGGTCCTGCACGCCCTCGAAGGAGTGCCCGATCGAGGTGAAGGCCCCGAGGTCGGCGTCGAGCAGGGTACGGCCGAGCACGCCGAGGGTGAGCCCGGTCATCTCCTCGGCCATGTCGACCGGCGCCCCGCCCGCGTGCGCGCGCAGCCGCTCCACCAGCCGGGCCGCCTCCGCGGCGACGGCGGCGTCCTGGTGGGCGAGGCGCTTGTTCTGGAACATCGGCTGGACCGCCCTGCGCTGGCGGCGCCACACCTCGCCCTCGCTGGTCAGCAGCCCGTCGCCGATGACGCGCCGCGCCTCGGCCAGGCCGATGCCCTTGTGGTAGCCGGAGCTGTTGTCGGCCAGCACGTGCTTGGCGTGGTCGGGGTGGTTGAACAGGTAGATGGTCTTGGGCCCGATGGAGATGCGGACCGCGTCGCCGTACCGCGCCGCGGCCGACGACAGCAGCCCGATCCGGTCGGTCACCAGTTGCCTGAACAGGCTCGGCGCCGCCGTACGGGGCGGGCCGGGCGGCACCGCGCGGGTGCCGCCCGGGAGCACCGGCGTGGCCGCCGTGACCCGTGTGCCCGTGATACTCATGCCGTGACCGCGCTCAGCTCCGAGGAGATCCCCTGGAACCGTCCCCGGTAGACCACCAGACCGCCGGCCTCCCGCTGGTAGACCGAGAGCACCCTGCCGATGAAGATCGTGTGGTCGCCCCCGTCGTAGGAGCGCCACACCTGGCATTCGAACCCGGTGACGGCGTCGGCGATGAGCGGCACCGCGGTGAGGTCGCCGGGCAGCCAGTCGACCTCCTCGAACTGCGCCGCGCCGAGCGGCCGGTAGCGGTTGGCGAAGTGCCGGGCCGTCTTCTCCTGGTGCGCCGCCAGCACCGAGACACCGAAGAAGTCCTTGGTGCCCAGGTGCTGGTGCATCACCGCGCCCTTGCCGATGCACACCAGCAGCAGCGGCGGGTCGAGCGAGACCGAGGTGAAGGAGTTGGCGGTCATGGCGTGCGGCACGGAGCCGCCCGTCGTCACCACGGTGACACCGGTGGCGAAGGTCCCGAACGCGTCGCGCAGGGTCCTGGCGTCCGTCGTCTCCAGGCTCCTGACGTCCGTCGTCTCCAGGGATGCGGTTGATGGATGGAGTTGCACGCTGTCCTCCTGATCCGCGCCTACGACGCGTACGGTTCGAGCGCCCTGACCAGCGGTTCGGGAACCCTGGCGGGTGAGGTGCGGGTGTTCGGCCCGCGCATGCAGGCCACCCGCTGCTTGCCGCGGGCGATGAGCGTCTCGCTCCCGTCCGCGTCCAGCCGGACGTAGTCGAAGCTGAACTCGAGCTGGGTCTGCGCGAGCTCGCCCAGGCGCATCCGGATGGACAGTTCGTCGAAGGCCGTGATCTCGGCGAAGAACTCGCACTCGACCTTGAGGGTGAAGAGCTTCAGGTCGTCCTGGAGGTCGGCGAGCACCTCGGGGGCCCGCTCCTTCAGGAACATCTCCCTGCAGCGTCCCTGCCACCGCAGATAGTTGACGTAGTAGACGTTGCCGACGATGTTCGTCTCTTCGAAGCCCACCGTGTGGAGATACTCGAAGTACTTGCTCATGGTCTATGACCGCCCTTCGGTGAGAACCGCCACGACGACGGGGTGCTCGACGCCCCGCACGGACGTGGCCAGCGTCGCGATCCGCAGGTCCTGCGCGCCGAAGACCGTCCACGCGCCGCCTGCGCCCGGGAGCGGGGCGAGCGGGGTGTCCGGCGGCAGGCCGGCCGCCTTCAGGCACTCGGCTGCGGCCAGGACCCGCGCGCCCGCGGTGTCGGGACTCTCGCCCGTCTGCGCGGCGACCCGCCCGGCCAGCGGCGCGTGCGCGCCCAGCAGGTCCCGGTGCTCCTGCTCCGGCCGGATGACGACCGGCGCGACGGCGCATCCCACGGGGCCCGGGGCCGCGACGCACAATGTCATCCCGGGCACGTGGGCGGCCGAGACCTCCGGCCCGCCCTCGATCCGCGGCACGCCGCCGGAACCGGAACCTGCCCCGGCCCCGCCGGAACCGGACCCGGCCCCGACGGGGCCGTACCCGACCTCGACCGCGCGGCCGAGCGCCCGGCCGAGGCCCGCGGCGGTGTGCGCCCGCTCGTCCTGCGGGTCGTCCGGCTGGTGCGGCTCGACGGCGACCGCGATCCGCTGCCCGGTCAGGTCCTCCAGCGTCCGCTCCAGGTAGGGGCCCAGCAGCGGCGCCGTCCAGGGGCCGCGGCCGTCCTTCTTGCGTACGGCCTGCAGGCGCAGGCCCTCCCAGCGTTCGACGACCTCGCCGTCCGGCGTGCGCACGGCGATGTCGTAGACGTAGGTGTCCCCGTCGCGCTCACGCTCGGCGGCGCAGTAGCGCAGCCCGCCGATCGCGGCGAGACCGGGACCGCCGGGATGGATCCGGTCGACCCCGGTGGGCAGCAGCGTGGCGTCCGGCACGCAGACCTGGTTGCCGTGCATCAGCGCGTCGCGCATGCCCGGATCGCCCAGGAGCAGGTCACCGGGGAGGAACGCGGCGAACCAGTCGCCGGTCTCCAGCGCCGCCACCTCGGCGTCGACGTGGCGCGCCGCCGCCCGGTGGTAGCGGCCCAGCCGCTGGAACCGCTTGCCCTGGAAGAGCACCTCGCCGTACATCTCGGTGGCCGGGTCTAGCGGGACCGGGGGCAGTCCCTCGGCCTGCTCGGGCGGCCCGGCGGGCGCCGTCTCGCCGGTCAGGCGCAGCCGGGCCCGGAAGTGGTCCACGTCGAAGCCGGTCTCCGCGCTGCGGATCGTCACCGCCAGCGTGTCGTCGTCGGTGACGGTGGCGGCGACGCGCAGCGTGGTGCTGCCGGCCGGCGGCACGATGATCGGGCGCAGGAACCGCGCCTCCTCGATGACCGGCACGGTGTCCCGCCCGGTGGTCGCCAGGGCGACCTGGGCCATGGCCTCCATGCCGAACACCGCGGGGAACAGCAGGTTGCCGTCCAGGAAGTGGTCGGGGAGATAGAGGTCGGTGCCGGCGTTGACCTCGACCTCCGAGACGAGCTCCACGCCGTGATAGCGCACCAGCGGCTTGCCGACGAAGCGCAGCAGCGGCAGCTCCGGCAGGTCGCGGGCGACGGTGCCGATGCCCTCGGTGCGCCCGCTGATCACCACGACGCCGGGCGTCCCGGGGTCGGCGACCAGGCGTCGCATGATCTCCACGCCCCGCTCCGCGGGGATCGGCGTGATGCCCTGCTCGACCAGCCGGTCCACGACCGACAGCCGCTCGCCCATGCCGACGTCGGACCAGACCGACCACTCCATGCAGATCGCGCGGCAGTCCGGATGCCGCCGGGCCGCCTCGGCCGTGAGGTCGGCCAGCCACTCGTTGGCCGTGGCGTAGTGGGCCTCGCCGTGCAGGCCCGCCCGGCCGATGATGCTGCCGAAGGTCACCAGCAGGCGCAGCCCGCCGGGTCGTACCGCCTCCAGCACGTGGCGCAGGCCGTCGACCTTGGGGGCGAAGGTGCGCCGGAAGGCGTCCATGTCCAGGCTCGCCAGGCCCGCGGGCTCGTTGCGCCCGGCGCCGTGCAGCACCGCGGTCACCGGCCCGAGCTCGCGCTCGACCTCGGCGACGGCGCGGCGCACCTGATCGGCGTCGGTGACGTCGGCCCGCGCGTAGTGCACCCTCAGCCCGGAGTCGGCCATGCGCCGCAGGTTCCCGGCGAGCTCCTGGTCACCGGCCGGATCGGAACGGCCCAGTACGGCCAGCCGCGCGCCGCTGTCGGCGGCCATCGCGATGGCGCACTCGGCGGTGATGCCCTTGCCGCCGCCGGTGACCAGCAGGACGTCCTCGGCGCCCAGCGGCTGCTCGGTGCGCGCGGGCCGTACCGGCATCGCGCGCATCACCGGGACCCGCCGTACGCCGCCGGCGTCGTAGTGGGCCTCGGCGAAGCCGGTGGTGGCCGCGACCTCGGCCGTCACCCAGGCGACCGCCTCGGGTAGCGGCGGTACGTGCACGACGGTGGTGCGCACGCGGGGGTCCTCCAGGTGGAGGGTCTTGGCCAGGCCCGCCGCGCCCCGGCCGTGCTGGACCAGGACGAACCGGGTGCCCGGCCCGCCCGCCATGGCCGCCTTGGCGCCGAGCAGCGCCTGCTCGAGGTGCTCCTGCGCACACTCGGGGGGTAGGCACACCAGAACACCGGAACCGACCTTCCCTGCTTCGAGGGCCTCGCGCAGCGGCTCGGCGATCGGGGACCCGGGCGCCGCGAAGACCTGCCAGCTCCCGCTCTCCTGCGCCGCCGTCCGGGCTGGCAGCGGCCTGACGTCGAGGTCGACGGTGAAGGCCCTGACCCAGTCGGCGGCCGGGGCCACGCCCGCGGCCGCCGGCTCCCGCGGCTCGGTGGCCAGCCGGTCCAGCGCCTCGCCCAGTTCCCGCAGGCTCGCGGTGGCGAGGTTGGTGGGCGCCTGTCCCGCGGGCACGCCCAGCCGCTGGGTCGCCTGGTCGATGATGTGCATCACCGTGACCGAGCTCAGGTGCAGCTCGTCCAGCGGCCGGCTGTCCTCGGTCACCATCTCCAGGGGCAGCTCCGCGCGCTCGGCCGCCAGGTGGCGCAGCAGGTCGATGGTCGACTCCACCTGTGCCTCCTGCGGCCGCGTCCCCTCGGGCTTCGCCGCGGAGACCGGCCCGGCGGCCGGCGCGGGGGAACCGGCCGCCGGGCCGCCGGGCGTGCGGGCCGCCTGCGCGACCTTCACGTCCGGGGCCTGCTCGGCGGGGCTGGCGAAGAAGGCGAACTCCTGGCCGACCTCCAGCGGCCGGACCAGCCGGCCGTGGAACAGTTCGTCGTGCGCGACGGGGACGCCGACGACGTAGGCGGCGCCGGCCACCCGCAGCAGCCCGGCCAGCGACTCGCCGTCGGTGTCCAGGGCGACCGCGGGGACCTGTGTCGCCTCGGCCGCCAGCCCGCTGAGCACCCGCCCGGGGCCGACCTCGACGAGCAGGTCCATGCCCTCGGCCGCCAGCTCCACCGCCTGGGTGAAGAGCACGGGGGCGGTGATCTGCCGGTGCAGCAGCTGCGGGATGTCGGTGCCGGGCGGCAGCGCCGTCCCGGTGACCGTGGAGACCACCCGCCCCGCGATCGGGCCGAACCGCTCCTCGGCCAGCGCCTCGGCCAGCGCCTCGGCGGCCGGGGCCACCAGCGGCGAGTGGAAGGCGTGGGAGACCGGCAGCCTGGTCCAGGTCAGCCCCGCCCGCGCCGCCGCGCGCCCGACCTCCTCCACGGCCTCGACGGGCCCGGCGACGACGGTCTGGGTGGGGCCGTTGTAGCCGGCGATCACCACCGGCAGGTCGCCGATCAGGCCGGTCACGGTCTCGGGCGCCGCGCGGACGCCGGCCATCGTGCCCGACTCGCTGTGCTCGGTCATGGCCCGGCCGCGCTTGGTCGCCACCCGCAGGAGGTCCTCCTCCTCCATGGCGCCGGCCCAGTGCAGCGCCGACAGCTCGCCCAGGCTGTGGCCGACCGCCACGTCGGCGTCGATGCCGAGCAGGGACAGCGCCCGCAGCCCGGCCATGGAGTCGGTGACGATGCGGGGCTGGGCGACCGCGGTGGCCACCATGTCGCCGCCGGTGGGCAGCGCCGCCCTGGCGTAGACCTCCTCGACGTCGGCGAAGCGCCGGCGCAGCGCGCCGCCGCCGGTGCCGCGCCCCGACCCCTGGCCGGGGAACAGGAAGCCGACCCTGGCCCGCCCGGCCGCGTGACCGGCGAAGGCCTTGCCGTCGGGGGTGAACAGGCTCTCCTCCCCCGACTCCAGGGCCGACAGCACCCGCCGCAGCTGCCGCTCGGCGTCCTCGGGGGAGGACACCACGACGGCGGCGCGGTAGGGCAGGTCGCGCAGCTCGCGCTGGAGCGTGGCGGCCAGGTCCGCGAGCTGGGAGTAGGAGATCGCGGGCACGAAGTCGGCCAGCCTGGCCAGCCGTTCGCGCAGCGCCCGCGGCGAGGCCCCGTCGACCAGCAGCAGCTCCGCGTCCTGCAGCGAGGCGGCCAGCGCCCGGGTGCGGGTGGACGGGGGCCGCCGCCGGGAGGCGGTGCTCTCCAGCACGACGTGGGTGTTGATGCCGCCGAAGCCCATGGCGGTGACGCCGGCGCGCAGCGGCGCGTCGGCCGGCCAGGGCTCGGCCTTGCGCAGCACGCGCAGGGCCGCCGGTTCCTCGGTCAGCACCTGGTGCGGCTCGACGCAGCCGATGGTCGGCGGCAGCACCTGCTCGTGCACGGCCATCGCCGCCTTGATCAGCCCGGCCACCCCGGCCGCCGCCTTGGTGTGCCCGATCATCCCCTTGATCGAGCCGACCGCCGCGGGCGCCGCCCCGGGGTCCGCCTCGGCCCGGGCGCCGGACAGCGCCTTGAGCTCGGTGGCGTCGCCCAGGGCCGTGCCGGTGCCGTGGCCCTCGAACAGGGCGACGGTGCCGATGCCGAAGCCCGCCTTGTCGTAGGCCCGCTTCAGCGCGAGCTGGTAGCCGCTGACCTCGGGGCGGGTGATGCCGCCCTTGCCGTCGGAGGAGATGCCCCATCCGGCCACGGTGGCGTAGATCCGGTGCCCGGCCGCCACCGCGTCCTCCTCCCGCATCAGCACGACCATGCCGCAGCCCTCGCCCGGCCAGAAGCCGTTGGAGTGCCGGTCGTAGAGCCGGAAGTCGCTCTTGGCCAGCGCCCCGGTCTTGGCGAAACCGACGATCTCGAAGGGGTCGATGGACAGGTCCACCCCGCCGGCGACGGCGACGTCGAGGTCGCCGTCGCTCAGCGCCTTGCCCGCCGTCACCACCGACAGCAGCGACGAGGAGCAGGCGCCGTCGACGGTGTAGCCGCCCCCGTTGAGGTCGAAGTGGTTGCAGATCCGTCCGGCGATGGTGTTGGACAGGCCGCCGGCGAGGGTGTCCTCGTCGATGGCCGGGAACGGGCTCTTGTAGGCGGCCTCGTAGTCGGACAGGAAGCTCGCCAGCCTGTCGTCGTCCCAGCCCTGTTCCCTGAGCGCGGCGGCGAGCGTGCGCCGGACGTACGGCCAGCGCAGCCGGAGCACGTTCGCCCTGGTGAACTCACCGGTGAGGGTGTTGCCCACGACCACGCCGGTGCGGTCCCTCGGCAGGCCCTCGGCCCCCGGGAAGCCCGCGTCCTCCAGCGCCCGGCCCGCCATGTCGAGCGCGAGCCAGTGGGTCAGGTCGGTCGAGCGGTAGGTGCTCCCGGCGATCCGGTAGGCGATCCGGTCGAACTCGTAGCCCTCGATGACCGCGGCGGTGCGCGCGTAGAAGCGGTCGGGGGTGGCCGGGTCGGGGTCCCAGTAGTCCTCCAGCCTCATGCGGACGTCTGGCAGGCGGCGGAAGGCGCGGCGGCCGGCGACCGCGTTCTCCCACAGCTCCCGGGGCGAGGCCGCGTCCGGGTAGCGGCAGGCCATGCCGACGATGGCGATCCTGGTCATACCTTCGCGACCGCTTTCTCCACGGGGGCCAGCGCCTCGGTGGCCGCGGCGGTGACCCGCGCCGCCTCCTGCTCGCGGGCCTTGGCCACGATGTGCAGGGACCACAGGAACCCGCCGCGGATCAGGCAGACGATCGCGGTGGCGAAGAAGATCCCGTAGGGGATGTTCATGCCGAGCAGGACGCCGTACACCAGCGCCACCCCGCCGCCGAAGGCGACCTGCGACAGCGGCTTGGACGGGGTCGTCCCCGGGTCGGTGATCATGTAGTTGGTGAAGAGGATGAACGCGATGCCGGTCATCATCGACAGGCCGCCGAGGATGGAGATGTCGTCGATGATCAGGCCGCGGACCACCGCCTGCAGGGCGAAGCCGCCCACCCAGGCGCCGATCAGCCACATCCGGTTGGTGAGCTTGGCGTTGAGCATGGTGCCGAAGAAGATGATCACCGCGGGGATGAGCCAGTCGATCGGGTTGGTGACGTTCTCACTGAAGTGGTACGGCGGGGCGATGCTGGCCCAGGGGAACAGCACCAGGATGACCGCGATGCCGAAGTTGGACGGGTTCATGAAGTGGCGCAGCCGGCCGCGGACCGGTGCCCGCAGCACCCACTTGGTGCCGACCGCGACGATGACGCCGAACATCATCACCAGGATCTGGTCGTTGACGTAGATCAGCATGTTCATCGCGATGCTGGTGATGTGCGCCGGGTAGAGGAACTCCACCAGCCCCCGGAAGCCGTTGCCGCGATAGCGGGCCGTACGACCCTCCGAGCGCGCCCCGACGGTCTCCAGCAGGATCTCCGTGGTGTAGCCGGTGGCCAGGGCGACGAACGGCCAGGCCCACCCCTGCTCGAATCCCAGAACCGTGTAGCCGAGGATGTTGAAGATCGTGATCGAGATGGCGAACCGGCGCAGGGCCGTGATGACCTTCTGGTCGTGGCGCGGCGGACTGATCGTTTTCTCTGCCATGTCGTCACTTCTCCTTCGCTTGTGAGCCGAGCTGCAGCCGGTGCCAGCCCGGGGTGAGCTGAAGATCCTGCTCGCGGGGCTGTCCGGTCAGGTCCCGCCAGGTCAGGTGGACCCGCAGCGGCCCGGTGACGTTCTCGCCGAGGCCGATGTGGATCTCCTTGGAGCGCTTGCCCGAGTGGCCGCTGCCGCCGTCGACGCGCCCGACGAAGGTGCGCCCGTCGGCGGTGGTCACCGTCGCCTGCGCGCCGATGACCGGGATCCCGGCCGCCGGGAGCCCCTCGGTGGAGGTGGAAGAGGTCGCCGGGCCCGCGGACTCGTGGGTCAGCCGCAGTCCCAGGAAGGCGCCCTTGGACGGGCTGGTGTTGCGGTAGAAGACCGGGACGTCGAACTGCCGGGCGACGGCGAAGTCGAGCAGCCCGTCGCCGTCGGCGTCGCCGGTGGCGATGCCCCGCGTGGGCACCGGCACGGCCAGGCCGAGCTCCTCGGAGACGTTGGCGTAGCGCCCGTCGGCGGTCTTGGCGAAGAAGGCGAGGGTCTGGCCGCCGGCGATGTCGCTGCCGGCGTTGACGACCGGCCACGACAGCGGGCTGTGCACGACGCCGTCGTTGGCGGTGGCCAGCTCCTGCAGCTGCGCCCACCGGTTGACGCTGCCCTTGACGAACCCGGTGGCCTGGGCGATCGCCGGGTCGCCGCTGTTGTCGAAGTCGGCGATCTTGACGTCCCAGCCCCAGCCCGACCAGGCGGTGCCCAGCTGGGCGCTGCGGTCCTCCCAGGGCGCCCTGCCCTGGCTGAGCTGCGTGCGCAGGTCGGTCTTGTCCTTGGCGGTGGAGACGAAGTGGAAGTTGCTCTCCTGGATGCCGTAGGGCGTGGTGATGTTGCTGACGAAGAAGTCGTAGATGCCGTCGCCGTTGAAGTCGCCCGCGTCGGAGCCCATGCCCTTGAACGAGTCGTGCATGATCGCCTTGGACTTCGGGGTGAGCGGGGTACGGCCGCCCTCCACCTGGGCGAACTTCAGCTTGCCCGGGGTGGAGCGGTTGTGCAGCAGGCGGTCGGGGCCGAAGTCGTTGTTCAGGAACAGCTCGGGCAGCCGGTCGCCGTCCAGGTCGACGGAGGTGGCGCCCAGCTCCCAGCCGGTGGAGACCTCCTCCTCCAGCACGTCGTCGACCCGCTGGAAGCTCGCCGTGGGCTGCGCGCCCCCGGTCCCGCCGGTCCAGCGGAAGAAGTAGTTGCGCCCGCCGTTGAAGCCCCGGGACATGGAGTCGTTCATCTCCACGCCGCCGCTGACGGTGTCGTCCAGGACGCGCGAGTCGTCGGGGAAGTAGTTGCCGATGAAGATGTCGGAGTGCCCGTCGCCGTCGAAGTCGGCGACGGTGGCCACGTTGGTGTTCCAGATCGGGCCGGTGTAGGAGGGGCCCGCGGAGGCCGGCACCAGCTCGGTGGCCTGGAAGGCGTCGGCCGACAGCGCGCTCACCCCGGCCTTCTGCAGGTGGAGGATGGGCGAGCGGCCCCACAGATAGACCAGCAGGTCGGTCCGGCCGTCCTCGTTGAAGTCACCCGGCACGCAGCCCATGGGGGCCATGGCCCTGCCCATGGGCAGGTTCCCCGAGGTGAGCGCGAAGGGCTGGTAGCGGCCGGCGCGCTCGCCGGGGGTGGGGGTCACCACGGTCTGGTCGGTCCGGGTGTCGACGGTGCACAGGTCGTTGGCCAGGCCGTCGCCGTCCAGGTCGTCCATCGCGATCGCGGCGCCGACCGAGGAGATCCAGGCGTCGATCTTCTTGTAGTCCTTGTTGACCTTGCGGATCGTCTGCAGGGGGAACCCGCCGGGCAGCGCGACGCTGTGCGAGGTGAAGGCGTAGCGCCCGGCCACGTCCTCCTTCTCGGCGGCCGATGCGAAATAGGGGCGGCCCACCAGGAACGCGGTCACCATCAGCGCCAGGGCGAGGATTCCCGCCAGTTGCCGGCGCAACCAGCCAGCTGTCGTGGTCACGGCCTAACACCTCCAAGAGATACGAACTGATCTGCGATGCGCTGCCGCCACATCTCGTAGGCGGGCATCCCACCGCGCACCGGCCCCGAGGGCCTGGTGTCGAGGCAGATCCGCGCCGCCTGCTCGGGACCGGTCCCGCACAGGATCCGGGTGGCCACCTCGTTGTGCGGCACCAGCAGGCCGGCGCGGATACGGGCCTCGGCCGCGAACGCGCTGCCCTGCGCGAGCTGGGGGCGGTACGGCCCGGCGCGCTCGCGCAGTTCCACCAGCTCGTCCTCGGCGCCGCCGCCCGCGTAGGTGGCGGCCAGCCCGATGCCGCTGAACAGGTCGGCGTGGCGCGAGCGGGGGAACCTGCCGACCATCGAGGTCACCCGCTCGACGTCGGTGCCGCCGACGAACCACAGGGCCCGCCCGATGCCCTGGTCGATCGCCCGGTTGGCGTAGTGCCGGTCCTCACCCGCGGGCCACGGGAAGTCCGGGTCGCGGTACTGCCGGTTCACGTACCGCTCGGTGTGGAAATAGGCCTGGTGGAATCCGTAGCCGTCGTGCGCCAGCCACAGCAGCAGCGGGTCGAGCGCGGCGCTCCTGGGCCAGCGGAAACGCGGCAGCCGGGCCATCGCCCAGCCGATCCCTACGTAGACCATGTAGATGTGGGCGTCGCCGCGCCCGGCGAGGAAGTCCCCGACCTTGCGGCCGCCGCCGAACGGCAGCCCGTCGAGCACCGCGAAGCCCATCCCGGCGCCCTCGTAGGCGAACCCGCGGAAGCGCGCGGGCACCCGCTCAAGGAGCTCCTCCGCCTCCGCCGGCGTCCTCGCCTCCGCCGCGAAGGCGTATCCGCGCAGGAACGTCGCGCCGATCTCCTCCAGCAGCGCCCGGGACTCCTCGTTCTTCACATGGAAACCGCGGTTCTCAAGTTTCGTTTCAGAGACGTCAGGTGTGAGAATCCGTCTTCTCAATGCACGCAGAGAATTAGTCAATTGCCTCTCCACCCATCCGGGAACCCCTGGTGCAGGGGGAAATCCAGTACGAATGTATCCATATGGAACTGCGTTCGGTCCACTCCGTGAATGCTCACCGGAGAATTCCTCAATTCATTTCGAAGCGTTTCCGGCAATGCTCGGCGGCCGTCGCGCCTTAAACGCGGCGGCGATTTCGGGAAATGGTTATCTCAGAAGCCGGTCAGGGGTCGCGGCAAAGCGCTCGCGCACGCGCCGGCGCCACAGCTCGTACGGCGGGACCCGGCCCGGGGTGCGCGGGTCGACGGCGGTGTCGTCGGCCAGGGCCACGGCGTCGGCGACCGACAGCCCGGCGAGCACGGCCCCGGCCGCCTCGGTGTGCGGCGGCACGAACCCGGCGTGGTCGCGCGCCTTGACCGCGAACACCGCGCCCTGGGCCACCTCGGCCCCGTGCTCGCCTGCCTGCCCGCGCAGCGCGGCCAGGGCCTCGGCGTCGCAGCCGCCGGCGAACGCCGCGGCCAGGCCCACGCCGCTCCACAGGTCCGCCTGGCGGTGGGCGGCGAAGCGGCGCACCGCCGTCGCGACGTCCTGCACCTGCGCGCCGTGGATGAACCACAGGGCGCGGCCCACGCCCTGGTCCACCGCGCGCGGGAAGTAGTCGGGGGCCCCGTCCCACGGGTAGGGCCGGGGCACCTTCTGCCCGTCGACCCAGGCGCGGGTGTCGAAGTAGGCGCGGTCGAAGCCGTAGCCGTCGACCGCCAGCCAGCTCATCGTGGGGTGGTAGGGCACCCCGTCCATCTCGGGGACGACCTTCTTCCACAGCACCCGGGGCAGGCGCGCCATGGCGAAGCCGATGCCGATGTAGGTCAGGAAGATGTGCGGCCGGCCCGGTCCCGCCATCAGGTCGCGGGTACGGTGCCCGCGCCCGCCTCCCATGGCGTCCAGGACGGTGAAGGCCATGGTCGCGCCCTCGTAGGCGAAGCCGCGCAACTCGACGTCGACCATGCCGAGCCTGCGCTCGACCTCCCACAGGCCCCGCCCGTCGATGCCCCACTCGAAGCCGCACACGACCGCCTGCGGGATCGCCTCCAGCCGCCGCACCGCCGCCGAGGGGGCCGCCGGGAAACCACGCGCCCCGAACGTCACGTCCTTCAGGGACGGCGCCAGCACGAGCCTGCGGATCGCTCCGGGAAGCGTTGACATTGTGCCCTCCTCATCATCCGGCAGCCATGCGCGCGGGCGCCCGTCCCGCCGGGCGCGGAGGGACCGGCCGGGACGGCCGGTGGTCACGGGAGAAATCGCCCGGCCGTTCGCCTTCATCAGGATGCGTCGGAGAGAAGGAATGGACTTTTCGCAAAATGCGGGGATATCCGGAATCGCAGCTGGGCCGGTGCGGTACGGCACGCGAAGAGAAACCCGGCGCGGCCCCGGTTCACGAGGCGGCGATCCCGGATATCGGACCCGCCCGCCGTACGGTCAGATGGAGGCCTGGTCGCCGAACTCCAGCACCAGCGGCAGGTCGGCCCGCTGGCTGATGTTGAGCTTGCGGTAGGTGCGGGTCAGGTGCTGCTCGACGGTGCTGATCGTGATGTACAGCTTGGACGCGATCTCGCGGTTGGTGTAACCGGCCGCGGCCAGGATCGCGACCCGGCGCTCGGCGTCGCTCAGCACGCCGATCAGCTCGCCGGACAGCTCGCCTGACAGCGGGGAGGAGGCCGTCCCCGCGCCGTCCCCCCGGGCCAGCGCGCCGATCATCGGCTCGGCCCGGCACTCCTTGGCCACCGCCTGGGCCCGGCCGGCGATCGTCCGGGCGCGGCGGTACTCGCCGAGGGAGTCGTAGGCCTCGACGAGGTCGAGCAGCGCCCGGGCCAGCTCGTACTTGTCCCCGGCCATCTGCAGGTACTCGGTGGCCTGGCGCAGCAGCGCCGGGCGGCGCGCCGGTTCGGAGGTGGCGGCCAGCAGGCGCAGGGCGATGCCCCTGCCCCGGCGGGCGTCGGAACCGCACAGCTCCAGGTGCGCCTGGACCAGCTGCCGGGCCTCCTCCGTCTCCCCCATCCGCAGGCACGCCTCGCCCGCGTCGGCCCGCCAGGGGATCAGCCCCGGCGTGTCGAGGTTCCATGCGACCATCAGCTCGCCGCAGCGCTGGAAGTCGCGCAGCGCCAGCGCCGCGTACTCGGTCGCCAGGCTGTAGCGGCCCCGCGCGTGCAGGTAGTGCAGGCCGTACCGGGTCTGGAACATGGCCTCGGGGACCGGCCGGTCGAGGTGCTCGCGCACCGCGTCGTACTTGCCCATCGCCGTCAGCGCGAGGATCAGGCTGCTCAGCGGCCCGCCGATGGCCACTCCCCAGCTGCTCATCGGGATGCTGTCGAGCGCCAGGCGCGCGTGGTGCTCGGCGACGGGCATGTCGCCCTGGCGGATCGCGATCTCGGCGCGGATGGCCGCCAGCCGGGCCTGCCGGCTCGGCGCCTGCCGGGAGGAGGCCTCGACGGCGAACAGGTCGCACCAGGGGGCGGCCCGGTCGCAGCGCCCGGCATAGGTGAGCGCCAGCAGCGCGTTCTCCACGGTGTCCAGCGTCATCTCGTCGAGGCGGGAGTCCTCCAGGATCCGCTCGACGGTGTTCATGCTCCCCTCGCGCGGCCCGCGCGTCAGCACCTCGGCCAGGGCCAGCGTCGACTCCAGGCGCTGGCTGACGGCCACCGAGACCATGTTCGCCAGCCCCCACTCCCCCGTCGTGCGCCGCAGGTGGTTGAGGAAGGGCGGGTAGGTGGCCCGCAGCCACAGCCGGGCCACGACGAGCTCGGCGGTCGTCTCCTGGTCGACGGCCTCGGCCGCCCCGTCGAGCTGCTCCAGCACGTCGCGCGCGTCGTCGAAGCGGCCGTGCCACAGCAGGGCCCGCGCCAGCACGACGGCGTCGCCGCCGCGCAGGCTCCCCCGGTTCATCGCCTCGGCGAGCTCGGACAGGTGCCCCTCGGGAGCGGCCGGGTTGATGCGCCACTCGGCCCGCACCAGCATCGTCATGATCTTCGAGCGGTGGGCCTCGTCCGCGCACTCGGTCCAGGCGCGGCGCAGGTAGGCCACCGCCGACTCCACGTGCCCGTCGCGCAGGGCGTTCCTGGCGGCCTCCTCCAGGACCGGGACGACCCAGGGCGCCTCGATCGTGTCGGCGTTGAGGAGGTGCTCGGCGATCACCGAGGGCGTCAGGCCCCTGGCGTAGACCAGCTCGGCCGCGCGGCGGTGCAGTTCCCTGCGCTCCTGGACGTCCATCCCGGCCAGCACGATCTCCCTGACCGCCTCGTGGCGGTAGCGGCCTCCCGCCAGCAGCCCGGCGGCGCCGAGGGAGAGCAGCTCCCCGCTGATGTCGATCATGGGCAGGTCCAGCAGCCGGTCCAGGCCCTCCGACTCCCCGAGGATCGCCAGGCCGCGCGCCACCAGCGTGGTCCTGGAGCGGCCGCGCTGCAGGCACGACAGCACGGCCTGGCCGAACTGCTCGCCGACGACGACGTCGGCGGGCTGCTCGCTCGCGGCGCGGACGAAGTCCTCGTGGTCGTCGGCCAGGGCGCCGGCCAGCAGGGGGTTGCCGCCGCTGAGCGCGTACCACCTGTCGGCGAGGCGCTCGGTGACCTTGACGCCCGCCTTGGCGGCCACCAGCGCCGCCACGCCGGTGCGCGACAGCGGCGTCAGCCGGATGCGGCGGCAGTGGGGCTGGCGCAGCAGGTCGGTCTGGAAGTAGGCGTCGGTGTAGCGTCCCCGGTCGGCGTGGCCGAACACGAGCATGATCCGCGCGTTCCTGACCCGCCGGGCCAGGTACACCAGGCACAGCAGCGAGGCGCGGTCGGCGTGGTGCACGTCGTCGACGACGATCACCAGGGGATAGCGCTCCGCCAGGTCCAGCAGCACGCTGCACAGCGCGTGCACGACCTGGGCGTCGATCTGGTGCTCGGTCTCCCCGTCCGTCGCCGACACGGTGCGCGCGCCCTCCTCCAGCAGTGCCAGCGCCCGCTCGCGCACCGTGGTCACCAGCGGCGCGTCCTGGATCAGCTGGCGCATCACGCCCAGCGGCAGGTCGCGCTCCACGCGCGATCCCGTCGCCGTGACGGCCAGGGCGCCCAGCTCGATGGCCTGCTCGGCGATCGAGCGCAGCAGGGTGCTCTTGCCGACGGCGACCGCACCACCGACCAGGGCGATCCTTCCCCGCCCCATGACCGCGTTGGCCAGGAGCTCCTCCAGGGAGGTCAGTTCCTCTTTGCGCTCGATCAGACCCATGGCCATCTCCCGTCAGGTGACCGCCTGTCTCTCGGGGCCGCTGCGGCCTCGTTCACCGGCAACGCTAGGGGTGGCGGGCATCGCTTCCCTATCGCCCGGCTATTACCCGGCGCGGCCGGCCGGCCGGGTGGCCGGAGCGGCCCGCGTGGCGCCGTTCCCTCTCGGGCAGCGGCGGCAGAGCGGCGGGCGCGGCCGGGCGCCGCAGTCCCGCCCTGGCGACGGCGGCGTCGACGGCCGCCAGGGCCGCGCTCACCACGTCGCGCTCGATCCCGGCCCCCCAGAACGTCCGGCCGTCCAGGCCGCACTGGGCGTAGACGGCCACTTCCTCGCGCTCCCGGCCGGCCGGGCCCAGGTGGTGGACCACGCGGACGCGGAAGCCCCGTTCGGCCAGGGCCGAGCGCACGGCTCTGACGGTGTCCGTCCGGCGGGGGCCGAGGCCGAAGCCCTCTCCGTCGATGTGCAGGGCCGTGACCGTCCCGGCGGTCTCGGGGAGCGGCCCGGCCGGGGTGACGGCTGGGGTGACGGCGTACTCGCGCAGGAAGGCGTCCCTGATCCGGTCGGGTGCGATCTCCCCGCCCTCGGCGTCGGCCAGCGCCTGCACGTGGCGGGCGAACTCGATCTGCAGCGCCCGGGGCAGGTTGAGGCCGTACCGCGCGCTCATCAGATAGGCGAGGCCGCCCTTGCCCGACTGGCTGCTGATCCGCACGATGGCCTCGTAGGTGCGCCCCACGTCCTGGGGGTCCAGCGGCAGGTACGGCATGCGCCACGGCATCCGGGACGGGTCGGCCCCGGTCCGCGCGGCCTCCCGCTCCACGGCGTCGAACCCCTTCTTGATCGCGTCCTGGTGCGAGCCGGAGAAGGCGGTGTAGACGAGGTCGCCGCCGTAGGGATGGCGGGGATGGACCGGGATGCCGTTGCAGTGCTCGACCGTGCGGCGGACGTGGTCGAGGTCGGAGAAGTCGATGCCGGGGTCGATGCCCTGGGTGTACAGGTTCAGCCCCAGGGTCACCAGGCAGACGTTGCCCGCCCGCTCGCCGTTGCCGAACAGGCAGCCCTCGATCCGCTCGGCCCCCGCCAGCAGCGCCAGCTCCGCCGTGGCGACCCCGGTGCCCCGGTCGTTGTGCGGGTGCACCGACAGGCAGACGTGCTCGCGGCGTGACAGGTTGCGGTTCAGCCACTCGATCCGGTCGGCGAAGACGTTGGGGGTGGAGCGCTCGACCGTCGTGGGGAAGTTCAGGATGATCGGGCGGTCCGGGCCGGGCCGCCAGACGTCCATGACCGCCTCGCAGACCTCCAGCGCGAAGTCCGGCTCGGTGTCGGCGAAGTGCTCGGGAGAGTACTGGAAGCCGAGGTCGCACGTGCCGAGCAGGCGCTCGGCGTACTTCATCATCACCTGGGTGCCGTGGACGGCCATGTCCTTGCACTCGTCGCGGGTCATCCCGAACACCATCCGCCGGAACTGCGGGGAGGTGGCGTTGTAGAGGTGGACGGTGGCGCGCGGCGCGCCGCGCAGGCTCTCCACGGTCCGCTCGATCAGCTCGTCGCGGGCCTGGACCAGCACCGAGACTCGCACGTCGTCGGGGATGCGGTCCTGCTCGATGATCATCCGGACGAAGTCGTGGTCGTCGCGGCTGGCCGCGGGGAACCCGACCTCGATCTCCTTGTAGCCCATGGCCACCAGGAGGTCGAACATCACCAGCTTGCGCTCCGGGCTCATCGGCGCGGCCAGGGCCTGGTTGCCGTCGCGCAGGTCGGTCGAGAGCCAGCGCGGGGCGGCCGTGACAGTGGCGGCCGGCCACGTGCGGTCATCTAGCGGGACCTGGGGGAACGCGGCGTAACGGCTGGTGTTCATGGTCGGGTCCTTTACTGCTCACGCGAAGACGCTCAACCGAGCGAACCGAAATAGACTGAGTACGAGTACGTCGAAAGCAGCACCTGAATCTGGTAGGCCTCGGCGCCGTCCTGGATGCGGAACATGACGACTATCTCGGGATAGGCGGCGATGAGCCCGAGACCGGCGAAGTAACGGTCGCTCTCGAACGTCATCCTGTACAGGCCGCGGTCGAACGCGTGCCCGCGCCATTCCCGTACCCGCCCCTCGGGGTCGGTCTCCGCCTTGGCCTCGGTAAGCCACTGGCCGCTGCCGGCATGCTCGATGCGCACATGGACGCCTGCGGCCGGGCGACCGTACACACCGTCCAACGCCTGTACAGCAATACCCATCTCACCGTCACCTGTCCAAAGGAGCCTGTCTGAGGGAGTCGTCTCCACCGAGTCCGCCCGCCGCACCCCGCGACGTGCCCGCGTTCCCCCGGATGCGCCGGCTCCATGCCTTGACCGTCCGGGCGGCCTCACCAAGATGCCTGGCCGCCCGGACTCCCCGCCAGGGTCGCGCGCGCCGCTATCGCCGCGCCTTCCGTCCGCTATCGCCGGGTCCTGTCCGCGCGATAGCGAGGGATGGCGGGTGACGGCGGCGGCCTCCCGCCGCCGCCGCCGGAGCCTGCCCACGTTACGGAAAAATGCCCATTTATGCCTTGGGAAGCCTCGTTATCGATCGCCTGACCTGCACCGATGCCTGCCCGGAAGCAAGCCGATATGGAGCGGATGGCGGCCGTTGCCAGCGTGATTGCCGATCGCCCCCAGCGGCCGGCGTACCGATGCGCCGCCGCGACGAACACGGAGGTAGGCAATGAGCGCCAGCGCCAACAAGAACGTCGCGCGCCTCGTCATCTCGATCGTCTCGGCCGTGATCCTCAGCGGTCTCGCCGGCGCGGGCGTCGCCGTCGCGCAGGTCGCGGACCCCCACACGTCCCTTCGGCACGGCGGCGAGACGGAGCTCCACAACGTGCCCACCCCCACGCCGTCCCCGACCCAGAAGAACGGCGACCCCACTCCCTGGGGCTGACGGACCGGCCCTTCCGGACCGCCCCTCCCGGACCGGCCGTCCAGGCGCCACGGCGCTCATGCTCCACCGGCCTCCGTGTGAACCCGCCCGCCGGGATCACACGGGGGCCGTCCCATGGCCGCTTAACGGTCGGGAAACACCGGGCGAAGGGTTCGGATAGACCCCATCCCAGATCGCCCAATAGTGACTGATCGTGACGACTAAAGCAAAAGTGAACCCGGTGTAGAAAACACCATCGCCTAGCCACAGGTCGGTCGGGACTGTACCATCCAAGGCAAAAGTGACGGACCTGTAAGAGCGACTATCATGTCAAGCGTGCAGATCTTGGGGTGGACCGCATTCGGCGTGTTGTGACCAGGTAGTGGCATCGCCAATCGCGGAAGATCAGCAAAGTGGTCTCGCGCCGGAATTCGCATCGTGCACCTCTTGGCAGCATAAATAGCGAGGATTCTCGCCGTAGGAGTGAGGCCTCTTCGAGGAGATGCGTGTGGAGTTTCGTATCCTGGGACCTCTTGAAGTCGCGGCCGACGGGCGCCTTCTCGACCTGGGAGGCTCCCGGCAGCGAACCGTCCTGGCCGTCCTGCTCCTGAGCGCCGACCGGCCCGTCACCATCGGGCGTCTCATGGAGGCGCTCTACGGCGACGACCCGCCCGCCACCTCGCGGGCGCAGGTGCAGATCTGCATCTCCACGTTGCGACGCCTGTTCAGCGCGAACGGCGATCCCGACATGATCGTGACCAGGTCGCAGGGCTACGCGCTGCGCACCGGCGAGAGCCGGATCGACGCCCGCCGCTTCGACGAGCTCGTGCTCAAGGCGCGCAGGAGCCGCGACGAGCGCAGCCTCGACGAGGCCGTCAAGTACTACCGCGAGGCGCTCGCGCTGTGGCGCGGCCCGGCGCTGGAGGGCATCGAGAGCCGGCTGGTCCAATCGGCCGCCAGCCAGCTCGACGAGCAGCGCATCACCGCCAACGAGGACTGCATCCAGCTGGAGCTGGACCTGGGCCGCCACCACGAGCTGGTGGGCGAGCTCAGCGGCCTGGTGGAGGAGCACCCCCTGCGCGAGCGGCTCATCGGCCAGCTCATGACCGCGCTGTACCGCTCGGGCCGTCAGGCGGAGTCCCTGCAGGTCTACCGGGACGCCCGGCGCATGATGATCGACGAGCTGGGCATCGAGCCCAACGAACGGCTGCAGCAGCTCGAGTCGGCGATCCTCACCGCGGACGAGCGCCTCGACCCGCCGAGCCCGCCGACCCAGGCCGAGACCGAGCCGCGGGTGCTCATGCCCGCCGTCCCGGGCATGCTCCCGGCCGGCATCGCCGACTTCATCGGCCGGCACGACCAGATCGAGGAGATCCGGCAGCGCCTGACGCTCGCCTCCGGCGGCGCGGCCCGCTTCGCCGTACCCATCGTCGCGATCTCCGGCCGGGCGGGGATCGGCAAGACGACCATCGCGGTCCACGCGGCGCACAGCGTCGCCGAGCGCTTCCCCGACGGCCAGCTCTACGCCGACCTGCACGGAGGCGGCACCCGGCCGGTGAGCCCGATGCAGGTGCTCGAACGCTTCCTGCGCGCGCTGGGAGTGCCCGGCACCTCCCTGCCCGACAGCATGGACGAACGGGCCGAGACCTACCGGATCCTCCTGGCCGAGCGCAGGATGCTCATCGTCCTGGACGACGCGACCACCGAGAGCCAGGTGCTGCCCCTGCTGCCCGGCAACCCCGCCTCCGCCGTCATCGTCACCAGCCGGAGCAGGCTGTCGGGACTGGCGGGAGCGATCCAAATCGATGTGGGCCTGTTCGACGCGGCCCAGTCCCTGGACCTGCTCTCCCACATCGCCGGGGCCGACCGGATGCAGGCCGAGCCCGAGGCGGCCGTCGCGCTCGCCGAGCTGTGCGGGCACCTGCCGCTGGCGCTGCGCATCGCGGGCGCGCGCCTGGCGGCCCGCCCGCACTGGAGCGTCGAGCAGCTGGTGGACCGGCTCAGGGACGGGGCCCGCAGGCTCGACGAGCTCAGGCACGGCGAGATGGGCATCAGGGCCAGCCTCTCCCTGACCTACGAGGGCATCAGCGAGCCGGCCCGTCACCTGTTCCGGCGGCTGGCGATCCTGGACTCGCGCGTCTTCTCGGCGTGGACCGGCGCGGCCCTGATGGACCAGCCGCTCGCCGACGCCCAGGACCTCCTGGACGTCCTGGCCGACGCCCAGCTCATCGAGGTGATCAGCACCGGGCGGCACATCAACACGCAGTACCGATTCCACGATCTCATCCGCGTGTTCGCACGCGAGCGGCTGGCGGCGGAGGAGCCGCCCGCCGAGCGCACCGCCACGCTCTCCCGCGTGCTCAGCGCGCTGCTCTCGCTGATCCAGGCGGCCCGCAGCCGCGAGTACGGCGCGTCGGTCGCCGACGGCGAGCCGAACTCCTTCCCCTCCCCCCTGCCCGCGGAACTCGTCGAACGGCTGGTCGCCGACCCCATCGTCTGGTTCGAGTCCGAGCGCCACGTCCTGCTGTCGGGCATCCGCCAGGCCGCGCAGGCGGGGTTCGTCGAGCTGTGCTGGAAGCTCGCCAAGCACGCCGAGGACTTCTTCGAGTCGCGGGTCTACCTGGACGACTGGCGGGAGACCCACAAGATCGCGCTGGAGGCCGCCCAGAACGGCGGCGACAAGCAGGGACAGGCCGAGATGCTGGGCGCACTGGGCGCGCTGTCCCTGACCGAGCAGCGCTTCGACGACGCGCGGCGCGAGTTCCAGGCCGCCCTCGCCCTCTTCCAGGAGGTCGGGGACGAGTTGAAGGTCGCCCTGGCCATCCGCAACATCGCCTTCCTCGAACGGCTGAGCGGCCAGTACGAGGCGGCGATGAGCCACCTGGAGGACGCCCTGCGGATCTTCTGTGCGATCGGCGACCAGATCGCCGCCGCGCACACGCTGCACAACCTCGCCCAGATCAGGGTCGACTGCGACGACATCGACGGCGCCAAGATGCTGCTGGCCGAGGCCCTGGTCCGCAGCAGGAGCGGCGGCAGCAGGCGGGTGAGCACCCAGGTCCTGCACCGGATGGGCGAGGCCCACCTCCAGGCCCGAGAGTTCGCCCTGGCGGCGGGCGCCTTCGAGGAGGCGCTGACGATCGTGCAGGAGACGGGCGACACCATCGGCGAGGCGTTCGCCCTGCACGGCCTGGGCGTCGCGCGGCTGCGCCAGGGCAGGCTGGAGGAGGCCGCCGCGCTGCTGGGCCAGGCCATGGCCGGCGCGCAGAGCTCCCGCCACCGGCTGGCGGAGGCCAACACGCTGGCCGGCATGGGCGAACTCGCCATCGCGGCCGGCAAGCCGGCCGAGGCCGCCGGCCCCCTGCACAAGGCCGCCACCCTGTTCCGCCAGATGAAGATCCCGCTGCGCGAGGCCGACACCCTCATCATGCTGAGCGAGGCCCTGCGGGCCATCGGCGACGAGGCGGCGACCTCGACGGCGCTGTCGAGGGTGCTGGAGCTCTCCGAGCAGATCGACCCGCGCGTGGGGGCGTCCCTGCGCGAGCGGCTGTCGACGTTCCACTACCACGGCCAGGATCGGCACCCGGTGTACGCCGCCATCATCGCGGACAGCTCCCTGCGCTCCGTGGGCGGCCGGACGGCGGGCCGGGGCTAGCCGGAGTGAGTCCTAAGGCTGAGAACGGTACGGCGATGCGTACCGGCCGATGGACCCACCCGTGGAGCGCGTCCCCAGCCGGCCGGGTGTTGCCCACCCGGCCTACGCCGTACGGCAGATGAGCCTGACCGCCACGCCGGCACAGAAGCGGTGAAGGGTGCTGAGGATCGATGTGGGACCGATCCTCAAACCGATCCGCCGATTGATCGAATCGGTCAACGCACCCTGAAAAGGCCGGCTCGATCTGGAGCTGCACGGCGGGCGCAGCCCCGCGGGAGGCGCCGCCCGTGCAACCCAGCGGATCCTGGCGCTGACCACGGTGATCTGGCGCAACCGCGCCACCGGCCGGCCTGTCACCCGCTCGCTGATCGCCTGCGAGCACTGACCGGACTTACTCGTCTAGCGCAGCGTGCGGAACAGCTTGTCCGCTTCGGGCTGTTTCCAGATGATCCTGTTGGGTTGGTCGGGGTCCGGTCGCCACGGCACCGTGAGGAACAGCGTCCGGCTTTCGCGCACGCTTTCGGCGACGGTGACCATCGTGCCCAGGTCCATGTCGCTCTTCACGCTCCTGGTGGCCGCGGAGAAGAAGGACCGGAGCCGGACCGGGTCGGTCAGCGCTCGCCTGGCCGTCTTCGGCATCGACTGCATCAGCGCCGTCTGGCGTGCGATCCGCTGGATGTCCGAGCCGTCGCCGTACCAGCGCAGCCGCGCGTAGGCGATCGCTTTCTCACCGTCGAGCACGACCCTGTCCGCGGGGAGCTTCAGCTTGGTCTTGGGGTCGTCCACGGGTGCGGGCAGCCTGACCTCGACGCCGCCGAGGGCGTCGACCACCTCCCTGAACGCCTGGAAGTCGAATTCCATCGCGTGGTCGATCCGTACGCCGGTCAGCGTCTCGACCGTCTTGGCGGTACAGGCGAGCCCGCCCGTGTCGAACGCCGATTTGATCAGGCCTGTCCGGGCCGGCGCCGTTCCGCAGGCGGGGATCCGGACGATCGAGTCGCGAGGCAGGTTCACGAACGTGATCCGCTCGCGGTCCTCCGGCAGGTGCGCCAGCAGGATGGTGTCGCTGTGCGCGCCTTTGCGGAAGCGGGGGCGCCGGCCTGGCTGTCGGTGCCGACGACGAGGATGTTCAGTGCGCCGGTCGGCTCGACCGACCCGCCCCCGTCCGGGGCAGTGCTCTCCCCGGCGTTCATCACGAGCACGGGCACGGGCACGGGCACGGTCACGGTCACGGCGACCACGGTGGCCGCGGCGGCCAGGCCCATGACCGGCCATCTCACCCACCGGCGGCGGGGCCCGGCGCTCCGGGTCCCGCCGCGGGATCCGGCGGCCGGGAGGCGGTCGCGCTGGCGGGCCAGCGACGCCGGAGGCCGGTGCTCGAGCTCGGCGCCGAGGTCGCGCAGCATCTCCAGGTCGTCCATCGTCACGCCTCCTCCTCGAGGATCGGGTTGGTGTCGCCCAGCGCCTCCCGTACCTTCCGCCTGCCCCTGTTGAGGCGGGAGCGTACGGTGCCGACCGGGATGCCGAGTGCCCGCGCGACTTCCTCGTAGGTCAGATCGCACCAGGCGATCAGCAGCAGCACGTCGCGGTCCCTGGCCCACAGCGCCGCGAGCGCGCTGACCAGCGCGGGCCGGACGGCCTGCGCGCTCACCCCGGCGGCCACCCGTCACGGTGCCGCACCGGATCGCCGCCCGCGTGAGGGGTGGACGCCGGGGCTCCGCCGGACCATCATCGTCGGCGTACGGGAGAGAGGGCGGCCATGCGGGACGGGCGCGGCGTGCTGGTGCTGATGGGCTCGGGCGAGACGAGCCCGACCATGGTCGAGATCCATCGCTCCGTCGTGCGCGGGCTGGGGGCCGCACCCCGGGCCGTGCTGCTCGACACGCCGTACGCCTTCCAGGAGAACGCCGCCGACATCTCCGCCCGCGCCCGCGGCTACTTCGCCCGGAGCGTCGGGCTGGAGGTCGAGGTGTCGGCCCGGCTGGAGGAGGCCGACTGGGTGTTCTCCGGGCCGGGCAGCCCGACCTTCGCCCTCGGCCGGTGGACCGGCTCGGGCGTCGCGGACGAGCTGCGGGCCCGGGTCCGGGCGCGGCGGGGGGCGACCGTGCTCGCCTCGGCCGCCGCCTGTACGGCGGGCCTCGCCACGGTGCCGGTCTACGAGATCTACAAGGTGGGCCAGGACCCGCACTGGCGGGAGGGCCTGGACCTGCTGGAACCGCTCGGCCTGCGCGCGGTGGTGATCCCGCACTTCGACAACGCCGAGGGCGGCACCCACGACACCCGCTACTGCTATCTCGGAGAGCGGCGGCTGTCGCTGATGGAGGACCTGCTGCCGCCGGACGCCTTCGTGCTAGGCATCGACGAGCACACCGCGGTGATCATCGACCTGGAGAACGGGGAGGTCACGGTGGCCGGTCGCGGGGCTCTCACCGTCCGGCGGCGCGGCTCTCAGGTGGTCCTGCCCGCGGGCGGCGGCACCGACCTGGCCGGGATCGGCCGCCTGGCCCGGGGCGGCGCCCCTGCCCGCGTCCTGCGGCAGGCGGGCCCGCCGGCGCCCCGCCAGGTCACCCTGGAGGAGACCGCCCGTGACCGCGAGCGGGACGTCCGCACCGCACTCACGCGGCACGACACCGCCGCCGCCGTCCGGGCCGTACTCGACCTGGAGGCCGAGATCGTCACCTGGTCGGCCGACACCGAGGAGGACGCCGGCGGCGTCGACGACGCCCGGCGGACCCTGCGCTCCCTGATCGCCGTGCTGGGAGGGCTCGCCGACACCGTGGACCCGCGCGACCGCCTGGCCCCGATGGTCGAGCCGCTGCTGGTGCTGCGCGGCGAGCTGCGGCGCTCGCACCGCTACGACCTGGCCGACGCGCTGCGCGCCGCGCTGTCCGCCGGCGGGGTGGTGGTGGAGGACACCCCCGACGGGCCGCGCTGGAGCGTCACCGGCGCCCGTCACCGGCCCGCCGGGACCGCCTGCGCCTGATGAGTCCCGAGGTCACCGGGTCCGCACCCACCGCCGGGCGGGCGGAGTCCGGACGACGCGGGTCCGTGTGCCCGGGAACGGTCCTTGTAAAGACATGAAGACATCCCCTTGAGAGGTGGACAGGACCGCAATCAGCGGGGATGCTCAGGGAGATCCCGTTCACCGGATGTTCATCTTCCGGACGCACGACTCCCGCCGGGGGGCGGGGTCTCGTCCCGAACCCTCACGAAGGGACTCGTCATGGTCTCCGTCGATCGCAGATCCTTCCTGGCCACGACCGGTGGCGTCCTCGCGGCCGGCGTGGCGCTGAGCACCCTGGAGGCGCACGCCGCCTGGGCGCAGCAGGGCCGTCCGCTCTCCCACCCCGGCGAGGTGGGCTACGGAGAGCTGCGCCGTACCAGGTCCCGCAACACCGGGGAGGAGCTCCTGGCCCTGCCCGCCGGGTTCTCCTACACCGTCATCGGCCGGACCGGGACCCCGATGGACGACGGCACGCTCACGCCGATCGCCCACGACGGCATGGGCGCCTTCCGCGGCACCCACCGGCACACCGCCCGGCTGATCCGCAACCACGAGGTCCGCACCCCGCCGGGATCGCCCGTCGGCCGGGTGCACGTGCCCGGCTCGGCCCGCTACGACGAGCTCGGCGTCGGGGGGACCACCACCCTGGAGGTGGACCTGCGCAGCGGCGAGGTGATCCGCCACTTCGTCAGCGTCAACGGCACGATCATCAACTGCGCCGGAGGCGTCATGCTCGGCGCCCGCGGCTGGCTGACCTGCGAGGAGACCACGGCGGGCCCCGCCCAGGGGTGGCAGCGCAAGCACGGCTACGTCTTCGAGGTGCCGCTGGAGGGGCCCGAACCCGGAAAGCCCGCGGCCTCGATGCCGATCACGGCGATGGGGCGCTTCTCGCACGAGGCCGTCGCCGTCGACCCCCGCACCGGTTACGTCTACGAGACCGAGGACGACTCCGGCAAGCCCGACGGCTTCTACCGCTACCGCCCCGACGACCCGCGCAACCTGGCCGCCGGCGGCGTGCTGGAGATGCTGAAGATCAAGGGCCGCGACGGCTACGACTGCCGCGAGGGACAGCGCATGGGCGCCCGGCTGCCGGTGGAGTGGGTGACGATCGACGACCCGGACCCCGACCTGGAGGGGGGCGCGCCGACCTGCACCCAGCAGGGCCTGGCCAAGGGCGGGGCGAAGTTCAACCGGCTGGAGGGCTGCTGGTGGGGCGACGGCAGCGTGTTCTTCAACTCCACCAGCGGCGGCGACGCCAAGAACGGCGACGCCCCGAACGCCGACGGGTTCGTCGAGGGCTACGGCCAGGTCTGGCGCTACATCCCGGGCCGTCACGACGGCGGGACACTGGTGCTGGTCTACGAGTCGCCCGGCCGCAAGGCCCTGGACTCCCCCGACAACCTGACCTTCACCCCGCGCGGCGGCATCGTCCTGTGCGAGGACGACTCCTCCGGCAGCGACGCCGACCCGCACCCGCTGGCCCCCGGGCTGACCAACGTCAACCGCCTGATCGGGCTGGACCCGCGCCGCGGCCAGCCGTTCGAGTTCGCGGTCAACATCAGTGACGACAGCGAGTTCGCCGGGGCGTGCTTCAGCCCCGACGGCTCGGTGCTGTTCGTCAACAACCTCGGCAGCACGGCCGCGACCGACCCGCCCGGCCGCACCTACGCCATCCGCGGCCCCTGGAAGCGCGGGCCCCTGTAGGCACGGGCCCCTGGCACGGATCGCGGCGAGCGGATCGCGCGGGACCCGGCGCTCCCGGCCCGCGCGACCGCTCCCGGGCGGTCACTCCCGGACGGTCACTCCCGCGCGACCGCTCCCGGGCGGTCACTTCCGGGTGACGAGGATCCCGTCGTCGTCGCTGAACAGCTCGGCGCCGGGGTGGAAGGTGACCCCGCCGAAGGTCACCGGCACCTCGCGCTCCCCTGCGCCGTCCTTGGCGCTCTTGCGCGGGTTGGAGCCCAGGGCCTTGACGCCGAGGTCGAGCTCCCCCAGGGCGGCGACGTCGCGGACGGCGCCGTTGATGACCACGCCCGCCCAGCCGTTGGCGACCGCGGCGCCCGCGATCACGTCGCCCATCAGCGCGGTGTGCACCGAGCCCCCGCCGTCGACGACCAGCACGCGCCCGTGGCCGGGCTCGGACAGGGCCTGCTTGACCAGGAGGTTGTCCTGGTGGCAGCGGACCGTGACGACGGTGCCGCGGAAGGCGCGGCGCCCGCCGTACTGGCGCAGCTGCAGGTCGCAGGAGTCGAGCTCGTCGCCGCGCTCGTCGTAGAGATCTGCCGTGATGACGTTCACGCCTGGCCTTCCGTGATGCCGCGAAGGCCCCGCCGGGCGGCGGGGCCGGGCCGGGACCATGCTAACGACGGCGCGGGCCCGCCCTGCGGCGGGCCCGCGTGGCGCAACGTCAGTTGCCCTGCTTCCACTGCGCGATCAGCTTGTCGTAGTCGAGCGTCTCGGGCTTGCCCCGCTCGTCGGCGAGCTTGGGCACCGGGGCGCCGGGCTGGTCCAGCCAGTACTGGGCGCCCCGGTCCTGGTTCAGCTTCGGCGCGCAGTCGCCGCCGTAGCCGCGGCGCTCCAGCCGGGACAGGATCTCGTCCTGCTGCCTGGCGAGGTTGTCCATCGACTGCTGGGGCGTGGTCTCCCCGGTCACCGCGGTGGCGACGTTCTGCCACCACAGCTGGGCCAGCCGCGGATAGTCGGGCACGTTGGTCCCGGTCGGGGTCCACTGCTTGCGGGCGGGCGAGCGGTAGAACTCGATCAGGCCGCCGTACTTGGCCGCGTTGTCGGTGAAGTAGTCACTGCGGACGTCGGTGTCCCGGATGAAGGTCAGCCCGACGATGGACTTCTTCAGCGAGACGCTCTTGGAGGTGACGAACTGGGCGTACAGCCAGGCCGCGGCGCGGCGCTCGGGCGGGGTGTTCTTCAGCAGGGTCCAGGACCCGGCGTCCTGGTAGCCCAGCTTGTTGCCGTCCTTCCAGTAGGAGCCGTGCGGGCTGGGCGCCATCCGCCACTTCGGCGTGCCGTCCGCGTTGACGACCGGCAGTCCCTGCTTGGTCATGTCGGCGGTGAAGGCGGTGTACCAGAAGATCTGCTGGGCGATGTGGCCCTGCGCGGGGACCGGGCCGGCCTCGCTGAAGTTCATCCCGGCCGCCTCCTTGGGCGCGTACTTCTTCAGCCAGTCCACGTACTTGGTCAGCGCGTAGACCGAGGCCGGGCCGTTGGTGTCGCCGCCGCGGCCCACCGACGAGCCGACCGGGCGGCAGTCCTCCACCCGGATGCCCCAGTCGTCCACCGGCAGCCCGTTGGGGATGCCCGCGTCGCCGTTGCCGGCCATCGACAGCCAGGCGTCGGTGAAGCGCCAGCCCAGCGAGGGGTCCTTGCGGCCGTAGTCCATGTGCCCGTAGACCTTCTTGCCCTCGACGGTGCCGTCGCCGTTCACCTTGTTGGTGAAGAAGTCGGCGATGTCCTCGTAGGCGGCCCAGTTGACCGGCACGCCCAGGTCGTAGCCGTAGGCGTCCTTGAACTGCTTCTTGATCTTCTCGTCGGTGAACCAGTCGTAGCGGAACCAGTAGAGGTTCGCGAACTGCTGGTCGGGGAGCTGGTAGATCTTCTTGTCCGGCCCGGTGGTGAAGCTGATGCCGATGAAGTCGTCGATGTCCAGCGTCGGCGAGGTGACCGCCTTGCCCTCCCCGGCCATGTAGTCCGACAGCGGGAGCACGTAGTCCCCGCGGGAGTGCGTGCCGATGAGGTCGGAGTCGTTGACGTAGGCGTCGTAGATGTTCTGGTTGCCCTGGATCTGGGTCTGGAGTTTCTCGATGACGTCGCCCTCCTGGATCAGGTCGTGCTTGATCCTGATCCCGGTGATCTCGGTGAACGCCTTGGCGAGCTGCCGCGACTCGTACTCGTGCGTGGTGATGGTCTCGGAGACCACGTTGATGTCCATGCCCCGGTACGGCGCCGCCGCCTTGATGAACCAGTCCATCTCGGCCAGCTGCTGGTCACGCGAGAGGGTGCTGGGGGTGAACTCCTGGGAGACCCACCGCGCCGCCGCGGTCTTGGCGGCGGCCTCGTTGAACTCCCCGGTGCGCCGCCCCTGCTCCCCCTGCGAGCACGCGGCCGCCAGCAGACCGGAAACGGCCAGGACGACGACCGCACGCCCCCTGAGTGTTAACGACATCTCCGACTCCTCTCTGGCGGCCGTTGCTTTTTCCGTGTCAACCCCATATGCCGATCACCAGCGCCACCAGCAGCGCGCACCCCAGGGCGAGCCACATCGACAGGTCGGTGACCGCGATCCAGACCGTGAGCACCACCGCCGCGCTGATCAGCCCGATGTACAGCCGGTCACCCCGGTCGGTCTCGATCCGCAGGAAGCCGCGCCGCGCCACCGGCGGCGAGATCTTCGCCCACACCGCCATCCCGGCCAGCAGCAGGCCCAGCCCGATGAACACCAGGGCCGTGGGCGGCGTCCACACCATCCACTCCAGCACGGTCAGACCCTCCCGAGGGCGAACCCCTTGGCCACGTAGTTCCTGACGAACCAGATGACGATCGCTCCCGGGATGATCGTCAGCACGCCCGCCGCGGCGAGCAGGCCCCAGTCGACCCCGGCCGCGCTCACGGTCCGCGTCATGGTCGCGGCGATCGGCTTGGCGTTGACCGAGGTGATCGTCCTGGCGATGAGCAGCTCGACCCAGCTGAACATGAAGCAGAAGAAGAGGGTGACCCCGATCCCGGAGCGGATCATCGGCAGGAAGATGCGCACGAAGAAGCGCGGCAGGGAGTAGCCGTCGATCGCCGCGGTCTCGTCGATCTCCCGGGGGATGCCCGACATGAACCCCTCGAGGATCCACACGGCCAGCGGGACGTTGAACAGCATGTGCGCGATGGCGACCCCGAGGTGGGTGTCGAACAGCCCCACGCTCTGGTAGATCTGGAAGAACGGCAGCAGGAACACCGCGGGCGGGGCCATGCGGTTGGTCAGCAGCCAGAAGAACAGGAACCTGTCCCCGGCGAACCTGAAGCGGGAGAAGGCGTAGGCGGCGGGAAGCGCCACGATCAGCGACAGGACCGCGTTCATGGACGTGTAGATGATCGAGTTCAGGTAGCTCGAGTACCACACGGGATCGGTGAAGAACGTCTGGTAGTTCTCGAACGTCACCCGCTGCGGGATGAGCGCGAAGCTGCCGAGGATGTCCTCGTTCGGCCGGATGGACATGCCGAACATCCACAGCAGGGGCAGCATGAGCGTCGCGACGTACAGCCAGAACACCGTGCGGGCCCACGGGAGCTGCCGCCGGGTGCCGGCCGCCACGGCGACCGGGCTCGCCTTCGCGGGCATGGGCTCACCTTCCCGTCCTGGTCAGCACGGTGAAGAAGACGTAGGAGACGATCTGCACGGTGAGGAAGTACAGCAGTGAGAAGGCGCCGGCGGGCCCCAGGTCGAACTGCCCGACGGCGATCTTCGACAGCAGGATGCTGAGGAACGACGTGGCGTTGCCCGGCCCCCCGCCGGTCACCACGAACGGCTCGGTGTAGATCATGAAGCTGTCCATGAAGCGCAGCAGGATCGCGATCGTCAGCACGCCGCGCAGGCGCGGGAGCTGGATGTGGCGGAAGGTGGCCCAGCCGGAGGCGGCGTCGATCTGCGCGGCCTGGAAGTAGGGCTCGGGGATCGAGCGCAGGCCCGCGTAGGCCAGCAGCGCCACCAGCGGGGTCCAGTGCCACACATCCATGATCAGGACCGTGATCCAGGCGTCGGTGGAGTCCAGGGTGTAGTTGAAGTTGACGCCCAGGACGTTGTTGACAGTCCAGCCGCCCAGGCCGATGTCGCCGCGGGCGAAGATCTGCCAGATGGTGCCCACCACGTTCCACGGGATGAGCAGCGGCAGCGCGACCAGAACCAGGGCCACCGGCACCCCCAGCCCGCGGCGCGGCATCGCCACCGCGATCGCCACCCCGAGCGGGATCTCCAGCAGCAGGACCTGCGCCGAGAACAGCAGCGTCCGCACGAACGCGGCGTGGACCTCGGGGTCGCGGGTGACGGCCCGGAACCAGTCCAGCCCAACGAAGATCCGGTCGGTGGGGCTGAAGATGTCCTGCACCGAGAAGTTGACCACCGTCATCAGCGGGATCACCGCGGTGAACGCGACCGACACGACGACCGGCAGCACCAGGAACCAGGCCCGGTTGTTCCTCGGCTTGGTGTCCACCTGCCCGCCCGGCTCGTCGCGGGGTACGGCCGCGCCGACCGGCGCCTCCGGCTCCACCCGGTCGCCGGCGACGGTGGCGCCCGCCGTGGAGACCTCACCGGAGACATCGGAGACATCACTGGAGACGTCGCCGGAGACGTCGCCGGAGACGTCGTTCAGCCTCTCGCCGGTCACGATCCGTCCCTCCCGTCCAGCGGCGCGATCGACCCGCACCGGACCGCGTCCCGGAACAGGAACGCCCGGCCGGCGTCGAAGCGGAAGAACTCCACGGCGCCGGGCGCGTACCGGGAACCGGCGCCGGTCTTGACCACGAGGGGGTGGTCGTCCACCCGGGCGTGCACGAGGTCGTAGGCGCCCATGCGGTCCACCGCGGTGACCCGCGCGGCCAGGCCGGGTGTCGCCTGGGCGGCGGTGATCCGCACGAACTCCGGCCGCACGCCGATCCGCACCGGTCCCGGCGGCAGGTCGCCGTCCTCGCCCACCGCCCGCCCGACGGCCTCGCCCCCGACCCGGACCGTCCCGCCGGCGATCTCGCCCGGCACCACGTTCATGCCGGGCGAGCCGATGAAGTGCCCGACGAACTCGTGCGCGGGCGACAGGAACAGCTCGGTCGGCTCTCCGGCCTGCACGATCTCCCCCTCGTTGAGGACGACCACCTCGTCGGCGAAGGTGAGGGCCTCGGTCTGGTCGTGGGTGACGTAGATGAGCGTGTGGCCGGTGTCGCGGTGGATCTCCTTCAGCTTGCTGCGCAGCGTCCACTTCATCGCGGGGTCGATCACGGTGAGGGGCTCGTCGAGCAGGACCGCGGCGACCTCGGGCCGGACCAGCCCGCGGCCCAGGCTGACGATCTGCTGCCGGCCCGGGTCCAGCCGGCGGGACCTGCGGCGCAGGTGGTCGTCCAGCCCGAGCAGGTGGGACACCCTGCGCACCCGCTGGTCGATCTCCGCCTTGGGGTATTTGCGGTTGCGCAGCGGGAAGGCGAGGTTGTCGTACACCGACATCTCCTCGTACAGCACCGGGAACTGGAAGACCTGCGCGATGTTGCGGCGCGCGGTCGGCACCGCGGTGACGTCCCGGTCCCCCAGCCAGACCCGCCCCGTCGTCGGGGAGAGCAGCCCCGAGATGATGTTCAGGAGCGTCGTCTTGCCGCACCCGCTGGGCCCGAGCAGCGCGTAGGCCCGGTCGCTGCGCCAGGTCCACGTCATCGGCCGCAGCGCCCACGTCCGGCCCCCGTCGTAGCTGTGCCCCACGCCCTCCAGCCGGATGTCAGCCATGCAGATCGGCCTCCGCCGCCGGTCTGGCCGGCAGGCTCACACCGGCCTCGTCGAAGATGAGGACCCGCCCGGGGTCGACGTACGCCGTCGCCGGCTCCCCCGGCGTGAACAGCCGCGTCCCCTCCAGCTGGGCCACGAGGTGCCGGCTGCCGGGCAGCAGCAGGTGCAGGAAGGTGGCGCTGCCCGTCACCTCCGCCAGCCGGATCTCCGCGGGGAACTCCAGGTCGCCGGGCCCGGTGCGCTCGATGGTCACCTGGTGCGGGCGCACCCCCAGGACCACGCGCCCGGCGGGCGGGCGCTCGCCGGGCACCGGGAAGGAGACGCCCAGGCAGTCGATCCTGCCGTCGTGGGCCAGGCCGGGCAGCAGGTTCAGCGGCGGGTCGCTGAGCGTCGCCGCGACGGCCAGCGTCGGCGGCCGGTCGTACATCTCCGCCACGTCGCCGACGTGCTGGATCCGGCCCTCGCCAAGCACCACCGTGGGCGCCGCGAAGCCCAGCGCCTCGGCCGGGTCGGCCGTGGAGTACAGGACCACCCCCGCCGAGCCGCCGAACATGTCCTTGAGGTCGGCGCGCAGCTGTTCCCTGAGCTTGTAGTCGAGGTTGGCCAGCGGCTCGTCCAGCAGCAGCACGTCGACGGGCCGGGCCAGCGCCCTGGCGATGGCGGTGCGCTGCTGCTGGCCGCCCGACAGCTCCTCGGGCCTGCGGTCGAGCAGGTCGCCGATGCCCATGATCTCGGCGATCTCATGCACCCGCCGATCGATCTCCCGGCGCGGGAAGGAGGGGTCCAGGCGCAGCGGGGAGGCGATGTTCTCGTACACCGACAGGGACGGGTAGTTGATGAACTGCTGGTACACGAAGGCCACCGACCGCTTGCGCACCGAGATCGACGTGACGTCCCTGCCGTTGACGACGACGCGTCCCGAGGTGGGGGGAAGGAGCCCGGCGGCGACCCGCATCAGCGTCGTCTTGCCCGCCGCCAGCGGCCCGATGAGGGTCGTCATCCCGTTGGGCAGTTCGAGATCGATGTCTTCGAGCCAGGTCTCCCCGCGCTGCCTGACGCGAACGCCGTCGAGGATCAGCGTCACTGTGCCCCGTCCTCCCTGCCGGAGCATGATCGAATACCGTGCGGTCGGCGTGAGGCTCCGACGTGTGGTCGCGACAGTCCTGGGTCGGTTGGCACCTCCATATAACATGATCTGCAAGTTTGTGCATAGAGCAGCGGCGCCCCGCAGGCGAGGCCTGCGGGGCGCCGTGCGTACGGGATCCGGACCGCTCAGGATCCGGTGACGTTCAGGATCCGGCGGTCTGCGGCGGCCGGGGTCCGGCGGTCACTGCGGCCAGGTCCAGTTGCGGATCTCCGCGGGGTCCTCACCGTACTGACGGGTGTGGGCGCGGGTGTGCAGCCGCAGGTCGGTCATCTTCTGGCGCAGGTGCGCCGCGGCGGTGCCCAGGCCCGGGACGCGGTCGATGACGTCGATGACCAGGTGGTAGCGGTCGATGTCGTTGAGCATGGCCATGTCGAAGGGCGTGGTCGTGGTGCCCTCCTCCTTATAGCCGCGCACGTGGATGTTGTTGTGGCCGGCGCGGCGGTAGGTCAGCCGGTGGATCAGCCACGGGTAGCCGTGGAAGTTGAAGATGACGGGCTTGTCGGCGGTGAACAGGGCGTCGAACTCGGCGTCCGGCATGCCGTGCGGGTGCTCGCTGGGCGGCTGCAGGCGCATGAGGTCCACGACGTTGACGACCCTGACCTTGAGGTCGGGCAGATACTCCCGCAGCAGCGCGGCCGCGGCCAGCGTCTCCAGGGTCGGCACGTCACCGGCGCAGGCCAGCACGACGTCGGGCTCGCCGCCGGCGTCGTTGGAGGCCCAGTCGATGATGCCCAGACCGCGGGTGCAGTGGACGATCGCCTCGTCCATCGTGAACAGGTCCAGCACCGGCTGCTTGCCCGCCACGATGACGTTGACGTAGTCGCGCGAGCGCAGGCAGTGGTCGCCGACCGACAGCAGCGTGTTGGCGTCCGGCGGCAGATAGACCCGCACGACCTTGGCCTTCTTGTTGACCACGACGTCGAGGAAGCCGGGGTCCTGGTGGCTGAAGCCGTTGTGGTCCTGGCGCCACACGTGCGACGACAGCAGGTAGTTGAGCGAGGCCACCGGCCGCCGCCACGGGATGTCATGGCAGGCGTCCAGCCACTTGGCGTGCTGGTTGAACATGGCGTCGACGATGTGGATGAACGCCTCGTAGCAGTTGAACAGGCCGTGCCGGCCGGTCAGCAGATAGCCCTCCAGCCAGCCCTGGCACAGGTGCTCCGACAGCACCTCCATGACGCGCCCGCCGGGGGCCAGCGAGTCGTCGGTGGGCAGGAGTTCGGCGTTCCAGGTGCGCGAGGTCACCTCGAAGACCGCGCTGAGCCGGTTGGAGGCGGTCTCGTCGGGTCCCATCAGGCGGAAGGTCTGCGGGTTGGCCTCGATGATGTCGCGCAGGAAGGCGCCCAGCACGCGGGTGGGCTCGGTCATCTGCGCGGCCGGAGCCTTGACCTCCACGGCGTAGCGGCGGAAGTCGGGGATGGCCAGCGGGCGCAGGATCTCCCCGCCGTTGGCGTGCGGGCTGGCGCTCATCCGCCGCGGGCCCTCCGGCACCAGCTGGAGGACCTCCGGGATCGGCCGGCCCTCGGCGTCGAAGAGCTCTTCGGGCCGGTAGGAGCGCATCCACTCCTCCAGCATCGCCCGGTGGGCGGCGTCGTCGCGGACTCCGGACAGCGGGACCTGGTGGGAACGCCAGGTGCCCTCCACCGGGACGCCGTCGACCTCGCGGGGCCCGGTCCAGCCCTTGGGCGTCCTCAGGATGATCATGGGCAGGCGCTGGGCGTGGCCGTTCTTGAACTCGGCGATCTGGTCGAAGACCGTGTTCAGGGTGGAGGCCATCAGCTCGTGCATGGCCTGCGGGTCGTCGCCGGAGACGATGTGCGGGCGGTAACCGTACCCCTCCATGAGCTTGATCAGCTCGTCTTCGGGGATGCGGGCCAGCACCGTTGGATTGGCGATCTTGTAGCCGTTCAGGTGGAGGATCGGCAGGACGACCCCGTCACGCTGCGGATCCAGGAACTTGTTGGAGTGCCAGCTGGCGGCCAGCGGGCCGGTCTCGGCCTCGCCGTCTCCGATGATGCAGGCGACCACCAGGCGGGGGTTGTCGAAGGCGGCGCCGTAGGCGTGGGCCAGGGCGTAGCCGAGCTCACCGCCCTCGTGGATCGAACCGGGCGTCTCGGGGGCGACGTGGCTGGGGACGCCGCCGGGGAAGGAGAACTGCCGGAACAGGTGCCGCATGCCCGCGACGTTCTGCGGGATGTCGGGGTACTTGTCGGTATAGGAGCCTTCCAGCCAGGCGTGCGCGACCGCGGCGGGGCCGCCGTGTCCCGGCCCGGCAATGTAGATCATTTCCTGGTCCCGCTCAAGGATGACCTGGTTGAGGTGCGCGAAGCAGAAGTTCAGGCCCGGCGTGGTGCCCCAGTGCCCGAGCAGCCGGGGCTTGATGTGCTCCACCGCGAGAGGTTCGGTCAGCAGGGGGTTGTCCAGCAGGTAGATCTGCCCCACTGAGAGATAGTTCGCAGCGCGCCAGTAGGCATCGATCCTCTGTAGTTTCTCCATGAAGGCCACGATTCCCGTATTTTTCTTGATCATCTAGAGGATTTGGTCCTCACTGATGAAGCTTTGGGAAAGTGCAGAAGGATCGAAAAACACATTTTCCGACACGTGAAGCCGCCGACGGCGGGAAGATCGGGTCGCCTACAGGTAGGGCATGGGAGTGGCGACGAGGTCGTCGACCGTGAAGGTCACGGCGTCCTCCACGCCCGTCACGCCGTCGACGCCCTCGACCGCCGCCACGAGCGGGGCGATCTGCGAGCACAGCGCCACCCGCCCGCCCAGGGTGACCACACCGTCCTCGACGGCGACGGTGACCCCGTCGGCGGGGAACCCGAGCCCGGACAGGGCCCGCAGGACCTCCTGACGGATCTCCTCCGCCGGGCGCATGAAGATCTTCAGCAGGTCGCCCTGGTGGACGGTGCCCACGATCTTGCCCGTCACCGCGTCGATCACCGGCAGCTGCTTGATCCGGTGCTCGTGCATCAACCGGGCCGCCTCGCGCACCGGCGTGCCCGCCGTCACCGTGATCGCCGGACTGCTCATGATCTGACCGGCATGGACCCCGGCCGCCTTGTGCCGCTCCTGCCGGCGCCGACGGCTCTGGAAGAACCCCTCACCATGCCGCTGACTCGTCTCCTTGAGCAGCAGATCGTCCTCCGAGACCACACCCACCGGACGCCGGTCGGCATCGATCACCGCCACCGCACCGACCTTGAAACGCTGCATGGTGGCGACCAGCTCGGCGAAGGAGGCATCCTGCCGGACCGCGATGGCGACCTTGCCCATGACGTCTTTGACCTGCATTTTGATCATTCACCTTTCTGTCTTCTCCCGGCCCCGCTTCCGCGCAGGCCGTCCGTCCGCACGGACACCGGCCACGAACGAACGCCCGTCCCCTGTCGTCAGGGGACGGGCGTCTCGCGGGCCCTCACTTGAGGAAGGGCAGTCGCTTGACCAGGGCGGTCCTGCTCCACCAGGCGCCCAGGCCCAGGGTGTCGCCGGCGTGGCTCAGAGCCAGGGCGACCAGCACGATGGCGTAGACGATGTGCTCGTCGACGAACGGGTTGGTGACCAGGGGCAGCTCGGCCGCCCACATCATCAGCATCATCAGCGCACCGGCGCCGGCGGCGACCCGCATGCCCATGCCCAGGATCAGCGCGGTGCCCACGCCGGCCAGGCCGAGCATGAACAGCCAGTCCACCCACACCTGACCGGCCAGGCTGCTGAAGAAGCCGCCCAGAGCGTGCTCACCGGTGCCCTTGAGGAAGCCGGTGGTGGGGCTGCCGCCGTTGACCCAGGCCTTGGCCGCCGGGGTGGCGAAGCCGAGGCCGAACAGCTTGTCGACGAAGGCCCACAGGAACACCCAGCCCAGGGCGATGCGGGCGGCGGCCCAGGCGTAGGCGGCGGCGGGGGTGCGGCCCTGCGCGGCGGCGGGGGCGGCGGGAGTAGTGAGCGGCCGGGTGTGCCGTTCGAGGATGGCCATGATCGGCTCCTTGTTTCTTTTCTGTCGTGTTCTTATGACACTCAGTTAATCGGCTGCACCCCCTGTTTCCGCAGAGACGTACGGCTCGCGCCGGGACCGCCAAGGTCCTGTCCTCTATGGGACTTTCGTCCTTTCGATCGCAGCTCTTCCGAAGCCTCGGCGCACGAGCCTCCTCCGAGGCCTCAGCGCACGAGCCGGACCAGCGTGGTGGCGGTGACGGCGGCCATCGTCGCGGCCATGACGAGTCCGCCCAGCACTCCGATCAGCGCGACGAGCGCGGCGGGCTGCCCCGGCTGCCACAGCGGCGTGGTGACGAGGCCGAAGACGGCCAGGCCCATGCACCAGCCGCCGGCGCTCGCCACGACCCACTGCCACGCGTGGGCCAGATGCCCGCGCAGGAGCCGCCACTGCAACAGCCCGATGGACGTCAGCACGACCACGCCCATCGCGACGAGGACCGGCCAGGGGACGTCCTGCGCCCCCCGCCCGACCATCAGGGGGACCGCCGCCGACCAGGCCAGCGCCGCACCGGCCGCGGTCGCCCGCACCCACGACCGGGTCGGCACGGCCGGCAGCGCACCGCGCAGCGCCCAGGCCTGGGCCAGGCCGAGCACGGCCCCCTCCCCCGCTCCGGCGAGGATCATCAGGGCGGCCAGGGCCAGCGGCCCGAGTCCCGGGGAGCCGGCGATCAGCGCCGCGACCGTCGCGGGCAGGAGGAATCCGGCGACCTCTCCGAGCACGGTGGCGCGGAACCAGCGCCACCACAGGCCGGTGGCCCGGGCACGCGGGACCGGATCACCCAGGCGGATCCGGATCGCGACGCCGTCACGGGCCCAGGCCGACTGCGCGGCCCCCGACGGACGGTCGGCGGCCATCGCCATGAGGGTCTCCACGACCTGCTCCGTCTCCAGGGACGTCCGCGCGGTCGCGTTCCACTCACGGCCCCGCAGGAGTACGCGGACCGGCGCCCCGTCGCGCAGGTTGCGCCACCACTGCCGCTCCCGGCGGCTGATCAGCAGCAGCTCGCCGTTCCGCTCCGCGTATCCGGCGGGGACGACGATCTCCCGGCCGCTCACCCGGCCCCGCACCGTGATCAGCACGACCGAGGCGCTCACCAGGTCGTGCACCGGAGAACGCAACAGCCCCCGCACGACCGGGTTGACCACGCGGTTCTGCATCCCGTCCAGCAGACGCCGCCACCCCGGCCCGCGGGTGTCACGGGGACGCCCCCGGTCCGTCGGCCCGGCGGCGGGGACTCCCGAATCCACCGGTTCGCGGACGTCACGGGGACGCCCCCGGTCCGCCGGTCCGGCGGCGGGGACTCCCAGGCCCACCGGTTTGCGGACGTCACGGGGGTACCCCTGGTCCGCCGGTCCGGCGGCAGGAGGTCTCGGGGCCGCCGGCCTGCGGGTGTCGCGAGGATGTCCCAGGTTCACCGGGCGTGCGGTGTGCGGTGTCATGATGTCGCGCCTCCTGCGGTCGCCCCCATTCGACCGCCGATCGCACGCCCTCCGGCAGTGACGAAAATCCCTCGACCCCAGGGACCTCCGGCCCTTTTCCGCGTCCGCGACCCGGCCGGGGCCGGGGCCCGGGATCAGCCCCGCTCGAGGGGGACCCGCCAGCGCAGGCGGCTCCCGCCGCCCTCGACGCGTTGCGCGCTGAAGGTCCCGCCCAGCCGGGTGGCGCGGTCCTCCAGGTTGCGCAGCCCGCTGCGCCGTCCGCCCTCGGGGATGCCGACGCCGTCGTCGGTGACCTCCAGCAGCAGCGTGCCCTCGCTGACTCCCACCAGCACCTGGACCCTGTTCGCCCGGGCGTGGCGCGCGGCGTTGGACAGCGCCTCGCGCAGCACCGCCCGCAGCTGCTCGCCGACCTCCTCGGGCACCGTGTTGTCCAGCGGGCCCTCCATCCGGATGCCGGGCATGAAGCCGAGCTGGTCCCGCGCCGCCTCCACCAGCTCCATCACCTGGCCCCGCAGGCCGGGTCCGGCCCCGGGCTGCGGCGGCGACTGCAGCGCGAAGATCGTGGAACGGATCTCCTTGATGGTCTGGTCGAGCTCGTCCACCGCGTGCTGCACCCGGGCCGAGGCGGTCGGGTTGTCCACCATCCGGACCGTGCTCATCAGCGTCATCGCCACCGCGAACAGCCGCTGGATCACCACGTCGTGCAGGTCCTTGGCGATGCGGTCGCGGTCCTCCAGCAGGCCCAGCCGCTCGGCGTCGCGGCGCACGTCGGCCAGCTCCAGCGCGACCGCCGCCTGCCCGGCCAGCGCCTCGGCCGTGCGCAGGTCCGCCTCGTTGAACGACATCATCCCGGTCCGTTTGGCCAGGCTGAGCACGCCGCGGGTGCTGCCCGGCTTGCCCAGCGGCACGGCGATCGTCGGCCCCAGCGGCACATGCTCCAGGTGCTCCGGGTAGTCCGTGTGCTTGCGCAGGTCCGGCGTGCTCTGCGACATGCCCGATCGCAGCGCCGAGGCGGCCAGCGAGCGCCCCATCGGCACGTCCCTGCTCCGCAGCAGCTCCGCGCCGAGCCCGTCGGCGATCTCGACCCGCATGCACTCCCCGAGCGGGAAGCTCACCGTGGCCGTGTCGGCGTGCGTCAGCTCCCGGGCGCGCCGCGCCATGACGGCCAGCACCTCATCGGGCTCGTCGCCCGACAGCAGGCCGGTGGTCAGCTCGGCGGAGACCCGCAGCCGATCCTCACGCTGCCTGCTCTCCTCGTACAGCCTGGCGTTCTCGATGGCGACGCCGGCCGCGGTGGCCAGCGCGGCGACCACGGCCTCGTCCTCGTCGTCGAAGACTCCTCCTCCGGCCTTCTCGGTCAGATAGAGGTTGCCGAACACCTCCTCGCGCACCCGGACGGGCACGCCCAGGAAGCTGCGCATCGGCGGATGGCCCTCGGGGAAGCCGTACGACGAGGAGTGCTCGGAGAGGTCGTCCAGCCGCAGCGGCCGGGGATCCTTGATGAGCAGGCCCAGCAGTCCCTTGCCGTGCGGCCAGTGCTCGATGCCCTCGATCTCCTCCTCGGTGAGGCCCACCGGGATGAAGCGCTCCAGCGTCTGCCCCTCGCCGATCACCCCGAGGGCCCCGTAACGCGCGTCGACCAGCGTGGCGGCCGCCTCGGTGATCCGCCGCAGCACGGTCTCCAGGTCCAGGTCGCTGCCGACCGAGACCACGGCCTCCAGCAGCGAGTGGACCCGGTCCCGGGTCTCCAGCGCCGTGGCCAGCCGGCTCTGCAGCTCCGTCAGCAGCTCGTCCAGGCGCATCTTCGGAATCAACGGCTTGTCACCCACGCCCGCCCCCTAACCAATACCGAACCGGACGTTCAAGTGTTCCACCTCGCCCAGCAGGGTCCCGCACCCGCCATGGGGCTGCGGCCGTACACCGCCGGCGCCCTCCACGACGGACACGC
>NZ_BOOJ01000048.1 GCF_016863175.1 Paraplanobispora siamensis
CTCGCCGCTGATGACCCGGCCCGACGTCTCGTAGATGATCCACCCGCTCACCGGGCTGCGGCCGGCTGGTGCGTCTCATCGCCCGACCCGGGACCTGCGGAATTCTGGGCGGCTGACCCTGAGGACCGGCCGCAGGCGACGCCCGATCGAGTTACGGGACATCGCTCAGATGCGTTTGATCGTCGCGAGCCATGCCGGTGCGCCGTCGTCGTGGTATCTCGTCTGGATCCGAGCCGGTTCGACGGCGACGAGATTCCATCCGTCGCCGGGGTCGAACGCCGCCCTCAGCTCTTCCCGGCTGACAGGGTGCGGGCCGGTGTCCGGGCCTTCGTCGCTGAAGCACAACACGTACAGGATCCCACCGTGCTCGGTCACCGACCACCGAACGGATCGCCGGCAAGGGTTTCCGGTCGCTCCGGCAACTTCGCCTCCTGCAGCGGATCCCGCCACCTCATCGTGGCCCGTCGATGCACAGATCCCGGCTATTCCTACTTCGGCCGCAACGCCAGGTTGTTACACGGGCACCACCTGCTCTCGACGATCCGTTCTCGGAACGGCCTGGCGATCAGCCTCTAATCCCGTGTTTGACTTATATAAGTGCATCCTGAAATGATCCGGTCGCGTACGCGCCCACCGCGTGACGGACGAGACGGAGGACCCTGATGGGCATCGTTGAGGAGATCAACCAGGCGCATCGCGAACTGCTCGACGGCGAGCGCAAGGTCGTGACGCTGCGGCGGCGCTACGAGGCGGAGGTCGAGGACGTGTGGGACGCCTGCACGAAGCCCGACCGGCTGAGCCGCTGGTTCCTGCCCGTCACGGGGGACCTTCGGCAGGGAGGCGCCTATCAGCTCGAAGGCAACGCGGGCGGCGAGATCCTGCGCTGCGAGCCGCCCCGCCTGCTGAAGGTCAGCTGGCTGTACGGCGAGGACCCCGGCTTCTCCGAGGTGGAGGTGCTCCTGTCGAGCCAGGACGGCGGCACCTTGTTCGAGCTGCGCCACACCGCCGAGGTGCCGCCGGAGATGTGGTCGGACTACGGCCCCGGCGCCGTCGGCGTGGGCTGGGACCTGGCCTTCCTGGGCCTCGGCCTGCACCTGTCGGGCGCGCCCCGGATCGACGAGAACACCTTCCACCAGACCGACGAGGGCCGGCGCTTCATCACCGCCGCCTGCCAGGCCTGGGGCCGGGCCCACGAGACCGCAGGCGGCCCGCCCGACCGGATCGCCGCCACGGTCGCCAACACCATCGCCTTCTACGCCCCCGAAGAGGAACCTGCCTGACCCGGAAGGCCGTGACGGACGCCTCCCGGGTGTCAGCCCACGAACCCTCGGTGCCCATATGCCGACCCATGATCAGGAAGACGCCGGCGGGCGCCGACTACGGCGGCCCGCCCTGAGCTCCTTCCCGCAAGCATGGCCGCAAGGCAACGGCGAGCACCCCTGAACGGCCCCGCACTCCCGCTTCAGCCACCCACAGCACACCGGTCGTCCGGTAAAGGCGCGCACCATGCGGCCCGCATGGGTACGGCGGGCCACAAGGAGTGCGGAGCGGGCGGGTGTGCAGGCCGGCGTGGAAAAGGACCGCACCCCCCGCGCCCGGGCAGGCCGAAGGCCTGAACGCACCAGAGCCCCGCTGAGACGGCCGGCCGGAACACCCGCCCGCACAGCACGACCATGCCCCCAGCACGCGCCCCGCTGCCGAACACCCGCCCTCGTCCCCGCTCACCCCGGCCCGCCCGCCGTACAGAACGGCGCCGAGCACCGCCGTCCAGCGTCTCGCCGCACCGGCGCCGGCTCCTGGCTCGAACCTGCGCCGTACCCGGCGCCAACCCCGTGCCGGCGGCTCAACGGTTCAGGATGTTCTGCCAGGGGCGGAAGCGGGGCTTCTTGCGGAACGGGGACCCGCGGAGGCCGGGGCGGTCGCCACGGGGGCCCTTGGCGGCGCGGGGCGGGGTGAGGACCGGGGTGTGGCCGCCGCCGAAGCGGGACATGTCGGGGCGCTGGAAGGAGGAGGCCGGGACGCCCTTCAAGGCGGCGGACATGGAGGCCACCCAGATCGGACCAGGCAGGGCGGCGCCCTCGACCCGGCTGTAGAACCGCCCGCCGATCTCGACGTTCCGCAGCGGGTGACGGTAGGAGCCGCGGATGTCGCCGACGCTGACGGCCGCGGCGAGGTCGGGGGTGTAACCGGCGAACCAGGCCGAGGTGTAGCCGTTGTTGGTCCCGGTCTTGCCGGCGGCGGACCGGCCGATGCCCTGGCCGCTCATCGTGCCCCGCTGGAACACCCCGGCCAGCACGTAGTTGACCGCGTCGGCGACCTTCCGGTCGATCACCTGGCGGCAGACCGGCCGGACGGGCACGCGGACGCCGTTCCGGTCGACCATCTCGGTCATCGCGACCGGGCGGCAGTGAAGGCCCCGCGCGGCGAACGTGGCGAAGGCCCCGGCCACCGTCAGCGGGTCCATCTCGTTGATCCCGAGGGTGAACGTCGGCACCTCGCGCAGCGGCGTGCCGTCCGCCCGGACGATGCCGAGAGCCCGGGCCGTCTTCACCACGGGGCACAGGCCGACCCGGCGCTCCAGCTTCATGAAGAAGACGTTCACCGATTTCCACGTGCCGCTGGAGAGGCTGTACGCGCCGGGGCGGCGCCTGCCGTCGGAGTTGAAGATCTTGGCGTTGGGGGCGTTGACCGAGCGGCCCGCGCAGTCGGCGAAGCCGTTGGCGGGGACGAACACGCCGGGGGTGACGAAACCCTGGTTGAACCGCCAGCCCTTCCTCAGCGCGGCGGCCAGGGTGAACACCTTGAAGGTGGACCCGGCCTGGAAGCCCATCCCGCCGCCGTGGGCGACGTCGGCGGCCAGGTTGAAGGTGGTGCGCGGGCCGAGGTTGCTGTTGCGGGGGTTGCGGCCGTACTTCTTGCTGGTGGCCAGGGCGCGGATGCGCCCGGTGCCGGGCTCGATCATGGCCTCGGCGGCGACCTCGGTGTCGCGCGGGTCGACCCGTGCGGAGATGGCGCGCTCGGCGGCCTCCTGGGCGGCCGGGTCCAGGGTGGTGCGCAGGATGATGCCCCCCTTGGCCAGGCGGGCCTCGCGTTCCTCGCGGGTGCGTCCGAACAGGGGGTTGCTGAGCATCTCCCGCTGGACGTAGACGCAGAAGTAGGGGTACGGGCTGCCGGCGCAGCCGCCGGGCTCGGGCTTCAGCCGGATGCCCAGGGGCGTGCGCCGGGCGGCGTCCGCCTCGGCCCGGGTGACGGTCCCCGTCTCGGCCATCCGGGTCAGCACGAGGTTCCTGCGCTGTTTGAGCCGCTCGCGGTGTCCCGCGCCCAGCGACGGGTCCGTCCCGTACGGCGTGCGCACCGCCCCGGCCAGGGCCGCCGCCTGCGGAAGGGACAGCTCCGAGGCCGGGACCGAGAAGAACCGCTGGGCCGCGGCCTCCACCCCGAACGCGCCGGCGCCGAAGTAGGCGATGTTGAGATAGCGCTCCAGGATCTCGGCCTTGGTGTACTTGTCCTCCATCGCCAGCGCGTAACGCAGCTCGGTGATCTTGCGCTTCAGGTTGGGCGCCCGGGCCTGGTCGCGTTCGGCGTCGGTCTCGGCGTTCTCGACCAGGATGTTCTTGACGAGCTGCTGGGTGAGGGAGGAGCCGCCCTGCCGTACCCCGCCGGCCTGGGTGTTGGTCACCAGCGCGCGCAACGTCCCCTTGATGTCCAGTCCCGCGTGCTCGTAGAAGCGGGAGTCCTCGATCGCCACGATCGCCTTGCGCATGATCGGCGCGACCGCGTCGAGGCTGACGATCTTCCGGTTCTGCGAGTAGAACTGGGCGAACGGCTTGCCGTGCCGGTCCAGCAGCACCGTGCGCTGCGGGAGCGGGTTCTCCGGCGGGGCGGCCGGCAGGTCGGTGAAGACGCCCGCGACGTTCTTCGCCGTGACGCCCGCCGTGCCGACGATCGGCAGCGCGATCACCGCCGCCAGCAGCCCGCCGGCTGTTCCGCACACCGTCAGGGTACGCAGGCAGGCGACGGGCCCACGTCTGGTATCACGTCGGGAAGTCACGCATAGTAAGGTGCAACCGGATGATCAGGCACAAACACCTGTTTGCCAATCCTTAATCGTTTCGCACCTTCTCTCGACTGATCTTCAGGCCGAGGGAGGCGAACTGCTCGAACGGCCGGTGGTATCCCCGCTCGATGTGGTGCACCCCCCGCAGCGTGGAGGTGCCCTCCGCGGCGGCGGCGGCGAGCACGGCCGAGAAGCCGGCCCGGATGTCGGGCAGCGTCACGTCGGCGCCGCGCAGCTTGGACACGCCCCGCACGACCGCGGAGTGCTTGGCGTTGGTGTCGTGGTAGCGGCAGGCGGGACCGCCGAGGCACACGTCGAAGACCTCGATCTCGCAGCCCATCTTCTGCAGCGCGGGCACGTAGACCAGCCGGTTCTCGAACACGGTCTCGTGCAGCACCGACATGCCCTGCGCCTGGGTGAACAGCACCATCAGCGGCGTCTGCCAGTCGGTCATGAAGCCGGGGTGGGTGTCGGTCTGCACCGCCGCGGCGCGCAGGCCGTCGGGGGCCGAGGCCGACAGGTAGTCGTCGGTGATGTCGAGCTGGGCGCCCATCCTGGCCAGGGTGGTGATGGCGGTGACCAGCCGGTCCTGCGGGCAGCCGTGGACCCGCACCTCACCGCCGGTGATCAGGCCGGCCGCCAGGTAGGAGAACGCCTCGATGCGGTCGCCGTTGAGCCAGGTGGAGGCGCCGTGCAGCTTCTCCACGCCCTCGATCACGATGCGGCGGTCGGGGCTGAGCTCGATCAGCGCGCCCATCCGCTGCAGGAACAGGGCCAGCTCCACCACCTCGGGCTCGGTGGCCGCGCCCTTCAGGACGGTCTTGCCCTCGGCCAGCACCGCCGACATCAGGATCGTCTCGGTGGCGCCGACGCTGGGGTAGGGCAGTTCGAGCCGGGTCCCGCGCAGCCGCTTGGCCTTGGCGTAGATGCCGGTGTCGCTCACCTCGACCTCCGCGCCCATGGCGCGCAGCGCCTCGACGTGGAAGTCGACCGGGCGCCGGCCGATCGGGTCGCCGCCGACCAGCGGCACGAACGCCTCGCCCGCCAGGTGCAGCAGGGGGCCGAGCATCAGGATGGGGATGCGGTTGAGCCCGGTGAACGCGGAGGGGACGTGCGGGTTGATCTCGGGGCCGCGCTCGATGGAGATCTCCTTGGGAGTGATCTCCACGTTGATGCCGAGCGCCCGCAGCATCTGCGCGGTGATCCCCACTTCGCCCACGTCGGGGGCGTTGTGGATGACGCTCTCCCCCGATCCCAGCATGGCCGCCACCATGTGCTTGGAAACGCCGTTCTTGGATCCGCGGACCTCGACGTCCCCGCGCAGCGGGCCGGAGGGCTCGATCAGCCATACCTCTTCGTTCACCCCGACAGCGTAAGGGATTCGATCGATGCCTTGATATTGCGAAAGCGGATGAACGGGTAGCATCGGCCCGTCCAGGTGAAGTGAGGTGAGACGCACGGTGCGGTACGCGCGCGATGTCGCCGTGACCGTGCTCGTGCTCGCCGTCCTCGGGGCCGCGGCCGGTGTCCTGTGGTCGTTCCTGGCGCCCCGCCCGCCGTACGTCGTGACGGACAGGGGCCCGCTGCTGGCCGATCCCTCCACCCAGGCGCTCATCGCCGCCGACGGCTGGTTCGCCCTCGTCACGGGCGTGCTGGGGCTGGTGTGCGGCGCCGTGGGCTACCGCCTGTCGCACCGGACCCACCCGGCCGTCATGCCGCTCGCGCTGACCGCGGGCGGCCTGCTGGCCTCCTACCTCGCCCTGTGGGTCGGCGGGGCGGTGAACATCGGCGCCGTGACCGTGGCCGCCGCCGGTGTGCAGGTCCCGGTGGTGCCGGGGCCGCTGCGGCTGACCGCGCACGGCGTCGTCGTCGCCTGGCCGCTGTTCGCCGTCGGCCTGTGCTTCGCCCTGGAGGGGATCGCGGGCTACCGCGACTCGCCGCTGCGCCGCCCGTTCGGCGGGCACGACCCGTTCGGGCCGCCCGAACCGCCGCCCGAACCGCCGCTCGGACCGCCGCCTGGATCACCGCCTGGACCGCCGTCCGGACCGCCCTCTGAGCCGCCGTCCGAATCGCCGTCCGAGCCGCCGCCGGGACCGAAGGCCCCCTAGCCGGTCACGGCCGTCACGTCAGGGCGGGGCGGTGGGAGCCGTGCCCGGTGGCCCGCTCGAAGGCGTGGGCCAGCCGCAGCACCCGCAGGTCGGCGAAGGGACGCCCGACGATCTGCACGCCCACCGGCAGCCCCGCGGAGGTGAAGCCGCACGGCACCGACGCGGCGGGGGCGTGCAGCACGCTGACCCAGTAGGCCGAGCGCATCCACGCCAGATAGTCGGGCAGCTCCTCGCCGTTGATCTCGGTGACGTACGGCGCGTCCACCGGGAACGGCGGCACCTGGCTGACCGGTGCGATCAGGAAGTCGTAGGTGTCGAAGAAGGCGCTCATCCGCTGGTAGAGGCCGCTGCGCAGCCGTTCGGCGCGGGCCAGGTCCGCCCCGGTCACCGCGCGGCCCCGCTCGACGTTCCAGCGCACGTTCTCGCCCAGCTCCTCCTGCGGCAGGTCGCCGTAGGACAGCAGGTAGTACCACGCCCGGTAGGTGCGGAAGGCCTCCTCGGCGTCGGACAGGTCGAGCTCGACCCGCTCGACGTGCGCCCCCAGTCCGGCCAGCACCGCCGGGGCGCCGGCGGTGACCTTGGCCGTCTCGGCGTCCACCGGCAGCCCGCCCAGGTCGGGGCTCCAGGCGATCCGCAGCCCGGTCAGATCCAGCAGGTCCAGCGACTCGGTGAAGACGGCGCCGCTCTCGGCGATCGACAGCGGGGAGGACGGGTCGAAGCCGGCCACCACGCTCATCAGCAGCGTCAGGTCCTCCACGGTCCTGGCCATCGGCCCGGACACGCCCAGGGTGAACCAGGCGGCCCTCGGCGTGGGGGAGGGGACCCGCCCCGGGGTCGGCCGCAGCCCCACCACGTTGCAGAAGGAGGCCGGGTTGCGCAGCGATCCGCCCATGTCGGAGCCGTCGGCCAGCGGGATCATCCCGCAGGCCAGCGCCGCCGCGGCCCCTCCGCTGCTGCCGCCGGCCGAGCGCGACAGGTCGTAGGGGTTGCGGGTGGCACCGAAGATCTCGTTGACCGTGTGCGAGCCGGTGCCGAACTCGGGGGTGTTGGTCTTGCCGACCGTGATCGCCCCGGCCTCGCGCATGCGCCGCACGATCAGGGCGTCCCGCTCCGGCACGTGGTCGGCGAAGATCCGCGAGCCGTACGTGGTGCGGATGCCCGCGGTGTCGGTCAGGTCCTTGTAGGCGACCGGCAGCCCGTGCAGCGGGCCGCGCCACACGCCCTTGGCCAGGTCGCGGTCGGCCGCCTCGGCCTCGTCGAGGGCGCGCTCGGCCGTGAGCGTGACGATCGCGTTGACCCGGGGGTTGACCTCCTCGATGCGGCGCAGGTGGGCGTCGAGCAGTTCGGTCGCGCAGATCTGCCGGGTGCGCAGCAGCTCCAGCATCTCGACGGCGGTCAGGTAGTGCATCCGTCCTCCCGGTCCGTACGGCCCGCCCAGTCTGGCCGGGCGGCGGCGGCCGCGCCTCGGCAACCTTCGACAGAACTACCCAGCGGGGACTACCCGGTACGGCCGATGGAGGCCGTGGTGGCCTGCGTGAGCCGTACCAGCTCCTGCGGGGCGGTCTCGATCTGCAGCCCGCGCCGCCCGGCGGAGAAGTAGACGGTGGGGAACTCCAGCGCGGAGGAGTCGACGACGGTCGGCAGCCGCTTGCGCTGCCCCAGCGGGCTGATGCCGCCCACCACGTAGCCGGTGACCCGCTCCACCTTGGCCGCCTCGGCCATCGCCGCCCGCTTGCCGCCCAGCGCCGCCGCGAACGCCTTGAGGTCCAGCTTGCCCGCCACCGGCACCACCGCGACGGCCAGCCCGCCCTCCACCTCGGCCACGAGCGTCTTGAAGATCCTCTCGTACGGCACGCCGAGCGCGTCGGCCGCCTCCTCGCCGTAGGCCTGGGAGTCGGCGTCGTGCTCGTAGGGGTGCAGCGTGAACTCCACCTTGGCCTGGGTCAGCGCCACCGTCGCGGGGGTGCCCTGGCCCTTGGTTCCCTTCTTGCTCATGAAGGGCAGGGTAGAGTACCCGGCGAATCTACAACGTAAAGGGCATGGCTCATCACCCACGACGAATGTCCGGATAGTGGACAAGACCAGACTGGGTGCCCCGGCTCCGTAAACTGTATGGGTGATTTCCCGTACCGACCTGCGCGGCGCCCTCCCCGAGGACCTGCGCGACGTGCTGCCCCGTGCCGAACTCGACGTCGAAGCCGCCCTGGAGAAGGTCCGGCCGATCTGCGAGGACGTGCATCATCGCGGGGTGGCCGCGGTCCGGGAGCTGACCGCCCGCTTCGACGGGGTGGAGCTGGAGTCCACCCGGGTGCCCGCCGAGGCGATCGCCCGCGCGCTGGAGGAGCTCGACCCCCGGGTCCGCGCGGCCCTGGAGGAGTCCATCCGCCGCGCCCGCCTGGTCCACCGCGACCAGCGCCGCACCGACGTCACGACCCGGGTGGTGCCCGGGGGCACCGTCACCGAACGGTGGGTGCCCGTCGAGCGCGTGGGCCTGTACGTCCCCGGCGGCCAGGCGGTCTATCCCTCCAGCGTGGTCATGAACGTCGTGCCCGCCCAGGAGGCGGGGGTGACCTCCCTGGCGGTGACCTCGCCGGCGCAGAAGGAGTTCGGCGGGCTGCCGCACCCGACCATCCTGGCCGCGTGCGCGCTGCTCGGGGTGGAGGAGGTCTACGCCGTCGGCGGCGCCCAGGCCGTGGCGATGTTCGCCTACGGCACCGAGGAGTGCGCCCCGGTGACCATGGTCACCGGCCCGGGCAACATCTGGGTCGCCGCGGCCAAGCGCCTGCTCAAGGGCCGCATCGGCATCGACTCCGAGGCCGGGCCCACCGAGATCGCCATCCTGGCCGACTCCACCGCCGACCCGGCGCACGTGGCGGCCGACCTGATCAGCCAGGCCGAGCACGACCAGATCGCCGCGGCGGTGCTGGTCACCGACTCGGCGGAGCTGGCCGAGGCCGTGGAGAAGGAGCTGCCCGGCCAGGTGGCCGCGACCAAGCACTCCGAGCGCATCGCCACGGCCCTGTCGGGCCGCCAGTCGGGCATCCTGCTGGTGGACGACATGGAGGCCGGGCTGCGCGTCGTGGACGCCTACGCCGCCGAGCACCTGGAGATCCACACCGCCGACGCGGCCGCGCTGGCCGCCCGGGTCCGCAACGCCGGAGCGATCTTCGTCGGCACCTACGCGCCGGTCTCGCTCGGCGACTACCTCGCCGGGTCCAACCACGTGCTGCCCACCGGCGGCTGCGCCTGCCACTCCTCGGGATTGTCGGTGCAGACCTTCCTGCGCGGCATCCACGTCGTCGAGTACACCCGCGAGGCCCTGGCCGGCGCCGCGGCCCACGTGTCGGTCCTGGCCGACGCCGAGGACCTGCCCGCGCACGGCGCGGCGGTCCGCGTCAGGTTCGCCGAGGGCGAGCTGGCCGAGCTCAGCGACTGGGAGGGGCGTTCATGAGGCTGCAGGACCTGCCCCTGCGCGAGGACCTGCGGGGGCGGACGCCGTACGGCGCCCCGCAGATCGACGTCCCGGTGCGGCTCAACACCAACGAGAACCCCTACGGCCCCTCCGCCTCCCTGGTCACCGACCTGGCCGAGGCGGTGCGGCACACCGCGGCCGAGCTCAACCGCTATCCCGACCGCGACGCGCTCGGCCTGCGCGCGGAGCTGGCCGCCTATCTCGGCCACGGCCTGACGACGGAGCAGGTGTGGGCCGCCAACGGCTCCAACGAGATCATCCAGCAGATCCTGCAGGCTTTCGGCGGTCCGGGCCGCAGCGCGCTGGGCTTCGAGCCGTCCTACTCGATGCACCCGATCATCGCCGGCGGCGCCTCCACCGAGTGGATCTCCGGGACACGCGAGGAGGACTTCGGGATCGACCCGGACAAGGCGGTCGCCGCGATCGCCGAGCACCGGCCCGACGTCGTCTTCCTGACCTCGCCCAACAACCCCACCGGCACCGCGCTCGACCCGGCGGTGATCGCCCGTGTCGTCGAGGCCGCGCCCGGCATGGTGGTGGTGGACGAGGCCTACTTCGAGTTCGCCCGCACCGGCACGCCGTCCGCGCTGACGCTGCTGCCGGACAACCCGCGGCTGATCGTGACCCGGACCATGTCCAAGGCGTTCGCGATGGCCGGCACCCGGCTGGGCTACCTCGCCGCCTGCCCGGCGGTGATCGAGGCGCTGCTGCTGGTGCGGCTGCCGTACCACCTGTCCACGCTCACCCAGACGGCGGCGCGCGTGGCGCTGGCCCACCGCGACGAGCTGCTCGGCACCGTCGACATGCTGCGCGAGGAGCGGGACGCCACGGTGCGGTGGCTGCGGGACCGGGGACTGGCGGTGGCCGACTCCGACGCCAACTTCGTGCTCTTCGGGCGTTTCCCCGACCGGCGCGCGGTGTGGGAGGGCCTGCTGGAGCGGGGGGTGCTGATCCGCGAGGTCGGCCCGCCCGAGTGGCTGCGGGTGTCCATCGGCACGGCAGAGGAGATGGCGGCGTTCCGCGCCGCTCTGGAAGGGATCTTGTGATGAGTCTTGCCGGAGGCGGGCCGCGCGTCGGCCGCGTCGAGCGCGCCACCAAGGAGACCTCGGTGCTGGTCGAGGTGAACCTCGACGGCACCGGCGTGGTCGAGGTGTCCACCGGCGTCGGGTTCTATGACCACATGCTGAACCAGCTCGGCAAGCACGGGTTGTTCGACCTGACGGTGAAGACCGAGGGCGACCTGCACATCGACTCGCACCACACGATCGAGGACACGGCGATCGCGCTGGGCGTCGCGTTCCGCGAGGCGCTGGGCGACAAGTCGGGCATCCGGCGGTTCGGCAGCGCGTCGTGCCCGCTGGACGAGTCCCTCGCGCAGGTCACCGTCGACCTGTCCGGCCGGCCGTACCTCGTGCACAGCGAGCCCGAGAACATGGCCCCGATGATCGGCCCCGACTACGACACGACGCTGACCCGGCACATCCTGGAGTCCTTCGTCGCGCACGCCGCCATCTGCCTGCACGTGCACGTGCCCTACGGCCGCAACGCCCACCACATCGTGGAGGCGCAGTTCAAGGCTCTGGCGCGGGCGCTGCGCGAGGCGTCGGAGCCCGACCCGCGGGCCAGCGGCGTGCCCAGCACCAAGGGAGTGCTGTGATCGGCGATGGGTAACGGATGACTGACAACTGGACGGCCATCGCGATGGCCTTCGTCGCCCTGTTCCTGGTGGGCGGCATCATCTCCTTCCTCAAACAGGGCCTGAAGAAGGGCGCGGTGCTGCTGGCCGCCCTCGCGGCCCTGGCGACCACGGCGGCGGTGCTCTGGTGGTGAAGAACGTCACGGTCCTGGACTACGGTTCGGGCAATCTGCGCTCGGCGGAGCGCGCGCTGGCCCGGGTCGGCGCGAACGTCACGGTGACCGCCGACTACGAGGCGGCGATGGAGGCCGACGGTCTCGTCGTGCCGGGGGTCGGCGCGTTCGCCGCGTGCATGAGCGGGCTGAAGTCGGTGCACGGCGACCGGATCGTCGGCCGCCGCCTGTCCGCGGGGCGGCCGGTGCTCGGCATCTGCGTGGGCATGCAGATCCTGTTCGGGACCGGGGTCGAGCACGGCGTCACGACCGAGGGGTGCGGCGAGTGGCCCGGCACGGTCGAGCGCCTGGACGCCCCGGTCCTGCCGCACATGGGCTGGAACACGGTCAAGGCGCCCGCCGAGTCGGTGCTGTTCGCCGGTCTCGACGCCGACACGCGGTTCTACTTCGTGCACTCTTACGGCGTGCGCAACTGGGAGCTGAAGGCCGGTCCCGGGTTCACCGACCCGCTGGTGACCTGGGCCGAGCACGGGGTGCCGTTCGTCGCGGCGGTGGAGAACGGCCCGCTGATGGCCACCCAGTTCCATCCGGAGAAGTCGGGTGACGCCGGGGCCCAGCTGCTGGCGAACTGGCTGGAGACCGTCGGGTGACCACGCGCCCGTGAGCGTCCCGACGAACCCCGCCCCACCCTGCCGAGGTCCGATCGAGTCCCGTGAGCATCCGATGATCCCCGTGAGTTCCCGATGAGCAAGGAGCGGGCCCGCAGGCGGGCCGAGCGGGAGGCCGAGCAGGCCCGCCAGGCGGCCGTGCGCGCCGAGCGGGAGGCCCGGCTCGCCCGGCGGCGCGAGCGCGCGGGCCGGCTGGCCGCCCTGTTGCCGGGGCGGCCGGTCCGGATCGCCGGCCAGCGTGGCATCATGGCCCGTCGCCGCCGCACGCAGAACGGGGTCGTGGCGGTCCTGTTCCTCATCGTCCAGGTGATCGCCTGGCTGCTCTGGTCCTCGTGGTCGGCGCGGCTGGGCGTCCTCATCCTGTCCCTACTGCTGGTGCCGGTGCTGGTCACCGTCGCCTTTGACCGGAGGTCCTGATCAGATGTCGCTAGAGCTGCTGCCCGCCGTGGACGTCGCCGACGGCCAGGCGGTCCGCCTGGTCCAGGGCGAGGCCGGCACCGAGACCTCCTACGGCGACCCGCTGTCGGCGGCGCTGGCCTGGCAGGAGGCCGGGGCCGAGTGGATCCATCTGGTCGACCTCGACGCCGCCTTCGGCCGGGGGTCGAACCGGGAACTGCTCGCCTCGGTGGTGAAGGCGCTCGACATCAAGGTCGAGATGTCCGGGGGCATCCGCGACGACGCCTCGCTGGAGGCCGCGCTGGCCACCGGCTGCCGCCGGGTCAACATCGGCACCGCGGCCCTGGAGAACCCGGCCTGGTGCTCGAAGATCATCTCCGAGTACGGCGACCGCATCGCCATCGGCCTGGACGTGCGCGGCACCACCCTGGCCGCCCGCGGCTGGACCCAGGAGGGCGGCGACCTGTGGGAGGTGCTGGAGCGCCTGGAGGCCGACGGCTGCCCCCGCTACGTCGTCACCGACGTCACCAAGGACGGCACCCTGCGGGGCCCGAACCTGGACCTGCTGCGCGAGGTCTGCGCCCGTACCGACAAGCCCGTGGTCGCCAGCGGAGGCGTTTCCTCCCTCGATGACCTGCGCGCTCTCGCTTCCCTGGTTCCGATCGGCATCGAGGGGGCAATCGTGGGCAAAGCCCTGTACGCCCAGGCCTTCACGCTCGAGGAGGCCTTGGCGGCGGTTTCCTAGCTTTCCGCGCGCATAGAGGAGACAGGGTGATTCACCGGACGGGTTCCAGGGTGTTCAGCGGGGGCGTATGGGAGGAGCGGTACGGCTACGCCCGTGCGGTGGTCGCCGGCCCATGGGTGATCGTTTCCGGCTGCACCGCCACCGTCGACGGTGAGGTCCTTCACGTCGGTAACCCCTACAAGCAGGCGCTCACGGCGTTCGGCGTCGCGCTGGACGCCATCGAGAAGGCGGGCCTGACGCGGCACGACGTCGTCAGGGTCCGCTACTTCGTGGTCGACGACGACCACTACGACGAGGTCGGCCGAGCCCATGCGGAGCTCTTCGGCCAGGTCCGCCCGACCTGCACCGGTGTGCGGGTGGCGGGCCTGATCGATCCCCGGATGCTGGTCGAGGTCGAGGTCGAGGCCTACAGAGAACGATAGACAACGATGAGGAACCCCACGTGAGCGTCGCTGTACGAGTGATCCCCTGCCTGGACGTGGACGCCGGGCGGGTGGTCAAGGGCGTCAACTTCGAGAACCTGCGCGACGCGGGCGACCCGGTCGAACTGGCCCGGCGCTATGACGCCGAGGGGGCCGACGAGCTGACGTTCCTCGACATCACGGCGTCGAGCTCCGACCGCTCCACGATGTACGACGTGGTGCGCCGTACGGCCGAGCAGGTGTTCATCCCGCTGACGGTCGGCGGCGGGGTGCGCTCGGTGGAGGATGTGAACCTGCTGCTGCGGGCGGGGGCGGACAAGGTGTCGCTGAACACCGCCGCCATCGCCCGCCCGCAGCTGCTGACCGAGGCCTCGCGGCGGTACGGCGCGCAGTGCGTGGTGCTGTCGGTGGACGCCCGGCGGGTCGTCGACGGCCCGCCGACGCCCTCGGGCTTCGAGGTGACGACCCACGGCGGCCGGCGCGGCACCGGCATCGACGCGGTCGAGTGGGCCCGCCGGGGTGAGGAGCTGGGCGTGGGGGAGATCCTGCTCAACTCCATGGACGGTGACGGCACCCGCGACGGCTACGACCTGGAGATGATCCGCGCGGTGCGCGCGGCCGTCTCCGTCCCGGTGATCGCCAGCGGCGGCGCGGGCGCGCTGGAGCACTTCCCCCCGGCGGTGGAGGCGGGGGCCGACGCGGTCCTGGCGGCGTCGGTGTTCCACTTCGGCCAGCTCAAGATCTCCGACGTCAAGGACACCCTCCGTGCGGCGGGAGTCCCCGTCCGCTGACGTCATGACGGACCCGCCGCCCCCGTCGGATCATGAGAGCCCGGCCTGCAGGGACTCGGCCGCGGGGCGGCGGGCGCCGAGGCGGGCGGGGACGGCGGTGAGCGCCGCCACCACGAGTACGGTCGCCGGCACCACTGCGAGCAGTTGCCAGGGCGGGGGGAGCGGGGCTCTGCCGCCGTCGCCGCCGGTGGTGGCGTTGACGGCGGCGAACAGCGCGTAGCCTCCCGGGAAGACGCCCAGGACGGCGCCGGCGAGCGCGGGGAGCACCTGAGCGGCCGCCAGCGCCGTACTCACCTCACGGGGGGTCGCGCCGAGGGCGCGGGCCAGCGCCGACGAATGCCGGTTGTCGAGCACCGTCGCCCAGGTGATGACGACGGCGTTGACCGCCGCCAGGGAGAGCAGGACGACCGTCACGACGAGGAGCACCCGCCTCAGCAGCTCCACCTGGGCGTCGCCGTATCCGCCGGCGAGCGGCTGGGCGGCGAGGAAGGCGTTGAGGACCAGCAGGACGTAGACCCCGCTGACCGTGATCGCGATACTGGCCACGGCCAGCACGGCCCGGCGCGGCCGGCGGGCGGCGACCCGCAGGGCGAGCAGCAGCGGGACGGGAAGCCGCGCCGAGATCGCGATCAGCCAGCCGACGCGGCGGGGCGGGCGTGCCGAGTCGGTCAGCGCGCCGACGGTGCTGGAGCGGGCGGCGCGCAGGGCCGGGACGGCGGTCGCGACCACCGCGACTCCGAGTGCCGCGGCGATCACCAGGCCGGCCGTGGACATGGTGATCGACGGCGTGCCCGCGCTGCCGACGAGGCCGGCGCCGGAGTCGGTGAGCAACGGAGCGGTCAGCGATCCGGCCGTCAGCCCGGCCGCGGCCGCGACGACGGCCACGAGGACGTACTCCGCCAGCAGCACGGCGGCGACCAGGCCCGGTGTGCCGCCGACCGCCTTGAGGAGCCCGACGCGTCTGGTCTGGTCGGCCATCCGGCCGCCGACCAGCACCGAAAGACTGGCCACGGCGAGCAGGCCGAGCAGCCAGGCTCCGATCAGCAGCAGGATCTGGGAGTCCCCGGCCAGCTCGGTGGCGTCGTCGAGGATGTCCTGCCAGGGCTGCATGGGTATTGCGCCGCGGTTCGCCTCGACGAACGCCCGGGCTCCGTCGGGGTCGGCCAGCTTCAGGTTCATCACGTGGGCCAGGGAGTCCGGATCCGGTGCGAGGCTCCGCACGTCCGCCCGGGTGAGCCAGACCAGGCCGGGATTGCGCAACACCCCCGCGGGCGGTCCGGTGTCGGCCTCGTCGCCGGGAACGGCGCCGTTCATGCAGGGGACGATGCAGGACGCCTTCGGATAGGGCGGCATGGCGGCGGTGACCGCGACGCCGACGACTTCGAACGACCGGCCGTCCAGGGTGACCGGATCGCCGACGCGCGCCTCGATCGCGTCGGCGAAGGCCGCCTCGAGCACCACGCCGCCGTCGCCGACCCAGCTGCCCTGGAGCAGTTCGGGCTGGTCGACCGGCGCGGGCGCGGCGTCGCGCCCCACGGCCTGCACATCCGAGGTCCGGCCGGAGGCCTGGAGTCTCGCCGCGGTGACCGGGTACGGCCCGCCGTGGTCGACGACGCCGGGAGCACCGGCCAGTTCCGCGAGCTCCGCGAGACCCGCGGGCTCCGCGGGGCCGGATACCCCGGGAGGCCCGGCGGTCCGGCCGACGCTGGCGACCACGTCGGGTCCGCCGGTCGCCGCCCGGGTGCTGTGGTACGGGTCGCCGGCCGCGTCGCGCAGGACGAGGCCGAGCGTCAGCGTCGTGGCGGCCGCCATGATGGCCAGCAGCAGAAGCGCGGTTTCGGTGCGCCGCCGCCGGAGGTCCCGTACGGCGAGGCGGCCCACGAGCAGAAGACGGCCCACCGCTCTCAGTCCTCCAGCCCGATGAGGGCGCCGAGCTGCCCGGTGGTGCCACCGGTCAACCAGGTCTCGTCCACGAACGCGCCGTCGCGCATCGAGATCATCCGGTCCGCGGTGGCCGCGATCCGCGCGTCGTGGGTGACGATGACCAGCGTCTGCCCGGACCCGTGCAGGCCCTCGAAGAGCTGCAGGACGTCCAGGGTGGCGGCGCTGTCCAGATTTCCGGTCGGCTCGTCGGCGAGGACGACCGACGGCTCGTTGCTCAGCGCCCGGGCGACCGCGACCCGCTGCCGCTGGCCGCCGGACAGCGCGGAGGGCAGGAAACGCGCCCTGCCGGCGAGCCCCACCCGCTCCAGCAGTTCCTCCGCACGCCGTCTGGCGGCCCGTGGCGAGCGTCCGGCCAGCAGGGCGGGCAGCTCGACGTTCTCGACGGCGGTGAGCTCCTCCATCAGGTGGAAGGACTGGAAGACGAAGCCGATGCCGGTGCGGCGCATCCGGGCCAGGTCCTTCTCGCCGATGTCGTCGATGCGGCGGCCGTTCAGCCACACCTGCCCGCCCGAGGGCCGCTCCAGGCCTCCGAGCAGGTGCAGCAGCGTGGACTTCCCGCAGCCGCTGGGGCCCATTATCGCCACCGTCTCTCCCGCGCCGATGTCGAGATCGACCTCGTCGACGGCGCGGACCAGTCCCTCCCCCTCGCCGTGCTCCTTGCGCAGCCCGCGGGCGCGGAGCACCGGCGTGTCGGCGGCGTTGCTCACGATCCACTCCTTCGGTGGGTCCAGTTCTTCTCGCATGCCTCGAGCCAGCGCAGGTCCGCCTGGAGCCGGAGCACGATGCCCTCGAGCAGCAGCGCCGCCTCCGAGTGGCCCGGCTCGGCCATGGCGGCGCGCTGGGCGTCACGCAGGCGGCGCAGCAGCTCGCGGCGCTGGGTGTCGACGATGGTGAGCGGGTCGGCCAGCCCGGCCGACGCGGCCGCGATCAGCTTGAGATGGAACTCCGCGAGGTCGGGTTTCGGCCAGCTCACCTCGGCGATCCACTCGGCGACCCGCTGCTGGCCGTCGGGGGTGAGCGCGTACACCTTGCGGTCCGACCGGTCGGCGCCGTCGGCGGACCTCTCGACCGCTATCAGACCGGCCTTCTCCAGCCGGGTCAGCGTGACGTAGACGTGCCCGGCGTTCATCGCCTCGCCGAGGGGGCCGAGCGCGTCGCGCAGCCGCGCGCGCAGCTGGTAGCCGTGCGAGGGCTCCTTGGCCAGCATCGCCAGGACCACTTCCTGCTGCATCGGGCCTCCTCTAACCGTTAGCCATTACGTCTAACGGTTATCCTCATCGCCGTCAAGCCCGCGGTGCCGGTTGCCCTGTTCGACACCTCTTACGGCTAACCGCTACCTATCGGCTAACCGTTGGAGGAGGGGCGTCATGGGCCGGGCCGTGCTCGTCGTGCGCCTGGTGCCGGCCGACGTATGCCGGCACCGGATCCAGGCCGTGATGCTCCTGCTCGCGGTCACCACGGTCACCGCCACGATGACCCTGGGCCTGTCCCTGGGCGGCGTGAGCGACGCGCTGTACGAGCAGACCCGCGCGGCCACCGCCGGGCCGGACGTGGTGGCGCTCTCCGGCGACACGGGCCCCGCCGTGACCTCGGCCCTGGCCTCGCCGGCGGACGATCCCGAAGTGATCGCCCACCACGGCCCCTACCGCATCGTCTACGCCGACCTCACCGTGCGCGATTCCACGTCGTCCCCGGTGGTGCACGGTTTCGCCGAGACGCCCGGCGCGGTCAACCGGCCGCTGATGACCTCGGGCCGGTGGGTGCGCTCCGGCGGCGCAGTCCTCGAACGCGGCTTCGCCACCGCGCTCGGCGTCGGCGTCGGCGACCGCGTCACCATCGCCGGCCGTTCATAACTGGCCGCCGGCCGGCCGCTCGTCGTCTCCGTGCGGCTCGATCGGGGGGTCAGACGTCCAGGGAGCGGCCGATGTCGACGATGAAGCGGGCCAGGCCCGCGCGCTTGCGGAACAGCTCGTGCAGCTCGGGGGTGGGCTGGCGGTCCAGGTCGTGGACTGGCAGGGCGGTCCACGCGCTGCGCAGCACGAGCGTGGCGGCGTAGCCGAAGGAGACCGTCCCGGGGTCCGCGTCCACCTCCGCGGCGTAGGCGGGCTCGATGGCCGCGTGGATCTCGGGCAGGTCCGAGGGCTCGACGACGCCGTCGTGGGCCAGGCCCACCAGGAGCTGGCCGAGGTCGAAGCCGAGGGCCGTCGGCGAGCCCCAGCCCCAGTCGACCGCCACGAACTCGGCCGACCCGTCCGCCGGGACCAGGAGATTCTGCGGGCTGGCGTCCCCGTGGGCGAGCGCGTGCGGCAGCCGTTCGACCGCGGCGAGCAGGGGGTCGATCCGGTCGGCGAGGGCCAGCAGGTCGGCCCGGAGGAGGTCGTCGGCGTGGGCGGCGACCAGCGGGTGCCGCCACGCCGCCGGGTCGCGCAGGCTCGACATGAAGTGCCGGACCACGCCCGTGCAGAAGACGTGCAACCCGATGTCCAGCGGAGGCCCCTGCTCCCGGGGCGGCGGCACCGGCCGCATGGCCGCCAGGGCGCCCAGCAGCCGGGCCGCGCGCCGGTAGCGGTCGAGGTCCCAGCCGGTGGAGACGGTCTGGACGTCCTCCATCCACATCACCAGCCGGTCGTCGCCCAGGTCGTCGATCCGGTACAGGCGGGGCAGCCGGAGCCCGTCGGGCAGCGGGGGAGGGGTCAGGTACACATCCGCGTCCACCCTCCAGGGGAAGGTGCTGACGATGTCCGCCGCCAGGGACTCCGGCATCGTCGCGAGCATCGGCCAGTGCCTGGCCGAGTGGACCGACTTGACGAAGAACGACCAGGGCCTGCCGTCGGTGGTCGTGCCCCGGACCCGGTGGAGTCCCGCGGTGGACAGCGAGCTCGAGGCGTGGACGACGGGTTCGACGTGCCGGCGCGCGATCTCGGCCATCGGGTCGTCCAGGCTCTCCCGGACGAGCTCCGTCAGGCCGGCGGTGGTCGTCAGGTCCGTCGTCATCGAGGCCGTCACAGTCATAGGGGCCGTCACAGTCATAGGGGCCGTCACAGTCATAGGGGCCGTCACAGTCATAGGGGCCGTCACAGTCGTAGAGGCCGTCACAGAAGTCATGGAGCCACCGTCTCCGCGTGACGGGCCTCCTCGCATGAGCACGGCCTACTCAAATATCCTCGCACTGTGTGGAGGCCCTGGCCGTTCGCCGGCCGCGCGACCCAGCTGGCGGAGGTCCGCTCCGCCCACGCGGGCGTGGTCGTGGCGGGTGAGGCGGGGATCGGCAAGAGCCGCCTGGTGGCCCAGGCCGTACGGGATCTGGAAGGGGTGGCGTGGGTGCGGGCGACCGCGTCCGCGGCGGAGATCCCGTTCGGGGCCTTCGCGCACCTGCTCCCGCCCGCGCCGCCCGAGGGGAACCCGCTGGGCTGGGCCGCCGCCGCGCTCGGCGCGTCCGTGCTGGTCGTCGACGACGCGCACCTGCTCGATGAGGCCTCGGCGGCGCTCGTCCACCATCTGGTGGCCCGGGAGCGGGCCCGGGTGATCGTCACCGTCCGCGGCGACGCGCCCGCGCCCGACGCGGTGCGGGCGCTGTGGAAGGACGGGCTGCTGCCGCGGCTGGACCTGGTGTCCCTTTCACCGGAGGACATCGCGCGCATCCTCGCGGAGGCCCTCGGCGGACGGGTCGAGCCGGAGAGCGTGGAGCGGCTCCGCAGGGTCAGCCAGGGCAACGCCCTCTACCTGCGGGAGCTGGTGCTGTCCGGGGTGCTGGAGGAGTCCGGCGGCCTGTGGCGCTGGGGCGGCTCCGCGGCGATGACCCCGTCGCTGCGGGAGACGGTCGCGGCCCGGATCGGTGAGCTGGCGGCGGACGAGCGGCGGGTGCTGGAACTGCTGGCCTACGGCGAGCCGCTCGGCGCCGACCTGCTGGCCGCGCTGGTCTGCGCCCCGGCGGTCGAGCGGCTGGAGGACCGCAGGCTCGTCACCGTCACGCGGGACGGCCGCAGGCTCCAGGTGCGCCTCGCCCACCCCCTCTACGGAGAGGTGATCCGTTCCGGGTGCGGGCTGCTGCGCGAGCGCGCCACGCTGCGCGAGCTGGCCGACGCGGTCTCGGCGGCGGGGATGGGGCGGCGCGAGGACGTGCTCCGGGTCGCCGTGTGGCGGCTGGACGGCGGCGTGGCCGGAGACTCCGCGCTGCTCATGGCCGCGTGCGATCGCGCCAGGGCCATGCGGGACCTCGCGCTGGCCGTACGGCTGGGGCGGGCCGCGGTGGCGGCGGGCGGCGGGTCCTGGGCGCACGTCCTGCTGGCCAGGGCGCTCTACTACGCCGACCGGTGCGAGGAGGCGGAGGCGGAGTTCCTGGCCGCGCGGTGGCCCGGGATGGACGATCGCGAACGCACCGAGTGCGGCGTGGGCCGGGCCTTCAACCTGTTCTGGGGCCTGGGCCGGAAGGCCGAGGCGTTCGCGGTGTTCGACGAGACGTACCGCCTGGTCGGCGAGGTGGAGACGCGCCAGGGCATCCTCATCACGAGGGCGGCTCTGGAGCACTTCACGGGTGACTCCGGGGCGGCCGGGGCCACGCTGGAGAAGGCGGAGCGGCTGGGACCGTTCAGCGCCCGCAATCTGCTGGCGGCCAGGTCGGCGCAGGCGGGCCTGCTCGCGATGGAGGGGCGCGCGCGGGAGTGCCGGGCGATGGTGGAGGAGGTGCTCACCGGGACGGCCGACGTGCCGGAGAGATATCCCAGCATGATGGTCTCGCTGATGGAGGTCGGCATGCTGGCGGCCCTGACGCTCGGTGACCTGGCGGAGGCCGAGCGGTGCGCCGAGGCCGGTTACCGGATGCAGGGCGACTACGGGCAGTGGAGCGCCGCGATCGTGCGGTTCGGCGCACTCAAGGCCCACGTGCTCATGCTGCGCGGCCGGGTCGCCGAGGCGGCCGCGCGCTGCCGGGAGGCCGCCCTGCGGCTGCCGCCGCGCCCGAGCGGCCTGGCCGGCCTGTGCCTGGGAGAGCTGGCCCGCGCGCAGGCGCTGCTCGGGGACGTGGCGGCGGCGGAGGAGACGCTGGCGGCGGCTGAGACCACGGGGCTGCCGATCGGCCCGCACGCCGCCCTCCCCGTGGAGTCGGCCCGGGTGTGGACGACGGCCGTGCGGGGCGACGTCGCCGGGGCGGTCGGGGCCGCGCTGGCGGCGGCGGAGACCGCGCCCCCGCCCTACGCGCTGTTCCTCCTGCACGACGCTGTACGGCTCGGCCGCGCGGACCTGGTGGCCGGGCGCCTGGCCGGCCTGGGGATCGAGGGGCCGCTGGCCTCGCTGTTCGCCCGGCACGCCGCCGCCCGCGACCCCGAGCGGCTCGACGAGGTCTCCCGGGACTTCGAGGGGCTCGGCATGGTGCTGTACGCGGCCGAGGCGGCTGCCCAGGCGGCCGCGCTGTATCGGAAGGCGGGACTGCGGCGGGGCGAGCGGGCCGCGCAGACCCGGGCCGCGGTCCTGGCCGGCGCGTGCCAGGGGGCGCGCACGGTGGCGCTCACGGAGCTGGCGGCGCCCCGGCTGACTCCCCGGCAGCGGGAGATCGCGACCCTGGCCGCCCAGGGGCTGAGCAACCGGGAGATCGCCGAGCGGCTGGTGGTGTCCGTCCGCACGGTCGCCAACACCCTCTACTCGGTCTACGAGAAGGCGGGGGTCGGTGATCGCACTCAGCTGGCCCGGATTCTGGGGATCACCTGATCGACTCCGGGCGGGGACTCTCCGGCGAGGGCATGAGGGGCCGGCGCGGACGTCCGCGGTGACGTCTGCGGGGATGCCGGAGGGAACATCGGGGGTGGGGTGCCGTGCTCCCGCGCGGGCCGGACGGGAGCACCGGGGACAACAGGTCAGGGGCGGGGCAACCCCCCGCCGACGGTCAGCTCAGTACTTGTGTGACGAATACAGCCAGTTGGTCGGCGCCACGGACGATCCCGTCGAAGACGCCGTTGACCGCGCTCGCCGCCTCGGCGGGCTTGGTGAAAAGGTAGAAGACCACGAACGCCACCGCTAGGTAGGTGAGGACCTTCTTGACCTGCATGGGGGCCTCCTGCAGTTCCATTCCCAGCCGTATATACCCGGATTTTAAAGACCTTTGGCATTCTGGACCCGAGTGGCTCCCGGATATGGTGATCATACCGGGCAGGTCCGGGGGGACCATCGACCCTTCGGGGGATTGCTTGGACCGCTCCTGCCATGGTGCGGGGCGAGGCCGCCCATGTCCAATGCGGCGTACTTCCCTGATGGGGACAGGCAGGGACAGAGAGCACGATGGCGGAAAGGCGTCCACCGGCCGGCGGCCACGTCGTGCCGCAGATCACAGTGCCGCAGATCACACCGTGTGCGGATCGCCCCGCGTGACGGATCACACCGTGTGCGGATCGTCCCGCGTGACGGATCGCCCCGCATGACGGATCACGCGGGGCGATGGATCACGCGGTGGGACGGATCACGTGACAGATCATGTGGCGGATCACGTGACGGGGCACCCCGTGCGGCGCCCGGGGGCGGGGCTCACACGCCGAGGGAGGCGTCCATCAGCCGGGCCACGGCGGCCTCGTCGCCGCTGAGGTCCACCCTGGCGTGCGCCTGACGGCCGAAGCAGAACAGCAGCAGCTCGCTCGCCGGGCCGGTCACCTCGACCTTGGGGCCGTCCTTGGTCCCGCCCAGGGCGACCCCGCCGCCGATGCGGTGCAGCACGACGGCCACCGGGGCCTTGCGCAGGAACAGCCCGCGTCCCGCCCGCACCCGGCTCCAGAAGGTCTCCTCCAGGTCGGCGGGCAGCTCGCGGGGCTCCCAGACCCGCTGCGCGCGCCGTACGTCCTCGTGGTGGATGAAGAACTCCATGGTGTTGACGGCCTGGTCGAGACCGGGGACCAGGCCGTAGACCCCGCCGGGGCCGGAGCGCACCAGCTCCACCAGCCCGTCGAAGCCGTGCTTGGTCTTCAGCGACTCCTGCACCCGGGCGGTGTAGCCGGCCAGCGGGGCCAGGGCGATGCCTCCGGCGGCGTCGGGCCGGCGCTCGCGCAGGACGAGGTGGGCGGCCAGGTCGAAGGTGGTCCAGCCCTCGCACAGGGTGGGGGAGTCCGGGCCGATCCGGGCGAACAGGTCGCTGAGCGCGGCGCGTTCGGCGCGGGCGTGTGTCATCCCCCGATCCTAACAATGCCGTTGCGCGAGCAACCAGGGCGGGAGGAGACTCATTGATCATCTGGGCCGATCATCTCGCATCGGGAATAAGCGTTCGATCCGGCGTGATACTCACTTATGTAGCAATGCCCCCGATGAAAGGACACATCCCGAGTGGCGAGCAAGGTGACGTCCGCCGTCATGCGCAAGGGGCTCCGCGTACTCGGGGTGGCCATCCGGGCCGAGAAGGCCGTGTTCAGCGCGGCCGTGCTGTCCAGCGCCGTGTACGGCGCGATGACGGTCGCGTCCGCCTGGGCGCTGGGCTGGGCCACCGAGAACGTCGTGCTGCCCGCCTTCGACGCCGGGGAGACCGCAGCCGGGGCGATGACCACGGGTCTGCTCCTCATCCTCGGCACCGCGCTGCTCAAGGCGCTCGGGGTCGCCGGGCGGCGCTACTTCGCCGGAGTCATGCAGTACCGCATGCAGGCCCGTTCCCGCCGGGACGTCACCCGGCAGTACCTGAGGCTCCCGCTGGCCTGGCACCACCGCCACCCGACCGGCCAGCTGCTGTCCAACGCCAACGCCGACGCCGAGGCCGCCTGGGCCCCGCTGGCCCCGCTGCCGATGGCGGTCGGCGTGATCGTCATGCTGTTCACCGCGGCGGTCGCGATGGTGATCACCGACCCCGTGCTCGCCGTCGTCGGCTTCCTGATCTTCCCGGCGATCGCCCTGATGAACCTGGTCTACCAGCGCAGGCTCAGCCCCCTGGCGACCCGCGCCCAGCAGCTGCGCGCCGAGGTCAGCGAGATCGCGCACGAGAGCTTCGACGGCGCCCTGGTCGTCAAGACCCTCGGCCGCGAGGACGAGGAGACCGGCAGGTTCCGGGCCAAGGCCGAGGAACTGCGTGACGCCAACATCGCGGTGGGACGCGTGCGCGGCCTGTTCGACCCGGTGCTGGAGGCCCTGCCCACCCTCGGGGTGCTGGCCGTCCTGCTGGTCGGCGCGGCGCGGCTGGAGAGCGGCGCGATCACCGCCGGCGTCCTGGTCCAGGTCGCCTACCTGTTCACCCTGCTCGCCTTCCCGATCCGCGCCCTGGGCTGGGTGCTGGCCGAGCTTCCCCGTGCCGTCGTCGGCTACGAGCGGATCCACGCCGTGCTCTCGGCCACCGGCTCCATGGACTACGGCGCCGCCGCGCTGGCCGCCGAGGGCCCGGCCCGGCTGCGGGTGCGCGACCTGAGCTACGCCTACGGCGACTTCACGGTCCTGCACGGGGTCGACTTCGAGGTCGAGCCCGGCCGTACCGTCGCGCTCGTCGGCCCCACCGGCTCCGGCAAGTCCACCCTGGTCCAGACCTTCGTCCGCCTGGTCGACCCGGTGCGGGGGGCCGTCCTCGTCGACGGCACGGACCTGCGCGAGGTCGCGCGCGGCGGGGTCAGCGACGTGGTGTCGCTGGTGCCCCAGCAGACGTTCCTGTTCGACGACACGGTGCGCGGCAACGTCACCCTCGGCCTGCCGATCCCCGACCAGGACGTCTGGCAGGCGCTGCGGCTGGCCCAGGCCGACGGCTTCGTCAGCGCCCTGCCCTCGGGCCTGGACACCATGGTCGGCGAGCGAGGCACCAGCCTGTCGGGCGGCCAGCGCCAGCGCCTGGCCCTGGCCCGCGCGCTGGTGCGCCGCCCCCGGCTGCTCGTCCTGGACGACGCCACCTCCAGCGTGGACCCGCAGGTCGAGGCGAGGATCCTGTACGGCCTGCGGGACGCGGCCGCGATGTCGTCGGCCTCGACCGTGGTGGTCGTCGCCTACCGGATGGCCACCATCGCCCTGGCCGACGAGGTCGTCTACCTCGAACACGGCCGGGTCGCCGACCGGGGCACCCACGACGAGCTGCTCGCCCGCTGCGAGGGCTACCGCAACCTGGTGACCGCCTACGAGCGCGAGGAGGCCGAGCGCGAGGCGCTCGAGTCGGACGAGGAGGTCAGCGCGTGAGCGGGCGGACGGGGCCTGTGGAGCCGACGGAGCTCGCGGGACGGACGGGATTCGCAGGACGGCGGGGCGGTTCGGGGATGACGGCGACGGAGGAGAGCAAGTGAGTGCGCTTCAGGGGGTGCAGCGGTCGGCTGTGGCGACCGTGCGAAGGGGCCTGTCCCTCACCCCGGAGTTCCGCAAAGGGCTGGCCGGGACGTTCGCGCTGGCCATGCTCGCCACCGTCGGCAAGGTGATCGTGCCGATCGCCGTCCAGCAGACCGTCGACCGCGGGCTCAAGGACGCGGTGCCCGACGTGCCGTTCATCCGCGACATGGTCCTGGTGTGCGCCGCGGCCGTGGTGTTCACCGCGCTGTGCGGCTATCTGATGAACGTCCGCCTCTACAAGGCGACCGAGTCCTCGCTGGCGACGCTTCGGGTGCGCGGTTTCCGGCACGTGCACGACCTGTCGGTGCTCACCCAGAACTCCGAGCGGCGCGGCGCCCTGGTCTCCCGGGTCACCGGCGACGTCGACCAGATCAGCGCCTTCATGCAGTGGGGCGGACTGATGATCATCGTCGCGCTGGGCCAGCTGCTGGTCGCCAGCGTGGTGATGTTCTTCCTGTCCTGGCAGCTGGCGCTGCTGGTGTGGGCCTGCTTCCTGCCGCTCATGATCGCGCTGCCCCGTTTCCAGCGGTGGCTGTCGGCCGCCTACACGCGGGTCCGCGAGCGCACCGGCGACATGCTCGCCGCCGTCAGCGAGTCGGTCGTCGGCGCGGCGGTGATCCGGGCCTACGGCTCGGAGTCCCGTACCGCCGAGCGGCTGGACACCGCGATCGACGCCAACAAGGCCGCCCAGGCGCGCACCCAGCGGATCGTCGCCACGGTCTTCCCGCTGACCGAGATCGTCGCCGCGATCGCCCTGGCCGCCATCGTGCTGCTCGGCGTCCGACTCGGCGTCGGCGGCGGCATCACCAAGGGCGACTTGATCGCCTTCCTGTTCCTGATCACCCTGTTCGTCTCGCCGATGCAGATCGCCACCGAGGTGCTCAACGAGGCGCAGAACGCGATCGCGGGCTGGCGGCGCATCCTCGGCGTGCTCGACACCCCGCCGGACGTCGCCGACCCCGGCCCGCAGGGCGTGGAGCTGCCGCGCGGCCCGATCTCGGTCTCCTTCGAGGACGTCGGCTTCGCCTACCCCGGCGGCCCGCCGGTGCTCAGCGAGGTCACCGTGGACATCCCGCCGCGCTCGCGGATCGCGGTGGTGGGCGAGACGGGCTCGGGCAAGACGACCTTCGCCAAGCTGCTGACCCGGCTGATGGACCCCGTCTCCGGGCAGGTCACGGTGGACGGCGAGGACCTGCGCCGGGTGCGCTTCTCCTCGCTGCGCGAGCGGATCGTCATGGTGCCGCAGGACGGCTTCCTGTTCGACGGCACGCTGGCCGACAACGTGCGCTTCGGCAAGCCGGACGCCACCGACGCCGAGATCGCGCTGGCCATGACCGAGCTGGGCCTGGCCGACTGGGTGGAGGGCCTGCCCGCGGGCCTGGACACCCCGGTCGGCCAGCGCGGCGAGTCGCTGTCGGCCGGCGAGCGCCAGCTCGTCGCGCTGGCCCGCGCCTACCTGGCCGATCCCGACCTGCTCCTGCTGGACGAGGCCACCTCCGCGGTGGACCCGGCCACGGAGGTACGGCTGGCGCGGGCCCTGGAGGGCGTCACGCGCGGCCGCACGGCGGTCTCCATCGCCCACCGGCTGTCCACCGCCGAGGCGGCCGACGAGGTGCTCGTCTTCGAACACGGCCGGATCGTCCAGCGCGGCCCCCACGCCGAACTCGTCGCCGAACCGGGCGTCTACGCCGACCTGCACGCCTCCTGGATCAGCGCGGCCCACTCCTCCTGACCACTCACGGCCCCGGAGGGTTAGCGGGGGCGCGTAGGTGGCAGGGACCAGGCATGGACGCGAACCTGTTGCCTCCGGGCGTGCAGTCGGCTGTGGCCGAGACCGACCTGATGGAGGACATGGAGAACCTCCTGGTCGACGACGACGACGATGACGACCCGATTCTGCGGCGGCTAGACGGCAGTCCCGTCGACACCTGGCGGGAGCACTATCCCTACAGCGAGCGCATGTCCCGCGACGAGTACGACAAGGTCAAACGGCTGCTCCAGATCGAGCTGCTCAAGCTCCAGTACTGGATCAAGGACACCGGCGGGCGGCTGGTGATCCTGTTCGAGGGACGCGACGCGGCGGGCAAGGGCGGCACGATCAAGCGGTTCATGGAGCACCTCAACCCGCGCGGGGCGAGCGTGGTCGCCCTGGAGAAGCCCAGCGAGCGCGAGAGCACCCAGTGGTACTTCCAGCGTTACGTCGCCCACATGCCCTCCGCCGGGGAGATGGTCTTCTTCGACCGCTCCTGGTACAACCGCGCCGGGGTGGAGCGGGTGATGGGCTTCGCCACCGAGGAGCAGTACCTGGAGTTCATGAAGCAGGCGCCCGAGCTGGAGCGGATGCTGGTGCGCGACGGGATGCACCTGGTGAAGTTCTGGTTCTCGGTGTCGCGCAGGGAGCAGCGCACCCGGTTCATCATCCGCCAGGTCGACCCGGTCCGGCAGTGGAAGCTGTCGCCGATGGACCTGCAGTCGCTCGACAAGTGGGATGAGTACACCGAGGCCAAGGAGGACATGTTCCTGCACACCGACACCGACGAGGCGCCCTGGACGGTGATCAAGAGCAACGACAAGAAGCGGGCCAGGGTCGAGGCCATGCGGTACGTCCTGAGCCTGTTCGAGTACGACAACAAGGACCACGACATCGTCGGCGACGCCGACCCGAAGATCGTGGTCCAGGCCGCCGACGTGCTCGACGCCGACCGCGACCGTTAGCCGCAGTGCCCTGACCCCGGCGGTGGTCGGCGCCCACCCGCCGGGCCGCACACCTTCCGGGCGGGCCGGGCCCCCGGAGGCCGCCGGGGCCCGATCCGTTAGGGTCACGCCTGTGCACGAGACCCGGCCCCTCCTGATGCTGGACGTGGACGGGCCGCTGAACCCGTACGCGGCCAAGCCGAACCGGCGTCCCGCCGGGTACACCACGCACCGGATGCGCCCTGCCGGCTGGGACGACCCCCGCCTGCGGCCGCTGCGCGTCTGGCTCAACCCCGGTCACGGGCCCGCCCTGCTCGCCCTGCCGTACGAGCTCGTCTGGGCCACCACCTGGCGGGAGGAGGCCAACGTCTGGATCGCCCCCAGGATCGGCCTGCCCCGGCTGCCGGTCGTCGAATGGCGGGAGCCGCACACGGCCGGCGGGGGCGACGGCGTGCACTGGAAGACCCGCCAGATCGTGGAGTGGGCGCGGGGCAGGGCGTTCGCCTGGGTCGACGACGAGATCGGCGACGCCGACCGGGACTTCGTGGCCGCCCACCACCCGGGACCGGCGCTGCTGCACCGGGTCGACGCCCGCATCGGCCTGCTCGCCGAGGACTTCGCCCTCCTGGCGACCTGGCCCGGCCGGGCGGAGCCGGAGCCGAGCCCTCGATAGACGGTCCCTACCGGTTGCTCGCCTCGCCGCCGGACAGGCGCTGGGCGAAATAGATCGGGACGACCGACAGCACGATCAGGGCGGCGGCGACCACGTTCACCACCGGCGCCTGGTTGGGCCGGAACAGGTTCTCGAAGATCCACAAGGGAAGGGTCTTGACCCCGGCGCCCGCGGTGAAGGTGGTCACGATGATCTCGTCGAACGACAGCGCGAAGGCCAGCAGCCCGCCCGCCAGCAGGGCCGAGCGGATCATCGGGAAGGTGACCAGCCGGAAGGTGGTGAAGACGTCGGCGCCCAGGTCGGCCGAGGCCTCCTCCAGCGACGATCCCGTACGGCGCAGCCGGGCCAGCACGTTGTTGTAGACGGTCACCACGCAGAACGTGGCGTGCCCGACGATCACCGTGAACATCCCGAGCCCCAGCCCGAACGGCTCCAGCACCGCGCGGAAGGCGTTGTTCAGCGCGATGCCGGTGACGATGCCGGGCAGCGCGATCGGCAGGATGATCAGCAGCGAGACCGCGTCCCGGCCGAAGAAGGAGTGCCGCTGGAGGGCGAAGGCCACCATGGTGCCCAGCACCAGGGCGATCGCCGTCGCGCCCAGCGCGGCCTGGATCGAGGTCCACAGCGCCTCGCGCACGCCGGTGGAGTTCCAGGCCGCCTCCCACCAGCGCACGGTGAACCCGGAGGGCGGCCAGCCGAAGGTGCGGTCGGCGTTGAAGGAGTTGAGCAGCACGACCAGCAGCGGCAGGTAGACGACGGCCAGGCCGCCGGCCAGGGCGGCCCACAGCATCGCGCGGGCCGTACGAGAGAGGTTCACAGGTTCTCCAGGGCTCCGGTGCGGCGGACCGCGGCGAGGTAGGCCAGCATGATCAGCACGGGGACGGTGGCGACCGCGGCGGCGAACGGGAGATTGTTGGCCGCGCCGATGTTGTCGTAGACGACGTTCCCGATGAGCTGGGACCTGCCGCCGACGATCTTCACGGTGATGTAGTCGCCGAGCGACAGGGAGAAGGTGAAGATCGACCCCGCGACCACGGCCGGGAACGTCAGCGGCCACACGACCGTGCGGAAGGTCCGCCAGCCGCGCGCCCCCAGGTCCCCGGCCGCCTCCAGCAGCGAGTTCGGCAGCCGCTCCAGCCCCGCGTAGATCGGCAGGATCATGTACGGCAGCCACAGGTAGGACAGCGTGATGATCGTGGCGGTCAGGCCGTACCCCCAGCCCAGCAGGCCGTCGGCCGACAGCAGGACCCGCCAGGCGTAGGCCTTGACCAGGTAGGAGGCCCACAACGGGGTCAGCACCGCGATGACCAGCCAGCGCTGCGCGCGCGGCGAGGCGAGCTTGGCCATCGCGAACGCCATGGGGAAGGCGACCACCAGGTCGATCAGCGTCACCGCGGCCGCCACGCCCACCGAGCGCAGCGCGATCGTGCGGTAGACCTCGGCGGTGAGGAGTTCCTGGAAGTTGGCCCAGGTCAGCTCCCTGACCAGGTCGCCGGTGAAGGTGTCGGTGCGCCACAGGGCCGATATGAACATGGCGGCCAGCGCGCCCAGGTAGGCGACGCCGAGCCAGAGCATGGGCGCCGACAGCAGCAGCGACAGCCGCAGAGGGGCGTGCCGGTGCAGGAAGGCCGCCAGGCGCCGCCGGGGGCCGCCGGGCGCGGGGGCCGCGGCGCCCCGCGGGGCGGCGCCCGGCGCGGCGGGCGGCGGAGGGCCGGGCGGGGTGGTGTTCGCGGTGGTGTTCAACGACGTGCTCGCTCCTGTGCCGGTACGGCGTGCTCGTTCCCGTGCCCGGGGCGCCGGCGGGCGGCGGGGCCCGCCGACGCCCCGGGACTCCTGGCTCCGGGGCTCAGCCCTTGATCTCGGTCCAGGCGCGGGTCCACTCCGCGTAGTCCTTGCACTTCACATCGGTGCGGCCGTCCAGGCACTGGGCGATCGGGGTCGTCCAGTACCAGACCTTCGAGAAGTACTCCTCGTCGGTGGCGTGGAAGGTCTCGCAGTGCTTCGGGTCGGCGGTCATCTCGCAGGACCTGGCGTTGGAGGGCGCTTCGCCGAAGTACTCGGCGACCTGGGCGTTGGCCTTGGGGGAGATGATCCAGTCGAGCCACTTGTAGGCGCAGACGGGGTGCTTGGCGTCGGCCGCGACCATCCAGGTGTCCGACCAGCCGGTGGCGCCCTCCTTGGGCAGCGTCACCTCCACCGGGGTCTTGTCCGCCTGGGCGACGTTGGCGATGACCTGCCAGGTGGTGCCGGCCACCGAGTCGCCGCTCTTGAAGGCCTGGACCTCCTTGGTGTAGTCCGACCAGTACTCGCCGATGATCTGCCGCTGCTGCTTGAGCAGGTCAACCGCCGCCTGGAACTGCGTGTCGTCCAACGCGTAGGGGTTCTTGATGCCGAGGTCGGGCTTGGTGGCCATCAGATAGACCGCGGCGTCGGCGATGTAGATGGGGGAGTCGTAGGCGGTGATCTTCCCCTTGTACGGCGAGGCCGGGTCGAAGACCACGCTCCAGGAGTCGGGCGCGGGCTTGACGACGTCGGTGCGCCACATGAGGAGGTTGGCGCCCCGGCCGTGCGGCACGCCGTAGGCGACCCCGTTCACCGAGTTCCACGTCTTGTTCTTCAGGCCCTCGAAGACGTCGGCGTAGTTGGGGATCAGCGCCGTGTTGACCGGTGCCACGTCCCCGCCGGCGATCAGCCGGAGCGAGGCGTCGCCGGAGGCGGAGACCGCGTCGTACTCGCCGGTCTTCATCAGGTTCACCATCTCGTCGGAGGTCCCGGCGACCTTGGAGTTGACCTGGCAGCCGGTGGCCTGCTCGAACGGGGTGACCCAGTCGACCTTGGGGTCGTTGGAGCCGTCCTCGACATATCCGGCCCAGTGGACCAGGTTGACCTGGCCCTCGCCCGCGCCGAGCGACTGCAGCGCCTCGATCTTGGGCGGGGTGAAGCCGCTCTGGCCGGGCGCGGCGGAGGCGCCGGTCGGTTCGGAGGCGGAACCGCAGGCGGCGACGGCGAGGGCGAGCGCGGAGACCGCGACCGCGAGACGGGCGGTGGCCGGGCGGGGGGTGGATCGCATCAGATGACGACCTTTCTCACGAGACGATCGCGAACTCGTGCCGGCGGTGCCAGACGAGCCGGACCCTGGTGCCGCGCAGGCTCATCACGTCCATGGACGAGACCTGCAGGTTCTGCTGGAGCGCGATGAGCCGGCCGCCCGCGTCGAGCTCGACCACGAACCGGGTCGCCGGCCCGGCGTAGACGACCTCGCTGACGGTGCCGGTCGCGCTGTGCTCGGCGCCGTCCACCGGCTCGCCGAGCCCGGTCACGCGCAGCTTCTCCGGCCGCACGCTGAAGGTACCCTCCTTGCCGAGTACGGCCTGCGCCGCCTCGCCGGAGATGAGGTTGGAGGTGCCGACGAACCCGGCGACGAAGGCGCTGGAGGGCCGTTCGTAGATCTCGGCGGGGGTGCCGACCTGCTCGACGCGGCCCTCGTTGAAGACCGCGACCCGGTCGCTCATGGTCAGCGCCTCCTCCTGGTCGTGGGTGACGAACAGGAAGGTGATGCCGACCTCGCGCTGGATGGACTTGAGCTCGACCTGCATCTCCTCGCGGAGCTTGAGGTCCAGCGCGCCGAGCGGCTCGTCCAGCAGCAGCACCCGGGGCCGGTTGACCAGGGCGCGGGCCAGCGCGACCCGCTGGCGCTGGCCGCCCGACAGCTGCCCGGGCCTGCGCCGCTCGTAGCCCTCCAGCCGGACCGAGGCCAGCGCGGCCAGGGCCCGCTCGCGCCGTTCGGCCCGGGGCACGCGCTTGACGCGCAGGCCGTACTCGACGTTGTCCAGCACGCTCATGTGCGGGAACAGCGCGTAGTCCTGGAAGACGGTGTTGACGTCGCGCTCGAAGGGGGCGAGCCGGGTGACGTCCGCGCCGCCGAGCTCGACCGTGCCCGACGTGGGGGTCTCGAAGCCGGCGATCATCCGCAGCACGGTCGTCTTGCCCGAGCCCGAGGGCCCGAGCATGGCGAAGAACTCGCCGTCGGCGATGTCGAGGTCCACGCCGGTGACGGCGTGGACCGCGCCGAAGCTCTTGCGGAGACCGCTCAGCCTCACCGCTGGGTCTGACATGACCGGAAACATATGGTTTTAAATGTTTAACTGCAAGAGCGAATCCGGTATCACTGGGGCGGACTCCGGGAAATGAGGTGTTCGCGGGTGGGCGAGCCGAGAACTGGTGAGAGGGGCGCTGGACCGTGACGGAGATCTCCGGCGGTGCCAGGCTGGCCGCCTTCGCCCCGGTCGACAACACCGCCCGGGTGGACGCCGTGGTCCGCAGGCTCACCGACGCGATCGTCCTGGGACTGCTGGCCGACGGGGAACAGCTGCCGAGCGAGGCCGAGCTCGCCGCCCAGCTCGGCGTCTCCACGGTCACCCTCAGGGAGGCCCTGATGGCCCTGCGGCAGCAGGGCATGGTCGAGACCCGCCGCGGCCGGGGCGGGGGCAGCTTCGTGCGGGTGCCGCAGGAGGCCCCCGCGCTGCTGGACCGGCTGCGCGACCTGACCGTGGAGGAACTGCGCGACCTGGGCGACCACTACGCGGCCATCGCCGGGGCCACGGCCCGGCTGGCCGCCCAGCGGGCGCTGCCCGAGGACATCGCCCCGCTGCGGCGCACGCTGGAGGAGATGGCCGCCACCCGGGACGAGGCGCACCTGCGCAGGCTGCACGGCCGCTTCCACATCGAGGTCGCGGCCGTCTCGCAGTCCGCACGACTCACTCGGGAGGAGATCCGGTTACAGGCCGACATCGGACCGTTGCTCTGGCTCGCCCACACGGGAGAACATGGGCCGTCGGCTCAGCACCGCGCCATCGTGGGGGCCATCCAGCACGGCGACGGTGACCGGGCCAGGGAACTGGCGGAACGGCACGTGCTCGACGCGGTGGAACACCTCATCGAACTGCGGCTGCGCGAGCCGTGAGCGTGATCGTGGCTAAGGCGGTGGATCGACGTGGGTGACTTCCGGACGCTGCCGGCGCCGGGCACGGTGGCCGGGGCGGCCGACACCGTCGCCGGCATCGTGGAGGGGGTCTTCGAGGAGCTCCACCAGGTGCGCGACGCGGTGGTCCGGATCATGGGACCGGCGCCGGTGAGCGGCGACCTGGCCGCGCTGCGCCCCCTGCTCCTGCCGCGCCTCGGGGGCCTGATCTCCGGCATCGGCTTCATCGCCGAGCCCGGCCTGCTCGCCGACGCGCCGTGGTTCCTGGAGTGGTGGCAGGAGGGCCCCTCGGGCGAGCCGGTGCACCTGGTCAGGGACATGGACCCGGCCAGCAGCGCCTTCTACGACTACACGCACTGGGAGTGGTTCGCCGGGCCGCGTTCCGGCGACGGGCACACGGTGGCGGGGCCGTACGTCGACATCCTGTGCACCGACGAGTACTCCCTGACCCTGGCCGTGCCCGTGTCCGGGGAGCGGGGCTTCGCCGGGGTCGCCGCGGCCGACGTGTTCGTGCGCCGCTTCGAGGTCGCGGTGCTGCCGGTGCTGCGCGCGCTGCCGGGACCGGCGTTCCTGGTCAACCGGCAGGGCCGGGTGGTGGCCTCCGCCACCGCCAGGCAGCTCACCGGATCGATCTTCCGCGGGGCCCCGGGAACGGTGTCCCACCCATGCCGGGAACTGCCCCTGTCCCTGGTTGCGGCACAATTGCCGCATGCCCCTTGACCCCGCGATCGCAGCCCGGCTGAAGCGCACCGCCGACGGACTGGTGCCGGCCGTCGTCCAGCAGTACGACACCGGCGAGGTTCTCATGCTCGCCTGGATGAACGACGAGGCCCTGCATCGCACACTGACCACCGGACGGGCCACCTACTGGTCGCGCAGCCGGGCCTCCTACTGGGTGAAGGGCGACACCTCCGGTCACGTCCAGCACGTCAAGTCCGCGGCCCTCGACTGCGACGGCGACACCATCCTGCTCAAGGTCGACCAGGTGGGCGCGGCCTGCCACACCGGCGACCGGACCTGCTTCGACGCCACGGAGCTGGCGGTGGTCCCGGAGTGAACGCCAGGCGGGCACTGTGGACGTGGGTGCTCGCGTGCGCGGCGGGCGCCGGGCTGGTCCTGCTGGCGGCCGGGCGCGAATGGGCCACCGTCCGGGCCGGCTCGATCGGCGGCTCCTCCCAGGTCGTCTCCGTGCAGGGTGACCGGCTGGCGCCCTTCCTGAGCCCGGTGGCCCTGGCGGCCCTGGCCGCGGTGGTCGCGCTGCTGGCCACGCGCGGGGTCGCGCGCCGGGCGGTGGGCGTGGTGGTCGCGCTCTGCGGGCTCGGCGCGATCGCCGGGGTCCGGACCGGGACCAGGATGACCGCGATCACCGACGCGCTGTCCGGTCAGGCCGGTCTCGCCATGACGTCCGGCGGCGCCTCCTCCGCCGCGGTCGCCTGGACCTGGCCGGCGGTCGCCGCCTCCGGCGGTCTGCTGCTGCTGGCGGCGGGTGCGGCCGCCGCGCTGCGCGGCCACCGCTGGCCGGGGATGTCCGACCGCTACGACCGCACGGGGCCGTCCTCCGGCGGTGCCGTGAGCGGCTCCGCCCGAGGAGCGGAGCGGGGGCCGGTGAGCGAGCGGGCGCTGTGGGACGCGATCGACCGCGGCGCCGACCCGACGGCCGGGCCGCGCGACGGCGAGGGCTGAGGGCGCACCGCGCGAGGGCTGGGGCCGTACCGCGCGAGGGCCGAGGCCGTACCGCAAAAGCGGAGCAGTGGCGGACATGTCAGTGATGTGTCTGCCATATCCGTTTTATGGTGGTCACAACTTGTCCACAGACTGGCCGTGGACCTTCCGTGAGCGCGGGCAGTCGCTAGGCTTCCGCCCGCGACTCGGATAAAGGGGAATCATTTATGAGCTATGACAATCACTCAGGCGGTTACGGACCGCCGAAGGGAGGCGGCTACGGGCCTCCCGGGGGGTACGGCGGAGGGTACGGCGGCGGCGGTTACGACCCCTACGGCTACGGCGCCCCCCAGCCCCGTCCCAACAACGGCATGGCCGTGGCCGCGCTGGTCATGGGCATCGCCGGCCTGTTCGTCTGCGGGATCACCTCCCTGGTGGGCATCGTGCTCGGCCACGTCTCGCTGGGCCAGATCAAGAGGACGGGCGAGGAGGGACGGGGCATGGCCATCGCGGGCCTGGTCCTGTCCTACTTCGGCGTCGCCTGCTGGGTCATCGTCCTGCTGGTCTGGCTCGGGCTGCTGGGCATCCTGTTCGGCGGGGCGGCCGTCTCCTCGTACTCGGGCGCCTGACCCGTCCCCCGCCGGCCGGGTAGCGTGACCGGAGACGGGTGGCCGCCGGCGGGGAACCCGGAGGGAGGCGGATCCGTGGGGGAGACAGCACGGGGACGGTCGACACGGGGACAGACAGCACGGGGACGGGCGGCACGGGGAGAGATGGCGCGGGGGGAAGTGTCGGGGGGAGAGACGGCGCGGGGGGAAACGGCGCTGACGCGGCGGCGCGGGATGCGGGTCGCCGCGCCCCTGGCCACCGCCGCGGCGGCCGCGGCCGCGGTCGCCTACGTGGCCGCCGTGGACCCGAACGAGCCCGGCCACTATCCCTCCTGCCCGTTCCTCGTGCTCACCGGGCTCTACTGTCCCGGCTGCGGCGGCCTGCGCGCCGTACACGCCCTGGCGAACGGCGACCCGGTCGCGGCCCTCGGCCTGAACCCCCTCCTCGTGCTCATGGTCCCCGCGCTGGCCGTGCTGTGGGGGCACTGGACGCTGCGGTCGTGGAAGGGCGAGCCGTTCGCCCGCAAAGCCCCGCGCGCGGTATACGCCTGGATTCTGCTGGCTTTAATGATCGGTTTCTGGATAGCGAGAAACCTGCCTTTTGCGGATTTTCTCGCCCCATAGGGCCCTATACGGCTCACCCCCGTGGCCGAGTGACCTCGGCAAGGCCGATACCATCGGCGGGACAAGGGCAATCGATCGGGAGGGACCTGTCTCGTGGGCGAGCGGAGCGAGCGGACCGCGGACACGGCGGTGTTCGCGAACTTGATCGACGAGCTTCACGAGGAGGCCAAGTGAGCGTTCTGGACGACATCATCGAAGGGGTCCGCGCCGACCTGGCCGAGCGGCAGAAGGCCGTCTCCCTGGCCGAGCTCAAGGAGCGCGCCGAGCGCGCGCCCGCGCCCCGCGACGTCTACAGGGCGCTGGGCGGCGACCAGGTGGCGGTCATCGCCGAGGTGAAGCGTTCCAGCCCCTCCAAGGGCGCGCTGGCCGCGATCGCCGACCCCGCGGCGCTGGCGGCCGACTACGAGGCCGGCGGCGCGCACGTCATCAGCGTGCTGACCGAGCAGCGCCGTTTCGGCGGCAGCCTGGAGGACCTGGCCGCCGTGCGCGCGGTCGTCGACATCCCGGTGCTGCGCAAGGACTTCATCGTCACCTCCTACCAGCTGTGGGAGGCCCGCGCCCACGGCGCCGACCTCGCGCTGCTGATCGTGGCCGCGCTCGACCAGAACGCGCTGGTCTCCCTCATCGAGCGCGCCGAGTCGATCGGGCTGGCGCCGCTGGTGGAGGTGCACACCGCCGAGGAGCTCCGGCGGGCGCTCGACGCCGGGGCGAAGATCATCGGAGTCAACGCGCGGGATCTCAAGACCCTCGAGGTGGACCGCGAGGTGTTCGCCAAGCTGGCCCCGGAGATCCCCGAAGGCATCATCAAGATCGCCGAGTCGGGCGTGCGTGGCCCCCATGACCTGCTCGCCTACGCCAGAGCCGGCGCCGACGCCGTCCTCGTCGGTGAGAGCCTGGTCACCGGCAAGGACCCCCGCGCCGCCGTGGTGGACCTGGTCACCGCCGGTGCCCACCCCGCATCCCGACCCGAGGGACAGTGAGACAAGTGACATCGACAGAGGGAACCCTCCTCACCGCCGCCGACCTGGCCGGCAACGGCGTCCACGGCGACGACCCGGACGTGCACGGCAAGTTCGGCATCTTCGGCGGCCGGTACGTGCCCGAGGCGCTCATCCCGGCGCTGGACGAGGTCGCGGCCGAGTACGAACGCGCCAGGAACGACGTCGCCTTCCTGCGCGAGTTCGACCACCTGCTGCGCACCTACGCCGGCCGGCCGACCACCCTCACCGAGGTGCCGCGCTTCGGCGAGCAGGCGGGCGGCGCCCGGATCATCCTCAAGCGCGAGGACCTGACCCACACCGGCGCGCACAAGATCAACAACGTGCTCGGCCAGGCCCTGCTGACCAAGCGCCTGGGCAAGGACCGGGTGATCGCCGAGACCGGCGCCGGCCAGCACGGCGTCGCCACCGCGACCGCCGCCGCCCTGATGGGCCTGGAGTGCGTCATCTACATGGGGGCCGTCGACTGCGAGCGCCAGGCGCTGAACGTCGCGCGGATGAAGCTGCTCGGCGCGACCGTGGTCCCGGTCCACAACGGCAGCAAGACCCTCAAGGACGCCATCAACGAGGCCTTCCGCGACTGGGTCACCAACGTCGACACCACCCACTACCTGTTCGGCACGATCGCGGGCCCGCACCCGTTCCCGGAGATCGTGCGCGACTTCGCCCGCATCATCGGCGTCGAGGCCCGCCGCCAGATGCTGGAGCTGACCGGCGCCCTGCCCGACGCCGTCTGCGCGGCCGTCGGCGGCGGATCCAACGCGATCGGCATCTTCCACGCCTTCATCGAGGACAAGGACGTCGCGCTGCACGGCTACGAGGCCGGCGGCCGGGGCCTGGAGACCGGCGAGCACGCGCTGACGCTCACCGCGGGCTCGGTCGGCGTGCTGCACGGCTCGCGCACCTACGTCCTGCAGGACGAGGAGGGCCAGACGATCGAGTCGCACTCGATCTCCGCCGGCCTCGACTATCCCGGCGTCGGCCCCGAGCACGCCTGGCTGAAGGACAGCGGCCGCGCCACCTACCACGGCGTCACCGACGCCGAGGCGATGGAGGCCTTCGCCCTGCTGGCCAGGACCGAGGGCATCATCCCGGCGATCGAGTCCTCGCACGCGCTCGCCGGAGCCCTCAAGCTCGGCCGCGAGCTGGGCCCCGAGGCGACCATCCTGGTCAACCTCTCGGGCCGCGGTGACAAGGACATGGGCACCGCGATGAAGTACTTCAACCTCTGACGACCGGTACGGAACATACGATGACGACTCTCCAGACGGTGTTCGCCAAGGCCAAGGCGGACGGCCGCGCCGCTCTCGTCGGATACCTGCCCGCCGGGTTCCCCACCAAGGACGGCGCGATCGCGGCCGCCACCGCCATGGTCGAGGCGGGCTGCGACGTGATCGAGATCGGCCTGCCGTACTCCGACCCGCTGATGGACGGCCCGACGATCCAGGACGCCGTCCACCGGGCGCTGACCAACGGCACCCGCATCGCCGACGTGCTGCGCACGGTCGAGGGGGTGGCCAAGACGGGCGCCGCCACCCTGGTCATGACGTACTGGAACCCGATCGACCGCTACGGCGCCGAGCGCTTCGCGCGCGACCTGGCTGCTGCCGGCGGGGTGGGCACCATCACCCCCGACCTGACCCCCGAGGAGTCCGGCCTCTGGCGGCAGGCCAGCGCCGAGGCCGGGATCGACACCGTCTTCCTGGTCGCCCCCAGCTCCACCGACGAGCGCATCAAGGCCGTCGCCGACTGCTGCACCGGCTTCGTCTACGCGGCCTCGCTGATGGGCGTCACCGGCGCCCGCGAGTCGGTCAGCTCGGCCGCCAGGGGCCTGGTGGAGCGCACCCGCGTGCACACCGACCTGCCGGTGTGCGTGGGCCTGGGCGTCGGCACCGGTAAGCAGGCCGCCGAGGTGGCCGGCTACGCCGACGGCGTCATCGTGGGCTCGGCCTTCATCCGCCGCATCCTGGACGCCCCCGACGAGGCCTCCGGCCTGGCGGCGGTCCGCGAGCTGGGCGCCGAGCTCGCGGCGGGCGTGCGCGCCTGACAACCCGCGCCCGGTGGTCCGGGCCGTCGTGTCGTCGCATGGGCCCGCGGGCCGGGGATTCCCGCCCGCGGGCCGGCTTATTCGGCACTTATCCGGCCCGTGATGGGGTTCTCCTCGGATACTGTGCCCATCCGCGGGGGCTGCCACGACCACGGGACAGGGAATGGGAGACGATGGTGCTCGTGACTTGTGACGAACCGTCCTGCGGCGGCGTCGCGTGATCCGTACGGCGCTGCCCTGGGTGACGACCGTCTCGCGGCTGGTGCTGGCGGGCGTGCTGATCGTCGCCGGTTGGGGGAAGATCGCGACTCCGGTCCTGTCGGTGCAGGCGGTCAAGGCCTACCAGCTGCTGCCCGAGCCGGTCGCCACGGCGGTGGGCTACGGCCTGCCCATCCTGGAGATCGTCGTCGGCGTGCTGCTGGTCGTCGGCCTGCTCACCCGGGCCGCGGGCGTCGTCTCCGCCCTGCTCATGCTGGCGTTCGTCATCGGCATCGCCTCCGCCTGGGCGCGGGGCCTGCGGATCGACTGCGGCTGCTTCGGCGGCGGCGGTCAGCTCCCGGCGGGGCAGGAGCCCAGCTATCTCGTCGACATCCTGCGGGACTTCGGTCTGTTCGCGCTCGGTGTGATCGTCGCCTGGTTCCCGCCGGGACGGTTCGCGCTCGACTCGGTCCTCGGCCTGACCCCCGGACGGGACCCGGAGCCATACGATGATGATCTTGAGGGCGACGATGAGGAGCCCGCGGTGAAGGAGAACGACTGATGGGCAAGGCCGCGCGAGACTCGGCCCGCGAGAAGATGAAGGCGCAACGCGAGGCGGAGCGCAGGCAGGAGCAGCGCAAGCGCATCGCGACCATCGTCACGGTCGCGGTCGTCGCGGTCGTCGCGATCGGGGCGGGCTGGTGGTTCTCCGCCCGCAGCAGCGAGTCCGAGCAGACGACCACGGCGCTCGCGCCGATCACCCAGGCCGCCGACGGCTCGATCGTGATGGCCAAGGCGGGAGTGGACAAGCCGGTCATCGACGTCTACGAGGACTTCCAGTGCCCGGCGTGCAAGTCGCTGGAGGAGGTCAGCGGGCCCACGCTGAAGAACCTGGCGGCCGAGGGCAGGGCCAAGGTGGTCTTCCACACCGTCACGATCTTCGGCAAGGAGACCGGCGTGATCCACGCCAACTCCGTCCGGGGAGCGGCCGCGGCCCGTTGCGTGCCCGCCGGGCCGGCGTGGATGACCTTCCACGACCGGCTCTACAAGGAGCAGCCGACGGAGGGCGCCGAGGGCTTCGCGATCGACGACCTGATCGCCTGGGGCAAGGAGGCGGGGGTCACCGATCCCGGCTTCGAGACGTGCGTGCGCAACCAGCAGCACGCCAACGCCCACCTCACCCAGAGCGACCAGACGCTGAAGGCGGCCCAGCTCCAGGGCACCCCGACGCTGAAGCTCAACGGCACCGACGTGGAGCAGGAGACGGCTTTCAACCCGTCGGCGCTGCGCCAAGCGGTGCTTGATGCCGCCAAGTAGCCGCCGACACGGTAACGTCACCTGACATGCCCCTCGCCTCGATTCCCAGCCCCTCCCAAGGGGTCTGGCATCTGTTCGGCGTAGTCCCCATCCGGGCCTACGCGCTCTGCATCGTGCTCGGCGTCGTCGTCGCCGTCGTCATCGGCGAATACCGCTGGCGTGCCCGGGGCGGCGCCCCGGGCACCATCGTGGACCTCGCCGTCTGGGCGGTGCCGTTCGGTCTGATCGGTGGCCGCCTCTACCACGTCATCACCGACTGGCAGCTCTACTTCGCCGCCGACGCGCCCAACAGGCCGATCGAGGCGCTGTACATCTGGAACGGCGGGCTGGGCATCTGGGGCGCCATCGCGCTGGGGGGCGTGGGCGTGTGGATCGGCTGCCGGACCCGGGGGATCTCCCTGACCGCGGTGGCCGACACCGTCGCCCCCGGCATCGCGGTGGCCCAGGCCATCGGGCGCTGGGGCAACTACTTCAACCAGGAGCTGTTCGGCAGCCCGACCGACCTGCCGTGGGGCCTGGAGATCGACCCCGACCGGCCGGGCACGATCCCGGGCGAGGACACCTACCACCCCACGTTCCTGTACGAGTCGATCTGGGACCTGGGCCTGGCCCTCGTGCTGATCTGGGCGGGCCGCAAGTTCGCGCTGCGCCACGGCCGGCTGTTCGCGCTCTACGTCGCCGGTTACACCGTCGGCCGCTTCTGGATCGAGGGGCTGCGCGTCGACACCGCCCACCACATCCTGGGCCTGCGGCTCAACCAGTGGACCTCGATCATCCTGCTGGTCGGCGCGCTCGCCTACTTCTGGCTGAACCGCGACAGGACCGACGAGGAGTCGCTCGGCGTCGTGCCCGGGGACGAGGACGACAGGGCGCTCGTCGGCGCGGGCGTCGCCGCCGGATCCGCCGCGGCGGGCTCCACTGCGGCCGGTTCCTCCTCCGAGTCCTCCGGGGCGGCCGGTACGGCTGCCGCGCCGACCGGCGATGCCGCGGACGACGATTCCGTCGACCCCGCGCACCCGGCGGACCAGGCCGACGCCGGGGCCGCGGACGAGGGCGACGACGAGACCGCCGGAGAGAAGGCGGTCGCGGCGGAGACGGCCGAGACGGCGTCGGAGGAGTCCTCCCCGGTCGAGCCCTCCTCGGACGAACCCGCTTCGGAAGAGGCCGCCCCGGCGGAGACGGCGTCGGAGGAGTCCGCCTCCGACGAGACGGCCGCGGACGAGAGCACGGAGAGCGCGCCGGACGAGACGGCGCCCGCGGCCGGAGCGACCGCCGCCGCCGTGGACTCGGAGTCGGAGACGGCTGCGGACCCCAGCGCCTCGGCCGACCCCGCGCACCCGGCCGATCAGGCCGACGAGGCCGAGGGGCAGAACTCCTCCGCCGAAGCCGCCGGTAAGGCGGGCAGGACCCCCCAGTCGGCGAACGCGACCGCAGAGGGTGAGAAAGGCACATCGTGAGCGAGGGCGGTTCGGGGGAACGCGCCGAGATCCATCACGAGCACCGTGATGTCAACGGCGGCTGGCTGCGGCCGTCGGTGTTCGGCGCGATGGACGGGCTCGTCTCCAACTTCGCCCTGATCGCGGGCGTGGCCGGCGGCACCGGCGACACCGGGGTCATCGCCCTGGCCGGGGTGGCCGGGCTGGCGGCGGGCGCGTTCTCCATGGCCGGGGGCGAGTACGTCTCGGTGGCCAGCCAGCGTGAGCTCGCCCTCGCCGAGATCGACGTCGAGCGGCGCGAGCTGCAGCGTCACCCCGAGTCCGAGGAGCAGGAGCTCGCGCAGATGTACCAGGCGCAGGGCGTCGAGCCCGGCCTGGCCGCCGAGGTCGCCCGGCAGATCTCCCGCAACCCGAAGAAGGCGCTGGAGGTGCACGCCCGGGCCGAGCTCGGCGTCACCCCCGGCGACCTGCCCTCGCCGCGCACCGCCGCGGTCTCCTCGTTCCTGTCCTTCGCGGTGGGGGCGCTGCTGCCGCTCCTGCCGTACCTGCTGGGGGTCACCAGCCTGGTGACCTCGGCGGTGCTGTCCTGCCTGGCGCTGTTCGGCGCGGGCGCGCTGGTGTCCAGGGTCACCGCGCGCAACTGGTGGTACAGCGGGCTGCGCCAGCTCGTCGTGGGCGCGGTCGCCGCCGCACTGACCTTCGCCCTGGGCAACCTCCTGGGAGGGATCAGCCTGTGACCACCCCCCCGCGTCCTCCCCGAAAGCGTCGCCGTACCTCCCCCCGGCCGCAGGAGCACCCCGCCTCCACGGGAGTCGGGCCGGCCAACCGCCAGGTCCCGCCCGGACCGCGGGAGCGGCCCGTCCAGGGCGGACCCAGGGAGCGGCGTCCCGCCCAGGAGGAGCTGTGGGAGCGGTCCGCGCAGGGCGGGACCTGGGAGGGGTCCCCGCAGGCCGGGCCCCGGGTGCAGCATCCCGCCCAGGCCGGTGGGCACCCCGCCCAGGCCGGTGGGCAGGAACGGCGGGCCGCCGCCACGCGGGAGCGCCGCACTCCCGGCAGGCAGCGGGAGCGGCGGGCCCAGGCGGGGACGGACGACTGGAGCATCTCCTGGCTGGAGGCGCGGGGCCTGAGCCGGCGCCAGCAGAAGCTCGTCGTGTACGGCGGCTCGGCGGCCGGGCTGGTGCTGGCCCTGGCCGCGTTCATGTTCGTGGTCTCGATGATCGGCAGCGACTACGTGCCGGAGCAGAACGCCACCTCGGCCGTCGGCACCCAGCCCCGGCCCGACTCCTACCAGGGCTGGGTCTCCTCGAAGGTGTTCACGCCGATCGCGCGCCGGGCCGACAACTCCAAACCGCTGACCCTGAAGGAGGTCTTCGGCGAGAAGACCCTGAAGGAGGGGCGGATCACGCTGAAGCTGACCGACAGCGCGCTCGACACCGGCTGCTCGACGGCGGTGTGGGGCCAGGCGCTCGCCCAGAGGCTCACCCAGGCCGGGTGCCTGCAGGCGGCCCGCGGCCTGTACGTCAGCGCCGACGGCCGCTACGTCGCCCAGTACACCCTGTTCAACCTGCGCGACGTCGCCTCGGCCGAGGCGCTGGTGACCTCCCTGAAGACCCTGCACCGGGGCGGCTGGGCGCTGGCGCTGAACTCCGCGGCCTTCCCCGCGGGCGGATACACCGAGGGCAGCGGGCACGCCATGGGGCACTACGCCGGTCTGGTCTGGATCGGACGGGCCGACGGCGCCGAGCCCACCGCCCAGGACGACTTCATCTCGCTGGCGCTGACCGTCAGGGGTGTGGAGAAGGGCGTGTTCCGCCGCGTCGTCGCGGCCACGCCCACTTCCGCGCCGACCCGGTAGGCCGGTCCCGGGCCCGGCGGATCGCCGCCGGTCCGGGCTCGCGCCCAGGTAAACTCGGTTCCCATGCGCAAGTGGATCGCCGTCGTCGCCGTGCTCGTGGCCGCCGGGGCGGCGGCGTTCTGGTGGTCGGCGGCGCAGGGCGACGACAGCCCGCGCGCGGCCGTCTTCCGCGGCGAGCCGACCACCGACCACTACGCCCCGATCGCCACCCGCGCGCTCGATCCCGAGCCGCTGACGGTCGAGGAGATCTTCCCCGGCGACACGGTGACCTCGGGAGAGGTCACGCTGGACAGGAAGGGCGCCGAGGCCCTGACCGACTGCGCCGAGGCCGTGTGGGGGAGCGTGCAGAGCGCCGTCGCCGGATGCACCCAGGCGCTCCGCGCTCACTACGCCACCCCGGACGGGCGGGTCTCCGGGCAGTTCCTCATCTTCAACCTGGCCGACTCGGCCGCCGCCGACAAGCTCGTGACCGCCCTGAAGGAGGGCGGTTTCGTACGCCCGACGCCCGGCACCCCCGAGGCCTTCGACGGCTCACGGAGCTGGGCCTACGCCCGGGCGCTCGGCCACTACGTCACCGTGAGCTGGGTCGCCCCCGTGGGCCCCGGGGGACGGGTCGATCTGACCCACCCGCAGCTGGCCGTCGACGGTCTCGGCCTGGTGATCCAGAAGCGCCTGGTCTGACCGCCCCGGCCGAGCCCGTCAGGACGCGGGCTCTGCCGGGGCGGCCAGGGACCGGGCCACGGCGGCGGGGAGCTCGGCCAGGCGGTGGACGGGCAGTTCCAGGACGGTGACGTCCTCGCTCCAGGGGGCGGTCCGGGCGACGATCGCTCGCGCCTGCTTCTTGGTCAGGCCGTCGCGCGCCTTGATGAGGGCCTCGCGCCAGGTGTTGGCGATCTTTCCGTGGGCGTTGTCGAGGACGCGGCGCAGGACGCGCTCCTCGTCCGTCGCGGGGAGCGGCCGCCGTACGGCATGGACCGTCGAACCGGTGACGGTGAGGTCGTAGACGGGGGACAGCAGCGCGGTGGGCAGGTCCTTCGGCGGGGCGGCGAGGGTGACCTGGACGCGGCGGGCCCGGGCGGCCAGGAGCAGCCGGGGCAGCGCGGCCTCCAGCCCGGCCGGTACGGCCACCGCGACGTCGGCGGGATCACCGGCGTACGGCTTGGCGAGCCAGGTCGTCAACCGGGCCCGCGGCACCTTCGGCAGCACGTCCCGCGCCCACTCGCCCACCAGCACCGCCGGTCGGAACACCCCCCCGGCCCCGGCCTCGGACCCCTCCTCCGGCCCGGGTGCGGAAGAGCCCGCCCCGGCGGCGGGGCGGGAGGCGCTGACAGGGGAGGGCGTCCCCGGGGTCTCCGGGGTGGGGTGGGACTCGATGGACTGGGGGCCGTGGGTGTAGATGGCGGTGCTCAGGGCGTCGACGCGGGCGGCGACGGCGGGCCAGGTCTTGGTGGTGGGGCGCAGGATGTACAGGTCGGCGGCCGAGCCGATGGCCTCGGCGCCGAAATAGCGGTTGAAATCCGGATAGATCGCCTCGTTGACCAGGTTGAGCGCCGACAGCGCGTGCTGGACCTTCAGCGCCAGTGCCGGGGTGTGCTCGCCCGCGCCGTACGCCAGCAGGATCCGTCCCCGGTCGCGGTCGCCGAGCCCCTCCACCGCGCGGGCGGCGAACAGGCCGATGCCCTCCGGGGTGTACGGCGGGTCGGTGACGGCCAGGTCGGCCCAGCCCCGCACCGAGGGAGGCAGGCCCAGGCGCAGATCGGTCCAGCGGGTGCGGATGTCCAGCCCGAACCGGTCGGCCTGCTCGGCGATGTAGGCGAGGATGCGCTCGTCGATGTCCACCACGGCCACCTCGGCGCGCGGCTGCAGCATCGCCGTGGCCAGCGAGGTCAGGTCGTGGTCGCCGACGCACAGCACCCGGGCGCCGGGCAGCCAGAACCGGGTCTCCATCAGCAGCGCCCGCCGTACCACCGTGTCGGCGGTCGCGGCCACGTGGTCGAGCGCCTGCCGCCCGCGCGGGGCCTTGGCGATCAGCTCCTCCATCCGGGCCAGCAGCTCGGCGTGCCCGCCCAGCAGGTGCGCGACCGGGTCGGCCGGGCCCTGGGCGTCCCCGCCCAGCCCCGCAGGCAGCGGCTCGCGGAGCCGGAAACGGTCGCCGGAGCGCTCCAGCTCGACCGCCCGCAGCAGGGCCTCGATCGCCCGCCGCGAGGTCGCGGTCTCCCGTACGAGCTCGGCCAGCGTCCACCACCGCCCGTCGCCGAGCAGGGCCAGCGCCGTCCGCAACCGCCTGCCGTCCACGCCGGCCTGTCCGAGCAGCTCATCGATCCCGTTCATGGGCCCAACCCTAGAGGTCCGCCCCGGAATAACCGCCCTTCACCACCCGTTGGCCAAATCGCTGGAAGCAGTGTGAAATGGTCGCTATGTGGACCGGGTAGGCAGCTTTCCGGCAGGGTACGGTAATGTCTACACACCACGCAGCAGGGCCAACGTCGTCCCTTCGCTTGCCAAGCCAAAGCAGAAGACGACGGGAGGGATTCAATGCCTGCTGCCCGCCTCGGCTTTCCCGAGCCCCAGGGCCTCTATCACCCTTCGCACGAGCATGACGCCTGCGGTGTCGCCATGGTCGCCGACGTGGCCGGACGACGCAGCCACGACATCGTCACGAAGGCCCTGACGGCGCTGTGCAACCTTGACCACCGGGGGGCCCAGGGTAGCGAACCGGACACCGGTGACGGTGCCGGCATCCTCACGCAGATCCCCGATGCCTTCCTGCGCGCGGCCGTGTCCTTCGAGCTGCCCGCCGCCGGCCACTACGCCGCCGGCACGGCCTTCCTGCCGAGCGACCCCGAGGCCCGCGCCACCGCCGAGCGGATGATCGGGGAGATCGCCGCCGAGGAGGGCCTGACCGTGCTCGGCTGGCGTGACCTGCCGGTCACCCCCGACCTGCCCGGCCCGAGCGCCCGCGCCGTGATGCCGTTCTTCCGCCAGCTGTTCGTCTCCTCCCCGGGCGGAGAGTCCGGCCTGGCGCTGGACCGGCTGGCCTTCTGCCTGCGCAAGCGGGCCGAGCACGAGGCGGACGTCTACTTCCCCTCGCTGTCGTCGCGGACGATCGTCTACAAGGGCATGCTGACCCCCGGCCAGGTCGAGCCGTTCTTCCCCGACCTGAGCGACGAGCGCTACGAGAGCGCGATCGCGCTGGTCCACTCCCGCTTCTCCACCAACACCTTCCCGTCGTGGCCGCTGGCGCACCCCTACCGCTACATCGCCCACAACGGCGAGATCAACACGGTCAAGGGCAACCGCAACTGGATGCGCGCCCGCGAGGCCATGCTGGCCACCGCGAACATCCCCGGCGACCTGTCACGGCTCTTCCCGATCTGCGACCCCGACAGCTCCGACACCGGCTCCTTCGACGAGGCGCTGGAGCTGCTCCACCTCGCCGGCCGCTCGCTGCCGCACGCCGTGCTGATGATGATCCCCGAGGCGTGGGAGAACCACACCGAGATGGACCCCGCGCGGCGGGCCTTCTACGAGTTCCACGCCTCCCTGATGGAGGCCTGGGACGGCCCCGCCTCGATCACCTTCTCCGACGGCACCCTCGTCGGCGCCGTCCTCGACCGCAACGGCCTGCGCCCGGGCCGCTTCTGGGTCACCGACGACGGCCTCGTCGTCCTCGGCTCCGAAGCCGGCGTCCTGGACATCGCCCCCGAGCGCGTGGTCCGCAAGGGCCGTCTGCAGCCGGGCCGGATGTTCCTGGTCGACACCTCCCTCGGAAAGATCATCGAGGACGACCAGATCAAGTCCGAGCTCGCCGCCGAACTCCCCTACGAGGAGTGGCTGCACGCCGGGCTGGTCCGCTTCGAGGAGCTGCCCGCCCGCACCCGCGGCGTGCAGCCCGACGGCGTCGAGGGCGACACCCGCGAGGCGCTCGTCAAGCGTCAGCAGACCTTCGGCTACACCGAGGAGGAGCTGCGCATCATCCTGGCCCCGATGGCCAGGACCGGCGCCGAGCCGATCGGCTCGATGGGCACCGACACGCCCGTCGCCGTGCTCAGCGAGAAGCCCCGGCTGCTGTTCGACTACTTCAGCCAGCTGTTCGCCCAGGTCACCAACCCGCCGCTGGACGCCATCCGCGAGGAGCTCGTCACCTCCCTGGCCAGCACCCTCGGCCCCGAGGGCAACCTGCTCGACCCGGGCCCGGCCTCCTGCCGCCAGCTGGTCCTGCCGTACCCGGTGATCGACAACGACGAGCTCGCCAAGATCATCCACATCAACGACGAGGGCGCCCTGCCGGGCTTCCAGCCGTACGTCGTCTCCGGCCTGTACGAGGTCGCCGGCGGCGGCGAGGCCCTGCTGCGCCGCCTGGAGGAGATCCGGGCCGAGGTCTCCCAGGCCATCCGCGACGGCGCGCGCATCATCGTGCTGTCCGACCGCGGCTCCACCGAGACCCTCGCCCCGATCCCGTCGCTGCTGCTCACGGGCGCGGTCCACCACCACCTCATCGCCGAGAAGACCCGCACCCGCGTCGGCCTGGTCATCGAGGCCGGCGACGCCCGCGAGTGCCACCACATGGCGCTGCTCATCGGCTACGGCGCCGGCGCGGTCAACCCCTACCTCGCCATCGAGACCGTCGAGGACCTCGTCGCCTCCGGCGTCCTGGCCGTCGACCGGCACAAGGCCGTGCGCAACCTCATCAAGGCGTACGGCAAGGGCGTCCTGAAGGTCATGTCCAAGATGGGCGTCTCCACGGTCGCCTCCTACACCGGCGCGCAGATCTTCGAGGCGCTCGGACTCGGCCAGGACGTCATCGACGCCTGCTTCGCCGGGACCACCTCCCGCCTGGGCGGCGTCGGCTTCGACGTCCTGGCGCGCGAGACCGCCGAGCGGCACCGCCGCGCCTACCCGCGCGCCGGCAACGCCCACCGCCGCCTGGAGGTCGGCGGCGAGTACCAGTGGCGCCGCGAGGGCGAGCCCCACCTGTTCAACCCCGAGACCGTCTTCAAGCTGCAGCACGCCACCCGCACCCGCCGCTACGAGATCTTCAAGGAGTACACGAACCTCGTGGACTCCCAGGCGGAGAAGCTGATGACGCTGCGCGGCCTGTTCCGCCTGCGCGAGGGCCTGCGCCCGCCGGTCCCGGTCGAGGAGGTCGAGCCGGTCAGCGAGATCGTCAAGCGCTTCTCCACCGGAGCCATGTCCTACGGCTCCATCTCCCGGGAGGCCCACGAGACCCTCGCCATCGCGATGAACCGGCTGGGCGGCAAGTCCAACACCGGTGAGGGCGGCGAGGACCCCGAGCGCCTGTACGACCCGGCCCGCCGCTCCGCGATCAAGCAGGTGGCCTCCGGCCGCTTCGGCGTCACCAGCGAGTACCTCGTCAACGCCGACGACCTGCAGATCAAGATGGCCCAGGGCGCCAAGCCCGGCGAGGGCGGCCAGCTGCCCGGCCACAAGGTCTACCCGTGGGTGGCCAAGACCCGGCACTCCACCCCCGGCGTCGGCCTCATCTCGCCGCCGCCGCACCACGACATCTACTCCATCGAGGACCTCGCCCAGCTCATCCACGACCTGAAGAACGCCAACCCGGTCGCCCGCGTGCACGTCAAGCTCGTGGCCGAGGTCGGCGTCGGCACGGTCGCGGCGGGCGTCAGCAAGGCCCACGCCGACGTCGTGCTCATCTCCGGCCACGACGGCGGCACCGGCGCCTCCCCGCTGACCTCCCTCAAGCACGCCGGCGCCCCCTGGGAGCTCGGCCTGGCCGAGACCCAGCAGACGCTGCTGCTCAACGGCCTGCGCGACCGCATCGTCGTCCAGGTCGACGGCCAGCTCAAGACCGGCCGCGACGTCGTCATCGCCGCCCTGCTCGGCGCCGAGGAGTACGGCTTCGCCACCGCCCCGCTGGTCGTCTCGGGCTGCGTCATGATGCGCGTGTGCCACCTGGACACCTGCCCGGTCGGCGTCGCCACCCAGAACCCCGAGCTGCGCAAGCGCTTCACCGGCAAGCCGGAGTTCGTGGTCAACTTCTTCGAGTTCATCGCCGAGGAGGTCCGGGAGTACCTCGCCCAGCTGGGCTTCCGCTCCCTGGACGAGGCCATCGGCCACGCCGAACTGCTCGACACCGCCTCGGCCGAGGACCACTGGAAGGCCTCGGGCCTGGACCTGTCGCCCATCCTGCACCGGCCCGAACTGCCCGAGAGCGCGGCGCTGCGCCGTACGGTCGAGCAGGACCACGGCCTGGCCGCGGCGCTGGACAACACCCTGATCCAGCTCGCCGAGGGCGCCCTCAACGAGGGCCGCCGGGTCACGCTGGACCTGCCCATCCGCAACGTCAACCGCACGGTCGGCACCATGCTCGGCCACGAGGTGACCAAGCGGTACGGCGGAGCCGGCCTGCCCGACAACACCATCGACGTACGCTTCACCGGTTCGGCGGGCAACTCCTTCGGCGCCTTCGTGCCCAAGGGCATCACGCTGCGCCTGACCGGCGACGCCAACGACTACCTCGGCAAGGGCCTGTCCGGCGGCCGGATCACCGTCCAGCCGCACGACGTGGCCCCCCTGGAGGGCCACATCATCGCCGGCAACGTCGCCCTTTACGGCGCCACCTCCGGCGAGGTCTACGTCCGCGGCGTCATGGGCGAGCGCTTCTGCGTCCGCAACTCCGGCGCCACCGCGGTCGTCGAGGGCGTCGGCGACCACGGCTGCGAGTACATGACCGGCGGCAAGGTCGTCGTCCTCGGCCCCACCGGCCGCAACTTCGCGGCCGGCATGTCCGGCGGCGTCGCCTACCTGCTCGACCTCGACCCGGCGCGGGTCAACCGCGAGATGGTCGAGATCGAGACCCTCGGCGAGGCCGACGCCGACGAACTGCGGGAGATCGTCGAGACCCACCTGGCCGAGACCGGCTCCACGATCGCCAAGCGCCTGCTCGCCGACTGGGACCCGGCGCGCTTCAGCAAGATCATGCCCACCGACTACAAGCGGGTCCTGCAGGCCGCCGAGGCCGCGCGCCTGGAGGGCCGGGACATCGACGAGGCGGTCATGACCGCTGCGGTCCAGGGATAAGGGAGGTAACACCGATGGCTGACCCGAAGGGTTTCCTGAACCACGGGCGCGAGCTGCCGGCGCGCCGCCCGGTGGACGTCCGCATCCGCGACTGGCGTGAGGTCTACCAGGACTTCCCCGCCGAGAAGCTGACCAAGCAGGCGTCCCGCTGCATGGACTGCGGCATCCCGTTTTGCCACAACGGCTGCCCGCTCGGCAACCTCATCCCCGAGTGGAACGACCTGGTCTACCGCGACGACTGGCGCGAGGCGATCGAGCGGCTGCACGCCACCAACAACTTCCCGGAGTTCACCGGCCGCCTGTGCCCGGCTCCGTGTGAGGCGGCGTGCGTCCTCGGCATCAACTCCGACCCCGTGGCCATCAAGCGGGTCGAGGTCGAGATCATCGACCGCGCCTTCGACGAGGGCTGGGTCACCCCGCAGATCCCGGCCACCAGGACCGGCAAGCGCGTGGCGGTCGTCGGCTCGGGCCCCGCGGGCCTGGCCGCCGCCCAGCAGCTCACCCGCGCCGGGCACGACGTGGTGGTCTTCGAGCGGGCCGACCGCATCGGCGGCCTGCTGCGCTACGGCATCCCCGAGTTCAAGATGGAGAAGCGGCACATCGACCGCCGGCTCGAGCAGATGCGGGCCGAGGGCACCGAGTTCCGCACCGGCGTCAACGTCGGCGTGGACGTCACCGCCGCCCGGCTCCGCGAGGAGTTCGACGCCGTCGTGCTGGCCGGCGGCGCCACCCAGTGGCGCGACCTGCCCGTCGCCGGGCGCGACCTGAAGGGCGTCTACCAGGCGATGGAGTACCTCCCGCCGGCCAACAAGGTCCAGGAGGGCGACTTCGCCGAGTCCCCGATCTCGGCCGAGGGCAAGCACGTGGTCGTGATCGGCGGCGGCGACACCGGCGCCGACTGCATCGGCACCGCCATCCGCCAGGGCGCCGCCTCGGTGACCCAGCTGGAGATCATGCCGCAGCCGCCGGCCGCCCGCCCCGGCAGCCAGCCGTGGCCCACCTTCCCCATCCTGTTCAAGATGGAGAGCGCCCACGAGGAGCTGGCCGACGGCGGCGGCGACCGGGTCTACGCGGTCTCCACCACCGAGTTCGTCGGCGACGCCGACGGCAACGTCCGGGCGCTGCGCCTGGTCGAGGTCGAGGGCCCGCAGACCGGCTTCAAGCCGATCCCCGGCACCGAGCGGGAGATCCCGGCCGAGCTGGTCACCCTGTCGATGGGCTTCCTCGGCCCGGAGAAGGGCGCGCTGCTGCAGGACCTGGCCGCCGAGGGTGGCGACGACTTCTACGACGCGCGCGGCAACGTCGCCCGCGACAGGGACTACCAGTCCAAGGTGGAGGGCGTCTTCGTCGCCGGTGACATGGGCCGCGGCCAGTCGCTGATCGTCTGGGCGATCGCCGAGGGCCGCTCGGCCGCCGCGGCGGCCGACCGCTACCTCACCGGGCAGACCGCCCTGCCGGTGGCGATCCCGCCGACCGCCCGCCCGCTGGTCTGACCCTCCGGGGTCCCCTCCGCGGGACCCCGGACCCCGGACCCCGGTTCACCGGACCCCGGTTCACCGGACCCGTCCCCGTGCTCCGTCCCGCCCTCCGGCGGGGGAGCGGGGGGACGGGTTCCGCGTTTCCGGGAGGGGACGGGCCCGAGGTCTCCGGGAGGCTCCCCGGGAGGGCTCTCTGGGCAGGGGTACGGCGGGCCGTACCCGTGCCGATCCGCCATGACGGGGGCACCGGGACCCGCCAGGCGCGTAAGGTCGGAGATATAGCTATATCTCGATTTCAAATTGCTTTGGTGGCTATATGCCTGAAAGATGCTTCTTCTTGGTTCCGGCAGGCATGGAGAGTCGATGAAGCGCGCAATCGGGCGTCTGGCAGCGATGGTGACCGCCGTCACCGTGGCCGGCACCCTCACCACCGGCGGCACGGCCAGCGGAGCGACGGCCGCCCCACAGGTCCGCGACTATCTCGTCTTCTACGCCGACGGCGCCCACACCGGAGCGATGCGGGCCATCACCGCCGCCGGCGGCACCGCCCTGTCGACCGAGGGCAAACTCCGCTACATCATCGCCAGAGGCCCCGGCTCCCGCTTCGTGGAGAGCCTCGCCGACAGCGACGCCGTCGCCGGAATCTCCTCCGACCGCAAGATCGGCTACGCCACCGCGCTCCCCGCCGCCTCACCGGCCTCGATCGGCCCGGCCGCCACCGCCTTCCCCGACAGCCAAGCCCTGTCCGTCGCCTCCAGCCGGCCCGAACCGCTCGCCGGACGGCAGTGGGACATGAAGATGATCGGCGCCACCGCCGACCGCTCCCACGCCAGCGCGCCCGGCCACCGGAAGGTACGCGTCGGCATCATCGACACCGGCGTCGACGGCAACCACCCCGACATCGCCCCCAACTTCGACCGCGCCCTCAGCCGCAACTTCGTCACCGACCGGCCCGACGACCCCAACGGCGCCGAACTCGACGGCCCCTGCGAGTTCCCCGGCTGCAAGGACCCCGTCGACTGGGACGACGACGGCCACGGCACCCACGTGGCCAGCACGATCGGCTCCCCGGCCAACGGCCTGGGCATCGCCGGCGTCGCCCCCGACGTCACGATCGTCAACCTGCGCGCCGGCCAGGACTCGGGCCTGTTCTTCCTCAAGCCCAGCCTCGACGCCCTCACCTACGCCGCCGACAACGGCATCGACGTGGTCAACATGAGCTACTACGTCGACCCGTGGCTGTTCAACTGCACCGCCAACCCCGCCGATTCCAAGGCCGAGCAGCTCGAACAGCGCGGCATCATCACCGGCATGCAGCGCGCCCTCGACTACGCCCGCAAACACGGCGTCACCCTGATCAGCGCGATCGGCAACGGCTCCACCGACCTGGGCAAGCCCAAGCGCGACACCAGCAGCCCCGACTACCCGCTGGAGACCGAGCGCGTCCGCAAGGTCGACAACTCCTGCCTCAACGTCCCGGCCGAGTCCAAGGGCGTCATCTCCGTCACCGCCCTGGGACCCAGCAAGCGCAAGTCCTACTTCTCCGACTACGGCATCGAGCAGGCCGACCTGTCGGCCCCCGGCGGCGACGAGTACGACGGCGGCTCCAAGCCCGACGTCACCAGGCTCATCCTCGCCGCCGTCCCCAAGCGCCTGCTCGACAAGCAGGGCCTGCTCGCCTCCGACGGCACCCCCAAGACCCCCATGGTCGTACGCGACTGCCAGCGCGGCGTGTGCGCCTACTACCAGTACCTGGCCGGCACCTCCATGGCCGCCCCGCACGTCACCGGCGTGGCCGCCATCCTGATCGGCCGCTTCGGCGCCCCCTCCACCGACGGCGTCACCATGCCGCCCGCCGAGGTCCAGCGCCTGCTGTACGCCAGCGCCACCAAGAAGGCCTGCCCCTCGCCCCGCAAGTACGTCTACCGCTTCGAGGACCAGAAGACCACCCACACCTGCGAGGGCTCCAAGTCCCGCAACGGCTTCTACGGCCACGGCATCGTCAGCGCCGCCAAGGCCGCCACCATCCACGCCGACGGACCCACCGCCCCGGTCGGCAGGGGCGACTGACGGCCGCCGGCCCGGCCGGGAGTCCCTCCCCGCCGGGCCGGCGCCCCGGACCGGGCCTGCCGCCCGGCCGTACCGCATAGCGTGGAACCATGACGTATCACCTCATCGGGCAGGCCGCGATGGTGGTGCACTTCCTGTTCCTGGCCTTCATGGCCGTCGGCGGATTCCTCGCCTGGCGCTGGCCCCGCCTCATCTGGGCCCACCTCGCCGTCGCCGCCTGGGGGGTGCTCTCCGTCATCACCGGCATGGAATGCCCGCTGACCGTCGTGGAGGACTGGGGACGGCGCAACGCCGGAGAGCAGGGCCTGCCGCCCTCCGGATTCATCGACCACTACATCGAAGGGGTCGTCTACCCCGAGGAGCACACGAACCTCGCCCGGCTGGCCGTCGCCGCCCTCGTGATCGTCTCCTGGGCGGGCTTCCTGCGACTGCGGGCGCGAGCCGGCTCACCACCTCGCATCACCCGCGAGTAGCATCACGTCACCGAGTTTTTCGCCCGTGATATGACCCTCGTCACTCCCCAGTGGTCTGTACCAATTAAGGTAGGACCCGTGACTCGTCGCGCGAAAATCGTCTGCACTCTCGGCCCTGCCACGTCCTCACCCGAACGCCTCCGCGAGCTCATCGCGGCAGGCATGGACGTGGCCCGTTTCAACCTCAGCCACGGCAGCCACGAGCTGCACAAGGAGGTATACGACAGGGTGAGGGAGGTCGCCGCCGACCTCGGCCGCGGCGTGGGCGTACTCGCCGACCTGCAGGGTCCCAAGATCCGCGTCGGCAAGTTCGAAGAGGGCCCCGTCCGCCTCGGCTTCGGCGACGTCTTCACCATCACCACCGAAGAGGTCCCCGGCGACCGCGAACAGGTCTCCACCACCTACCTGGGCCTGCCCAAGGACGTCCGCCCCGGCGACAGCATCCTCGTCGACGACGGCCGCGTGCACCTGGAGGTCACCCGCGTCGACGGCCCCCGCGTCACCACCCGCGTCGTCATCGGCGGCATGATCTCCGACAACAAGGGCCTCAACCTGCCCGGCGTCAACGTCAGCGCCCCCGCCCTGACCGACAAGGACGAGGCCGACCTGCGCTGGGCCCTGCGCACCGGCTTCGACCTCATCGCCCTGTCCTTCGTGCGCCGCCCCTCCGACGCCGACGTGGTCCGCAACATCATGGAGCAGGAGGCCGTCCGCCTCCCGCTGCTCGCCAAGATCGAGAAGCCCCAGGCCGTCGACCGCCTCCCCGAGATCATCGAAGCCTTCGACGGCATCATGGTCGCCCGCGGCGACCTCGGCGTCGAGCTCCCCCTCGAAGAGGTCCCGATCGTCCAGCAGCGCGCCATCGAGCTGTGCCGCGAGAAGGCCCGCCCGGTCATCGTCGCCACCCAGATGCTCGACTCGATGATGAACGCCCCCCGCCCCACCCGGGCCGAGGCCTCCGACGTCGCCTACGCCGTCATGGACGGCGCCGACGCCGTCATGCTCTCCGGCGAGACCTCCGTGGGCAACTACCCCATCGAGTCCGTCAACACGATGAGCCGCATCGCCACCGCCGCCGAGCGGTCGGTCCTGGAGGCCACCCACCGCCTCGACCGGCTCCCCGAGACCACCGGAGGCGCCATCGCCCGCGCCGCCGCCGAGGTCGGCGCCATCGTCGGCGCCAAGGCCCTGGTCGCCTTCACCATGTCCGGCGAGACCGCCCGCCGCCTGGCCCGCTATCGCTCGCCCATCCCGCTCCTGGCCTTCACCTCCTCGCCCCACGTGCGCAACCAGCTCGCCCTGACCTGGGGCGTGGAGACCTTCGAGGTCCCCTTCGTCCACCACACCGACGACATGGTCCGCCAGGTCGAGGCCTCCCTGCTCGCCCACGCCCGCCTGGAGAAGGGCGACAAGGTCGTCATCGTCGCCGGCTCCCCGCCCGGCACCGCCGGCTCCACCAACGCCCTGCGCGTGCACACCATCGGCTCCGCCGTCGCCCACCCGGGCTGACCCGCGCCGGGCACGGCTCCCGCACCACACCTCGGGGCCTGCGCCGTCCACCGGGACGGCCCAGGCCCCGGCCGGTGTGCTCTCCACGCCCTTGGACGGGCGAGTCGTGACGCACGGGGGCCGACGGACCCGCCCGTGGGGCGCGTCCGGGGCAGAGCGGGTGTCGCCCACCCGGGCTGCGCCGTACGGCACGCGGGTCCGGCCCTCGACGTGGGTGTGGAGGCGGCGATGGGAGTGAGGCCGATATGTGACCGGCGGGCGCAGCCCCTTGGGAGCCGAAGCCCGCGCCACTCGCAGAGAAGCGCGGACCCCGACACGCGTCCCTGAGCGGCGCCTGACGGCAGGTCAGTACTTCGGCCCCACGAACTCGTCCAGCCGCTCCACAGCCTCCCTCCGGGCCACGGAGATCTCGTTGCGCTTGTTGTGGCGCCAGGCGACGTCCAGCCTGTCCAGCGCCTCACCACAGAGCCGGAGGATGTCCTTGACTCGTTCTTGAAGAGGTAACGCGGATATTCGTACCAGTGGTCACTGCCGTTGACCTGGCGGCGGACCCGGTTCATGCCACGGTAGCCGTCGGAGTGCATCAGCCCCCGGACGAAAGGTCCCGGCTGTTCATCGACGATCTGACACTGCCAGGGCTCCAGCGCGATCTCGCGGTCGTGCTTCTTGCCGGGACCGTGCTGGGGGAACAGGCACAGCCAGTGTTTGGAATAGGCGTTCACGCTGACGCACCCGACGCGGCGGAGACGACCCACACTGACGGGAAGGACTGCACCCATCGCATCCGTGGCCGCCTGGATGAGGCCAGGCCAGGTGTTGGAGCAAGCGATCATCAGGCGATAGACGCCTCTCCGATGATGGACGATGTGTCCGTCGCCGAGGTAGAGGCCGAGCAGGTAGGCGTAGGCCTCAAGAGGCGGCGCATCTCCACGGCAGCGAGGACACGGGGTTTCCCTCTCCTGGGCACGACGTGATCCCATTCGCCACTTCTGTACTGCACCGAGGGAGACGCCGCAGAGCTCGGCGACCTGGCGGTCAACCAGCCCGAGGGCGGAGAGACGGAGCGCGCGGTCGACCGTTTCGCGGGGGTGCATGGTCCAACCATGCCAGCCGTCACCGACAGTTTTTTGCCGACTACGGAAGGTGCTGATATGTCAGGGCCGCCCGATTCGAGGTCGGACGGCCCTGCTGCTTGTGCCCCGGGTGGGACTCGAACCCACACTGTACGGGTTTTGAATCCGCTCCCTCATGCCAATTGGGGTACCGGGGCAGGAATCCAGACCTGTCTGGATTTGTCCAAAACGCCTGTGTGTAGCGTAGCCGATGGCGATCACTCGGCGGCACCGGCGTGGTCCTAATCTAGCGGACGTCGGTACTCTCTTGCTCGTGAGTACGCAGCGGCGAGTGGTGATCGCGGAAGACGAGGCGTTGATCCGCCTCGACCTCAAGGAGATGCTGGAAGAGGACGGGTATGCCGTCGTCGGCGAGGCCGGGGATGGTGAGGCGGCGGTCAAGCTGGCGCTGGAGCTCAAACCCGATCTGGTGATCCTGGACGTGAAGATGCCCATCCTGGATGGGATCTCGGCCGCTGAGCAGATCGTCTCGCAGCGGATCGCGCCGTGTCTGATCTTGACGGCGTTCTCGCAGCGGGATCTGGTGGAGCGGGCCCGGGACGCCGGGGCGATGGCCTATCTGGTCAAGCCGTTCACGAAGTCCGATCTGGTTCCGGCGATCGAGATGGCGGTGAGCCGCCATGAGGAGATCGCCGCGCTGGAGCGGGAGGTCGGCTCGCTGTCGGAGCGGTTGGAGACGCGCAAGCTGGTGGAGCGGGCCAAGGGGCTGCTCATGGCCGAGCACGGGTGGAGTGAGCCGCAGGCGTTCCGGTGGATCCAGAAGGCGTCGATGGACCGCCGGCTGAGCATGCGCCAGGTGGCGCAGATCGTCGTCGGTGAGGCTTCCGGGGCGAAGGAGGCTTGACGGACGGTCCTGACAGGGGTCTGTCGGGTGCCCGCGCGGTGTGGCCGTGGCGGGGAGTGACGTCGGGAAGCCCGTGCCCGTCTCGGAGGACGAGATCGGCACGGGCTTCGGCGTCTTCGGTGTGTCGGGTTGGAAAGATCGCAGGTCGGCGGTGACCATGGCTTTTGTACCTAGTAGCCGAAATGAATCGGTGTAATAACGAAGCGGTAACGTAGGCCTCTACTGTATCGACCTGTGACATCCGCTGGCTGTACTAACCGACACACCCCCTGGCCACTCCGCCAGGGGAGGGCATCTGTGAACCTGGTCCTGACAGTGGACCGGGTGAAAGGAAGGCAACCTTGCGGCCTAAGACTGCTCGCCTCGGTGGAGTGCTTGCTGCCGGCGTGGCGCTCACCCTTGGTCTCGCCGCCTGCAGCAGTGGCGGTGACACGGGGACCACGCCGGAGGGCGGCTCCAGCGCTGCCGCTCCTGGCACCATCAAGATTGGTTTCATGGGTGACCTGACCGGCCCGAACTCGGGCATCGTCATCCCGCCGAGGAATGGTGCCAAGCTCGTCATCGACGAGTACAACAAGACCAACCCGGCTGTGAAGATCGAGCTGGTCGAGTACGACAGCCAGGGTGACGGTTCCAAGGCCGTCGCCCTCGCCCAGCAGGCCATCAAGGACGACAAGATCGTCGGTCTGGTGGGCCCGGCCTTCTCGGGCGAGTCCGCCCAGGTGGCGCCGGTGCTGGAGGAGGCGAAGATCCCGAGCATCTCGGCTTCCGCCACCAACACGAAGCTGGCCGAGAACGGCTGGAAGTTCTGGCACCGCGTCCTGCCGAACGACGGTGTCCAGGGCCCGAGCATCGCCGACTTCATCGCCGGCGGCGCCGCGGCCAAGAACGTGTTCGTCATTGACGACAAGTCCGAGTACGGCAAGCCGCTGGCCGACGCCGTCCGCGCCCAGCTGGGCACCAAGGGCGTCCAGGTGACCAACGACTCGCTGGACCCGACCGAGAGCGACTTCTCCTCGGTCGTGAACAAGGTCGCGGCGGCCAAGCCGGACGCGATCTTCTTCGGTGGTTACTACGCGGCCGGCGGCAACCTGCTCAAGCAGCTGCGTGACAAGGGCGTCAAGGACGCCAAGTTCTTCTCCGGTGACGGTTCGCTGGACAAGGGCCTGATCGAGGGCGCCGGTGCGGCCAACGCCGAGGGCGCGCTCGTGGGCTGCCCCTGCTACATCGCCACCCCGGACGTCACCGACGCCAAGGTGAAGGGCTTCGCCGACGCCTACAAGGCCGCCTTCAGCGCCGACCCGGCGATCTACGCCGCCGAGGGTTACGACGCCGCGACGGTCTTCGTGGAGGCGGTCAAGGCCGGCAACACCACCCCGGAGAAGATCAACGAGTTCATCGCCTCGGCGAACATCGCGGGTGTCTCCAAGCAGATCAAGTTCCAGGCCAACGGTGAGGTCGAGGCCAAGGACATCTACATCTACCAGGTCAAGGGCGGCGCGATCACGCTGCTCGGCAAGGCCGCGGAGGCGAAGCTGGGCTGAGGTCCGGAGCTCTGAAGAGTTAGGTAGTCGACGCGCGGGGAGTGGGACGCGTGATGCGGTCCCGCTCCCCGCGTGATTGCTGGCCGGTCCACGAGACCAGGTCCGCAGGGAGCTACCGGACAGTGCAGGCGATCCCCGCTAGAAGTGGTAATCCCTAGTGTTCAATGACTTCATTAATCAGTTCTGGCCGGCGACAATCGACGGCCTGGCGTTCGGTTCGATCTACGCCCTGATCGCGCTCGGGTACACGATGGTGTACGGCGTGCTCAGGCTGATCAACTTCGCCCACTCCGAAGTGTTCATGATCGGCACTTTCGGTGCGATGTTCGTGCCCTTCACGCTGGGCATCAATTCGGCTCTCACCGGTTTCGCCCTCGTGGGCGTGATCGTGCTGATGATCCTGGCCGGCATGCTGGCCTCCGCCGGTACCGCGGTGGCGCTGGAGCGTATCGCCTACCGGCCGCTGCGCAAGCGCGGCGCCTCCCGGCTCGCGGCCCTGATCTCGGCGATCGGCGCCTCGATCTTCCTGCAGGAGCTGTTCGCGCTCGTCATCATCCCGAATGTCTTCGACCGTCCCCAGCAGGGGCGCGTCCAGATGGGCCTGCCCCGTCTGATGGAGCGCACCGAGCTGTTCTCGATCTTCGGTCACACGGTCCGGGTGGACCAGGTCCTGGTGATCGTGGCGGCGCTGGGCATGATGGTGGTGCTCGACCGGCTGGTGAACGCCACGAAGATCGGCCGTGGTATCCGCGCCACCGCGCAGAACCCCGAGTCGGCCGTGCTGATGGGCGTCGACATCGACAAGATCATCCGGATGACGTTCCTGATCGGCGGCGCCATGGCCGGTGTGGCCGGTGCGCTCTACCTGATCTCGTATGAGAACACGAACTACTTCATCGGGTTCCTCTTCGGCATCAAGGCGTTCACCGCGGCGGTCCTGGGCGGCATCGGCAACCTGCGCGGCGCCCTGGTCGGCGGTATCGTCCTCGGCCTGGTGGAGAACTACGGAGCCATCTTCTTCGGCTCCGACTGGAAGCACGTGATCTCCTTCACCATCCTCGTCTTGGTCCTGATGTTCCGTCCCACCGGAATCCTCGGTGAATCACTCCAGCAGGCGCGCGCATGAACGAGAAGAATCCCTTGGCACGCTTCCGGCACCAGCTCGGTCATTCCAGCGACGTGATCCGCGACCGCTGGGCGCACACGCCGGGCTGGCAGCGCTGGATCGTCTACGTCGCCCTGATCATCGGGGCTATTCTGCTGCCCTCGGAGTCCATCGGCAGTTTCATGTCGCCGGACACCGACTGGGCGAGCATCCTGTTCTTCCCGATCGGCACCTACGTGCTGCTGGCCATCGGCCTGAACGTCGTGGTCGGCCAGGCCGGTCTGCTGGACCTGGGCTTCGTGGCCTTCTACGCGGTGGGCGGCTACGCGATGGCGTTGCTGGGCACCCGGCTGGGCTGGAACTTCTGGGTCATCCTCATCGTGGGCATCGGCATCTGCGCCCTGTCGGGCATCACCCTGGGCGCGCCGACGCTGCGGCTGCGCGGTGACTATCTGGCGATCGTCACGCTGGGCTTCGGTGAGATCATCCGCATCACCGCGCGCAACACCGACGAGATCGGCGGCCCGAACGGCATCCGCGGCATCCCTCACCCGCCGAGCTACGAGGACCTCGTCCTCTTCGGCATCAACTTCTCCGACACGTTCGGGGTGGACCCCCTCAAGTACGGCGTGCTGGACCCGCGGCCGTACTACTACCTGCTGGTCGCGCTGGCCGTCGTCGTGATCATCCTGGTGAAGCGCTGGGAGAAGAGCCGCGTCGGGCGCGCCTGGGCGGCGATCCGCGAGGACGAGGACGCGGCCGAGGTCATGGGCGTGCCGACGTTCCGCTTCAAGATCCTCGCCTTCGCCATCGGCGCCTCCATCGGTGGCGCGATGGGCGTGCTGTGGGCGGCGAAGTCGATCTCGATCAACCCCAACGACTTCCAGTTCCTGCTGTCGGCGACGATCCTGGCCGCGGTGGTCATGGGCGGTTCGGGCAACCTGCCGGGAGTCATGCTGGGCGCGTTCCTCGTGGCGTGGCTGCCCGAGCGCTTCCGCGGCCTGCAGGAGTACCGCATGCTGATCTTCGGCGCGGTGCTCGTCGCACTGATGATCTTCCGCCCCGAGGGCCTGCTGCCGTCGCGTCAACGTAAGGCGGAGCTGAAAGAAGGAACGGGCGGAATGGGTACGCTCGGAGCTGAGGTTCCCGGGCCGGAGTCGCGGGGCGAGGAGGTGGCGTCGAAGTGAGCACCGAAACGAGCGTCGCGGTGGGTCAGGAGCGCACTGGCCGGCCGATGCTGGAGCTGCAGAACCTCGTCATGCGCTTCGGCGGCGTCACCGCCCTGCGCGAGGTGAACCTGCGGGTCGACGAGGGTGAGATCTTCGCGCTCATCGGCCCGAACGGCGCCGGCAAGACCACGGTGTTCAACGTGGTGACCGGGGTCTACCAGCCGACCGAGGGCCAGGTCCTCTTCCAGGGCGAGAAGATCAGCGGCGTCAAGCGGTTCAAGATCACCAAGCGGGGCATCGCCCGGACGTTCCAGAACATCCGGCTGTTCCACAACATGACGGCGCTGGAGAACGTCATGGTGGGCTCGGACGCCCACCACCGCGCCGGCATGGTCAGCGTGGCGCTGGGCCTGCCCTGGCACCGCAAGGCCGAGGGTGAGGGCCGCAGGCTGGCGAGGGAACTGCTGGAGTTCGTCGGCGTCGCGCACCGCGCGGACGACTACGCCAAGAACCTGCCCTACGGCGACCAGCGCCGCCTGGAGATCGCCCGGGCGCTGGCCACCAACCCGAAGCTGCTGCTGCTCGACGAGCCCGCCGCGGGCATGAACCCGGCGGAGAAGGAGGCGCTGCAGCAGCTCATCCGCGACATCCGGGACTCCGGGCGGACCATTCTGATCATCGAGCACGACATGAGCCTCATCATGGGCATCAGCGACCGCATCGCGGTGCTGGACTTCGGCCAGAAGATCGCCGATGGCCTGCCGGACGAGGTTCGCAACGACCCCCGGGTCGTCGAGGCGTATTTGGGGGCTCCCGCAGATGCTTCTTGAGGTCAAGGACATCCACGTCCACTACGGAAAGATCGCCGCTCTCAAGGGCATCTCCGTCGAGGTCAACGAGGGTGAGATCGTCACCCTCATCGGGGCGAACGGGGCGGGCAAGACCACGACCCTGAAGACCATCTCGGGCCTGCGCGGCCTGACCTCGGGCCGCATCCTCTTCGACGGCAAGGACATCAGCAAGATGCCCGGCCACAAGCGGGTGATGGCGGGTCTGGGACAGGCTCCCGAGGGCCGCGGGATCTTCCCCGGCATGACGGTCCACGACAACCTGCTGATGGGCGCCTACGCGCGTTCGGGGAACTTCGACAAGGAGCTCGCCGAGGCCTACGAGCTGTTCCCGCGGCTGGCCGAGCGCAGGAACCAGGCGGCCGGCACCATGTCCGGCGGCGAGCAGCAGATGCTGGCCATCGGCCGGGCCCTGATGGCCAAGCCGAAGGTGCTGCTGCTGGATGAGCCCTCGATGGGTCTGGCGCCGCTGCTGGTGCAGCAGATCTTCTCCATCATCGAGGAGATCAACCGGCGCGGCACCACGGTGCTGCTGGTGGAGCAGAACGCGCAGCAGGCGCTGAGCCTCGCGCACCGGGCCTACGTCCTGGAGACCGGCTCGGTGGTCAAGAGCGCTCCGGCCGCGGAGCTGCTGGACGACCCCGACGTGCGGGCCGCCTACCTCGGCGGCGGGCTCGGGCACGAGGCGCCGGGCGAGCGCGCGTGAGCCGTACCGCGTGAAGGCGGGCCCGCCGTGCGTCGCGCGCGGCGGGCCCGGCCTGCCGTACCCCCGCCGGAGGGGTCGTCCCGCCCGGACCGCTCGAGCCGGTCAGGGCAGGGGGACCGTGACACCGTCCGTGGCGGCCAGCCCGAGCGGCGGGTCGCCGAACAGCTTCACGGAGGCGGGCCGGGCGTCCTTCGGGATGTCGAACCACAGGTCCATCTCCACCCTGACCCCGGCGCCCAGCAGGAACCTGTCCGGCTGCCGCTTGGTGGCCTGGGTGAAGGGGTCGATCGCGTGAGCCGTGCCGTCGGCGGCGACCAGCCGCTGCTTGCCGGCCTCGAAGCGGGAGTTGGTGCGGCCGGGATTCTCCATGAGGATCCGCACGACCACGTACTGCCCCTTGGCCTGCCACTCGGCGTGGCTGCCGAAGAACCCGCTGAGCCCCTTCTGCAGGCCGATGACCTGGAAGCGGATCTCCCCGTCCTGCGCGGGCGGGGCCGTCACGGCGATCTCGCCCGGCCGGACCGCGCGGGCGGGCAGGTCGTAGGTGGGGGAGGGCGTGGCCGCCGGGGTCCGCGCGGCCTGCTGCGGTTCGCCGGAGCAGCCGCCGGTCAGGACGGTGATTATCACGGCGATCACTGGGAATGCGGCGAGGCGCGACATGAAGATCACGCTAAGCAGTGCCAGGCTGAGAAAGTACTTGTGACAGTGCTTGTTGTCCGAATCGTGTCACAGCGGTGACCGTCGTGGTCACGGACATGAGGCAGCATCACCTGCACTGAGGTATCCATACAAAAGAAGCGACGTTGACCGAAGGAGGCCGTTGTGGGCCTGAGTTTTGTTTCCCGTCGCGCGCTGGCGGTGGGCGCGATGGTCGTCGCCGGTGCGCTCGGCCTGTCGGCCTGCGGTAGTGGTGGCGACACCACCAGCGCGAGCCAGAGTGCGGGTGCCTCGTCCGCTCCGGCCGCCGCGGGCGGGCCCAAGCTGGTCGCCGCCGGCAAGCTGACGACCTGCACCAACATCCCCTACGAGCCCTTCCAGTTCAAGGAGGGCGACAAGATCGTCGGCTTCGACGTCGACATCGTCGACCTGGCCGCCAAGAAGCTCGGCGTGACGCAGGAGATCGTCGACATCGACTTCGCCGTCATCAAGAGCGGCGCCGCGATGGCCGCCGGCAAGTGCGACCTCGCCGCCGCGGGCATGACCATCACCGACGAGCGCAAGGCGAACATCGACTTCTCGGTGCCGTACTTCGACGCCACCCAGGCGCTGCTGGCCAAGAAGGGCACCGGCGCCACGTCGCTGGACGACGTCAAGGCCAAGAACCTCAAGCTCGGCGCCCAGGCCTCGACCACCGGCCTGGACTACGTCAAGGAGCAGGGTTTCAACCCCCGCGAGTTCGCCGACTCCTCCAAGGAGCTGCTGGGCCTGCAGTCCGGCCAGGTCGACGTGATCGTCCAGGACCTGCCGGTCGTGCTCACCTGGCTGAAGAAGCCGGAGATCGCCGAGAAGTTCGAGCTGATCGCCAGCCTGGACACCGGTGAGCAGTACGGCATCGGCCTGAAGAAGGGCGCCGACCCGGTCATCCTCAAGGCGGTCAACGACGCGATCACCGAGGCCAAGGCCGACGGCACCTACGAGCAGATCTACGTCAAGTGGTTCGGCAAGAAGCCCGGCGAGCTCGGCTGATCCATGACCGACCAGTCAACCGCGACTGAGCCCTCCGGCCCTGGCGGGCCCCCTCCCGCCAGGGCCCGGTTCAGTCCCCGTAAGAGGCAGCAGATCAGCCGGGCCGTCCAGTACGTCATCCTGGTGGTCGCGGCGCTCGCCGTCGTGCTGTTCGTCGACTGGGCGAGCCTGGCCCAGAACTTCGCCAAGCCCGAGGTGGCCCAGGAGACGCTGCCCGAGCTGTTCACGATCGCGCTGAAGAACACGCTCATCTACTCGATCGGCGGGTTCGTCTTCGCGTTCCTGATCGGTCTCGTGCTGGCCCTGATGCGGTTGTCGTCGGTGCGGCCGTACCGCTGGCTGTCGCTGGCCTACATCGAGATCTTCCGGGGCCTGCCGGCGCTGCTGATCTTCCTGATGATCCTGTTCCTGCCGCTGGCGCTGCCCGGCTTCGAGGTGCCCGGCGGCCTGTACGGCCAGGGCATCCTGGGCCTGACCATCGTCGGTTCGGCCTACATGGCCGAGACGCTCCGCGCGGGTCTGCAGGCGGTGCCGAAGGGGCAGATGGAGGCGGCCCGCTCGCTGGGCATGTCGTACAGCAGGGCGATGATCTCGATCATCATCCCGCAGGCCGTGCGCATCGTGATCCCGCCGACGACCAACCAGTTCGTGTCCCTGCTCAAGGACTCGTCGCTGGTGCTGTTCCTCGGCGTCTCCGGCGAGTACGTCGAGCTGACGAAGTTCGGCAACGACCTGGCCTCGACGTACGCGAACGCCACGCCCATCCTGGTGGTCGGCGTGACCTACCTGCTCGTCACCATCCCGCTGGGCTATCTTGCGACCCGGCTGGAGAAGCGTCAGGGGAAGGGACGGTGACCCCGGTGAACCACGCGGTCGAGATTCGCGATCTGCACAAGCACTTCGGCAGGCTGGAGGTGCTCAGGGGCATCGACTTCACCGTCGAGCCCGGCCAGGTGGTCTGCGTCATCGGCCCGTCCGGGTCGGGCAAGTCCACCCTGCTGCGCTGCGTGAACCTGCTGGAGCAGCCCACCTCGGGCAAGGTGTTCGTCGAGGGCGTCGAGCTGACCCACATCGACGTCGACATCGACGCCGCCCGCCGCCGGGTCGGCATGGTCTTCCAGCAGTTCAACCTGTTCCCCCACATGACGGTGCTGGAGAACGTCACCATCGCCCAGCGCCGGGTGCTCAAGCGCGGCAAGGCCGAGTCCGAGCGGATCGCGCGGGAGAACCTGGACAGGGTCGGCCTCAGCGAGAAGGCGGACTCCTACCCGGCGCAGCTGTCCGGCGGCCAGCAGCAGCGCGTGGCGATCGCCCGCGCGCTGGCCATGAGCCCCTCCCTGATGCTCTTCGACGAGCCCACCTCCGCGCTCGACCCGGAGCTGGTCGGCGACGTGCTCACGGTCATGCGCAAGCTGGCCGAGGAGGGCATGACCATGCTGGTGGTCACCCACGAGATGGCCTTCGCCCGTGACGTGGCCGACCGGGTGGTGTTCATGGACGGCGGCGTCATCGTCGAGGACGGCCCGCCGGACCAGGTGATCGGCGCGCCGCAGCACGAGCGGACCAAGTCGTTCCTGCGCCGGGTGCTCGACCCGACGCACACCGACGTCTGATCCCTGCCGGGGCGCCGTGCCGTCCCGGGGTCTCGCCGTCCGCTCCCGTACGGCCCGCGCCCGCCCGGCGCGGGCCGTACGGCTGTGCGGGGGCGGACGGCGCCGGGGCCGGGGCCGGAGTCGGGGTCACGGCGAGACGGGGCTGCGAAAGGCACCCGGAGATACGAAAGAACCGGGACCACCCTCCCGGCACTGGCGTGTGCGAGGTCTGTGGTCCCGGTTCCACGAGTGGGCCCCGGATCCGAGGGAGCCTTTGGCGCCGTACAGAGCTTCCCCGACCCTGTACGTTTTCTACTCGGTCTCCCCACGGACGCCGGAGCCACTCGCGTTGATTCCCCTACCCCTCTTCACGGAGCGGGAATCCTCCGCATCGCGGTTGAGTTTTCGCGATTCCTCCCGCCCACGCGGCGAGGATTTCGGTCCCACTATAAGCATGCCGCCCGTGATCCGGAGGGCATTCGCGCATGAGTGTCTCGCCATGCGTGGCGGGACGGGTCAGGCGTCGCGGAGCATGCAGGTCAGCCGGGAGGTGCACACGCGGCGCCCCCGCTCGTCGGTGATCTCGATGTCGTAGGTGGCGACCGTCCGGCCGCCGTGCAGGCGGGTGGCCACGCCGGTGACGCGTCCGGCGGTGGCCGAGCGGTGGTGGGTGGCGTTGATCTCGATGCCGACGGCGATGCGGCCGGGGCCGGCGTGCAGCGCCGCCCCGGTGGAGCCGATGGTCTCGGCGAGCACGCAGGAGGCGCCGCCGTGCAGCAGGCCGTACGGCTGGGTGTTGCCGTCGACGGGCATCGTCGCCACGACGCGCTCGGCGCTCGCCTCGGTGATCTCGATACCCATCCGCTCCACGAGGCTGTTCTTGTACGAAGCGCCCATCAGCTCCTCCAGGCGGGTGGTGTCATCGGGGCCGGTCAGAGTCAAGGGGGCGTCTCCTGTCGTGCGAGGTCGGGTTTTCTGTCGCACCAGGAGACTAGGCTTCTGCTGTGCCGAAGAGCGAAGCGACCCCCACTCGTCCGTGTCTCCTGCTCCTCGATGGGCATTCACTGGCCTATCGGGCGTTCTACGCGCTTCCCGAGGAGAACTTCTCCACCTCGACGGGGCAGACCACCAACGCGATCTACGGTTTCACGTCGATGCTGGTCAACGTGCTCCGTGACGAGCAGCCCACCCACGTGGCGGTCTGCTTCGACCGGTCGGAGCCGACCTTCCGGCACGAGGAGTACACCGACTACAAGGCCAACCGCAGCGCCAGCCCCGACACCTTCCGCAGCCAGATGAGCCTGATCCACGAGATGCTCGACGCGCTGCGCGTGCCGCACCTGTCGATGCCCGGCTACGAGGCCGACGACCTGATCGCCACGCTGGCGACCAGGGCCGCCGCGCAGGACATGAGCGTGCTGATCGTCACCGGCGACCGCGACGCGCTGCAGCTGGTCGACGAGCGGATCACGGTCCTGATGACCCGGGTGGGGATCAGCAACATGACCCGGTTCACGCCCGAGGTCGTGCTGGAGAAGTACGAGCTCACCCCGGCGCAGTACCCCGACTTCGCCGCGATCCGCGGCGACGCCAGCGACAACCTCAAGAACATCCCCGGCGTGGGGGAGAAGACCGCGGCCAAGTGGATCCGCGAGTTCGGCTCGCTGGAGGAGCTGGTCAACCGGGTCGACGAGGTCAAGGGCAAGGTCGGCGACAAGCTCCGCGAGCACCTCGACCAGGTGCTGATGAACCGCCGCCTCACCCAGCTGATCCGGGACGTCCCGCTGGATCAGGAGGTCTCCCAGCTGAAGGTCGGCCAGTGGGACCGCGAGGAGATCGACAAGATCCTGGACGCCCTGGAGTTCCGGGGCGAGATCCGCGACCGGCTCTTCAAGACCCTCGGCGCGCCCGAGCCCGAGGCCGCCGACGGTTTCGAGATCGAGGTCGTCGTGCTGGGCGCGGACGAGGTGTCCGGCTGGCTGGGCGAGCTGCCCGAGGGCCGGGTCGGCCTGGCCTTCACGGGCGCCTACGGCAGCGGCACCGGCCGCGTCGAGGGCATCGCGATCGCCGCTCCGGACGGCGCGGACGGCGGACCCCGGGCGGCGTTCGTCGATCCGGCGAAGCTGACCGAGGGCGACGAGGCGGCGCTGCGCGCCTGGCTGGCCGACGAGTCCAGGCCCAAGGTCGTGCACGACGCCAAGGGGCCGATGCTGGGGCTGTGGGCCCAGGGGATGGAGCTGCGCGGGCTGTCCTGTGACACGGCTCTGGCGGCCTATCTGGCCACGCCCGGCCAGAAGTCCTTCCCGCTGGAGGACCTCGTCCAGGTCTACCTCAAGCGCGAGCTGCGCGGCGGGGCCGGCGACGGCCAGGTCAGCCTGTTCGACGACCAGGAGGCCGACGCGGCCCGCGACCTCGGCCTGCGGGCCCTGGCCGTGCGCGACCTTGCCCTGGCGCTGGAGGCCTTCCTGGAGCCGCGCGGCGGCGCCCACCTGATGAGCGATGTGGAGCTGCCGCTGGTGACCGTCCTGGCCGAGATGGAGCGCGACGGCATCGCCGCCGACCGAGCCCACCTGGAGGGCCTGGAGGCCGAGTTCCGCGCGGCGGTCAGGCAGGCCGTCGAGGCGGCCCACGCCTCCGTGGGCGAGCAGTTCAACCTGGGCTCGCCCAAGCAGCTGCAGGAGATCCTGTTCACCAAGCTGGCGCTGCCCAAGACCAAGAAGATCAAGACGGGTTACAGCACCGACGCCGAGCAGCTGGCCTGGCTGGCCACGCAGACCGACCACGAGCTGCCGACCATCATGCTGCGCCACCGCGACCAGGAGAAGCTGCGGGTCACGGTCGAGGGCCTGATCAAGGAGATCTCCGACGACGGCCGGATCCACACCACCCTCAAGCAGACCGTGGCGGCCACCGGGCGGCTGAGCTCGGAGAAGCCCAACCTGCAGAACATCCCGATCCGCACGGCCGAGGGGCGCCGGATCCGGCAGGGCTTCGTGGTCGGCTCCGGCTACGAGACGCTGCTGACGGCCGACTACAGCCAGATCGAGCTGCGCATCATGGCGCACCTGTCGGGCGACGAGTCGCTGATCGCCTCCTTCGAGTCCGGGCACGACTTCCACCAGGCGACCGCGGCGCGGGTCTTCGACATCGCGCCCGACCAGGTCAACGGCGAGATGCGCGCCAAGATCAAGGCGATGAACTACGGCCTGGCCTACGGCCTGTCCGACTTCGGGCTCTCCGCGCAGCTGGGCATCCCGGTGGCGGAGGCCAGGTCACTCAAGGAGGAGTACTTCGAGGAGTTCGGCGGCGTCCGCGACTTCCTCAACGCGATCGTCGCCCAGGCCCGCCAGGACGGCTACACCGAGACCATCATGGGCCGCCGCCGCTACCTGCCCGACCTCAACAGCGACAACCGCCAGCGCCGCGAGATGGCCGAGCGGATGGCCCTCAACGCGCCGATCCAGGGCTCGGCGGCCGACATCATCAAGGTCGCCATGCTCCACGTGCACAAGGCGCTCAGAGAGGCGGGCCTGGCCTCCAGGATGCTGCTGCAGGTCCACGACGAGCTCGTGTTCGAAGTGGCCCCGGGGGAGCTCGAGCCCCTGCGCGAGCTGGTCCGCGACCGGATGAACGCCGCCTACTCGCTGCGCGTCCCGCTGGAGGTCTCGGTGGGCGTGGGCCGCACGTGGGAGGACGCCGGCCACTGACCGCCCCTCCCCCCGGGGGCCGTCGCGAACGGCGTCCACGCGGCCGGAGAACGCCGTCCGGAGGCGGGAGCGGCGGTGCGTGGCGGGCGGGGGCGGGCTCGGCTGTCGTGCGGCGCCCCACGGGTGGGCGACACCCGGCCCGCCATGCACCGCCGTACCCGCTTGCAGCCTCAGGGCTTATTCGTCGAGGCCGTCTGCGGCGGGTGGGAGGCGGCCTCCGCCGGCGTGCGTGCCGTGGGCGTCCGCCGAGGTGGTGAACCTTTCGGAGGGTTCGCGGGGGTGCATGGCCGCTGGTGGGCATGGCCGGGGAAGTGACCAGGCTTGTCCGGGTCTGTTCTAGGGTTGGAAGGCAGCCGACACCTCGACGGGCAGTGGGAGTCTTGTGCGGAGTCCAACCCTTCTCACGCGGATCCTCATGGTGGCCAACGCCGTTGTGATCGTCATCGCTCTCGGGGTCCTGCTGCTGCTTCCCACCCCCGACGAGCAGCCCGCCCGGCACACCTCGGCCGCGGTGGAACCCAGCGGGAGCCCGGCGCCGGCGAAGGTGGAGCTGCCCTCCTCCGAGCTGCCCCCTGCGGTCATCGCCACGCCCGAGTTCGCCCGGCAGGTGGGGGCCAACGAGCTGGGACTGGTACCGGTGATCATGTACCACCGGATCGTGAAGAAGCGCACCGCCTCCATCGACCGCACCCCCAGCCAGGTGCGCGGAGAGATGGAGAAACTGGCCAGGGACGGCTACGTGCCGATCACCGCCAGGGAGTTCGCCACCGGGCAGATCAACATCCCGGCCGGCAAGCACCCGGTCGTGCTGACCTTCGACGACGGCCACCCCAGCCACTTCGCCCTGGACGAGACGGGCATGCCGGCGCGCGACACCGCCGTCGGGATCATCTACGAGGTGGCGCGCCAGTATCCGGAGTTCCGTCCGGTGGCCACCTTCTGGGTCAACCGCGAGCCGTTCGGCCTGAAGGACCGGGACGACCAGGCGCGCGCCGTGCAGTGGCTGGCCTCGCGAGGCTTCGAGGTGGCCAACCACACCTGGAGCCACCCGTTCCTGCCGTCGCTGTCCAGGAAGCGGATCGCCGAGCAGCTCGTCCGGGTCGAGCGCATGCTGGGCAGCTTCGGCCTGGGCCCCTCCGAGACGCTGGCGCTGCCGTACGGCGGGATGCCGCGGGCCAGGTCCACCGTGCAGCACGGCAAGTGGGACGGGACCCGGTTCGGGTTCAAGGGGGTCTTCCTGGCCGGCGCGCAGCCGTCGGTCTCGCCCTTCGACAAGTCCTACGACTGGCGCTCGATCCAGCGGATCCAGAGCAACGGCAAGAAGGGCGAGTGCCGCAGATGGTGCTCGCAGTACTGGCTCGAATGGCTCCGCAGGCACCCCGATCAGCTGTACACGGCGGACGGGGATCCGGAGCGCATCTCCATACCGGGCAAACTTCGGGGTAATATCAGCTCCAAGCGGAGGCAGCAGGTCAACGCCTATTAGCCGTTCCTGCCGTCGTTTTCGTCCCTGTGCGTCCCGTGGCGCCTGCCGTCTTCGGATTGACCAGGCCCGTCCAGTCTCATATGCTGATCGCTGCGCTGTGGGCTCGCGCGTGTCTCGGACGGAGTGGGCTCGCGCTCGATCACGTCGATGTCAAAACTCCTTCGGCTGAACGATAAGAGGCCTGCTGCGCGTTCGCCCACATCGACATCTGTCCGCGTTCGGAGCAATTCCACACATGACGAGCAGCACTGAGGCCACCTCGAGCACCCCGCAGGTAGCGGTCAACGACATCGGGTCCGAGGAAGAGTTCCTCGCAGCGATCGACCTGACCATCAAGTACTTCAACGACGGCGACATCGTCGAGGGCACCGTCGTCAAGGTCGATCGAGACGAAGTTTTGCTCGACATCGGCTACAAGACCGAGGGTGTCATCCCCTCGCGTGAGCTCTCGATCAAGCATGATGTCGACCCGGCGGACGTCGTCGAGGTTGGAGAGCACGTCGAGGCCCTGGTCCTCCAGAAGGAGGACAAGGAGGGTCGCCTGATCCTGTCCAAGAAGCGCGCCCAGTACGAGCGCGCCTGGGGCACGATCGAGAAGATCAAGGACGAGGACGGCATCGTCACCGGCACCGTCATCGAGGTCGTCAAGGGTGGTCTCATCCTCGACATCGGCCTGCGTGGCTTCCTGCCGGCCTCCCTCGTCGAGATGCGCCGCGTGCGCGACCTGCAGCCGTACGTCGGCCGTGAGCTCGAGGCCAAGATCATCGAGCTGGACAAGAACCGCAACAACGTGGTCCTGTCCCGCCGTGCCTGGCTGGAGCAGACCCAGTCCGAGGTCCGCCAGACCTTCCTCAACACCCTGCAGAAGGGTCAGGTCCGCAAGGGCGTCGTCTCCTCGATCGTCAACTTCGGTGCGTTCGTGGACCTCGGCGGCGTCGACGGCCTGGTTCACGTCTCCGAGCTGTCCTGGAAGCACATCGACCACCCGTCCGAGGTCGTCGAGGTCGGCCAGGAGGTCACGGTCGAGGTCCTGGACGTCGACATGGAGCGCGAGCGCGTCTCCCTGTCGCTCAAGGCGACCCAGGAAGACCCGTGGCAGCAGTTCGCCCGCACCCACCAGATCGGCCAGGTCGTGCCGGGCCGCGTCACCAAGCTGGTGCCGTTCGGTGCGTTCGTCCGCGTCGAGGAGGGCATCGAGGGCCTGGTCCACATCTCCGAGCTGGCCGAGCGCCACGTCGAGATCCCCGAGCAGGTCGTCCAGGTCGGCGACGAGATCTTCGTGAAGATCATCGACATCGACCTCGACCGTCGCCGGATCTCGCTGTCGCTCAAGCAGGCCAACGAGGGCGCGATCGGTTCCGACGTCGAGTTCGACCCCACGCTGTACGGCATGGCGGCGACCTACGACGACCAGGGCAACTACATCTACCCCGAGGGCTTCGACCCGGAGACGGGCGAGTGGCTCGAGGGCTTCGACCGTCAGCGCGAGGAGTGGGAGCGGCAGTACGCCGAGGCCCAGACCCGCTTCGAGGCGCACAAGCGCCAGGTCGAGGAGGCCCGCAAGGCCGAGGCCGAGGCGGGCGAGGCCGCCCCGACGTCCTACTCCGGTGAGACCCCGGCCTCCAGCAGCAGCACCGGCGGCTCCTCCGCTCCGGCGGGTGGCGCCCTCGCCTCCGACGAGGCCCTCGCGGCTCTGCGCGAGAAGCTCGCCGGCGGCCAGAGCTGAGCCTCTGAGCGACGGAGCACGTCTCCGGAGCACTCGGAGCTGAGTCTCTGAGCGCCCGGAGACGGGCCTGCCGAGCACCATCTGTTCCACCCGAGGGCCCCGCCACGGCGGGGCCCTCGGCGTTTCCGCCCACCGCGGGGGTGCGCCCAGGACGTGCACGGCAGGCCCTAAGGTGGTCCCGTGACGGCGATCGAGCGGGCGGAGCCCGGGGACGCGGGTGAGATCCTCACCGTGCAGCGCGCGGCCTACGTGAGCGAGGCGCAGCTGTACGGCGACCCGTTCATCCCGCCGCTGGTCGAGTCGGTGGAGCAGGTCCGCAAGGTCGTCGAGACCGGGACCGTGCTCGTGGCCCGCGACGGCGGCCGCGTCGTCGGGGCGGTCCGCGGCCGGCTGTCCGGGACGACCTGTCTGGTGGGACGCCTGGTCGTCGCCCCCGACATGCAGGGGCGGGGGATCGGCGGGGCGCTGCTGACGGCCCTGCACGAGGAGAGCGCCGACGCCCTGGCGTTCGACCTGTTCACCGGGCACCTGTCGGAGGGCAACCTGAGGCTCTACCGTCGTCACGGCTACCGCGAGACCCGCAGGGAACGGATGAGCGACCACCTGACCCTGGTGCACCTGCGCCGCTGGGTCTGACGCCTCCCGGGATCCGCGTCGGCCGCATCAGCCGTCCCGCCGCTGCGTCCGGCGCGAGATGACCCTCGGCCTGACTACCCCGTCACGGGGGCCGCGCCACGGGGCGCTCCGTACCCGTATGCTGCCGCTCATGGTGAAGGTGGGGCTGACGGGCGGAATCGGGTCGGGCAAGAGCGAAGTGTCGCGGCGGCTGTCGGCCAGGGGCGCGGTGGTGATCGACGCCGACAAGATCGCCCGTGAGGTGGTGGAGCCGGGGACCGAGGGACTGGCGCGGGTGGTCGCGGTCTTCGGGGAGGAGGTGCTCCGCGAGGACGGCTCGCTCGACCGGGAGAAGCTCGGTTCGATCGTCTTCGCCGACTCCGAGAAGCTGGCGGCGCTCAACGGCATCGTGCACCCCCTGGTCGGGCGGCGCGTCGCCGAACTGCAGGAGCAGGCCGACGACCACGCGATCGTCGTCTACGACGTGCCGCTGCTGGCCGAGAACAAGCTCGCCCCGATGTACGACGTGGTGATCGTCGTCGACGCGTCCGACGAGGTGCGGCTGGAGCGGCTGGTACGGGTGCGCGGCATGGGCGAGAAGGACGCCCGGGCCCGGATCGCCGCCCAGGCGGGCCGGGAGGAGCGTCTCGCGATCGCCGACATCGTGATCCCCAACGAGGGCTCCCTGGAGGAGCTGGAGGCCCGGGTCGAGGAGGTCTGGCGACGGCTGTCGGCCGCCACGCCGTAGCCGGGCAAGTCGCGTCTCCCAGGGCCGCGTCTCCCAGGGCCGCGTCTCCCAGGGCCGCGTCTCCCAGGGCCGCGTCTCCCAGGGCCGCGTCTCCCGCGGGCCGGGCCCGCTGCGGGCCGTGCCTCCCGCAGGGCCCCGTGAACGGCGGCGGCCCGGCCGTCGGGGACGACCGGGCCGCGCGTGCCGTACGGCGGGAGCGGGGGTTAGAACCAGCCGCGCTTCTGGGCCATCGCGTGCAGGCCCGCGCGCAGCGACTGCTCCACCTGTCCGGGGTGGTCGTTGTAGTGGACCGTGAAGCGGTTGTAGGTGTCGTGGCTGGAGTTCAGGAAGCCGCCGCGCGTGTCGGCCTCCAGGATGACGTCCATCGCGCTGGGACCGGCGATGAAGGTCAGCTCCAGCTCGTTGAAGTGACGGGCGTACTCGTGGCCCGCGTAGTACTCGATCTCCTGGAAGAACGGCATGCGCGAGCCGTGCAGGGTGCCGCGCTCCAGGTCGGCCTTCTTGAAGCGGAAGCCCATGTTGTCCAGCGCGGCCAGGACGTGGTCCTGGGCGGGCAGGGGGTTGACGAACAGCGGGTCGAGGTCGCCCTTGTCGAGCGCGCCGGCCAGGGCCAGCTCGGTGGCGACGCCCAGCTGCATGCCGCGCAGCGGGTGGCCGGCGATCGCGCTGATCGGGGTCTCCCACGGGACGGGGATCTCGAAGGGGACCGACTGGGCGGCGCCGGAGGGCAGGTGGAACGGCCCCGCGACCTGCTGGCGCAGGAAGCTGTAGGTCGTCTTGTACTCGTTGTCGCCGCTCTCCACCTCCACGACCGCCGTGAAGTCGATGAAGATGCCCTCGACCTGGTAGTCGGAGCTGCTGCTGCGGAAGTTGACCTGGCCGCGGAGGATCTCGCCGGGCCGGACGTTGGAGTTCTGCAGGACGGTGTCGACCTCGACACCGGCGCCGAACGCGGCTTTCAGCTTACGGAACACCATCGGGAGACTCCCAGAGGTAGAGAAGGTTTCAGTGGGTTTCAGTGTTACCAACGGAGGGCTCCAGCCGGCCGTTCCCGCCGCCGAGCTGCGGAAGGAGCTGGGCCATGAGAAGGGTGGACAGGGCCGACGAATCGCCCTGCCCGCCGGCGGTGCGAACGACGACCGGCCGCGGCGCGCTCTCGGCGAGCCGGGCGCCCACGTCCAGCCGGCGGCGGGCCAGCTCGTACTTGAGCACCGCCCGGTTGTCACGGTAGGACTCGGCCAGGCGGCGCAGCGCCTTGGCCTCGTTCTCCGCCGAGGTGAGCTCGGCCCTTCCCCTGGCCTCGATCTCCCAGCGCACCCGCTGCGCCTCGGTCTCGTGCTCCTCCAGCATGCGGGCCACGTCCTTGCGTGCGGTGTTGGCGGCCGCCCTCACCTCGACGATACGTGCGTCCCGCGTCTTCTTGGAACGTTCGATCTCCATGAGCAGCGTGTCGATGCGCCGCTTGCGGGTCAGCTCCCACTCGCGCTCGAAGGCCGACATCTCCTTGGCGACCTTCTCGCGGGTGGCCAGGTGCTGCTGGTAGGTGTCGGGGAGCTGGACGTCGGGGATGTTGGCGCCGGTGATGCGCACGCCGTACCGGCCGAGCTGGTTGTTCAGCGCGTCCTGCATGTCGTCCACGTCGGAGCCGCGCAGGTCGTAGGCGCGCTCGGTGTTCACCCGGCGGCTGCGCTGGCGGATGGCGTCCTGTACGGCGCTGCTGAGCACGAGGTCGAAGTTGCCCGCCCCGATCGTCCGGACGAAGGCGACCGGGTCGACGATGCGGAACTTCAGGAAGAACTCGATGGACTTCAGCGGCACGTTCTCGGCGGTCGGGCAGGCGACGATGGGCGCCGAGTAGGGGATCTCGGTGGAGGTGTCCACCACCGCGTCGACCCGGTCCCACGGCAGCCACAGGTAGTGCCGGCCCGGCGGCAGGGTGCCGGTGATCGCGCCCCAGCGGCTGCGCACGCCGGTGGTGCCCTCCTCGATCTCGATGATCGCCCGGCGCCAGAGCCAGACGGCCGCCGCGAGCAGGGAGAACACCGCCCCTGCGGCGGCCAGGGTGCGCAGGAACCCGTCGGCGAACACCGCGGTGCCGGCCAGGTACAGGGCGAGGAACAGCAGCGTCACCCAGGCGAAGCCGCGGCGGTCCTTGGGGATGACCACCGGGACGAGCTGCCCGGCCTCACCGCCGCGCAGCAGCTGGCGGATGTCGGACCAGGCCGCGAGCGATTCCTTGATCTTCGAGAATTCCCTGCTCACAGGTCCTTCACGTCCTTCACCTCGTCATCGTTCTGTACGGCGGGAGCAGCGGGAGCAGCGGGAGCGGCGGACGCCGCGGGGTCGGCGACCGGGTTGAGAAGGGCGGAGATCTCCGCCTCCCGGGACGCGACCCGCTGGCCGATCTCGGCGACCCTGGCGCGGATCGCGGCCATGTCGGCCTCGGAGAACAGCGCCGTCTCGCGGCTGCCGACGAGCTGCTGGGCCAGCGCCAGCAGGTCGAGGTCGACGGTCTCGCCGACCTGCACCATGCGGGGCAGGTGTGAGGCCACGGCCTCCAGCTTGTCGAGCATGTCCTGCTGGAAGCGGTAGTCCAGGATCTCCGGCGCCTCGGCGGCGCTCAGCGCCCGGATGTCCAGCGCCTGGGCCTCCAGCAGCGCCGCGTTGGCCTTGGCGGTCGACTCGGCCTCCACCAGCCTCTGGCCGGCCTGCGCCTTGGCCTGGTGGGAGGCCCGCTCCAGCGCGGTGTCCATCCGCGCCTGGTAGCCGGCGATCTCGGCGTGGATGGCCGACAGCTGCTCCTGCAGCCCGGCGAGCTCCTTGACCAGGTCGCCCTCGTTCTGCTCCTTGCGCAGCTGGAGCTCGTACTCGTAGGTGTAGGCCTCCTTGGCCACCCGGATCATCTCCGGGGCGGCCAGGTCCATCCGGTACTCCTGGCTGGAGGGCTCGGCGTGGGTGATGTTCACGTCGGTGAGCCGTACGGCGGGCAGGAACTGCTGGTTGAGGCTCTCCAGCATGCCCAGCGTGCTCTCGCCCACCAGGTCGTAGATCTCCTCGGCCCGCTGGGAGTAGATCAGGGAGCGGGTGACCTCGCTGATGGCGTTCTGCAGCTTGGCCTGGAAGCCGCTGACCGAGCCGAGCACGAAGATGAACTCGGCCGGGTTCTCGATCCGGAACTGCAGGAACAGGTCGACGCTGGCCTTGACGCCCTGCTGGGTCGGGGCCTCGCGGATGGGGGCGTTGAAGGGGTACTCGCGCGTGGTGTTGACGATGTAGCTGACCCGCTTCCACGGGTTGAACAGCGTCACCCGGCCCGGGTCGGCGGTGTGCACGAGCTTGCCGAACTTGGTGATCAGGGCCTGACAGCCCTCCGGCACCATCACCACGCTGCGCCGCCACCACAGGAAGGTGGCGGCCAGCACCAGCACGACCCAGTAGTGCACGCCGAACAGCACCCGCGCGCTGTCCGGGAGGCCGGTGGCGACCAGGCCGACCACGCCGAGCGCGGCCAGCAGGATCAGCGGGAGGACGACCCGCGCGGTGGTCCCCTTGGGGATCACGACGGGGGAGATCACGTGGACCGCCTCGCCGTTCTCACCGCGCTCGCTGAAGCTGCGGTTGACGATCTCGCCGGCCTCGTTCAGCGACGCGCTGCGGGCCTCGATGATCGTGCCGGTGGACACGCCCTGGTCGCGGGCGGCGAGGAAGTCGGCCGGGTTGAGGGCGAAGCCCTTGTCTCCGGGGGCCTGTCCCGGAATCTGCCCGGCGATCTGCCCCACGGCCTGCCCGATGACCTGCCGCGGGTCGTTTCCCTGCGCGATCGCCTGGGCGGCCGCCATGGCCGACTGCCGGACGGCCTCTCGTGGCCGGGACATCACACCTCCGAGGTAGTTATGCGCTGAAAGCCCGATATGTGGCTCATGTGGTTCTCGGTGAGACGGGGTACGTGTGGGATTCAAGAGCATCGGGCTTGCGAGCCGCTTGCCGAACGGTTGAATAAAGATTGTCGGTCCCGCCGCCTACAGTGGAACAGGTGAGGCCGGTAACAGATTTGCAGCGTAAGGTGGCCCCCTTCGAGGTCATCACCGACATGACCCCCTCGGGTGACCAGCCCGCGGCCATCGCCGAGCTGGAGCGGCGCGTCCGGGCGGACGAGAAGGACAGCGTCCTGCTCGGCGCCACGGGCACGGGCAAGACCGCCACGATCGCCTGGCTGATCGAGCGGCTGCAACGCCCCACCCTGGTCATGCAGCCCAACAAGACGCTCGCCGCGCAGTTCGCCAACGAGCTGCGCGAGATGATGCCCAACAACGCGGTCGAATACTTCGTCTCCTACTACGACTACTACCAGCCCGAGGCGTACGTACCGCAGAGCGACACCTACATCGAGAAGGACTCCTCGATCAACGACGAGGTCGAGCGGCTGCGGCACTCGGCGACCAACTCCCTGCTCACCCGGCGCGACACGATCGTGGTCGCCTCGGTCTCGTGCATCTACGGCCTGGGCACCCCGCAGGAGTACGTCGACCGCATGACCCGGGTGAAGGTCGGCATGGAGGTCGAGCGCGACCAGCTGCTGCGCCGCCTGGTCGACATGCAGTACACCCGCAACGACCTCGCCTTCACCCGCGGCACCTTCCGGGTGCGCGGCGACACGATCGAGATCATCCCGAAGTACGAGGAGCTCGCCGTCCGGATCGAGATGTTCGGCGACGAGATCGAGCGGTTGTCCACCATGCACCCGCTGACCGGCGAGGTGATCACCGAGGACGAGGAGCTCTACATCTTCCCCGCCTCCCACTACGTCGCCGGTCCCGAGCGGATGGCCGGGGCGATTCAGGGCATCGAGGCCGAGCTGGCCGGGCGGCTGGAGGAGCTGGAGCGTCAGGGCAAGCTGCTGGAGGCCCAGCGGCTGCGCATGCGCACCACCTACGACCTGGAGATGATGCACCAGATCGGCACCTGCTCCGGCATCGAGAACTACTCGCGCCACATGGACGGCCGGGCCCCGGGCAGCGCACCCAACACCCTGCTCGACTACTTCCCCGAGGACTTCCTGCTGGTCCTGGACGAGTCGCACCAGACGGTCCCGCAGATCGGCGCGATGTACGAGGGCGACGCCTCCCGCAAGCGCACCCTGGTCGACCACGGCTTCCGGCTGCCCTCGGCCCTGGACAACCGCCCGCTGAAGTGGGAGGAGTTCCTGGAGCGGATCGGCCAGACCGTCTACCTGTCGGCCACCCCCGGCCCCTACGAGCTGGGCCGGGTCAAGGGCGAGGTGGTCGAGCAGGTCATCCGCCCGACCGGCCTGGTCGACCCCGAGGTCATCGTCAAGCCGACGAAGTCCCAGATCGACGACCTGGTCCACGAGATCCGCCTGCGCACCGAGAAGGACGAGCGGGTCCTGGTCACCACGCTGACCAAGAAGATGGCCGAGGACCTCACCGACTACCTCCTGGAGCTCGGCATCCGGGTCCGCTACCTGCACAGCGAGGTCGACACCCTGCGCCGCATCGAGCTCCTGCGCGAGCTGCGCACCGGCGAGTTCGACGTCCTGGTCGGCATCAACCTGCTCCGCGAGGGCCTCGACCTGCCCGAGGTGTCGCTGGTGGCCATCCTCGACGCCGACAAGGAGGGCTTCCTGCGCTCGGAGACCTCGCTGATCCAGACCATCGGCCGCGCCGCCCGTAACGTCTCCGGCCAGGTGCACATGTACGCCGACCGGGTGACCCCCTCGATGGAGCGGGCGATCGAGGAGACCAACCGGCGCCGGGCCAAGCAGGTCGCCTACAACGAGGAGCACGGCATCGACCCGCAGCCGCTCCGCAAGAAGATCGCCGACATCCTCGACTCCCTCAACCGCGAGGATGCCGACACCGCCCAGCTCCTGGGCGGCAGCGGCCGCCAGCAGTCCCGCGGCAAGGCTCCCGTCCCCGGGTTCGGCACCAAGCAGGCGGCGGGCCAGCACGCCAAGGCGATCGCGGGCGAGATGCCCCGCGCCCAGCTGGAGGCGCTGGTCGAGTCCCTCACCGAGCAGATGCACCAGGCCGCCGCCGACCTGCAGTTCGAGGTCGCCGCTCGCCTCCGCGACGAGATCAAGGAGCTCAAGCGCGAAGTCCGCGACATGCGCGAGGCCGGGGTCTCCTGACCCCGGGCGCTCCCTCCCGGTGCGCCGTGCTCTCCTTCCCCCACGGGAGCACGGCGCACCGTTCTCGTCCCGGCCCCGCACACGGCCGCCGGAGGAGCGGCGACGGGC
>NZ_BOOJ01000049.1 GCF_016863175.1 Paraplanobispora siamensis
TCGTATGACGGGTGAAGGAGGGCGCGATGCGCAGGTGTGCAGAATGCGGGTGCCGGGAGTACGGCGGAGCCCCCGGTTGCGCCCGGTGCCTGGCCCTGGTCGACGCCCTCGTCGAGGAGGGCTGGCGCGCGTTCCTGGGGCGTGAGTTCGGTACGGCGGAGCCGGCAGGCAAGGACGAGACGGCGATCGCCGAGATGGTCGTGGACGAGCCCTCCCGGCATGACTGGCGGGTCGTGGACGCCGCCCTGGACCGGCTGACGTGCGCCGGATGCGGTTCGCGGCTGGGCCGCGGCCCCCGCGGCTGCCCGCCGTGCGACCTGGCCGACGGCTTCCGCTACTCGGCGATCGAGACCGACCGTCCGGGCGTGCCCCCGGGCAACGAGCACGCGATCCGGGTCGGCGTCTCCGTGCTGCGCGCCGCCCACCGCCAGTCGCCCCGCACGGTGCTCGGCTGGCGCTCGGGACTGCCCGCCCTGCTGGAGGGCTTCCTGCCGACCACCGCGCAGGCCCAGGCCATGCGCGCCCGGATCAACGCCGGCGCGAACTACGACGAGCTGGCGGAGACCTACGACGCGCTCAGCCGCGGATGAACCCATCGGGGCCCGCCTCGGAGCCGAGGCCCGTGCGGCAGCCGAGATCGGTACGGCGCGCCTTCCACGGCACAGCCGGTAGTCGTCAGCGCGGCTCTTCGGGGCGGGCGCGGTCGATCATCGTGCGGTTGTAGAGCTCGTCGATCTGGTCCAGGGGGTCGGGGACGGGGGCCTGGCGGCGGGCCTCGATCTCCAGGTCGGTGCGGCTCTGGATCTCGTTGATGCCGGTCGCCGTGTGGGTCATCTGGTCGTTCATCAGGTCGGCGCGGATCCGCGCGCAGGCCGTGGTGAGCTTGGCGTGGTGGTCGCGCAGGCGGGCGAGCGTGGCGTGGTCGACGTAGGGCGACACGCGGCTCTGCTGGGCGTAACGGCTGAGCTGGCCGTCGAGCTGGTCGGCGTGCATGCTGATCTCGCCCACCAGCTGGGGCAGCTCGCCCAGGCCCCAGCCGTCCCGCAGGGCCTGGTCGACGGCCTGGCGGGTGACGGAGATCTCGCGGCGCAGCTCCAGGCGCATGCGCTCGGCCTCGCCGGCGTCGCCGGGATCCATCGCGGCCACGTGGGAGGCGACCCGGCTGGTCACCTTCCGGGCCTTCTTCGTGGCCTTCTTGCCCACCTTGACCAGCAGGTAGATCCCGGCCGCCCCGAAAATGAGGAGGAACAGCAGGATCACCAGGACGATGATGAGGAAAGTGCTGATCGGAGCCACCTCCCGGTGGGGTTCGTTAGGAGTGTTTCGAGCATATCCCGCCTGCCCGTCTGCACGTGGTTCGCGGACGTGCGGGGGTCAGCCGGCGCGCGCCCGGTCGTGGCGGCGGCGCCGTACCTTCCTGCTCACCCACCAGGCGAACAGGCCCAGGACCACCACGATCACCAGGACGAGAATCGGCAGGAAGATCGCGACCAGGCTGATGCCGAGCGAACCGGCGTCCTCCACCGTGCTCACCACCGGCGCGCCCACCCCGGCGGTCGAGGCGTTCACCACGGGCCTGGCGGTGGTCTTCATCACGTGGACGGCCAGCGCGACCCCGATCCCCAGCACCCAGCTCACCCAGGGCCGCTCGGCCATCCAGGTGGACCCGTCGAGCCGGGCCGCGGCCTCGGTGGCGCTGAACACCACGCCTCCGGAGGCCGGGCGGACCACCGTCTGGATCATGTCGTTGACGCTGTCGACCACCGGGACCTTGTCGAGCACGACCTCGGCCAGCAGCAGGACGGCGACGATCGCCAGCACCCAGCCGTTGGCCAGCCAGGCGAACTCCTGCGGCAGCCGTATCTGGTCGGTGAAGTTGGCCAGCAGGCCCACCACCAGCAGCGGGATGTAGGCGTTCAGCCCGGCCGCGGTGGAGAGACCCAGGCCGGTCAGTGCCGCGAGCATCGCACCTCCGTCGTTCTCATCATCCTTCCAACGATCCCCGGTCGCCGATGGATCCCACCCGGAGGTGAAGATTCCATGAGATCCGGCGGGGTCCGGCAGGCCCGGCGGGAAGCGGAGCAGGACGGCGGGGCGCGTCTCAGCGAGGAGCGGGGGAGCGCGGCATGACGGCGGAGTCGCGTCTCAGCGGGGGCCGGGGGAGATCGACACGGCGGCGAGGGCGCGTTCGACGGCGGCGGCGAACTCCTCGGCCATATCGTGGACGACCCGCCTGGCGGGCCTGACCCGGTTCAGCTGGCCGACGACCTGGCCCACGAAGTAGCCGGCCAGTTCCTGCGCGCCCGGGTTGCCGCTCTCGGCGGCCCGGCCGATCCTGGTCATCGCCGCCTCGGCGAGCAGCATCTGCAGCGGCATCGGCAGCGGGCCCGGGCTCTCCGGGGCCTCGTCCCACTCCCGGGTCCAGGCGGAGGCCAGCTGCCGGGCGGGCTTGCCGGTCCGCGACCGCGACCGCACGGTGTCGGCCGAGGTGGCGGCCAGCATCTTGCGCTTGACCACGGGCGGCGTCTCGGCCTCCTCGGTGGTCAGCCAGACCGACCCGCACCACACGCCCTCGGCGCCCAGCGCGAGCGCCGCCGCCATCTGGCGGCCGTCGGCGATCCCGCCGGCGGCCAGCACCGGGACGTCCACGGCGTCGACCACCTGGGGGACCAGGACCATGGTGGAGATCTCACCGGTGTGCCCGCCCGCCTCGGAGCCCTGCGCCACGATCAGGTCCGCCCCGGCGGCGACCTGGCGCCGGGCGTGCTCGACGGTCCCCACCAGCGCGGCCACCGGCACCCCGGCCTTCCTAGCCTGGGCCGTCATCTCGGGCGGCGGCGGGCCCAGCGCGCTGGCGATCAGGCCGATGGGGTGGCGCAGGGCCACCTCGACGAGCCCGCCCGCGCCCCGGGCCGTCACCCGCCGCCCGAACTCGTCGGCGACGGCGGACATCGAGACGGGGACCGGGTCCAGCTCGCTCACGCCGTACTTGCGCAGCAGGTGGGCCACGAAGTCGCGGTGGCGTTCGGGGATGGCCTCGGCCAGGCGGGCGGCCGGGTCGGCGACCGAGGTGTCGAGCCGGGCGGGGACGAGCACGTCCACGCCGTAGGGCCGGCCGCCGACGCGCTCGTCGATCCAGCTCAGCTCGGCGTCCAGGCGCTCGGGGGAGTAGGCGACGGCGCCGAGCACGCCGAAACCGCCCGCGTTGGTCACCGCGGCGACCACGTCGCGGCAGTGGCTGAAGGCGAAGACGGGGAACTCGACGCCGAACATCTCACAGATCGCGGTCCGCATGCCGCGACCGTACGGCCAGAATCTTGTTCGGTCCAGATCCCGGATCAGACGGCGTCGAGCGCGATGCCGTTGACGAGGCCGTCCGCCGGGGGCCGCGAGCCGTTCAGGTGGGGCGGCAGCCAGCCCTCGCCGGGGACGTACCGGCGCACGACCCTGGCCGGGACCCCCGCGATCACACTGTGATCGGGGAACTCCCCGCGCACCACCGCGCCGCCGGCGACCACGCACTGACGGCCGATCCGGGTGCCGGGCAGGATGATCGCGCCGGTGCCCAGCCACGAGCCCGAGCCGATGGAGACCGGCTTGTTACGCGGCCACTGGCGCCCGATCGGCGCCTCGGGGTCGTCGTAGACGTGGTTCTGGTCGGTGATGTAGACGTACGGGCCGGTGAACACGTGGTCGCCGATGTCGATCGACTGGTGGCCGACGATGTGGCTGCCCCGGCCGATCGAGCAGCTCCCGCCGATCCGCACGATCGAGTCCGGTCCCAGGTCCACCCCCGGGCCCATGCCCGCCGAGATGGACACGCGCTCGCCGACCAGGGTGTACTCGCCGATCTCGATCCAGGCCTCGCCGAAGATCGCTCCGACGGGGAAGGAGAGGCAGGCGCCCTCGCCCAGGTGGCGGAAACGGTAGCCGCCGGGGCTGGCGGGGCTGATGGCGCCGGCCGCGCGGATCGCGCCCCAGCCACGGTGAATGAGGGTGCCGGCGGCTCGCCGTACCGCGTCACGAAGCGACATAGAGGCTCAAGTTACCGCTTGGTCAGCTAACAGCGGAACGCGGGGGTAGGAGCCTTAGGGGCACCTGACGGGCACTTTTGATAATCTGAGAGCCCGTGGACCTGTAGGCCCTCATCAGGCGAGCTTACTGATCTGTCACGACCACGGGAGACTCCTTGCGCAGCGCCGCACATACCAAACACCTCTTCGTCACCGGCGGCGTCGCCTCCAGTCTCGGAAAGGGACTGACCGCCTCCAGCCTCGGGCGCCTGCTCAAACTGCGTGGCCTGCGCGTCACCATGCAGAAGCTCGACCCCTACCTCAACGTCGACCCCGGCACGATGAACCCGTTCCAGCACGGCGAGGTCTTCGTCACCGACGACGGGGCCGAGACCGACCTCGACATCGGCCACTACGAGCGCTTCCTCGACACGGAGCTGCACGGCTCGGCCAACGTGACCACCGGCCAGGTCTACTCCAACGTCATCGCCAAGGAGCGCCGCGGCGAATACCTCGGTGACACCGTGCAGGTCATCCCGCACATCACCAACGAGATCAAGGACCGCATCCGGTCCATGGCCGGCCCCGACGTCGACGTGGTCATCACCGAGGTCGGCGGCACCGTCGGCGACATCGAATCGCTGCCCTTCCTGGAGGCGGTGCGTCAGGTCCGCCACGAGGTCGGCCGCGACAACGTGTTCTTCCTGCACGTCTCGCTGCTGCCGTACATCGGGCCGAGCGGCGAGCTGAAGACCAAGCCGACCCAGCACTCCGTCGCCGCGCTGCGCAACATCGGCATCCAGCCCGACGCGATCGTGCTGCGCTCCGACCGGCCGGTCACCAACGCGATCAAGCGCAAGATCAGCCTGATGTGCGACGTCGACGAGGACGCCGTGGTCTCCGCCATCGACGCGGCCAGCATCTACGACATCCCCAAGGTGCTGCACTCCGAGGGCCTGGACGCCTACGTCGTGCGCCGCCTGGGCCTGCCCTTCCGCGACGTGGTCTGGAAGGAGTGGGAGCAGCTCCTGCGCCGGGTGCACCACCCGGCCAAGGAGGTCACCATCGCCCTGGTCGGCAAGTACATCGACCTGCCCGACGCCTACCTGTCGGTCACCGAGGCGCTGCGCGCGGGCGGCTTCGCCAACGACGCCCGGGTCAACATCCGCTGGGTCAAGAGCGACGACTGCGAGACCCCCGAGGGCGCCGAGCGCGAGCTGGACGGCGTCGACGGCGTGGTCATCCCCGGCGGCTTCGGGGTGCGCGGCATCGAGGGCAAGCTCGGCGCGGTCCGCCACGCCCGGGAGAACCTCATCCCGCTGCTCGGTCTGTGCCTGGGCATGCAGTGCATCGTCATCGAGGCCGCCCGCAACCTGGCCGGCATCGAGGACGCCGGCAGCACCGAGTTCGACCCCGACACCGCCCACCCGGTCATCTCCACCATGGCCGACCAGGAGGACGTGGTCTCCGGCGAGCGCGACATGGGCGGCACCATGCGCCTGGGCCTGTACCCCGCCAAGCTCGCCGAGGGCTCCCTGGCGCGCCAGCTGTACGGCAAGGCCAAGGTCGACGAGCGCCACCGGCACCGCTACGAGGTCAACAACACCTACCGCGAGCAGCTGGAGAAGGCCGGCCTGGTCTTCTCCGGCCTGTCGCCCGACGGCCGCCTGGTCGAGTACGCCGAGCTGCCCGTCGACGTGCACCCGTTCTTCATCGGCACCCAGGCGCACCCGGAGCTCCGCTCCCGGCCGACCCGCTCGCACCCGATGTTCAAGGGCCTGGTCACCGCCGCCCTCACCTACGCCGACGAGCGCGGCACCGTCGCCAAGGCCGGGCGGGGAAAGTGAGCGATCCGCACGACGAGGAGACCGGCGTGACCGGGGAGACCTGGGAGATCGAGGACGTCCCCGAAGAGTGGAAGGTCCTGTCCACCACCCGGCACTTCAGCGCCCGCGTCATCTCCGGCGTCACCGACTCGGTCGTCATGCCGGACGGCGAGGCGGTCGACCGCGACTACGTGACCCATCCCGGGTCGGTGGCCGTGGTGGCGCTGGACGGGCAGGAGCGGGTGCTGCTGATCCGGCAGTACCGTCACCCGGCCAGGCACCTGCTGTGGGAGCTGCCCGCCGGGCTGCGCGACGTCGAGGACGAGCCGCTGCACATCGGGGCGGCGCGCGAGCTGGCCGAGGAGGCGGGCTACCGGGCGGAGACCTGGCACACCCTCGTCGACGCCTTCACCTCGCCCGGGATGTCGGACGAGCGGACCCGGATCTTCCTCGCCAGGGACGTCAGCCCGATCCCGGATGGAGAGTTCGACTTCGTGCGAAAGCATGAGGAGACCGATATGCCGGCGGTCTGGGTGCCTCTGTCCGACGCGGTTCGGCGCGCCCTGGGAGGAATGATCCACAATTCCCAGGCCGTGGCCGGTATCCTCGCCGCATACGCCGCCTCGGCGGATGGCTTCGCCTCGCTGCGACCCGCCGACGCACCGGAGGCATGACAGGAGGACACCCTGAGCGAGACGGAGGCCGTGCTCTCCAGCTACCTCGCCCATCTGGCGGTGGAGCGAGGCCTGGCCGCCAACACTCTGGCCTCCTACCGCCGTGACCTCGTGCGGTATGTGGAGCACCTGAAGAACCGCGGGCGCGTCACCTTCGGCGAGATCGCCGAGGCCGACGTCGCGGCCTTCCTGACCGTGCTGCGCGAAGGCGACGAGGGCCACCAGGCCCTCGTCGCCAGCTCGGCCGCGCGCGCCGTCTCCGCCGTGCGCGGCCTGCACCGCTTCGCGCTGCGCGAGGGCGTCTCCGGGCACGACCCGGCGGGGCGGGTACGGCCGCCGCGCCAGCTGCGGCGCCAGCCCAAGGCGATCGGCGTCGAGGAGGTCGAGCGGCTGATCGCCGCCTCCGGGCCCGACGGGGCGCCCCTGACCCTGCGCAACCGCGCCCTGCTGGAGTTGCTGTACGGCACCGGCGCGCGCATCTCCGAGGCCGTCGGCCTGGCGGTGGACGACGTCGACCTCGACCCCGGGGCCCGGCAGGTCAGGATCCGCGGCAAGGGCGGCCAGACCCGCCCGGTGCCGCTGGGCCGCTGCGCCGGGGAGGCATTGGAGGCCTACCTGACCCGGGCCCGCCCCGGCATCGCCGCCCACGGACGGGGCTCCACCCCGGGGCTGTTCCTCAACGCCCGCGGCGGCAGGCTCACCCGCCAGGGCGCCTGGGAGGTGCTGCAGGCCGCCGCCGAGCGCGCCGGCCTGGCGGGCGTCTCACCCCACATGTTGCGTCATTCGTTCGCAACGCACCTCCTCGACGGCGGCGCGGACGTTAGGGTGGTGCAGGAGCTTCTCGGCCACGCTTCGGCGGCCACCGCCCAGGTGTCCACCCCGGCCGCGGCCGACAGGATCCGAGAGGTATACGCCGCGGCGCACCCGCGCGGACGGCGTTGACTACCGGTGCGGCAGGGCGTGCCGCCTTGCCGCATACGTGTTGTCGTCATAGTGTCCGTCCGGACGGTCCGGTTCGAGACCGTCAGGGAGGTTCGACTGGTGACTGTGACCACCGACGGTTCTATTCGGGAAACGACCCCGGGAAACCCCGAGAATCCCTGGGGGGACACCAAGACCGCCGGGACCCCCCGGGTCGGGGGAGTGCTCGGCCCGACCGGGCGCCCCCGTCCGGTCTTCCCCGACCCGCGCCCGCGGACGGTCCACGGACCGGCCCGCGTCGTCGCCATGGTCAACCAGAAGGGCGGCGTCGGCAAGACGACCACCACCATCAACCTGGGCGCGGCGCTGGCCGAGGCCGGGCTGAAGGTGCTGCTGGTCGACTTCGACCCGCAGGGAGCCCTCTCGGTGGGCCTGGGGATCAACCCGCTCCAGCTCGACCTGACGGTCTACAACCTCCTGATGGACCGCCAGGTCACCGCGGAGGACGTGCTGCTGGAGACCGGCGTCGAGAACATGGACCTGCTGCCCAGCAACATCGACCTGTCCGCGGCCGAGGTCCAGCTCGTCACGGAGGTCGCCCGCGAGCAGGTGCTCGGCCGGGTGATCAAGCCCCTGCTGCCCGAGTACGACGTGTGCCTGATCGACTGCCAGCCCTCCCTGGGCCTGCTCACGATCAACGCGCTGGCCTGCGCGCACGGCGTCATGGTGCCGCTGGAGTGCGAGTTCTTCGCGCTGCGCGGTGTCGCCCTGCTGATGGACACCATCCTGAAGGTCCAGGAGCGCATCAACGAGGAACTGGTCATCGAGGGCCTGCTCGCCACGATGTACGACGCGCGCACCCTGCACGGCCGCGAGGTGCTGGCCCGGGTGGTCGAGGCGTTCGACGAGAAGGTCTACCACACGGTGATCAACCGGACGGTCCGCTTCCCCGACGCCACCGTGGCCGGTGAGCCCATCACCAGCTTCGACTCCTCCTCCCTCGGCGCCAGCGCCTATCGCGAGCTGGCCCGTGAAGTCCTCGCCCGGTGGGACGCGCAGCAGAAGTGACCCCGGTCCCGGTGCGGGACAATGCTGGGATGACCGAGCAGGAGCAGGCGGCCGACGACGGCACCTTCAGGGTGCGCCTGGAGGTCTTCGAGGGCCCCTTCGACCTGCTGCTTGGCCTGATCTCCAAGCACAAGCTGGACATCACCGAGGTCTCACTCAGCCAGGTCACCGACGAGTTCATCGCCTACATCCGGGCCAGGGGGCCCGAGTGGGACCTGGACCAGACGAGCCACTTCCTGCTGGTCGCCGCGACCCTGCTCGACCTCAAGGCCGCCCGGCTGCTGCCGTCCGGCGAGGTGGACGACGAGGAGGACCTGGCCCTGCTGGAGGCCCGCGACCTGCTGTTCGCCCGGCTGCTGCAGTACCGGGCCTACAAGGAGGTCGCGAAGATCTTCTCCGGGTGGATGGCGGAGGAGGCCCTGCGCTTCCCCCGCACCGTGCCGATGGAGGCGCGCTTCGCCAACCTCCTGCCGGAGCTGGTCCTGGGCGTCGGCCCCGAGCGGCTCGCCCAGATCGCCCAGCGGGCCTTCAGGCCCAAGGCCCCGCCGTCGGTCTCGGTGGCCCACATCTACCAACCGCTCGCCAACGTCCGCGAGCAGGCCGTTATCCTGGTCGAGCGGTTGCGCCGGCTGCGCCGGGCGACCTTCCGGGCACTGACCTCCGACTGTGCCGGCACCTTCGAAGTCGTGGCGCGGTTCCTGGCCGTCCTGGAGCTCTTCCGGGAGGCGGCGGTCTCCTTCGACCAGGTGGAGCCGCTGGGGGAGCTGCACGTGACCTGGACCGGCAGCGACGACGGGGACGTCGTCGTGGCCGACGACTACGACCAAGCGAGGGAGGAGCCCGCCGATGACCGAGGCGGTGCCCGCGGGGACGCCGGCGGGTGAGACGGCGGGCGTGACGACGAGCGTGACGACGGGCGCGGCGGCCTCCGCCGTGGACGCGGTGCCGGAGACGGCGGATCCCGCTGCGGACGCGGCGACGGGTGCGGCGGCGGAGGCGGCGGATCCCGCGGTGACGCCGCGCGCGCAGGACGGCCCCGGGCTGCGCGCGGCGCTGGAGGCGATCCTGCTCGTGGTCGACGAGCCGGTCGCCGAGGTGACCCTCGCCCAGGTGCTGGAGCGGCCCGTGCCCGAGGTCGCCGCGGTGCTGCGCGAGCTGTCGGCGGAATACACCGCCGCGGGCCGTGGTTTCGATCTGAGAGAGGTCGCCGGCGGCTGGCGGTTCTACACGCGGGCCGAGTGCGCCTCCCTCGTGGAGCGTTTCGTCCGCGACGGCCAGCAGGCGCGGCTCACTCAGGCCGCCCTGGAGACCCTGGCCGTGGTCGCCTACCGGCAGCCCGTCAGCCGGGCGAGGGTGGCGGCCATCAGAGGGGTCAACAGCGACGGTGTGATGCGGACGCTGGTGGCCCGGGGGCTGGTCGAAGAGGCCGGCACCGAACCGGAGAGCCAGGCCGTGCTCTACCGGACGAGTTCGTATTTTCTCGAGCGGATGGGCCTGCGGAGCCTCGACGAGCTCCCTGAGCTGGCCCCGTTCCTGCCCGACGACGTGGAAACCCTAGAGGAGCACAGACAGTGAACAACAGGCGTAGCACCCCGTCCGGTGATGGACGCGGTCGAGGCCGCGGCGGCGCCCCGCGCGGTGGCAACCCCCGCGCCGGAGGCACTCCCCGTGGTGGCGGATCCCGTGGCGGGTTCCGCGCCGACAGCCGCGGCTTCCGCTCAGACTCCCCCCGGCGCGACGACCGCGGCGGGTTCCGCGACGACCGGCGTGACGATCGCGGCGGGTTCCGTGAGGACCGGGGCGGGTTCCGTTCCGAGCGCCGTGACGAGCGGGGCGACCGCGGTGGGTTCCGTGAGGACCGGCGTGACGACCGCGGCGGCTCCCGGGACGACCGCGGCGGTTCCAGGAGCCGGTACGGCAGGCCCGCCGGTGAGGACCGCGTCGGTTTCCGCGACGAGCGCCGTGACGACCGCGGAGGCTTCCGTGACGACCGGCGTGACGACCGCGGTGGGTTCCGTGAGGACCGGCGTGACGACCGCGGTGGGTTCCGTGAGGACCGGGGCGGGTTCCGTTCCGAGCGCCGTGACGAGCGGGGCGACCGCGGTGACCGCGGTGGGTTCCGTGAGGACCGGCGTGACGACCGCGGCGGGTTCCGGGCGGAGCGCGGCGGTTCCAGGAGCCGGTACGGCAGGCCCGCCGGTGAGGACCGCGGCGGTTTCCGCGACGAGCGGCGTGATGAACGCCGTGACGACCGCGGAGGCTTCCGTGACGACCGGCGTGACGATCGCGGTGGGTTCCGTGAGGACCGGCGCGATGATCGCGATGGCTCCCGGGACGACCGCGGCGGCTTCCGTGAGGGCCGTGAGGGCTCCCGGACCGGGGCCCCGCGTCGTGACGACCGGGGCGGCTCCCGAGGCCGTTACGGACGCTCCGAGCGCCGCGACGAGGTGCAGACGATCGGCGGCCGCGGCACCCGGTACGGCCAGGGCCGTACCACCGGGCAGGGCCGTACCACCGGGCAGGGCCGTACCGCCAAGGACCGCACCCCGGCCGCCAAGGCCGGCGGCCGGCCCGGCACGGTCGAGAACGACCGGTTCAAGACCGCTCGCCAGCCCATGCGCGACCCGGACTTCTACGACCGCGACTACGCCGACGAGCGCGACACCACCGAGGTCCCCGGCGGTGTCCGGCTGCAGAAGGTCCTCGCCCAGGCGGGCGTGGCCAGCCGCCGCGCGTGCGAGGAGATGATCGGCGACGGCCGCGTGACGGTCGACGGCCAGGTGGTCCGCCGCTTCGGCGCCCGGGTCGACCCGGCCAAGCAGGTCATCCACGTGGACGGCAAGCGCCTGCCCACCATGCCCGACCTGGTCTACTTCGCCATCAACAAGCCGATCGGCGTCGTCAGCACCATGTCCGATCCGGAGGGCCGCCCGTCCCTGGCGGACTACGTGGCCGACCGCACCGAGCGCCTGTTCCACGTGGGCCGTCTCGACACCGAGACCGAGGGCCTGATCCTGCTCACCAACGACGGGGAGCTGGCCAACCGGCTGACCCACCCCAGCTACGGCGTGCAGAAGAAGTACTGGGCCAAGGTCCCCGGCCGCATCAAGCCCGACCTGGCCCGCCGCCTGAAGAAGGGCGTCGAGCTGGAGGACGGCATCGCCAAGGCCGACTCCTTCACGGTGGTCCAGGAGCACGGGCAGCAGTCGCTGGTCGAGATCGTCCTGCACGAGGGCCGCAAGCACATCGTCCGGCGCATGCTGGAGGAGGTCGGGCACCCGGTCATCGACCTGGCCCGCATCGAGTTCGGCCCGGTCAAGCTCGGGCGGCTCAAGCCCGGCACCGTGCGTTCGCTCACGGTCAGGGAAGTCGGGGAACTCTACGCCGCCGTCGGGCTGTAGCCTTCCGGGATACAGACGTTCAGGACATGCCGGGCCGCCGACGGGCGGCCCGGCATGAACGGTACGGAGGAACGACGATGGTGCGGGCGATCCGCGGTGCGATCCAGGTCGAGGCGAACGACCGGGACGCCATCCTGTCCGGGGTCACCGAGCTGGTCAGCGAGGTGATGGCGCGCAACGCGCTCACCACCGACGACGTGATCAGCGTGATCTTCACGGCGACCCCCGATCTGACGGCGGAGTTCCCCGCGCTGGCCGCGCGCAAGCTCGGCTTCCACGACGTGCCGCTCATCTGCGCCTCCGAGATCGACGTGCCCGGCGCGCTGCCCCGCGTGGTGCGGCTGATGGCCCACGTGGAGACCGGCAAGTCGCGCCAGGAGATCCAGCACGTCTACCTGCGCGGCGCGGTGGCCCTGCGAGTGGACATCGCCCAGTGAGCCTCTCATGCCCCCTGAGCCCCTCCCCGGCGCCGCCGACCCCCTGGGCCCTCTGCACGCCCATGGGGGCCGCGTGAGCGGCCTGGAGAGCGTCCTGGTCGTCGGCACGGGCCTGATCGGCACCTCGGTCGCCCTGGCCCTGCGCGAGCAGGGCGTCACGGTCTACCTGACCGACCGCGACGCGGCCGCCGTACGGCTGGCCAGGGAACTGGGCGCGGGCATCGAGTGGCACCCCGGCCGGCCCGCCGACCTCGACCCGGACCTGCCCTGGCATCCGGGCCGCCCGGTGGACCTGGCGGTCGTCGCCGTGCCCCCGCACCTGGTGGCCGAGCAGATCGCCCAGCTCCAGCGGGCCGGGGCCGCCCGCTTCTACACCGACGTGGCCAGCGTCAAGGCGCTCCCGCTGCGCCGGGCCGAGGAACTGGGCTGCGACCTGAGCACCTACGCCGCCGGGCACCCGCTCGCGGGCCGGGAGCGTTCGGGGCCGGCCGCGGCCCGGGCCGACCTGTTCCTGGGCCGCCCGTGGGCGCTGTGCCCCACCGACAGGACCTCGCCCGAGGCGGTGGAGGTCGTGCGCGGGCTGGTCAAGCTCTGCGGCGGCGAGGTCGTCGAGGTGGACGCCGACCAGCACGACAAGGCCGTCGCGCTGGTCTCCCACGCCCCGCACGTGGCCGCCTCCGCGGTGGCCGCCAGACTCGCCGAGGCCCCGGCCACCGCGCTCGGCCTGGCCGGGCAGGGGGTCCGCGACGTGACGCGCATCGCGGCGGGCGACCCGGGGCTGTGGACCGGGATCCTGTCCGGCAACGCGCTCCCGGTGGCCGACGTGCTGGAGGCGGTGGCGGCCGACCTGGCCGCGGCGGCCGCCTCGCTGCGCGCCGCCGCCGCGGGCGCCCCGTCGGAGACGGCGCCGTGGGACGAAGAGGCGATGGGCCGGGTCACCGACCTGCTGCGCCGCGGGGTCGCGGGCACCGGCCGGATCCCCGGCAAGCACGGCGGTCCCGCGCGCACCTACGCGGTCGTCCAGGTGATCATCGGCGACCGGCCCGGCGAGCTGGCCCGGCTGTTCCAGGTGGCCGAGGAGAGCGGCGTCAACATCGAGGACGTCCGCCTGGAGCACGCCCCCGGCCTGCCGTTGGGCGCCGCCGATCTGTTCGTGCAGCCCGAGGCGGCCGGCACGCTGTCGCAGGCCCTGCGCGCGCACGGGTGGCACCTGCCCTGAGGCCCCGCGCGGCCGCGGCCCCGCTCCGAGGCGCCCTGCGGCGTTCCGAGGCGCTGTGCGGCTCCGCGCACCCGCTCCTGCGGCGTCCGCGATGCGTGTGTGCGCGCACGCTCCCGGTAGCCTCGTACGGACAACTGAAGCGGGTGCAAGGGAGAGGCGTCGTGACCGGACTGGTCGTCGCCATGGACGGGCCCTCGGGGTCCGGTAAGTCGAGCGCGTCACGCGGTGTCGCGCGGGCGCTGGGACTGCGGTACCTCGACACCGGGGCGATGTACCGGGCGATCACCTGGTGGATGCTCCAGCAGGGGGTCGACATCGCCGACCCCGCGGCCGTCGCGGCCAGGGCGCTCGACCCGGAGCTCACGATGGGGACCGACCCCGACGCGCCGTCGGTGGCCGTGGACGGCGTCGACGCCTCAGGGCCGATCCGCACCGCCGAGGTGACCGCCGCCGTCTCCGCGGTGAGCGCGGTGCCCGAGGTGCGCCGGCGGCTCGTCGCCCAGCAGCGTGAGATCATCGGCGACGGGGGTATCGTCGTCGAGGGGCGTGACATCGGCACCGTGGTCACCCCCGACGCGCCGGTCAAGATCTATCTGACCGCGAGCGCGGAGGCCCGGGCGGCCCGCCGTACGGCCGAGCTCACCGGCACGACGGTGGAGGCGCAGAAGGCCGCGATGGCCCGGCGCGACACGCTGGACTCCACGCGCAAGACCGACCCGCTCTCGATGGCGTCCGACGCCGTCGAACTCGACACCACACCGCTCAACCTCGACGAGGTCATCGCCGAGGTGCTGCGGGTCATTAAGGAAAAAGTGTGACAGGGGAATACGACGACGACCGCGGCTGGATCGACGCAGAGCTCGCCGATCTGGGGACCGAGGACAGCTCGCAGGACGAGGCGCCGGACACGGGTCCGCTGCCCGTCGTGGCCGTGGTGGGCCGCCCCAACGTGGGCAAGTCCACCCTGGTCAACAGGATCATCGGCCGCCGTGAGGCGGTCGTGGAGGACGTTCCCGGCGTGACCCGGGACCGGGTGACCTACGAGGCCAACTGGCGCGGGCGCCGGTTCACGGTGGTCGACACCGGGGGATGGGACCCCGACGCGACCGGCATGGCGCTGCGCATCGCCGAGCAGGCGCAGATCGCGGCCGAGCTGGCCGACGTCATCCTGTTCGTGGTGGACGCCACCGTCGGCGTGACCGACTCCGACGAGATCGTCGGCCACGTGCTGCGCGGCTCCGGCAAGCCGGTCATCCTGGCCGCCAACAAGGTGGACAACCAGCAGATGGAGCTGGAGGCCGCGGCCCTGTGGTCGCTGGGCCTGGGCGAGCCCCAGCCCGTCTCCGCGCTGCACGGCCGCTCCAGCGGCGACCTGCTCGACGTGGTGCTGGCCAAGCTGCCGGAGACGCCGCCGCAGCGCTTCGGCGGTGAGCGCGGCCCGCGCCGGGTGGCGCTGCTCGGCAAGCCCAACGTGGGCAAGTCCTCGCTGCTGAACCAGCTCGCGGGCGAGGAGCGCGTGCTGGTCGACCCGATGGCCGGCACCACCCGCGACCCGGTCGACGAGCTGATCCAGCTCGGCGGCAAGACCTGGCGCTTCGTGGACACCGCCGGCATCCGGCGCCGCGACCGCGAGCTCAAGGGCGCCGACTTCTACGCCAGCATGCGCACCCGGGGCGCGCTGGAGCGCTCCGAGGTCGCGATCGTGCTCATCGACGCCAGCGAGGTGCTGACCGAGCAGGACCTGCGGATCATCTCCCTGGTGATCGAGTCCGGCCGGGCCATGGTCGTGGCGTTCAACAAGTGGGACCTGCTCGACGAGGACCGCCGCTACTACCTGGAGAAGGAGATCGACCGTCAGCTCGTCCGCGTGCCGTGGGCGCTGCGGGTCAACATCTCCGCCAAGACCGGCTGGCACGTGGACCGGCTCGTCCCGGCCATCGAGAAGGCGATGGACTCCTGGTCCACCCGCGTGCCGACGGCCCGGCTCAACGCCTTCCTCACCGACCTGGTGGCGGCCACCCCGCCGCCGGTCCGCGGCGGCAAGCAGCCCAAGATCCTCTTCGCCACCCAGGCGTCGACGGAGCCGCCGAAGTTCGTGCTGTTCACCTCGGGCTTCCTGGAGGAGACCTACCGGCGCTTCATCGAGCGCCGCATCCGCGAGGAGTTCGGTTTCGCGGGCTCTCCCATCGAGGTCACCATGAAGATCCGGGAGAAGAAGCAGGCCCAGAGGAAGAAGTAGGCACGCCGAGCAGGCAGGCCGACCGCGAACGCGGCCACCCGTCCCCGGCGGGTGGCCGCGTCCGTTTCCACCGGATGCCCGCGTCCGTTTCCACCGGATGCCCGCGTCCGTTTCCACCGGACGTCCGCGCGGGGGCAGGTCAGGACGAGAGCCGCCGCAGCGCCTCCTCGGCGGTGTCGTAGGTCTCGAACGTCCTGGCCAGGCCGGTGATGTTCAGCACCCGGGTCAGGACGCCGTGCACGCCGCTCAGCGCGAACCGCATCCCCAGTGCCTCGCTGCGCTTCATGGCGGTGATGAGCTCGCTCAGGCCCACCGAGTCGCAGAAGCCGAGATCGGCCATGTCCATGACGACGGCGGTCAGGCCCGAGCGGCCCCACAGGCGCCGAAGGTGCTCGCGCAGGATCGGCACCGAGCGCAGGTCCAGCTCTCCGCCGACGTGGACGACGATCACGTCGTCGTGCTGGACGGAGGAGACGGTGAAGGTCGAGCCGCGATCAGGGCCGAACAGAGTCGTCACGATGTCCTACTCGGGGGTCGGGGGGTCTCCCTTTCATACCAGTCTCTGGGGACATCTGGTGCATCGGGGACATCCGGCGGCGCGCCGGAACCCGATACCGGGCGGTCCGGGCCGGGTCAGGCGGAGGCCGAGGACGGCTCGGAGGGCGCCTCCGGCGGGGCCGCGCCGCCGCCCGGCCCGTGCGGCAGCAGCAGCGCCACCAGCGCGCCCACGGCGCACAGGACCGCGGTGATCAGGAAGATCTCGCTGTACTCGGTGTGCAGGGCGGCCCGCACCGCCGCCTCGTAGGCGGCCAGCCGCTCGGCGTAGACGTCGGCCTCGACGCCGAACGGCAGGGGCGTGTCCAGGTCGGCGGTCAGCGACTGGAAGCGGTGGAAGCCCCACGCCGACAGCCCCGCGACGCCCAGCAGCATGCCCATCATCCGGGCCACTACCACCGCCGCCGAGGCCACGCCGTGCTGCGCCGCCGGGGTGGCGCGCAGCACGGCCGAGGAGACCGGCGCGATGACCAGGCCCAGGCCCAGCCCGGCCACGATCAGGTCGACGTCCATGCGGTACCCCGCGGCGGCCAGGTCCAGCGGCCACTGGCCGATGCGGACGTAGCCGGCCGCGGCCACGGCCAGGCCCGCGACCGCCACCACCCGCTCGCCGTACCGGTGGGCCAGCGCTCCGCCGAGCAGGGCCGCCACCGAGAGCGCGACGAGGAAGCGGGACAGCACCAGCGCTCCGTCCAGCGCCTCCAGCTTGAGCAGCGTCTGCGCCGACAGCTGCACGTCCACCAGAGTGACCAGCAGCGCGGCGCCGGTCAGGAAGCTGACCGCCAGGGTGGCGAAGAAGGGGCCGCGCAGCACCCCGGCCATGTCGACCAGCCGGGTCCGCGAGCGCGTCTCCCACACGACGAAGGCGATCCCCGCCGCCACCCCCGCGCCGATCACCGGCAGACCCCAGGAGGGCAGGACCGAACGGCTCGGGTCGGGGTTGTAGAGCCCGGCCACGAGCAGGCCCAGCGACAGTGCCAGCAGCAGGCCGCCGACCACGTCGACCCCGGTGGCGGGCGCGGTCCCGCGCCGGGGCGGCGGGACCGAGCGCTGCACGGCCACCGCCGCCACGACCACCAGCGGGACGTTCAGCCAGAAGATCGACCGCCAGCCGCCGAGCTGGACGCCGCCCAGCTGCAGCGTGACCGGGACCAGGGCGGCCAGGCCCGCGCCGTACAGCGGGCCCAGGACGCTGCCGAGCTCCTGGGCGGCGCCGACCGCGCCGAGCGCCAGCGGGCGCCCGCGCTCGTCCCACAGGTCGCCCACCAGCGCCATGGTGATGGGCAGCAGGGCGCCGCCCGCGATGCCCTGGACCGTACGGCCGGCCACCAGCCAGGGGACCGTCTCGCCGAGCGCGGTGACGACCGAGCCGATCGCGAAGCCCGCCAGGCACAGGTGGATGAGCGGGCGCCTGCCGTACCGGTCGGAGAGCTGGCCGAGCAGCGGCATGGCCGCGATGTAGCCGAGCAGGAACCCGGTGACGATCGGGGTGGCGCGCTCGAGGTGGTTCTGCGGGACGTCGACGTCCGCGGCGATGTCGATCAGTACGGTGACCACGACGTAGGCGTCCAGCGCGGCCAGCAGCACCGCGGTGCCGCCGACTCCCAGGGCGACCCGGCGCCGGGCGGCCCGGTCGCGGCCGGGGAGGGGGAGGGCGGGGGAGGTCACGGCGTCACTTCGCCGGAGCGGTCACCTGGACCGGTACGTCGTAGTCGTCGAAGGTGACGATCACCTTGCCGCCGTTCATCGGCAGGTCGGCCTTGAGCAGCCGGCTGCTGACCTTGTCGACCCACAGGGTGCCGTCCACGCTCTGCGTGATCCCCGGCACCATGGTGGACAGGATCTGCTGGGACAGCGTGGCCGAGACCCGGTAGGCGTCGGTGCCGTCGATCTTCTCCTCGCCCTCGACCTTCGGGTCCAGGGCGTTGGACAGCAGCTGCACGACGCCCTTCTCGGGGTTGAGGATGGCCGACGGGTCGTAGATCGAGGCGAGCTGGCTGCGCGACATCGTCTGGAAGCCGCCGGTCACCCCCTTGAAGTGGACGGTGTCGCCCACCAGGAAGAACTCGATCTCCAGGAGGCTGCCGGCCATGTCGACCTGGATGGTCCCGTCGGCGTCGCCGGTCGCGTTCAGGCGCCCGGCGGCCTTCTTGACCTGGACCGGCGGGGTGCCCTCGGTCTCCATGGTGAAGGCGGTGGACTTGACGGTCCGCATCGCCTGCGCCGATTTCTCGACCAGCTCCGGGCCGCTGGGCGTCGCGGCCTGCGAGCCCGCGTCGCCGCTGCATCCGGCGAGCGTGAAGAGCGCGGCGACCACCGCGGCGATGAAGATCCGTCGAGCAGACATGGCCGGATCGTAGCGACCGCTCGGTAGCGTACGGGAGGACAGTCCGGTATCGGTTTCGCTTCACCGGCCGTACGCGGCCGCTCCTCGCGTCCCGGAACCGGCGCCGGGCCGGGACCGGAGGCTCACCGCAGGCTCTTCAGGTGCTCCACCACCGGGCTGTAGGCCCTCTCCAGCTCGCGTAGCTGGTCGTCGGTGAGCAGGTCGATGAAATGCTCCCGCACGCTGGCCACGTGGTGCGGCGCGACGTGCTGGATGGTCTTCCAGCCGTGCGCGGTGAGCACGGCGAAGGTCCCGCGCCGGTCGTCGGCGCAGGTCTCCCTGGAGACCAGGTCGGCCGCCTCCATCCGGGAGATCTGGTGGGACAGGCGGCTGCGGGACTGGATCGTGGCCTCGGCCAGATCGCTCATGCGCATGCGGTGCCCGGGGGTCTCCGAGAGGTTGACCAGGATCTCGTAGTCGTTCACCGACAGCCCGAAGGCCTGCAGCTCACGGTCGAGCCGGTGTTCCAGGAGCTTGTGGGCGGCCAGGTGGGCGCGCCAGGCCCGCTGCTCGACGGTGGTGAGCCAGCGGGGTTCGTCGTCGTGCGCCCGGGGGTCGTCGCCGGCCTGCGGCACGGACGGCGAGTCGTCCGCCGGGCGGTCCTGCTCGGGGTCCATGGACCGAACCTACCTCACGGTAAGGGGCCGCCTCCGCCGAAGAGGGAGCCGCACCGGCGGTCAGCCGAGTGTGATCGGGTGGTCGGCGACGGCGCAGACGGCGACGCCCGAGCCGGTCCGCCACTCCAGCAGGTGCCTGCCCTCCCACCGCAGGGCGCGCGGGTGCGGCGGGGCGTCGAGGGGCAGCGCGGACAGGTCTGTCCCGCGCAGGCTGTCCATGGTCAGCTCGCCGCGCTTGATGAGTGCCTCCTTGCGCACCCACAGCCGGATCAGCGCCTCGTTGTCGTGGACCAGGGGCCGTTCGGCGGGGGCGAGGAACTGCGCGGCCAGGGACTCGTCGACCGGGCCCGGGGGGACGTTCTCGGCGTCCACGCCGATCCGGCCCGGACCCGCCGCCGCGCACACGTACCCGCGGCTGTGGCTGAGGCTGACCCCGAGCCGGGGGATCTCGGCGAGGTACGGCCTGCCGTGCCCCGGCCCGTGGTACTCGCAGACCTGCAGCAGGGTCAGCCGGTCCTCCGGGACGCCGGCGACCTTGGCCGCGCACCGCCGTACGAGGATGTGGGCCGCGATGAAGTCACGCCGGTCGGACTCGCGGGCGAAGCGCGCGGCCCGTTCCCGCTCGACCTCGGTGAGCAGGGCCGTGCCGGCCGGGGAGATGATCTCGTCGGTGGGGCCGGCCATCACCAGGGAGTCGCGCACGTGCCCAGATTAGGGGTTCGGTGGGGCATGGGCGTCATTTGTCCTTCTTCTCGGGCTCCTTCCCGTCGGACTCCTTGCCGGTGGGCTTCGGGGACGGCTCGGTCTCGCCGAGGACCTTGCCGTCGGGGTCCGTCAGGAGCTCGTCGGCGGCGCCCATCACGGTCGCGTCGTTCACCTTCCACTGGCCGCCGGTCTTGACCAGGCCCAGCTCCATGTAGGCGCCGAGCATGCGCCGGGTGCCCGCGGTGCTCTTGACCTGGGAGTCGACGACCGTGATGGCCTTCGCCCTGCCCTCGGCGATCTCGGAGATGTAGACGCCGCGGACCGAGGCCGTGGAGGAGGCCTGCATCGCGGTGATCAGGCTCTCCAGCGGGCTGAACGCCTCGTTGTAGGTCTTCTCGAAGTCCTCGCCGGACAGGCTGAAGACGCGGTCGCGGTAGGCCTGGAGGTTGGCGTGGTCGTAGGTCTGCAGGGCCACGGCGAACTCCCCGGCCCGGGTGGAGACCGCCAGCCGCTCGGCCTTCTCCGCGGCCAGGAGGCCGGCCGTCCGCTCGGCCGAGATCCACTGGAGGACGGCGAAGGCCATGGCCCCGGCGACGGCCATCGCGACGACCGCACCGGCCAGCCGACCCCGCCACGCCCGCGTCCTCCCGCGTGGCGGCTCCTTCCCGGCGCCGGCCTCCTCCGCGGCGCCGGCCTCCTCCGCGGCCGCGGCCTCCTTCTCGGCGGCCGTTCCCCCTGCGACGGTTTCCCCGGTGACGGTCCCGGCCGCCTCATCGGAGGCGGCCGCGGGCTTCCCGGTGTCCTCGGGCTCGGCGCTGCTCTCGGGTCCGACGGTGCTCTCGGGTCCGACGGTGCTCTCGGGTCCGACGGTGCTCTCGGGCTCGGCGGCTGTCCCGGACTCCGCGACGGTCCCGGGTTCGGTGACGGTCCCGGGCTCCGCGGCCGTCTCGGGTTCCAGGGCGGTCTCGGCCGGGGACTCCTCGGTCCGCTGGGGGGTGGGACTCATGCGCTACTCCTGTTCACGGCGGCGGGTTGCCCGGCCGACGGCGATCCAGCCGAGCACGCCGCCGGAGATGACGACGGCGAGGAAGATCGCGATGGCGAAGGGGGTGAGGTCCTGCGAGGACGAGCCGGTGTCCGCTCCGGTGTCGCCGGCCCCGGGCGTGGGGGTCTCCTCGGAACCGTCGGCCTGCGGGGGGCTCTCCTCCGCCCCGGGCGTGCCGTCCGGATCGGTGCCCGTCCCGTAGTCCGGGGGAAGGGTGTCCTCGGGGTGGGGACCGGGGTCCGGGTCGTCGTCGCTGCGGGTCATGGGCGGGACGGGCGCGCCCTTGGGACACGCCCGCAGGGCGGGGGTCGAGGGCGGGGCCAGCGGGCCGCGGTACTCCTCGGCCACCCGCGGGCCGCCCGGGACGCTGAAGACGAAGGTGACCCTGCCGTACAGCCCGCCGGACTGCCGCTCGGTCGTGTCGGCCAGCAGGGCCTGGGTGGTCGGGACCGTCCGCAGCAGGTGGTTGACGTGCTGCTGGTTGCGGGCGGTGAACACCACGCCCTGCCGCATCCCGGCGGCCGTCAGGAAGCAGGACAGCCCCGGGCGCGCGCTGTTGAGCAGGTGGTCGATCTGGCGGAAGAAGGAGGGTCCGTGTTCGAGGGCGGCGTACAGCTGCCTGCGGGACTCGCGGATCGTGCGGGTCACGCCCGCAAGGTCGGCCACCCCCTCGGCCAGCTCCTCCCGCCTGCTCGTGAGCGTCCCGGTCAGCCGGGTCAGGTTCACCGAAAGCTCGTCGAGCAGCCGGGTGTTCTCGGCGAGCGTGGTGGTGACGTCGTGCGTGTTGTCCACGATCTCCCGGATCGACGTCGTACGGCCGTCCAGGCCGGCCGCCAGCTCGCTCACGATGGTCTCGGCGTCCTCGGCCGGGACCGCGTTCAGCAGCTTGCCGACCCCGTCGAACAGCTTGCGGTAGTCCAGGGGGACCGTGGTGCTGGACAGCGGGATGGTCGAGCCGGGGGGCATGACCGCGCCCCCGGCGTCGCCCTCGGGCGGGGAGATCTCCACGTACGGCTCGCCGATCGCGGACTTGCGGCGCACCTCGGCCGTGACGCCCTGCGGGATCCGCATGTCCCGCTCGATGCTCAGCCCCACCACGATCTTGCCGGGGGCCAGCGCGACGTCGTCGATCCGGCCGATCCGCACGCCGAGGTAGGCCACGTCGAAGCCGCGCACCAGGCCGGGGGAGGAGACGAACTCCACGTTGATCCGGTAGGGGCGCTCGATGACGTCGAGCTTGATGATGCTGGTGAACGCCCACACGGTCATCACCAGTCCGAGGACCGCGAAGAAGCCGAGGTTGATCCAGATGCGCCTCCTCATCGCGGCGGCTCCAGCAGCAGGCGGAAGTCGTCCACGGAGTTGGGCAGGCGCGGCCGCTGCTCCTTCTTCGGCTTGGGCATCAGCAGGCCCTTGATCCAGACGTAGGTCAGCAGCTGGCCGTTCACCACGATCGGCGGCTGGTCGACGAACCGCTGGATCCGGTCGAGGAGGACCTTCAGGTCCTCCTTGCCGCGCACCATCGAGGTGGAGACGGCGTCGACGCGGCGCAGCAGGGTGCGCAGGCGGGCCGCGTGCCGCGGATAGACGGTCGCGTTGACCTCCTTGGCCAGGGCGGTCAGCTCCCTGAGTGTCTTCTTGACGTGCTTGCGGCCGTGGTTGAGCCGGGCGGTGGCGTCGTTGACGCTGCCGGGCAGCTTGTCCAGCTCCGCCTCGCCCGCGGCCAGGTCCTCGCCCAGCTCGGCCAGGCCGTCGATGGTGCGGGCGAGGTCCCGGCGGGACTCGGCGTAGGCGGTGGTGACCTCGGTGGTCTGGCGCAGCAGCCGGTTGAGCTCCTCGCCCCTGCCGCCGATCCCGGTCGCCGCGGCGTCCAGGACGGCGTTGACGTCCTGGGCGCCGAGCGCGTCGATCAGCGGCCCGGCCCGCGCGGTGACCTGCTCGATGTCCGGCTCCACCGACGTCCGGGCGATGGTCGCGCCGTCCTGCAGGAACGGGCCGGTGGTCATGTCCCTGCCCTCGGGCAGCTGCAACTCGATGTAGTTCTCACCGAGGATCGAGGTCTTGGCCACGACCGCGGAGGTGCCCTCGGGCACCCGGTTGCCCTCCTCGATCGACATGGTGACCCTGGCGCGGTAGCCCTCCAGGCGGATGCCGGTGACGCTGCCCACCCGCACGTCGGAGACCTGCACGCTGTGCCCCACCACCAGGCTCTGCACGTCGTCGAAGGTCGCGTCCACCGTGAGCTCCCCGGTCGGCGCGCCCACGGTCTGCAGGGTGCACGCGGCCGTCAGCGACAACCCGGCCAACCCCGCCGTCAGCCCGGCCCGTCTCATCCCGCTCACCTCCTCGCCTGCCAGGGGCAGTTGCTGAGCTCCCCGGGCAGGCAGGGGACCTTGCCCAGGCCCAGGGCGTCGAACAGGGGGGTCAGCCAGGCGCGGGTCATCGCGTTCAGGACCAGGCGGAACTTGAGCACGTGGTGCTCCCTGTCCCAGGACATGACCATGTTGTCGACGAACTTGCGGGTCCCCGCGATGGCGTCGGCCGCCGACTCGCTGTTCACCTTCATGGTGATCACCAGCTCGGCGAGGTTGGTCACGCCCCGGGGCAGCTTCACCTGGTAGGCCTCCACCAGCGCGTCACCCCGCTGCACCACCTCCGCCAGGCCGGTGATGAAGCGCCGCATGCGCTGCCGCTCGTCCGCCAGCGCGGCGCTGGCCTCGGCGAAGGCGTCGATGGTCGTCTTGACCTGCTTCTCGCGCTTGTTGAGGCTGACGGCCAGCCGGTTGAGGTTGCCGGCCAGCTCGATCAGCTGCTCGTCCTGCCCGGCGAGCGTGCGGGTGAGCGAGGCCGCGTCGTCCAGGGCCTCGTTGATCTGCACGCCCCGGCCCCTGACGCTGTCGGCCAGGTCGCCGGCGACGTCGCCCATCTTCTCGGTGTCCAGCGCGTCGGTGAGCTTGGTGAACGCCGCCAGCGCGTCGTCGATCTCCACCGGCAGGTCGGTGCGCTCCAGCGGGATCACCGCACCCGGCGCGAGCCGCGGCATGCCCGGCTTCCACGGCGGGTGCAGCACCACGTTCCGCTCGCCCAGCGTGTTCTGCGGGGCCACGATCGCCATGACGTCGGCGGGCAGCGGGATCCCGCCGTCGACGAGCAGGTCGGCGCGGACCCGGTCGCCCTCCACGGTGAGCTTCTCCACCGTCCCCGCGTCCAGGCCCATCACCTTCACCTTGGCCTGCTCGTACAGCGACGGCGCCGCCCGGAAGTAGGCGGTCAGCCGGTACGGCCCCGCCGCGCCGGGCAGCAGCGAGCACCCGCCCGCCCCCGCCAGGAGCGTCGCCGACAGCAGGATCGCGGCCAGTCTGCGCAGCTTCACCGGTCACTCCTGTTCCGGCGGATGGCGCCGAGCACCTCGGGGTTGATCGGGCCGAGCCCGACGGCGATGGCGTCCACCCACGGGCCCTGCCCCCCGGTGGTGGCCAGCCCGGAGAAGGTGGGCCCGACCCACGTGAGGACCGAGTTGAGGGCCTTGCCGCTGGTGGAGTCGAGCCGGTTGCTGATCGCGGTCACGTCGTCCATCACCGCGACCAGGTTCTCCTCGTGCTCGGTGATCAGCGTGGTGATGCTGCCGACCAGTTCGCTGCCGTCGCCGAGCAGGGTCCGCAGCTCGTCACGGCGCAGCCGCAGCTCGTCGAGCATGATCTCGACGGAGTCGATCAGCCGGCCGAGCTGGGCGTCCTTGGCGTCCAGCACCTTTACGATCTTGTTGCCGTTGTCCAGCAGCCTCTGCAGCTCGGGCTCGCTCTCGCTGATGACCTCCGACAGCTCGCCGATGTTGTCCAGCAGCCTGGTCACCCGGCCCTGCGGGGCGGGCTCCAGCTCCGACAGCTCCTGCAGGAGGGTGTCGACCGCCTCGGTGTCCAGCCGGTCCAGCAGCCGGGTGGCGTCCTTGAGCGCGTCGGTGACCAGCGTCGGCGTGCTGGTCCGCTCCATCGGGATCACCCGGTCCTGCTCGGGCAGCTCGTCCATGTAGGGCCGGGTGACCGGCCCGGTGAGCTTGACGTAGCGCCCGCCCAGCAGGTTGGACAGGGTGATGTCCGCGTGGGTCTGCGCGCCGAGCCGTACGCCGTCGTCCACCTTCCAGGTCACCACGACGTGCCCCTTGGCGTAGTCGGCCCGGACCTCGGTGACCTTGCCGACGGGCACGCCCGCCACCCGCACGTCGTTGCCCGCGCGCAGCCCGGCCGAGTCCGGCAGGATCGCCGACATCGTGTACCCGCCCTCCAGCAGTCCCAGGTTGCCGACCAGGAAGGTGACGATCAGGGTGGTGGCCAGGGCCGCCATCGACACCACGCCGACGGTCAGCTTGTTGCGGTCGCGGAAGGACTTGATCGCCATCAGGGCCCCACCAGTACGCGTCGCAGGTTCCCCGTGGTGGTGAGCCTCATCCCGCCGCGCAGCGGCGGCGGAGTGGTCATCGGGTAGGGGCAGGGCACCGGGCCGAGCGCCACGCAGGGCACCGCCGTGGTGACGAAGTGGCCCCGGCCGGTCACCTGGAAGGAGCGGCTCAGCGGCGGGGTGAGGGTGTTCAGCAGCTTCTCGACGCGGCCGATGTTGCGCCGGACGCCGCCGGTGAGCCGGGTCATGTGGTCCACCACCCGGCCGAACTCCTCGGCGTTCTCGCCGAGCACCCGGTTGTTGACCTCGGCCGTGGTCGACAGCTCCACCAGGGCCTCGTCGACCAGCTTGCGGTTGCGGGCGAAGGCGTCGGTCAGGATGACCAGGTTGTCCACGAGCCGGGCGATCTGCTTGTCCCTGCGGGCGATCACGCCGCTCACCGTGGCGTAGTCCTCCAGCAGCGCTTTGATGATCTTCTTGCGTTCGGCGACGGTGGTGGTCAGCCGGTCGAGGTTGTCCACCAGCAGGGGGATGTTCTCCTGGTTGCCGTCCAGCGCCTCGCCCGCGGCGGTGAGCAGCTGGTTGATCTGCTCGGGATCCAGGCTCCGGGTCAGCGGGCCCAGGTCGCTGACCAGCTCGCCGATGTCGACCACCGAGCTGGTCCGTTTCAGCCGGGCCCCGTCGGCCAGCGTGTCCGTGGCGGTGCCCGGTTCCAGATAGATCACCCGCTGGCCGATGGTGTTGCGCCAGCGGACCGAGGCGGTGGTGTCGGAGGGGACCTTCACGGAGGTCTGCACGCTCAGGGTGACCTCGGCCTTGCCGTTGACCACCACGATCTCGTCCACCTGCCCGACCGGCGCGCCGGCGATCTTCACCTGGTCGCCCGTGTGCAGCCCGGAGACGTCGTCGAAGGTGCCCACCAGCACGTAGGTGTCGCCCACCCCCACCCGGGCGATCTGCGCGCCGATCAGGACGATCAGCGTGACCGTCACGGCCAGGAAGAGGCCGAACTTGCCCAGCGTCCACAGCCGCTGGGTCTGCTCTCTCGACCGGGCCATCGGCTCACCCGCCGTTCGAGGAGCCGCAGGCGCCGATGAACAGCTCGCATACGTCGGTGGCGACGAAGGCCTCCATCTTGAGCTGGTTGGCGCCGCCCGGACCGCGGGCCGAGACCAGGTCGTTCAGGACGTTCAGGATCTGGTTCAGCCCGCGTACGCCGTCGCCCGCCAGGCCGAGCTGCGCGTAGATCAGGGCCGCCGCGCGCTCTCCGGCGTTCACCGCGGCCCGGAGGTCGTCGCGGTGGGTGCGCAGGCCGTACGCGCTCAGGCTGGACAGCTCGTCGAACTCCCGCATCAGCGCGCGTATCTTGTCGGCCCGCTCCAGCAGGCCGGGGGTGAGCACGTTGACGTCGGAGGCGATGCCCACGACCTCGTCGCCCTTGTCGGAGAGGCTTTCGCTCAGCGCCGCGGCGTCGCCGATGAAGCGCTGGAAGTCCTCGCGGTGCCGGTGCGCGACGCCGACGACCTTCCCGGAGCTGTCGATGATCTCGCCGATCCGCGGGCCCTTGCCGTCCAGGCCCCGGCCCAGGGTGTGCACGATGGTGGTGACGTCGGCGGGGTCCACCGCGCCGAGCCCCTCGTAGGCGTCGGCCAGGGAGTCCGACAGGTCGACCGGCGCCCGGGTCCTGGTGATGACCGCCCCGGCGCCCAGGTAGGGGCCGGTGGTCTCCCCGGCGCCGAGGACCAGGTCGACGAACTTCGGGCCGAAGACGGAGGTCGGCTCGATCGCGGCGGTGACGGTCTCGGGCACCTTGATCCCGGGCTCCACGTGCATGGTCACCACCGCCCGGCCCCGGGCGTCCAGGGTCACCGAGCTGACCCCGCCCACGGTGATGCCGCGGATCTTGACGGGCGAGTTGGTGTCCAGGCCCTGGCCCGCCCGGGTGAAGACGGCCGACAGCATGACGCCGGCGTGGTTGGCCGTGCTCCGGACGATGACGACGAGCGTCAGGACGGTGACGACGATCACGACCACCGAGATGGTCAGCCTGACCGGCAGGGGGACCTCACCGCGGGCCATCGCCGCTCACCCCGTCAGCTTCACGCCGCTGCCCTGACCCCAGAACAGGTAGGACAGGAGCAGGTTGAGGATGATCACGGTGACGATCGACTGGCGGATCGCCCGCCCGGCGGCGATGCCCACGCCCACCGGGCCGCCGGTGGCGTTGAAGCCGTAGTAGCAGTGGATGCTGATCACGGCGAAGGCGAAGACGACCACCTTGAGCACGCTGTAGACGATGTCGATCACCGGCAGGCCGAGATAGAAGTAGTAGTCGTAGACGCCCGGCGCCATGCCGAACAGGGCCGTGCACATCAGCCGGGTGGCGAAGAAGCTGGCGAACAGCGCGACCAGATAGACGGGGATCAGCGCGATCAGGGCGGCCACCACCCGGGTGCAGATCAGGTAGGTGAAGGCGTTGATGCCCATCACCTCCAGCGCGTCGATCTCCTCGGAGATCCGCATGGCGCCGAGCTCGGCGGTGAAGGACGAGCCGACCTGGGCGGCCAGCGCGACCGCCGCGATGATCGGGGTGATCTCCCGGACGTTGGCGAAGCTGCCGACCAGGCCGATGAACGCCTCGGCGCCGATCGCCTGCAGGCCCTGGTAGCCCTGCAGGCCGACGGTGGCGCCGACCGCGAAGGCCATGGTGAAGGCCACGAAGATCATGCCGCCGCCGATGACGGTCGCGCCGACGCCCACCACGACGTCGCTGACCTGGCGGAGCACGACCTTGGTGAACTTGGCCCGCAGGATGATGTCGCGGACCGAGTAGAAGACGACCCGCCACAGGAAGATCGGCCAGTCCGACAGCGAGGCCAGGCGTTCCGTGCCGTCGCGCAGCGCGCCGTAGGCCCGCTGGCCGGCGGTGCGGGCTCCCGCGACCGGCGCCGTCACAGCGACCTCGGCGGGTAGGCCAGGAAGTAGATCATCGTGATCACGTAGTTGACGGCGAACACCAGCATGAAGGTGACGACCGTGGACTGGTTGACCGCGCGGCCCACGCCGACCGGGCTGGTCTGGCAGGTCATGCCGAAGTAGCAGGACATGATCGCCGCGATGAAGCCGAAGATCCACGCCTTCAGGAGCGTCACCAGCAGGTCGCTGGTGACCAGCAGGGCCACCGCCCCGTCGAAGTAGGCGCCCGGCGTGACGCCCTGGACGACCACGTTGAAGAAGTAACCGCCGCTCGCCCCGGAGACGATGACCAGCGGGACCAGCAGCACCGCCACGGTGCTCGCCGCCCACAGCCGGGGGGTGACCAGGCGGTGGATCGGGTTGACCGCCATGACCTCCATGGCGGCCAGTTCGTCGCGGATGTTGCGGGCGCCGATGTCGGAGGTCATGGCCGACCCGCCGGCCCCGGCGATGAGCAGGGCCGAGGCCATCGGGGCGACCTCGCGCACCAGGCCGACGACGACGGCGCTGCCGGTGGCCGAGGAGGCGCCGAGCTGCCAGGCCAGCTCGCCCACCTGGAGCGCGACGGTGGCGCCCAGCGGCAGGGAGACCAGGAGCACCGGCAGGCTGGTGACCTTGGCCAGGAACCAGCACTGCTGGACGAACTCCCAGAACCAGGCGCGGACGTCCCAGGTACGGCGGAAGCCCTCAAGAGCGATCACCGACATGTCCCCGACGCGGCCGAGCACGTCGGTGGTCCTGCGGGCGACGTAGCCGCTGACCGCGTCGCGCCCGCCCTCCGCCATCAACCCGCCGCCCGCTGTGCCATGACCACCCCGGAATCCGCTCCTCCGACCATGGATGAGCCACCTTACTGACGGGTAGTCCAGTAAGTCGATGCTTCCCCGGGAATTTGAGGAAAAGGTATGAGGCCCAGGTCACAACTTGTCAGGGCCCCACACTTTTCGCAGGTGAACGCGGAAAACGGCGGCGCGGGGCGGGGCCGTCAGCCGCTCAGGGAGGCCATCCAGCTCTCGATCCCGCCGGGGTCGCGGGGCAGCGCCGCCGACATCAGGCGGGCGCCGTCGGCGGTGACGACCAGGTCGTCCTCGATCCGCACGCCGATGCCGCGCAGCTCCGGCGGGAGGGTCAGGTCGTCGGGCTGCAGATACAGGCCGGGCTCGACGGTCAGCACGTGCCCCTCCTCCAGCAGCCCGTCCAGATAGACCTCCGCGCGGGCCTTGGCGCAGTCGTGCACGTCCATGCCGAGCATGTGGCCGCTGCTGCACAGGGTGTAGCGGCGGTACAGGCCGCTGCCGGGCTCCATCGCCTCGTCCGCGCTGATCTTGAGCACGCCCCAGTCGTGCAGGCCCTCGGCGATGACCCGCATGGCGGCCAGGTGGAAGTCGCGGAAGCGCGCCCCCGGCCGCAGGGCGGCGATGCCCGCGTCCTGGGCGGCCAGGACCAGCTCGTAGACCCGGCGCTGGACCGGGTCGAAGCGGCCCGAAAGCGGCAGGGTCCTGGTGATGTCGGCGGTGTAGAGGTTGTCGGTCTCCACCCCCGCGTCGAGCAGGAGCAGGTCCCGCTCGTCCAGGCGGCCGTCGTTGCGGATCCAGTGCAGCACGCACGCGTGGGCGCCGGAGGCCACGATGCTGTCGTAGCCGGTGGCGTTGCCCTCCAGCCGGGCGCGCAGGCCGAAGACGCCCTCCAGATAGCGCTCGCCGCGCCGCTCGCCCAGGGCCCGGGGCAGCGCCCGCACCACGTCCTCGAAGCCGCGGGCGGTGGCGTCCACCGAGAACTGCAGCTCCGCGATCTCCCACTCGTCCTTGATCAGCCGCATCTCCGACAGGAACGTCTCCAGCTCGCCGTCGCCGTCGTGCGGGGCGACCCGGCCGTCCACCGAGGCGTCCACCCCGCGCAGCACCCGGGCGGGCCCGGCCAGCGCGTCGCCGAGCCGGTCGATCGGCGCGCACTCGATCTGGTAGAGCGCCTCGGCCTCGGCCAGGTCGGGACGGCGGCCCACCCAGAACTCGCCGTAGCGGCGGTCGCGGTAGAACTCCTGGCCGGCCGTCCCCGGGGCCGAGCGGGGCGAACGCGGGCGCAGGAACAGCGTGGCCGCGCCGGAGGGCTCGACGACCAGGACGTCGTCGGGCTCCTGGTCGGCGGTGAGGTAGGTGAAGGCGCTGTGCGGGCGGAACCGGTAGTCGCTGTCGTTGCTGCGGACCTTGAGGGTGCCCGAGGGGATGACCAGCCGCTCGCCGGGGAAGCGCGCGGCCAGCGCCGCGCGGCGCTTGGCCGTGTAGGCGGCCAGGGGGAGGGCGGCCAGGCCGGAGCGGTGGGTGTCGTCCCACCCGGTCTCCATGAAGGCGGCCAGGGCGTCGGAGATCGGCAGGTCGTGGCTGCCGGTGTTCAGCTTCTCGGTCATGGTGTCCCCGGGAGCGATGGTCTGTGGTATTTCACACATTACTCGGGGATGACCTGATCGTTCCCGGGGCCGGGTACGGCCCGCGCCCCACTGTAGGGGGTGCGGGCCGCATCCGGCCGCCCGGGGGAGGGTGAGGTGTCAGCCCACCGGGACCTGGTACTCCTTGGCGAGGTCGGAGACCGCCGCGTCCTTGAAGGTCACCGAGCCGCCGAGCGCGTCCTTGTCGGGCTTGGCGACGTAGGACCGCAGGGAGGCGGGCTTGTCGAAGACGGTGAAGTCCATGACGCCGCCGTACTCCTGGCCCCAGGCGTTCTGGCTGCGGTGCGCGTTGACCACGCCCGCCCTCGTCAGGTCCTTGTTCTCGCAGGCCTTCTTGAGCGCGTCGACGACGATGGCCGCGGCCGAGTAGCCGGCCGAGACACCGCTGTCGATGGCGTCGTTGGGGTACTTCGCCTTGTAGTCCTCGGCCAGCTTCTTCATGGCGGGCAGGTCCGAGCTGATCGGGGCGCCGCCGGTGATGTAGTAGAAGTCCTTCAGCAGCGCCGGGCCGGCCGGGGTGGGCAGCAGCTGCGGGGAGTAGGCCGAGTTGCTGCCGACGAACGGCACGTCCATGCCGCCGGCCAGGGAGACGCCGACGAGCGAGGCGGTCTGGCGGGGGCCGACGGAGACCAGGATGGCCTTGACGCCCGCCTTCTTGAACGCGGTGACCTGGGCGGTCATATCCTGGTCGGTGGCCTTGATCTTCTGCTCCACCAGCTCCAGGCCGAGCTTCTCGGCGGCGTACTTGGAGCCGTTGAGGGCGCTCTCGCCATAGTCGCCCTCGAAGTACAGGTGCCCGATCTTGTCGCCGGACTTGATGCCCTTCTCCTTGGCCAGGAAGTCCACGCCGTTGATCATGTCGATGTCGTAGGTGGTGGCGGTGACCTGGATGGGCTTGCTGCCCAGCAGGTTGGTGGCCCACGCCTGCGGGATGGTGAGCATCTGGTCGGCCTCGATGCGCTGCTTGATCGCGTTGACCATGGGGGAGCCCACGACGTGGGCCAGCGCCACGACCTTCGGCCCGATCTCGGTGTAGGCCGAGACGGCCTTCTGCACGTCGTAGCCGTGGTCGCGCACGACGGCCTCGAGCTGGCGCCCGCACACGCCGCCGGCCTGGTTGGTCTGCTCGAAGTACAGCTGCTGGGCGTTGGTCAGGCTCTTGCCGAAGGAGGCGTAGGGGCCGGTCAGGTCGGTCATGAGGCCGATCGAGATCTTGTCGGCGGTCACGCCGGGGCCGACCTTGACCCCGTCGCCGGAGGCCGCGGCGTCGCCTCCGCCTCCGGTGGCCTTCTCGCTGGCGCAGGCGGTGACGGCCAGGGCGAGGGCGGCCAGGGCCGCCACCCGCCGGGAGTTGCGTGAGATTCCCATGGTCAGTTCCTTGTCTCAGGGGTGGGGGTGAGGGAGTGCTTGGGCGCGGCGGCGGCCGGGAGCCGGTTGCCGATCCGCAGGCGCAGCTGGGTGATCAGGCCGAGGAGCCCGCCGGGCAGGAAGAGCACGACCACGACGACGGCGAGGCCGTACAGGATCTGGGCGGCCTCGGCGGCCCCGACCCCCTCCTGTCCGGGCTGGACGATCAGGGGCAGGGCGTCGCTGTAGCGGGTGAGCAGCCGGGGCAGCATCGAGACGAACACCGCCCCGATCACCGCCCCCGCCACCGACCCGAGCCCGCCGATGATGATCATGGCGAGGTACGCCAGGGCGAGCAGGAGGCCGAAGTAGTCCGGCACCGTCTGCTGGAAGACCAGCGCGATCAGCACGCCGGCCAGCCCGCCGTACATGGACGACAGCACGAACACGCCGGCGCGGTAGCGGGAGACCGGCACGCCCATCACCCCGGCGGCGATCTCGTGGTCGCGGATGGTGTTCATGGCCCGGCCGGGACGGCCCCGCAGCACTCCGCGGGCGAACAGCCCCGCGCCGAGCAGCAGGATCGCGCCGAGGAACCACAGCCGCTCCAGCGCGCCGAACGGCACGCCCGCGATCACCAGCGGAGCCTCGGGCGTGTCAGCGAAGACGAACCCGAACAGCTCCATGGGCGGCACCGGCCTGCCGTTGTGGCCGCCGGTCACCGGCGTGGCGTTGGTCATCGCGAACTGGCCGATGAAGATCAGCGCCAGGGTGGCGATGCCGAGGTAGGCGCCCTTCAGCCGGGCGGCGATGGGGCTGAACAGCCCGCCCGCCACGCCGGCCAGCAGCACCGCCAGGACGGCGGCCAGGGGGGTGGGCAGGCCCAGCCCGCCCAGGGCGTGGGCGCCCCCTTCCTGCGGCTCGGAGGCGAAGTAGACGTAACCGAACGCGCCGACCGCCAGGAAGAACGCGTGGCCCATGGACAGCTGGCCGGTGGCGCCGGTCAGCAGGTTGAGACCGATCGCGCCGATCGCCGCGGCCATCGCGAACAGCCCGTCCTGCAGCCAGGAGGCGTCCAGGTAGAACGGGATGACGACGGCCGCCGCGGCCAGGACGGCCGACCAGAGGATGGTGCTCCTAGACACGGGCCAGCTCCCTTGTCCCGAACAGACCCGCGGGGCGGATGAGCAGGATGATGATCATGACGAGGAACGGCGCGACGTCGCCGAGCCCCCGGCCCAGGAAGACCAGCTCGCTCTGGTAGCCGCCGACCAGCGACTCGGTGACCCCGATGATGAGCCCGCCGGCCAGGGCCCCGGTGGTGGAGTCCAGGCCGCCGAGGATCGCGGCGGGGAAGGCCTTCATGGCGGTGGCCGTCACGGTGCGGTCCAGGCCGGGCGTGGGGAAGATGCACATGAAGAGCGCGGCCAGGGCGGCCAGCGCCCCGGCCACCGCCCAGGCCCCCATCGACACCCGGCCGCGCCGCACGCCCATCAGGGCGGCGGTCTCGGAGTCCTCGGCCGTGGCGCGCATCGCGATGCCCCAGTTGGTGTACTTGAACGCCAGCAGGAACAGGGCGATCACCAGGCTCGCGGTGACCAGGGCGGCGATCCGGGCCAGCGGGATGTTGACCGCCCCGATGTGCAGCACCTCGCTGCCCCACGGGTCGCCCAGGGCCAGCACCTCGGTGCCGATCTGCCGGGTCAGCTCCGTGGTCAGCACGATGTCCACGCCGATCGTGACGATCGCCAGGATGCTGTGCGAGACCACATTCGCCCGGCGGATGACCGCGAACTCGATCAGGGCCCCCAGGGCCGCCGCCCCGGCCAGGCCGAGCAGCAGGGCGAGCCAGAAGCCGAGGGACTCGTGCGTCTTGGCGACGATGAACCCGCCGACCAGCAGCAGCGAGGCGTGGGCGAAGTTGACCACCTCGGTCGCCTTGAAGATGATGACGAACCCCAGGGCGATCAGGGCGTACACCGCCCCGATGGAGATCCCGTTCACCAGGAGTTCGAGAAAAGTCGTCACGGAGCGGCCTCCTCGGTCTCGCTCGTCGCACCCAGGTAGGCCCGGATGACCTCGGGGTCGTTCTGCACGGTCTCGGGCGGGCCGTCGGCGATGCGCCTGCCGAAGTCCAGCACCGTCACCGCGTCGGCGAGCCGCATCACCATGCCCATGTCGTGCTCGACCAGCAGGATCGAGATGCCCAGGCTCTCCCGGACGGCGATGATCAGCTCGGCCATCTCGCGCCGCTCGCCGCCGTTCATGCCGGCCACCGGCTCGTCGAGCATCAGCAGCTTGGGCTCCATGCACAGCGCCCGCGCCAGCTCCACCCGCTTCTGCACGCCGTACGGCAGCAGCCCGACGGGCATCGCCAGCTGGGGGGTGAGACCGACGAAGGCGGCGATCTCCTCCACCCGCTCACCGTGCCGGGCGGCCTCCCGGCGGGCCGAGGGCAGGCGCAGCCCCGCCGAGACGAACCCCGCCCGGGTCAGCCGGTGGCGTCCGAGCATCAGGTTGTCGCGCACCGACAGGCGCGGCGAGAGCGCGATGTTCTGGAAGGTGCGCGCCATGCCCAGCGCGGCGATGCGGTGCGGCGGCAGGGCGGTCAGCTCGGCGTCGCCGAAGCGCACGCTGCCCGAGGTGGCGCGGTAGACGCCCGACAGCACGTTGAAGCAGGTCGACTTGCCGGCGCCGTTCGGGCCGATGACCGCGTGCACGCTGCCCGGCTCGACGGTGAAGCTGACCGCGTCGAGCGCGACGAGGCCGGCGAAGCGCACGGTGACGTCGCGGACCTCCAGCTTCGGGATGGACGGTTCCATACCGTCCGGTTGGTATGCGTCGCTCATGCGAGATCCCCCGAAAGTGTCATGCCGTCCACCTGGTCAGCGCAGGGCGGATCGAAGGCGCACCGCTCAGCAGGGCCTCGTCACGGTCGTCTCCGATGCCCAGATAGCGGCGGCGCACCTCGTCGCTCTCGGCCAGCTCCGCCGCGGGCCCGGAGAGCACCACCCGGCCGACCTCCAGCACGTAGGCGTGACCGGCCAGGGACAGGGCCAGCGCGGCGTTCTGCTCCACCAGCAGCACCGTCGTGCCCTGGGCGTTGATCTCCCGGACGGTGTCGGCGATGCGCAGCGCCATCATGGGCGCCAGGCCCAGGGTGGGCTCGTCGAGCAGGAGCATCTTCGGCCGGGCCATCAGCGCGCGGCCGATGGCGAGCATCTGCTGCTCTCCTCCGGACAGCAGGCCGGCCCGCTGCCGGGCCCGCTCGGCGAGCACCGGGAAGAGCGTGAGCACGCGCTCCCTGGCCTCGGCGGCGGCCCTGCGGTCCCTGGCTCCCAGCGCCCCGGCCCGCAGGTTCTCCTCCACCGTCATCCTGGCGAAGACCTTGCGGCCCTCGGGCACCTGGACGACGCCGTGCGCGACGACCGCCGAGGTGGACGCGCCCGACAGCCTCCGCCCGCCGAAGGCGACCGCCCCGGCGCCGATCCCGCCCCGGTGGAACCGGAGCGTGCCGGATATGGCGCGCAGCAACGTGGACTTGCCCGCGCCGTTGCCGCCGAGCACCGTGACCACGGCACCGCGCGGAACGTCCAGGGAGACTCCGCGCAGAGCCGTCACGGGGCCGTAGTTCACCGCCAGATCCCTGACCGTCAGCCCGGAGTCTCCGGGCGGTCCGGGGTCGTGGACGTTCATGTGTGCCTCCTGACAACCGATGGAACGCACCCAACCCAGGCTGTTCACCGTCAGTCCAGAGGGCCGGGGGAAGTCGGGACTGGCGCCCACGACGGACCGGTGCCCGTTGTGCGTCAGCACAGCCGAGGATCACGAAAGGGAACAGAACCTTGTTCGGCTGCGGGGACGCCTGACACCATTGCCCGATGGGGATCCGGACCACCACCGACGACGAGGTGCGCAGGATCATGCAGCTGGCCGCCCGCCGGCTGCTGGGGCGGCTTCCCGAGCTCACCGACGAGCTGGTCGCCAGGACACGCGACACCGACGAGGCCTACCGGAGGATGGTGCCCACCGACGACCACTGGCAGAGCGTGTACGAGGCCATGCGGGAGGGCATCGGCGCGATCCTGCTGCCGGTGTCGGAGCGGCGGGACCTGCAGCAGGCCGAGAAGACCGCCCTGCGCCGCGCCGAGCAGGGACTGCCGATGGACTCGCTGCTGCGCAGCTACCGCGTCTCCGCCCAGGTGATGTGGGACGGGCTGGTCGGCGTCATCGCCGAGGAGGAGCCCGACAGCCTGCCGGTGCTCATCCGCGGCGCCACCAAGGTCTGGAACGCCGTGGACCGGCAGGCGGTCGCCGCCGCCGAGGCCTACCGCCGCCGCGAGGCCGAGATGTTCGGCCGCACAGCCGAGCGGATCCAGGCCCTGCTCGACGCCCTGCTGGAGGACCGGGCCGACGCCACCCTGGTGCGCAGCGCCGCCGCCGCGCTGGACCTGCCGGAGCTGGGCCGCTACGCGGTGGTCATCACCCGCCTGCCCGGCCGTGACGACCACGCCGCCGACGGGGCCCGCCCGGCGAGCCTGGGCGCGATGCGGCTGCTGTGGCGGATGCGCCCCGACTACGAGGTGGCGGTCGTCCTGCTCCACGACGAGGAGATGGACACGCTGGTCGGCGCCCTGCGCCCGCACGTCACCGGCTGCGCCGGGATCAGCCCGGCGGTCGAGGGCCTGGGCGAGCTGGGCCGCGCCCGCAGGCTCGCCGAGCTGGCCCTGCGGACCTGCACGGGGGAGGGGCCCGAGATCGCCCGCCTGGAGGACCGGCTCCCCTCCGCCCTGGTGGTCAGCCAGCCCGAGCTCGCCGGGCACCTCAGCGCCGCCGTGCTGCGGCCGGTGCTGGCCCTGGACCCGGCCGACAGGGAGGTCCTGCTGGGCACCCTGGAGGCGTGGCTGCGCTGCGAGGGATCGGCGATGCGCGCGGCCGGCCAGCTGTACTGCCACCGCAACACCGTCTTCAACCGCATCCGCAGGATCGAGCAGCTCACGGGCCGTTCTCTGGCGCGCCCGCTGGACATCGTGGAGATCTCCCTCGCCCTCGACGCCGTCCGGCTGCTGGCCGCCAATTGAGGTTTACCGGCGGGCGCGCTTAGCCGCAGCCGCGACGGGGAAGATAGCGATACACACCTGAGCCGGGCCGAACCGAGGTGATGTCCATGCTTATCGGGACGATTCTGAAGGGCAAGGGGTCCCATGTGGCGACCGTCCGCCCTGACGCGACCGTCGACGAGTTGCTGACCGTGCTGGCCGACAACAACATCGGCGCCGTGGTGGTCTCCGAGGACGGGTCCTCGATCGCGGGCATCGTCTCCGAACGCGACGTGGTACGTCGCCTCCACGACCGCGGCGCGGAGGTGCTGAACGCGCCGGTCTCCTCCATCATGACGACCGAGGTGCGCACCTGCCCGCCGGACGCCAACGTCGACCACCTCCGCCAGGCCATGACCACCCACCGGATCCGGCACGTCCCCGTCGTGACCGACGGCCGCCTGGTGGGGATCGTCAGCATCGGCGACGTGGTGAAGAGCTCCATCGAGATCCTCGAGACCGAGAAGGCCTCCCTGGTCGACTATCTCCACCGGTGACCGAACCGGCCGCCCTGCCACCGCTCCCGCGTGCGTAGACTGTCCCGACACGCTGCGCGGGAGGCCTGGTGAAGCTCAAGCTGGATCTCCACCCCATCTACAACCGGGGCGGAGAGATCGACAAGGCGCTGCGGGGGATCATCGACGAGGCCATCAGGAAGCGGGCCACCGAGGTCGAGATCATCCCCGGCAAGGGCTCGGGCCAGCTCAAGAAGAAGGTGCTGCGCTTCCTGGAGCAGAAAGAGATCAAGGCCCTCTACCACCGCATCGACAAGGACGCCAAGAACCACGGCCGCCTGTTCGTCTACTTCCGCTACAAGTGACGGTGCACGGTCTCTATCTGGAGTGATGCCCCGGACGATCACGTCCGGGGCACATCCAGGGCACACGTGCCATCGGCGAATAAGACGTCCATGGCCCGCCCTGCCCGCTCGGTCGCACTGGGCATCAGGTGGGTGTACGTCCGCAGAGTGAAGCCGGGATCGCTGTGCCCGGGGTACTCGGCGACGGTCACGATATCGACGCCGGCGGCGAGCCACGCCGACGCGGCGGTGTGGCGGAGCTTGTGGCACCCATGCTCCTACTCGATCGGCGCTTCCGTCGGCGGACTTTGATACTCCCGGGCCGTCCGCCGATCCTCCGATGCAGCCCTACGATGCCGATCGGCTCGCCCCTGATGCGAGACCCTGTCCTCAACCCCGGCCAACACCTCAAACCAGGACGCCGCCCGTTCATGCGCCTCGGCCGCCGACAAATGCGCCTGCACCATCCGCGTCTCGGCCATCGCCCGATTGATCTCCGCCTGCTGCCTGCGCGCCTCGGAACGGGCCACACGCTCGGCGAGGATTTTTTGTCGCTTCCTCAGCTCAGCAAGCCGTACCGCAGCCTCCGCAGCCCGCTTCGTGGCCGCCTGCGCTTGCATGCGCGCCGCCTCTATCAGGGCTAGACGCTCGTCAGGGCCCATCCTCCGATCGTCACACACACACACGAAAAAACAGGAGCCACTCAGCCTCCGGCGGGGGCCTCGGCTCCGGGATGATCGCGATTCACCGAGCCGATGACCGTAGGTGGCTGAGGGAAAGCCTGATCGTCCCGTCTGCCGCGTTCCAAGCAGAGCCCAGCAGCCCGACTCCTCCGGCTCAAGCCCGTCTGTGCTCGCCGGCGTCCGATGATCGAGGAACGTCTATCGGCTGGGGGACACACGAAGACGGGCTTGATCCTCCGTCGCCGGCCCGCTGCAAGTGATCCGGCCTGCCCGGTGAACGATCCGGCCCACGCCCTCCGGGTTAGGCGTGGGCCGGTGTCCGGAGGGGGCGGGTCAGAGCTTGCGGAAGTTCCGGGCCTCCTCGGCGGCGGCGAGTACGGCCTGCAGCGGCGCGCCCGAGCCCGCCGCGACGGCGGCGGCGATCGCGCCCTCCACGAACGGCACGTCGGCGACCACCGCGCGGGGTCCCTCGAACAGCCGCGCGGTCAGCACCGAGCCGCCCAGGTCGGGGATGAGCACCACCCCGTCGCCCCGGTCCGCCTTCTCGACCGCCGCGGCGACCAGGTCGGCACTGGTGCCCAGCCCGCCGTCCTCGGTGCCTCCGGCGGCCACCAGCGGGACGTCCAGCCCGCAGATGCCCGCCACCAGCGCCGCCACCTCCACGGCCAGCGGACCGCTGTGGGAGACGAGCACGATGCCCACCGCCGCGGGGACCCGCCGGTGCTCCGGTCCGGGGGAGGGCGCCGGAGAGGCTTCCGGGGAGGCCCCCGCAGAGGCGGAGCCCGCCGGGCCGCCCCCGTTCACCGGGCCCCCCGGGGTGTCGCCGTTCCGATGGTGCTCTGAACTGTCACCGTTCAGGTGGTGTCCCGGGGTGTCGCCGTTCAGGTGGCGCCCCGGGCTGTCGCCGTTCAGACGGCCCGTCGGGGTGTTGCCGTTCCGGTGGTTCGCCGGGGCGGCGCCGTAGGGGTCAGAGGGGTCAGAGGGGTCGTGGGGACGGCTCATCGGGTCACCGCCCGGTGCAGGGCCGAGACGATGAGGGCGGCGGAGGTGGCGCCGGGGTCCCGGTGGCCGATGCTGCGGGGGCCCAGATAGCTGGCCCTGCCCTTGCGCGCCTGCATCGGGATCGTGGCCTCGGCCCCCTTCCCGGCCGCCTCGGCGGCGGCCCGCAGGGCCTCGGCCAGCTCCCGCCCGGTGAGGTCGTCCCGGTCCCGCGCGGCCCGCGCCAGCGTCTCGACCGCCGGGGTGAGCGCGTCCACCATGGTCTTGTCGCCCTCGGCGGCCGACCCCAGCTTCACCACCCCCGCCAGCCCGGCCTCCAGCGCCCCGGCCAGATCGGCCGCGGAGACGGCGGGCGCCTCGCCCAGCGCCCTGCCCGCCTCGCGGAAGGCCGTGCCGTACAGCGGCCCGGAGGCCCCGCCGACCTTGCGGATGAGCGTGGTGCCCACCAGGGTCAGCAGCGCCCCGGGGGTCGCCGGAGCCCGATCACGCACCGCCTGGAGCGCCGCGTCGAAGCCCCGCTCGAGGTTGGCGCCGTGGTCGGCGTCGCCGATCGCGGCGTCGAGCCGGGTGAGCATGTCCTTCTCCGCCCGGACGGAGCCGGCGATCTCCTCGATCCACAGGCGGAAGGGCTCGATGTCCACCTCAGCGGCCCCAGCGCAGGGCCGGCGTCTGGACGGGGGCGTCCCACAGGCGGGTGAGCTCCTCGGTCAGGTGGCAGACCGTGACCGAGAACCCCTGCATGTCGAGGCTGGTGACGTAGTCGCCCACCAGGCTCCGTACGGCCCGCGCCCCCCTGTCCGCCAGGGCGTCGGCCACCTCGGCGAAGGTGACGTAGAGCTCGATGAGCGGCGTGCCGCCCATGCCGTTGACCATGACCAGGACGTCTCCGGAGACCGGCAGGTCCTCGTGGAGGGCGTCCACGGCCAGGCGGACCAGCTCCCGGGCCTCGCGCATGGGGCCGCGGGAGCGGCCGGGCTCGCCGTGGATGCCCACGCCGAGCTCGACCTCGGTCTCGCTCAGCTCGAAGGTGGGCTTGCCGGAGACGGGAGTGGTGCAGGCGCTCAGCGCCACGCCGAAGGACCGGCTGCGGGCGTTGACCTCGCGGGCCACCCGCGCCACCTCGGCCAGCGGCGCGCCGGTCTCGGCCAGGGCTCCGGCGATCTTCTCCACGAAGACCGTGGCGCCGGTGCCGCGGCGGCCCGCCGTGTGGAGCGAGTCGCGGACCGCGACGTCGTCGTCCACGAGCACGCTCGCCACCTGCATGCCCTCCTCGGCGCACAGCTCGGCGGCCATGTGGAAGTTCAGGACGTCGCCGGTGTAGTTCTTCACGATGTGCAGCACTCCGGCCCCGCCGTCCACGGCCGCGCCGGCCTCGATCACCTGGTCGGGGACGGGGGAGGTGAAGATCTCGCCGGGGCAGGCCGCGTCGAGCATGCCGTACCCGACGAAGCCGGCGTGCAGCGGTTCGTGCCCGGAGCCTCCTCCGGAGACCAGCCCCACCTTGCCGGGACGCGGTCCGGAGGCGCGGAACACGATGCGGTTGCCCGGGTCCACCCGGAGATCGGGATGCGCGGCCGCGACCCCGCGCAATGCGTCGGTGACCACCGACTCTGCGCTGTTGATGAGCTTCTTCACAGATTGAACCTGTTTCCGCCGACGATGAGGTACAAGCCGTATCCGCCGGTACCGGCGGAGGCGTGTTCGGGCGGAGGACGGCGCTGGGGCCCGTCGAACGGGGCGGCGGCCTCCGGGCACACGGGGAAGAAAGACGTCAGCTCGGTCATGGAGATGACTGAGGAGACGGCGGGCGAGGCGCCGCAGATAGCCAGCCGTGTTCCCCGCTCGGTGGCGTGCCGGCGCAGGATGATGAGCGCGCCCAGGCCGCAGGCGTCCATGAAGGTGACCTCGCTGAGGTCGAGGACGAGCGTGCCGGGGCGGGGCCGGAGCAGGCGATCGACGTAGTCGCAGAGCTCCGGCCTGGTGGCGATGTCGAGCTCGCCTGTGACCGTGACCAGAACAGAGCCGTCCGAGTGCTGCGCTGCCATCCGGAAGGATTCCATGGGCGTGTCCCCGCGTGTTACTGAGGGTGAAGACGCATGGAGGGAGGACCTCCGGGCACCCATCCCGGATGGCGATCTCTTCTCGCCGCGTCGCTTGCAGGCCGCGGGGTCTGGACGGCTGAGGGGCTGCGATGTCTGTAATGCACTGAAAAGTGCAAATTATCGCATTGAGTAATCAACTAGCTCCGGAACGGAGTATAGGGAGTCCAGATCGGATCAGCCAGCCATTCCACGAAACCTCTCAACGATTTGACGGGTTTCCGTCAGGCCGGAACCCGCAGCCCGTCCGGAGGGGGACCGTCCAGCCGGAACGCTATCCGCAGGGTCGTCCCCTGCGGGCCGGTCGTGAAATCGGCCGAGTCGCTGAGACGGCGGATCAGCCAGATGCCGCGGCCGCCGGGCGCGTGGTCGGAGGGCGGGTCGTCACCGTCGAAGGACGTGACCGGTATGCCGGGGCCGCTGTCGGTTATGTCGCAGATCAGGAGGCCGCCGACGGCCCACATCCGGATCAGGCCCCGGCCGCCGGCGTGTTTGACGACGTTGGTCATGGCCTCGTAGACGGCCAGGACGAAGTCTCCGCGCCGCACGCCTTTCAGGCCGTGCGCCGAGGCGTAGTCGGTGACGGCGCCGCGCACGGTGTTGATCTTTTCCTGGGTGAACTCCCAGGTCGTGACCGTGTAGGCGATCATGTGTCCACGCTCGTCCGAAGGGGCGGGGGCGCCGGGCCGGATGCCCGCCCCCGCGGGGCATCCGGCTGCGCGATCACGCCTGGAGGTCGCCGGTCACAAGCCGTTCTGCGGCGTGGTCGCTCCTGCGGAAGACGAAGGGGATCCCGCGCATGCGCGTCGGCGACGTCGCATGGAGATCCGGATCCGGCGGGAGGGCGTCGTCACGGAGATCGTGAGGGAAGGTGTCGTCGCGGACGGATGTTCTCGTTTGTCGCCCGGACGCGTGGTCCTGAACCCGGACGGTCGGCTTGCTGGTCATCGAAGCGCCACTCCTCGCCGGCATTCAGTGGAGGCTCTGAAGCGGTCATGGAAGGGCTGTGGGATCCGGCGCGCCGGGTCCGCCCATGACCGCATCGCCTCGACGCCGCGGGGTCTGGACGGCTCCAAGGGTGCGACCTTCGCACTCATCCAAATGGTGCGAATTGTCGCATAAGATGCTTAATTTACTTTGAAAACCCTATTTTATGCGCTGACGTTGACATTTGCCACAGATGCCGACGTAGGATCGGCACGTTTCATGCAAGAGGCTGCTGCATCCGGTTTCATTGGGGGTACGTAGAGCGTACCCCTCCAGCCTCAGCTCCCGAGGAGACGAGATGAGACTCTCCGACCGGCGTGCGGGCCGAGTCCTCGTGGAATTGGCCGACACCCTGGTGAATGACTTCGACATCATCGACTTCCTGGACACCCTCACCCATCACAGCGTGGACCTGCTCGGCGTCACCGCCTGCGCGGTCCTGCTCGCCGATCCCGAGGGTCCGCTGAGCATGGTGGCCGCCTCCAACGAGGAGGCGCGGGTCCTGGGGCTGTCCCAGCTGAAGCGGAAGGAGGGGCCCACCCTGGAGGCCTACCGCGCCCGCGCCCCGGTGCGCTGCCCCGACCTGTCGGCCGCCGGCGGCCGCTGGCCGCGCTTCGCCCCCGCGGCGGTGGGGGCCGGGTTCGCCGCGGTGGACACCCTGCCGATGCGCCTGCGCGAACAGGGCATCGGCGCCATGAGCCTCTTCCGCACCTCGCCGGGCCCGATGGACCCGGAGGCGGCCGGGTTCGGTCAGGTCATGGCCGACATGGCCACCATCGGCATCCTGCACCGCCGCGCCGTACGGCATCACGAGTCGGTCACCGAGCAGCTCCAGCTCGCCCTGAACAGCCGGATCATGATCGAGCAGGCGAAGGGGCTGCTGGCCGGGCGGCTGAACCTGGCGCCCGAGCGGGCCTTCACCGTGCTGCGCGGCTACGCCCGCGCGCACAACCTCAAGCTCACCACCGCCAGCCGGGCCCTCATCCAGGGCGAGCTGTCCATCCCCATGCCCGGCGAGGCGGTCGGCTCGCGCTCATCCGGCTGACGCAAGGGTGACGCGGGCACGGCTCCTCTCACCCGCGTCGTCCCCCGCCGCGCCCGGTCACTCCTCGGTGACCAGGTTCATCACCATGATCACGCCGTGCAGGGCGGTGCCCTCGGCGTTCAGGCGGGAGAACTCGACGTCGAGCCGGGTGACCCGGCCGCGCCGGTTGACGGCGTTGACCACCGCGCCTCCGACGCGGCCGTTGCCGGCGCTCTGCGCGCTCTCCAGGGCCAGGTGCAGGTGGGGGAGGATGTCGTCGACCGGCATGCCGATGTCGAGACCGGTGAGCTGGCGGCCGATGGCCTCCTCCGGGCGCAGCCCCCACAGCTCCTCGGCCCCCGGGCTCCAGACCAGCACGCGAAGGTCGCTGTCGACCACGACGACCGCGTCGCCGAGGCTGCGCACCACCGAGGAGATGAAGTCGTTGGCCCGGTCGAGTTCGGCGCTGCGGGTGTTCAGCACCTCGTTGATCTGCTGGAGCTCGTCGTTGGTCGACTGCAGCTCCTCGTTCATC
>NZ_BOOJ01000050.1 GCF_016863175.1 Paraplanobispora siamensis
GAGCGACTGCAGCTCCTCGTAGGCGTGCTCCAGTTCCCGGTTCGCCTGCTCCAGCTCGTCGCGGAGCCTGCTGTAGCGCGTCACGTCGTTGAAGTTGATGCCGATGCCGAGCATCTCCCCGCCGGGAGCCAGGAGCGGGACGACGGAGATGTCGAAGGCGCTGGTCTCGGCGGAGTTGGGGCGACGCCAGGTGATGTCCTGCAGCTCGGCGGTGCGCAGCTCGGTCTCCACCTGCTCGATCACCGAGCGGAGCTCGACCGGCCGGTAGGAGACCTCCAGGTCCTGGAAGGGGCGCCCGATGTCGCGCGGGTTGAGGCTGAAGAGCATCTCGGCCCGGGAGTTCATCATGGCGAGGCTGCCCGACCGGTCGAGCACGATCTGGGCGACCGGTCCCGAGACCAGCGCGGCGCTCTGCAGCCCGGCGTCGCCGACGTACGGCTCGCTGGTGGGGTTGCCCGTCGGCAGAGGAGCGCGCATGCCGGCCGTGGAGGAGCCGATCTTCCTGAACAGCCGCATGCGCAGGTCCACGGGTTCGAACTTGTCGCCGTGGTTGAGCAGCATCTCGGCCTTGCCCAGGAACAGGTAGCCGGGGTCGGCGAGGGCGAAGTGGAACCTGCGGACGATGTTGAGCTGCGTCTCGGTGTTGAAGTACATCAACGTGTTGCGGGCCAGCAGCAGGTCCACCCGGGAGATGGGGGCGTCGCGGGTGAGGTCGTTGCGACCGAAGATCAGTTGCCGGCGCAGGTCGCGCCGGAAGGCGAAGCCGCCCTCCACCGGCTCGAAGTAGCGTTCCCTCAGCTCGGCCGGCATCTCCGCCAGGTGGCGCTCGGTGTAGACGGCGGTGCGCGCGACCTGCAGGGCCTTCTCGTCCAGGTCGGTGGCGTAGATCTTCACCCGCTCGCGGAACTCGTTCAGGCCGAGCTCCTCGGCCAGCGCGATCGCCAGGCTGTAGGCCTCCTCGCCGGTGGCGCAGCCCGCGCTCCAGACCCGGATCGGCTTGCCCGGCCCCTTGGCGGCCACCAGGGCGGGAAGGATCGTCTCACGGAGAGTCTGCCAGGCCGCGGTGTCCCGGAAGAAGCTGGTGACGTTGATCAGCAGGCTGTCGAACAGCAGGCCGAACTCCTCCGACTCCAGCTCCAGGTAGTCGCGGTACTCTCCGTAGTCGCGCAGCTTGAGCGCCTCCAGCCGGCGGCTGATGCGGCGCATGAGGGTCGTGCGCTTGTATCCCGTGAAGTCAAAACCGCGAGTCTCCTTCAGCATGAGAAGAAGATCGTTGAATTCACGTTCCTCACCAGGTGTCACGGCTCCCAAGGATATTCCGATCCCGGCACCTCATGAAGAAAGACGGTCGTCGCTGTCGCGGCCGATGCGCGATTGCAGCATCCGCATCGTCTCCAGCGCCTCACCGATCTGTTTGGCCTGCTCCCGGAAGTGGCGCTCCGAGTGGTGCTGCTTGCGCCGCTGCGCCCCCTCGATCATGCGGTTCAGCACGCGCAGCCGTTCCTCCAGCCGCAGGATCGCCACCCACAACGCCCGCTCCACGGCCTCGGCCTGGCCGTCGGCCATGCTCTGGGCCGACCACGCGTGTCCGACCACGCACTCGTAGCGCGGAGTCGACCCGTTCTCCGTCTCGTACAGCGGGCCGTTGCACTCCGGGCAGGTGAAGCCGCTCAGGTCCCCGGCCGGGGGACCGGGGCGGGCGGTCCGCAGGAAGAGGGAGACCTCGCGTTCGAGTTGGGGATCCGCCACCTGCTCGCCTCCGTTCACCGGGGTACGGGTCTGCCGGACGATCCACCCGGCGATCTCCCTGACCGGCAGCACCTGCGGATCCTCGGTCGTGCCGATCGCCGCGTTGGGCATCCCGGCGAACATGCTCTCCGTCGGATCCTGGATGGCGACGGTGCCCCCGTGGTTCTCCACGATGGCGGCTCCCGCGGCGCCGTCGTCGAGCATGCCGCTCAGCACCACCGCGATCGTGCGGGGCCCGCCCTCCAGGGCGGCGCTCAGGAACAGCGGGTCGGCCGCGGGACGGTGCCCGTTGTGCCGGGGCCCCCGGGACAGCCTGACCGACGCGTCGTGCACGAGCAGATGGTGATCGGGAGGCGCCACGTAGACCCGCCCGTGCCGCAGGGGCTCGCCGTCGACGGCGGGCGCCGCCTTCAGCGGTCCCGCCCGGTCGAGGATCCCCGCCAGGGCGCTTCCTCCGGTGGGAGGCAGATGCAGGACGACCAGGACGGACGCCGCCAGACCGTCGGGAAACTCCGACAACAGGGCGCGGAGGGCTTCGACGCCTCCCGCGGAGGCGGCGACGACAACGAGATCCCGTCCGGCGAAGCCGTTCACATAACCGTCCTAACCAGATCCGGCCGATTCATGCGGACGATCGCCCGGCATTCGGTAAACGCTGGCACGAATCTCTGTGATGGGGTATGGGATGGGTATGGAGTTGACAGCACGCGTGGTTCACCGCGACATCGCGACGTCCACCGCCGTCGTGATCGTGGCCGGCGAGATGGACGCTTTGAACTGCGGGCACGTGGAATCCATATTGAGGTCCCTGCTCGCCGAGGACATCCTGCACATCCTGGTGGACGCCGGCGGGGTGCGGTTCTGCGACATCAACGCGATGCGGATGCTGAGCCGTGTGCACCGGGACCTGCGCAACCTGGGCGGGGAGATCGTGATCACCGCCCCCGAGGCCGTGCACAAGCTGGCGGAGCTGATGTGGCCGGGCTCCTCGCCGGACCGTCCCGCGGTCTTCCGCTCCCAGGACCGGTGCGAACCGGAGGCCGCCCCCGTGCCGCCTCCGCCGCGCCGACACGTGCCGTCCATGCGGAACCTGCGCCAGTCGTCGCGCGCGCGCAGGGAGTACATACCTGTCACCTCCCCGCGCGACAACCGCCAGATCCTGGAGAGGGCGGCGCGCCTGAAGTTCGAACTGGAGGCGGCGCGGGAGAGGATGCTGGCCCAGGCGCGCACGACCTGCGCCAGCCTGGCCGAGGTGCACGAGCGGCTGGCCGCCCTGCACGCCACTCTGGGTGAGCGCCCGGACCGGACCGGCGCCTTCGCCCTGCTCTGTGACGACCACTCCCACCACGAGACGGCGGACCGGATGCGCGACCGCATCACCGCGTTCGGCGGCCGGACCCGCTGACCTGTCCGACACCGGCCAGCGCCCGATGCCGGTCGGGACGCGCCGTCGCCCTGAGGTACGGTTCAGCCATGGCTGAGATCGTGTATCCCCCCGTCATCGGGGCGGCGCTGACCATGTTCCGCGTCCTGGACATGAAGATCCGCATCGAGGGCGCGGAGAACATCCCCAGGACCGGCGGAGCGGTGCTGGTCAGCAACCACATCAGCTATCTCGACTTCATCTTCGCCGGCCTGGCCGCCCGCCCGGCCGGGCGCCTGGTGCGGTTCATGGCCAAGAAGGAGGTCTTCGACCACAAGATCTCCGGCCCCCTCATGCGCGGCATGCACCACATCCCGGTCGACCGGGCCGCGGGCGCCTCGGCGTTCGGCGCCGCGCTGAAGTCGCTCAAGGCCGGTGAGGTCGTCGGCGTCTTCGCCGAGGCCACGATCAGCCGGTCCTTCACCATCAAGGACATCAAGAACGGCGCCGTCCGGATGGCCGTCGCCGCCGGCGTGCCGATGATCCCGATCGCGCTGTGGGGCACCCAGCGCCTGTGGACCAAGGGCCGCCCGAGGAAGCTGACCCAGCGCCACGTGCCGATCACCATCCTGGTGGGCGAGCCCATGAACCCCAAGCGCGGCGACGACTACGACGCGGCCACCGTCGAGCTCCGGACGCGGATGGCGGAGCTGCTGGACAAGGCCCAGCGCGGCTACCCGCAGATCCCGCAGGGCGTGTGGTGGCAGCCCCGCCACCTGGGCGGCACCGCGCCGACCCCGGAGGAGGCGGCGGAGATGGACGCCGCCGAGGCCGCGGCCCGGCGCAGCTCGTAGTCCATGCGGGCCCGGCGCGGGCCCGCGGCGAGTCGCGTCGGCTCCGGCGCAGGTCACGGACGGCGCGGGCCTGCGGGCCCGGCGCAAGCCGGTGTCAGGTGAGTCGCAAGCGACATAGTGCACCATATGTCCATGAGTGACTCATTCACCGATATCGCGGACGTCTTCCAGCCCGGGGTGAAGCCCCAGCCCGGCCGCCTGCCGGGGCCCTTCGCCCGGGTCGTCCTGGTCCTGTGCTGGCTCGCGGTCTGCCTGATGCCGATCCTCTTCGCGGTGGGCGACCTCCGGCTGGCGGCGGGCCAGGTCGGCACGCCCGGCACCCTGACGGTCGTCTCGTGCGAGGACCTCGGCAAGGGCCGCTACGACTGCAAGGGCAGCTTCGCCCCCGACGGCGGCGGCGCGGCGGTCGCGGTGGCGGCCTCCCCGGACTCCGAGGCTGGCGACGTCACCCGCGCCCAGCTCACCCCCGAGGGCGACCGCGCGGTGAAGGCCGGCACGGCGGGCGTGATCGCCGCTCTCACCCTGCCCTTCCTCGGGATCGGCATGCTGGGCTTCCTGCCGTACGTGATCCTGTACTTCCTCGGCGTACGACGCGGCCGCCGCACCTCCGTGATCGCCGGGATCCTGATCACCGTCGCGGGCCTGGCGGGGACGGTCGTCGGCATGGTCGCCGCCTACTCGTGAGGGCCGGGACCCCGGGGCGGCCGCTCAGGCGCAGCCCTCGAACTGGGGGACGGTGAAGGTGAGCGCCAGCCCCGAGGCGGCGAACCACTTCTTCAGCAGCTTCTCGGCGGTGCCGTCCTGGTACATGGCGGTGAGCGCCCGGTTGACGGCCTCGCAGCCGTCCAGGTCGCCCTTGCGCATGCCGATGCCCAGCCGCTCGTCGGTGAAGGGCGCGTTGACGATCCTGAGCGCGGAGCCGGCCTTCGCCGAGAAACCCGCCAGGATCAGGTCGTCGGTGGAGACGGCGTCCACGGCGCCCTCGCGCAGCTTGGTCAGGCACTCGCCGTAGGACGCCGCGGGGACCAGCTCGACGGCGATCTGCCGCTCCTCCTTGACCCTGCGCCAGGAGTTCGACCCGGCGGCCTGGCACAGTTTCCTGCCCTTCAGGTCGCGCACGTTCTTGATGTCCCGGTCCGAGGCGCGCACGAGGGTGTCCTGGTGGGCGACGTAGTACGGCCCGGCGAAAGTGATCTTCGACCGGTTCACCGGAGTGATCGAGTAGGTCGCCACGACCATGTCGACCTGCCCGTTCTGGATGAACTGCTGGCGGTTGGAGGACAGGACGGTGACGAACCTGACGTCCTCGATCCCGAGCCGGCGCGCCACCTCGGTGGCGATGTCGACGTCGAAGCCCTCGTAGCGGTCCTCGCCGATCCGCATGCCCAGCCCCGGCTGGTCGGGCTTGACGCCGACCACCAGGGTCTCGCGGTCCAGGATCGACGGAGGCCCGGCGGTCCCGCACGCCGGGGCGGCCAGGAGGGCCGCTCCCGCCGCGACGGCGAGCGCCGCTCTGGTCACAGGTCGCATGACCCTCCCCTCAACGGTATTCCGAAAGCCGGGGCCAGACCCCGGCGACGATCAGCACGGCGGTGGAGACCACGGCCAGCGGCAGCAGGAACCACAGCTCCTCGACCTGCTCCTCGCCGCTGCGCACCGCCCGGTCGAACGCGGTGCGGTGCAGCCCGGCGAGCTCGACCAGCGCCGCGTCGTAGTTCCCGAAGCGCTGCTCCAGGGTGTCCACGCGCAGCTCGACGGCCTGGCGGGGACCCAGCCCGCGCATCGTGCGGTCCGCGCGCTGGAACTCCTCATAGCGCCGCAGCACCTCGATGACCGCGGCCTCGTGGCCGGGCAGGCCCGAACGGGCCGACTCCTGGCCGATGAGACCGAGGAAGGGCTGCCGGCCGGGATAGTCGTCGGCCCCCGCGGCCACCGCCTTGTAGTACGCGCCCAGGTTGCCGCTCGGCGCGAAGAGCACCGCCTGGGACTTGTCGAGATAGGTCTGCTCGTAGGTGTCGGCCCGCTCGGGGTCGAGCAGGTAGCGGCTCTGGTCGCCGTGCATGCTGTTGCCGACGGCGCGGGCCCGGGCGAGGGTGAGCACGGAGTCGAAGCCGTCCCGTTTGGCCTCCAGCAGGATGCCGGTCTCGTTGCCCAGGACCGTGAAGCCGGTCAGCGTGTACATCCCGGCGATCACCGTGGCCACCACCAGGGCCGGGTTGAACACCCGGCGGAACCGGCGGGCCAGGAAGACCTGCAGCCACAGCAGGCCGCCGAGCGCCAGGAGCCCCGTCCCGGCCACGAGCACCTGTCCGGTCCGCACGTCCGAGCTCTGCTCCTCGTGGGCGCGGCGGACGACGGTCCCGCTCTCCAGGGTGAGGTTGTAGGCCATGGGCAGCAGTTCCAGCCGCATCAGGTCGGTCGCCTGCCGGTAGACCTCCAGGACCCGCTGCGGCGGCGGGCCCGCCCTGTGGCCCGCCTGCTCGTCCAGGAGCATCGCCCGGGCGGCCAGCCGCTCGTAGCGGCCCAGGCCGTCCAGCACCGCCTGAACGGTCCGCCGCTCGGCGGGGTCGGCGCCGGCCAGCGCCGAGGCCTGCAGCACCGCCCGCCCGGCGTCGCTCCTGCGCTGCTCGTAGACGTCGAGCGCGCGCTGCCGCCCCTTGCCGAGCCCGTGCTCGTCGCCGATCAGCAGGACGTTGGCGACCTGGGTGTCCATGTCGCTGAGCGCGAAGTACAGATCGGCGGTCGCCACGACCTGCGGGCCGGCGTCGTGGCCGATGACGTCCAGGCCGTCCCTGACGCTCTGGAAGGACGACGACAGGGCGCCGAACAGCAGGGCCAGCGCCACGACGGCGGCGGTGGTGATGACCAGGACCCGGCCCGGCACGCTCTGCAGGCGCGAGGAGAGCCGGCCGGTCCGGGGCGGGGGCGCCGGGGGAGCGGCGGGCGAGGCCGCCGGGACGGGGACGCCGCCCGGCGCGGCCGGGGGCGGCGAGGCGGTGACGGCCGGGTCGGGGGCCTGGGCCGCTGCCGCCTGGTGTGTCGGGACGGGTGTCACGTTTCCCTCCTGCGCCGCAGGGTGATGAGGGTCCACGCGCCGAGGTGGATGCGGTCGCCGTCCCCCACCGGCACGGGTTCGTTGACCGCGATCTGCCGGCCGTTGACCACGGTGCCGTTGGCGGATCCGGGGTCGATCAGCGTCCACCCGCCGCCGGGCGCGGGCAGCAGGACCGCGTGCAGGTGCGAGACGCCCGGGTCCTCGGGCGGGCCGCTCAGGTCGATCTCCGGCACCAGGTTCCTCGACCGGCTGACCCGGCCGATCCGGGCCTCCGCACCGGTCAGCGGGACGTCGCGCCGCGGGCAGTACGGCGGGAACAGCACCCGCTCCGCGTCCGGCCCGCCCTGCGCGATCATCCGGTCGTAGTGGGCGCGGTCGGCCTGGATCGTCACCTCCCACTCCCAGGCGGGAACGGCCCCCGAACCCGGCTGCGCCGGCCCGCCGGCGTGCGCCGGTCCGGTGCCGTACGGCGGTCCGCTTCCATGCCCGGACCCGCTCGCGTGTCCGGCTCCGGTGCCGTACGGTGACCCGCTCGCGTGTCCGGCTCCGGTGCCGTACGGCGGCCCGGTCCCATACGCCGGTCCGCTCGCGTGCGCCGGTCCGCTCCCGATCGGGGCCCATCCCGTGGGGCCGGACGCGCCCGGCGAGCCCCGGCCCGCCGGACCAGCCGGACCCGGACCGGCGGTCCGGTCGGGGACGGGCGCCGTCTGGTCGTGGCCGCAGTCCTCGCAGAAGCGCCCGCTGATCGGGGCACCGCAGGCGGCGCACTCCGCGGGGGACGCCGCGGCCCCGGAGGCGGCCGGGTCTCCGGCGGGATGCGCGGAGACGGCCGACGGCGCGGACGCCGCCGCGGCGCCGTTCCCGCCGCCCGCGTGGGCGGAACCGGCGGGCGGGGGCGCCGCCGTCCCGGCCGCGCCGGTCAGGCGGCTGCCGCAGACGTCGCAGTACCCGTCGGCGAGTCCGGCCTCGCCGGGGTCGTGCCCCTGAGGGCAGGTGGCCATCGCGTTCCTCCTCTCAGCCCGCGGCGCTCCGGCCGTCGGAGGAGCCGGGTTCGCCCGGGTCCCTCCGCATGCGCGCCGTACGCACCGATCCGGTGTCCAGCGCGATCTCGTCGGCCTTGTCGACGCTCCGGCGCAACCGGGCGGTGCCGGTTCCCGGGTCGATCTCCACGACCTTGGCCAGCAGCTTGGCGGTGTCGTCGTTGCCGGACTCCTCGGCCAGCTGCCTGGCCCGGCCCAGGCGGGCGGTCGCGGTGTCCAGGTCGCCCGCCGCCCGGGCGCCCAGGCCCTCCTGGATGAGGTCGAACAGCTCGGCCTGCCCGGTGTAGTGGGCCACCCCGGGACTGACGCGGGTGGACAGGGCCAGGTCGTCGGTCCACTGCGCCAGGACGTTGCCGCGGGCGAGGATCTCGCCGGTGTCGGGGCGCACCAGCCGTACCCACGCGCCGCGGACCTCCTGGCCGACCGCGCCGGCGGGGATCTCGACGCACAGGTGGTAGACCCGCGTCTCCGCGCCCCACGCCCCGGTCGGGTAGTCGCCGGTCAGCGGGTCGGCCGCGGCGCGCATGCCCGTCAGGTCCGACAGGGTCGGCGAGACCTGCTTGAGGTACTTCACCTTGCCGTGCTGCGGCGTCCAGACCCGCAGCGCGACCTCGGCGACCGCCTTGCCCATCATGCTCTCGATCATCATCCGGAAGTTGTCCGTCAGGTCCCTGGCGTCGCGGATGAAGCCGGAGGTGCCCAGCAGCGCGTCGGCGACCTTGCGCAGCTCGGCCGGGGCCCAGTCGGTGCCCACGCCCCGGCTGTCGCAGACGAACGTGCCCGCGCAGTGCGCCAGGGCGGCGTCGAACACCTCCGCGCTCTCGTTGTTCTGGCCGTCGGTGAGCAGGATGGCGTGGCGGACCGCCCGGGGATGGTCGGCCAGCAGCTCGGCGGCCAGCCTGAGCCACTTGCCGATCGCGGTGCCGCCGTCGGCGCGCAGCCCGCGCAGGGCCTGGGCGGCCTCCTTGCGCGTGCGCCCGTCGGCCCGGACCAGCCCGGCCCGGTGGGGGTAGACCTTGGTCGCCTCGTGGGTCCCGGCGACGACGGCGAAGTACGTGCCGTCGCGCAGGGTCTCCACCGCGGCCTGGGCGGCCTGGCGAGCCTCGACGATCTTCGAGCCGCCCATCGAGCCGGACGCGTCGACGATGATCACTTCGGCGGCCTCGACGTCCGCGGCCGCCCGTTCCGCCGGGCCGCTGGCCTCGACGGTGAGGATGGCGTGGATCTCCCGGCCGCCCGTGGGCAGGTACTTGTTCTGGTCGATGTCCAGCGTGAACAGGGGCTGGTCGCTCACGCGTTCCTCCTCTGTCGGCGGGTGCCGGTCTACACCGGCGGCGGATGAAACGGGATCACCAGGACGGTGACGTTGTCGCGGCCCCCGGCCGCGAGCGCGTGCCGTACCAGCGCGCGGGCCGCCTCCAGCGGCGTGTCCCGCGCGGTGAAGGGGGCCAGGTCCGCGGCCTCCTCCAGATAGCCCCACAGCCCGTCGCTGCAGACCAGGACCACCCCGGGACCCTCGGGCGCGAACTCGCCGACGTGGGCCGTGATCCGGCCCGCGTCGGCTCCGAGCCAGGCCGACAGCAGGCCGGGCGAGACGACGTCGTCCTCGGTGAGCAACGCGGGACCGCGCAGGGGCGCCGGACCGGCGCCGGAGACGGGGGAGAGCATGGGGCCGGTGTCGGTGTCGGATATGGGAGACGGCATCGGGCCGGTGTCGGAATCGGTGCCGGTGCCGGGCGGCGGCGTGGCGGCGGCGCCGAGCCAGTAGGCGCGGCTGTCACCGGCCCAGCCGATCGTGACGCGGTCCGGTCCCACGACGGCGGAGACGTAGGTGCAGGCGGGCGCGTCGTCCACCGAGGAGCCCAGCGCGGCCACCGCGGTCGCGGCCCCCGCCAGCGCCGTACGGGTGGCCGTCACCGGGTCGGCGCCCGAGCGGAGCGCCTCCAGGAGCGAGGTGGCGCCCGTCCGCGCGGCGGCCGAGGAGGCGGTCTCCGGGCGTGGCGAGGAGGACACCCCGTCGCAGACCACGCCGATGGTCACGCCGTCCGCGGCCACCAGCGCCATCGCGTCCTCGTTGCGGCTGTGCCGCAGCCCGCGGTCGCTCACCCCCGCGGCGCCGCCCGCCTCGGTCTCGGTGTGGTCGCTCTCGGACGGCTGCCGCAGGCCGCACAGCTCGCAGTAGCCCTCCGGATCCACCGGAGCCGGCCCGCACCGCACACAGCCGGCCCCGTCCAGCGGCTGCCCGCAGCCCTCACAGAAGAACTCACCCGGGTGCACGCTCGAACCACACCGGGGACACGCGCCGCCCGCGCCCGCCTCCACACCCGAGGCGCCCGCCGCGTCCGTTGTGTCCGCCGCGTCCGAGGTGTTCTCGGCGCCCGCCGCGTCCGTTGTGCTCGTTGTATCCGCCGTGGTCCCGGCGCCCGCCGGGCTCTCCCCGGCCTCCGGCGCCCCGGTGGTGTTCCCCGGGTCCGAGGCGTCCCCGGTGGCCGTCGTGTCCTCCGCACCCGCCGGGTTTCCCGCCTTCGCCGGGCTTCCCGCACCCGTCGGGCTTCCCGCGTGCGCGGTGTCGCCGGGATCAGCCGGGCTCTTTCCGGTCTCGGGCGTTCCGGCCGGGCGGCGCGCGGCGACCGGGAGCGTCACCGCGTCGTCCGGCTCGCCCACGCCCGCCTCCGGGGTCGCCACGGCGTCGTCGGGGGCCGTCACAGCAGCGTCCTGGGGCGGGCGGCGTTGGCACGGTCGATGAGCGCGTGCCGTTCGGCGACGGTGGCCGCGGAGCGCGCGAGCCCGCGGTAGAGGCGCTCCAGCTCCCGGCGGAGATCGCGCTCGCTGAACGGCGTCCCGAGCAGGGAACCGCTGCCCGAGGTCGCGCCGGAGGCGGAGTCGAGCCATTCGAGGGCCCGCTCCAGGATCTCGGCGGCCATCTGCGCCCGCCGCCGGGGATCGAGGTCGCCGAGATCGTCGAGCCGCTCTCCGGCCGCGCTCAGCGTGGCGGCGTTCAGCGACACGGGGGCGCGTTCCCGTACGGCCGCCGCCACGGCGGCCAGCCGCGCCGCCACGAAGTTGCTGGAGCTCGTGGGCACCTCGTCGAGGACCTCGAGCGCCGCGTCCCGGTGGTTCTGGGCCAGCAGGACCCGGGCCAGGCCGAACGCCGCGCTCACGTAGGACCGGTCGGTGTTCCACACCGACCGGTAGCGCCACTCGGCCATCGCCTGGTCGCCGGCGGCCTCCAGGCTGAAGGCCAGTGCCAGCCGGGAGGCGCACTCCCCGGGCATCAGGTCGTAGCAGCGGTCGAAGATCCGCGCGGCCTCCGCCGGATCGCCGGAGACCAGCTGGTGCACGCCCCGGCACCACAGGACCCGCCAGTCGCCGGCCAGCCTCCCGGCCGCCCTGGCGAGCAGGGCCTCGGTCTCCGGCATGCCGTTCTCGGCGCTGATCCTGAGCCGGGCGAGCAGGGTCTCGGGCGTGTCCGGCGCCGACTCCAGCATGGTGACGAGCTCGCCGGGGGTGCGCGCGGTGAGGCCGGACAGGAACGCGGTGGCCGGATCGGCGGGGTCGGCCAGCGGCACGGGCAGGGCGGCCGCGGCGGCGGCGCGGTCGAGCGGCTCCAGGATCCGCCCGCTGCCCCGTCCCGCCAGGGAGGTCCCGGCGGCGATCCGCTCGGGACCGAACAGCGGGGAGGGCGCGGGGTAGGGGATGCCGTCCTCCACCGCGCGCACCTCCCGCAGCACGCCCAGGAGCTGGTCGGCCATCTCCTCCGCGCCGGCGAACCTGGCGGCCGGGACCGCGGCGGTCGCCCGGCGCAGGAAACGGTGGAAGGACTCGTACCTGGCCTCCGGCGGCAGGTCGTCGAAGTCGGGGAGCGGGGCCTCGGCGTTGTCGCGGACCGGGCTGAACGGGAAGCTCAGCACCGCCAGCGTGCGCCCCACCGTGTAGAGGTCGGAGGCGACCGAGGGCCCCTCGGAGGCGATCTCCGGCGCCTGGTAGCCGACCGTGCCGTAGATGGCGCTGTCCTGGTCGGCGGCCATCCGGACCGCGCCCAGGTCGATGAGCTTCAGCTCGCGGCCGACCTGGATCACGTTGGCGGGCTTGAGGTCGCAGTACAGCATGCCCCGGTCGTGCAGGTATCCCAGGGCGCGCAGGATCTCCAGCGCGTACGGGATCGACTGGCGCAGCGGGAGCGCCCGCGCGCCGCCGCTCTCCCGCAGCTTGCGGCGGAGCTGGTCGTGCAGGGACTCGCCCCCGACGTACTCCATGACGAGGTAGCCGGCCATGTGCCCCGGCTCGCCCCCCGGCTCCCGGTGCCGGACGAAGTTGAAGATCTTGACGATGTTGGCGTGGTCCACGCCCGTCAGGAACCGGCGCTCGGCCTCGGCCACGGCCAGCGCCTCGGCGTCGGCGGTGTTCAGCAGCCCCTTGAGCACCACCCAGCGGCCGTCGAGGTTGCGGTCGGCGGCCAGGTAGATCCAGCCGAGCCCGCCGTGCGCCAGGCAGCCCTTGACCTCGTACTGCCCGGCGACGAGGTCGCCCTCGCGCAGCTTGGGGGTGAAGGAGAAGCGAGTGCCGTCGTGCGGGCAGAACCCCTCGGTACGGCCCGGCCGCCCGTCCCTGCTGCGGCCCACCGGACGGCCGCAGCCCGGCTTGGCGCAGACCCGCTTGTCCTCCGGCACCTGCGGGTCCTTCAGCACCACCTCGACCGGGTCCCGGTAGACCACCGGCGGCACCTCGGCCAGTCCCGAGCCCAGCATCCCGGGACGGCTGCCGCCGGTGCCCCGGGTCCCCCTGCTCGGCGTGGAGCCGCTCCCGCGGGCGCCGGAGGGGATCGTGACGGGAACGGAGAAGGACGTGAAGCCGGGACCAGGTCGGGAGGCCCCGGAGGAGACGGCCCCGGGAGAGGAGACCGGCCCGTGGGAGGCGGGTCCGGGAGAAGAAGGGGCGGGCCCGTAGGAGGCGATCCCGGCAGAGGAGGAGGCGGGCGCGGACGGGGCGGCGCCCGGCGGCCGGGCGGCGTGGCCGCACAGGTCGCAGTAGCCGTCCTCGATGGTCCCGGTGCAGTCGGGCTGGGCGCAGGCGGTCATCCGGCGGCTCCCTCGGTCGCACGTTGGTATCCGGTGACGGCCACCGTGGCCCGGCGCAGGTCGCAGGGGGCCGTCCAGAGCAGGTCGTGTGCCCGGCGGTACAGGGAGACGAGCCCGGCGTCCTCGGCCAGGCCGAGCCGGACCGCCTTGGCCCGCAGGGCCTCCAGTCTGCCGCGCAGCTCGTCGCGGCGCGCGATCAGCTCGCGCAGGGCCGTCCCGGCCCGCTCGGCCTGCCGCAGGGCGTCCTCGGTGGCGCGTTCCAGACCGGCGAGCAGTTCTTCACGTTCCAGCCACCGCCCGTCGTCCGGCGCACCCGTGACCCCGCCGCCCGCCGTCTCCCGGCCGGGCGCAGGCAGGGCCCTGGCGGGAGGGAAGGGATCCAGCGCGGCCAGCCGTCGGCCCAGAAGAGGGGCGCGGTCCGCGAGCGCGGGCAGCGCCGGTGAGGCGATCTTCGCCAGCACCAGGTCGCGGACCCTGCGGGCCTCCTCCTCGGCGGCGGCCACCCGGCCGACGCGCCGGGCCAGGGTCTCACGCCGCTCGCCGTAGGCCCGCCGCAACTCGGCGGCCCGCCGTACCCTCTCGCTCAGGTGTGCGGCCTCGGCGACCACCCGGTCCAGGTCCTCGTCGCCCCCGCCGCCGGATCCCAGAGGATCGTGGCGCAGTTCCTCGCGGATGCGCTCGATCTCCCGCCCGCACGCCTCCAGGCCGGGGTCGGGATCGCCGAGTTCGCGCAGCGTCTCACGGGCGGCGGCGATCGCGGCCGAGGCGGTGTCGAGCCGGGGCAGCGCCGCGTTCCAGACCGCGTCGACGTCGGTGATCACGTCGATGACGTCGCGGAAGGCCTGGTCCATCGTGGCCACCGCCTCGTCGAGGGTGAAGCGCTGCTCCCCGCTGTGCAGCAGCGAGCGCCGCTCCAGCGGCCCGGCGTCGGGCACCAGCCGTACGGCGGGCCCGGTGAGCAGCTCGGTCAGCTCGGCGAGCTCGGCGGGCCCGAGCCGGCGGTTGTCGGCCCGGATCCGGTCGGCCCGGGTGAGCGTGCCGCGGTAGGCGTCCAGCAGGGCCCACAGCAGTGCCGCGCGGGCTTCGGCCGTCGCCCACCGGCGCGCGGTCTCCCCGCGCAGCGGCGAGCTGCGCAGCAGCCGGAAGATGGTGTGGGCGTCCAGATCCAGGACGTCGTCGGAGATGCGGTCCCGCTCCTCGTGGCGGGCCCGGAGGGCGTGCTCGACGCCCTCGGCGCTCATCGGCGGCCCCGCCGCCCCTGTGCTCCCCGTCAACGATCCCCGCGCCTCCCCGTACTCCGCCCCCGTGGAAGTGTGGTCTTTATTCTCGCTTTACCTTTTGACGAAGGGCCGGGAAGGAAAGTTTCCGCCGGATCGATGGGATTCGGTTCCCGGTGGAAACGGGGCGATCCGGTCTTCGCCCGATCGAGGCGTACAGCGTCGACTTCGCTCAAAGTGCTGATTCAGTCACTGAGAGTCGATGTCTCCGCCATCATGTGCCCATGCCAAAGAGTCGTGTGAGAAAGAGCGTCGCCGTCAGGGCCCGGACCGACCGGCGGGTGCGGCGGGCGGGCAGGCCGGCCCACGGGTTCGCGGAGGCGCCCTGGCGCGTGTGGAAGGCGGCCCGTGACGAGTTCGGCGAGGGTGACGTGGCCTGCCGGATCGTCGAGGAGATGCCGTACTTCGTGGACAACGGAGGTCCCCGCCCGCACCGGACCTCCCTGCGGAAGATCGCCGCCCAGGCCCGCATGACGGTGGCCGAGGAGGTGTCGGCCCTGTTCGCCATGGAGGCGGCCGGCGGGCTGCTCTGGGACACCGGGTCGCAGACGGCGACCCTGACCCTCCCCGGAGACGGCGGTCACGGCGGCTGATGATGTAAAGAAAACTAGACACGGTGTCCGCGATGTTTTACATTCCTGGCATGCCGTTCGAAGAGAAGCTCGCGTGGATCATGGCGGCGGTCTCGGCCGTCGCCTACGCGGTCTACCTGACCCTCCTCCTCGGCCAGGCGGGGCCCACCCCGCTGGCCGAGGTGGCCTATGTGCCGATCATGTTGTGGAGCATCGGCGCCGCGGTCGTGGTCGCGATCGTCCTGCGCATCGTGGCCGCGGCCCTGGCGCCCGAGGACGCCGGGCAGAAGGACCAGCGCGACCGGGAGATCAACCGCTTCGGCGACCACACCGGCCAGTCCTTCGTCGTCATCGGCGGCATCGCGGCCTGCGTGCTGGCGATGGCCGAGGCGGACCAGTTCTGGATCGCCAACGTGCTCTACCTGGCGTTCGTGCTGTCGGCGGTCCTCGGGTCCCTCACGAAGATCGCCGCCTACCGCAAGGGCTTCTGACCGTGGTGAAGCCGACCAGGGTCACCAACTCGATCCGGTCCCTGCGCTTCGCCCACGGTGAGATGACCCAGGCGGAGCTGGCCACCCGCATCGGCGTCACGCGCCAGACCGTCATCGCGATCGAGCAGGGCCGCTACTCGCCCTCCCTGGAGATGGCCTTCCAGATCGCGCGGGTGTTCGGCGTCCCGCTCGACGACGTGTTCCAGTACCCCGGCAACGCGGAGGAGACCCCGTGAAAGCAATCGTTCAGGACACCTACGGCCCGGCCGACGTGCTGGAGCTCAGAGACGTCGACCCGCCGGCGCCCGGGGACGACGACGTGCTCGTCCGGGTGCGCGCGGCCGGGGTCGACGCGGGCGTCGTGCACCTCATGACGGGCACGCCGTACCTGGTGCGCCTCGGGTTCGGGCTGCGCGCGCCCAGGGTCCGGGTGCGGGGCATGGACGTGGCCGGGCGGGTGGAGGCGGTCGGGCGCAACGTCACCCGCTTCCGGCCCGGGGACGAGGTGTTCGGCAGCTGCCAGGGCTCCTTCGCCGAGTACGCCTGCGGCCGCCAGGGCAAGTTCGTTCCCAAGCCTGCCGCCCTCACCTTCGAGCAGGCGGCGGCCGTGCCGATCTCGGCGCAGACGGCCCTGCACGGCCTGCGCGACGCGGGGAAGGTCCAGGAGGGGCAGAAGGTGCTGGTCATCGGGGCCGGGGGCGGGGTGGGGACGTTCGCGGTGCAGCTGGCCAAGGTGTTCGGCGCCGAGGTCACCGGCGTGTGCGGCCCGGCCAAGGCGGATCTGGTCCGCTCGATCGGCGCCGACCACGTCCTCGACTACACGCGTGAGGACTTCACCGGGCGGCCCGAACGCTACGACCTCATCCTCGACATCGCGGGCAACCGGCCGCTGTCGCGCATGCGGCGCGCCCTCACCCCCCGCGGCACCCTCGTCGTCATGGGCGGCGAGGAGGGCGGCAAGTGGACGGGCGGGCTCGGCCGCCAGTTCCGGGCGATGCTGCCCTCGCCGTTCAGCGGTCACCGGCTGCGCGCGCTGGTCTCGCTCCACCGCGAGCGGGACCTGCGCTTCCTGGCGGAGCTGCTGGAGGCCGGCCGGTTCGCCCCGGTCGTCAGCAGGACCTACCCGCTGGCCGAGGCCCGCGAGGCCGTCCGCTACGTGAGCGGCGGCCACGCGGAGGGCAAGGTCGTCATCACCGTGTGAACCGGCCCGCCGCGGTGGATCGCCGCGGCGGACCTCAGTGCCGCGGGGTCAGCCCATGTGGGGGTAGCGGTGGTCGGTCGGCGGGACGAAGGTCTCCTTGATCGTGCGGGCGTTCACCCAGCGGATCAGGTTGAAGATCGAGCCGGCCTTGTCGTTGGTGCCCGAGGAGCGGGCGCCGCCGAAGGGCTGCTGGCCGACGACCGCGCCGGTGGGCTTGTCGTTGACGTAGAAGTTGCCCGCCGCGAAGCGCAGCCTCTCCGAGGCCGAGGCGACCGCGTAGCGGTCCCGGGCGATCACCGAGCCGGTCAGCGCGTACGACGAGGCGCTCTCCATCTGCTTCAGCACCGCGTCGAAGTCGCCGTCGTCGTAGACGTGCACGCCGAGGATCGGGCCGAAGTACTCCTTGGTGAAGATCTCGTCGGTCGGGTCGGCCGACTCCAGGATGGCCGGCCTGACGAAGTAACCGGTGGAGTCGTCGTAGGAGCCGGTCAGCACGTCGATCGAGTCGAGCGAGCGGGCCCGGTCGATGGCCGCCTTGTGCTTGGCGAAGGCCCGCCCGTCGATGACCGCGCCCATGAACGCCGACAGGTCGGCGGCCACGTCGCCGACGGTCAGCGACTCGGCGGTGGCCACCAGGTCGTCGCGGATCGCCGTCCAGATCGAGCGCGGGACGTAGGCGCGGGAGGCGGCCGAGCACTTCTGGCCCTGGTACTCGAACGCTCCGCGGATCAGCGCGGTGGACAGCACCGCCGGGTCGGCCGAGGGGTGGGCCAGCACGAAGTCCTTGCCGCCGGTCTCGCCGACCAGGCGCGGGTAGGACCGGTAGGCGGCGATGTTCGCGCCCACGGCCGCCCACAGGTGCTGGAAGGTCGCGGTGGAGCCGGTGAAGTGGATGCCCGCCAGCTCCGGGTGGGGCAGGGCGGCCTCGGAGACGCCCTGGCCGTTGCCGGTCACCATGTTGATCACGCCCGGCGGCAGGCCGGCCTCCTCCAGCAGGCGCATGGTGAAGTGCGCGGCGAACTGCTGGGTGGGGGAGGGCTTCCAGACCACGACGTTGCCCATCAGGGCGGCCGAGGCCGGCAGGTTGCCCGCGATCGCGGTGAAGTTGAACGGGGTGATCGCCAGGACGAAGCCCTCCAGCGGGCGGTACTCCATCCGGTTCCACGCGCCCGGCGAGGACAGCGGCTGCTCGGCGTACAGCTGCCGCGCGTAGGCCACGTTGAAGCGCAGGAAGTCGATCAGCTCGCAGGCGGCGTCGATCTCGGCCTGCTGGACCGACTTGGACTGGCCGAGGATCGTCGCGCCGTTCAGCGTCTGGCGCCACGGCCCGGCCAGCAGGTCGGCGGCGCGCAGGAAGATCGCGGCCCGCTCGTCGAAGGACAGCGCCCGCCAGGCGGGGGCCGCCGCCAGCGCGGCGTCGATCGCGGCCCGCACGTCATCGGCGGTGGCCTCCGCCGTACGGCCCAGCACCGAGGAGTGGTGGTGCGGCTGCACCACGTCGAGGGAGGCGCCGCCCGCCATGCGCTGCTCGCCGCCGACCGTCATGGTCAGGTCGAGCTGGGCTCCGGCCAGCTCCTTGATGCGGTTCTCGAGCGCGGCCCGCTCGGCGCTGCCCGGCGCGTAGCCGAGCACCGGCTCGTTGGCGGGGGTGGGGACGTTGGAGATGGCATCCATGGCTACTTGCCTCCAAGGGCACGGAGAAAGAAGGCGACGTTGGCCGGGCGCTCGGCCAGGCGGCGCATGAAGTAGCCGTACCAGTCGTCGCCGTAGGGGATGTAGACACGCATCGTGTGGCCCGCGCCGGCCAGGGCCTGCTGCTTGTCGGTGCGGATGCCGTACAGCATCTGGTACTCGTAGTCGCCCAGGGCGCGCCCGAAACGGTCGGCGAGGGTCTCGGTGATCGAGATCAGCCGGTCGTCGTGCGTGGCCACCATGGGGTGGCCCTTCCCCGCCATGAGGATCCGCAGGCACCGCACGTAGGCCTTGTCGACCTCGTTCTTGTCGCGGTGCGCGACGGAGGCGGGCTCGGCGTAGGCGCCCTTGACCAGGCGGACCCGCGAGCCCTCGTACGACAGGTCGCGGCAGTCGGCCTCGCTGCGGAACAGGTAGGACTGGATCGCCACGCCGGTGCCCGGGAAGTCGCCGCGCAGCGTGCGCAGGATGCCCAGGGTGGAGTCGACCGTGGTGTGGTCCTCCATGTCGAGGGTGACCCCGGCCCCGGCGTCGTGGGCGGCCTCGCAGATGCGGCGGGCGTTGTCCAGGGCGATCTTGTCGCCGTCGGCGCCGAGCGCCTGGCCCACCGCCGACAGCTTGACCGAGACCTCGGCGCGGTCCCCGAGCTCCAGCTCGCGCAGCGCGGCCAGCATGAGCACGTAGGCGTCGGCGGTCTGGGCGGCGGCCCCGGCGTCCCGGGTCTCCTCGCCCAGATGGTCGATGGTGACGGCCAGGCCCGCACCGGTCAGGCGGCGCACGGCCTCGACGGCGTCCTGAACGGTCTCGCCCGCCACGAAGCGGTCGACGACCTTGCGCGTCAACGGAACGCCGGAGACCGCGCGCCGTACGAGCGGCAGCCGCGACCCGGCGAGGAGAACTGAACCGAACATGCCCCCCAGACTAAAACTCCAGCTCAGCGGAGTCTCATGTGCATCTGCCACGATCACGGGGCGAGGCTTCATACAGATGTATGACAATGGTGGGATGCTCCAGGAGACCGTCGACGAGATCGCCGCCAGGCTGGGCGCCTCCGCGACCCTGGAGGACCGCTCCTTCCAGCTGCTGGCCTACGCCGCGCAGAGCGGCGACATCGACACGGTGCGCCAGGAGTCCATCCTGCGCCGCCGCGCCTCCGACGAGGTCCGGGCCTACTTCGAGGGGTACGGCATCGCCAGCGCCCCCGGCCGGGTCCGCATCCCCGCCGACGCCGAGCTGGGCGTGCTCGCCCGCGTCTGCGTCCCGCTGCGGCACCAGGAGGTGACCTACGGCTACCTGTGGCTGCTGGACGACGGGACCCTCACCGAGGAGCGGCTCGACTCCGTGGCCGGGCCGGTCGCGCGGGCGGCCACGGTCCTGGCCCAGGAGGCCCGCCGCCGCAGGGACCTGGGCGGCCACCTGCGGGAGCTGCTGTCGCCCGACGCCGAGGAGCGGTCGTGGGCGCTGTCCCTGCTCGACCTGAGCGGCCCGGTGACGGCGATCGCCGTGCGCCCCGGCGCCGACCGGGTCGTCCCGCTGTGGACCCTCCCGCGCGAGGTGATCGCCGACCCCGGCCTGCCCGTCCACGGCGAGCCGCTGGTGGCGCTGCTGGCCCCGGCCGCGCAGGCGTGGGAGGTGGCCGTGCGGGTGCGGGCCATGTACGGCACGGCGGCGGGCGTCGGCGATGCCAGGGCGGAGCCGGGGCAGGCCTGGCAGAGCTGGCGGGAGGCGGTGCACGCGCTGCGGGTGGCCGGCCGGGTCCCGCGGCTCGGGCCGGTGGCGGCCTGGGCCGACCTGGGGGCCTACCGGATGCTCACCCGCCTGACCCCGGAGACGCTGCGCGAGCTGGCGGCCGAGGCGGGGGAGCTGGTCGCCGATCCGGAGCTGTCCAGGACCGTGGAGGACTATCTCGACCACGCCGGCCACGTCCAGGAGGCCGCCGCCGCCCTGGGCGTGCACCGCCAGACGCTCTACTACCGGCTGGGCAAGGCCGAGCGCCTGATCGGCCGCGACCTGTCCGACGGCGAGGACCGCCTGGTGGTCCACCTGGCCCTCAAGGCCGCCCGCCTGCTGTGACGCCGGCCCGGGCGCCGGGCCGGTCCAGGCGGGCTCAGGTGAGATCGGCGAAGCACCGGGCCAGCCGCCGCAGGCCCTCGCCGATCGCGGCCGGCCGTACCCCGCCGTAGCCGATCACGAGGCCCGCCTGCGCCGGCGTCTCGCCGCAGTAGGCGGACAGGCTCTCCACGGCGACCCCCGCCCCGCGGGCGCGGGCGATCACTGTCTCCAGATCGACCCGTGCGTCCGGCGCGAGCCGCGCGCACAGGTGCAGGCCCGCGGCCGAGGGCACCGGCCGCAGCCAGTCCGCGAAGCGGTCGCGGAGGGCCCCGGTGATCATCGCGTGGCGCCCGGCGTACTCCCGCGTCGTCCTGCGGACGTGGCGGGCCAGCAGGCCCTCCTCGATGAAGCCCGCCAGCGCCGCCTGCGGCGCCGGGTCGCCGTGCCAGCCGGTGAGCATCCTGGCGGCGTGCAGCGCGGGCCGCAGCGAGGCCGGGGCGACGAGGAAACCGAGCCGCAGCGCGGGCAGCAGCGTCTTGGAGAAGGACCCGACGTAGACGACCCGCCCGCACCGGTCGAGGCCCTGCAACGCCTCCAGCGGGCGGCCGGCGAAGCGGTACTCGCTGTCGTAGTCGTCCTCGATCACCACGGCGTCGTTGCGCTCGGCCCATTCGAGCAGCGCGGCGCGCCGGGACAGGGACATCGGCGTGCCCAGCGGGAACTGGTGGGACGGCGTGACGTAGACCAGCCGGGCGTCCCGGGGCAGGTCCGCCACCCGCAGCCCCCCGGCGTCGACCGGGACGCCGGTCACGCGGGCGCCCAGGGACCGGAACAGCAGTCGGGCCGGGGGGTAGCCCGGCTCCTCGACCGCCACGCGGTCGCCCGGCTCGATCAGCACGCGGCCGACGAGATCGAGCGCCTGCTGCGCCCCCTGGGTGACGATGACGTCGTCCGCGCCCGCCCGCACCGCGCGGGAGGCCCCCGTGTGCCGGGCGATCGCCTCGCGCAGCCCGGCGTGCCCGGCCGGCCCGGCGTACTGGGCGGAGCCGACGGCCGAGCGGCGCAGCTCCCGGGTGACGAGCCGCCGCCACGTCTCCAGCGGGAACAGGCCCGGATCCGGGCTGCCGGCCCGGAAGTCGTACACCACCCCGGCCGCGTCCCCGGGTCCCGTGCCCGCGGCGTCCCCGAGCCGGGCGTCCCCGCCGGTCGGGACGGGCTCGGCCGAGATGGCCTCCCACACCGCCCGCGGCCGCACGCCCGCGCCCGGCGGGGCGTTCCTGGGCCGGGCGCGGGTGAGCGGCTGCGCGCACACGAAGGTGCCCGCGCCGACCCGGCCGGTGAGGAAGCCCTCGGCCGACAGGCGGTCGTAGGCCGCGGCGACGGTGTTGCGCGCCACCCCCAGCCGCCCGGCCAGCTCGCGCGTGGGCGGCAGCCGCTCCCCTGGCCGCAGGCGGCCGTCCAGGACGGCCTCGCGCAGCTCGCGGTAGATGCGCGCGGTCAGGTCGCCCCGTCCGGTGAGCCCGACGTGGAAGTCCATCTGCCTTCTCCATTGGCCCAATCAATATGGCGGATATTGGACCTTACACGCGGCCAATCCTCTTTCTAGTGTCGTCGATGACGGTGGTGGTCCGAGGAAGATGAGGAACGACAGTGGTGACGGCGATGACCGGCGTGCCGTACGGCCCGGCGCATCCGGGGAGCGTGGTCCGGTGAGCAGGCGGGGCTGGATCCTGTTCGCCCTGATGAGCGTCATCTGGGGCGTCCCGTACCTGATGATCAAGGTGGCGGTGGACGGCGTGTCCGTGCCCGTGCTGGTGTTCGCGCGCACCGCGGTGGGCGCCGCCGTACTGCTGCCGCTGGCGCTGCGCGGCGGCCGGCTGCGGGGGATCATGCGGCACTGGCGGCCGATGGCCGCCTTCGCGGCGCTGGAGATCATCGTGCCGTGGTGGCTGCTGTCGGACGCCGAGCGCCACCTGACCAGCTCGATGACCGGCCTGCTCATCGCGGCCTCGCCGATCATCGCGGTGGTGGTGGGCCGGCTGACCGGCGACGCCGAACGGCTCGGCGCCCTCCGCTGGGCGGGCCTGGCCGTGGGGCTGGCCGGGGTGGCCGTGCTGGCCGCGCCCGAGCTGCGCGGCGGCGATCCGTGGTCGATCACCGAGGTGCTGCTGACGGCCGCCTGCTACGCCATCGCCCCGCTCATCGCCGCACGGCGGCTCAAGGACGTCCCGGCCCTGCCCATGACGGCCGTCTGCCTCGGCCTTGCGGCCCTGGTCTACGCGCCGCCGGCGGTGATGACCTGGCCGGACGCCCTGCCCGCCGGGCGGGTGCTGGCCGCGCTGGCGGGACTGGCCCTCATCTGCACGGCGCTGGCGTTCATCGTGTTCTTCGCGCTCATCCGCGAGGTCGGCGCCTCCCGGGCGCTGGTGTTCACCTACGTCAACCCGGTGGTCGCGGTGGCCGCGGGCGTGGTGGTGCTCGGCGAGCCGCTCACCCCCTCGATCCTGGCCTCCTTCGCCCTGATCCTCGGCGGATCCGTGCTGGCCACCGCCTCCAGGGGCGGATCCGGGGAGGCCCCGGCCCCGCCCGCCGGGGAGCGTCTCGCCGAGGAGTCACCCGCGCGGCCCTGAGGCTCCCGCCGGGCGCCTCAGCCCCGGTAGGGATAGACGCGCACCCAGTCGACGTACATGCTCACCGTGGCCGGGGTGGAGGCGTTGCGGCACGGGGACCACTCGTTGCACGTCACGTCGTTCTGCAGGGCCAGGTGCATGGAGTGCCCCCTGGGCACGTTGGAGCCGCGGTAGTCCCAGACCTTCCTGCCGTCCAGCCAGAAGGTCAGCCGGCCGGGCAGCCAGTCGACCGCGACCGTGTGCCAGCGGGTGAAGTCGGCCCTGACCGTGCGCTGGGCCTGACGCCGCTCGCCGCGGTGCACGAAGATGCCGCCGGAGCGGCGGGTCGGGTCGATGATCTCGGCGAAGTCGACCTCGGCGTACTCGGGCCGGCCTTGACTGTGCGGCCACAGCAGGGCCAGCGGGGTGTAGCCGGCCCCGCGCTCGGCCCGCATGCGCACCTCCCAGCGGCCGTAGCGCTGCGCCAGGTGGGTGGCCACGCCGCCGGACAGGTCGGCGCCGCCGTACATCCCGCCCTTGAGCCGCAGCACGCCGCCGCTCACGCTGGTCGCCCTGCGGGTGCGCGGATTGGTCTCGGCGCCGGGGGAGTGGTAGACGACCCACTTGCGGCCGTCGATGCGGGTGCCGTCGAAGTGCTCCTCCAGGACCGGCTTGCCCCAGCCGGGAGCGGCCAGCGCGTTCTGGGCGGGCAGGAGGCAGAGGGACAGGGCCACCGCTGCGGCGCCCGATAACGACCTGCGAATCGACATGCGCCTATAAAAGCAATTATTTCCCTCTGATAACGGGCTTATCGTAATTTCACACCTGTCTCGCGCCCGGCCCCGCCGGGCGGGCCGGGAGCGGGCACGGGCCGGGGACCGGGCTCGCGCGCGGGTCAGGGACCGTACTCGACGTACCCGATCACCGCTCCGTCGCCGTAGACGCCGGGACCCGCACCGCCGGGGCCCATGCCGGGGGACATCGGCGGCGCGTCGTCCGGGTCGTGATCGCCGGAGCCCAGCAGGGCCCGGGTCAGCGACTCGCGCTCGCCGAGCATCTCCTCCAGCGCGGCGCCCAGGTGGGCCTCGGTGAGCGCCGAGACGGTCTGCCCGTCCCCTCCGGCGCCGTCACGCAGGGCGACCAGCACCGCGCGGCGCAGCAGCTCCTTGAAGAACGAGGCGGTCGCCCCCTCGGTCCGGGTGACGATCGGGTCGAGGTCGGCCTCCAGCCGCAGGTCGCGGGAGTACAGGCGCAGCAGCGCGGCCCGGCCGGCGGCGTCCGGCTTGGGGATCTCCACCGCCAGGTCCACCCGCCCCGGCCGGTCGGCCAGCGCCCGCTCCAGGACCCCCGCCCGGTTCGTGGTCAGCACGAACGCCACGTCGGAGTCGGCGCCCACCCCGTCCATGGCGTCGAGCAGCGCGAACAGCAGGGGGTTGCCCTCCTGGGTGAACGAGCGGTCCATGGCGACCAGGTCCACGTCCTCCAGGACGATCACCGCGGGCTGGAGCCGCCGGGCGAGCCCGGCCGCCTGGCTGACGAACCGGATCGCCGACCCGGTCATCACGATCACCGTGCACCCGCTCATCCGGCCCATCAGATAGCGGACCGTGTGGGTCTTGCCGGTGCCGGGCGGGCCGTGCAGCAGCAGGCCCCGCTTGAGGTGCTGGCCGTGCTCGCGCAGCCGTACGGCCAGCTCGCCGATGCCCACGACGTGCCGCTCGATCGTCTCCAGCACGCCCTCGGGCAGCACCACCTGGTCGGCGGCCATGTCCGGGCGGGGCAGGAAGGTCACCAGGTCGTTGCCCCGGTGCTCGCTCCAGGCGAACGACAGCACCTGGCCCCGGTAGACGTCGTGCTCGCGCATGAGCGCGCCGATCTCGTCGCGTACGGCCACCGCCTCGCGCCGGTCGGCGGCCAGCACGGTGACCTGCGACTGCCGCGGTCCGTGCTCCTGCGGGCCGCGCAGGCCGACCACGACGGGGGAGCCGCCGGGGGAGCGGGTCAGCACCAGGCCGAGCGTGACGACCTCGGTGGTGGCGTCGGGGCCGATCGGCGCCGTGCCGTAGTCGACCGCGCCGATCTCGTAGCGCTCGTAGCCGCGTGCCGCGCCGGCCAGCATGTTCACGTAGTCGTCGTGCTCGCGCCCCTGCCCGGCGATGCCGAACCACTCGGCCGGCGGGCTGTGCCGGGCGAGGTAGGCGTCCGCGCCGCGCTGCAGGTTGGCGTGCTCCCAGTTGGGGAAGGTCTCGGTGACCGAGACCACGTGCCTGAAGTCGCAGCCCAGATGGCCGGTGACCCTGACCACCAGTTCGGCGGGCTCCCTGCCCTCCTCCAGGACGTGGTGGGCGTCACGCATGAGCTCGCTCAGCGCCCTGGACAGATCCTTCGCATCACCGAGATCCATGTGTCCTCGCCTCCCGTGCCTCAACGATGGCAGAGAGATCCGGCAAACGTGCGGCATTTATCGGCTTATAGCTGGTTTTAGCGGCGGCTAGCGAGTTTTAGTGGCGACGCGCGGTCCATCGGGGGGGCGCGTCTCCGGCCTACCGGGCGGCGGGTTCTCCCGCCACCTCCCGCTCCAGGCCCCGCAGCAGGTGCGCGCGGGCGGCTGCGTCACCGGGCCCGCCGCGCTCGGCGAGCCGCTCGGCGACGTGCCGCCGGTGCGCCTCGTCGACGTTGCCGCCGTACTTGAACTTGCCGTCCACCTTGCGGATCGTCAGCCGCAGACCCCGGATCCCGGCGAAGCGCCGCTCGTGCTCGGCGGGGTCCACCAGGGCGCCCCCGCCCTCCAGCTGCGCGATCTGCGCCCTGAGGATCTCGGCCTTGCCCGCGGCGTCGGTGACGATCTCGGCGTGGCACAGCAGCTGGACCGCCGCGTAGTAGGTGGTCGGGATGCCGCGCCGCGGGTCGTCCTCGCCGGGCAGGACCTTCCAGCCGCCCTCCACGTAGGCCCAGTCGCCCGCGACGGACAGGACCACGGCAGGGTTCTCCTCGACGGCGGCCCAGACGGGGTTGGGCCGGGCCAGGTGGAGCAGGACCGTGCGGTCGTCGGCGAGCAGGAACTGGGTGGGGACCACGACCGGGACCTCGCGGTCCCGGCCGCCCGCGACCAGATGACCGAACCCGCTGGACCGGACGAAGGCCAGGGCCTCGTCCTCGGGTGCGGCATCCCAAGGGTGGATCAACATACGGTCAACCGTATATCCACCGGCCGTATGATCAACGAGGTCCCCGGCGCCGGGGCGCGGGCGCGGGGACCTCGGGAAATCAGGGGAACCCAGCACTGGGCCGGGAGACCCGGTACTCAGTGCTGGGCGGCCAAAGCTTCCTCGTAGACGCGGACGAGCTCCTGGCTGATCCGCTCCCAGGAGTAGCGGGACCGGACCCGGTCGGCGGCCGCGAAGCCCAGGGCCGTACGGCGGGTCGGGTCGGCCAGCAGCTCACGGGTGAGCCTGGCGGTCTGCGCGGGGCGGTCCGGGGCGACCAGCAGGCCGGTCACCCCGTCGACGACGGAGTCCATGTGCGCGCCCACCGCCGAGGCGACGACCGGCACGCCGCAGGCCATGGCCTCCAGCGTCACGACGCCCGCCGCGACCTCGCGCGGCAGCGAGACGACGACGTCGGCGCTGCGCATCAGCTTGGGGACCGAGGCGTGCGGGATCTGCCCCAGGAAGGTGACCCGGTCGTCCACGCCGAGCTCCTTGGCCAGCAGCCGGGCCTGGTAGGCGTCGGCGTCGTGCTCGAGATCGGCCGCGACCGGGCCGCCGGCGATGAGCAGCTCCGCGTCCGGGATGCCGCTCAGCGCCCGGATCGCGGTCTGCGCGCCCGCGTTCTCGGCCAGCGAGCCCACGTGCAGCAGCCGGGGCCGGGTGCCGCGCGGGGCCGCCGGTCCCTGGCGCCGGAAGCGCTCGATGTCGACGCCGCAGGGCACCACCGCGATGTTGCGGCGCGGCACGCCCATGCGGATCATCTCGGACTCCTCGTCCCCGCACCCGACGATCACCGCGTCGGCCCGGCGGCCGATCGCGCGCTGCAGCCGGGCCTTCTTGGCGTCGGCGGAGGCGGAACGGGTGAAGGTCTGGGTGACCGGGACGCGCAGGTTGCTCGCACCGGCGATGGCGGCCAGGCCGCCGGTCCAGGAGTGGGCGTGGATGACGTCCGGCCGGTCCTGGCCCCAGCGGTCCATCAGCTGGCCGCTCAGGTCGGACAGGTAGGGCAGCACGCCGTCCTCGGGCAGGTCACGGGCGGGACCCGCGGAAAGGTGTTCCATGGTGACGCCGTGGGCCACGCGGACACGCGCCTTGCCGGAGTCGGAGCCCCTGCGCGTGTAGATGGTGACCTTGTGATCCCTGCCGAGCTCTCGGGCGACGGCCAGCATCTGCGCGCGGTGAGCGGACTGGTCGTTGGCGGCGGACGGAGCATCGGAAGCGACAAATGCAATATTCACGGCACACCTCTGGGGGAGATAGGCATGGAAAGCCTGGACTTCCAGGGGGTGCCTGCGTCTTAGGCACTCGTCTGTATGCACCAAACAATACCCGGATCCTTCCGGGTGGCAAACCTCAGTATTTCCGGCTCTGTCGTAGTTCTTCGGCCCGAGAACTCGGCACGTGCACCTGGACCGTGCACCCGTCCGCGTCGTGGTGGATGTCCAGCCGGTCGCAGAGCTGACGGGCGATCCACAGCCCGTCACCCGGCCCGGCGGTGGGGCTCGGCGGCACGAAGCCGGCCAACGGATCGGTCAGGCCCCCTCCGGCCCGGTGGACCTGGCAGACGATCGCCCCGAACCTCTCCCACAGGTGGACGGTGACCGGCGGGTCCAGATGCCCGGCCACCTCGTTGACCGCCACCGCGAGCAGAGTGGAGCGATCCCTGCTCAGCCCGAAGAAGGTCGCCTGGTCGGAGACGAAGGAGCGCAACGTCGGCAGCGTCTCCACGTACCGGGTGACCGCCTCCTCGGGAGGGGACGGCAGCGGTACGGCGTCGCACTCGCGGACGAAGTCCGCCGGGTCGGTGTACTCCGGGCAGAAGACTGAGGTCCGGCCGTCCTCCGACAGCGAGGGATGGGTGCGCCTGGCGGTCGCGATCAGCCCGGCGTCCAGGACGCGGGTGTCGTAGGGACAGATCATCCAGACGTTGGTGCCCTCGAGCAGCAGGTTCTGGATCGACTCCATGCGCTGCCAGACGCGCACGTCACCGGGCGCCCGGCCGGTCCACACCGGTTCGGAGATCACCCGCACGTGCCCCCCGTAGGGGGCCTCCGGGCCCCGCCGGCGCCAGTAGCGGTGGAAGGCGGTGGTGCGCTGGACCGGCCGGCGGCCGAGGAAGGCGGCCTCGGCGTAGTCGACCCGGCGGCCGTCCCGGCCCAGGGCGTCACCGAGGAGTTCCAGGTTGGCCGGGGTGGTGGAGACCAGGACGGGCTCGCCCTTGGCGAGCCCGTCGTAGACGAACGGCAGCGCCACGGCGAGGAACCGCTCGTCTGAGTCGTAGAGCGCCGCTTGGTGAATGGAAGTCATGGGAGGTCGTCTCTGTCCGGACACCGGCCGGGCGCCGCGTCCCGGCCGTGGTCAATGCCGACTCGCCTGTACACCTCGTCTCCGTGGCCTGGCGCTGGTGCGCGACCCGGTATGCGCCGGGCCATGGAACGTTAAGTTATACGATCCTCACACAACGCGCAGGGCAAGTATCACGATCTCGTCCCAGACCCGTCCGCCGGAGAACGCGTGCCTGTCCTCCTCCACCGCCTTGACCACGGTGGCCGGGGACTGCGAGACGCACCGGGCCAGGACGTCGGCCAGGCGGCTCTCGCCGTAGGCCTCCCCGTGCTCGTTGCGGGAGGCGATCAGCCCGTCCGAATAGAACAGCAGGGTCTGGCCCGCCGCCAGTGTGATCTCCTCGTCGAAGGTCTCGGCCTCGGGGGAGATGCCCAGCGGCACGCCGCCCCCGGCGGTGAAGCGCACCGCCCCGTCGGGCTGCAACAGCGCGGCGGGGTGGTGCCCGGCGCTGGAGAGCCTGATCCGCCGTCCCTTGACGAACCCGGCCACGGCCATCACGAACATGCCGTTGTTCTGGGCGGCCAGCGCCTGGTTGAGCTTGCGCAGGGTCTCGCCCGGATCGCTCTCCCACACGCTGAGCACGCGCAGCCCGTTGCGCACCATGGCGCTGACCGAGGCGGCCTCCTCGCCCTTGCCCGCCGCCCCGCCCAGCGCGAAGCCCCAGCCGCCGGCGAAGGGGAAGACGTCGTAGAACTCGGCCCCGACCAGGCTGGAGCCCGCGTGGTAGATCGCGGCGGCCTCGAAGCCGGGGATGTCCGGCAGGGTGCGGGGCACCACGCTGGTGCGCAGCGCCTCGGCCGCCTGCGACCGGTTCTGGAAGCTGCGCCGGGCCCGCAGGGCCAGCCCGAGGTGGACGCCGATCTCCTCGATCAGGCCCAGGTCGGCCAGGGTGAACGGCTCGCGGTCGCGCAGCCGTACGAGGGTGAGGGCGCCCACCGCGCCGTCCTGGTCCTGGATCGGCGCGCACAGCACGGAGGCGGCGCCCATCACCCGCAGCAGCGGCGGCCCGTCGGGGACGCCGCCCAGCAGCGTCTCCTCCTCCAGCATCTCGTGCACCACGCCGCCGGAGCCGCTGGTGAGCACGTGGGCGATGAGCGGCGCGCTGAGCGGGTTGAGGTTCTCGACCACGCGGACCAGCTCGGCCACCGGCTTGTCGACCGGGCCGAGCACGCAGGCCCGGCGGGGCGAGCCGTCGCGGACCACGTCGGCGATCACCCAGTCGGCCGCCTCGGAGGCCAGCAGCCGCGAGGCCCGGGTCACCGTCACCGGCTGGCGGAGGCTGTCCTCGTCCAGCAGCAGGCGCGTCATCCGCGACAGCAGCTCCTGGCGGCGCGCGGAGGCCATGACCAGGTCGGAGTCCGACCGCTCGGCCGGTCCCGGCCGCGTCTCGGAGACCTGGGTCTCCAGCGGCAGGACCAGGATCGCGGTCATCTCGTGCGGCTCGCCCGGCATGGTCAGCCGGGTCAGGGCCAGCTGCACGGTGTGCGCGCGGCCCTGGTGGGTCAGCCGGGTCTGGAAGGTCACCGTCTGGCCGCTCTGCCGTACCGCGGTCAGGTGCGAGCGGAAGGCCGCGCGGCGGGAGACGTCGACGAACAACGCGAACGAGCGGCCGATCACGTAACCGGCCGGGCTGCCCAGCATCCGGGAGGTCTCCGAGCTGATGCGCCGCACCGTCCCCGAGTCGTCCAGCACCACCAGCGGGACCGGCAGCGTCTTGAACACCTGGCGCAGCAGCTTGAGCTCCCGCTGCGAGCCGCTCTCCCGCTCGCCCGACCGCTTGGGCGCCCTGCGCAACTCGCGCAGGGCGGAGTCGAGCAGGTCGCGGGCCGTGTCCAGCTCGGCGAGCGCGGCGTCGAGTGTGGAGCGCGGGTCGCCGGGGTAGGCGGACCGGGTCTCACGTAGGGAGGACACCCTGGTGGTGAGCGCGTCCAGCGCCTGCTCAAGTGCGGGAAGGCCAAAGGCTTCGGTCAATGCTCGTCCTCGTCTCCGGCCGGGATGAGGCGGGTCCCGCCTAGACGGTACGCCACCCGGTGAGGCTTATCGATGAGATGTCAGATAGTGATTAAGTTATCCGTACCGGGAAGGGATCTCACGACATGGACATGGTGACCCCGGTTCTCGCCCGGGACCTCGCCGCCCTCGGCAGGGTCAGCGAGGAGACGTCCAGCGAGAGCGTGCTGCGCGGGCTCACCACCACTCTGGCGGGCGGCGTCCCCGGCTGCGCGGGCGGAACCGCCGAGCTGTGGCGCGGGGAACGCCTGGTGGTCTCGGCCTCGCACAGCGAGCTGGTCGTCCTGGTCGACAGCGAGAGCGATCTGGGGGAGGGACCCTCGGCCGAGGCGCGCGCCAGCGGCGGGCACGTGATCGTTCCGGACGTGCTCAGGGACTCCCGCTGGCCGTCCTACGCGGCGATGGCGGTGCGCTGCGGGGTCCGTTCGGTCCTGGCGATGCCGATCACCGTCGAGCGCGCCGTGCTTGTGCTGGGTCTGTACGGTGTGCGCCCCGGCGTCTTCGTCGCGCGCGGCGTGCCGTCCCTGGCCGACATGCTCGCCGAGCAGGTGACCGTGGCGCTGGCGAACATGTGGGACTACGACGAGGTGCGGACCGACGCGGCCCAGATGCAGGAGGCCCTGGCCGGACGGGCCATCATCGACCAGGCCAAGGGCATCATCATGAAGTCCAGCGGATGCTCGGCCGAGGCGGCCTTCGACGAGCTGCGCCGCATCTCCCAGCACCACCAGGTCAAGGTGGTCGACCTGGCCAGGCTCCTGGTCGACGAGCACCAGCGCAACCGGGGCAGGAAGCGGGGCTGAGCCCGCCGGCGCGGTTTTCGGGCCGGGTTCGGGTTTCGGGCCGGGTTCGGGCGGGGCGGTCCTGCGGCCGGGTTCAGGCGGGGCGGCCGAAGGCGGCCAGCGCCTCGTCGACCGTGTCGTACAGCGGCAGCCGCTGCGCCAGCCCGGTGATCCACATCACCTTGGTCTTGGAGTACTCCACTCCGGTAAGGGCGAACCTGCCGCCCCGGCCGGTGCTGACCTGCCACTGGTGCACGATGAGCCCGAGGGCTCGCGAGTCCATGAAACTCACGCCGCTGAGGTCGATGACCATGTCGGGACCGTGCTCGGCCGTCTCCGCCGCGAGATAGTCAGCGAACTGATCGCGTGTGGTGGCGTCGAGCAGACCCATCACCCGGATCACGCTGACCTCGCCGACCGTCGCCGACGTCAACGTCAGGGCAGTCGACCCATCACCGTTCTCCGACACCGTCACCCAGATCCTCCTAGCGGTTCGCATAGCAACCTTACTGTTACCTGGCGGAGAGTAATACTCCCGGAATCCGGGTAATACTCGAACCGAGGTCCAGCAGAGGGCCTCGCCTCGAAAAGTGGTCGAGGCGATGCCGTCTGCCCGGAAACTCCTGTTGCTTCCGTTGGCTCCGGCGCCGCCCGACAGTCATATCAGGGAGCAGCAATGTCTGTTCAGGCGATCGAACTCACCGACATGACCGCCGAGGAACTCCTCGCCGAGATGGTCCAGCCTGAGATCTCCGAATACCGCGCCGAGCGCCTGCGCGAGCGCATCGTCGAGATGCACCGTCCACTGGCCATGGAGATCGCCCGCCGTTACCGCTACCGGGGCGAACCGCTGGAGGACCTTCTCCAGGCCGCGTACGTCGGACTGATGAAGGCCATCAACGGCTACGACCCGACTCTCGGCCACGCCTTCCGCGGCTACGCCGTCGTCACCATGACCGGTGAGGTCAAGCGCCACTTCCGCGATCGTACCTGGGCCATCCGGGTGCCTCGCGTCTACCAGGAGCGCAGGGCCGAGCTGAACCGCCTGGTAGCCGATCTCAGCCAGGACCTCGGCCGCTCGCCGACAGTCGCGGAGCTCGCCGCGAAGATGAATATCTCCGAAGAGGACGTCCTGCTCACCCTGGACGCCTCGGCCGCCTACAGCGCGCTGTCGCTCGACGCGCCGCTCGGCACCGACGACGACGCCGCCGCGCTGGGCGACGTCATCCCCGACGAGGACGACACGCTGTCGGTCCTCGTGGACAGGGAGGCCGTCAAGCCGCTCATCGACAAGCTGCCGCCGCGGGAGAAGAACATCCTGCTGCTGCGCTTCTTCGGGAACATGACCCAGGCGGAGATCGCCGCCGAGTTCGGCATCTCCCAGATGCACGTCTCGCGGATCCTGCGTAAGGTGCTTGACCAGCTTCGTGAGGAGCTCGTCGCCGAATGCTGAATACGCCGCCCGTTACGGGGCAACGAAGTCGGCGGAGCCGTAGGTGGCATAGAGTGCGTTCCGGTGAGCCGCGGGGACTCAGGATAATGGCGTTCCGGGACAGAGGAGGCGGATCGCGGGTGAACGAAGACGGTGTTCGTCCGGCTCGCTTCACGGCGGACGGCGGCCGGCTCTCACCTCCCGCTGTCCGCAACGCCGCCGCCGAGATCGCCTTCTGCCTTCCCGACCTGCCCGACGTGCGCGACTTCGCCGCGGCCCAGGCCCAGCGAGGGGGCATGGCCGCCGAGGCCCTGCCCGACTTCCTCGTCGCGGTGAACGAGGTGGCGACCAACGCCGTCACCCACGGGCATCCCAGCGCCAAGGCGGTGCTGCGGATGTGGACCGTCGATGGCCACCTCGTCGTCCAGATCAGGGATGAGGGACGGTGGGCCCCCACCGTCCCCCCCGGGGAGACGGCGCCCGGCCCCTACGCCACCAGCGGCATGGGGCTGTGGGTCGCCCGGCTGGTCAGCTCCCGGATCGACTTCGAGACCGGGCCGGAGGGGACGGTCGTCACCATGGCGTTCGCGATCTGAAGCCGTTTTTCGGGGTAGGGACCCGTCCATGACCAGACCTCCCCGCATTCTGATCGTCGGCGGCGGTTACGTCGGCATGTACACCGCCCTGCGGTTACAGCGCAGGCTCCGGCGCGGAGAAGCCCGCGTCACCGTCATCGACGCCGACTCGTACATGACCTACCAGCCCTTCCTGCCCGAGGCGGCGGCGGGCAACATCGAGCCCCGGCACGTCGTCGTCCCGCTCCGGCGGGTCCTGAACAGGTGCGAGATCCTCAACGGCTGGGTGGTCGGCATCGACCCGGACGCCCGCACCGTCGAGATGCGCCCGCACAGCGGCCCGCCCCGCATGATCGACTATGACCTGCTCGTCTTCGCTCCCGGCTCCGTCTCGCGCCTGCTGCCCATCCCGGGCCTGGCCGAGTGCGGCATCGGTTTCAAGAGCGTCGAGGAGGCCATCCACCTGCGCAACCACGTGCTGGCCCAGCTCGACCTGGCCGCCTCCACCACCGACGAGGAGATCCGCAGCCGGGCCCTCAGCTTCGTCTTCGTCGGCGGCGGCTACGCCGGGGTCGAGGCCCTGGCCGAACTGGAGGACATGGCGCGCGACGCCTGCCGCTTCTTCCCCTCGCTGCACCCCGGCGACATGCGCTGGGTGCTGGTCGAGGCCACCGAGCGGATCCTGCCGGAGGTCGGTCCCGAGATGGGACGCTGGACGCTGGAGCAGCTCCGCAGCCGGGGGATCGAGGTGCGCCTGGGCACCCGCCTGGAGTCCGCGGAGAAGGGCCACATCGTCCTGGACGACGGCACCGAGTTCGACTCCTCCACCCTGGTGTGGACCGCCGGCGTCAAGCCGCACCCCCTGGTGAAGGCCAGCGGGCTGCCGCTGGACGACAGGGGCAGGATCAAGGCGACCGCCGCGCTGACCGTCGACGGCTCCTCGACCGTGTTCACGGCCGGAGACTGCGCAGCCGTACCCGACCTGACCAAGCCCGGCCAGATGTGCGCGCCCAACGCCCAGCACGCCGTACGGCAGGCCCGCACGCTGGCCGACAACGTGGTGGCCACGCTCAGGGGCGGGGAGCTGACGAAGTACCGGCACGCCTACGCCGGCTCCGTCGCGAGCCTGGGCCTGCACAAAGGCGTCGCGCAGATCTACGGCGTAAAGCTGCGCGGTTTTCCCGCCTGGTTCATGCACCGGACCTATCACCTGTCGCGGGTGCCGACGTTCAACCGGAAGGTACGGGTCCTGATCGACTGGACCCTCGCCCTGTTCTTCCGCAGGGAGATCACCTCGCTCGGCCAGCTGGCCCACCCGCGCCAGGAGTTCGAGTTCGCGGCGCGCCCGGAGAAGGCGGCGGAGGCCCGCCCGGCGGGCTGATCAGGGAACCAGGGAACGCACGGAGAAGGGGCGCCGCCCGAGGGCGGCGCCCCTTCGCTTTGGGGCTTCTTCTCTTTGGGGCTTCTTCTCTTTGGGGCTTCGCTTCTTCGGTTGTTCTTCTCGTTGTCGTCCGGCTTCGGTGGCCCGGCCTTCGGTCTCCCGGCCTAATCCGGAATCCCGGCATCCGGGATCCCGGCATCCGGGATCCCGGGGGAGGTCACCTCCTGCGGCGCCAGTTCCCTCCGCGCCACCCGGCCGTGCCCACCCCGGCCTGGTGCAGCGCGAGGAGGAGCAGTCCGAGGAGCATGAAGGTGGTCCCGCTGATGCCTCCTCCGAGGCTGGCGTCGATGAGGTCGAGCAGCAGCCCGAGGCCGAAGACGATGGCGGCGGCGATCGCGAGCATCGGTCACCTCGTCCCGGCCGACGTGACGGGCAGGCCCAGCAGCTCCTCAAGCGTCGACCGGTAGTCGCGCAGAGCCGTACGGAGCTGCTCGGTGTCGTTCTGCTCGACGTCCTTCCAGTGACCCTGCAGTTCGGTGGCCCGGGCCTCCAGCGCCCTGCGGACCGAGGAGGTCACCTCCTCCAGGAGGGAGTCGGCGCGTTCCACCGCGTCGCGCGGGTCGTCCACGAAGCCGGCCTGGACCTCCTGCCAGCGCCGCCGTAGATCCTCGGGATCGTGGTCGAACAGGGAGGAGGTACGGGCGGCGTGGTGGGCCGGCTGCCCGGCCGGGGCGACCACGGCGCCGGAGTGCGCCGGGTCCAGGTGGGCCGGATCCGGGTGGGCGGGGTCGGGCTGGACCGCGGTGGCCCGGTCGGCGTCGGTCAGCGGCGTCTCCCGCTCCAGCACGTCACCGGCCGGACCGGCCTCGTGCCGCCTGTCGTTGGGAGGAACGGTGTCGTGCGCCGGGTGATCGTTCGCTGAGTCATCGTGCGCGGGGTGACCGGCCGGGGCGTCACCGTACGGTGCGGTCGTCGGGCGCGCCGAGGGATCCGCGGCCGCGTCCTCGCCGCGCTGCGGCGGGATGTTCGGCTGCGTGTCCTCGTTGGTGTGGACCGGCTGGCCGTAGACCAGCCGGTCGGGTCGGTCATTCATTCGAGTCACCGTCCTCGGGTGTCGCGGGGGGCGTTCCGCTCGTTCTCGCTGATCCGCTCGTCATGGCCGTCATGCCCGGGACGCACGGCGTCGTTCCGGGTCTCCTCGCGGTGCGGATCGGCATGCCGCAGGGAGTGGCCGTCATCGGCCGCGTCGGTGTGCGAGGCCTCGAGAAGCTCCTCGAACAGCGCGCGGTAGTGCACCATGGCCTGCCGGAGATCCTCGGTGGAGGACTCGTTGCGAGCGGCACGGCCGCTGATCTCGTGGGCCTTGCGATAGTGGTCGAGCGTGCGGCCGTGGGCGACCGACAGGTCGGCGATCCGCTGCTCGAAGTCCTCGGTCGGGTAACCCCGGTCGGCCATGACGGAGGTCACCAGATGGTCGGCCTCGGTCACCGCGAACCCGGGGGCGTCCACGAACCGCTCCTGGACCTCGATCCACTTCTTGGCATAGGCGTTGCGTGTCTCGGCGTCGAGCGGCCGGATGTCGAGGGAGCTGAAGCGCTGCTCGCGGGCGAGAAGCTCCTGCTCGGCCTCCTTGCGGCTGTCACGCTCCTGCAGGGTGCGTTCGTACTCGGGGCCGAATTTCTCGCGAAGCCGGTGCCGGCGTTGCTGCTGTACGACGAGATAGCCGATTGCGATGATCGCCACCACCGCGACCACGACGACGGCCACCCAGATCACGGTGGACATGTGCGCCTCCGGTTGTGTTAGCGGTTGTCCCGCCAGCTGCCCCGGAGGACCATCTCAAAACCGTCCGCTTACCGTCGTATTACCCGCCCTTCGGCTCTCGTCCCTGCTCTCAGCTCCCGTCGACGGCCTTCCTGGCCTCCGAGAGCACCCCCTCGATCAGCGACCCGCCGCTCGCGGCCGGTACCTCGTGGAACCCCTGCTCGGGGTCGTAGGAGATGTCCGCTCCCGAGGCGACCAGCCGTTCGGCCCAGCGCAGTGCGGTGTTGAGCTTCTCGGAGGGAATCGTCCGCCCCTGGGCGACGGCCGAAAGATTGCGCAGGTTCGTGGCCGGACCCGACTGGTTGTGGGCGCGGTCGAGCTTCCACGGGATCGCCCGCGAATGGTCGAGCATCGGCTTCGACAACCCGGCCGCCCGCTTGGCCTGCAAGATCCCCGACTCGCTCACCCCGAACCGCGCGGCCAGCTCCGCATTGGACAACCCCTGCCCGGCCAGCCGCCGCAACTCCTCTTGATCGATCAGCGCCTTGCGCCCCACGTTCCCCTCACCCTTCACCCGCTCACGACCACCCGGCGAACACCTCGGCGTGCACAATCCCGCCGGATCTGCGCTAAGGTTATGACGTCCGCCCGCAAGGGAGGGCCCGCAAGGGCCACAAGGACAAACCGGGACGTAGCGCAGCTTGGTAGCGCACTTGACTGGGGGTCAAGGGGTCGCAGGTTCAAATCCTGTCGTCCCGACCAGGTAATCACTGGTCGAAGGGGTTTCGGAGGTTCTCCGGAGCCCCTTTTCCGATCTCCGGGAGCCAAACGGGGAGCCACCCGGTTACGCGGACCGGTTCGCTTCTTGAGGATCTTGTCCATGGCGTAGGTCCTGAGCTTGTTTGTGCTTTTCGGCACGATGTCGGGATCAGAAGGTTCCCCGACACTCCGCCGGCCCCGCCTCGGGCGGCCGGACAACGACCCGGAAACCCGGGCACCGGGTGACGGAACACCGCTGCGGGCAGTCGATTTCGGGCTCGGATTGACGACAGGTGGAAGGGCTCTCCGTCCCTTCTTCTAGGAGTCCTCGGTGTGGATCGTCTACTTGCGGGTGTCCACCGCGACTCAGTCGCTGCTGCGGCGGCGCCGCATCCTCACCGAGGCCGGCCTGCCGGTGCGGACCGAGGGCGTCGCCGAAGGGTTTCGCCCGGCCGGCGGCGTGCTGCTGTTCGAGGATCCGGCGACCACCTCGAAGGTCCCCGCGCTGGAACGGCCCGCGTTCGGACAAGTCGCCGCCGCCGCGCACCCCGGCGACGTGCTGACGGTCTCGGAGCTGTTCCGGCTGTGCCGCGACCTCGTCGACATCCACAACGTCCGCAACTGGTGCACCGCGCGCGGCGTCGCCCTGCGCGTCCTATCCGGGCCCCTGTCGAACTGCCGCGACCTCGCCGCGAACGACGCCACCACCGCGCTGGTCATGAACGTGATCACCTCCGTCGGTCAGTTCCTGAGGCACTTCCAGCGAGACCTGCAGAACGAACTCACCGCCGAAGGGATCGCCGCGGCCGAAGCTCAAGGCCGCTACCGCGGCCGCCCGCCCGCGCCGGCAGGTGCCCGCCGCGAGGACGTGCGGACGGCGTTCCGCGACGAGGGAACCTCTAGCGCTGCCCTCGCGCGCGTCCACGGAGTCAGCCGCGCCGCTGTGCGAACTGCGCTGGCCGACCTGCTGCCCGGCGAGCCTGCCTGAGCACACCGATCGCCCGAGTGGCGGCTCGTCGTAGCTATGGAGTTCCGGGCCGTTACGGCCGCCTCAGCGTCGTGCCGGCTTGCGTCGAGGGTAGGCCTCGGCCCGCGGCACAGGCCCGGCATCGGCCTGCCGGCCCGGGCGCATCGCCGCATGCCGCTGCCCGGGGCCGGGCCCGGAGCGGGCGGCCAGCGCATCGGCCACCACGCCGGTGGCGAAGGCGTAGATCGCTTTGTGCAGCAGATCGACCGCCAGCTCGCGGCGGGGCCACGACTCAGGAGGCGCGCCGACCCCGGTGGCGTTCTCCAGGATCTGGTCGTTGGTGAGCCGGACCACCGCGAACTTGGCCGAGGACCAGGGCCCGCGTAACCCGGCGTGGGCCATCACCGAACGCAGCACGCCCAGCACGGCTGCCTGCCCGAAGTGCATGGCCCAGTTCACCGGCAGGCTCTGCCGTCCGGGCCGCTCGGCCATCCCGGTCAGCCGCTGCAGGACCCGCGCCGGGACATGGGAGTCCGGCCGGCCGGTCAGGCGCTGCTCGGCTTTTTCCGCCAGTGTCATCACCGTGGCCCCGGCCGTCCCGGCGATCAGCCCCTGCCACAGCGCGCGTTTCAGCATGAGGTCCCCGTACCCGGAAGCGGCCCCCTGTCACTGGTCTCATGTCGCCGGCCGGATGCGGTGGCATCACCCGGCGACGCTCGTCGCAGGGCCGGGCCGGCAGCGTGCATGGCTCGACGCACGGGGGGTGAGGCGCCGCTTGTGCAGGCGGGGCCCGGCTGTGAATGCCCCGGCAGGAGCCCAACACCCGCAGCTGGGCGCTGAGCATGCTGCGGCCCGGTGCGGCGCATTGGGTGTCTGGAGCCCGGGGACCGGCTGTTGTTGTACACCGACGGCATCATCGAGGCCAAAAGCCCCGACGGCCAGGAGTTCGGCCTGAAGCGCTTTGCCGACTTCATCATCGGCCGCGAGGCCGACGGCACCCCGGCTCCTGAGAGGCTGCGCCGGTTGATCCAGACCTTGCTGGAGCATCAGCACGACCACCTCGACGATGATGCCACCGTGCTGCTGGTGGAATGGCAGAGCCAGCATCACCGCCAGCTCCTGCCCTGAGCCCCGCTGAGACCCTTCACGGAGCTCGGCTGAGACCCGCGGCCGCCTCGGTGGCGTCGGCGATGGGCCGGCGGCGCAGGCGTTCTGCGTAGCATCCCGATCATGATGATCGAGCTGCGCGCCGTCGCGGAGGACGACCTGCCCTTCCTCGGCCGGCTGACCAACGACCCCGACGGGGCGGGCCTCCACCAGTGGTACGGCTGGCACGACCCCCACCGGCATCGCAGGCGCTGGGAGGAGGACGGGCTGCTGGGGGCGGACGGCGGGATTCTCCTGGTCGTCAGGGGAGAGGAGCGGGCCGGCTTCGTCTCGTGGAGCAAGGCGATCGTCACGAGAGCCGGTCACTGCTGGGAGATCGGGCTGATCCTGGCACCGGAGTTTCGGGGCCGGGGTCACGGGACGCAAGCGCAGAGGCTCCTGGTGCGGTACCTGTTCGACCATTCGACGGTCCACCGGATCCAGGCCGGGACCGAGATCACCAACGTGGCCGAACAGCGGGCGCTGGAGAAGGCGGGATTCACCCGCGAGGGCGTTCTGCGTGGCGCTGGCTTCCGTGCGGGGAAATGGCACGACGGCGTGCTGTACAGCTTCCTGCGCTCCGATCTCCCTGATCCGGAACGCCCCTGATAAGGAGGGCCGGACCAAGTAAGCGTCAAAGACGCAACCCGCAGGCCGGAGGGCCTAATGATCTCATCGGAAGGCCCTCGTGACGCGGCTGGTCAGAAGTCCTCGACGTCATCTCGCCATGGTGAATCGTTCACCCGCCATACATCGAGTCGCATTCTGGTGGCGATTGTATGCGCGATTAGAAGAGACGCCATATGAGCGTCCCGGCTTGGAGCGAGGAAGAATGCCTTCTACCGGCAGCAACCGTAACGGCGCCGCTTACGCGCATCGTGGAACAGCGGCCGCTACCAGCCGGTGGACCTTCGACGCGTAGGCACATACCGCCGGCGCTCTCGCGTGAGGCGAGCTGAATCGCGCGGCAGGAAGACCTGATGACTACGGCCTCGTCGGCCAGTGGATCGCACCTGCATCTCTCCAAACGCCCACGACAACCAACCGGCGGAACCGGCCGCGTGATCGCAGTTGGTCCTCACCCCATCCGGCATCATCCTCCGCCGGGTCGGACAGCCGATGTCCCGACCCCGTCGGTGACCGCAACCCGCCGATCCCCGCACAGGCTTCCCCATCGCCGGTAGCCGCCGACCCTGTGTGTTCCGGCGACGCGCGGCCCATCCGGCGCATCGCACCCCAGCATCTTCGCCCGGTCCTATCCGCGAATCACGGAGCTCCGATTCTCGTGACAACTTCCCATTCCCGCGGCCCGCTGGGTCGCCTTGCCTCCTGTTGCCCTTCACCCCCCCGGTGGCGGCAGCCCGATGTGACCGATACGGCTTCCGGCAGGCCGCCAGCGGGCCGCCCGCTCGTACACGTGGAGGGACAGTGCCGGTGATCGGCAGGAAGATCCGAAGAAGGGGCAGGGCCGTGACGTCCCTGCTCGTCACCCTGTGCCTGCTTCTTCAGGTCGGCTTTCAGCCGGCGGCGAGCGCCGCGACGAGCGCCGCGACCACGGTCACGCTGAACTTCGCGATGCCCGAGGGATTCGACCGGGCCGAGCTGACCGCGTGGGCGAACGAATTCAACAACCGCAACGACCTCCTCAGCGAGACCATCCAGGAGGAGATCGCGGCGCATCCCGCGGACTTCCCTGGGGCGCGTGACCTGGAACCGCGCGAGTTCGACGGCGCCTTCACCGTGACGTCCACCGGCGTGTCGGTCACGGTGGAATCGGACGTGCACACCAGCAACCTGTCCTGGTGGGAGGAGGCGCTGATGTGGGTCAGCGTCACCGCCGGTGGACTCGTGTTCCGGGTGGTGTGCGTCATCGGCCTGGTCCCCGCGATGCCGGCGACTCCGAGCCTCGCCAAGGGGATTTGCGCCAGCCTGCAGGTGATCATCAGCAAGGGCATCGTCCTGTTGATCACGGCTCTCGAAGACGGGCCGGCAAAGGACTGGGCCTTCTGGGAGAGGGCGCTGGGATCCCTCATCGTCGACGCCGTCTCCGCGTTCGTCTGGGAGGTCTGGCTCGGCCCGTTCACCATGGGCAGGGTCGAGAGCGGCTACACGTTAAGCTCCGCTTTCGGGAAGATCCGCGACGGGTTCCTGTCGGTCGCGAACACGATCGAACGCTGGTGGGGCTCATCGGCCGGCTTCTTCAGGACGCTGGCCACTGTGGTGGGCGGACGCGGCCCCGGGACCGCGGGAAGGCTGCTCGAACTGGCCAACGCACGGGGTTGGATGCCCCGCCCGGCCAATCTGCGGGTGATGCCGATGGGCGACTCGATCACCGTGGGCTACGGAGGGATCGGCGACAGCACCGAGAAATACGTCGGTTACCGGCGCGAACTGCTGAGCGGGTTGCAGACGGCCGGCCACTCGGTGGACTTCGTGGGTTCCCAGGACTCGGGCGCGGGCTCCATCTCCGACTCCGACCACGAAGGCCATGGCGGCTGGCGGATCGACCAGATCGACGACATCGCCGAATGCACCGTACGCCGCAACCGGCCCAACGTCGTCCTACTGCACATCGGGACCAACGACATGAACCGGAACTTCGACGTCGGGAACGCCCACCATCGGCTCGCCGCCCTGATCCGCAAGATCACCAGTGCCGCTCCGGAGACCACGGTGCTGGTCAGCGGGCTCGTACCGTCGCAGGACGACGCGATCAACGCGCGGATCGCCGCGTATAATTCCCGGATCCCGGACATGGCCAGGACCCTCGCCGCCGAGGGCCGGCGCGTGCGGGCCCTGAGCATGGGCGCCGTCACCGAGGCCGACCTTAGGGACAAGCTCCACCCCGGCCAGCGCGGCTACGACAAGATGGGCAGAGTCTTCCACAGCGCGATCAGCGCGGCGCTCCGCGAGGGCGTCATCGCCGGCCCGGTCGCCGGCAACCCGTCGGCGTGCCAGATGCCCCAGCCCGCCAACCCCGCCGAAGGCTGGAACGCCGTCGAGCAGATCTCCGCGGGATACGGCTACCCCCGTGACTGGGTGCGCTTCGCCGACATGGACGGCGACAACCGCGACGACTATCTGATCGTCCAGGACCTGGGGCAGGTCCGGGGCTGGCTGAACGGCGGCGACGGCCGGAGCTGGAATTGGAGGGGCGAGCTCAACGCCGGCTACGGCTACCCCCGCGACTGGGTGCGCTTCGCCGACATGGACGGCGACAACCGCGACGACTACGTCATCCTCCAAGACCAGGGGCAGGTCCGAGCCTGGCTGAACAACGGCGTCGGTCAGAGCTGGACGTGGAAGGGCGAACTCGCGGGCTACGGCTACCCGCGTGACTGGGTGCGCCTGGAGGACGTCAACGGCGACGGCCTCGACGACTACGTGGTCATCCAGGACCGCGGCGAGCTCCGGGCCTGGATCAACAACGGCCCCGGCAAGGACTTCACGTGGAAGGGCGAGATCAACCCGGGCTACGGCTACCCGCGCGACTGGGTGCGCCTGGAGGACATCAACGCCGACAAGAAGGTCGACTACCTCGTCGTCCAGGACAACGGCCAGGTCCGCGCCTGGCTCAACGACCTCGGCGGCAAGGGATGGATCTGGCAGGGCGCCGTCATCGGCGACGTCGGAGTCGACCGGAACAACGTGAGACTCGCCGACGTCAACGGCGACCGGAAGGCCGACTACCTCGGGATCGGCCCCCTGGGCCAGATCGGCGCCTGGTTCAACGACCGCTACCCCGGTGGCCCCACCCCCGGCAACCCGGCGCCGGTCGACCCCGGCCCCCCGCCCGCCAGTCCCGGGGAGGGATGGAACCACCTCGTCCAGATCTCCGCGGGCTACAGCTATCCGCGTGACTGGGTGCGCTTCGCCGACATGGACGGCGACAACCGCGACGACTATCTGATCGTCCAGGACCTGGGGCAGCTCCGGGGCTGGCTGAACGGCGGCGTCGGTCAGGGCTGGACGTGGAAGGGCGAACTCAACCCCGGCTACGGCTATCCGCGTGACTGGGTCCGCCTGGCCGACATGAACGGCGACAACCGCGACGACTACGTCATCCTCCAGGACTTGGGCCAGCTCCGGGCCTGGCAGAACGACGGCGACGGTCAGGGCTGGACGTGGAAGGGCGAACTCAACCCCGGCTACGGCTACCCGCGTGACTGGGTCCGCCTGGCCGACGTCAACGGCGACGGCCTCGACGACTACCTGGTCCTCCAGGACGAGGGCGAGCTCCGCGCCTGGATCAACAACGGCCCGGGCCAGGGCTGGACGTGGAAGGGTGAGATCAACCCCGGCTACGGCTATCCCCGCGACTGGGTGCGCCTGGCCGACGTCAACGGCGACCGGAAGGTCGACTATCTCGTCGTCCAGGACGACGGACAGGTCCGTGCCTGGCTCAACGACCTCGGCGGCAGAGGGTGGATCTGGCAGGGCCAGATCATCGGCGACGTCGGAGTCGACCGGGACAATGTACGGCTCCATGACGTCAACGGCGACCGGAAGGCCGACTACCTCGGGATCGGTCCCCTGGGCCAGATCGGCGCCTGGTTCAACGACCGCTACCCCGGCACCCCGGACAATCCACCGCCCGCGGCCCCCATCCCGCCCGACGGGTGGCCTCCGCTCTGCGTCGCCAACCGCTGCCCGTGACGCCTGCCTGAACGACCGCCAACCGGCCCGTGAGGAGGTCGACCACCTCCTCACGGGCCTGTCCGCAGTACGAAGAACGGCAAGAGGCCGCGGTCCTTCCGCCCTCGCCGTCACGTCACCCGATCGCGGCCCGCAATAGCGCATCTTGGATGAGGCGCATCGTCAGCGCTTGATTTTCACGCGTGGAAAACGTCAATTGCAACCAAATCGGCTCATATAGTCACGATTCACGCGCCAGCACACCCTCTGACCTGCAGATTGTGCCTTTGATGCTTACTTGGTCCGGCCCCACTCAGCGACAGGCCCCTGCAGAGGGGCAGATCAAGCACACCGGAAAGGGTCAGCTGGCCTGTACGTGGGATGACTCGCTTGCCACCCTCGGGTCGCGCATGGCACCGTAAAAGTCGTTCCGATCGCGACCATGTCCTGCATGCCGGGAGTGGTGCACGGAATCACAGGCGGTCCCTGGATCGGCCGACTGCTGGCCCCGCAGGGGCGGAGATGCTCCCCACCGTGGCCCGGTGGGACATCGTCGGCTGCTGACCTTGCGGGTTCACCTCCGATCGTGCGGCCCTGCCTTGGAAGGGCAAGGCCGCCGGGGTGTCTGGCCACTTGCGGCCAGGCCCTGCGTGCGATCACCCGCACGGGCACGATGGCCTTCGTGAGGATCCCTGAGCCCGATCCGGATGATGCGCCATCGGCCTGGTTGCACAAGCACATCATGAACGCCGTACGGCCGGCCCTGGAGCGGCTGCGCGAGATCAACGAGCTGGAGCGCATGTACGCCGCCGGCGATGCCGCTGCACATCCCCCACCCCAGCTCGGCGGCCCGCTCATGCATCCGGGCGGCCCGGCGCACCGCCCAGGCGGCCCGCCGGTATCCGGCCCGCGCCTCGATCTCCGCCTGATCGGCCGCCTGGATCGCCTCCTCAGTTCGCGCGAACGCATCCCGCGCCCGGTGACGTCGCAAGGGGGCGGCCCTTCGGCACCTGGCGGCCATCGGACAGGCGCCCTTTTGCGGATTGATCACCGGCGGCCAGCCGGCCCCGCTGCCCCCAGGCAGGATGCGCCGGCGGCAGAGTGCGGCGATCGCCCGCGCACCCTCCCCTTGACCCAGGCGCGCCCAGGCCACAAGCTCTGGCGCAAGATAGACGGGCCGGCCACGGTTGTGCCCCAGGCGCGCCAGGGACCTTGTCATGCACCCTTCTTCCGGAGAGGCCGCAGCTGAGCGTGCAATTGCACGAGCACGCCGGCGGGGTCCTCATCGCCCGGGTGCGCGGGGCGCTGGCGGTCGGCCTGGCGTCGCTGTTGGGCCGGCAACTGGCCGCCCGATGGACACAGCCGGGTCTGCGCGCCCTGGTGGTGGATGTGAGCGCGGTGGCCTTTGCCGATCCGATCGGCGTGCGCGAGCTGATCGAGGCCTACAACCGCTGTCAGGCCCACGAGCTGGCCTGTGCCCTGGTCGGCGAGGTCAGGCTGGCCCGGTTGCTGCGTGCCACGGCCCCCTCACCACCTTTGCGACTTTCCCCGATGCCGGTGCGGCCGCGGCGTTCCTGGCGGGCCGGCCTGATGCGGTGTGAGTGGTTGTTCGTCATCCCTTGATCGATCATGCGGCGGATGGGTAGGAGATCGCGATGGTCGAGCATGTGCCAGAGCGCAATGAGGAGGCGCGGGCTCGCGCGCAGCGGGCTCGTGAGCGGGCGCAGCGTGCCGATGAGCGGGCTGCGCAGGTGCGGGAGCGGATCGAAGAACTGGCGCACTCCCCGCAGGAGGTGACCTCCGGTTCCAGCTCCCAGCAGGCGCAGCAGGCCGCTGAGCGGGCCGAGCAGTCCGCCCAGGAGGCGGCGCAGGCCCAAACCGAGGCCAGCGCCGGTCACCGGCGTGCCGCCCAAGCCCATCGCCAGAACGCCGCGGTGCATGAGCAGGCCGCCCAGCAGCAGGTCGGGGATGTGCCGTGGCATCGGCAGCGGGCGGCGCACGAGCGTCAGGAAGCACGTGAAAACGAGCAGGAGGCTGACGATGACGCCGCACAGTAAGTGGGCGTTTGATCCCGTGATTTCCGTCTGATCCGTACTCAGGTTCCACGCCAGGTAGGGGTGGCTTCGCCGGTGAGGCGACGGCTGATGACGTCGATCATGGCGATATGGATCATGGCTTCGGAGCGGTCCGGCCGGGCTTCATAGTCACGCGCCAGGCGGCGATGCAGCATCAGCCAGCCCAGGGTGCGCTCGGCTGCCCAGCGCCGGGGCGGGACGATGAAGCCTTTGCTGGCCGGATCGCGGCGGCATCGGACAGGCCGGCGGTAGTGACCAGGGCGGCGAGTGGCAGGGGCAAGGGTGTCGATGACGATGCTGCGCTTGCGGCCGGCGATTTTCTTGCCGGGGTCGTAGCCCTGGCCGGTGGCGGGCACGTTGGCGGAGGTTTTGATGGTTTGGGCGTCGATGACGCAGGCGCTGGGGTCGGGAGTGTGGCCTTCGGCGATCCGGGCTGATCGCCGCAGTAGGCTGGTGAGTTGGGTGAAGATGCCGTCGTGTTGCCAGTGGGCGAAGGAGTGCGTAGACGCCTTTGCCAGGGCGGGTATTCGTGCGGCAGGTAGCGCCCGGGGATGGCTGGTGCGGTCGACGTAGAGGATGGCGTTCATGATGGCGCGCAGGTCGTGCTCGCAGGGGCGGCCGATGTCCAGGCCGTGGCTCCAGGCCGTGGCGGCGGCGTTCGGTGCGCCAGGCGGTCAGGGTGGGTTCGAGGAGTGCCCAGCGGGCGTCGGATAGGTCGCTGGGGTAGGGGTGGGTTGTGGCCATGTCTCGGGCGTATCGCAGTCGGCGTGTCTTGCCCGGGCCTGTGCGTT
>NZ_BOOJ01000051.1 GCF_016863175.1 Paraplanobispora siamensis
CTCGTCGAAGAGCAGTTCGTCCTTGTTGGAAGGGGTCAGCCGTTTGAGGGCCAGCTCGGGCTTGTGCAGGATGACCTGCCGGAGCCGGCCGACCTCGGAGTCGACGTGGAAGCTCATGTCCGTTCCTCGATCGGTAGGGGGCGGGCTGTCAGGGGACCGACACCGCTGCAACCGGCACTATCCCCCGCCCACCGGCTCCGACACCCCCGCCCCGCCCACCGGCCCGAGGCTGGGGACCAAAGTCCTCCGCTCCGGTGACCTCGGCCTCAGATGATCGCGCGGCGTCCAGCCGAAAATGAAAGTACACACACCGCACGGGAGGTCGAATAATGAGCACCACGCTTGAAACCGGTCAGATGGCGCTGGACGGTGCCTGGCGAGGGTTCCACCGGGGCGTCTGGTGCTCGGCGATCGACGTGCGGGACTTCATCCGGGCCAACTACACGCCCTACACCGGGGACGACGCCTTCCTCGCCGGGCCCACGCCGCGCACGCTCGCCGTCTGGAACCGCCTGACCGCCATGTTCCCCGAGGAGCGCCGGCGCGGGATCCACGACGTGGACGCCTCGACCCCCTCATCGATCACCTCGCACGCCCCCGGTTACATCGACCGGGAGAACGAGCTGATCGTCGGCCTGCAGACCGACGCGCCCCTGAAGCGGGCGATCATGCCCAACGGCGGGCTGCGGATGGTGGAGAACGGCCTGGCCGCCTACGGGTACACGATCGACCCGCAGGTCAAGGAGATCTTCACCAAGTACCGCAAGACGCACAACGCCGCCGTCTTCGACGCCTACACCCCGCGCGTCCGCGCCGCCCGCCGCTCGCACATCATCACCGGCCTGCCCGACGCGTACGGCCGCGGCCGGATCATCGGCGACTACCGGCGCGTTGCCCTTTACGGCGTAGATCAGCTCATCGCCGCCAAGAAGGCCGAGCTGGCCACGCTGGCCGACGTGCCCTCGCTCGAGGACGTGATCCGCGACCGCGAGGAGCTGTCCGAGCAGATCCGCGCGCTGGGCGAGCTGAAGCAGATGGCCGCCTCCTACGGCTTCGACGTCTCCCGGCCCGCCGCGACGGCCCGGGAGGCGATCCAGTGGCTGTACTTCGGCTATCTCGCGGCCGTCAAGGAGCAGAACGGCGCCGCCATGTCGCTGGGCCGTACCTCCACCTTCCTGGACGTCTATCTCCAGCGCGACCTCGACGAGGGTGTGATCGACGAGACCCGCGCCCAGGAACTGGTCGACGACTTCGTGATCAAGCTGCGGATCGTGCGGTTCCTGCGCACCCCGGAGTACGACGAGCTGTTCTCCGGCGACCCGACCTGGGTCACCGAGTCGATCGGCGGCATCGGCTCCGACGGCCGCCCGCTGGTCACCCGTACCAGCTTCCGCTTCCTGCAGACCCTCTACAACCTCGGCCCCGCTCCCGAGCCCAACCTGACGGTGCTGTGGTCGCCCGACCTGCCCGAGGGGTTCAAGCGCTTCTGCGCCAGGGTCTCGATCGAGACCAGCTCGATCCAGTACGAGAACGACGAGCTGATGCGGCCGGTGTACGGCGACGACACCGCCATCGCCTGCTGCGTCTCGGCCGCGCCCGTGGGACGGCAGATGCAGTTCTTCGGCGCCCGGGTCAACCTGGCCAAGACCCTGCTGTACGCGATCAACGGCGGCCGTGACGAGATCACCGGCGAGCAGGTCGGCCCGGCGCTGCCGCCCGTGACCGGCGAGTACCTCTCCTACGAGGAGGTCGCCGCGGCCATGGACCGGATGATGGACTGGCTGGCCGAGACCTACGTCGACGCGCTGAACGTCATCCACTACATGCACGACAAGTACGCCTACGAGCGCATCGAGATGGCGCTGCACGACTATCCGGTCAAGCGCACCCTGGCCTGCGGCATCGCCGGCCTGTCGGTGGCCGCCGACAGCCTGTCGGCCATCAGGTACGGCGGCGTGCGGGTCATCCGGGACGAGACCGGCCTGGCGGTCGACTACGTCGTCGAGGACGACTACCCCGCCTACGGCAACGACGACGACCGGGCCGACGCCATCGCGGTGGAGCTGGTGCGGAGCTTCATGGAGAAGATCCGCAAGTATCCGTCCTACCGCGGCGCCGAGCACACCCAGTCGGTGCTGACCATCACCTCCAACGTGGTGTACGGCAAGCACACCGGCAACACCCCCGACGGCCGCCGGACGGGCGAGCCCTTCGCCCCGGGCGCCAACCCGATGAACGGCCGCGACCGGCACGGCATGGTCGCCTCGGCGCTGTCGGTGGCCAAGCTCCCCTACGAGCAGGCCAGGGACGGCATCTCGCTCACCAACACGGTGACGCCGGCCGGGCTCGGCCGTACCGCCGAGGAGCGCATCGGCAACCTCGCCGGTCTGCTGGACGGCTACTTCGACGGCGGCGGCTTCCACATGAACGTCAACGTCCTCAACCGCGACATCCTGCTCGACGCGATGGACAACCCCGACAAGTACCCTCAGCTCACCATCCGGGTCTCCGGATACGCGGTCAACTTCGTCCGCCTGACCAGGGAGCAGCAGCTCGATGTCGTCAACCGCACCTTCCACGGCTCGCTCTGAGGCCGGCCTCGTGAAGGACCCCGTGACCGGCTCCGTCCACTCCTGGGACATCTCCACGGGAGTGGACGGGCCGGGCACCCGCTTCGTGGTCTTCACCGCCGGATGCCCGCTGCGCTGCCTGTACTGCCACAACCCCGACACCTGGCAGCAGCGCCGCGGCACCCCGACCACCGTCGACGAGCTCGTGACCCGCGCCGCGCGTTACCGGCGCTTCATCGAGGTGGCGGGCGGCGGGGTGACCATCAGCGGCGGCGAGCCCCTCCAGCAGCCGGCCTTCACCGGCGAGTTCCTGCGCCGCTGCCGCGAGATGGGCCTGCACACGGCGCTGGACACCTCCGGCTTCCTCGGCCACCGCGCCACCGACGCGATGCTCGCCGACGCCGACCTGGTCCTGCTGGACATCAAGTCCTGGGACCCGCAGATCTACCGGCGCGTCACCGGCAACGACCTGGCGCCCACCCTGCGCTTCGCGCGCCGCCTGGCGGAGCTGGAGCGCCCCACCTGGGTGCGGTTCGTCCTGGTGCCCGGCCTGACCGACCAGGAGGAGAACGTCGACGGGCTGGCGGCGTTCGTGGCCACGCTGCCCAACGTCGAGCACGTCGACGTCCTGCCGTACCACCGGATGGCCGAGGGCAAGTACGCCAAGCTGGGGCTGCGCTATCCGCTGCCCGACGTCGAGCCGCCGGACGCCGCTCTGCTGGAGCGCGTGCACGCGCAGTTCCGCGCCCACGGCCTCGACAGCCGCTGAACCCTCTCCCCGCCGTCCTCGGGATCGGCCGATCGCGTACGGCGGGCTGGTCACGCGGGGCGGCCGATCATAAACTGCGGCTGTGACCGATCAGGGGATGCTCCGGGCCGGTGACCGCGACCGCGAACGGATCGCCGAGATGTTACGCCTCGCCGTGGGCGAGGGCCGCATCAGCGTCGACGAGCTGACCGAACGGCTCGACCGCGTCTACGGAGCGCGCACCTTCGGCGAGCTGGACGCCGTCGTCGCCGACCTGCCGGAGGCCGCCGGAGGGCTGTCCCGCCCGGCCGCACCGCCGGTTTCCCGCTCCCATTCGTCCGCGCCGGGCTCCCAGCCGGCCCTCCCGGGCGACGTCCTGCGGCTCCACACCCGCGGCACGCGGGCCATCCGGCAGGTCGGGCGCTGGACCGTCCCCCGGCAGATCATCGTCGACTGCACCTGGCGCACCGCGGTCATCGACTTCAGGCAGGCGGCCTGCCCGCACCGCGAGGTGGACATGAGGGTGGAGTGCCACTCGCCGTTCGGCGACGTCATCATCCGGGTCCCGATCGGCTGGCAGGTCGTCTCCGAGGAGATGACCTCCGGCGGGTGGGTACGGCTCCTGCGCGTCCACAACCGGCCGCCCGAGCCCCTGGGGCCCGACGGCGTCGTGGTGCGATTGTCGGGTCACATCAGCGGCGACGTCTGGGTCCGCTACCGCCGCTGAGCCGCGTCGCCATCCGTCCTCCGCCCGCCGTCTGCCGGCCGCCGTCCTCCGCCTTCCGTCTGCCGGCCGCCGTCAGCGTCTGACGGCCCGCAGGACCACGAACTTCGGGTCGCTGGCGACGACCTCGCAGTTGCCGAAGATCCGGCGCAGCTTCACGTGATAGCCCAGGTGCCGGTTGCCGATGACCCACAGCTCCCCGCCGCGGCGCAGCGCGGCGCGCGAGCCGGTGAACATCCGCCAGGCCGTCGTGTCGCTCGTCGCCCGGTGCGTGTGGAAGGGCGGGTTGTTCAGCACCAGGTCGACCGTCCCGGCCGGCACGTCCGACATGCCGTCGCCCACCAGGAAGCCGGCCTTCGTCCCCGGCGCGGCGTTCGCCTCGAACGTGGCCCGCGCCGAGGCCACCGCCTGGTGGGACTCGTCGACGAACGTCACCTCGGCCTCGCCGTTGATCAGCGCCGCGGCCGTTCCGACCACCCCGTTGCCGCAGCCGAGGTCCACGATGCGCTCGGGCCCGCGGCTGTCGGGGAGGTTGCGCAGGAAGAACCTGGTGCCGACGTCGAGGCGGTCGGCGCAGAAGACGCCCGCGTGGTTGACGACGGTCCGGCCGGAGACCACCCCGACGTCGTCGGGCAGGGCGTAGCTGCGCGGCCACGGGCTGGGGGTCCGCGGGATCGCCGGATCTGGCGAGCAGAAGATGAGCCGCGCCTTGCGCTCCGCCAGCGAGGTCCTGGTCGGCCCGAGGACGCGCTCGAACAGCTTGAGCGTCGAGGTGTGGATCTCGGTGACCATCCCCGTCCCGACCACCAGGGTGCCCTCGTACACCCCGGGCGCCAGCCGGCGCAGCTGGTCCTCCAGGAAGGCCAGGCTCTTGGGCACCCGCACCAGCAGCACCCCGATGCGCTCCGGCGGCGTGTCCAGGGCCGACAGCAGCCGTACCGCCTCCGCGTCGATCCCGTTGCGCTTCAGGTTCGCCCGGGTCGCCTGCTGGGTGAGGAAGGAGTCGGTGACCTGCACGGGACGGCGCCCGGAGAGCGCGGTGACCAGGGCGCCCCAGCGGTCTCCCAGCACGACCACCTCACCCGGCGGATCGGCCGCCTGCCCGCCCATTCCTTCGAGGTGCCGCAGGAGGTATTCGTCGGCGGCGTCCCAGGCACGGAGCTGGTCACGGGGGTCGTCGGGGAAGCGGGCGAGGTCGAACTCACCGGTCGGCGCTGTCAGACGGTTCATCGTGCCCTCAGGCTAGCCGAGTCCCCCGCGGCCTCCCGCCCGGCTACCGGGTGTCGCCACGAGGGGCGCGTCAGAGCGCCCCGGCGTAGACCCACCGGCCCTCGTGGCGGACGAAACGGCTGTTCTCATCCATCAGACCGGCGTTGCCCCGCTCGACGTAGTGGGCCCGGAAGCGGACCGTGCCCTCGGTGTGGAAGGCGCTCCCGCCGGTGGTCTCCAGGACCTCCAGGCGCACCCACCGCACGGTCCCGTCGAGGTCGACGCGCGGCGGACGCGTGGCCGGGTGCCAGGTGCGCAGGAGGTACTGCTCGTCGCCGACGCTGAACGCGCTGAAGCGCGAGCGCATGAGCAGCTCCGCCGTGGTCGCGGCGGCCTCCCCGCGGTGCAGCCGCCCGCAGCAGTCCCGGTAGGGGGCGGGCAGCCCGCACGGGCAGGAGCCGGTGGCCGCGGGCGAGGTCCGGGGTCGTGATCCGCGTCGGGACATGCCCCTCATTGTGCCCGCCCAGCTCACCACCGGATGCGGCGGGAGCCCTCTCGGCACCGCGTCCCTCCTGCACCGCGTCCCTCCTGCACCGCGTCCCTCCTGCACCGCGTCCCTCCACCAGCACCGCGTCCCCCGGCGTCCCGGCGTCCCGGCGTCCCGGCGTCCCGGCGCTTGGAGTATCCCCGGGTTCAGGTGATCGGGGAGGCGCCCGTGGCGGCGGCGACGATCCGTTCGTACTCCTGTGGGGCGGTGGTCTCGCAGCCCAGCCGGTGGCCGGTCAGATCGCCGTGGTCGTCGCTGGAGCCGGTGACGGCCAGCCCGAGATCACCGGCCAGCCCCCGCAGGTCCGCCCGGGCCGCGGCGTCGTGGTCGGGGTGGTCGACCTCCACCCCGGTCAGGCCCGCCTGCGCCAGCTCGGCGATCCACTCGTCCGGGACGGTCCTGCCCCGCTCGACCGCCTTGGGATGGGCCAGCACCGCCGCTCCCCCGGCCGCCCGCGCCAGCCGTACGGCCCGCGCGGGATCCGGGGCGTAGCGCCGGACGTGGGCCCGGCCGCCGGAGCCGATCCACTCGGGGGTGAACGCGTCGGCGGGCCGTTCGACCACGCCCAGCTCGGCCAGGACCCGCGCGATGTGCGGGCGCCCGACCACGCCGCCGCCCGCGACCTGCGCCACCCGCTCCATCGTGATCGGCACGCCCAGCTCGGCCAGCCGCTCCACCATGGCCCGCGCCCGGTCCTCGCGGCCGCCCCGGATCATGGCGCGCTCACGCGCCAGCTCCGGCTCCTCCGGGTCGAACAGGTAGACCAGCAGGTGGACGCTCATCCCGTCCCGGCGGCAGGACAGCTCCATGCCCGGCACCAGCGTCAGGCCGCCCTCCAGGGCCCCGGCCGCCGCCCGGTGACCGGCCGTGGTGTCGTGGTCGGTCAGCGCCAGCACGTCCAGACCCGCCGTCCGTGCCCGCCGGACCACCTCCTCCGGCGGGCACGTCCCGTCCGAGGCGTCACTGTGACTGTGGAGATCGATGCGCACGGTCCCATCCTGGCGGGCGGAGCCGCGCGACGCGTCACCGGGGCGACGACCGTCAGGTGAGGCAGCCCACGTGCGCGAGGGCCTGCTTCAGCAGGACGCCCTGACCGCCGGCCATCTCCTGCTGCACCATCGGCGAGGCCGCCTCCTCCGGCGTGAACCACACCAGGTCGAGGGCGTCCTGACGCGGGCGGCAGTCCCCGGCGACGGGGACGACGTAGGCCAGGGACACCGCGTGCTGGCGCGGGTCGTGGTACGGCGTGACGCCCTTCGTCGGGAAGTACTCCGCGATGGTGAACGGCTGCGGGGAGGCCGGGACGTGGGGCAGGGCCACGGGACCCAGGTCCTTCTCCAGGTGGCGCAGGAGCGCGTCGCGGACCCGCTCGTGGTGGAGCACGCGCCCGGACACCAGGGCGCGGCTGACCGTCCCGTCGGACGCGATGCGCAGCAGCAGGCCGACGTGGGTGACCGATCCGGTGTCATCGACCCGGACCGGCACCGCGTCGATGTAGAGGATCGGCATCCGTGCGCGCGTCAGTTCCAGCTCGTCCGGAGATAGCCAGCCGGGCGTAGTTTCGGTCATTTCGGTCATTCGTCAATCGTACTTCCCGGCACCCCCGGAGAAGTGATCATCCCCCCAAGTCGGGGCGGTCGAATGGCCGTACGTCGTGAACGGCAGCCCGCCCGGCGATCTCCGCGGCCACCGTACGGGCCCGGTCCACTCGGCGATCACGAGTCCCGATCCGTCCCGGCGATCTGCGCGGCCGTCGGGTAGGAGTCCTGGGCGCCGGCCCGGCCCACCGCGTACGACCCGACGCGTACGGCGAAGCGCGCCGCCCGCGCCAGCGGCTCCCCCTCCGCCAGGCGCCACGCGAGCGCCGCGGTGAAGGCGTCCCCCGCCCCCGTGGTGTCCACCGCCTCCACGCGCGGGGCGGGGGCCCGCGTGACGGCGTGCGCGTCCGCGACCACCGCGCCCAGCGGTCCGAGGGTCAGCGCCACGGACCGGTACCCGGCCTCCAGCAGCGCGCGGGCCCACTCCTCCGGCTCCTCGCTCACCGGTCCGCCGGGGGCGGAGGGGCCGTCCAGCAGCGCCGCGGCCTCGTGCTCGTTGACGACCAGCGGGTCCACGGCCTGCCGCAGGTCCCCGGCGAGCGGTCCGGGCGGCGACTGGTTGAGCAGGCAGCGCACGCCCGCCGAGCGCGCGGTCCGGATGGCGGCGAGCACGGCGTCGTCGGGCACCTCGCGCACCACCGACACCACCCGCGAGGCCGCGATGAGCGACCGGGCCGCGAGCACGTCGTCCTCGCCCAGGCGGGCGTTGGCCCCGGGGGCGACGATGATCGAGTTGTCACCGCCCGGCTGCACCAGCACGACGGCCAGGCCGGTGGGGTCCGCGTCCCGGCGCAACGCCGACAGGTCCACTCCGGCCGACTCCAGGGAACGGCGCAGCAGCTCGCCGTACGGGTCCCCGCCGATCCGGGCCACCAGAGCGGCCCGGGCTCCCAGCCTGGCCGCGGCCACGGCCTGGTTGGCGCCCTTTCCTCCCGGATATACGGCCAGGCCGGACCCGAGGACCGTCTCGCCCCTGCCGGGCACCCGCGTGACGTCCATGACCAGGTCGGCGTTGGCCGACCCCACCACGGTCAGATGCGGCCCGATCCCGGCGCCCGTCACCGGAGCCTTCCGACGCCCGTCACGCTGTCCCGCCCCCGCCCCGCCTCGGCCCGTCTTCCACGGTCATCCAGGCTAGGTCGCCGACCGGATCCAGGCCAGTACGGCCAGCACGCGCCTTTGTCGTCCGGGTCGGACTCCAGGTCCAGTTTGGTGAAGATGGCCGCGATGTGACCCTCGATCGTCTCGACGCCGAGGTGCAGCCGGCGGCCGATGGCCCGGTCGGAGCGGCCCTCGGCCATCAGGGTGAGGACCGAGCGCTCCCGCCCGGTCAGCCGGTCCAGAGGGGAGGCGGCCTTGCGGCGGGCGAACAGCCGGCTGATGATCTCACCGTCGATGACCGACTCGCCCTCGATCACCCGGGTGAGGGCGTCACGGATCGCGGCGGCTTCGTCCACCCAGTCCTCCAGCAGGCATCCGACCCCGCGCGGCCCGATCTCCAGCAGCCGTTGCCCGTAGGCGGTCTCCGCGTAGGTGGACCACCAGCACGCCCGGGTACGGACGGGCGGCCCGCAGCTCGGCCGCGCCCGTCAGGCCCTCGTCGGTGAAGGTCGGCGGCATGCGGATGCCGAGGATGACCGCGTCGGGCAGCTGGCCGTCATCGAAGCCGCCACCCGCGCCCTTCGATCGGGACGCCCCACGTGCCCCAGGCCGGCCTGCGGACCTCGCTGGAGCCGGCCCGGGCCGCCCGCCAGGCGGCCCAGGGCCCGTCTCCCCACCCGGCGCCTCCCGAACTGGCCGAGGCCGTCCTCGACGCCGCCGTCAGCCCCGATCCCCGGGCACCCGCCGATGAGCCGGAGCCGTCACGGTGAACGCCGCGCGCCGGTGGACTCGCGTACCACGAGGTTGGTCTCCAGCCGGGCCAGGGTGGCGATCCCGGACTCCCCCGCGCTGACGGCCGCCAGCAGCAGGTCCACCGCCATCCGGCCGGCGGCCGCGGTCGGCATCGTGATCGTCGTCAGCTTCGGCCGGTTCAGCCTGCCGGGCAGGCTGTCGTCCACGCCGATGACGCTCAGGTCCTCCGGCACGCACAGGCCCTGCTTGCGCAGGCCCTCGATCAGGCCCAGCGCGACCAGGTCGTTGTAGCAGAGCACGCCGGTCACCCCGGCCCCGGCGACCGTCTCGGCCGCCGCGAGCCCGCCCTGCTCGGTCGGCCCGGCCGGTCGCAGGACCGTCAGCTCCACACCGGCCTCGGCCGCGGCGGCGGTGGCGGCGGCCTGCATCTCCTCGCTCGTCCACGAGCCGCTCGGCCCGGGCAGCAGCGCCAGCCGCCGGTGCCCCAGCGTCGCCAGGTGGGCGATCCCGGCCCGCACTCCCTGGCCCACGTCCATCAGCACCGTGGCCGACCCCTTCACCCGGCGGTTGACCACCACGAAGGGCACCTGCACCCCCAGTCGCTCGATCACCCGGTTGGACAGGCGCGGGCTGCACAGCAGCACCCCGTCCACCTGCTTGCACAGGGTCTCGATCAGCTCCTGCTCCAGCAGCGGGTCCTCGTCGGTGTCGGCCACGAACACGTGGTAGTCGCGCTCGCGCGCCTGCGCCTGGGCCGCCTTGATCAGCGGGGGGAAGAACGGGTTGGCGATGTCGGCCACGATCAGGCCGAGGTTGTGGGTACGGCCCGTCGTCAGCGCCCGCGCCGCCCGGTTCGGCCGGTATCCCAGCCCCTCGGCCACCGCCAGCACCCGGTTGCGCGTCCGCACGCTCACCAGGTGCGGCGAGGAGAACGTCCGCGACACCGTCGAGACGTGGACGCCCGACTCCCTGGCCACGTCCCTGATGGTCACCGCCATCGTGCGCCTCCGTCCTCCGTCACGTGGCGGGTGAGCCAGCCGAAGACCTGTTCCTGGGCCGTGAGGCCGAACTCGTGTCCCGCCGGGGCGAACACGCCCGTGTAGCCCTGCGGGTATCCCCGGTAGTGCCCGGTGATCGTCTCGTGGGCGCGCCGCATGCCGGCCGGCGGGAGGATCGGGTCGTGCTCGCCGTACCAGACCAGCAGCGGCCGGGGGGCGGTGCAGGCCACCAGGTCGGGCAGGTCGCACAGCCGGGACAGGCCCGGCGGGTACAGCATCCAGGTGTGGCCGGCGACGTAGCCGTCCAGCATGTCCCGGTAGGAGGAGATCATCGCGATCACCGCGACCGCCGACAGGTCCGGGTCGAAGGCCCCGAGCAGGGCCGCGCGCAGGCCGCCGCCCGACAGCCCGGCGCAGCCGACGGGACCGGTGTCCGGGCGCGAGCGCAGGTAGGCGGCCGCGGCCAGGTCCTCCCCCGCCACCACACCCGCGTAGGAGGTGCCGAGCACGGTGCAGTACTTGGCCAGCACGTGCTCGTGGTGGGCGGCCGCCACGTCGTAACGGTCCGCCTCACCGGGCGCCGCCGCAGCACCGTCCGGGGCGGCGGGCCCGGGAAGGCAGGCGAGGGCGGAGGGGGGCATGTCGGCCAGGGGGAACCTGCGACTGCCCCAGCCCAGGGCGTCGGGCACCAGTACGGTGAATCCGCGCAGGGCCAGTTCCCCCGCCCACGCCCGGCCGCCGTAGAGCGTGGTCCGCAGTCTTCTCACCTCGGCGGACGGGGCGTCCGGGCCGTCGGCGATCTTCTCCTTGCCCGCCCGCTTCATCCCGGCGTGGCAGTGCAGCGCCAGGACGCCCGGCAGCACCGCCTCGCCCGCCTCCCGGGGACGCAGTACGTAGGCGCGGGTCCGGGGGCCGAAGCCGACGTCCCAGGAGACCTCCTGCCCCGACAGCCCGCCCGAGGTCCAGGTCCGCTCGGTGCGCACGTCCGCGGCGGTCAGCTCCAGCACGCCCAGCACGTCGCGGGCCTGCTCGCGCAGGCGCGGGCCGGGCCGGGGGAACAGCCCGCGCTGCGCGGCGGCGATCCCGGCGAGGTCGGAGAACTCGCCGAGATGCCGCAGGGAGCGCGGGCCGGTTTCGCAATCCGAGGGCACGGCTCAGCTGTCCGCCATGCGGGTGCCGCCGTCGACCAGGTGGATCGGGCGGCCGGTGCGGATCGACTCGTTGGCCGAGGCGCCCACCATGACGCTGCGGATGCCGTCGAGATAGCCGGCCTGCCGGGCCAGCGGGTCGCCGTCCGGGCCGCGGAACACGTCGTTCAGCAGCAGCCGGTCACCGCCGCCGTGGCCGCCGGCGCCCTGCTCGATCGGGACCTCCTGCGGCTCCTTCCAGTGCTGGTGCAGCACGAGCTTCTCCCAGGCGCCCGTCGCGTGCTCCTTGGAGGCGGCGGTCGGGTCGATCGCGGCGTGCGGCGGCGTCCAGGCGCGCTCGCACACCTCCAGCTCGATCCGCCCGCCGGTGCCGTTGAACACGACCCGGTAGCCCTCGTAGGGCGCGTGCGCGTTGAGCGAGTAGGTGAGCAGGGCCCGGTTGTCGTAGCGGACCAGGACCGCCATGTTGTCCTCGATGGTGACGCCCTCGGCGAAGACGTCCTGGTCGCGGATGTAGCCGTCCTCGTGCTCGGCGTCCAGGTACAGGCGCTTGAGCCGCGGGTCGGCGGAGATGTCCAGGATGAACGGGTCACCGCCGAGGCCGGGCGCGCCCTGGCCGCGCTCGGGCCGGGTCTCCAGGCCGCGGGCCCGGGCGTTCTCGGCGCCGTAGAAGCGCAGGTCGCCCTGGGCGTACACGCTCTGCGCCGCCGCGGCCAGCCACCAGTTGACCAGGTCGAAGTGGTGGGTGGACTTGTGCACCAGCAGGCCGCCGGAGTTGACCTTGTCGCGGTGCCAGCGGCGGAAGTAGTCGGCGCCGTGGATGGTGTCCAGCGCCCAGTCGAAGTGCACGGAGGTGACCTCGCCGATCGCGCCCTCCATGATGAGGCGGCGCACGGCGGAGTTGCGGGGCGAGTAGCGGTAGTTGAAGGTGACGATCAGGGAGCCGGCGCTCCGCTCCGCCGCGGCGGCGATCGCGGCGCAGCTCTCTGCGTCGATCGTCAGCGGCTTCTCGACGATGACGCGCTTGCCCGCGTCCAGCGCCGTGACGACGTAGTGGGCGTGCGTGGCGTCCACGGTGGCCACGACCACCGCGTCGCACAGGTCGAGCATCTTCTCGAAGTCGTCCGGCGCGAAGCACGGGACGTCCTGGCCGATCCGCTCGACGTAGTAGTCCATACGCGTGCGGTTGGTGTCGCACAGGGCGACGACGGTGCCGGTGTCGCGCCAGTCGCCGAGCAGCGCGTCCACGTACATCTGGGCGCGGTGGCCGAGCCCGACGAATGCGTATCTCATTCCTTCTCCCCGATGGTGTGCTGCCGTACGGCCCGAGCGCTCCAGAACGGGCCGTACGGCGGGCGTGAGGGTGTCTCCCGCGGACGGGCGACTTTGAAAAGCCCCGGGAGAGGCCCTAGCCGGCGATGGCGGCGTTGGCGTCCGCGAGGAGCTGGGTGGCCGCCTCGTCAGGGCTCTGCTGGCCGGAGGTCACGGCCTCGGAGTAGCGCCGGATGATGTCCTCCATCTTGCCGCCGCCCTTCGGGGGCACGACGACCTGGTCGAGGTCGCCCTTGATGGAGTCGATGAAGGTCAGGGTCTGCTGGTCGGCCGGCGGGAGCTTGTCCTTGATGGCCGCCAGGACCTTGCTGTTGATCGGCAGGCCGCGGTCGCTGAGCAGGATGGCGCCGGCCTCGGGGTCGTTGAGCAGGAAGTCGACGAACTTCTGGGCCTCGGCCGGGTGCTCGGTCTTGCTGGAGATCGTCCAGTGCATGGCCGGCTGCAGGAACAGCCCCGACTTCTGGGCGTCCGGCAGCTTGGGCAGGCGGAGCAGGGTCAGCTCCTGGCCCGAGGACTTGGTCATGGCGCCGAGCTGGTTGGTCCACCACATCCCGAACCCGCCGGTGTTGGTCGCGATCAGCGACTGCTCCTGGCCGGCGGCGGCGACCTCGGCCATCTTGGCGGCGTCGGGCGAGCCCTTGGTCTTGATCAGCTTGTCGAAGTTCGCCCACCAGGCCTTGAGGGTCTCGGGGGTGATGCCGATCTTGCCGTTGTTGTAGAACTGCTCCCCCCGCTGCGCGGCGAAGATGGTCAGGTAGGCGGGGTTGAAGGTGTACTCGGTGCCGTAGACCGAGCCGCCGCCGCCCTTGCTGATCTTCGAGGAGAGCTCGATGTAGTCGTCCCACGTCCAGGTCGCGTCGTCGGGCATCTTCTCGCCCGCCTTCTCGATGGTGGCCTTGTTGGCGAGCATCGCGAAGACGTTGACGCCGGTGGGCAGGGCGTACTGCTTGCCCTCCACCTGGCCGGAGGGCAGCACGCCCTGGTCGAGGTCGGCGGTGTTGACCTTGCCGGAGAGGTCGGCGAGGGCGCCGCGGCCGGCGTACTCCGACAGGCCCCGGATCTCGAGGGTCATCACGTCCGGCGCGTCGTTGGCCGCGACCTTGGTGGCCAGCGACTCGTAGTAGCTCGCCCAGTCGGAGAACTCGCCGACCACGTCGATGTCCGGGTTCTTCTTCTCAAACAGGGCGATGGCCTGCTCGGTGAGCTTCTGCCGGGAGTCGGCGCCCCAGTAGGAGAAGCGGAGCTTGACCTTGCCGTCGGCGGCTTCGCCGTCCCCGCCGCCGCTGCCGCACGCCGTCAGGGTGAGAGCCGCCACCGCGAGCGCGGCGACCGTCTTGAGAGAGCGCATCTCTCGTCCTTCCTCTTTAGCTTTTCTCAGGGGGTTGAAGAGGACTGCTACTTGAGACCCGTGGTGGCCATACCGCGGATCAGGTACTTCTGGCCGGCCAGGAAGAATCCGAAGATCGGCCCGAGGGCGATGATCGACATGGCGAACATCGGACCCCACGACGACTCACCGCTGGAGTCCAGGAAGCTTCGCAGCGCCACCGGGACGGTGAAGTTGTCGGGGTTGTTCAGGTAGAGGAGCTGGCTGAAGAAGTCGTTCCAGGTCCAGATGAAGGTGAAGATCGCCGTGGTGGTCAGCGCCGGGGTGCACAGCGGGAGGATGACGCGGAAGAACGTGCGCCAGTATCCGGCGCCGTCGATCGCGGCGGCCTCGTCGAGCTCCCGCGGCAGCGTCCTGATGAACTGCACCATCAGGAAGATGAAGAACGAGTCGTGGGCCAGGAACTTCGGCAGGATCAGCGGCCAGATCGTGTTGATCATGTCCAGCTGGGAGAACATGATGTACTGCGGCACGATCACCACGTGCAGCGGCAGCATGATCGTGCCGAGCATGAGCGCGAACCACAGCTTCTTCAGCGGGAAGTTCAGCCGGGCGAAGGAGTAGGCCGCCAGCGAGCACGCCGCCAGGTTGCCGACGACCGACAGCACCGTGATGAGCGCCGAGTTCCACAGGTAGTAGCTGAAGGGGTGCGCGAGCGCGTTCCAACCCTCCAGGTAGTTGTCGAGGGTGATCTCGCTGGGGATCAGGCCCGGCTCCCGGAAGATCAGTTCCTCCGGCTTGAGCGAGCTGGAGATCATCCACAGCAGCGGGTAGAGCATGACCAGGCCGAAGCCGATCAGCATCAGGTGCTTGGCACCCCTGGTGACGCGGCGCCGGTACAGGACCGGATTCCGGCTACTTACTGTCGCCATAGAAGACCCAATACTTGGACGCGAGGAAGTTGATCCCGGTCAGACCGGCGATGATGACCACGAGCACCCAGGCCAGCGCCGAGGCGTAGCCCATCTCGTAGTCCTTGAACCCCTTGGTGTAGAGGTAGAGCGTGTAGAAGAGCGTGGAGTCGGTCGGGCCGCCGGTGCCGTTGCTGACGATGAACGACTGGGTGAACGACTGGAACGACTTGATGATCTCCAGCACGAGGTTGAAGAAGATGATCGGCGTGAGCAGCGGCAGCGTGATCGCCTTGAACTGCTGGACGGTGCCGGCGCCGTCGATCGAGGCGGCCTCGTAGTAGCTGCTGGGGATCTGCCGCAGACCGGCCAGGAAGATGACCATCGGGGCGCCGAACGTCCACACGTGCAGCAGGATCAGGGTGCTCAGCGCGGTGTCGGGGTCGTTGACGTAGCTGGTGCCCTCGATGCCGAAGACGCCGAGGATCGCGTTGATCAGGCCGTTGGCGCCGAAGATCTTCCGCCAGAGGATGGCGATCGCGACGCTGCCGCCGAGCAGTGACGGCAAGTAGTAAATCGACCGGTAGAACGACAGACCGCGCAGGCCGCGGTCGAGCAGCAGCGCCAGGGCGAGGGCGAAGGCGAGCTGGAGCGGGACCGACACGACCACGTAGATCGCGGTCACCTTCAGCGAGGTCCAGAAGCGCGGATCTTCAGTGAACAGCTTGACGTAGTTGTCCAGCCCGACCCACTTGGCCTCCTCCAGGAGGCTGTAGTCGGTGAAGGACAGATAGAACGACGCGACGATCGGCCCGATCGTGATCAGGAACAGGCCGATGAACCAGGGCACGAGGAACAGGTGGGCCGCCCACGCCTCACGGCGGGAACGGAGGGACGGCTGGGGACGCCCGCGCCCGCGCTTGACGGCGGGAGCGGGGGCGGGAGCCGCGGCCTCAGGCTTCAGCGACAGCGAATCAACCACGGCGCGACCCCTGGGCGGGTCGGCGCCGGACACGCGGTGATTCAGTCGTCATCACGGGACCTCCCGGTGAGACGTGATTGGATGGCGCTTTCCTATAGGTCCCGGAAAGTTACGTCAACCCTTTGCATGCGTTACCTAGCTGTTACCGATATATCGCTCACGGCGTTTGTCCAGCTGAAACCGGTAATGACAGATGTCCGTCAGGTAAACAATTTCGTGAGTATGACTTCGTTGCTACAAGCGGTTGCAGAACCAACGGGCGATACATCGAATCATGGGATGAATGGGCCGCAACCATCCCTCCACGAGAGCCGATGACACCGATCCTGCTACCGGTTGCGACGCCTCTCACCGCCACGCGGGGACGAAACCGCAGGTTAACGACACTGTCGAAAATGAGCCCTTGACGTTTCGGGCAGATGCCGACACTGTTCAATGCAACTGGTTGCAGTCCCTGACTCGTCCGGGACTGCCAGAAGGGAAAAGACACCCGTGAGCAGAACTCTTGTCACCGGGAGCGCCGGGCGCCTCGGGCGTAGCGTCGTGTCCGCGCTCGCCGCGGCCGGGCACGAGGTGATCGGCGTGGACCGGGCCCCGGGCACGCCCGCCGACGCCGCCGCCACCCTCCCCGCCGATCTGACCGATCTCGGCGAGGCCTACCAGGTGATCGCGCGCTTCCGGCCGGACGCCGTCGTGCACCTGGCCGCCATCGCCACCCCGTTCAGCCACAGCGACGCGGTGACCTTCCGCACCAACACGCAGCTGGCCTTCAACGTGTGCGACGCGGCGGTGGCGCTGGGCGTGGGCAAGGTGGTCGTGGCCAGCAGCCCGACCGTCATGGGGTACGGCGCGCCGGGCGGCTGGACCCCCTCCTACCTGCCCCTGGACGAGGACCACCCGGTCCTGCCCTGGAACGCCTACAACCTGTCCAAGGTGATCGCCGAGGAGACGGTGCGCTCCTTCGCCCGCACCGCGACCGCCACGAAACTGGCGGCGGTGCGGCCCTGCTTCGTGATCGCGCCGGAGGAGTGGGAGGGCGCCCCGACCCAGTCCGGGCACACGGTCGCCGAACGCCTGGACCGGCCCGAGATCGCCGGAGTCTCGCTGTTCAACTACATCGACGCGCGCGACGCGGCCGACATGCTGATGACCCTGCTCGACCGGCTGCCCGAGCTGCCCAACGGCGAGGTCTTCTTCGCCGGGGCCGCCGACGCCCTGGCGCGCGAGCCGCTGGCCGAGCTGCTGCCGGAGGTCATCCCGGCCACCGCGGGCTTCGCCGACACCCTCATCGGCACCACCCCCGCCTTCTCCTCGGCCAAGGCCGAGAAACTGCTCGGCTGGCAGGCCAAGCGCAGCTGGCGCACCGAACTCTCCTGATCCCCGAGCCATCCTTCCTGGAGCACCGATCATGAATCTCAGCGGAGTCCTGTTCTTCCCCGTGACCCCCTTCGACGGCGCGGGCGCGCTGGCGGAGGACGTGCTGGCCGAGCACGTCCGCCGTGGCCTCGCGCACGGCACCGGCGGCGTCTTCGTGGCCTGCGGCACCGGGGAGTTCTCCGCCCTGTCCCACAGCGAGCACGCCCGCGCCGTACGGGTGGCCGCCGAGACCGTCCAGGGCGCGGTGCCGCTGCTGGCCGGCGCGGGCGGCCCGCTCGGCGCCGCCCTGGAGCAGGCCCGTACGGCCCGCGAGGCGGGCGCCGACGGCCTGCTGCTCATGCCGCCCTACCTGACCCAGGGCACGGCGGCCGGATTCGCCGAGTACGTGCGCGCGATCGCCGCCGAGCTGCCCGTGATCATCTACCAGCGCGGCTCCGTGGTGCTCGACCCGGCCGCGGCGGTGGAGCTGGCCCGCATCCCCGGTGTGATCGGGCTGAAGGACGGCCTGGGCGACATCGACCGGATGCAGCGCATCGTGCTGGCGGTCCGCCGGGAGATCGGCCCGGACTTCACCTTCTTCAACGGCCTGCCGACCGCCGAGCTGACCATGCCCGCCTACCGCGGCATCGGCGTGGACCTGTACTCCTCGGCCGTGTTCGCCTTCGCCCCCGAGATCGCCACCGCCTACTTCAACGGCGACGACCGGCTGCTGACGGAGTTCTACGCGCCGCTGGTCGAGCTGCGCAGCAAGGCGCCGGGATACGCGGTCGCCCTGGTCAAGGCGGGCCTGCGGCTGCGCGGCCTGGACGTCGGCCCGGTGCGGGCGCCGCTGACCGACCTCACCCCCGAGCACCTGGCCGAGCTGGACGCGATCCTCAAGAACGGCCTCGCCCTGGTGGGCGCATGACCGGCGAGATCAAGGATCTGCGGACCACCCTGCGCTCGGCGCCGCTGCGCCGGCCGTGGGGTGCGGACGTGCCGTACAACCACGTGATCGTGTGCGAGGTCGTGCTGTCCGACGGCCGCACCGGCACCGGGTTCTCCTGGACCCCGCAGATCGGCGCGCACGCCGTGCGGGCCCTGCTGGACCACGACGTCCGCGAGGCGCTGATCGGCATGCCCGCCCACCCGGAGCTGGTCTGGGACCGGCTGCGCACGCACCTGAGCGAGGCCGGGCGCGGCGGGCTGACCACGGTCGCGATGGCCGGGGTGGACCTGGCGCTGTGGGACCTGCGCTGCGGGGAGTCCTCCCTGACGGAGGTGCTCGGCGCGCGCCGGGAGAGCCTGCCGGTGTACGGCAGCGGCGTCAACCTGCACTACTCCCTGGCGGAACTGGTCGAGCAGGCGGGCCGCTGGAAGGCCGCGGGCTACCCGGCCGTCAAGATCAAGGTGGGCCGGCCCGACCTGGGCGAGGACGTCGAGCGGGTCGCCGCGGTCCGCGAGGCCGTCGGCCCGGACACGATCCTGATGATCGACGCCAACCAGCGCTGGGACCTGCACCGGGCCCGGCGCGCGATCGCCGCGCTGGAGCCGTACGACCTGCACTGGATCGAGGAGCCGCTGCCCGCCGACGACCTCGCCGCCCACGTGGAGCTGCGCAGGAGCATCGGCGTGCCGGTGGCGGTGGGCGAGAACGTCTACAACGTCCACGGCTTCCGCGACCTGCTGGTGGCGGGCGCGTGCGACGTGGTGCAGCCCAACGTGGTCCGGGTCGGCGGGATCACCCCGTTCCTGCGCGTCGCCGAGCTGGCCCGCGCCTTCGACGTGCCGGTCTACCCGCACCTGCTGACCGAGCTGTCGGGGCAGCTGGCCCTGACGCTGCACCACCCCGCGATGGTGGAGCTGGTCGAGGACGCCTCGCTGACCGATCTCGGGCTGCTGGCCGAGCCGTGCCCGGTGGAGATCGACGGCATCGAACTGCGGTCGGCCGGCAGGCCGGGACTGGGGCTGACATGGACGCCGGCGTGAAGACCGGAGCGGTCGGGATCGTGCTGGCCGGGGCGTACGGCCACGGCCGCTCGCACCTGGAGAACCTGCGGGGGCTGACCGCGCGGGGACTGGCCGAGCTGGTCGGGGTCTGCGACGTGCGCGAGGTGGACGCGGAGTGGCTGCACGGCCTGGGCGCCCCCGAGCAGGCGCGCCCCGAGGGTCTGGCCGATCTGATCGAGCGCACCGGCGCGGAGATCACGATTCTGTGCACCCCCATCAACACCCACGCCGACCTGGCGGTGACCGCGCTGCGCGCGGGCTCCCACCTGCTGCTGGAGAAGCCGCCCGCATCGTCGCTGGCCGAGTTCGAGCGGATCGCCGCCGCGGTGCGGGAGACCGGGCTGGCCTGCCAGATCGGCTTCCAGAGCCTCGGCTCGGCCGCGATCCCGGCGCTGCGCAAGCTGATCGCCTCCGGCGAGCTCGGCGAGATCCGCGGCATCGGGGTGGCCGGCGCCTGGGAGCGGCCCGCCGACTACTTCACCCGCTCGGCCTGGTCGGGCCGGCGACGGCTGGACGACGGGCAGGACGTGGTGGACGGCGCGCTCACCAACCCGTTCGCGCACGCCACGGCCACCGCGCTGGCGGTCGCCGGGGCCGAGGAGCGCGGCTCGGTGACCTCGGTCGAGCTGGAGCTGTTCCACGCCAACCCGATCGAGGCTGACGACACCGCCGCGGCCCGGATCCACCTGGCGGACGGCCAGGTGATCACGGTGGCGGTGACGCTGTGCGCGACCGGGCGGACCGAGCCGTACGTGCTCGTGCACGGCTCGCGGGCCACCGCCCGGCTCACCTACACCACCGACGACCTCGACGGGACCGTCCACCCCCGGGCGAACCTGCTGGAGAACCTGATCGAGCACGTCAGGACCGGCGCGGAGCTGCTGGTTCCGGCGGCCCGCACCGGCGCGTTCATGGAGTTCCTGGAGGCGGTACGGCTGGCCCCCGACCCGCTGCCGATCTCCGACGATCACCAGACGGTCCACGCCGACCGGCGCGAGCTGCCCGGCATCAGGGGGCTGACCGACCTCAGCGCCGAACGGCTGGCCCTGTTCTCCGAGCTGGGCGCGCCGTGGGCGGCCGCGTCGGATCCGAGCACCGCCCAGGGAGCCGCACATGGATGAGACGACCGTCAGGGAACCGCGCGAGGGCGGCAGGGCCGCCCGGGAGCTGCTGGTCGCGGGCACGCCGGTGGCCTCCTACGTGTGGGAGCCCGACCTGCCGGCGACCGACTCGCCGCGGCCCTACCTGCACCCGGTGCGCACCCTCGCGGGCACGCCGGTCACCGAGTTCCGCCCCGACGACCACGTCCACCACCTGGGCGTCAGCCTGGCCGTCTCGGACGTCGGCGCGGTGAACTTCTGGGGCGGGCGGACCTTCGTCCGCGATCAGGGCGCGACCTGGCTGGACGACCACGGCCACCAGCGGCACGACGCCTTCGAGGATCTCGGTGAGGGAGGCGGGGACGGGTTCCGCGAGGCGCTGACCTGGATCGGCCCCGACGGCGCGACCGTCGCCCGCGAGGAGCGGACCGTGCTCACCCGGCCCGTGACCGGAACGGCGCGGGCGGGTGGGACGGAGGCGCGGGAGCAGGCGGGCGCGTGGGCGCTGGACTTCTCCTTCGCCCTCACCGTGAAGGAACCGCTGGAGATCAAGAGCTCGGCGTGCAAGGGCCGCCCGGGCGCCGGGTACGGCGGGTTCTTCTGGCGCGCCCCCAAGCGGTCGGCGGACATCGCCGTGTTCACCGCCGAGGCCGAGGGCGAGGCGGACGTGCACGGCAGCCTCACCCCCTGGCTGGCGCTGGTGTCGGACGCCTGGAGCCTGGTCTTCGTCCAGGCGGGCGCGGTGGACCCGTGGTTCGTGCGGGTGGCCGAGTACCCCGGCGTCGGCCCCGCGCTGGCCTGGGACCGGCCGCTGGCCGTGGCGGACACGCTGCGGCGGCGGGTGGTCACGGTCGTCGCGGACGGGCGGCTCGACCGGGCCGCCGCCGCGAAGCTGGCCGCCGAAGCGGCCGGAGAAGCGACCGGGGCGCCGGCGGATCCGGCGGGGGCCGCGCCGTGAAGGTCTTCATCGCCGGAGACTCCACCGCCGCCGCCTATCCGGTCACCCTCGCGCCGCAGGCGGGCTGGGGGCAGGCGCTCCCGCTGTTCTGGGACGTGCCCGTGGTCAACGAGGCCGTCCCCGGCGCCAGCGCGCGCAGCTCGATCGAGCGCCTGGGGATGCACCAGCGGATCATGTCGGCCATCGGGCCGGACGACCTCCTGCTGATCTGCTTCGGCCACAACGACCCCAAGCACGACCAGGGCCGCTTCTCCGCGCCGTTCACCGGCTACCAGGACCACCTGCGCCGCTACGTCCACGGGGCCCGCGAGCGGGGCGCACGCCCCGTGCTGGTCACCTCCGTGGAGCGGCGCGCCTGCGGCCCCGAGGGGACGCACGGCCGCTACCCCGAGGCCATGCGGGCCCTGGCCGCCGCCGAGGGGGTGCCGCTGGTCGACCTGCAGGCCGCCAGTCTGCGGCGCTGGCGCGAACTCGGCCCCGAGGCGACCAGGGAGCTGTTCCTCTGGCTCGCCCCGCACCCCAACTACCCCGACGGCAGCGCCGACGACACCCACTTCACCGGGCGCGGCGCGATCGAGGTGGCCCGGCTGCTGCTGGAGGCGGCGGGCGACCTGCTCCCGCCCGCCGTCCGGACCCCCCAAGCCGACCTCATGGATTGGAGACCCGTCATGTCCGTGTGGAGCCTCGACGCGCGCTCGGGCGAGCGCCGTCACGAGTTCCCCTCCACCAGCGTGGAAGAGCTCGGCGCGATCTGCCGCCGCGCCCACGAGCTGCTGCCCCGGCTGGAGGAGGCCGGACCGCGGGAGCGGGCGGTGCTGCTGGAGGCCATGGCCGACGCGCTGGACGAGCGGATGCAGACCCTCGTCTACGCCGCCGACGCCGAGACCGCGCTCGGCCTGCCCCGGCTGACCGGCGAGGTCGCCCGCACCAGCGGCCAGCTGCGCCTGTTCGCCGAGGTGCTGCGCGAGGGCTCCTTCCTCGACGTCCGGCTCGACAGCGCCGACGAGGTCAAGCCGGACCTGCGCCGGATGAACATCCCGGTCGGCGTGGTCGGCGTCTTCTCCGCCAGCAACTTCCCCTTCGCCTTCAGCGTCGGCGGCGGCGACACCGCCAGCGCGCTGGCCGCGGGCTGCCCGGTCGTCGTCAAGGCGCACTCCCTGCACCCGGAGACCTCCGAGCTGACCCTGGCGGCCCTGCAGGACGGCGCCCGCGCGGCGGGCTTCCCGGCCGAGGTCGTCCAGCTGGTCCACGGCCGCGAGGCGGGCGTCGCGCTGGTGAAGAACCCCCTGGTCAAGGCGGTCGGGTTCACCGGGTCGATCCCCGGCGGGCGTTTCCTGTACGACATCGCCAAGGCCCGTCCCGAGCCGATCCCGTTCTACGGCGAGCTGGGCAGCCTCAACCCGCTGGTCATCACGCCCGGCGCGGCGGCCCGCCGTACCGAGGAGATCGCGGCCGGGCTGGTGGCCTCGGCGACGCTGGGCGCCGGGCAGTTCTGCGTCAAGCCCGGCCTGGTCCTGGCCCCCGCCGACAGCGGGCTGGTCGAGGCGATGGCGCGGCACTTCACCGAGCTGGGCCCGCAGGTGCTGCTCGGCGACGGCATCAGGAAGAGCTTCGAGAGCGGCGCGGGCGAGCGGGAGGCCATCCCGGGCCTGCGCGTGGCGGCCACCGGGCAGACGGGCGGCGAGCGGCAGGTCACGGCGCGGCTGCTGACCGGGCCCGCCTCCCTGCTGGACACCTCCGAGCTGCTGCTGGAGGAGTGCTTCGGGCCGATGACCGTGGTGCTCACCTACGACAGCGAGGACGAGCTGGCCGAGATCCTGGCCACCACCCCCGGCAACCTGACCGCGACCCTGCACAGCGAGCCCGAGGAGGAGAAACTGGCCTCCCGGATCGTGGCGGTGATGCGGGACCGGGCCGGCCGGCTGGTCTTCGACGCCTACCCGACCGGGGTCGCGGTCGGCTGGGCGCAGCAGCACGGCGGGCCGTACCCGGCGACGACCGAGCCGTCGACCACCTCGGTCGGCACCGCGGCGATCTTCCGCTTCCTGCGCTCGGTCGTCTACCAGAACTGCCCGGCGCACCTGCTGCCCGATGCGCTGCGCGACGACAACCCCTGGCGGCTCCCCCGCCGCCTGAACGGAGTGCTCACCCTGCCCTGATCCGCTCCGTCCCCGCCCGCGCCCCGGCGGCCCATGCCGCCGCCGGGGCCGTCGGCATGCCCTGATTCCGGCGAGTACTGCAATCGTTTGCAACATCCGACTACGATTTTCTAGGGGCTATTGACGTAAATACGGGATTAAGCCAACGTTTCTTGCAACCGATTGCCGCATCCCCAAGGTTGCACATGCGACTTCTGAAACTCCCTCCGGTGATCGCCCTCACGATCATCGCGGCGGCCGCCCCGGCCGCCACCGCGTCGGCCGCCCCCACCCCCGCCACCATCGTGGTCGCCGCCGACGGCTCCGGGAACCACACGACCGTGCAGGACGCCGTCGACGCCGTCCCGGCCGGCAACACCAAGCGGGTCACGATCCTGGTCCGCCCGGGCACCTACAGGCAGCAGGTGGTCATTCCGGCCGACAAGCCGTACATCTCACTGGTCGGCGACACCGACGACCCGCGCAAGGTGGTGCTCACCTTCGACGCCGCCGCCTCCACCCCCAAGCCGGACGGCTCGGGCACCTACGGCACCTCGGGCAGCGCCTCCTACGTGATCGGCGCGCCCGACTTCACCGCCCGCAACCTCACCTTCGAGAACTCCTACAACGAGGCCGCGGGCGGCAACAGCCAGGCCGTGGCCGTACGGACCACCGGCGACCGGCAGGTCTACGAGAACGTCCGGTTCATCGGCAACCAGGACACCCTCTACGCCAACACCGCCTCCGCCACCGCCGTGGCCCGCCAGTACTTCCGCAACTGCTACGTCGAGGGCGACGTCGACTTCATCTTCGGCCGGGCCACCGCGGTCTTCCACAACTGCGTGATCAAGTCCCTGAACCGCGGCAGCGCCGACGGCAACAACGGCTACGTCACCGCCGCCAGCACCGAGATCACCAACCCGTACGGCTTCCTGATCTACCGCAGCCACCTGGTCAGCGACGCCCCCGCCAAGACGGTCCACCTGGGCCGCCCGTGGCCGGCCGGCGGCTCGGCCACCGCCCGCGGCCAGGTGCTGATCCGCGAGTCCTGGCTCGGCCAGCAGTTCAAGGACGCCCCCTGGACCGACATGTCCGGCCTGAACTGGCGGGAGGCCCGGCTGTCGGAGTACCTCAACCGCGGCCCCGGCGCGACCGTGAACGGCGACCGGCCGCAGATGACCAGGGAGCAGGCCGAGGACTTCGAGCCGGAGGACTATCTGAAGGGCCAGGACGGCTGGGACCCCTTCCGCAGCTTCCCCTCCTCATCCGACCGGCAGCTCGGCCGCCAGGCGCTGCCCGAGAACGACGGCTGGGCCGCCGCGGGCACCGGCACCACCGGCGGCTCGGCCGCCCGTCCCGAGAACGTCTACACCGTCTCCACCCGGGCGCAACTGCTGGCCGCGATCGGCGACCCCGCCGACAACACCCCGAAGATCATCTATGTGAAGGGCGCCATCGACGCCGACACCGACGACGCGGGCAACCCTCTCACCTGCCAGAGCTACGCGGTGAACGGCTACAGCCTCCAGGCGTACCTGGCCGCCTACGACCCGGCGGTCTGGGGCCGGGACAGGGTGCCCTCGGGGCCGCTGGAGGACGCGCGCAAGTCCTCCTACGACAAGATGGCCAAGCACGTCACCGTCACCCTCGGCTCCAACGTCACCCTGGTCGGCCTGGGCCGCGACGCCGCGCTGAAGAGCTTCGGCATCCGCGTCACCGACGCCGACAACGTGATCGTCCGCAACCTCACCATCACCGACACCTCCGACTGCTTCCCGCAGTGGGACCCGACGGACGGTGAGGAGGGCAGCTGGAACGCCTCCTTCGACAACATCGAGATCTCCGGCTCCACGCATGTGTGGCTGGACCACAACACCCTCAACGACGGCGACAACCCGGACTCGAACCAGCCGCTCTACTTCGGCCGGCCGTACCAGGTCCACGACGGGCTGCTGGACGTGGTGCGCGGCTCGAACTACGTGACCCTGTCGTGGAACCACCTGAGCAACCACGACAAGGTCTCGCTGATCGGCAACACCGACAACCCCACCCGGTACGCCGAGGCCGACAAGCTGAAGGTGACGCTGCACCACAACTACTTCGAGGGCCTGGGCCAGCGGACCCCGCGGGTGCGCTTCGGCCAGGTGCACGTCTACAACAACTACTACACCGGCTCGGACGTCCATCAGTACAGCATCGGCGTGGGCGCGGGCTCGAAGGTCTACGCGCAGGCCAACGCCTTCGACGGCATCCCCGCCGACAAGGTCCTGTCCGTTCTGAACGGCACCGCGATCACCGTCAGGGACAACGTCGTCGACGGCAGGCCGGTCGACCTGGTCGCCGCCTACAACGCCGCCCACGACCCCGACCTCGGCGCCGACGCGGGCTGGACGCCCACCCTGGTGACCAAGGTCCACCCCGCCCGCGCGCTGCGCGGTCTCGTGCCCGCCCAGGCGGGGGCCGGACGCCTCGGCTGACCGGACCCCCGTCCCCGACCCGGCCGGCACGGCCCCGCCCCGAGCAGAGCCGTGCCGGCCGCTCCATTCGGCCGTTCCATTCGGCGGGGTCGCCGGATCCGAGCGGGATCAGCGGGCGAGCAGCGCCGACGGGCCGGGCAGGGCGATGCGGACCGTGGTGCCGTGCCCGGGGGCGCTGTCGATGTGCACGGTGCCGCCGTGCATCTGAACGATCTTGTCGGTGATGGACAGGCCCACCCCGGTGCCGGCGATCGCGCGTTCCTCGACGTCGGGGGCGCGGTAGAAGTCCTCGACGACGTGCTTGAGATCGTCGGGGCCGATGCCGATGCCGCTGTCGCGCACCTCCACGGCCGGGTGGGGATCGGCGGTCACGGTGACGTCGACGCTCCCGCCCGGCGGGGTGAACTTCAGCGCGTTGTCAAGGACCTGGGTCAGCGCGTGCTCCAGCCGGCGGGCGTCGGCGCTCACCGTCACCGGCCCGTCGGTGTGCAGGTTCAGGCGCAGCTCGCAGGTGCGGGCCCGGGCGGCGATCCGGTCGACCGCGCGGCGGGTGATGGCGGTCAGGTCGACGGGGGACGGGTGGTGGGCGGCGGTACGGGCGTTGAGGCTGGCCACCAGGAGCAGTTCGTCGATCAGCTCCAGGATGCGCTGGCTGTTGCGCTCGATCACCTGCAGGAACCGCTGCTCGGTCATCGGGTCCAGCCCGCCGTCCTGGATCAGCTGCAGATAGCTGGCGATCGAGGTCAGCGGGGTGCGCAGCTCGTGGTTGACGGTGCGCAGGAACTGGTTCTTCAGCTCCTCGACGTCGCGCAGCCGCTGGATGATCTCATCGGAGCGCTGGGTGTAGTAGTGGGCCTCCAGCAGCCCGGCCGCGCCGGCGGCCAGGGTGGTCAGGGCCTGGCGCTGGGCGCCGCTCAGCCGGCGCGGTACCTGGTCCATCACGCACACCGTGCCCAGGGCGTGGTCGTGGCTGCTGACCACGGGCGCGCCGGTGTAGAAGCGCACGTACGGCGGCCCGGTGACCCAGGGGTCGTCGCGGAAGCGCGGGTCGGCCTGCATGTCGGGCACCTCCATCACCTCGCGGCCGAAGATGACGTACGGGCACACCAGCGACTGCCGGTCCATCTTGGTCGCGGCGACGCCCGCCCGGCCCTTGAAGTACTGCCCGTCGTTGCCGAGGAGGTTGACCAGCGCGATCGGCGCCTGACAGATGGCCGCGGCCAGCTGGGCGATGGCGGAGAAGTCGGGTGCCGGGAGGGTCTCCAGCGCCTGCAACGCCATGAGCTCTCCGACTCGCTCCGCTTCGTCGATCGGCCGCGGAATGAAGGACATCACACGTCGCCCACTAGAGATCCCCGGGATCATCGCAGTTTGGTGAGCTCTCGTTCTCATGGTGGCTCGTGGACTGAGCCGCTTATCGTCTTACCCACGAAAAACAGACATAACCTGCTAAATGGGACAGGAGCCCGTCCCGGTCCCGTGACCGGGAACGGCCGGACCGTCTCGATCCCGCCGACCGTCGCGGCAGGTTCGTGGAAGCGCCGCACGGAGCGTCGAGGGCATACTGGCCGCCTCGTTCACCGTCGTCGGGTCCGGGGGTCGTCGTGCACGCTGTGGTGATCGTCGTGGTGGCGGTCTTCTTTCTCGGGATGGGCGTGTTAGGACTGTTCGCGCCCGCCGCGCTGATCAGGCCGTTCCGGATTACCGCCGACTCGGCCGAGGCGCGCAGCGAGGTCCGGGCGGTGTACGGCGGTTTCGGCGTGGCCGTCGGCGGACTGCTGCTGGCGGCGCTCGCCGACGTGGGCGGGACGCGCACGGGGGTGCTCGTCACCGTCGCCGCGTCCCTGCTGGGCATGGCCTTCGGGCGGCTGGTGGGGCGGGCGATCGAGCGGCCGGAGGCGTTCTATCCCATCTGGTGCTACTTCTGGGTGGAGGTCGCCGCCGCGGGCGCGTTGCTGGCGATCGTCATGTGACGGCGTCGGATGACGGGTCCAGGCAGTGGATCACCGGGTTCCGGGAGAGCAGGGCACTGGGCGTGAGGCCGAACATGGCGTGGAATGCGGTGCTCAGGTGGGACGGGCTGGCGAAGTAGCCGTCGGCCGCCGCCCGGGTGAGGTTGTGGCCCGCCGCCAGGGCCCGCGCCGCCCGGTGCATCTGCGCCCACAGCCGGAAGCGGCGGTACGACGTCCCCGTACCGTCCCTGAACAGCCGCAGGAAGCGGGACTCCGACAACCCCAGCTCGGCGGCCAGCGGCGCGGCGGGCAGCGGCCGGCTGGCCTCGATGAGCCGCCTGGCGGCGGCCGCGATCCGCGGGTCGGCGTACGACGTCCCGGCATGGCCGGTGGCCTCGGCGATCCAGGCGGTGACCTGCGGGAGGGGAGTGTGCGGGGACAGCTCCGCCGCCCGGGCGAGCAGGGCGTCCTCGCGCCGGTGCCCGGCCAGGATCTCCCCCTCCGCGGCGGTGAAGCCGGTACGGCACGCCCGATCGTCCGCCGAGCCCGGTTCGAGGTAGAGGAACACCATGCGGTCGCCGGACATCACGAGCCGGTGCCGCACCCGAGGGGCGATGAGCGCGGTGCGCGCCCGCAGTTCGCCACCGGTCGCCGGACGGACGGCGAAGGGCGCGTCCACGCCCACGGCCAGGCACGCGACCGCGCCGGAGTGCGGTCCCAGCCGCAGGGACGGTCCGGCGTACAGGGCGCGGCCCGGCCACAACCACACCGCCGTCCCGGCTGCGGAACTACGGGTCCGTGAAGGCGCCGGCATCGGAGTCTCCTGCGGGCCGAAGGGGAAACCGGGGACGTGCGCTAGCCGGCGAGGCGGGCCTCCAGTCCGTCGAGGATGGCCCGGAGACCGAACTCGAAGCTGCCGTCGGGCGCCATGGCATAGTCGGCGGCAGCGGCGGTGTCGAGGCGTTCGCGCAGCCGCGGGAACTCCATGGCGACCTCCGCGGCCCGCGACATGGTCTCGGCCAGCAACCGCTCGGCGTCCGCGCCGTTCTTGCCGAGCCGCCGGGTCAGCGAGACCTGCGAGGCCGGCCCGAGGGCGCTGCCGAGCACGAAGACGAACACCGTGCCGGCCGCCTGGTCGGCGTCGGCGGCGGCGAATCCCGCCTTCTCGTAGATGGCGAGGCTGTGGTCGTCGAGGCGGGCCTTGCCGGGACCGTACAGCAGGTGGCTGCCGAACGCCTGTCCGAGCCAGGGGTGACGGGCGAGCATCGCGTGCATGCTGGTGGCCATGGCGGTGGCGGCCGTGCGCCAGTTGGTGCTGTCGAGGTCGGGCAGCTCGACCTCGTTCCAGACCGCGTCGCCGGCCAGCCGTACGAGGTCGTCCTTGGTCTTGATGTGCCAGTAGATCGCCGTGGCGGCCGAACCCAGCCGTTTGCCCAGGCTGCGCATGTTGAGGCCGTCCAGGCCCTCGCTGTCCAGCAGCTCGATGGCGGCACGGATGATCTGGTCTGCGGTCAGTGTGTCCCTCGACATGACCGCCAGCATAGTTGAACAAAGTTCAATCGCGCCATTGCACTTAGTTCAGGAGCGGCATAGCCTCGCCTTGCACTTAGTTCAACCAATCGAGCGGAGGATGCGATGTCCCACGAGAAGCTGTCCGGTTTCGTCGAGGCGGCGGCCCGTGAGTTCGGCCTGCCCGGCGCCGCCGCCGGAGTGCTGAGGGGCGAGGAGGAGATCCACGCCTGCTACGGCGTCACCAGTCTGGCCGACCCGCTGCCGGTCGACGGCACGACGCTGTTCCATCTGGCCTCGGTGACCAAGACCTTCACCGCGACCGCCCTGATGCGCCTGGCCGCGGAGGGGAGGATCGAGCTGGAGGCGCCGGTGCGCCGGTACGTCCCCGAGCTCAGGCTCTCCGACGAGCGGGCCGCGGCGCGGATCACCGTGCTGAACCTGCTCAACCACACCTCGGGCCTGGACTGGAACCTGATCGACCCCGGGGAGGAGGACCTGTCCCTGGCGGCGTTCGCGACGAGGCTGGCCGGCCTGAAGACGGTCGCGCCGCCCGGCGCCCGGGCCTCCTACAGCCAGGCGGGCTACAACCTGGCCGGGCTGGTCGTGGAGAGGGTCACCGGCCTGCCCTTCGAGCGGGCCGTGACCTCGCTGGTCCTGGAGCCGGCGGGGCTGTCGAACACCTTCTTCGACCTGGACGAGGTCATGACCCGGCGGTTCGCCGTGGGCCACAACCGAGACGGGGACGGAACCCTGCGGCCCGCCCGGCCGTGGAAGGCGTGGCGGGCCGGCTGGCGCGCCGACGACCCCGGCGGGGGCATCGCGTCCTCGGTGAGCGACCTGCTGCGCTGGGCCCGGTTCCACCTGGGCGCCGGGGAGGGCGTGCTGCCCGCCGGGGCGCTGCGCCGCATGCGGGAGCGGACGGTCGAGCTGCGCTCCAGCACGCTCGGCGACGCCTTCGGGATCTGCTGGTTCCTGCGGGAGGTGGACGGTGTGCGCGCCGCCGGGCACGGCGGTTCGGGCAACGGCCAGTTCGCCGAGCTGCTCATCGTGCCCGAGCGCGACTTCGCCGTCGTCTCCCTGGCCAACGCCGCTCCGGAGGGCAACCCCTTCAACCAGGCCGTCGTCCGCTGGGCACTGGAGCACTGTCTCGGCGTGGTCGAGCGCGACCCCGAACCGGTCCCCCACGACGAGACGCGGGCACGGGAGGTCGCCGGCCGCTACGAGAACGACGCCATGGACATCGACATCGCCGCCGACGGGCTCGCGCTCACGCTCGCGGCCGGGATCAAGCCGGAGATCCGCGAGGCGTCGGAGACCGGGATCCCGCCGGACCATCCGCCGGCGGCCATCGGCTTCCTGCCGGGGGACGGCGACGAGTACATCATCACCGAAGGAGGCCTGAAGGGGCAGCGCGGCTTCTTCACCCGCGACGGGAGCGGCGCGATCGTGGGCGTCGACCTGGCCGGCCGGATCTTCACCCGGCGTCCGGCCGCGTCCTGAGCCTCCGGGGCGGACGGGGCCCACGGCGGGAGCCTGCGGCCGGAGGCGGCTCCCGGAAGGCCGGGCCGTACGATCCATCGCAGCAGTCCCGACCGCCCGGACGTCTCCGGCACCCCGGAGGCCGCCGGGCGGCCGGAGAGCACGCCGGACGTGCCTTCCACGCCTCGCAACCTCGCACCAACAGCCTCGCACCAGATGCCGGAGCAGAACCGATGACCGAGCAGACACCCGCGCCGCGCCGACCGGGACGGGATCGATGACCGCGCCGCGCCGACCGGGGTGGAAGCGATGACCGAGACGGCGCCTACGCCGCGCCGGGGGGCGATGTGGCCGCTGTACGCGGCCGGGTTCACCACCGCCTTCGGCGCCCACGGCATCGCCGCCAACCTCGGCGCCCTGTCCGGTGACGCGGTCACCTCGCTGCTGGTGCTCGGCGGCCTGCTCGCCCTGTACGACGGCGCCGAGGTGGTGCTCAAACCGATCTTCGGAACGCTCGCCGACCGGATCGGCGCCCGCCCGGTGCTGCTGGGCGGGCTGGTCGCCTTCGCCGCCGCCTCCGCCGCGTATGCGGTGGTGGACGACCCCGCCTGGTTGTGGGCGGCCCGTCTCGGCCAGGGCGCCGCGGCCTCCGCCTTCTCCCCCTCGGCCTCCGCCCTGGTGGCCCGGCTCAACCCGGCGGCCAAGCAGGGGCGGGCCTTCGGTTCCTACGGCTTCTACAAGTCCATCGGCTACACCCTCGGCCCGCTGCTCGGCGGGGTCCTGGTCTGGGCGGGGGGCCTGCGGCTGCTGTTCGCGGTCCTGGCCCTCCTCGGCGCGGCGGTCGCCGTCTGGGCCCTGTTCACGGTCCCGGCCCCGGCCCCGCTGCCCAAGACCCGACAGACCTTGCTCGACCTGGCCCGGCGCCTGACCGACCCGGTCTTCCTGGGGCCGACGGCGGCGCTTGCCGCCGCGACCGCCGCGCTGTCGGTCGGGGTCGGCTTCCTCCCCGTCTCCGGCGCGGTGGCCGGGCTGAGCGCGGTGGCCACCGGCGCCGCGGTGTCCGTGCTCGCCGCCTGCGCCGCCCTGGTCCAGCCCGCGGCCGGGCGCGCGCTGGACGCCGGGCGCCTCACCGTCCGCGCCGGTCTCGGCGCGGGACTGCTGCTCACCGCCGCCGGCCTGGGCTGCGCGACGATCCCGGGACTGGCCGGGGTGCTGGCCGCGGCCGTCCTGATCGGCGCCGGCACCGGCCTGATCACCCCGCTCGGCTTCGCCGCCCTGGCCACCGCCACCCCGCAGGCGCGCCTCGGCCAGACCATGGGCGCGGCCGAGCTGGGCCGCGAGCTCGGCGACGCGGGTGGCCCGCTGCTGGTCGCCGGGATCGCCACCCTGGCCGGGCTCGCCTCCGGCTACGCGGCCCTGGCCGTCCTGCTGGCCGCGGGCACGGCTCTCGCGTTCGCCCTGGGGCGCCGCCCCGCACCGGCGTCCCCGGACGGGACGGAGAAGAGCGGGGCGGAGAGCTGACGGGCCGCCCCCTCCTCACCCGGGCGGGGCGAGCACGGCGGGCAGCCGGAAGTACGGGAAGAGCTCGGGGCCGAACTGCGCCAGCTCGGTGAGCAGCCCGTCCTCGACGGTGACGACGGACAGGGAGAAGGCCCGGTAGCGCTCGTCCCCGGGGATGCGGATGTAGGTGGCGGCGGCGGGCTGCCGGTTGGCGGCGGTGGCCGTCATCCTCAGGCTCATGCCGTACGGGCCGTGCAGCACCGGAGCCCAGCGTTCGAGGATGGTCGCGCGCCCGCCGTACCAGATCGGCTCGGCACCGTGGTGGCCGCCGGCGCCCGGCTGGTGGCTGACCCGCGCGTCGGGCGCCAGGAGATCCGCCAGGGCCCGGTGGTCGGCGGCCTCGATCGCGCGCATGTAGCGCTCCAGCACCGCGCTCTCGTGATCGGTGAGGGCCGTGGCGCGCCGCCACCGGGCGCGGTCCGGCCCGAGCCGCTCCCGCAGTCCCGTCCGTGCCCGCTGCACGGAACTGGTCACCGCGGCCACCGACACGCCGAGCAGCCGCGCACACTCAGCGGCGGGCCAGCCGAGCACGTCGCGCAGGATCAGGGCCGCGCGCTGGCCGTCCGGGAGGAACTGCAGCGCGGCGACGAACGCCAGCTCCACCGTCTCCCTGCTCACCACGGCCCCGGCGGGGTCGGCGGCGGCGTCGGGCACCCCGTCGAGCAGGCCGTCGGGGTAGGGCTGCAGCCAGGGCACCGCCACGGCGGCGGGCACCTGCGGTCCGCCGGCCAGCAGCCTGCGGCGCCTGCTGTGGCGCTTGAGCAGGTCGAGACAGGCGTTGGTGGCGATGCGGTGCAGCCAGGTGCGCAGGCCGGCGCGCGCCTCGTAGCCGCCCAGACCCTGCCAGGCCCGCAGCAGGGTCTCCTGGACCATGTCCTCGGCCTCGTCCAGCGAACCGAGCATGCGGTAGCAGTGCAGCCGCAGGTCCACCCGGTGACGCGCCACGAGGTGGCCGAAGGCGGCGTCGTCGCCGCCCCGGGCCGCCGCGACCAGATCCGCCTCGGAGGCATCGGCTCCCCCACGGGCCGCGACCGGGTCCGCCTCGGGGACGTCGCCGCGGACCGCCTCGGCGGGGTGCGGGCCGTCGCACCCGTCGCACGGCGTCACGGGTGACCACCCGCCATGCCGGCGGGGCGGTACACCAGATGCGCCACCCCGTGCGGAAGCCGGCGCGAGCCGGTCAGCTCCAGCCGGACCGGCGCGGCCCCGTCGGCGAAGAGCCGGCGGCCCCGACCGGCGACGAGGGGGTCGAGCGTGATCTGCAGCTCGCCGAGCAGTCCCCGCTCCAGCAGCTCCCGGACCAGCCGGGCGCTGCCCGCCACCAGGACGCGTTCCTCCCGCTCCGCGAGCGTGCGCACCGCCGCCCGCACGCCTTCGCCGAGCACCGTCGTGTCGCCCCACCCCGGGTTGCCGAGGGTGCGCGAGAGCACGTACTTGCGGATGCCGTTGGTCGCCCCGGCCAGCGGCACGTCATCGGGCTGGTGGGGCCAGTAGCCTGCGAACTCCTCATAGGTGCGGCGCCCGAGCAGCATCGCGGTGGCGCCGGCCAGCTGACCGGCGAGCACGGCCAGGCTCTCGTCGCTGACGTACGCCGGATGCCACAGGTGGGGCGCCTCCATGACCCCGTCCAGGGTCAGGAACATCGTCGCGCTGATGTGAACCACTCATGCCTCCTCGTCCGGGTGAGCCGGCTGACCGCCGACACCACCACTGACGGCACGAGCGGGCGGAACTCATCGGCCTCATCGGACCCGTCGGCCCGTCCCAGCGTGCCATCCCCTCTCCCGGCGCTTCATGATGCTGGGTGTGGAGAAGAGATCTGTGCCGGCGGACGCGATCGCCGCGGCCCGCGACGGTGACGCCGGAGCGTTCGCGCTGCTGGTCGAGCCGCTGCGGGGAGAGCTGCACGCCCACTGCTACCGCATGCTTGGCTCGGTGCACGACGCCGAGGACGCCCTGCAGGAGACGCTGGTGCGGGCCTGGCAGGGGCTGGCACGGTTCGACGGGCGCGGCGGGTCGCTGCGCGCCTGGATGTACAAGATCGCCACCAACCGGTGCCTGACCATGCTGGAACGGCGCCGCCGCCGGGAGCTGCCGGCCGATCTGAGCCCGGGTTCGCCGGTGACGGAGACCGTCTGGGTCGAGCCGTACCCGGACGACCGGCTGGGCTGGGTGCGGGAGCTGGATCCCGAGGCGCGGATCCTCGCCAGGGAGGGCCTTGAGCTGGCCTTCGTCGCGGCGGTGCAGCACCTGCCCGGCCGCCAGCGGGCGGCGCTGCTGCTGCGGCAGGTCCTCGGTTTCAGCGCCCTGGAGACGGCCGGGTTCCTGGACACCTCCGTCGCCGCGGTCAACAGCGCGTTGCAACGGGCGCGCGCCCTGCTCGACGGGCGGCTGCCCGAGACCACCCAGCAGGCCGTACTGCGCGCCCTGGGCGAGCGGCCGGTGCGCGATCTCGCCCGGCGCTACGCCGCCGCGTGGGAGGACGGGGACGTCGAGGCGATCGTGGCGATGCTCGCCGAGGACGCCCGCTACTCGATGCCGCCGCTGACCGCCTGGTACCGGGGACGGCCCGCGATCCGCGCCTTCCTCCTGGACGGGCCGCTGCGGGGGCGCTGGCGCTTCGTACCGGCGACGGCCAACGGGCAGGTGGCCTTCGGCACCTACCTGTGGGACGACGAGCGGGCGGTCCACCTCCCCTCGGGCCTGGACGTCCTGTGCCTGTCCGGGCCGCGGATCGCCGAGGTGGTGTCGTTCCTGACGGCGGACCTGCCCGCTTTCGGCCTGCCGGCGGAGATCGCCTGAGGAATTCCGGCGGGAGCGATGAGTCGGGACCGTGCGGCGGGGTTACAGCTGTGACCGCACCACCGACGATGAGGAGGAACCCGATGTCCGCCGACCACGCCATCGCCCGCCCCGAGGAGATCGTCCCCGCCACCGGCGACGACGCCCTGATCCGGGAGCTGATCGAGCGCTGGGTGCGCGCCGTCGACGCCGGAGACCTGGCCGGGACCCTCGCCGACCACGCCGACGACATCGTGATGTTCGACGTGCCGCCGCCGGCGGAGGGCGTGCGCGGCTCCGACGCCTACCGGGCCGCCTGGCCCGGATTCCTGGACTGGCAGGCGCGGGAAGCCCGCTTCGAGCTCACCTCGCTGGAGGTGACCGCCGGGCGGGACGTCGCCTTCGCCCATGCCCTGCTGCGCTGCGGTACCCCCGAGGATCTCGCGCGCGACCCGCGCAACCGCCTCCGGCTGACCTTCGGGCTGCGCAGGCAGGACGGGCGCTGGGTCATCGCCCACGAGCACCACTCCTTCCCCAGCCCGTAGCCCCCGGCTCCGGGCTGGGGGCTCCGGCGTCCCGGGCTCAGGCGGACGGTTTGAGGTCCAGTTTGGCGATCTTGCCGTTGGCCGTCTTGGGGAGCGTGTCCCGTATCTCCACCTGCCGGGGGTACTTGTAGGCGGCCATGCGGTCCCGGCAGTGGGCGATCAGCTCCTCCGCCGTCGCCGAAGCGCCCGGTTTGAGCGCCGCGAAGGCCTTGACCTCCTCGCCGAGCCGGACGTCCGGGACGCCGATCACGGCGGCCTCGGCCACGGCCGGATGGGTGTAGAGGACCTCCTCCACCTCGCGCGGATACACGTTGTACCCGCCGCGGATGATCAGCTCCTTCTTCCGGTCCACGATGAAGAAGAAGCCGTCCTCGTCCACGTAGCCGAGGTCGCCGGTGTGCAGCCAGCCGCCGGACATCACCTCCGCGGTCGCCTCGGGCCGACGGTGGTAGCCCTTCATCACGTGGAAGCCGCGGGTGACGATCTCGCCGATGTGCTCACGGCCCGGCGGGAGACGGTCGCCGTGCTCGTCCCAGACCTGCGACTCGGTGCCCCAGATGGGCTTGCCGACGCTGTAGGCCCGCCGCTCCTGCGCGCTGATGTTGAACGTCGTGGTCGAGGCGGTCTCGGTCAGGCCGTACCCCTCCAGAATGATCAGGCCGAACCGCTCCTCGAAGGCGTCCATGACGTGGGCGGGGATGGCCTGTCCCCCGGAGATGGCCACGCGGAGCGAGGAGGTGTCGTAGCGGTCGAGCTCCGGGTGGTCCAGCAGCGCCACGAACATGGTGGGCACGCCCTCGTAGATCGTGACCCGGTCCCGCTGGATGGCCTCCAGCGCGGCCTTGGCGTCGAAGCGGGGCACCAGCGAGAGGGTGCAGCCGAAGCGCACGCACACGTTCAGGATGCTCGACAGCCCGAAGACGTGGAACAGCGGCAGAATCGCCAGCGCGACGTCGTCGGGCCGGACGTCGAACAGCCGCCCGGGGATGTCGGCGTTCATGTAGAGCTGGAAGTGCGTCAGCTCGGCGCCCTTGGGCGCACCGGTGGTGCCGGAGGTGAACACGATCGCGGCGGTGTCGGAGGCCTCGCGTGCGGCGATCGGCCGTGTACCGGCGACCGGCCTGGGCAGCTCGGCGTACGGCCTGGCGGCGCGGGCGGGCGCGCCCACGACGAACACGTCCTTGACACCCGCCTCCTCGGCCCCGAGCGCCGCCTCCCCGGCCGCGCCCTCCCAGGTGACGAGCGCCCGGGCCAGCGAGTTGCGCAGGCTGTAGCTCACCTCCCGGGCCTTGAGCAGCGGGTTGAGCGGCACCACGACGGCGCCGGCCTTGAGGATGCCGAAGTAGGTGACCACGAACTGCGGGATGTTCGGCAGTTGCAGGGCCACGGCGTCGCCCGGCTGGACGCCGAGCGCGGCCAGCCCTTCGGCGACCGCGTCGGACGACGCGTCCAGCTCGGCGTAGGTCATGGCGCCTGCGGGGTGACGGACGGCGTCCCTGCCGGGCACCGCCGCCGCCGACTCCCGGAGGATGACGGCGAGGTTGAACATGGCGTTCTCCTTCAGGTGCCGGCCTTCTTCCCGGCCGCCGCCCGTGGGCGGGCCGCGGTCCGGCGGGGTCCGGCGGTTCTCGTGGAGGTGCGCTTGGCGGGGCGGTGGACCTTGACCAGGGCCCGCAGTTCCGCCCCGATGTCGTCGGCGAACCGGGCGACCTCGGGAGCGTTGTCGTAGTCGCCGGTGACGCCGATGGCGATCTGGTCGCAGTAGGTGAAGATGGACACGCCGGTGCGCAGCCCGGACGCGATGGGCACGTACGGGAGGATCTCCAGCGTGCGGCGGCCGAGCAGGTACAGCGGCTGACGCGGGCCCGGCACGTTCGTCGTGACGGTGACGATGTTGTGCTGCGGCAGGCGGGCGACCAGCCGCAGCCCCCAGTTGATCGGGGGGAACGGCTCGTGGCGGGCCAGCGTGGTCATCGCCTGTCCGGCCTGCGCCTCCATGCCGGCCTTGAGCTCGGCGAGGTGCTCGTGTACGGCGCGCAGCCGCTCGGCCGGTTCGGCGACGTGGACGGGCAGGAAGGGCAGCAGGCACGAGATGCGGTTGTCCGGGACACCCTCCTGGCCGCGGACCCGTACGTTGACGGGCACGAGAGAGCGCACGGCGCGCGGGCCGGGTTCCTCGCCGCGCTGGATCAGCAGTTTTCTGAAGGCGCCGCTGACGGCCGCCAGCGCCACGTCGTTGAGGCTGACGCCCGCGCGCCGCTTGACCTCCAGCAGGTCGCCGATGGGGGCGCGGACGACCGCGTACCTGCGCTGCTCGCCGATGGGGCCGGTGAGCGTCGAGCCGGAGGCGGGACGCAGAGCGCCGGCCAGGTTGAACAGGCCCCGGGTGGTCTCGGCGATGAGGCGGGCGGTGTCCTTCGGGGTGCGCAGCGCCCCGCCGATCATCCGGAGCTGCTCGACCGGGTTGAGCGCGAGGTCGCGCAGCGCGCCGGCGACCAGGCTCCAGGTGGACGGCTCCGGGCCGGGGTGCCAGGTGTCCTCGGGCATGGGGCCGCTGCCCCCGGGCGACAGGTCGAAGATCAGATAGTAGAGATGGGTGCCGGACACGCCGTCGACCATGCAGTGGTGCACCTTCGACACCAGGGCCCAGCGGCCGCCGGACAGCCCTTCGAGCACCCAGTACTCCCACAGCGGCCGGTCGCGGTCCAGCCGCTGCGACATGATGACGCCGATCAGCTCGCACATCGCCGCGTCGTCGCCGGGGGCGGGCACGCGTATCCGCCTGACGTGATACTCCAGCTCGAAGTCCGGGTCGTCCACCCAGACGGGCGAGCCGAGGTCGAACGGGAGCTGCCTGGCCTTCTGCCGATAGCGCGGGATCAGCGGCAGCCTGGCCCTGACGGCCGCGAGGAACTCCTCGTGGGCCGGCGGGGGGCCTTCGAGCACGGCGACGGAGGAGATCGCCAGCGACACCTCGGGTTCCTCGTCCTCGAGATCGAGGAACACCGCGTCAAGGGGGCTCAGATGGTCGGTCATGTCGATCGCCGCCGCTTCGCCGCAGGGGGTGGGACGTCGTCTTCAGCATCAGGGGGCGGACGCTGGACGCACAGAGCCGTTCGGCCCCGTCGCCGTCGCCGTTCGGCCCGGCCCGAACGGGTGGGTCGCGGTCCGTACGGCCTCGGCGGCGGCGTCCGAGGCGAGCCAGCGCAGGATCTCCGCGGCGGTTTCGCGGGGGGCCTCCAGCTGGGGGACGTGGCCCACGCCCGGCAGGATCACCAGTTCCCACGAGGGCTGGGTCCTGGCCAGCGCCCGGGAGGCGGCGGCGGGGACCAGGCGGTCCCGCTCGCCGTGGACGAGCAGGCCCGGGGCGCGGATCGCGCGGATCGCGCGCCGGTAGGACGAGCCGGGCGGGCCGCCCGCCGTACGCACCACTGATCGGGCCGCGTGCAGGAAGTCGCGTTCGGCGTGCTCCAGGGTCGCCCGGTGGCGTGCCAGGTCGACGTGGGCGGCGACGACCTCGGGCGGCACCCGTGAGGGGTCGGCGCAGCACATCCTGAGCACCATGCCGACCGTGGTCTCGGGGGACAGGGTACGGCGGCGGCCTATCACGAGGCGGCCGAACAACGGCGTGGCGTACGCGGCGAACAAGGCCGCCACCAGCGGGTCGGGCAGGGCGGGCACGAACGCCGCCGCCGGGTTGAGCAGCACCAGGCCCGCGACGGCCTCCGGGTGGGTGCCGGCCTCGAGGAGGGAGATCATCCCGCCCATCGAGTTGCCCATGAGGATCACCGGGCCGCCGGCGACCGCGGTGACGAAATGGTGCAGCAGGCGCCGGTTGGCCTGGACGGTGGTGGACCTGCCGTCGGCGCGGGTCAAGCCGTGCCCGGCCAGGTCCGGCGCGATCAGCCGGCAGCGGCCGGTCAGCAGCGGGGCCACGGCCAGCCAGTTGAGGGCGGACCCGCCGAGCCCGTGCACCGCGACGACCACCGGCCCGTCGGGCGGGCCGCCGTAGTCGATGTAGTGGACCGGGCCGTGGAGATCGGCCCACCGGCTCCGGCCGGGTTCCCCGGCCTGTGTCGTCCCCATGTCGCCCCCTTAGTACTGATATTTCATGAATGTTCTGGACCTGGACGGTTGCGGCCGAGACGTTCGTGGGCGTCCACCCAGTCGTCCCGGACCACGGCGCAGGCCAGGGACACCTCGCCGGCCAGTACCGTCGCCGCGCAGATCTCGGCGAGCCTGGCCGCCTTGCCGGGACCCCGGCACCCCAGCAGTTCCAGGCACTCGCGCTGGGTGGGCAGGCCGGTGCCGCCGCCGCAGGTGGCCACGATCAGTGCGGGCAGGGTTGTCGACCAGTAGTAGTCGCCCGAGTCCAGCAGCCGCGTATAGCTGAGCGCGGCGTGCGACTCGGCCACGTTGGCGACGTCCTGGCCGGTGGCGATGAACAGGGCGGCCAGCCCGTTGGCCGCGTGCGCGCCGTTGCTCGCCGAGCCCGCCAGTGTGGCGCCGGTCATCGTCACCTGGCGCCACCGGAACAGCTCGGCGGCCTCCACCCCCATGAGGGCCCGCAGCCTGCGCCGGTCCAGCACCGCCTCGGCGACCACCCGGCGTCCGCGCGTGAGCAGGGTGTTGATCTGGGAGTGCTTCTTGTCTGTGTCGATGTTGCCCGACAGCAGGTAGGCCGGCCTGCCCGGATGGGCCGCCCTGATCCACTCGCAGGCGGCCCTGGTGGCCTTGCCGGTCATGTTCTGGCCCGCCGCGTCCCCGGTGGTGTAGTTGAAGCGCAGGTAACGGAGCGGGCCCACCTGGTACTGGCCGATGTTCCGCAGCCGCCCGTGCCGCGTCGTGGCCTCGGCGACCTTCCTGATCTCGGCGAAGTGCTCCTCGACCCAGACGCCGAAGTCGCGGGCCTGGAGCGCGCCGTCGAAGGAGAACACCGGGCCGCGCTGCATGGACTCCTCCACGACGGCCGCCGTGACGCCCCCGCATTCCGTCAGCAGCCGCATGCCGCGGTTGTAGCTGGCCACGAGCGTCCCCTCGGTGGTGGCCAGCGGCACCAGGAAGTCACCGCGGGCGTGCTCGCCGTTGATCCGCAACGGCCCGGCGACGCCGATGGGGACCTGGGCGACGCCGATGAAGTTCTCGATGTTGCCCTTCGCCGCGGCGGGGTCGTACGGGCCCGCGCCGCCGACGTTCACCAGCGCGGCGCCGGTGTGCTCGGCGAGCAGGCGGCGGCGCAGGGCGGCCATGCGCGCGTTGTGGTCGTCGACGGGGTCACGCGGAACGCGCACCCGCCGGCCCGTGGCCGACCGCGCGGGGCCGGCCGGATCTGTGACACCCACGGCTCTCACTTCCCGCCATGTGCCGGATGCTCCCCCATCGTCGGCGGCCGGGCCGCGGGGAGGAAGAGTCCTTGGCCCTGTCCTGCCGGGGACCTCCGGGCCGGCCCGGCCGGCGGAACGGGCCGTAGCGGCTTGCGGATCCGCCGGGTGGCCGCGCTTTCCGGACGTGTCCGGCGGGTGCGCGTTTCAGGCCCATCCGGTCCGTACGCGCAACCACTCCAGAGCGGTCTCCCCCTGGGCCCCCTGGAAGGCGCGCAGCGTCGGCAGGCCGGGCGGGTCGGGCTGGCGGGACTGCCGGAGGAAGTATCCGGTGACCGCGGTGAGCACGGTGGTCACCGCTCCGGGGTCGGCCTCCCGTCCGACCGGGTGAGCGGTGAAGACCTCCTCAGAGGGCGGGCCTCCCTGCATCCGCACGCTGGGCAGCATGCCCAGCAGATCGAACCAGCCCGCTCCGACGAACGCCCACGGCCAGTCGACGACCATCACCCCGCCGGCGGTGAGCAGCAGGTTGTCCGCCCGGATGTCACCGTGGACCAGGCTGTCCCCCGCGATGGCGTGCGTCCAGCGCGCCTCCGTCTCCGCCAGCGCGTCCAGGTGACGCACCGCCCACGGGTCGAGGCCGGCCAGGTCGTCGGCGCCCGTCTCACGGGCCTCGACCAGGCGCCGCCATCCCTGGAACTGCTCGCCGAAGCGCTCCTCGGCGGGCGGGGCGGCGATCGGAGAGGGAGCCAGCTCCTCGGCCAGCCGGGTCAGGGAGTCCAGGACCCGGTCCAGCTCGTCGGCCCGCCACGGGTCGACCGGCGGGCGGCCGTCCACGTCCTCGAACAGCAGCGCGACCCAGCCTTCGGAGTCGAACGAGGCCAGCAGCCTGGGCGCGGGCACACCGGCGGGAAGCGCCGCGGCGATGCGGGCCTCGCTCCGGTAGATGTCGGCGGTGAACGGGTTCGGCTCGGGACCGGCGGCCTTGACGAACGCACGCCGGCCGTCGCCCAGCCTCAGCCGTACGGCCGCGCCCGGTGAGAACCCGCCGGACTGGGTCACCGCGTCGGCGACCGGCGCGCCGAGACGCGCCTCGACGGCCTGACGGATCTGCTCGGGCACGTCCTGCCACGGCAGGCGCACTCCGCTCGCGGGGGCGTTCATCACGCCATGATGGCGAAGACCGCCTTCACCGGCACTTCATTAAATCGTGGCGATCACGGCGTAGCGCTCGTCGTCGATCTCCCGCCCCCACAGCATCGGGTCGGTCAGCGGCTCCACCCGGAGTTCGGTCACCAGCTCGCGCAGGGCCCCGGTGAGGACCGCGGCGCCCACCCCGCCCATCCACGGCATGGCCTCGGCCCCGGCGACGTAGCCGGCTCCGTCCGCCGGCATGTTCCACCGGCCTTCGACCAGCACCAGCCGGCCGCCCGGCCGCAGCAGGTCCGTCCAGCGGCGCAGCGCTGCCCGGGGGTCGGGGAGGGTCCACAGCAGGTGCCGGGCCAGCACGACGTCGAAGCGGCGAGGTCCCACCGGCGGGTCTCCGGCGTCGCCCACTATCGCCTCTCCCCCGGTGCCGATCCCGGCGCCGGCGAGCTTGGCCCGGGCGTGCGCGATCATCCGCGGCGACAGGTCGACGCCGACCGGCCGGTGCCCCTGCTCGGCCAGCAGGAGCATCAGCGAGCCGGTGCCGCAGCCCAGATCGAGCACCCGTGAGGGGGCCGGTGGCAGCCACTCCCGCAGCCGCCGCCCCCAGGCGGCCCGCACCCGCACGTCGCGCAGCCCGTGGTCGGCCTCCTCGTCGAAGCGCCCGGCCGCAGCGTCCCAGTATCCGGCGATGGATGACGTCGATGCCATGACGGCATCATGGCGGCCCCCACCGACAAATCCGCGGCGTCCGGGGGCGTCCGTCAGCCGTGCTCGGCGTGTTCGCCGTGGTCGCCCACCTGGGCGTCGAACCAGGAGTGCAGCGCCGCCACCAGCGCGGGATCGGAGACGGTGTAGGTGAGCCTGGCACCGTCGGGAAGTTCGGCGTAGGCGACCTCGATGTCCCGGTAGCCGGTCGACAGCTCGCGCAGGCCCGGCATGGACGGACCGTGGATGGAGGCCGGGTCGCCGAAGTCGCCGCGCCCGAAGCGGGCGGCCTCCTCGGTGAGGTGCTCGCGGATCAGACGGATCTGCCCGGCGTCGGAGGGGTCGTCGGAGACGACGGTCTGCACCCCGCCGCCGTCGGTCTTGGTGAACCGGTGCGTGGTGCGGTCGAGGTCGAACGGCATGACGGTCCGCCCCCGGTCCGCCACCTCCCGCTGCCGGGCGTCGCCCGCCGTGGCGCTCAGGGCGGTCAGCCCGACCGCGACGACGGCGAGGGCGGCGAGGGCGGCGGCGACCGCGACGCGGTTACGGCCGCTCATCGGCGGACTCCGCAGGCCGTACGGGATCGCAGCCCCCGTCGTGACACATGGGTCTCGCAGCTCCGATGAGCAGACAGCATGGATGACATGGTTCGACCGTACAACCACATGGTTCGACTACACAACCTTTTACGACACGCCCGGGCGAGATACCCCCCATGGGCACCCGGGAGACGGGCATGCCCGGAGGGCCGATTGCGTTATACCCCATAGGGGTATATGTTCATATGCGTCGACCCGCACCGGCGAGTTAAGGAGCACACGATGTCCGGATCCGCACAGCACGTGAACCACACCGGACACGAAGACCACCGGCACCGTGCCGGCCACGGAGAGCACGGGCAGAGTCCTCGGCACCACGGACACGAGGCACGCGACCACGAGGGTCACGGGCACGAGGGTCACGGGCACGAGGGTCACGGGGGTCATCCGGCCAGGACGACCTGGCGGACGGCCGCCTCGGCCACCCTGCACTGCCTCACCGGTTGCGCCATCGGCGAGGTGCTCGGCCTGGTGATCGGCACCGCGCTGGGCTGGTCCACCGCGCCCACCATCGTCCTGGCCGTCGCGCTGGCCTTCTTCTTCGGCTATCTGCTCACCCTGATCCCGCTGCGCCGGGCCGGGGTGGCCTGGGGCACCGCGATCAAGCTCGCGCTGGCCGCCGACACCGTGTCCATCATCGTGATGGAGATCGTCGACAACGGCGTCATGCTCGTGATCCCCGGAGCCATGGACGCCGGGCTCGCCAACGGCCTGTTCTGGGGCGCGCTGGCCTTCGCCCTGCTGGTGGCCTTCCTGGTCACGACCCCGGTCAACAAATGGATCATCGGCCGGGGCAGGGGCCACGCGGTGGTCCACGCCTACCACCACTGATACCGCCGTCGGCCGCCCGCCGGGGACCGGCCCTCACCACCCCGGACACCGTCCCCGCCCTTCGCCCGATCCTGAAACTTACACACCGGTCCCGGCGGCGCCGCAGGTCAGGCGCTCGACGGGACCGGTGATCTGTTCCGTCACCGACGGCCGTCCTTACGATCTGCGCAGCCGACGACGGGAGCAGAGATGTCGAGGATCAGCGCCTTGCTGGCGGCGCTCGTCACCCTGGCCGCGGGATTCCTGGTGCTGACCGCCACACCGGCCAGCGCCGCCCCCATCAAGATCATGCCGTTGGGCGACTCGATCACCGGATCCCCCGGCTGCTGGCGGGCCCTGCTGTGGAACAGACTCCAGAGCACCGGGCACACCAACGTCGACTTCGTCGGCACCCTGCCGCCGCAGGGCTGCGGGGTCGCCCACGACGGCGACAACGAGGGTCACGGGGGCTTCCTGGCCACCGACGTGGCCCGACAGAACCAGCTGCCCGCCTGGCTGGCGGCCACCCGGCCCGATGTCGTGATGATGCACTTCGGCACCAACGACGTGTGGAGCAACGTCCCTCCCGCGACGATCCTCGACGCCTACACCACGCTGGTGAACCAGATGCGGGCGAGCAACCCCGGCATGAAGATCCTGGTAGCGAAGATCATCCCGCTGAACCCTCCCACCTGCTCCGAGTGCGCGCAGCGCGCCGTCAGCTTCAACAACGCGATCCCGGCCTGGGCCTCGGCCACCTCCACGCCGCAGTCGCCGATAGTCGTCGTCGACCAGTGGACGGGCTTCAACACGGGCACCGACACCTACGACGGGGTGCACCCGAACGCGGCGGGCGACCGGAAGATCGCCGACCGGTGGTACCCGGCGCTGGTGAACCTGCTTTCCGGGTCCTCCCCGACGCCCACGGTGACGCCTACAGTGACCCCGACGGCGACCCCCACCATCACGCCCACCGCGACCCCGACGGCGACCCCCACGGTCACGCCGGCCGGCGGTTGCACCGCCACGTTCAAGAACGCCGGCCAGTGGACCGGCGGCTTCCAGGGCGAGGTCACGGTCAAGAACACCGGCACCGCCGCGACGAGCGCCTGGACGGTCCGATGGACCTTCGCCGACGGCCAGCGGATCAACCAGATCTGGAACGGCACGCTGACCGTGAACGGCTCCGACGTGAGCGTGCGCAACGCCGGCTGGAACGGGTCCCTCCCCCCCGGGGCCTCGGCCGTCTTCGGCTTCCTGGCCTCCTGGAACGGCGGCAACGGCGCCCCCTCCCTCACCTGCACGCCCATGTGAGACGCCCCGAGTCCGGCATCACGGCTCGGGCACGCGCGGGCATCGGGCACCATGGACATGTGGCTCAGGTGGTGGGCGGGGATCCCGGCAGCGCGTTCGGCACGCCGTACGGCCCGGCGGTCGTGCCCTCCGGGCCCGCCTCCGCGGCTCCGTCCCGCGCACCCGGCCCGGCGGGCATGAGCGCCGACCAGCGGTTGCGGATGCTGGCCGATCTCGTCGCGGACGGCGAGGTGGTGGTCCTGAGCGGGGCCGGTCTGTCGACCGAGTCCGGCATCCCGGACTACCGCGGGGAGACCGGCCGCAGACGGCGGGCCGAGCCGATGACCTACCAGAAGTTCGTCGGCGGCGCCGCCGCCCGCAGGCGCTACTGGGCGCGCAGCCACCTGGGATGGCGCCACATCACCCGCGCCGCCCCCAACGCCGGTCACCACGCGGTCGCCGGACTGCAGGACCGGGGGCTGATCTCCGGGATCATCACCCAGAACGTCGACGGCCTGCACCAGGCCGCCGGGGCGCGGCAGGTGATCGAACTGCACGGCGGCCTCGACCGCGTGCGCTGCCTGGGGTGCGGCGAACGCTCCTCCCGAGAGCTGCTCGACCGGCGCCTGCGCGAGGCCAACCCCGCCTGGCACGCCCGGACCGACACGATCAACCCCGACGGAGACGCCGTCCTGGACGACGACCAGGTCGACTCCTTCCGCGTCGTCGACTGCCTGGGCTGCGGCGGGCTGCTCAAGCCGGACGTGGTGTTCTTCGGGGAGAACGTGCCCAGGCCCCGCGTCGAGGAGTGCTACGCGCTGACCGAGCGCGCCGGCCTGCTGCTGGTCCTCGGCTCCTCGCTGACCGTGATGTCCGGCTACCGGTTCGTCCGCCACGCCGCGCAACGCGCCATCCCCGTCGTCATCGTCAACCAGGGCCCGACACGGGGCGACGCCGACGCCCTGCTGACCCTGGACGCCCCTCTCGGCCCGGCCCTCACCGCGCTCCTGGCGGAGTCCGCCCCGGCCGGGTGAACCCGCCGGGCCTACTCCGTGCGCGCCCGCAGCCAGTCCAGGGCCGATCCGGCGGAGTTCATGATCGACAGGTGCCCGTCGCCCGGGGACAGCCGCAGCTCCGCCGAGGGGCAGCGGCGGGCGAGCCACTCGCCGTGCGAAGCGGGCACGACCCGGTCCCGGCCGCCGTGCATGATCAGCACCGGCGCGGTCACCTCGGCCGGGTCGAACCCCCAGGGGGCGACGTAGGCGAGGTCGTCGTCGACGAGCCCGCCGGGCCCGGCCGCGGTGGCCGGGCCGACGACGTCGCCGAACCAGGACCACTCCCCGGAGAGCGCGGTGTGGTCCTCAGGGGTGAACATCTCCGGGTCGTACTCGGCCGAGGCCTCGTACTCCTCCTTCACCGCGCGCCCCTCGGCGGCGGCCCGCAGGGACGCCGCGCCGGAGGGCGTCATGCCCGCGAACCAGTCGAGCCCTTCGGCTCCGGACGGGGCCAGTCCGGCCACGCTCACGACGCCGAGCACGCGTCCGGGCAGCAGCGCACCGCAGGCCAGGGCGTGCGGCGCGCCTCCGGAATGCCCCATGACCGCGAAGCGGCCGATGCCGAGCGCGTCGGCCACCGCGCAGACGCAGGCGGCAGCCGACGCCACGTCCCGGCCCGGCAGCGGGGTCGAGCCGCCGTATCCGGGCCGGTCGTACGACACCCAGCGGATACCGAGCCGTTCGGCGGCCGGGAACAGGGGTCTCGGGGGCGAGCCGATGTTCGGGGTGCCGTGGTGCCAGAAGACGACCAGGCGGCCGTCGCCGTCCTCGCCGGTGTCGTAGACGTGGAGCGTACGGCCGTCGCCCAGCCGCAGATCGCGTTCCTTGATCACCCGGCGAGCCTAACGACCGCGACCGCCCCGCACCAGACGCGCCGTTCAAGACCGCGACCGCCCCGCACCGTTCAAGACCGCGACCGGACGCGCCGGGACCGTGGCCGGGAGCGGCGCTTGCGGCGCTATCCCCCGGCGGCGAGCAGCGCGTCGGCCAGCACCCCCGGATCGGCCGTCGACGGCCAGTCGCTCACCTGGCCGTCGCCCACCTCGATGACCCGCCAGACCCCGTCGGCCCGCCGTACGAGATCGGTCGTGACGAACCGGGCGTCCAGCGCCCGCACCGCCGCGCGCACCTCTCCCATGTCGCCGGGGCCCTCGGTCGTGTCCCCGGGGCTGTCCGGATGCGGCCCGGTGAAGACCGGCTCGCCGTCCAGCCACCACACCCGCAGCTGCGCGCCGGTGAAGTGCTCGAACTCCCGGACCACCAGCCCGCCGGTCAGGTCCTCGCCCTGCAGTTCGACGAAGCGGGCCGCAACCCGTTCCAGCGCCTCCGGGTCCGGCGCGTAGCACGCCTCGAGCCACTCGTGCTTGCGCGACTTGACGTAGTCCTTGACGACGAAACCGCCGTCTCCCAGCCCTGCCGCCAGCCGTGTCAGCCGCTGCCCGTCCGGCGCGGGCCCGCCCGGCGCCATCGGCAGTACGGCCGTGCGCGGCGTCAGGTCCTGAAAGCAGGGCAGCCAGCCGGGCAGCTCGTGGGCGCGCCGGTAGTCCGCGGCGCCGGTGAGCAGGCGGCAGCCCCTGGCCGCCAGAACCTCCTCCAGCTCCGCGTACCGCTCGGCGCTCAGCATCCAGCCGCGGTACCAGACCGGGCCGAACCCGTCCGGCACCCGCGCCACCGCCTCCCCGGCCCGGCCCGCCTCCAGCGCGTCGTGGTCCACCAGCGCCACCCGCCCGTCCCGGTCGCGTACGGCCGACGCCTGCGCGGCGAAGTGCGGGTCGGCCCGCCGGGGCCGCAGCGGGTCGGAGCAGAACAGCACGCCTACGGTCATGATCGGCAGGATACGGCTCTTTCCCCTCACCCGGTCACGGCCGCCGGGCGGCGGGCGGCGGGGTTCATCCGGACGCCGGGTCCGGGCGAATGGAGGTCATTCGCTTCCAACCGATCCGCTTCCGATCAGAGGAGATGAACGATGCGCATCACACTGGCCCTCGCCGCCGCGGCGGCGGCCTGCGTCTGCCTGGGAGCCGCCGTCCCCGCCCACGCTGGGGACGCGGCGGCGCCCAAGGTCGTCGGCCTGGTAGGCGACGACACCCTGGTCACGTTCCGGGCCGACGCCCCGCAGCGGGTCACGCGGCTCGGCAGGATCAGCGGGCTGACCGGCGACGTCAAGGTCGTCGGCATCGACTTCCGCGTCCAGGACGGCAAACTGTACGCCGTGGGTGACAAGGGCGGGATCTACACCGTCGCCGGCACGAAGGCGACGAAGGTCTCCCAGCTCACCGTGGCGCTCGACGGCCGCGACTTCGGCGTCGACTTCAACCCGGCGGCCAACCGCCTGCGGGTGATCAGCGACACCGGGCAGAACCTGCGGCACAACATCGACGACCCGATGGGCGCGCCCGCCCGGGGGGCGACCGCGACCGACGGCACCCTCACCAACCCGCCGGTCCCGCCGGCCACGACCGGTGCGACCGCGACCGGCGTCTCCGGCGCCGGATACACCAACAACGACCTCAGCCCCGCCACCGCGACCACGCTGTTCGACGTGGACACCACAGCCGACCAGGTGTCGGTCCAGTCCCCGGCGAACGCCGGGAACCTCGCCCCCACCGGCAAGCTGGGCCTGGACGCGGCCGAGGGCGCCGGCTTCGACGTCTTCAGCACCCTGCGCAACGGCGTGACCGTCTCCAACGCCGCCTACGCCACCCTGAAGACCCCCGACGGCTACCGCTTCCACTCGGTGGACCTGCTGACCGGCACGGCCTCCCGGATCGGCGTCTTCCCCAAGAACCGCCAGGTCACCGATATCGCCGTCCAGCTCGACGGCCAGGGCTGACCCGGAGCACCGCCGGCCGTACGGTCAGCGCTGCCTCGGGGCGTACGGCCGGTAGCCGTTGCCGGCGCCCGGCTCCCTCAGGCCGAGGACGCGGGCGACGATCGAGGTCATCGTCAGCGCGTTGGAGTCGAAGTCGGAGTGGGACGTCGCGTCGCAACGACCGAGCGGTTGCGCGAAGGAGTGGGAGAAGATCGCCGTCCCCCCGACACCGGCGATCTTCTTCCGCAGGGTGCCGCCGTCCCCGTCCGGCCTGTCGAAGAACTTCTCCATGCCCAGCAGCGGGACCTCCTCGCCGTTGCTGGGCCCTTCGAAGCCGCGCGAGACCAGGTACAGGATCGACTTGTGGTACAGGGCCAGCGGGCCCACGCCGCACACGTCGTCCAGCTCCAGCCGGTCGCTCAGCGCGAAGGTGGCGAAGGAGCGCACCTGCCCGTTGCCGAGGTGCGGGAGCACGCGCTTCAGGAAGGCGTCCACCCGGATCGCGGGCGCCGTGAAGGTCAGCGTCTCGACCGGCACGCGCAGGGCCGCCAGCCGTTCCAGCAGCCCGGCCAGGAAGATCGCTCCGGCGCTGTGGCTCACCAGGTGCACCTTCACGCCCGGGTTCTCGGTGACGTACCTGCGCAGGCGCAGCGCGGTGAGCGTCGCCCCGGGCCCCTCCGCGGCGGTCGACCTCCAGTCGACCTCCCGGGTCACGGGCGCCGAGGCCAGGTCGGCGTTGTCCTTCATCTGCTTCCACGCCCACGCGAGCCTGGTCCTGGCCAGGGCCTCGGCGAGCCGGTCGACGCCCTCGAAGAACCCCAGTCCCGCCCCGACGGGCACCCGCGTGCGGAGCAGGTCGATGACCTGGTCGATCAGGGTGTCCCACGGCCCGGTCTGCCAGGAGAAGAATACCGGGTAGACCCGGTTGTTGCGCCACCACTGGAGGTTCGCCTGGGCGATCCGCAAGCCGTCGGAGACGCCGGTCAGACCGCCGTGGGCGTACAGCACGACGTGCCGGGCGCCGTCGCCTCCGTCCCGCGCCCAGGTCTCGTGGGCCGCCCTCATCCGTGTGAAGATCCCGTCGATCTGCGCGGGCGAGCTGTCGAGCGGCCCCTCGCGTGACAGCTTCCCGTCGTTGCCGATGTTGACGACGTACTCCCGCAGCTCGACCGGGTCGGGCGCGGAGACGGCGCGGATGCGCGGTCCGTCCGCGACCCGGCCGATGCTCCCGGCGGACGGGGTGCCGGGCACGCCCAGCCGCGCCACCCAGGCGTCCAGCAGGTCCAGCTCGTCGTACGGGAGGGTCGCGTACCCGCCGCGCCCCCACCGCCTGCCCCAGGAGTTCTGCACCAGGAACCCGACCGCGTTGTAGCCGACCAGGACGAAGGCGTGCCCGCCGAGCGCCGTCGGGCGGGGCGGCCGCCTGATCACGTGCATGGTCTCGCCGTCGTGCCGCTCCCGTTCGGGCCGGATCCAGCCGTCGTGCAGGACGGCGGACACGCAGACCGAGCCGATCTCCCGGATGGCCGACTGCAGGTCGTCGAAGCGCGCGAGGTCGACCCGGTAGTAGGCGCCCATCGGCCGCCGCAGGCACTCGGCCCGGATCTTGGGGTCGGACAGGTCGGGCAGCGGGTCCGGGTCGGGGAACCTCCAGTCCTCCTCGGGCAGCACGCCGTGGTGGTACCAGCCCTTCAGCGCGCCGCGCAGCGAGGAGCCGATGTCGGCGGTCCCCTCGAACTCGTCGTAGCGGCGGGCCAGGTCGTAGAGCATGTACGGGCTGACCGGCGCGCCGGTGTCGCGCAGCAGGTTGTTGATCAGCGCCGCCAGGGCGTGGCCCGTGCAGGACTCGCCCTCCTGCTTCATCACGTACCGGCCGGCACGGGTGTCGACGACCGGCTCCAGCGGCGCCAGGCTCGGCCGGTACGACAGGTCCCGCTCGTCGAACACGTCGGGCAGGACGTTGAGTGCGAAGGAACCCGCCCCGGGGATCTCGATCTCTCCTGGCGGCGCGGTCTTGGTCATGGCGCTCTCCGTTCGGGTCCTGATCCCGCGACCGTACGGCCGCCGCCCCCGGCACCGCCCCGGGTGCGGCACCGGGGGTTTCCCCGGTCCGGCGCCGCCGGCCGGGGCCTTCCCCGGGACGGCTCCCGATGCCGGTGCTCCCCGCCGCCGTGCCCGCGGGCTGGGTGACGCAGGCGCTGCCCGGCGTGAACCTCGACCAGGGGCAGCTGACGGCCTTCATGGTCGCGTCCATGACCACCGTCGTGGCCCCCGCGCTGAAGTGGCTGCAGGACCGGCAGCAGCACGAACGGCTCGTCTCCGACGGCCGGGCGGAGCCGGTCCGGCCGCCGCAGCAGAAGTAGCGGCATATCCCCCGTCCCCGTTCCCATCCCCGTCCCCCGGACCGCGGGGGACGGAAGTCCCCATCCGAAAGCGCATCCGGCGCGAACCAGTTGCGTCTCACGGTTGTCGAAATGGTTGGAACGATCCATATTTCGCCACGATACAGAGCGTCCTCACACGGCTGGACGTGTGGTGGACGGGGGGACTCGATGAAGATCAGCGGGGAGTCGCGCCTGCCGGTGCGACCGGGAACGAGGCGGTGGGCTGCGGCTCTGCTCGCCGTGGCCGCTCTGACGGCGGCGTGCGGCACCGACCGGGCGGCCGGTGCGGCCGACGGCCACGCGGACGCGGCCCGGTCCGCGCCGGCCGCCGAGGCCGTACGGGCACCGGCGACGGGCTCCGGTCATCGGGCACGGCATGCCGTACGGGCCGGCGGGGAGCCCGGGATGTCACCTGAGATGCCGGCTGAGATGTCGGCTGGGCCGGCGTTCCCCGTGCGCGCCGCCGGCCAGTCGGCCGGCTGCCGCCGGGCCAAGTGCATCGCCCTCACCTTCGACGACGGCCCCGGCCGGTACACCGGCACGCTCCTGCGCCACCTGGCGGCCCACCGGGCCCACGCCACCTTCTTCGTGGTGGGGCAGAACGTCGCCGCCAACCCCGGGCCGGTGCGGCAGGCCGTCAAGGCGGGCCACGAGATCGGCAACCACAGCTGGTCCCACCGGAACCTGACCACGCTGTCGGGCGCCGAGATCCGCTCCGAGCTGGCCCGCACCGACCGGGCCGTCAAGGCGGCCGCGGGCGTCACGCCGAAGATCGTCCGCCCGCCGTACGGGGCCTTCAACGGCACCGTCCGCAGCCAGACGACGCGTCCCGTGGTCCTGTGGAGCGTGGACACCGAGGACTGGAGATACCGCGACAGCGCCGCGGTGGCGCGCAAGGCCGTCAAGTCGGCGTCGCCGGGGGGCGTCATCCTGTTCCACGACATCCACCCCACGACGGTGAAGGCGATCCCGAAGGTGCTGGAGAGCCTGTCCGCACGGGGCTACCGGTTCGTCACCGTCAGCGAGCTGTACGGCGGGAAACCGCCGAAACTCGTCTACGGCGGCTCCCCGCGAGCCGCCGTGGCGCTGTGACCGGGCCCGCGCGCGGTGCAGACGCGCGCCGTGCAGACGCGCGCCGTACAGAACCGATCCGCACAGAATGGGGAGGGTGACTTCACGACGCCTCTACCACGGCACCGGCCCGGGCCCGATCACCCCCGACGGCTGCGCGGTGGACTACTACGCCACCCTCACCGCGAACGGCGAACCCGAGATCATCCACTCCGTGATCCCGCCCGGCGCGGGCGTCCTGGAACTCGGCGCGGGCACCGGGCGCATCACCCACCCCTTGATCGGCCTGGGCCATCCGGTCGTCGCGGTCGACGAGTCCCCCGACATGCTCGCCCACATCTCCGGCGCCGAGACGGTCTGCTCCTCCATCCAGGACCTGGACCTGGGGCGGACCTTCGAGGTGGTGCTGCTGATGTCGTTCGTCATCGAGACCGCCGACGACGACCTGCGCGCCGCGTTCATCCGCACCTGCCGCCGGCACGTCGCCGACGACGGCCGCGTCATCCTGCAGCGCAAGCCGCCCGAGTGGTACGACACCGTCGAGCCGTTCGAACGCCGCACCGACGACGGCCGGACCGTCCGCATGACCGGCGTCAGCCGCCCCGAGCCCGGCCTGCTGGCGGCCACCATGGAGTACACCGTCGGCGACCGGCACTGGACCCACTTCTTCCTCAGCCGCCGCCTCGACGACGACCGGCTCGAACGCGAGCTCAACCGGGTGGGCCTGACCGTCTACGGGTTCCTCGACCCCGACCGCGAGTGGGTGCTGGCCGTACCCCGCTGACGGGCGCAGGCCGGAGGTCAGAAGAGGGTCAGCGGCTCGGCCGGGAGCGGCTCGGGCAGCGGCTCGACCTCGGGCAGGCGGGCACGCACCTCGTCGTGGAAGCGGCGGGCGAGCGCGAGGGCGTCGGCGTTGTCGGGGGTGTGGACGAACACCGTCGGCGAGCGGCCCTCGCGCAGCCACTCGGCGACCGTGCCGACCCAGTGCTGCCAGCCCTCGACCGTGCCCGCCTCGTCGTCGCGGCCGATGTAGCGCACGATCGGGCGGTCGGTCAGGGCGAGCGACCGGCGCGGCAGGCGCGGCTTCTTCGCCCAGGCCTCCCGCTCCGCTTCACTGACCGGAGGGCTCCGGAACAGGGCGGTGGTGTCGAAGGGGACCCACTCGGCGTCCGCACCGGCGAGCACCCTCTCCAACTGGCGACCGGACTGCGGATCGTCGAAGAACGCGCGGTGCCGGACCTCGACGGCGTACCGGTGGGCGGCGGGCAGCGTGCGCAGGAACCCGGCCAGCACGGCCAGGTCGGCCGGGCCGAACGACCCCGGCAGCTGCACCCACAGGGCGTGGGCCCGCGGGCCCAGCGGCTCGATCGCCTCCAGGAAGGCCCGCAGTTCCTCCTCGGCGCCGATGAGACGGCGCTCGTGCGTGATCGTCCGGGGCAGCTTGACCACGAAGCGGAAGTCGGGCGGGGTCTGGCGCGCCCACGACTCCACGCTGCTCCTGGCCGGTGTCGCGTAGAACGTGGTGTTGCCCTCGACCGCGTTGCACCAGGTCGCGTAGGCCCGCAGGCGCTCCCCGGCGGGAAGCGGATGGGGCAGGAAACGCCCCTGCCATGGTTTGTGAGTCCACATCGCGCATCCCACGTGAAGCCGCATGACCTCGACGTTATCGAAGTCCGGCGAATGCCCGCCATCCGGGTGATCGCCGGACGCCCCGGCGCCGGGGACTGTCACCGGATCATGGTTCCCGGAGGCCGCCTGCGCCCCGGCGCCGCGCCGTCGACTCCGGTGACGATCACCCGGCCGCCGGAGTCGCGCGCGTGCCGGTCGGCGGCGTCGAGGATGGCCCAGCCCGAGGAGTCGATCGCGTCGAGCGCCCTGACGTCCACGATCACGACCGGCGGGACCCGCGCGGCCAGTTCCCTGGCCAGCAGCACGTGGAGCATCGGGGCGGTCACTCCGCTCAGGTGCCCGGTCAGGTGGAGGACGGTCAGGTCGTCGTACGGCTCGACCTCCGCGTGCAGACCGGCCGAGGAGTGCTCGCCCTCGCTCACAGCGCGGCCCCGCGGCGGTGCGGGGACATGGCGTGAACGACGGTGCTGAGCATACTTCGGTTCTCCTGGAAGACATGCGGGAACAGAGCCGACCAGTCTTCCCGGCACACCTGCGCGCAGCCTAACAGCCCGGACCCCGCGCAGGGAAAGGGCTTTCGCCGTACGGCCCGCCATCCGGTCACCGGCTGACGGCGCAGGGGTGCTGCCCCTCCCCTACCGCGGCGTGACCGCGCGTTTCCCCCGCCCGCCGTCGTCCCGGTTTTTCTTTGCCGCCCTGTGCCCGCGGGCGGTTCCGGCTCATGTGTCGGCCTCCGCACGCCGGGAAGCAGAGCCGTATGGCTGCAATCACTCCGCGGAGCACCGCGTTCAGCGATCACATGCTGATTCAGCACCGCTGTTCCCACAGGATCGAAGAGCTCGTCCTGGTCGAAATCCACGGCCGATGACCACCGAAGCCGCCAGAAACGGCGCAGATCACCGGATCGTGAACGCGGCGGTCGCCGGAGCCCGCCGCAAGGAGAAGCACGTGACGACCCGCACGACGGTGGTCGTGACCACCCGGAACCGCCGCCGCGAACTGGAACTCTCGCTGAAGCACCACGAGGGCCCGGTCATCCTCGTCGACAACGGCTCCACCGACGGCACCGCCGACGCGATACGCACGGCGTTCCCGCATGTCGAGGTGGTGGAGCTGGACCGCAACATCGGCGCGCCGGGCCGCAACGTCGGGGTACGGCTGGCCCGCACGCCGTACGTCGCCTTCGCCGACGACGACTCCTGGTGGGCGCCCGGGGCGCTGGAGCGCGCCGCCGACGTGCTGGACGACCATCCCCGCCTGGCGGTGCTGGCCGGGCGCGTCCTCGTGGGTACCGAGGAGGAGCCCGACCCGATCTGCGCGGAGATGGCCGACTCCCCGCTCAAGGTCAGGCCGGACGCGCCGGGTCCGAGCGTCCTGGGCTTCATGGCCTGCGGCGCGGTGGTGCGCCGGGAGGCGTTCCTGACCGCCGGGGGCTTCGACGACGTGGTCTTCTTCTACGGCGAGGAGGAGCGCCTCGCGCTCGACCTGGCCGCGGCCGGCTGGGACCTCGCCTACGTCGACGACGTCGTCGCCCACCATCACCCCTCGCCCGCGCGCGACCCCCGCGGCCGGCGGATCCTGGCCGCCCGCAACATGGTGCTCACCGCCGTCATGCGCCGGCCGTGGCCGGTGGTGGCGCGCAAGGTGTTCGAGGCCGCGCGCCGCGGCCCGGAGGGCAGGCGCGGACTGCGCGACGCCGTACGCCGGCTGTCCCCGGCACTGGCGATGCGGCGCCCGCTGCCACCGCACGTCGAGACGGCGCGCAGGCTGCTGGACACCGCCTGAGCTGTGCTTCCCGGACCGGAGGTGATCCCTCGCCGTACTCCCGGAACGTCCTCCGCCGCCGCGGTCCGGCGGGGGTCAGGGCCGGGAGCTTCCGGCGGAATACGGCTCTCGGCTAGGGTCACCCGATGAGAATCCGGTTCGGTCGTCCCGACATCTCCCGTTACGCGGACCGCTTCGACCTGCCCGAGGCCGGTCCCGGTCTGTCCGTCACCTTCCTGGGCGTGGCCACCCTCCTCGTCCGGGACGGGACCTCGGCCGTCATGACCGACGGATTCTTCTCCCGCCCTTCGCTCCTGTCGGTGGGCGTACGGCGCATCGCCCCGGACCGGGCGCGCATCGACGCCGCTCTGACACGGGCCGGGGTGACCTCGCTCGACGCGCTCGTCCCCGTGCACACCCACTTCGACCACGCGATGGACGCGGCGGCGGTCGCGGCCCGCACCGGGGCCCGGCTGGTCGGCGGCGCGTCGGCGGCCAACGTCGGACGCGGCGGCGGCCTGCCCGGTGACAGGATCGTGCAGGTCACGACGGGTGAACGGGTCGAGTACGGCGCCTTCGCGCTGACGCTGGCCGAGTCCCACCACTGCCCGCCCGACCGCTATCCCGGGACCATCGACCGTCCCGTCGTGCCGCCGGTCAAGGCGTCGGCCTACCGCTGCGGCGAGGCCTGGTCCCTGCTGCTCCGGCACTCGGGCGGCCGTACCGCGCTGATCCAGGGCAGCGCCGGCTTCGTCCCGGGCGCCCTGAGCGGGTGGTCGGCCGAGGTGGCCTATCTCGGCGTGGGCCAGCTGGGCGTCCAGGACGAGGACTACATCCGGGCGTACTGGAGGGAGACGGTCGAGACGGTGGGCGCCCGCCGGGTCGTCCTCATCCACTGGGACGACTTCTTCCGCCCGCTGGACAGGCCCCTGCGCGCCCTGCCGTACCTCGGCGACGATCTCGACGCCACCATGCGCGTCATCGACCGCCTCGCCGCCGAGCAGGGCGTCCCGGTGCACTTCCCCACCCTGTGGCGACGCGAGGACCCCTGGTCCGGCCTCTCCTGACTCTGTAGGACGGAACCTGGCCTACTTCCGGAATAGCGTCGCATCGACGACCCTCACACTCCCCGGAGGAACCATGACCGTCAAGCCGATCCCCGAGGGCTACACCACCGTCACACCGTGGATCATCTCCTACGACACGGCCGGGCTCATGTCCTACCTCACCCGGGCCTTCGACGCCGTGGAGCTGGCCCGGGTGGTCGACGGCGAGGGGCGCATCGGCCACGCGGAGATGCGCATCGGGAACGCGGTGGTGATGATGTTCGACTCCAAACCGGGCTGGCCGCGCACCCCGGCCTTCCTGCGCCTGTACGTCCCCGACGCCGACGCCACCCACCGCCAGGCCGTCGGAGCGGGCGGCACGTCGGTCACGGAGGTCACGCACCTGTACTTCGGCGACCGCGTCGGCCGGGTCAGGGACCCGTTCGGCAACCTGTGGTGGATCCAGACCCGCGTCGAGGACGTCTCCCCCGAGGAGATGGAACAGCGCCTGAGCGACCCGGTGTTCGCCAAGGCGATGGAGTACGTCCAGACCGCCGACTTCTTCTGATCCTCCCCTCCGGAGCCGGCAGCTCGATCTCGGTGACGGCCGCCGTGTCGTCTACGGCGGTACGATGGCCGGGACGATGGATCACGGCATTGTCCGCGTATCGGCCGCCGCATACGATCCGTCGCATGTCGGTCACCCGTGAGTTCGCCTATGTGTCCTCCTCCCGTCCCCCGGACAGCGAGTGCGTGTGGTATCGCTCGGTGGACGAGGCGTACGACCTGATCCGCACCGGCAGCCGCGGGAGTTTCCGATACCACGTCTTCGACGTACGCACCGGCCGGCACCTGCGGGAGTTCACCTCGTGGGACGAGGGCCACGCCTGGATCGAAGATCGCAGCGGCGGTCGACGGCAGGCCGCAGCCGGCTCCCAGGACTGAGCACGTGAGAGCCCGCCCATGACCCGCTCCCCGTCCCGGACGGGCCGGGCGGGGAGCGGGGCTGTCGTGCGGGAGAAGCCGGGACGGGTTCAGCGGCCCCGGCGGATCCATTCCTCCAGGTGGGGTTTCTCGGTGCCGATCGTCGTGGACGGGCCGTGGCCGGTGTGCACGACCGTTTCCCCGGGCAAGGTCAGCAGCCGTTCGCGGATCGAGGCGACGATGGTGCCGAAGTCCGAGAACGACCGGCCGGTGGCGCCGGGGCCGCCCTGGAAGAGGGTGTCACCGGTGAAGACCGCACCCAGGTCGGGGGCGTGGAGGCAGACGGCGCCCGGGGCGTGGCCGGGGGTGTGCAGGACCTCCAGGCGGGTGCCCGCGACCTTGATGACCTGGCCGTCCGTCAGGGAGCCGTCCGGGTCGCGGTCGGGGTGGGTCATCCGCCACAGCGGCAGGTCGCCGGGGTGCAGCAGGACCGGTGCCGAGGTGGCGCGGGCCAGGTCGGGCGCGACCCTGATGTGGTCGTCGTGGGCGTGGGTGGCGATGACGGCCACCACCCGCCGGTCCCCGACCAGAGCTGTGATGGCGTCCACGTCGTGGGGGGCGTCGAAGACCACGCACTCGGCGTCGTCCCCGAGCACCCAGACGTTGTTGTCGACGTCGAAGGTCTGACCGTCGAGGCTGAAGGTGCCGGAGGTGACGGTGTGGTCGATGCGCGCGCCGCCCGTCACGCCGCCCCTCACAGGGTCACCACCGAGCGCAGGACCTCGCCGTGGTGCATCTTGGTGAACGCCTGCTCGACCTCGTCCAGCGCGATGGTCTCGGTGACGAACCCGTCGAGGTTCAGCCGCCCCTGCAGGTACAGGTCGATGAGCATGGGGAAGTCGCGGCTGGGCAGGCAGTCGCCGTACCAGGAGGACTTCAGCGCGCCGCCGCGCCCGAAGACGTCCAGCAGCGGCAGCTCCAGCGTCATGTCCGGGGTGGGCACGCCCACCAGCACCACGGTCCCGGCCAGGTCGCGGGCGTAGAAGGCCTGCTTGTAGGTCTCCGGGCGGCCGACCGCCTCGATCACGACGTCCGCGCCGAAGCCGCCGGTCAGCTCCCTGATCGCCTCGACCGCGTCGGTGGTGCGGGAGTTGACCGTGTGGGTCGCGCCGAAGCCCTTGGCCCACTCCAGCTTGCGGTCGTCGACGTCCACCGCGATGATCTTCGCGGCTCCGGCCAGCGACGAGCCCAGGACGGCCGCGCCGCCGACGCCGCCGCAGCCGATGACGGCCACGCTGTCGCCGCGGGTGACGCCGCCGGTGTTGATGGCCGCGCCGAGGCCCGCCATCACGCCGCAGCCCAGCAGACCGGCCACGGCCGCCGACGCCGCCGGGTCCACCTTGGTGCACTGCCCGGCCGCCACCAGGGTCTTCTCCACGAACGCCCCGATGCCCAGCGCCGGGCTCAGCTCCGTCCCGTCGGCCAGGGTCATCTTCTGGGTCGCGTTGTGGGTGTTGAAGCAGTACCACGGACGGCCGCGCAGACACGCCCGGCACTGGCCGCAGACCGCCCGCCAGTTGAGGATCACGTAGTCGCCCGGGGCCAGACCGCTCACGCCCTCGCCGACGGCCTCGACCACGCCGGCGGCCTCGTGGCCGAGCAGGAACGGGAAGTCGTCGTTGATGCCGCCCTCGCGGTAGTGCAGGTCGGTGTGGCAAACCCCGCAGGCCTGGACGGTCACCACCGCCTCACCCGGTCCGGGGTCCGGCACGTGGATCGTCTCCACCGACACCGGCTCGCCCTTGGCCCGGGCCACCACACCGCGTACTTCGTATGCCATCGACTGCTGCCTTTCCTTCACCCCGGAAGATCCGGGGACCCACGACGGGCACCGTAGGGACATGATCACGCGAGGTGTGCCCGGACGAGAAGGGATCGCCGGGCACACGGGGTGTCGTGGTCGATATTTTCTTTCCACCGGGTACGGCCGCGCCAGCCGTGACGGCGCCGCGCGGCCGTACGGCTCACGCCTGTTCGGCGGGCACGGTGCTGAGCGGCGCGGCGGGGACGGTCAGCACGGTGGCCACCAGGGCGGCCAGCACCAGGGACGCCACGCCGATCACCCCCAGCGACAGGCCGAGTCCTCCGGTCACCGCGGCCAGGGCGCCGACCAGCAGGGGCGAGAGGAACTCCCCGAGGAACAGGGCCCCGGTCCACAGGCCGGTGCCGCGGCCGCGCTGCGCGAACGGCAGCCGGTTGACCGCCCAGGTGAGCAGGGTCGGCAGGAGCAGTCCCGTGGCGAAGCCGGTGAGCACGGCGCCCGCGACGATCACGGGGACGGCCTCGGTCGCGGAGATCAGCAGCAGGCCCAGACCCGACAGGGCGAACTCCGCGATGAGCAGCACGCGCGCCCCGCGGCCGGAGATCCTGGCGAACAGGCCGGCCCCGACGGCGGTGGCCAGCGACATGAGCGCGGTGACGCCGCCGATGACCGCCGGATCGGAGATCCCCACGCCGTCCAGGACGTAGGAGAGCTGGACGATCAGCGTGTAGAAGACGACGCCTCCGCCCACGGTGACCAGCGAGGGGACGAGCAGGGTCCGCCAGGGCCAGGGCTGCCGGTCCCCGTCGCGCGCGTCCTCCCGATGCGCGGCGGGCTGCCAGAGGAGGAACGCCATGGGGATCGCGGCGAGCGCGGCGGCGGCGTACATCCAGAACGGCGTGCGCCAGCCGCCGGCGCCGAGCAGTCCGCCGAGCGCGAAGAACGCGGTCGCGGCGACGGTGGTGACGAGGGTCTGCAGACCCAGGTAGCGGATGCGGCGCGGGCCGGACCAGTAGTCGGCGATCAGAGTGGTGCAGCAGGTCATGATGGCCGCCTCGCAGATGCCGACGAACACGCGGCTGGCCAGGATGGCCTGGATCGAGTCCAGGTAGAGCGGCGCGGTGCCGGCGATCGCGTAGCCGACCATGGTGACGATCAGCAGGCGCTTGCGGTCGAACCGGTCGGCGATGGCGCCGGCGAAGGGGGCGCCGAGCGCGACGAACAGCGCCGGGATGGTCAGGATCACCGGGACCAGGACGTCGACGCCCGGCGTTGAGGCGAAATGTTCACTGATGCGGGGCAGGACCGGGGAGAGCAGGACGGCGCCGAGCACGGGCATGCAGCTGCCGATGAGCAGCAGGACGAGCTGGGGCGCACCAGCCTGCTTCGCGGTGGCCGGCTGGGACATGCGGGCCTCGCTAGAAGTCGCGGGGATGGTGCACAGCACTGTCCGGCACGGGGTGCGGTCCGCGGAAGACGGAAATCCTGATACCCCGCATCCACGCGGTGGATGGTCCGCCCCCCGAACCACGCCGGAGGGATCCGGCCCCTGCGTCACACCGGAAGGGCCCGGCCCCTGCGTCACACCGGAAGGGCCCGGCCCCTACAGCGCGCCGGAGGGTTCCGGCCGGTCGTCGAGGCCGGCGGCCACCCGGGCGGCGGTCTCGCGCAGCCAGATGTGCGCCGCGTCCTGGCTGTGCACGGGATGCCACCACAGGGCCTCCTGCAGGGGCACCGCCTCGAAAGGGCAGGGCAGCACCCGTACCGGCGCGATCCCCTGCAGCATCCGGGCCAGGCGCCGCTGGACCAGGGTGACCCGGCGGGTCCCGGCCACCAGGTTGGGCAGCAGGGAGAAGTACTGCACGGAGACCTCCACCCGGGGCTCCAGCCCCAGCGTGCCCAGCTGCCGGGTGACCGGCGCGTCGAAGAAGCGCCGGTAGACCGCCCAGGGCAGGCGGGCCAGGTCCTCCATGGTGATGCGCTCGCCGATGTCGGGGTGGTCGGCGGAGACCAGGCACACCCACTCGTCGCGGTACAGCTCCACGGCGGGGAATCCGCTGATCACCCCGTGCGGGACCAGCACGCCGTCGACGCCGCCGAGCACGGTGTCGGTGGCCTCCACGATCCTTCCGTCCATGTTCTGGAAGTGCAGCCGGACGCCGGGCGCCTCGGCGTGCAGGACGCGGGCGAGTTCGGCGCCGAAGACCGCGATCGCGTAGTCGGAGGACAGGATGGTGAAGTCGCGCCGCTCGGTGCCCGGCCGGAAGTCCGCCCGGCTGGTGAACAGCCGCTCCAGCACTCCGCAGGCGTTCGCCGCGGGCTCCCGCAGCGCGGCGCCCAGCGGGGTCAGCTCGTAGCTGTTGCCCTTCCTGGCCAGCAGGTCGTCGGAGAAGTGTCGGCGGAGCCTGGCCAGCGCGGCGCTGGCCGCCGGCTGGCTGAGCCCGATCCGCCTGCCGGCCCGGGTGACGCTGCGCTCCTCCAGCAGGGCGTGCAGGGCGACCACGAGGTTCAGGTCCAGGCTGGCGAGGTTCACAGCTCCTCCTTCCCGGCGGTTATCCGTCCGATGGATTAACGCGATCCGGGGAATCGATTTCCCAGATCCGGCACGTTAGCTCAAGGTTAAGGGCACCGCACCGGGAGGAAACACCGTGGAAACACCCCCGCCCCTTGCCGGCCCGTTCGCGCTCGGCACCTTCTCCGCAGGAGACGACTCCGCCTTCCCCGGCCTGGTCACCGATGACCGGGTCCTGGATCTGCGCACCGTCCCCGCGCTCGGCGCGCCGGACCTGACCACGCGGGCCCTGCTGGAGCGCTGGGACGCCGTCCTGCCGCTGCTGCGGGCCGCCGCCGGATCGCCGGAGGGTACCCGGCTGCCGCTGGCGGACCTGCGGGTGCACGCCCCGGTCGAGCCCCGGCAGATCCTGCAGTCCGGCGCCAACTACCGCACCCACGTCATCGACCTGGCGGTGGCGCACGAGCCCGCGGACGGCCGCCCGGCCGAGCAGGTGCGGGCCGAGGTCGCGGCGATGATGGACCGCCGCGCCGCCGAGGACCGGCCGTACGTGTTCATCGGCCTGCCGTCCTCGATCACCGGCCCGTACGACGACGTGGTGATCCCGTCCTGGTGCGCGAAGCCGGACTGGGAGCTGGAGCTGGCCGCGGTGATCGGCCGCCCGGCCTTCCGGGTGGCTCCGGAGGAGGCCCTGGAGCACGTGGCCGCCTACACCATCGCCAACGACCTCACGGCCCGCGAGCTGGTGTTCCGCCGCGACATGCCGGAGATCGGCACCGACTGGCTGCGGGCCAAGAACGCCCCGACGTTCACCCCGCTCGGTCCCTATCTGGTGCCCTCCGCCTTCGTCGGCGACCCCGGCGACCTGCAGGTGACGCTGCGGCTCAACGGCGAGGTCATGCAGGACGAGTCCACCAAGGACATGATCTTCGATGTCGCGCGGCTGGTCTCCTACGTCTCGCAGACCGTGGAGCTGCTCCCCGGCGACCTGGTGCTCACCGGCAGCCCGGCCGGCAACGGCGTGCACTGGGGGCGGCTGCTGCGTCCCGGCGACGTGATGGAGGGGACGATCACCGGCCTGGGCGTGCAGCGCAACCGGTGCGTGGCCGAGGCCGAGGTTTCCCAGGGGGACGCGTGATGCCGGACCGGACCGACCCCGAGGGCGCCATCGCCGAGGCCGCCGCGAAGTACTCCAACTGGGGCCGCTGGGGGGACGACGACGTCCTGGGCACCGTCAACTTCATCGACGAGGCCGGGCGCCGCGCGGGTGCGGCTCTCGTACGGCAGGGCGTGTCCTTCTCCCTGTCCCAGAGCTTCGACGCCGACGGGCCGCAGAAGGGCTGGCGGCGCCGTACCAACCCGGTGCACACCATGACCGACACCGGCATGGAGGCCGTCCACGGAGACCAGGGCTTCCCGCACGGGTTCGGCGGCGCGGACGACGTCATCGCCATGCCGCTGCAGTGCTCCACCCAGTGGGACGGCCTGGGCCACATCTTCGACCACGGCCGGGCCTGGAACGGCCGCCCCGCCGACAAGGTCGTCACCAGCGAGGGCGACCGGGTCACCGGCATCGAACACCTGGCCGCCCCCGTCGCGGGCCGCGGCGTCCTGCTCGACGTCGGCCGCGTCCTCGGCGACGACGGCGAGCTGCCGGACGGCTTCGCGATCACCGAGGAGCACCTGACCGCCACCGCCGAGGCGCACGGCGTCACGGTCGGCCGCGGCGACATCGTGTGCGTGCGCACCGGGCAGCTCGCCCGGGCCCGCAGCGACGGCTGGGGCGACTACGCCGGCGGGCCCGCGCCGGGGCTGTCGTTCACCACCGCCGGCTGGCTGCACCGCACCGAGATCGCCGCGATCGCCACCGACACCTGGGGCTTCGAGGTGCGGCCGAACGAGTTCGAACACGCCTTCCAACCCCTGCACCAGGTCGTCATCCCCCACCTCGGGCTGCTCATCGGCGAGATGTGGGACCTGGACGCCCTGGCCGCGCACTGCGCCGCCGACGGCGTCCACGAGTTCCTCCTCGTCGCCGCCCCACTGCCCGTCACCGGCGCGGTGGGATCCCCCGTCAACCCCATCGCCATCAAGTGAGGCCTCCATGACAGCAGTAGGGAACGTCCTCATCGTCGGCGGCGGCACCGCCGGATCGGCCCTGGCGATCCTGCTCGCCCGCGGCGGCGTCACCGTGGACATCGCGGAGATCGATTCGAGGCCGGCCGCGCTGGGCTCGGGCATCACGCTGCAGGGCAACGCGCTGCGGGTGCTGCGCGACCTCGGCGTCTGGGACCAGGTCGGCGCCGCGGGCTTCGCCTTCGACTCCCTCGGCCTGCGGACCCCCGGCGGGGACCTGGTCGCCGAGATCCCCGACGCCCGCACCGGCGGCCCGGACCTGCCGGCCACGCTCGGCATGAACCGTCCCGAGCTGGCCGCGATCCTCACCAAGGCCGTGCACGAGTCCGGGGCGCGTCTGCGGCCGGGCCTGACCGCGACCGCCCTCACCGAGACCGAAGACGGCGTGCGGGCGGAGCTGTCCGACGGGACCACGGCGGCCTACGACCTGGTCGTGGGCGCCGACGGCATCCGCTCCGCGGTCCGCCGGCTCATCGGCGTCGACACCGCCCCCCGGCCGACAGGTATGGGCATCTGGCGCATCCACACCCGCCGCCCCGGGGAGGTCGAGCGCACCGACCTGATCTACGGCGGCCCGTGCTTCATCGCCGGGTACTGCCCGACCGGCGAGGACACCATGTACGCCTACCTGGTGGAGAAGGCCCGGCCGCGCGAGTCGATCGCCGAGGCCGACAAGCCCGCCCGCATGCGGGCCCTGGCCGAGGGGTACGGCGGCGCCTGGGACACGATCCGCGCCGACATCACCGACCCGGACCGCATCAACTACACCTGGTTCGAGTCCCTGCTGGCGGAGCGGCCCTGGAACCGCGGGCGCGTCGTCCTGATCGGCGACGCCGCGCACGCCTGCCCGCCCACCCTGGCCCAGGGCGCCGCCCAGTGCCTGGAGGACGCCGCGGTCCTGGCCGAGCTGCTGCTGGCCGGCGACCGGCTGGACCAGTCGCTGTTCGACGCCTTCATGGACCGCCGCTTCGAACGGGTGAGGGCCGTGGTCGAGGCGTCCGTGCAGCTGGCCGACTGGCAGCTGAACCCCGTGCCGGACGCGGACGTGCCGGGCCTGATGGGGCGGATCGCCGCGATGGTGACGCAGCGCCCATGAACACCGCTTCCCTGAACACCGTGCCCATGAGAACCGTCGACGCGCACGCGCACGTGATCCTGCCCCAGGTCGAGCAGGCGGTGGCCGGGCAGCCCGGCCTGCAGGAGCACCGGGAGCTGGACGCCCGCCGCAACGGCCCCGAGTCCCTGGCGGTCTCGGGCCGGATGGTCGGCGAGCGGATCGCCCGGCTCACGCAGGTTCCGGTACGGCTGGCCGACATGGACGCCGCCGGGGTGGACGTGCAGATCGTCAGCCCGTCCCCGTCGCACTACCACTACTGGGCCGGCGAGGACCTCGCCGAGCGGGTCTGCCGCCTGGCCGGCGAGGGCGTCGCCGAACACTGCGCCCAGGCCCCCGACCGGCTGTACGGCCTGGGCCTGGTCCCGCTCCGGCACCCCTCGCTGATGGTGGAACTCCTGGACCACGCTCTCGGCCTGGGCCTGAAGGGCGTGGAGATCTCCTCCCACGCCCCCGGCCGGGAGTTGTCGGATCCGGCGTACGAGGAGTTCTGGGCGCGGGCGGCGGAGAGCGGGGCGGTGGTCTTCCTGCATCCGTTCGGCTGCACGCTGGACGAGCGCCTGGACCGCTTCTACCTGTCCAACATCGTCGGCCAGCCGGTCGAGAACGCCGTCGCGCTCTCCCACCTGATCTTCTCGGGGGTGCTGGACCGGCACCCGGGGCTGAAGGTCCTCGCGGCGCACGGCGGCGGTTACCTGCCCACATACCTGGGCCGGGCCGACCACGGCCGGCGGGTGCGGCCCGAGGCGCGCGGCTGCGCCGCACCCCCGAGCGCCTACCTGGAGCGGATCTGGTTCGACTCGCTCGTCTACGAGCCCGGCGCGCTGCGCGCCCTCGTCGGCGCCGCCGGAGCCTCCCGGGTCGTGCTCGGCTCCGACTACCCCTTCGACATGGGCGTCGAGGACCCCGTGGACCGGCTGCGCGCCGCCGGGTTCGACCGGGAGACCCGCGACGCGATCCGCGGCGGCAACGCCGCCGCCCTCTTCGATCTCTAAGGAACAACCACCATGTCCGACCGTCTCATCACCCACCTGCGCCACGTCGACCTGGCGGTGCCCGACTACGAGAGGCAGCGCGGGTTCTACGCCGGCGTCTGGGGCCTGACCGAGGTCGCCAACGACTCCGGGATCAGCTTCCTGGCCGCCGAGGGCTCGCCCGAGCAGTACATCATCCGGCTGCGAAAGGATGAGGACAAGCGCCTCGACCTGGTCGCCTTCGGCGCCGCCGCCCCGGCCGACGTCGACGCCCTCGCCGAGCGGCTGCGCGCCGCGGGCGTCCGGCTGATCTCCGAGCCCGGCAAGCTCGACACCCCCGGCGGCGGGTACGGCTTCCGCTTCTTCGACCTCGACGGCCGCACCGTCGAGGTCTCCGCCGACGTCGCCGTGCGCGCCCACCGCAGGCTGGAGGCCAAGGAGGCGGTGCCGGTGCGGCTGTCGCACGTGGTGCTCAACTCCCCCGACATCGACGCCACCCGCGCCTGGTACGAGACCCACCTGGACTTCGCGCTGTCGGACACCCTGGCCCACCCGCGCATGGGCAAGGTCATGCACTTCATGCGCTGCAGCCCCCGGCATCACAGCATGGCCATCGCCCGCGGCCCGCACGCCTCGCTGCACCACATCAGCTTCGAGCTGCGGGGCCTGGACGAGTACATGTACGGCACCGGCCGGCTGCTGCGCGCGGGCGTGCGGATGATCTGGGGGCCGGGCCGCCACCTGGCGGGCGACAACACCTTCTCCTACTTCATGGACCCGCACGGCAACACCGTCGAGTACACCACCGAGCTGGAGGAGCTGGACGAGGACGCCTGGCACCCGCACGTCTACGACTTCTCCCAGCCCGAGGTCACCGACCAGTGGGGCACCGCCAACCCGATGAACGAGCTCATCGCCAAGGAGTCCTTCAACGACGTCGACCGCGGCGTCTTCGTCGCCCCGCCGGTCTGATCCTCCGATCCCTCGCTGGAGAGCACCATGCGCCTGGCCGCCTACCGCCACCGGGGACTGCGCCGCAGCGGCGTCGTGGACGGCGACGCCGTCCTGCCCTTCCCCGAGGGGACCGACCTCCTCGACGTCATCCGCACCGGCTCCGTCCCGGACACCGGGGCGGCCGTGCCGCTGGCCGAGGTACGGCTGCTCCCGCCGGTCGAACCGCCCTCGGTCCGCGACTTCGTCACCTTCGAGGAACACGTCGAGGGCGTGCGCCGCAGCGTGGGCGGCGCGGCGGGCGTCCCCGACGCCTGGTACGACGCGCCGACCTTCTACTTCACCAACCCCTACGCGATGGTCGGCGCGCACGACGAGGTCCCCGTGCCGCCGGGCTGCCACGCCCTGGACTTCGAGCTCGAGGTGGCCGCGGTCATCGGCCGCGAGGGCCGCGACCTGTCCCCCGGGCGGGCCCGCGACCACATCTTCGGCTACACGATCTTCAACGACTGGTCGGCCCGCGACCTGCAGTCGCGGGAGATGCAGGTCGGCCTCGGCCCCTGCAAGGGCAAGGACTCCGCCACCACCCTCGGCCCGTGGATCGTCACGGCCGACGAGCTGGAGCCGTACCGCGACGCCGACGGCTTCCTGCGCCTCGCCCTGACGGCCGAGGTCAACGGGGTCGAGGTGGGCCGGGACCTGCTGTCGAACATGGGCTGGCCGTTCGAGGAGCTGGTCGCCTACGCCTCCCGGGGCGCGTGGGTACGGCCCGGCGACGTGCTCGGCTCAGGCACCTGCGGCAACGGCGGCTGCCTGGCCGAGCTGTGGGGCCTGCGCGGCGAGCAGGACCCGCCCCCGCTGAAGCCCGGCGACGTCGTCACCCTCACCGTCGAGGGCATCGGCGCCGTCTCCAACACCGTCGTCCCCGGCGCCGCCCCGGAACCGGTCCCGCCCGCCCGCAAGCGCCCCCGCGACCGGCCCTGACCCCGGCTCCGGCTCCGGCTCCGGCTCCGTGAGCCGATCATCCCGGAGTCGCACACGGCACCGGGCCTCCGCCCGGAGTAGCAGGTGAAGCCGGACGTTCGGACGAAGCCGGGCCCGCGCGTGATCGAAAATCATGGGCGGCATGAAAATCAAGATCACGCGCGGCGCCGGCATCGCGGGCGCCGTCACGGCGGGCCTGCTCGCCCTTCTGGCGGCCGTACCCGCCCACGCCGCCGCCCCGGCACGACTCGAACCCGCCCCGGACGCGAGCCTGGTGCTTCCCGCGCCGACCGGACCCCGGCCGGTGGGGACGGTCCGCCTGCACCTGGTCGACCGCGGCCGCCCCGACCCCTGGGTGCCCGCGGAGAAGACCAGGCAGCTCATGGTCTCGCTGTGGTACCCGGCCGAGAAGGGCGGCGGCCGGCCCGCGCCGTACATGACCGACCAGGAGGCCGCGGCCCTGCTGGAGGGCCAGAAGGTCACCGGTGTCCCGAGCCGGGCGGTCAGCGGCGCCAGGACGCACGCCGTCGCCGGGGCCCGTCCGGCGGGGCGCCGGGGCACGCTGCCGCTGGTGGTGCTCTCGCCCGGGTTCACGATGCCGCGCTCGTCGCTGACCGCGCTGGCGGAGGAGCTGGCCAGCCGGGGTTACGTGGTCGCCGGCGTCGACCACGTCCACGAGTCGTACGGCACCAGCCTGCCCGGCGGCCGGCTGGCCCGGTGCGCAGCCTGCGCGGAGCAGGAGGCCGACCCGTGGGCGTTCGGCGCCAAGGCGGTCGCGGGACGGCAGGCTGACGTGTCGTTCGTGCTCGACGAGCTGCTCGGCAGGCACCCGGTGTGGAAGGGCGCCCGGCTCATCGACCGCTCGCGCGTCGGCATGGCCGGGCACTCGCTGGGCGGTTCGAGCACGTCCTGGACGATGCTGAAGGACGGGCGGGTGCGCGCCGGGGTCAACATGGACGGCACCTTCTTCGCGTCCCTCCCGGCCGGGGGCCTGGCGCGGCCGTTCATGCTGATGGGGGCGGGTGAGATCCACGAGCCGGGCGGCCAGGACTTCACCTGGGGCCGCGACTGGGCGCTGATGACGGGCTGGAAGCGCTGGTTCTCGGTGAAGGGCGGCGACCACGTCTCCTTCACGGACTATCCGCTGCTGGCCGGGCGGACGGCCAGGGAGCTGGAGGTCACCCGGGCCTACGTGACCGCCTTCATGGACCGGCACCTGCGCGGGCGCGGGCGGGAGCTGCTGGACGGGCCCTCCCCGGCCTTCCCCGAGGTGGCGTCCTGGAAGTGAGGTGCGCCGCGGGTCGTCCGTGAGAATCGGGGTTCTGGGTTCCGGCGGGGCGGCCGGTGCGCCGAAGCCGCACGAGAGCGGTGCGCCGTACTCCTAACCTAGGACGGTACGAACCGCCCCCACGGGGCCCGGACCGCGCCGGCCGGGCCCCGTGGCGGCACCGCCCGTTCCCGCGAACCCGCCTGCAAGGAGAGCTCCGACGCCATGGGTGCCAACCACTCGCACGGTCCCGCCGTCCCCCGATCACGGGCGACGGTGTGGGCGACCTTGGCCGTCATCGTCCCCCTGGCGGTCGCCACCCTCGCGGCGCTGGTGTGGATGTGGCCGACCGAGCCCATCTCCACCGCCGAGCAGGCGAAGCTGGAGCGGGTCACCGGAACGATCACCGGCATCACCCTCACCCCCTGCCCCGAGGAACCTCCCATCGAGGGGCAGCCCCAGCCCGCGACGGCGCCTCCCGACCCGGCCACCTGCGGTGACGCCAGGGTCATGCTCACCAGCGGAGAGGACTCCGGGCAGCGCGTCACCAGCCCGCTGCCCAGCGGTCCCGGCGCGCAGCGGTTCGCCGAGGGCGACGACGTGGTGCTGATCCACACCACCGACACCACGCTGGACGTGCCGCCGTACCAGATCTCCGACCACGACCGGTCCACCCCGCTGTGGCTGGTCGGCGCCGCGTTCTCGCTGGCCGTGATCGCTTTCGGCCGCTGGCGCGGGGTGTCGGCGCTGGTCGGGCTGGCCATCACCTTCGTCCTGCTGCTGATGTTCGTCATCCCGGGGATCCTGGCCGGCAAGCCGCCGCTGCTGGTGGGGATCATCGGCTCGGCCGCGATCATGCTCACGGTGCTGTACCTCACCCACGGCTTCAACGTCACCACCTCGACGGCGATCGTGGGCACCGTGATCAGCCTCAGCCTGACCGGCGTGCTGTCCTACGTCGCCATCGGCCTCGTCGACCTCAACGGCATCACCGACGAGAGCTCCTTCTATCTGGACAGCAGCTACCGCATCAACACCCAAGGGCTCCTGCTGGCGAGCATCATCATCGGCTCACTCGGCGTGCTCGACGACGTCACCGTCACCCAGGCCGCCACCGTCGCCGAGCTGGCCCATGCCAATCCCGGCTACGGCTTCGCCCAGCTGTACCGGGCCGCCGCCCGGGTCGGCCGCTCCCACATCGCCTCGGTGATCAACACGATCGTCCTGGCCTACGCCGGCGCGTCCCTGCCGCTGCTGCTGCTCATCAGCGTCGGCGAGGAGCCCATCGGCCAGGTCGTGACCAACCCCGTCCTGGCCCAGGAGATCGTCCGCAGCGTCGCGGGCACCCTCGGGCTGATCTCGGCAGTCCCGATCACCACCGCCCTGGCCGCGCTGGCCAGTGCCCGCCGCGCCCATCGGGACCACGACCACCCCGACCACGACCACCCGGCGCCCGGGGCCCGCCACCGCCGTCCCCCGGACGTCCTGCCCGACCCCGTCCGCTGACCGCCCGCCCCCGGCCGGCGGGCGCCGCGGCGGGTCAGGCCGCCGGCCGTACGGCCCGGACGTAGAAGAGCATGACCGGCAGGTCGCCCTCGTCCTCGACGTGGAACCCGGCCTCCGGGATCAGGCCGGCGAGCAGGTCCTTCGGGCTGTGCCGCATCTCGGGGCCGGTCAGGGCGCCGACCAGGTGGGTGAGCAGGTGGTTGGACGGCGGGCGGAACTCCGCGATCAGCAGGCGTCCGCCCGGCTTCAGCACCCGGAACATCTCCCGTACGGCGGTGCCGCGCGCGTCGGCCGGCATGTGGTGCACGGCCAGGCTGGAGACCACCACGTCGACGGAGGCGTCGGGCACCTCCAGCGCCTGGCCGGCGCCCACCTGGTAGGAGCAGTTGCCCGGGGCGCGGCGGCGGGCGTGCGCGATCATCGCCTCCGACGGGTCGACGCCGGTCACGTGCCCGGACGGGCCGGCGACCGGGGCCAGGATCCGGGTCAGGTAGCCGGTGCCGCAGCCCACGTCGAGCACGCGGGCACCCGGGCGCACTCCGGACAGCGCGGCCAGCCGGGTGAAGATCTCGCGCCGCCGCCCGAGGAAGCCGATCCCGGCCACGAGTTCGTAGGCGCGCGGGTGGTCTATCGTTCCCGCCTCGCCGGTGTGTCCGGTGTGGTCGTGCAGCAGTTTCCCGAGGGCCATCGTCTCTCTCCTCTCGAACAATGTGTTCACTTATGAATGGTCCGTTCGCTAGCGTGATGGATCAACGACCACTTTCGGCGCGGTGTGCCGTACGGGACGGGGAGCGGTGAAGTGACCGGAAACGCGGCGCCCGGAAACCGGGGGAACGCCGACCGGCGGGTACGGCGCACCCGCACGGCGATCCGGCGCGCGCTGATGGAGCTGATCCTGGAGAAGGGCTATGAGCCGGTGACCGTCACCGATCTCATCAACCGCGCGGACGTCGGCCGCTCGACCTTCTACGCCCACTTCACCGACAAGCAGGCCGTGCTGTTCGGCTCCCTGGAGGAGCTGGACTTCCTGCGTGCGTCCCCGAGCGCCGACGGCCCGCTGTTCGCCTTCAGCCTGGCGATGTTCGAGCACGTGCGGGAGCAGCGCAGGCTGGTGCGCGCGCTGCTCGGACGGCGCGGCGGCCGGGAGGTGGTGGCCCACGGAGAGCGCCTGCTGACCGCCGCCGTCCGCGACGAACTGCTCGCCCGGGGCGCCGCCCCCTCCGCCCACCTCGACCTGGTGGTCACCTGCGTCGTCGGAGCGTTCATGGCCATGACGCGCGCCTGGGCCGACGATGAGATCGTCGCCACCCCGGCCGAGCTGAACACGGCGTTCCGCGCGACCGTCGTCCCCGGCGTGCGGGCACTGCTGGAGCGGGACCCGGGCCACCGGCCCGTCGGTTGAACGCCGTCCCGGGCCGCTTCACCGCATCGGGCGCGATCGGCCAGAGGCGACCCTCAAGATCGCAATTATCGATGTGGGCGCACTATACTTCGCGATATGTCGGGTGATCTGGTGCCGGAGCGCCGTGACCTACGTGTCTCACACGAGGAGCGCGACGCGGTCGCGGAGAAGCTCAGGGTCGCCGCGGGCGACGGCCGCCTCACGATGGAGGAGCTCGACCAGCGGCTCGAGGTGGCGCTGGCGGCGCGCACGTACGGCGAGCTCGAAGCGGTCCTGCGCGACCTGCCCGCCGCTCCCGGCGTGGCCACTCCCACCCCGGTCTCCAAGGAACTCGTCCAGCTGAAGACCGGCAGCGGCCAGATCCGGCGGGACGGGGTCTGGGCGGTTCCCCGCCGCATGGAGGTGGAGATCGGCAGCGGGCACGCGATCCTCGACTTCACCCAGGCCGTCCTCACGCAGCCGACCATGGAGCTCTCGGTCGCGATCGGCAGCGGCCAGCTGCTGCTGATCGTGCCGCCCGGCGTGGCGGCGGACGTCGACAGCGTCACGGTCCGCAGCGGCAGCATCCGGCAACGCGCGCGGCTCGAACCCGGGGCACCGGTCGATCTGCTGGTCACCGTGTCGGGCTCGGTGAAGAGCGGATCCGTCGTCGTCCGGCGGCCGCGCCGCAGCTTCTGGGACTGGCTGCGCCGCCGCCCGCGCCCCTGAGGGCTACCGCTGCCTCCCGCCGCGGCAACCGGATGACCGTCCTTGTCGGACGCTGCCGCGTCATCGAGAACCGGCCGCGCCACTGAGAACCGGGACGTCACCGAGAGCCGGGACGTCACCGAGAGCCGGCAGCGCCACCGAGAACCAGGGCACCGTTGAGAGCCCGGGGCGCCATTGAGAACCGGGACGTCACCGAGACCGGGGCGCGCCGAGGACCAGGGCGTCACCGGGAGTCAGCGGCCGGCGATCGGACCGGGGTGAGCACGGAGTCCACGGTCGCCTCCAGGACGGCGGCGGCCTCCCCCGCCGGGAGCCGCCCCGCCTCGACTTCGGAGGCGGCCGCGTGCAGGAGGCTGTAGACCGTGGCGAGCAGCCAGTCACGCGGGAGATCGGCGCGGATGCTGCCGTCCTCCCGCCCGCGGTCGACCAGCGCACCGACCGCGGCCATGGGCTCGTCGTGGTGGGCGCGCATGCGTTCGGGGCCGAGAACGCGTGTGGCCGCGGCGTGCAGGCTCCGGTAACGGTCCAGGACCTGCCAGCACGAGCGGATCACCCCCGCCAGCGCCTCCCGGGCGGGCAGCCCTTCCGCAGGGAGGGCGGTCAGGACGACGCGGGCATCGTCGATCGCGCGTCTCATCACCTCGTCGAGCAGGTCCTCCCGGGACGGGAAGTGACTGTAGAGGGTGACCCGGCCGACCCCGGCGGTACGGGCGATGTCGGCCATGGTGGCGTCGGTGTCCCGGCGGAAGGCGGCGAGCGCGGCCTCGACGATGGAGGCGATGCTCCGCTCGGCGTCGGCCCGGCGCCTGGTGCGGGGGCCGGCGCCGGGAGCGGAACCGGTGGAGTCGGTGGCCATGGGGCAAGCGTACGGCCCGCCCGATGAGCGAAGATCCGGCTGATGAGGCAAGCACACGGTCCTCTCGGTGAGGGGAGATCGGACCGATAAGGCATCGGTAAGGCCTGCTCATGAGTGAAGGCCGGACCGATGGAGCATCGGTCCGGGCCGCTCAGTGGGCGAAGATCGGGCCGTCGGTCGCCGGAGGCCGGCCCTTGGGCAGGACGAAGGCGGCAGCCACCGCGACGACGGCCGCGCCGATCGCCGCCGCTCGGTAGGCGCCGGTGAAACCGTCGAGCTGCGCGGCGCCGATGCCGGTCGCGGCGAGGGTGGAGATGAGCGCGACCCCGAGACCGGCGCCGAGCTCGTGTCCGGTGTTGACCAGGCCGGAGACCACACCGGCCTCGTGGTGGGCGACGTGGGCCATGGCGGTGGTGGTGGCGGTGACGAACGCGGCCCCGAGTCCCAGTGCGGCCAGCACGAACCCGGGCTCCAGGTCGGTCAGCACGTCCGGCCGTGCCGGCAGTCGCGAGAGCAGCGCCATCCCGGCGGCGGTGAGGGCGAAGGCGGACGCGGCCACGGCCCGGCCGCCGATCCGTGCGACCAGGCGGGCGCCGAGGTGGGCGCCGACGACCGTGGCGACGGCCACCGGCAGGAACGCCAGACCGGTCTCCAGCGCGGACAGGCCCGCGACGTGCTGCATGTACTGGGAGGTGAGGAAGAAGGCCGCCAGCAGCAGCCCGGACGCGGCCAGCATGACGACGTTGCCGGCGACGACCGGGCGCCGGGTGAGCAGGCCGAGCCGGACCAGCGGTGCCGGAGAGCGCCGCTCGACCGCGACGAAGACCCCGGTCAGGACCAGCCCGCCGCCCAGCGCGGCGAGCGTCCACGGGTCGCCCCACCCCTCGTCCCCGGCCCGCACCAGACCGTAGACGACACTCGCCGTCACCGCGGTGACCAGGGCCGCACCGGGCAGGTCGAGCCGGCCGCCGCTCGCGGCGGCCGGAGCCGCGCCCACCGGCCGCGGCAGCGACACGGCGACCAGCACACCGACCGGGACGTTGATGAAGAACACCCACTGCCAGCCGGGCCCGGAGGTGAGCACCCCGCCGAGCAGGACGCCCGCCGCGGCGCCACCGCCGCCGATCGCCGCCCACACGCCGAGCGCGCGGTGCCGCTCGGGCCCGTGGAAGGCGGTGGTCACGATCGACAGCGCCGACGGCGACAGCAGCGCGGCGCCCACGCCCTGGGCGGCCCTCGCGGCGATGAGCAGCGCGCCCGAGCCGGTCAGGCCCGCCACCAGCGAGGCCAGCGTGAACACGACCAGGCCGGCCAGGAAGACGCGGCGGCGGCCGTACAGGTCCGACAGCCGGCCGCCGAGCAGCATCAGGCCGCCGAAGCAGAGCGTGTAGGCGGTGACGACCCAGGTCGCGGCGGACCGGTCGAGAGCGAGGTCGGCGCCGATGGCGGGCAGGGCGATGTTCACCACGGTGACGTCGAGGATCACCATGAACTGCGCCAGGCACAGGACGGTCAGGGCCTGCCAGCGGCGGGGGTCGGGCGGCGCGGGGTGCGGGGCCGGGTGGAGGGGGGCGGCGGGGTGAGCCATGAGACCTGCCTTAAATCGAACATCCATGTTCGGCTTAAGATAACACAACCCGAACATCAGTGTTCGGTTTATCTTCCGGTCGGCATTCGAAATACCATAGGGGGGTATAGTGTTTTGAAGGTGAAGCGAAGACGACCCGAGGCGGGGACATGGCCGGATACAGCCACGACAAGCAGGATCACCTCAAGCGGCTGCGCCGCATCGAGGGCCAGGTGCGCGGGCTGCAGCGCATGGTCGACGAGGACAAGTACTGCATCGACATCCTCACCCAGGTCTCCGCGGCCAACCGCGCCCTGCAGTCCTTCGCCCTGGCCCTGCTGGAGGAGCACATGGCGCACTGCGTGGCCGACGCCACCGCCAAGGGCGGCGCCGAGGCCGAGGCCAAGGTCAAGGAGGCCGCCGACGCCATCGCCCGCCTGGTGCGCTCCTGAGCTCCGCACCCCTTCGGCACCCTCCGCGCTCCCGTTCCCGCTACGTTCGCCGGGTCCAGTGGAGAGGACGACCGCTCGACGGCGGCACCGGCCCCGGTGCCGCCGCGGTCGAAGACGTCCCCGTCTCTCCGTGGAGGGTCTTCTTTCCCCATGGCGCCCGCCGTCCGCCGTACCGGCCGTCCCCGCGTGCTGACCGCCGCGATGGGGCTGGTCCTCGCCACCGGGGCGAGCCCGGTCACCGGCGCCGCCGCGCAGGCGGACAACGAGCGGCAGGTCATGCTGGAGGGCGCCACCACCGCCTCCTACTTCTGGGACGACGGTTCCGGCCGCGCCGGTGACACCGGCCTGCCGGCCTCGGGCAAGCCCATGCAGAAGGGCCTGGCCGCCTCGCCCTCCTGGCCGCTGCTGACCGAGGGCTACGTCCTCTACAAGGGCAGGAAGGCCCCGTTCTTCGTGGGCGACCGCGGCCCCGGCGAGCCCTCCAACCGCGGCATCATGCTGGACCTGGACGCCAAGACCTTCGCCCAGCTGACCGGCGGCACCTTCGACCCGGACACGCTGACCGTGCGGGGCAACGGCGGTCTCGGCCACATCAAGGTCGACTACGTGATCACCAAGTGGGGTCCGGGCGTGGGCAGGAAGAACCACCCGGTACCGTTCTCCACCCGTGCCTGGTCGGTCAGGGACACCGACCCCGCCGAGCCCGTGGTCATCCCGGACGACGCCGGGTCCGAACCGGTGACGACCGCTCCCCCTCCGGCGGGAGGCGCGCGGGCCGGGGTGAGGACTCCGGCGGCCTCCCCCACCGCCGGCCAGGCGCCGGAGCAGGCATCGCCCACTCCGGAGCAGACCGCCGAAGCCGTCACCGCCTCCTCGGCCGTCGACGACTCCGGCGGGATCTCCACCGGGATCCTCCTCACCGCCATCGGCGCGGCCGTCGGAGGAGCGGTCACCGGCAGGCAGCTCCTGAACCGGCGCCCGGGCGGCCGGAACGGCTCACCGGGGCCGAGGCGCCCCGCGCACAGGCGGACGCGCGGCCGGCACCGCCGTACGGGCGGCCGCCACGCCCGTCCTCGCTGAACGGGCTGCTTCTGCTTCGATGGGTGATAGTAGGGGTTTGTACGCCGGACGAGTGCCGGTCCTGCTGGAGATTTCATCCATGAGGGGTGCACCGACCGACCTACGATGGCAGATCGTAGGATGGGGACACAGATGCAGTCGGTCGCCAGGGCGCAGGGGGGGGACGATGGACGGGCAGGCCCGGCGGTTCACCGGGTGGGTGTCCCGTCTGCTCATGCTCGTCGCGCTGGTCCTGGGCGTGGCGGCCATGCACACGCTGGGACATCTGGATCACCACCAGGGGTACGGCGCCACCCCGGGCCATGAGGGAGCGCACGCGCCGCCCGCTCCCCCGCCCACCGTCGCAGTCGATGTCGGAGTCGATGTCGGAGCCGGAGCCGGAGCCGGAGCCGGAGCCGGAGTCGGGCAGGAGGCTTCCGGCCTCGGAGGCACGCTCCCGCGTCTCGATCCGGCCTCGGTCTGCCTGGCCGTCCTCCCTTCGCTCCTGCTGCTCCTGATGGCGGCGGTGCTGCTGCGCGCGCGGCACCGGAGGAACACCGGCGCCATCGGGGCCCGGCCGGGAGCCCGCGGGGCCCGGTCCCCGCCGCGGCGCACGGCCGTACGCCTGGCCCGCCTTTCGGTTCTGCGCATATAGGCCGATCACCTCGGCGGACGGTGCCCGAGTCCCGTCCGCGAACGATCGGCATGCGGAAACGACGAACCCGAAAGAGAGCCACAGATGTCCACCGATCGATTCACCGTGCGCGCAATCGCCCTGACCGCCGCGGCCGGAGCCGGCGCCCTGGTGCTGCTGACCGCCTGCGGCGGCCAGGATCACCCGACGACCGCCGGTCACGGCGGCACTCCGGCCGCCACCGCGAGCGCGCGGTCCTCGGCCGCCTTCAACGACGCCGACGTCGCCTTCGCCCAGATGATGATCCCGCACCACCGGCAGGCCGTGGAGATGGCCGACCTGGCCGCGACCCGGGCCGCCGACCCGGAGATCAAGGAGCTCGCGGCGAAGATCAAGGGCGCCCAGGATCCGGAGATCGCCACCATGACCGGCTGGCTGACCTCCTGGGGCGCACCGGTCGAGCCCGAGGGCGGCCACGGCGGTCATGACATGCCCGGCATGATGACCGAGCAGGACATGACCGCGCTCCGGGAGGCCAAGGGCGCGGTCTTCGACCGCATGTTCGCCGAGCGGATGATCGCCCACCACGAGGGCGCGATCGAGATGGCCGAGACCGAGCGGGCCCAGGGCGCCGACCCGGAGGCCAAGCGGCTGGCCGCGACCATCGCCACCGCCCAGCAGGCCGAAATCGAGCAGATGCGCCGGCTCCTGGACCGCCTCTGAGGACCGTCCGCTCTGAGGCCCGTCCGCTCTGAGGCCCGTCACCGCTGATGACCCGTCGCCGCCCGCGTGGGACTCGCGGAAACGTCGTCAGCGGTGGCTAGAAGATCGAGAGCGTGTGGCAGTGGTGGGCCAGCAACGAGCTCACGCCCGGGACGGCCGCCACGGCCACCGGGCCCGCGAGCAGCAGTGCGACGGCCGCCAGCCCGGCCAGCCGCTCGCCGCGCCGGAGCGGAGCGGCGGGGTGGAGCATGCGCCTGACCCGGGTCAGCGCCGTCTCGCCGCCCGCCCCCAGCGTGAAGACCGGGGCCCGGCCGGTGGCCAGCCGTACCAGCGCGGCGGCGATGTGGACGCGCGGATGGTGGCGGGCCGCGACGTCGTCGGCGAGCAGCTCGACCAGCCGGGCGACCTCGGCTCCGGCGCGGGTGAACAGCGGCAGGCGGGGGAAGGCGAGGCAGAACGCCTCGGCGGCGGCCAGCACCAGATGGTGGCGTCCCCGCAGGTGCGCCCGCTCGTGCGCGAGCACGGCGGCCACCTGCTCGGGGGCCAGGGCCCGCAGGGCGGCGGTCGTGATGACCGCCCTGCCCTTCCTGCCGGGCAGGCAGTACGCCGCGGCCTCGTCGTGCTCCAGCACCACCGCGCCCAGCTCGCCGTCATGGCGGCCGAGGATGGTGAGCATGCCGGCGTGACGGCGTCGTTCGCGGCGGGCCCGCACCAGCACGGCCGCCCCGCAGTAGGCGATCCTGGCGGCGATCGCGGCGGCGCCGGACAGGGCGGCGTACGCGGCCGGCGAGGCGAGGACCTCCCCGTGGGACAGCAGCGCCGCGCACGCCTCGAAGAACGCCGCCAGCCCGTGGCCGACCACGGAGGCCGGGATCGCGGCGGCGAGCGCCGCGAAGACGGCGGAGGCGACCGCGGAGACGCACGCGGCCAGCCACAGGCTGATCGCCAGCCGGGGAGCGCGCTCGGCCCAGGCGCCCCGGCTGAGCAGCCGGGGCGCCGCGATCGCAGCGGCGACGGCGTACAGCGCCAGGACGGCGGCTGCGATCATGCGTGTCCCCCGGGGGGATACACCCGGAGCGCGGCCTCCAGCGCCTGCGACTCCTCCGGGGTCAGCCGCTCCAGGAAGTGCACCAGCGTGGCCGCCTGGTTGCCGCCGGAGGACAGGGCGGCGCGCATCAGCTCGGCGGTGTAGGCCTCCTTGCTGGCCACGGTCTCGTACACGTACGCCCGGCCGACCTGCCTGCGGCGCAGCAGGCCCTTGGTGTGCAGCTTGTCCATCACGGTCATGACGGTGGTGTAGGCGATCTCCCGGTCACGGCGCAGATCCTCGAGCACGTCCCGGACCGAGGCGGGCCGGCGGTACGACCACAGCCGATCCATGATCGCGGACTCCAGGTCTCCCAGACCACGCATCACACGCGACTCCCCTCCGCCCGGACGCTTCGATGCTACCGGCCGTCGTAGGGGCGGACCGTGCCCGATCCCCGGGGGAGACCGCTCGCCGGATGGATCTCCGGAGCCGCGCCGATCCACCGTAGTAGAGCGGCGGTCAGGGGCGGCCGATGCGCACCCGCCAGACCTCCGGGCCGGACTCGGCGTACTCCCAGGTGAAGCCGCCGGGGTGCTCGGCGGCGAACTGGTAGTACAGGGGCTTGGGGTCGTGATCGTTGACGAGCACGAACGCCGTGCCCGAGGGCAGTTCCCCGAACGCGGCGAAGATCTGGGCGTGCCGCTGCGCCGGGACCAGGCGGCGCACGTCGAGCTCGCCGACGACGGGCTCCGAACCGCCGCCTGCGCCTCCCGCGCCTCCCGCGTTCCCCGCCGCCTCCCGGGCGCCGCATCCGCAACCGCCGCAGCCGCAGCCCTCGGGCTCGGCCGGGGCGCCGAGGATCTCGTGCATCCCCTCCAGCAGGGCGGCGAGGTCGAAGCCGGCGTCGGCGAGCGCGGGCAGCAGGAGCGTGTTCTCCTTGTCCAGGTGCGACTGGAACAGGGCGTTCAGCGCGGCGGCGGCCGCGACGATCTCTCCCCACGTGCTCGCCCGCTCCAGCTCGCCGACCCGCTCGCGCAGCAGGACGTGCTCTTCGCGCATGGCCCGCACGAGCAGCCGGGTGGCGGGCAGCGCGTCGGCGACGCGGTACAGCGTCTCCTCTTCGGCCTCCGCGTGCGGGAGCACCTCCTCGGCGCAGAACGCGACCAGCACCGCCTGGCGGGCGGACGGCGAGGTCAGCTTGTCGATGGAGCGCGCGATGGTCACGGTGTGGTCGGAGACCGTACGGCCCAGCTGGTCGTGGTGGGCGCGGATCGCCGCCAGGACGGCGTCCTGCGGGTCCGTTGTCGTCTGCGCGGTCATGGGGACTCCTTGTCGTCCTCCGGCCGGTGGGCCGGTCGGTTCTTCACGGCCGGTGGGTTCTTCACAGCCGGTGGGTCCTCCGGGGCCGGTGGGCCGCCGGTCGTACGGCGCCCCCTACGCCGTGAACAGCGGGGTGCTGAGGTAGCGCTCGCCGGTGTCGGGCAGGACCACGACGACGAGCCTGCCCTCGTTCTCCGGCCGCGCCGCGACGACGGCGGCGGCGTGCAGGGCGGCGCCGCCGGAGACGCCCGCGAGGACGCCCTCGGTGCGGGCCAGCCGCCGGGCGGTGTCCCGGGCGCCGTCCACGTCGGTCCGGATGATCTCGTCGTAGACCCCGACGTCCAGCACCTCGGGCACGAAGCCCGCGCCGATGCCCTGGATGCCGTGCGGTCCCGGCTCGCCGCCGGAGAGCACCGGGGACTCGGCTGGCTCGACCGCGACCACGCGCACGCCGGGCTTCTTCTCCCGCAGGAACCGGCCCACCCCGGTGACGGTGCCGCCGGTGCCGACGCCGGAGACCAGGACGTCGACCGCGCCGTCGGTGTCGTCCCAGATCTCCTGGGCCGTGGTGCGCAGGTGCACGTCGGGGTTGGCGGGGTTGGCGAACTGCTGGGGCATGAACCAGCCGTGCTCGCCGGCCAGTTCGGCGGCCGCGGCGACCGCGCCCTTCATGCCCGCCAGGGCCGGGGTCAGGACGATCTCGGCACCGTACGCGGCGAGCAGGGCCCGGCGTTCGATGCTCATGCTCTCCGGCATGGTGAGCGTCAGCCGGTAGCCCCTGGCCGCGGCCACCATGGCCAGGCCGATGCCGGTGTTGCCGCTGGTGGGCTCGACGATGTGCGCCCCGGGGGTGAGGCGGCCCTCGTCCTCGGCCGCCTCGATCATCGCGCGGGCGATGCGGTCCTTGACGCTGCCGCCCGGGTTGGCGGACTCCAGCTTGGCGACGAGGTCGCCGGGCAGGCCCGCGCCGAAGCGCGACAGCCGGACCAGCGGGGTGCGGCCGATGAGGGACAGGACGTCGGGGTGGATCGCGGACACGGCGGCTATCTCCTGGTGATCGGGAGCGGGCGGACGTTCGGGGCGGCGGCAGCGGCGGCTGTGGGAGCGGTAGCCGTGGTGGCGGTGACGAAGGCGACGGTGGAGGGCGGGGCCGAGACCCGGGCCCCGGCGGGCACGTCGGCCAGGACCAGGCAGTGGGCGCCGATGGAGGCGTCGTCTCCGACGTACACCCTCCCGAGGACCGAGGCGCCCACGCCGACGGTGACCCGGTCGCCGAGGACCGGGTGGCGGGCGGCGCCCTTGCCGTCGGACCGGAAGCCCCGGCCGCCGAGGGTGACGTGGTGGTAGAGCGTGACGTCGTCGCCGACGACGGCGGTCTCGCCGATGACGACGCCGGCCCCGTGGTCGATGAACAGCCGTCGTCCGAGGCGGGCGCCGGGATGGATCTCGACGCCGGTCAGGGCCCGGGTGAGCTGGGAGATCAGGCGTGGCGCGAACGGCACGCCCCGCAGGTGCAGCCGGTGGGCCGGGCGGTGGGCCCACACCGCCCACAGGCCCGGGTACAGCGCGGCTTCGAGCACGCGGGAGCCGTACAGGGCGGGATCGCGGCGGCAGGCGGCGTGGAGGTCTTCGAGTATGGATTCGAACATGGAGAGGTGTCCTCGGCGAGGTCGCGGCGGCGAAGGCCGCAGGAAGCGGTCGGAAGGCCCGGGCGGGCGTCAGGCCGCGGGACAGCGCTCGTCGAAGACCCGGCGGATGTGCAGGCCGGTCATGGGAGTGGCGAACCGCGAGCCGGCCAGGCGGCGGAACGGGTACGCATCGGACATGGCTGGAACGTTAGGACCCGACCTCCGCGCGGCGTCACCGGCTCAGGTCACTTCGGGACGGGACCTTGGACCCTGGAACGCGGGGACCTTCGCCTCCCCGCGGCGGTCTTCCGCTCTCCGGTCTACTCCCCGACCGCGGACGGCTCCGGGGTGACGCGGTCCCAGGCGGCGATCGGCAGCATGATCACCGAAGCGGGGAACAGGCCGTGCTCCCCGCCGCCGATGTGCCAGTGCTCCTCGGAGAGCCGGCCGATCAGCGGGAAGTCCCGGCAGCCGCAGTAGTTGCACATGGTGTTACCGCTCGATTTCCGTCAGTGACTCCAGGGTGCCCGGTGACGGCCGGTCGGGGGCGGGGAGAACCGTCCCCGGGGACGGGGCCTTCCGTCCCGGCCTCAGGCCAGCAGCGCCGGGCCGTACTTCAGGACGATCGCCAGGATGAGGACCAGGATCCAGATGGTGACGGCGATGAGGTCGAGGTCGGCGTCGATGAACCTCTTGGCCGCCGCCTGCGCGCGGGGCGGCAGGAACAGGTTGCCGTCGCGGATGTTGACGTGGGTCAGCGTGGCGAACACCAGCGTCGTGGAGACGGTCACCAGCAGGCACCACGGGCACAGCGCGCCGATGACGAACATCGACTGGGAGAACAGCCAGTAGGCGAAGACGAGGCCGAGGGCGTAGACCACCTGGGCGGCGAGCATGAACCAGCGCGGGAAGCGCACCCCGCCGAGGCTCGCGACCGCGATGGTGATCACGACGGGTTCGGCCACCAGTCCCAGGAAGGCGTTGGGGAATCCGAACAGCTGCGCCTGCCAGGAGGTGGCGACCGTCCCGCAGCTGATGACGTCGTTGATGTTGCACGACAGGCTGGTGCCGGGGTCGGCCGCCAGGCGCAGCGCGTCTATGGACAGCACGAAGGACGCGGCCAGGCTCAGGCACGCCGACAGCAGCATGGTTCCGAAGATCCAGCCGTCGGTGTGCCTGATGCCGTGAAGGCGTGTCAGGAGGGGGGTGGTCACCGCGCGTCCTCGGCGGCGGCCACGGCCGAGGTCAGCGGCCCGGCGGTGTACAGGTCACCGGTGAAGACCGTGCCGTTGATCTTCACGGTGGGCGTGCCCTCGATGCCCGTCTCGAACACCGCGGCCGTGGACTTGGTGACCCACGGCTGGAAGATCCGGTCGTCGAAGGCGTCCACGACGTCCTCCGGCACGCCCGCCCCTCGGGCCAGGTCGGCGATCTCGCCGTCGGACAGGCCCTTGGTACCCTCGGCGGGCTGGCGGGCGAACAGCGCCGTGTTCAAGGCCAGCAGCTTGCCGGGCGCCCGGTCGGCGACGGTGGCGACCGCGTTCGCGGTCCGGGTCGAGTACTGCGAGCCGTCGGACATCCGGTCCAGGAACGACAGCGGGTACAGCTCCAGGCGCACCGTGCCCTCGGCGACCATCCGGTCCAGCTCACCGCTGTTGGCCTGCTCGAAGCGCCCGCAGAAGGGGCACATGTAGTCGAGATAGACCTCGAGCTTCACCGGTGCGGCGGCGTCGCCGACGGCCAGGGCCCCACCGGGCGTGGCGATCGCCGGGGCGACGGCCTTGCCCTGCGGCGCCGCGGCGGTCGGGGAGTCCCCGCTCCCCGCCGCGTTGACCAGGCCGACCACGATCGCGATCAGGAGACAGGCGATGACCACCGCGCCGCCCGCGGCGATCGCGCGGTTGCGCTTTCTCCTGCGGCGTTCGGCGGCGGCCCGGGCGTCGCGTAGTTCCCGGGATCTGATGCGTGCCTGCGTGCTCATGGTCGTCCTCGCTCCTGCGGGAGATGGAAGATCGGGTACGGCGGGCCGCGGCGTCGTCCGCCTCGCGGTCACGCTCCGGCGTGCGGTGCGCACGGCGTGTCAGTGCCCGCGGTCCACAATGCCGCAGGACCGCCCGGATCCGCCGGGGTCGAAGGTCCTTTACGGCCACGACCTCGGTCCCGGATCGGGCATCCGGGCCCCGGGAGCCCTCAGGCGGGAGTGACGCCGCCCCCTCCGGGCTCGCCGGTGGGACTTTCATCCCGGATATCAGGGACCGGTGGCTCTGTCCGGCACCGGTGCCGCTGCCGACTCTTTCTTTGCGGGCCTGTCGGAGAGGGGCCCCGCGCCGGACCGGTCGCAGACCGGCCGCCCACCCCATGGATCTCATCGTGAGTCGGCAAGGAGAAGAACCGGTGGACAACGTGCGAGGGCTGACGGTGATGCTGCTGCTGGGCGGCGTCGGTGTCGCCATGCTGACGGCGGGCGCCGTGATGACGGTGCGCGGCATGCGCGGCAAGGAGGAGATCCGCGACGAGCTCATCCGCCAGAAGATCACTTTCCCGGAGAAGGGCCTGTCCGCCGAGCGCAGTCGTTACGCCGGACGCCGGGTGGAGAACGGCACTCAGGCCCGCGTCTTCTCCGAGATGATCGGCGACAACGTGCGCAAGGCCACCGGGGGGCGCAGCTATTCGGAGATCAGCGCCGACCTGCACGCCGCCGGAGGCGAGGACTCCGCTCTGGCCACGCTGCGCCAGACGGCCTTCATGGGTGAGACCCTGCGCGCCTCGCTGATGAGCGCCTACCAGGCCTGGCAGGTCACCTCCCTGGCGATCGGCCTGGGCGCGGTGCTCATGGGTGCGGGTGCGGCGTTCGTCGCGGTGGGCACCGTCCTGTTCACGGTCCAGTAGCCCGGTCCGCGGGTGACCGGCTGCTCTCGATCCGGCAGGACGGTCCGCAGGTGACCGGCGACCTCTGCCTTCGGGACTTTGGTCACTACGCCGCCCGTGCGCGGGCCCGGTTGAATCTCACCCGCACCCGGCCGGTGCAGAGCCGGCCGAACCGCCGTCGAGCAGGAGGTCTCCCCCGTGACGATCGCCGAAGCGTCCACCGGCGCCGCACCCCCGGACAGGCTCCCCCGGATCATCCAGGGCGGCATGGGAGTGGGCGTCTCCGGGTGGCGGCTCGCCCGGGCCGTCGCCCGCACCGGACAGCTCGGCGTGGTCTCCGGCGTCGCCCTCGACGTCATGCTCGCCCGCCGCCTCCAGCAGGGCGACCCCGGGGGCGACCTGCGCCGCGCTCTGGCCGCCCTGCCCCTGCCCGGCGTCGCCGACCGCATCCTGGCCCGCTATCACGTCGAAGACGGCATCGCCCCCGGCACGCCGTACCGGCCCGTGCCCCGGCTCGGCCTGCGCCCGAACCGCGACCGCACCGAGCTCACCGTCGCCGCCAACTTCGCCGAGGTGTTCCTCGCCCGCGAAGGACACGACGGCCCCGTCGGCGTCAACTACCTGGAGAAGATCCAGATGGCCACGCCCGCCGCGGCCTACGGCGCGCTGCTGGCCGGAGCCGACTACGTGCTCATGGGCGCGGGCATCCCCTCGGAGATCCCCCGGCTGCTCGACGCCCTCGCCGCCCACCGCCCCGCCGAGGTGTCGGTCACCGTCGCCGGAGCCGCCTCCGCCGACCGCCACACCGCCGGCGTCGATCCGGCCGATCTGCTCGCCGGCGCCCGGCTGCCCGACCTGAAACGGCCCCGGCTGCTGGCCATCGTCTCCTCCGACGTCCTGGCCGCCTACCTGGCGCGCAGGCCCGAGACCCGGCCCGACGGCTTCGTCCTGGAAGGCCCCTCCGCCGGCGGCCACAGCGCGCCCCCGCGCGGCCGCATGCGCCTGGACGAGACCGGGGAACCCGTGTACGGGCCCCGCGACCACCCCGACACCGCCAAGGTCGCCGCGCTCGGCCTGCCGTTCTGGCTGGCCGGCGGCTACGCCGGTCCCCGCGGCCTGGCCCGGGCGCTGCTGGCCGGCGCCTCCGGCGTCCAGGTCGGCACCGCCTTCGCGCTGTGCCGTGAATCCGGCCTGGACGACGCGCTCAGACGCACCCTGCTGCGCCGCGCCGCCGACGGCGCCCTGACCGTCCGCAACGACCCGCACGCCTCACCGGCCGGGTTCCCCTTCAAGGTGGCCGACGTCCCCGGCACCCTGTCCGAGGCCGCCGTCTACGCCGCCCGGCCCCGCCTGTGCGACCTGGGGCACCTGCGCACGCCCTACCTCAGACCCGGCGGCGCGCTCGGCTACCGCTGCCCAGCCGAACCCGTCGACGCCCACCTGCGCAAGGGCCGCACCGTCGAGGACACCGACGGGCGCCGCTGCCTGTGCAACGGCCTGGTCAGCGCCATCGGGCTGGGCCAGCACCGCTCCGACGGCTACGCCGAACCTCCGCTGCTCACCCTCGGCGCCGACCTGGCCTTCCTGGGCGACCTGCCCGACGACCACACCGCCGCCGACGTCGTCGGCCACCTGCTCGGCGCCGGCCGCGGCGAAGGGAGCGCGTCATGAACCCCCCGGGCACCCCCGGCACGCCCGTCGCGGCGGGCGTCCCCGATACGGCGGTCGCGGCAGACGACTCCACCGCATCCGTCGCGGCGGAGACGCCGGGCGCGGGAGAGCGGCGCCCGCGCCCGGTCCGGCACGTCCGCCGCGACGTCGCCACCGCCCCGTTCATCGTCATCTGGGAGGCCACCCGCGCCTGCCCGCTGGCCTGCCTGCACTGCCGGGCCGAGGCCAGCCCCGACCGCGACCCCGCCGAGCTGACCACCGCCGACGCCACCGGCCTGATGCGGCAGATCGCCGCCTTCGGCCGCCCCGCCCCGCTGTTCGTCATCACCGGCGGCGATCCCTTCGAGCGGCCCGACCTGTACGAACTGGTCAGCCGCGCCCGCGAACTCGGCCTGTCCCCGTCGGTCTCCCCCTCGGCCACCCCCGCCCTGACCCCCGCCGCCCTCACCCGCCTGCGCGACGCCGGCGCCTCGGTGATCTCTCTCAGCCTCGACGGCGCCACCGCCGCCCGGCACGACGACTTCCGCGGCTTCGGCGGCGTGTTCGGCCGGACCCTCGCCGCCTGGCGGCAGGCCCGCGAGGCCGGGCTCAAAGTGCAGGTCAACACCACCGTCACCCGTACCAACCTGATGGACCTGCCCGACATCGCCCGCCTGGTCCGCGACCGGGGAGCGCTGCTGTGGAGCCTGTTCCTGCTCGTCCCCACCGGCCGGGGCCGCAGCCTGACCTCGCTGAGCGCCGCCGAGACCGAGGACGTCCTGAACTTCGCCCACGACGTCGGAGCCGCCGTCCCGGTCAAGGCCACCGAGGCCCACCATTTCCGCCGGGTCGCCATCCAGCGGCACATCCTGCACGAGCGCGGCGCCGACCACGTCGCCGCACTCGGCCTGGGACCGCTCTATCAGAGCCTGCGGCGGCGCGCCGTGCACTCCGGCCTGATCCAGGCCACCCGCACCCGCCGCCCGCCGATCGACGTCGGCGCCGGCCGCGGCCTGGTGTTCGTCTCCCACACCGGGGAGGTCTCCCCGTCGGGCTTCCTGCCGCTGTCCGCCGGCAACGTACGGGACCGGCCGCTGGCCGAGATCTACCGGACCTCCCCGGTGTTCACCGCGCTGCGCGACCCCGACCGGCTGGCCGGGCGGTGCGGCGCCTGCGAGTTCCGCACCGTGTGCGGCGGCTCCCGCTCCCGCGCCTACGCCGTCGGCGGCGACGCCCTCGCCGAGGAGCCCTGGTGCTCGTACGAGCCCGGGAGCTTCCCCTACCAGGACGAGCTGGCGCGCCATCTCGGCGCGGGCGGCGGGGTCACCCGCCGGTGATCTCGCGGCCGGACACCTGCTCGGCCGCGATGACGATGTAGTGGTCCCGGCTGCCCGGCGCCCACGGCGTCAGCGGCAGCCCCGCCAGCCGCTCGGCCTCCGCCGGGTCGTCCACCGCGCGCGCGTGCCCCACCACCGTCACCGACCAGCCGGTCCGGCCCTCCGGATCGAAGGCGTCGGCCTCGAAGGCCACGATGGCCCGGCGGGTCGCCGCGGCCAGCTTGGAGCCGACCGTGGTGCGGATGACGATGTCGGTGCCGTCCAGCACGAAGTTGACCGGCTGCACCGCCGGGAGGGCACGATCGGTGAAGACGATCCGCCCGATCGGCGCCGTCGCCAGCAGATTCATGCACTCCTCGTGGGAGAGCACCCGCAGACCGGCAGAGTCGAGTTTCATACTTCCAGCATCGCCGATCGCCCACGTGCGAGGTCAGGGACCAAAGTCCTCTCCTGTTTTCACGCCGGAGCAAGCTCGCCGTCGTCCGGGGGACCGCAACCTGCGGCATTCCCGTCAGTCGCGGGGCCGCATCGCACGGTCGCGAGACGTCCCGGCGCGACGGGTGAGGCGGGACTTTGGTCCCCGCGGTAACGGCCTTTACGCCCGGTCTCCGGCGGGGTGGCCGAACCTAGGCTTGGCTGCGTCCGTTCCACGCGACGATCAGCGGAGAGAGCCCGGCCGTGGCCACAGAACCGACGGCGGCGCCCCCACGCGGGCGTCGCCGGCCCCCGCGTGACGATCCGGGCCCCGCGTCCCCGTCGGAATCCGGTGCGGGACCCGGGGCGGCGCCCGGGGCCCGTCCCGCCGTCGCGCGGCTCCCCCTGCTGGCCGGCGCCGCCGTCGCCCTGGTCGCGGGCCTGTACGGCGGGCTCGCGCTGCTGGTCGAGGCCGCTCCGGCGCCCGCGGCCTTCACCGAGCGGCACGGCCCGCTGATGGCCCTGGGCTTCCTGGGCACGCTGATCTGCCTGGAGCGGGCGGTCGCGCTGCGGAGCCGGTGGGGCTACGCGGCTCCGGCGCTGTCGGCCCTGGGCGCCGTGGCGCTGGCGGCGGGGGCCGAGCCGGTGGGCCGGCTGGCGCTGACCGCCGGCGGCGGCTGGCTGGTCGGGGTGTACGTGGCGTTGCTGGGCCGCCGGATGAGCCGTGAGACGGTCGTGCAGCTGGGCGGAGCGCTGGCCTGGTACGCGGGCGGGCTGTTGTGGCTGGGCGGTCGGCCGGTGCCGGAACTGGTGGTGTGGTTCGCGGCGTTCCACGTGCTGACCATCGCCGGAGAACGGCTGGAACTGGCGCACGTGGCGTTCCTGCGGCGCGGGGCCGCGAGCGGCCTGGTCGCGGCCGCCGGAGTGCTGGGGGCCGGGGCGGTCTGCTCGATATGGGCGCCGGAGGCCGGGGCCCGGATCGCCGGCGCGGCGATGGTGGCGGTGGCCGCCTGGCTGGCCTGGCACGACGTCGCCCGCCGTACCGTACGCGGACGCGGGCTGTCCCGATATGCGGCCGTATGCCTGCTGGCCGGGTACGGCTGGCTCGCGACGGCCGGGATCCTGTGGACCGCGAGCGGTCTGACGGCCGGGCCGTACCTCTACGACGCGGCGCTGCACGCGCTGTTCCTCGGGTTCGTGATGTCCATGGTGTTCGGGCACGCGCCGGTGATCCTGCCCGCGGTGCTGCGCATCCGGCTGCCGTACCGGCCGGTGCTGTACGCGCCGCTGGCGGTGCTGCACACGGCGGTGGCGGTCCGCGTCGCCGGTGACCTGGCCGGCGCAGGCGCAGTCCGTACGGCGGGCGGCCTGCTGGCCGAGGCCGCGCTGCTCGCGTTCGCCGGCTGCGCGATCGCGACCGCCCGCTCGCGAACGGGCGCTGCCGGCGGAATACCGCCGCGATGACGGACGCAAGTTGAGTAGACATCACTCAGGACCGTCGCCGGCCGCCTCGGCATCCTGAAGGAGCGCACATGCGTGCTGACCGTCGAGGCGCACGAGGAGGCAGTCGGGGGCGCCTGGCGCGACCGGCTGGTGATCGCTTCGAGGACCGTTCCATCGAGTTCCAGAGAAAGGTCACGGAATGCTCTTCCGCCTGCTGGGTCGCGTCCAGGTCGAGACCGGCGACACCTCCTCCGTCATCGCCTCGGCCCCGATCAGGGGCCTGCTCGCCGCGCTCCTCCTGGAGGAGGGACGCTTCGTTGCGGTGGAGCAGCTGATGGGGTCCCTGTGGGACAACCCGCCCGACTCGGCTCGCAAGAACCTGCGGTTGCACGTGGCCCGCCTGCGCGGCCAGCTGGAGCCCCTGGGCCTGCGTGAGCGCCTGAGCACTCTGCGGGGAGGCGGCGGCGGTTACCGTCTGCTGGCCGTCCCCGAAGAGGTCGACGCGGTGCAGTTCAAACGGCTGGCCTCCAGGGGCTTCGCCGAGCTGCGCGCGCGGTGCACCGCGGCGGCGGAGACGACCCTCGCCCAGGCCCTCGATCTGTGGCAGGGGCCCATCGGGCAGGACTGCACCGCCTCCGGACGACTGAGATCCCGGTTCCTCGCTTTCGACGAACTGCACCTGACCGCGCGGGAACGGCTGGTGGAGGCCCGTCTGTGCCGCGGCCGTACGATCGACCTCATCCCGGAGATCCTCGACATCCTGGCCGCCGCGCCCTTCCGGGAGACCTCCTGGGCGCATCTGATGCGCGCCTGCTACCTGGGCGGTGACGTGGCGGGGGCGATCTCGGCGTGGGACCGGGCCACCGTGACGCTCGGCGACCAGCTCGGCCTGGACCCGTCCGCCGAGCTGTGCAACCTGCATCTTTCCGTGCTCCGCCGAGACGATCACGCCGTTCGCGGCTCGTTGGCCCCGCGTCCGAGCGAGCTTTCGGCCTCGGGACATTCCACGGCCGTGCGCTCCCAGCGGGCCGCCGGCCGCGGCCGCGGGCCTCGGAGCCTGTCGCGCAGCGGTCTTCAGCTGTAGCGGTGGTCTTCAGCTGTAGAGGCGGGCGGACAGTTCCCGGCGAGTGGTGATACCGAGCTTCATGTAGACGTGCCGCAGATGGTTGTCGACCGTACGGACTGAGATGCTCAGTTTCGCGGCGATGTCCCTGCTGGAGATGCCCGCCGACGCCAGCAGCGCGATCTCCCGCTCTCTTCCCGTCAGCGCCGAGGTGGTCTGGCCCGTCGTGAGAGCGGGGGTCCTGGCCTCCTCGCAGCGGGCCGCCAGCGTCTGCGCGCGGAGCGCCGCGGCCTGGGCGCGGCGGGAGTGACCGGTCCGTTTGAGGATCGTGGCCGCGGTGCCGGCGGCCTCGGCCGCCAGCAGGTCGGCGCCGATGGCCTCCATCTCCTCGGACGCCGAAAGCAGGAGGTCGGGAGACTGCATGCTCCATGCGGCGGCCAGCTGCGCCCGGGCCCGGTGGAACCGGCTGCCGCACGCCTCGCCGATCTCCGCCAGTCGTTCCGCGACCTCATCGGCTCCTCCGAGCCGGACGATGTCGGTCAGCAGAATGGCCTCGAAGGCGACGTGCCCGCGGCTTCTGGCGTCCTGCGCGGCCGCCACGAGTACGGCACGGGCGCGGGAGAGCTCGCCCCGGGCGGCGTGCAGCCAGGCCTCTCCCAGAGACTCCTCGGGGAAACGCACCGCGCATGTCAGCCCGCCGTGCTCGGCCAGGGCGGCCTCGGCCGCCTCGATGTCACCCTGCACGGCGGCGGCCGCCGCCAGCCCGGCCAGCGCCATGGGCAGCAGGACCGCGGTATGGGGCCGCGAGGCCCGGACGACCTCGGCGTACCAGCGGCGGGCCTGCGCGGGGTGACCCGCCAGCCACGCCGCGCGTCCCAGCTGGAAGGCCAGCAACTTGTGCTCGACACTCATCAGCCCCTGGGCGACCGCCTCGTGGGCCCGCCTGCCCACCGACCGGGCCTGGACCAGGTCGCCGCTCTCCGCCAGGGCCAGGACCAGGACGGACTGGTGCGACGACTCGTGCGTGGTCATGGAGTAGGTTTCGGCGTCGACGGCCGCGCTGACGGCGACGGCGCGACGTGCCCAGTCGACCGCTTCCTCCCCCCGTCCCAGGAACGCCAGGTTTATCGATCTGGTTGTCACGGCGACCAGCCACGTCATCACATCCGGCTGGTGTCCCTCCTCCAGGGGCAGGGATTCGAGCAGCGCGAGGCTGCGCTCCCACTCCCCCACGGCGAAGGAACCGGCGGCTTCGGCGACCGTGAGAACCTGATGACCGGTAGGACTGCCGACCCGGCGGCGGGCCCCGGCGATGACGTCGAGGAGGTTCCGGTAGGTGGTTCCCAGGCCCCAGCTGAGGTTCTGAACCCGCTGGCACACCACGGGCAGGACCTCGTGCTCCCCGCGGGCCAGCGCCTCGGCCTCGGCCAGCACGGCCTCGGCCCGCTCGAACTCGCCCACCTCGTAGAGCGTCTTGCCCAGGAGCAACCGGACCTGCACGTCGTACAGTTCCTCGGGGACAGCCTGCAGGAGCGAGAGCGCGCATGAGTACTGACGCGTGTGGGTGGCCAGGCTGGCGGCCTGGACGAGCAGCGCGGGGTCCGCCGTGCCCGTGGCCGCCAGCTGGTAGGTCGCCAGGTGGATCGCGTCCTCGCGCCGGCGGGCTCCGCTGTCGTCCAGCGCGGCGATGTGGCCCAGCAGCGTCTCGCGGTGGCGCACCGCGGTCATGTCGGCGCGCAGGACCTCGCCGTACAGGGGGTGGGCCAGCCGGACCGCGGTGCGCCGCCCGTCGCGGCTGGTGACGATCAACCCCGCCTCCTCGAGCCGGTTCAGTGTGTGCGAGGAGGCCTCCGTGGCGAGCCGGGCCATCGACAACGGCTCGCACAACGCCAGCAGGTCGAGCACGCGGCGGCTCTCGGGGGGCGCGGCCGACAGCCGGCAGCGGATGATGAGGTCCCGCAGGCGCCGGGTTCCCGAAAGACGGCCCGGGACCACCTCCCACAGCTCGCCGTCGCTGACCAGGTCGCCGTTCGCCGTCATCCCGACCACCAGCTCACGCAGGTACAGGGCGTTGCCGCCGCTGGCGGTGAACAGCTGGCTGACGGTGTTGCTCCCGACGGGCCCGCCGAGAACCCGTTCCAGCAGCGTTTCGACCTCCGGCCGGTCGAGGGGGGTCAGGTCGACGTGATGGACGGCGTCACCGCAGGACAGGGCGGCCACGGCGGTACCCGGTGGCTCGCCTGAGCGTACCGAGGCGATCAGGAAGATCGAGTCGGTGTCCATCAGCTGCCTCAGCAGCACCGCCGAGGTCGCGTCGAGCAGGTGCAGGTCGTCGATGAAGACCACCGTCGGGGACGACTGCGAGGCGGATCGCGACATGATCCGGGTGACGGAGGAGAACCCCGCGACGGGGTCTCGCAGATCGATCCCTGCGGGCAGCAGGTGAGCGATGGCTCCCAGGGGCACCGAGGCGGATGGGACGGTGGCCGTCGCGCGGCCGACACGCCGGCCGCTCTCCTGCGCCCGTTTCAGGCATTCCTCACCCAGCCGGGACTTTCCCACTCCTGCGGGGCCGAAGATGAAGAACCCCCTGCTCGCCGGGTCCCGCACGAGCTCATCGAACACCTGAAGCTCGAATTCGCGCCCCACCAACGGCCATCGCCCCAGCACACTCCCCCGGCCCATCCCCACCCGACCTTCGCCGCCGCCGACATTCCGCCATGCCGGCGTAGCGGCGTGGCGGCTCGTGCCCAGATTCAGGTGCAGATGTTATGGCAGCAATGATTAGAAAGTCGACCGATTTGTTACGAAAACCTCATACGAAAAAGACAAATGTCGCATAGGACAGAGGCCCCCGAGGGATGGAACCGCTGGTCATGGCGCCGATCCGGGACTACCGGACGGCGGAGAACTCGATCGCGAAAGCCGGCGACCCGGGCGGGCGCCCGCCGGCACGAGAGGGCGGACGACTTTACCGATCATCGCGACCGCCGGAACATAACCGAAATGGCGGGAATCTAGGCTAAATCGGGAATTGTCACCGAAAAGGATGAAACACTCATCAGGGACGGAATTCTCATCCGCCCGGCGGGGCACCGAGGCGGGGACGGGGTCTCCGGGGACGGCGGCGACCCTTTTCACCACCCGCCCAGGGGCCGGACCGGGGACGCCGGGCCACGGGCCCGCAACCATGACGTCGGCCACGACGACGTCTCCGGGGCGTATCCGGCCCGGAGGCAGCCGCCGTACCAGCACCTTGTCACCGGACCGGTGGGCGGGATGCATGCTCTCACCCCGGATGTGGGCCACCAGGAAGTTCCTGCGCGCCCAGAGCAGGGTCGCGGCCCCGGCCACGAGCGGCACGAGGAGGAGGACCCCGGTCATCGGCGGGCCTGCCCGGGCACGGACTCCAGGTAGCCCTCGGCCTGCAGGGAGAACAGGTCGGCGTACAGACCGCCGCGGGCCATCAGCTCCTCGTGGACGCCCTGCTCGACCACGGCCCCTTCGTCGAGTACGACCAGCAGGTCGGCCTCGCGCACGGTGTTGAGCCGGTGGGAGATCAGTACGTTGGTACGGCCCGCGCGACGTCGCCGCAGTCCCTGGTGGATCTCGTGCTCGGCCTCGGCGTCCAGACCGGAGCTCGGCTCGTCCAGGATCATCAGGTCGCGCTCGGCCCGCAGGTGCGCGCGGGCCAGGGCCAGGCGCTGCCACTGGCCTCCCGACAAGGTCACGCCGACGGCGTCGGCGGTGCCCTCCGCGGCGTCGTCCCCCTGGAAGAACAGCCGGGACAGCAGGGTGTCGTAGGAGCGGGGCAGGTGGCTGACGAATTCGTGGGCTCCGGCGTCGGCGGCCGCGGCGGTGACGCGCTCGCGGTCGTGGAGGTGCTCCAGAGCGCCCAGGCCGATGTTCTCGGCGGCGCTGAGGTCGTACTCCATGTAGTCCTGGAATACCACGCCGATGCGGGCGCGCAGGTCGGCCGGGTCCAGCTCGCGCAGGTCGACGCCGTCCCACAGGATCGCACCGCGCTCGGGATCGTACATCCGGCACAGCAGCTTGATCAGGGTGCTCTTGCCGGCGCCGTTGCGGCCGACCAGGCCCACCGTCCGGCCGTGCGGGATGGTCAGGTCCAGGCCGCGCAGCGCCCAGGGGTGGTCGGGAGAGTAACGGAACCACACGTCCCGGAAGACGATCCCGCCCGCCAGCGGCGCGATCGCCTTGGGAGAGCGGGCGACGGGAAGGTCGGGTCCGGCGGTGACCACCTGCAGGTAGTGGTCGAACAGCAGCAGTTGCTGGTGGCATTGGGCGACGGTGTGCACCAGCGACACGCCCGCGTTCTGTACCCCGGCCACCGAGGCCACCAGCAGTGAGACGTCGCCGATGCTGATCCGGCCGCCCGCGGCGGCCAGCACCGCCCACAGCAGGGCCCCGCCCGTCACCGCGGTGCCGCCCACGCCGATCAGGGACTGGGCGCCGACCTGGCGGTGGTCCAGGCGGCGGTTCTCCCTGTTGGACAGGCGCCGCTGCGCGGTCATCCGCTCGCGCAGGTAGGCGCCGACGCCGAACAGCCGGATCTCCTTGGCGGCCTGGGTGCTGGTCAGCAGGTCGCGAAAGAACATCTCCCGGCGCTCGACGGGGCTCAACCGCCACGACAGGCCGGCACGGCCACGGGCCAGCCACAGCTCGACGGCCAGCACCGGCAGGACCGATGCCAGGATCACAACCGGCATCCAGGGCGAGATCACCGTCAGGGCCCCCAGGAAGCCCAGCCCGGTGACGACGGAGCTGACGATCGACAGAGCGGCGGAGACCACCACCCCCGGGGTGGTGCCGCCGTGTCGCAGGGCCATCTGCATCCGGTTGAGGAAGACGGGGTCCTCGAAACGGGCCATGCCCACGAACCGCTCGGTCGCGACGAACAGGTGCTCCTGGGCCAGGAGTCCCACGCGGCGTTCGGTCTCACGGGAGGCGTAGTGGCTGAGGTGCGGTATCAGGCCGGTGGCCACGCCTGCGGCGGCGAGGGCGACGCCTTTCCCGAGCACCGCGCCGGGTCCCGCTCCGGCGGTGATGTCGTCCAGCACCACCTTGGTCAGCCACGCCGTCACGACCGGCATCGGTGCGGTCAGCAACGTGAGCGTGACGAACACCACGGTGAACAACGGGCTGGCCTGCCAGCTCAGCCGCAGGGCACTCATGATCTTCCGCATCGCTCAGACCTTCTCCAGAGCGACTGCCACGTCCTGGAGGAGGGAACCCGAGGCGCGAACCACGCCACCGGGCTCGATGATCCCCAGGGCCGGATACGCCGTGACGCCCAGCGACATGCAGACCGGCCCGCCGTGGGCGGCCTCCACCACTGTGGTGGCCACCGGCTCCAGCAGCGCGACCTTGTCGGCGACGCCGTCGCTGCCGACCACCAGGGCCAGTACCCGCTGCCGTCCTCCGGGGAAGTCCTCGGCGAACCGGATGAACTCCGGCAGGCGCTCTTCACAGGCTTTGCACCCCATGGAGAAGGCGGCCACCAGCGTGGTGGTCCCGGCGAGGAAGCCCTCGTCGATCGGCGCGCCGTCCACGGTGGTGGAGCTGAAGGCCCCCAGCCGTTCTCCGGCCCCGCGCATCACCGGCGGGAACCCGCCCGGCGGAGGATGGCCGCCCGGCGCCGCGGCGGGCAGCCGGATCAGCAGCTCACCGTGGGCGCGTAACCGCCTGGCCACTGCCACGGTGAAGAGGAGGTTCAACGCGCCCAGCACGCCGAGCAGACCGATGAGCGCCACCACGATATTCGACACGACAACCCCCAGGTTTCAACGGTTGCACCGTCACCGGCACGGGCGACGGTGATCAGACGAGCGGCCGGAACAGCTCGGCGATGTCCTCGGTGAGCAGGACCAGGCCGGCTCCCGCCAAGCCGGCGACCGCCGCCGTCACGAACCCGGCCCCCTCCGGCGCCGGGTTCGTGACGGTGACGGTGAGCACCATCCCGATCAGCCCGGCGGTCAGGAGCACCCCGTTGCGGACGAGCTGGGCCGGTCCCACCGGCGCGGAGGAGGTGCCGAAGCAGTTGCAGGCCACACGGCGGCGGGAGCGCACGGCCATCGCGATCGCGGCCGTGAACACGCTCAGCAGCACCAGCGCGGTCGCGAACCCGGCACCGGCCGCGCCCGGAACCGCGAGCAGTACGGCCACGGCCAGTTCACCGGCGACGACCGCGGGCGGTACGAGGGCCGCCGGCACCACCGGCACCCGCGGTGCCAGCTCGCCGGCGGCGGCACGGAAAGAGGCGTAGGCGTCGCGGCTGCGCATCTTGCCCGCCGCCGAGACCACGAAGACCACACCGATCAGAGTCCGGCAGCAGACCAGGACGTACTCCATGACAACCCCTGTTCCGGGAGGGGCGCCGCGGTTTTTCGCCCGTCGCGGCGCCCCGTTGTCCTCTACGGGCGGGAGCGGTCACCCGGCCGGGCCGGCCCGGATCGCCGGATGACCCGGCTCAGCACATCATGAACGGCGGGCAGGTGGGAGGCGGGCACGGACCCGAGTAGGCGGGACCGTAGGTGCTCGGGCCGTAGGGCCCCATGCCCCCGTGGCACGTCGGCGTCCCGTAGCTGCACGGCTCGCTCCGGACCGCGACCGCGTGGCCGTCGCAGACCCGCATCAGGGTCCTGCCCTTGGCGTAGTTGGGGCACCAGTCCTCCCGCCAGTACTCGTAGCACCCCATGGCCTGCGCCTGCGTACCGGGGAGCAGACCTGCCAGCAGCCGGCCGGTGAACGACCGGATGGTTCGAACCATTGGTTGGCCTTCTTTCTCTGGACGGCCCCTCTGTCAGGAGCCGAATGCTGCGACCCAGGCCAACCTAGGGACCGCCCGCATGGAAACGACATGCAAGCGGCATGGGCCGTGACCAGGCATGCGTGGTCCGTCGAATGAGTAGTGATTACTCTGCTGCCGCCCGGCGCCGATTGAAGATCCTCGAGGGGCGGGAGGGCCGGACCCCGGCTTTCCGCCGATCGGAGAACCCGGCCTGCCGAGGAGCTGTCGAAATGAGTGACTCCGTTTTCACCCTGCTTCACCTGGCGGCGACCGCCGCGGAACAGAACCGGGAATACGAGTTGAGAACGCTGCTCGCGCGAGTGCGTTCCGGCCTCGATCCCGACGCCGACTCCCGGGACACGCTGGCCGCCTACTATCTGGCGGGCCTGTCCGGCCGCGTCGAGGGGCGGCACAGGGCGAACCTCTATCTGAGGACGTACGAGCAGCCGCAGATCGACCTGTTCCGCACCCTTACCGAGCACCTGCCTTTCGTGCGCGTGGGCATGCTGGCCAACGAGCACCTGCTGGACAACCTGCGACGGCACACCATCGCCACCGTGCTGTCGATCGGCATCGGCCAGGGGCACCAGGAGAGCGCCCTGCCGGCCCGGGCCGCCGCCCGCGGTCTGCCCCTGCGCCGTCTGGTCGTCATCGGCGTCGATCCCGCCGCGGACAGCCTGGCCGCCGCCGAGGTCAATCTGAAGCGCGCCGGCGCCGAACACGGAATCGACGTGACGTTCCACGCCGTGCCGGCCGCCACCGAGGAGATGGACGAGGAGGTCTGGGCGCTGATCGGCCGGTCACCTCGCCCGTTGCTGGCGACGGCCTCCTTCGCCCTGCACCACATGGTCGATCCCCACCCGGGATTGGACGCGCGCGCGGTCTTCCTGCGCCGCCTGCGCGCCCTGGAGCCGGCCGCTTTCGCACTGTGCGAACCCGACTCCGACCACCACCGGGTGAGCCTGCCGGAGCGTTTCACCAACTCATGGCGGATGTTCAGCACACTTTTCGAGGCCATCGACGCCACCCCGCTCACACGTGCCGAGCACGACGCCATGAAGAGCTTCTTCGGCCGGGAGATCATCGACATCACCGGCGCCGTCGACGAGCGCAGCCGGTACGAACGGCACGAGCCCACCGCCACCTGGCTCCGGCGGCTCCGCCGTTGCGGCTTCCGGACCATCGTCCCGGAGATCACTCCGGAGGTGGAGGGGATGCTGACGGCCCCTCCCGATTTCACCCTCTCCGTCCGGCCCGACCACGTGCGGCTCGGTTACCGGCAGGCCGGCCTCGTGTCGATGATGGCGGCCGTCCCCGACCGCTGATCGAGGCGATCGGGCCGGAACGGGCGCAGGCGCGCACCGTGAGGACGGGGTTCTCCGTCGGGTGCTCATATATGCGTTGCCCCTGGTAGAGGTGGGGCCGTAAGGTCCTGGGACTGTGATGCGGACGGCAATTGGGCGATTCGTGCCCGAACGGTTGGGACCATCCTTCCGGTGGTTGCTGGGATCGAGCTGGGTGACCAACTTCGGTGACGGCGTGGCGATGGCGGCGGCGCCGTTGCTCATCGCGTCGCTGACGCGCGACCCGTTCCTGATCTCGCTGGGGGCGCTGATCAGCTGGGCGCCGCCGCTGGCGTTCAGCCTCTACGCGGGGGTGCTGTCGGACCGGCTGGACCGGCGGCGGATCGTGCTGGTGGCCAATGCCGTACGGCTGGCGCTCCTGATCGGGCTGGTCGCGATGATCGCCACCGGGACCGTGACGGTGACCGGGGCGCTGATCGCGCTGGCGCTGATCGGGGTCACCGAGGTGTTCGCCGACAACACCACCTCGACGCTCACCCCGATGCTGGTCGCCCGCGACGATCTCGTGGTCGCCAACGCCCGGCTGCAGACCGGCTTCCTCACCCTCAACCAGCTCGCCGGACCGCCGTTGGGCGCGCTGCTGTTCACCGCCGGGGCGACCTGGCCGTTCGCCGGGCAGCTCCTGCTCGTCGCGGCCGGGCTCGTCATGATCTCCCGGATCACCCTGCCGCCGCACGGGCGGGAGAACGGCGCCGGCCGCTCGAATCTCCTGCACGACCTGAAGGAAGGAGTCGGCTGGACGATCCGGCACGCCGCCGTACGGACCCTTGCCCTCACCATCCTGATCTTCAACATCACGTTCGGCGCCGCCTGGTCGGTGCTGGTCCTCTACAGCCTGGAACGGCTCGACCTCGGCCCGATCGGCTTCGGCCTGCTCACCACGATCAGCGCGATCGGCGGGCTCGTCGGCACCGCCTTCTACGGGGCGATCACCCGCCGGCTCAGCCTCGGAGTGATCATGCGCGTCGGGCTGATCCTCGAGACGCTCACCCATCTCGGCCTCGCGCTCACCACCTCCCCCTGGACAGCCTCCGCGATCTTCCTGGTATTCGGCGCGCACGCCTTCATCTGGGGCACCACCTCGGTCACCGTCCGCCAGCGGGCCGTCCCGGCCGAACTGCAGGGCCGGGTGGGCAGCGTGAACACCATCTGCGTCTTCGGCGGCCTGGTCGCCGGTTCGCTCATCGGCGGAGCCCTGGCCGCCCACTACGGCGTGACCGCCCCCTTCTGGTTCGCCTTCGCCGGCTCCGCCGTCTTCGTGGTGGCACTCTGGCGCCAGCTCATGCACATCACCCACGACGAACCCGAGGCCGCCCTGAAGGGCGAACCTCAGCAGATCCGTTAATCCGTTGATCCGTGGCCCGGCCGGCGGCCCTCGTCCTCGCGGTCACCCGGTCCGCCGTGATAGCGCGTCTCCAGGACGTCGTCGCGCCGCTGGCCGAGGTACCAGTCGGAGACGGCCGCCAGGTCGACGGTCGCGCGCAGCACCGCCCGCTCCCCGCCGGTCGTCTCGGCGACGACCTCACCCCGCGGCGAGATGATCATCGACGGGCAGTGCGAGGCCTCGTCGGCGACGTTGGCGGCCAGCAGCCATCGCTGGTTCTCCGCCGCCCGGCTGATCAGGTGACTGCGCCACACGCCGGGAGGCTCGGCGGGGTTGGCCGCGTGGGTGAGATAGGCGAACACCTGCGCGCCGGACCCGGCCAGGTGACGCCACTGCTCGGGGAAGCGGACCTCCCGGCAGATCTGCACACCCGTGTCGACTGCGCCGCCGGCGCAGTCGAGCCGGTGGACGGGAAGGCCGGACCCGGCGCTCAGCACGCCACGCTCGTTGACCGCCAGGTTCACCTTCCGGTACGGCTTGCGCCGCCCGGCGGGGGTGACGACCAGCGCGCCGTTCCACCAGCGGCCGTCCCGGCGCAGCAGCGAACCGCAGACCAGATGGACGCCGGTCCGCCGGGCCAGGACCGCCAGTTCGTCCACGGCTCCGTCCAGTTCCGCGGGGTCGAGCCGGTCCAGCGGCGACAGGTCCGCGCCGTAACCGGACAGCGCGCCTTCGGGCAGGACCACCAGTCGGAACGGGGGTCCCGTTCTCCAACGCCTTGTCCAGGTGACCGCTGACAGCGCCCAGATAGAGCATCAGGCTGATGCCGGAGCCCCGCGCCTTCCGTTGGGAGCATCGATCAGCCCGTCAGAGCGATCAAGACTTGGCTCAAGGCGAGGCGGCATCGGCCCGATCTCTGCGGAGCGGGGCCCGCCGACAGGGGGCGAAGGACACCGGCAGACGTGACCTTCGCCCCCTGTGCAGCCCTGGGCTCCGCATGGACGGTGAGGTGGAGGGCCCTGCCGGGAGCCCATGGGGAGGAGGGCGACGTGCGTACCAAACTGACCATCATGGGGCTGGTCCTGGCCGCGGCGCTGGTCGCCGTCGGTGTCGTGACGGCTGTGGCGCTGGTCGTCGATCTCCGGGCGGCGCTCGCTCTCGTGGCGGTCGCCGTACTGGGATACCTGCTGGTGATCGAACCGCGGATACGCCGATGGGGCGCCACCGACGTCGAAGTCGATCGGGCCATGCCCGGTGACGAGATGATCCCGGACGGCAGGGGGCCCACCCGTGCGATCACCATCCACGCCGCGCCGCACGAGGTGTGGCCCTGGCTGGTCCAGATCGGGTACGGCCGCGCGGGCTGGTACAGCTACGACTGGATCGACAACGACGGCCGCCCCAGCGCCGACCGGATCGTCCCGGAGTTCCAGGATCTCAAGGTGGGCGACCCGATCCTCATGCTGCCCGGTTACGGCCCCGCGGTCCGCGCCATCGAGCCGGACCGGTGGATCGTGTCCGGTGACCCGGAGTTCGGCACCTACTGCTGGGCCCTGTATCCGGCCCGGGACGGCGGCACCCGGCTGGTGTGCCGCTTCCGCCAGAACTGGCCGATCACTCCGGGCACCCTCTTCTGGACGCTCATCGTCGGCCCCGGTTCCTTCATCATGGAACGCAAGATGCTCAAGACCATCAAGGCACGCGCCGAGCGGGCCACCGCGGGTCACCGGACCGTCGTGCCCTGATCAGGCAAGGAGTCCTCGCCGGCCGGAGGCGATGCGGTGACTCAGGCGCCGCCGTCGCCTCCGCGCAGGGCCACCGCGAAGCGCCTGCCCGGCGCCGGGTCGACGCCGAAGCGCTCGGCGTAACCCTCGTGGATCTCCTCCCATCCCTCGTGCGCCTCCTCTTCGGAGATCTCCTTGCCCGCCAGGTGGGGCTCGAGCCTCGAAAGGTAGGACTCCCAGCCGGCCGCGGTCTGCGCCGAGAGGCCGAGGTCGTCGATGACGTGGATGAAGACCAGGCGGCAGCCGTCGCCGTCGGGGGCCAGGTCGAAGCTGTACGGCTGGCCGGCATAGGTCCAGGCCAGGCGGCGGGGCGGATCGACCTCGGTCACCTCGACGGTCGCGCCGCCCGCCTCGAAGGTCTCACCCACCGCCGGGGTCCAGTCGACGGCCGCGGGGAACCAGCGTCCGAGCTCCGCCGGCACGCTGACGGCCCGCCACACGCGCTCGACCGGGTGGGAAAGCGTGCGCTCGAAGCGCAGCGCCGGGCGGCCGTCGATCGTCTCCAGGGTTCCGTCGATCATGGGTTCTCCTCCAGGTGTCGTTCCAGGGCGTCGAGGCGCCGGGACCAGAACGCGCGATAGGGCTCCAGCCACTGATCGACCTCGGCGAGGGGTTCCGGGCGCAGCGCGTACACACGCTGCCTGCCCTCCGTGCGCACCGCGACGAGTCCGGCCTCGCGCAGCACCTTGAGGTGTTTGGACACGCCGGGCTGACTGAGACCCAGGTGTCTCACCAGTTCTCCGGCGGGCCGCTCGCCGGAGAGCAGCAGGTCGAGAATCTGTCTGCGGTGCGGCTCAGCCAGGGCTGCATAGGCGCTCACGTGCTCATATTTCCATATGGAAATATGATTCTGCAACCCCGGGGCCGGTCCGCCGTCGTTTCAGTAGGTGGCGCGGCCGCCGCTGATGTCGTAGACGGCGCCGGTGGAGAAGCTGACCTTGTCGGAGACCAGCCAGGCGATCAGTTCGGCGACCTCCTCCGGCTTCCCGACGCGGCGCATGGGGATGAGGCCGGTGATGCGGGCCAGTTCCTCTGGGCCGGTGGCGGCGTTCATCGGGGTCTCGATCACGGCCGGGGCGATGGCGTTGACCAGCACGCCGCTGGTGGCCAGCTCCTTGCCGAGCGACTTGGTCAGCGCGATGACGGCGGCCTTGGAGGCGGAGTACGGCGACATGTTCGGGTTGCCGTCCTTGCCGGCCATACTGGCGATGTTGACGATGCGGCCCCAGCCGCGCTCACGCATGGCCGGCACGAAGGCGCGGCAGGTGTGGAAGGTGCCGTCGACGTTCACCTCGAAGGTGCGCCGCCAGCCGTCGGGCGGGATCTCCCACAGGGGTGCGTTGGGGCCGACGATCCCGGCGGAGTTGACCAGGATGTCGACCGGGCCGATCTCCTCGGCGGCGGCCCGGACGGCGGCGGCGTCGGTGACGTCCGCGACCAGGTCGGCTCCGTCGGCGACGTCGAGGGTGACGACCCTGACGCCGTCGGTCTCCAGCCGGACGGCGGCGGCCCGGCCCAGGCCGCTGACCCCGCCGGTGATGAGCGCGGTACGCATGGCACGTCCTTTCCGTGGGTTCGCCTCAGGGGGTTCGCCTCAGGGGGTTCGCCTCTGGAGGGTTCACGTCAGTGGGACTCACGCGGTACGGCGTCGCCGCTGGAGCCGACCAGGAAGTCCAGGTCGGCTCCGGTGTTGGCCTGCTGCACGGTCTCGACGTACAGGCGCTGCCAGCCGCGGGCCGGGCGGGCGAACGCCGCGGTCATCTCCGGGGACGGCCGGCGGACGGCGAGCTCCCCGGCCGGGACGTCGATGTCGAGCCGTCTCCCGGGCACGTCGAGGATGATCACATCACCGGTGCGCACCAGGCCGAGAGGGCCCCCGGCGGCGGCCTCGGGGGCGACGTGCAGCACGACGGTGCCGTAGGCGGTGCCGCTCATGCGGCCGTCGCAGATGCGGACCATGTCCCGCACCCCTCGGGCGAGCAGCTTGGCCGGCAGGGGCATGTTGGAGACCTCGGGCATGCCGGGATAACCCTTCGGCCCGCAGCCGCGCAGGATGAGCACCGAGTCGGCGCCGACCTCCAGACCGGGATCGTCGAGGCGGGCGTGCAGATCCTCGACGGAGTCGAACACGACGGCGGGACCGCGATGCCGGAGCAGGTGCGGCGAGGCGGCGGCGGGCTTGATCACGGCGCCGTCCGGGGCGAGGTCGCCGTACAGCACGGCGATCCCGGCGTCCTCCTGCAGCGGCCTGGCACGGGGCCGGATGACCTCGCGGTCGTAGACCTCCGCACCGGCCAGATGCTCGGCGAGCGGGCGGCCGGTCACCGTGAGCGCGGCCCGGTCGAGCAGGTCGCGGATCTCGTTCAGTACGGCGCGCAGCCCGCCGGCCCGGTACAGGTCGTCCATCAGGAAGCGGCCGGCGGGCTGCAGGTCCGCCAGCAGCGGGACGCCGGAGCCGGTGCGGTCGAAGTCGTCCTGGGTCAGTCCGACGCCGAGCCGTCCGGCGATGGCCAGCAGGTGCACGACGGCGTTGGTGGAGCCGCCGAGCGCGGCCAGGGCGACGATGGCGTTGAGGAACGAGCCGCGCGTCATGACATCCGACGGGCGGCGACCGGCGGCGATCATCTCCACGATCAGCCGGCCGCTCTCGTGGGCGCCCTCCAGCAGGCGGCTGTCGGGGGCGGGGGTGCCGGCCAGGCCGGGCAGGGTCATGCCGAGCACCTCGGCCAGCAGGCCCATGGTGGAGGCCGTGCCCATCGTGTTGCAGTGGCCTCTGCTGCGGATCATCGACGACTCCGAGCGCAGGAACTCGGCCCGGCTCAGCGTCCCGGCGCGGACCTCCTCGCTGAGCTTCCAGACGTCGGTGCCGCACCCCAGCGGCACGCCGCGGAAGGTGCCGGTGAGCATCGGCCCGCCGGGCACGACGAGCGCGGGCAGGTCGACCGAGGAGGCGGCCATGAGCAGGGCGGGGACGGTCTTGTCGCAGCCGCCGAGCAGCACCACGCCGTCGATCGGGTTGGCGCGCAGCATCTCCTCGATCGCCATGGCCGCCATGTTGCGCCACAGCATGGCGGTGGGCCGTACCTGGGTCTCACCGATGGAGACGACCGGCAGGTTCAGCGGAACGCCACCCGCCTCCCACACGCCGCGCTTGACGTGCTCGGCGACCTCGTCCAGGTGCAGGTTGCAGGGGGTGAGGTCGGAGGCGGTGTTGGCGATGGCGACGTGCGGGCGGCCGTCGAAGGCGCCGGGCGGCAGGCCGCGCCGCATCCACGCCCGATGGATGTAGGCGTTGCGGTCGCTGCCGGCGTACCACTGCGCGCTGCGGCTCGTCGCCATACGGCCACCGTACTTTCCCACGGCCGGAATTCTGATCCGATTCCAAGCCCGGCCCGTCCGGCAGCGACACGATCCGGGAATCTCGAAACGGCCCTTGAGACGTCGTGAACCACACGGTCGCCGGCCGTTGACATCTGTGAAACTTTCACCCACGCGAAACATTTCGACACGGTCCCCCGGAGGCGGAAGTCCAGGCCGGAAGGCCGTTTCGAGGACAGCACCCGGGCCGGCGGAAGTCACCCTCGTTGACGGCGGATCCGGCGGTCGGATGTACTCCGCGGCAACGCACCCACCGCAGTGAAGCCCCGCAACTCTGCAAATCCGAATGTTAGCGCTAACAAAACTCATGACCTCATCTGGAAACGAGTTCCGGGCGACGTCGCGGGTGAAATGTTAACGCTAACAAAACCCTTCGGAGGTTCCTGTGAGACGCATGCTCACGGTTCTCCCGTCGCCCGACGACGGCACCGACCAGCAATGGCAACTCGTCCGAGCCGGATGAATTGGAGTACATCGTGAAACCCAGATCCCTGGCCGTCCTCGCAGCGGTGGCCACCTTACTGGCGAGCCTTTTCGTCGCCATGCAGATCCAGCCCGCCAACGCGGCCACCGTCGACACGAACGCGTGGTACGTGCTGATCAACCGCAACAGCGGCAAGGCCCTGGACGTCTACAACCTGGCCACCGGCGACGGCGCCCGCATCACCCAGTGGACCCGCAACAACGGCAACCAGCAGCAGTGGCAGTTCGTCGACTCCGGCGGCGGCTACTACCGCATCAAGTCCCGCCACTCCGGCAAGGTGCTGGACGTCTACAACTTCTCCACCGCCAACGGCGGCGCGATCGTGCAGTGGGCCGACGGCAACGGCAACAACCAGCAGTGGCGCCTGGCCGACAGCCCGGACGGCTATGTGCGGTTCATCTCCCGCCACAGCAACAAGGCCCTGGAGGTCCAGGGCGCCTCCACCGCCGACGGCGCCAACATCGTCCAGTACGACGACTGGGGCGGCAACAACCAGCAGTGGCAGCTCGTCCGGGTCGACGGCGGCGGCCAGAACCCGGCGTGCGACCTCCCCTCGACCTACCGCTGGACGTCGACGGGCCCGCTGGCGACCCCGAGGTCGGGCTGGGTCTCGCTCAAGGACTTCACCGTCGCTCCCTACAACGGCAGGCACCTCGTCTACGCGACGACCCACGACACGGGCACGAGGTGGGGTTCGATGAACTTCGGCCTGTTCACCAACTGGTCGGAGATGGCCTCGGCCAGCCAGAACGCGATGTCCTCCTCCGCTGTCGCGCCCACGCTCTTCTACTTCGCCCCGAAGAACATCTGGGTGCTGGCCTACCAGTGGGGCAGGACCGCCTTCTCCTACCGGACCTCGAGCGATCCTGCCAACCCCAACGGCTGGTCGGCCGAGCAGACGCTCTTCTCCGGAAGCATCTCCGGCTCCTCGACAGGGCCCATCGACCAGACGCTCATCGGTGACGGCACGAACATGTACCTGTTCTTCGCCGGGGACAACGGCAGGATCTACCGCGCGAGCATGCCGATCGGGAACTTCCCCGGCAGCTTCGGCAGCACCTCGACGGTGATCATGAGTGACACGACGAACAACCTGTTCGAGGCCGTGCAGGTCTACAAACTCCAGGGCCAGAACAAGTACCTCATGATCGTCGAGGCGATCGGCGCGCAGGGCCGCTACTTCCGCTCGTTCACCGCCACCAGTCTGAACGGCTCGTGGACGCCGCAGGCCGCCACCGAGGGCAACCCCTTCGCCGGCAAGGTCAACAGCGGCGCCACCTGGACCAACGACATCAGCCACGGTGAGCTGATCCGCACCAGCGCCGACCAGACCTTCACCGTGGATCCCTGCAACCTGCAGCTGCTCTACCAGGGACGCAGCCCCAACTCCGGCGGCGACTACGGCCTGCTGCCCTACCGGCCCGGTGTCCTGACACTGCAACGATGACGGCGTGAGTCCGGCTGCGGCCGGCAGGGCGCCCGGACATGCCGGTGCCCCACCCCGGTCCGGGGTGGGGCACCGGCTGCGAGGCCGTGGCGCGGCCCCTGGAGAGCTACTTCAGGATCGGCAGTCGCCGTACCAGGGCGGTGGAGGCCCACCAGCGGCCCAGGCCCAGCGTGTCACCGGCGCCCGCCAGGGCCAGCCCGGCCAGCACGATGGCGTAGACGATGTGGTCGTCCATGAACGGGTTGTTGGCCAGCGGCAGCTCCGCGGCCCACATCAGCACCAGCATCAGCCCGCCGGCCCCGGCGGCGATGCGCATGCCGATGCCCAGCAGGAGCGCGACGCCGACGCCCAGCAGCCCGGCCATGAACAGCCAGTCCACCCAGGCCTGGCCGGCCAGGCCGGAGAAGAAGCCGCCCAGGGCGTTCTCGCCGGTGCCCTTGAGGAAGCCGGTGGTGGGGCTGCCGCCATTGATCCAGGCGCGCTCGGCCGGCGTGGCGAAGCCCCAGCCGAAGGTCTTGTCCAGGAACGCCCACAGGAAGATCCAGCCGAGGCTGATCCTGGCCAGCGCCCAGACGTAGTCGGCCGAGTGGGACACTGTCGCGCGGGGGGTCGTGACGGGGTTGGCAGGGACAGCGTGCCGTCCTTCGATGGTGGCCACCGTCGGCCTCCTTTTCCATATTGTCCGTCGCTGCTTCTCGCACCTCCAGCACACCGTTTTCCCGATCCGGCGGGCAGGGCTGTACGACTCGACCGGACGGAGCCCAAGACCCGATTCCTCGGGACCTATGGCCCTGGCAGGCTCAGGCCGGCGCCTGCGCGGGCGGCTCCTCGGCGGTGACGGTGATCAGAACGCGGCTCGTCACCTGCTCGGCGGTCATGGTCCCGGCGTTCATCGCCGGTCGCTCCGGGGCCGGACGACGGCGACCGGGCAGTGCGCGCGGTGCAGCACGCCGTGGCTGACCGAGCCGAGCACGGCCGAGCCGAATCCGCCCCGCCCGTGCGAGCCCACCACGACCAGGTCCGCCCGGCGTGAGGCGTCCGACAGCACGGGGACCGGGTGGCCGTGGACGGCCGACTCCTCCAGCTCGACGTCCGGGTGCTTCTCCCGCCAGGGCTCCAGACGCCGCCGGACCGAGTCGGCCGACTCCTCGAAGAGTCCGTCCGGCACCAGGCTGTAGCCCAGGGCGTAGGCCGACAGCACCGGCGGCTGCCAGGCGTAGACCGCCCTGAGCCGGGCCCCGCGCCGCCGGGCCTGGGTGAAGGCATAGTCCAGCGCGGCCTCCGAATGCTCCGAACCGTCGAACCCGACGACGATCACGTCGTGCACGGTCCGGCTCGGGGCGCGAACGACGACGACGGGACCGGCCGCGTGCCCGGCCAGGCCGAGTCCCGCCGAACCGAGCACCAGACCGGCGAAACCGCCGATGCCTCTGCTGCCGACCACCAGCGTGTCAGCCCGCTCGGACTCGCTCTTGAGCCTCTCGACCGCCTTGCCGGCTGCGAGATCGGTAGTGATCTCGATGCCGGGCGCACGGTCGCGGGCCCGTTGCGCGGCCGCGGTCAGCACCTCCCGCGCGTGTCCGGCCACAGAGCCGCCGGGCTCGTCCGCCGGGGACACCAGGGACAGAGGAGGGACACCGGCCCCCGTGTCATGCACGTGCACGATCTTCAGCGCCGCGCCGCCGCGCGCGGCGTCCTGGGCCGCCCACTCCACCGCCGCCATCGCGGGCGCGGATCCGTCGACACCGACAACGATCAGTCCGGCCACGGCCGGCCTCCTCCCAGAGGATCTCTGTACCTTCGCGCCCATCGCACACCCTGGCGAAAGTCCGGGGCATCGGCCCAACGTCACCTGCCCTCAGGACCAACGTCTTCTGCCGGCGCCTGCGCGCCGGGCCGCTTCACCGGCCGATCCGGCGGGTTCGGGCCCATCGGTGCGGCCGTTCGGGACTTTCGGCAAGCGAGAAGGGCGGCGAGGGCGTGATGGGCTGGCGGGGTGAGCCGCTTCCGCACAGGAGGGCAGCCCCGTGACGATTCCCCGGACAGCCGCGCAACCCGGCGAGTTCACCGGTACGGCAGGCGAGCACACCGTCACCGCCGTCCCGGTCTTCGATCCCTCGGCCACGGCGCGGGAGGCCTGGACCCGGATGCTCGGCACGCGCTTCGACAGCGCCTCCGACATCGTCGTCCGCGACGCCGGCGGCCGCCTGTACGGCCTGGTGAGCGTCGAACGGCTGCTCGCCGCCGCCCCCGCCGCCACACTGGCCGACCTGGCCGATCGCGATCCCCCGATCGTGACCCCCGGCACCGACCAGGAGATCGCCGCCTGGCACGCCGTCCGGCACGGCGAGAGCGGCCTGGCGGTCGTCGACCCGTCCGGCCGCTTCACCGGCCTGGTCCCCCGCCGCAGGCTGCTGCGCGTCCTGCTCCAGGAGCACGACGAGGACATGGCCCGGCTCGGCGGCTATCTGAAGGGCTCGGCCACGGCCAGGACCGCCGCCGAGGAGTCCGTCACCCGGCGCTTCGCCCACCGGATGCCCTGGCTGCTGCTGGGCCTGGCCGGCGCGATGGCCTCGGCGGGCATCGTCGGCTCCTTCGAGGACCGCCTGGCCGCCAACGTCGCCCTGGCCTTCTTCCTGCCCGGCGTGATCTACATGGCCGACGCGGTGGGCACCCAGACCGAGGCCGTCGTGGTCCGCGCCCTGTCGGTGGGGGTGTCCATCCGCCGCCTGGCCCGCGGTGAGAGCGCCACCGGCCTGATCATCGGCCTGGCCATGGCCCTCGCCTTCCTGCCCTTCGCCCTGCTGTACGGCGGCGACGCGCAGGTGGCGCTGACCGCGGTCATCTCCCTGTTCGCGGCCTGCTCGGTGGCCTCGGCCCTGGCCATGGTCCTGCCGTGGCTGCTCAATCGCCTCGGCCGCGACCCCGCCTTCGGCTCCGGGCCGCTGGCGACCGTCATCCAGGACCTGCTGTCCATCACCGTCTACCTGTTCACCGCGACGCTGATCGTCGGCTGACCCCGCCCCGCCGGGCGTGCCGGGGACCTTCGTCCGGCCCGGCACGAGGGGACTTCCGGCCCTGCCCGGCCGCCCGGAAAGGCGATGGGATGGAACAGGAACCCCTGTGCTTTCGAGGAGGATGCGATGCGGGTGAAGGTCAGTGAGGTCATGACGCGCGAGGTCGCGTCCGTCGACGGCGCCACGCCGTTCAAGGACGTCGCCAAGGTGCTCACCACCCGTGGGGTGAGTGCGGTCCCGGTCGTCGACGGCGACAACCACGTCATCGGCGTGGTCTCCGAGGCCGATCTGCTGTGCAAGGAGGAGTTCAAGGACCAGTTCCACCGGGAGGGCTACCGGCAGCCGCTGCGCACCCGCCTGCGTCACCGCCTCAGCCAGGACAGGGGCACCGTACGGGACAAGGCCCGCGGTGAGACGGCCGCCGGGCTGATGACCGCCCCGGCCGTCACCATCCGCCCGCAGTCGGCGGTGGTGTACGCGATGCGGCTGATGGACGAGCACGGCGTCAAGCGTCTGCCGGTGGTCGACGAGGACGGCAGGCTGGAGGGCATCGTCAGCCGCCATGACCTGCTCAAGATCTTCCTGCGGTCCGACGCGGCGATCGCCGAGGAGATCGAGAAAGACGTCCTGGACCGTTCGCTGTGGGTGGACACCTCCCAGGTGAAGGTCGAGGTGCACCGGGGCGTGGCGACGCTGAGCGGCCGCATCGAGCGGCACAGCGAGGCGCAGATCGCCGCGCGCATGGCGCTGCGGGTCAACGGCGTGATCGACGTCGCCGACGAGATCCGGTGGAACGTGGACGACGTCCCGTCCCAGGTGGGCCGGTGAGGACGATGCGAGCCGTACGACTGACCACCTGGCAGCACGAACCGGAGATCCTCGACATCCCGGTGCCCGAGCCCGGGCCCGGGCAGGTACTGGTCAAGGTGGCGGGGGCCGGGGTCTGCCACTCCGACCTGCACGTCATGGACTGGCCGGAGGGTGCTCTGCCGTACGAGCTGCCCTTCACGCTCGGCCACGAGACCGCCGGATGGATCGAGCAGACCGGTCCGGGCGTGGAGGGCTGGAGCGCCGGTGAGGCGGTGGCCGTGTACGGGCCCTGGGGCTGCGGGCGGTGCCACCGCTGCGCCCAGGGCATGGAGAACTACTGCGAGCGGGCGCCGGAGATCAGGGCCGCCGGAGGCGGGCTCGGCCGGGACGGCGGGATGGCCGAGTACATGCTCCTCCCCTCACCCCGGTTCCTCGTCCCGCTGGGCGATCTCGATCCGCGTACCGCCGCTCCGCTCACCGACGCCGGTCTGACCTCCTATCACGCGATCAAGCGTTCCCTGCACCGGCTGACCCCCGGCAGCACGGCGCTGGTCACCGGGATCGGCGGCCTCGGGCACGTCGCGGTGGAGCTGCTCAAGGCGCTCAGCCCGGCCACCGTGGTCGCGGTCGACACCGCTCCCGGCAAGCTCGACCTCGCCAAGCGACTCGGCGCCGACCACGCGCTGCCCGGCGACCAGGACACCGCCTCCCAGGTCCGCGACCTGACCTCCGGCCGCGGTGCGGAGCTCGTGCTGGACTTCGTGGGCGGCCGGCAGACCCTCGCCCTGGCCGCCGCCTGCGCCTCCGTCCTCGGCGAGGTGGCCATCGTGGGCCTGGCCGGCGGCGAACTCCCGGTGGGCATGGGCCGGCTGCCCTTCGAATGCTCCGTCAGCGTGCCGTACTGGGGGTCACGCCCCGAGCTGATGGAGGTCATCGCCCTGGCCCGGCAGCGCCGCATCACCCCGCACGTCGAGACCTTCCCCTTGGAGCAGGCCCTGGAGGTCTACCGGAGACTGCGCGAGGGAGAGCTCACCGGCCGGGCCGTGCTCCTGCCGCACGCCGCCTGAGCGGGGCGGCGCGCGCCGTGACGGCGAGGTAGACCGGGATCCCGGCGAGGAGCAGGGCGGTCCCCTGGTAGACGGCGCCGTATCCGGAGCCGAGGACCATCCAGAAGGAGAAGGCGAAAGCGGTGGCCGCGACCGAGGCCGACTCCACGCCGAGGTGGCTGAACAGCAGCAGCGCGGCCGCCGCGCTAGCTCCCGTCGGTCGCGTTGAACGGGCCGAAGTTCTCGGCTTCCAGGAAGAACAGCCCGAAGACCGCGACCAGCAGCAGGGGCACGAACTTCAAGATCGTGGTCACCAGCGCCGCGGCCCCGGTGCTGCGCACGCCGGCCAGATTGATCACCGCCGCGGCGGCCATGGCCGCCACCCCCACCGCGAGGGTGAGCGCCGCGTCGTGCCTGATCGGGACGAGCACGTCGACGTAGCCGAGCCAGCCGACCACGAGCGCGGCGTTGCCGGCCCAGGCGGTGATCCAGTACGCCCAGGCGTTGAGGAATCCGGGCAGCTCGCCGAAGGCGGCACGGGCGTAGACGTACGGCCCGCCGGTCTGCGGCTCCCGTACCGCCAGCCGCCCGAAGACCACGGCCAGCGCCAGCGCTCCCGCGCTCACCAGGATGAACGCCACGATGCTGACCGTGCCGTACCGCGCCGCCTGCGCGGGCAGCACGAACACCCCGACCCCGATCACGTTCCCCATGACCAGCGCCGTCGCCTGCGTCAGACCCAGTCGTCCCGCCACGCCACCCCCCGATGACCTTCACCGGAAGGCTGTCACAGAGTGTGACGACATGCGGGGAACACGACCGGAGGCGTTCACCGTCGGAAGTCTTCGTCGTCGCCGGTCGGCCGGCTTCAGGATGTCGCCGACCACACGAAGGAGTCGCGGATCACGCGCAGTTCCCGTTGCAGCTGGTCCACGGTTTCGCCGGTGCCGCGGACCCACTCGGCGACGTCACCGGGTCCGGTGCCCCCGCCCTCCTGGACGGGCGACGCCGAGAGCCGGGCCACCGCGCGCTGCAGCGTCTCGACGATCCGGACGAGCCGCCTGTGGTCCTTCTGCTGCTGGGCGAAGCTCGCGAGCCTGGCCGCGATCGCTGACATCTCACTGGCCGGCGCGCTCGCGCTGGCGTCCCCGAGGGTGCGCACCTCGGCCGTGACGCGGCGGAGTTCCTTGCGGAGCTTGCCGACGTCGCGGTAGCCCTCGGTCAGCGCGGAGTTGTAGTTGCGCGTCGCGTGCAGGCTGTAGATGTACTCGTCGAGGTTGGGCTGCCGGGTGAGCGGCTCGGCGGCCGGGGATCTGAGGTAGAGGATCAGGTCACTGGGCAACAGGCCGAGCTGGGGCCAGAGGTTCTCGAAGGCGCTGTCGTCCCCGGTCCGATAGTGGCCCAGGGCGTCGATGAAGACGTCGGATTCGGCGAGGACGACGTCGTACATCTCCTCCCATTCTCTGCGGAACTCCAGAGTCTGCAACGCCAGCACGGTGTCCTGGTCCAGCTTGGGGCGGATCATGGTCTGCAGCGTGTAGGCGTTGATGAAGCGCTTCACCTCGCGCGGGTTGATGCGGCCCTCCACCGCGATGTATCCCAGATAGCGTCTGACGCGGTTCTTCAGGTCGCCGAGCTGGGCCTCGCCCAGGTCGGCGGTCGCGTAGATCGACCTCATCAGGTCGTCGAGCTGGACGGCCGTCATGGGCGGCAGGGCGTAGGGCACCTGGAATATCTTCTTGACGTACTCGAGCTCGGTACGGTCGACCGCGCCCGGCCCGTTCGCGCCCGGCCGGGTGTGGGCGGGGAACTTCTCCTGAACGGCCCGCTCGACGACGTCCTGGTCCACCCCCACGACGAAGACGAACCCCGGCAGGTCGAAGAAGAGCTTCATCGACTCGATCAGATCGAGCGCGTTGGCGGGAAGACAGCGGTCGAGATCGTCGACGAAGACGACGATCCGGGCGAACTCCGCGGCCTGCACCTCGTCGAAGGCGGCCGACAACTGGCTGAAGGCGGCGAAGTACATCGACTGCGGGCTGTCGGCGGGATCGGACTCGGCGGCTCCCATCGCCTGCAGGGCCTTGTCGACGTCGAAGGTCACCTTGGCCACCGAGCCCAATCCGACCTGGGCGCTGAGGCCGGTGGCGAACGCCCGAACCACCGTACCGATCTTCCGGGCGATGCCGCGTGCGCGTTCGGCCGCCTCCGGCCGGCGCTGCGCCGCCCTGGCCCAGGTGATCAGCGCGCTTCTGACCGTGTCCAGCAGGGGCACGATCAGATGGGGCTCCTTCTCATAACGCCAGGCGTTGAACTGGACGATCACCAGCTGGTCGGATGCCAGTTCGTCGGCGATCGCGTTCATCAGTGTGGTCTTGCCGCTGCCCCAGCTGCCGAAGATGCCGATGGCGAAACGGGGCTCGCTCGTCCGGATGATCGTGGCCAGGGCCGCGGCGATGGCGGGAAACCCGAGTTCGGGCTGCTTGGCGGGCGTGTCGAGCAGGATGCGGGGCGCGGTCCGGTCTGCTGTGGTCGTCATGGCATGATCCCCTTGTCCTCACGTTGCCCTCCCCGCCGCAGGGTTCGCACCGGTGGAAACGGATCGCGACGACGCGGCGCAGGGCACCCTCCGGCTCGATCCCATGAGGGTAGCCAGCCGGGATGCCGCCCGCCTCGGGAGACGACCCGGGGGCATCCCCAGGTCGATGCCGCATGAGCACGTGTGGCTCACGTGTCCACTGACATCGGCCGTGAACGAGGGCGTAGTTGGACGTGTTTCCCGTGCGCCGGGCGCGATGTACTTCCTCGGGGACCAGGGGGCCCACGACATATGAGGAGACACGTGAATCTCAGCATTACCCGCAGGACCAGCGTCCGTTCTCTCGTCACGGGGGCGCTGCTGGCCATCTCGGCGGCGGCGATCGCCACCCCGCCCGCGCAGGCGCAGATGCTCACCAACGTGACGGCGATCGGCGGGAAGCTGTCGGTCAACTCCGGCAACGTCGGCGACCGCATCACCATCAACGTGGAGGGCGGCGCCCTGGTGGTGCGGAACTTCACCGACACCATCAAGGCGGGGAGCTTCACCTGCACCAACGTGGATGTCAGGACCGTCCGGTGCAACAGCTCGGGGATCACCAACATCCTGGTGAACTCGCAGGGCGGCGCCGACACGGTGACCAACAACACCGCGCTGACGTCCAGGGTGTTCCTCGGCCCCGGCGGCGACATCTTCGAAGGCGGTTCGGCCCGGGACTTCGTCAACGGCGACGGGGACAACGACCTGATCGACGGCAACGGCGGCAGCGACATCCTCATCGGTGACGAGGGTGGCTTCGACCAGGTCTTCGGCGGTGCGGGCACCGACTTCTGCAACGCCGAGGCGGAGAACTCCTGCGAGAGCGACGCGTAGGAGACCTGAGGAGGTCTCACCGGCCCGGTGCCCGCGGCGTGCTGCCGTGGGCACCGGGCACAGGGCTCATCGCCGAGAGGCGGGGAAGACGGCGATCAGCACCTCCCCGGCCGCCTCAGCCCGGACCAGGTCCGGGGCATGCCCGGGCCCTCGGCCGGCTGGCCGCCTGCTCACCTGTCGGCGCCGGTTCCCACGGGCCGCTCCCCCGTCCCGGGCGCGGCGGCGCGAGCGCCGGCCCGCTCGGTGAGCATGGCGGCCAGGCGCTCGCGCTGCCGGGGTGTGAGCCGTCCGAGCCGCTGACGCAGTCCCGGGCGGGTCAGGACCTCGTCGGCGCCGATGAGGCTCTCCACCCGGTCGGCCGCGGTGCGCACGGCGACGTCGGAGGCCGTCTCGGCGGCCAGCGGCGCGGCCCGCTCGCGGTAGCCGGTGTCCTGCAACGCCTCGGTCAGCAGGTCGGCGGCCCGCTTGTCGTCCCAGCGCGAGACGGGCAACCAGCGGCACAGGCCGGCGCGCTCCATGCGTTCGGCGTTGTCCGGGCGGTCGACCCCGTGCGCCAGCATCACCTGCGGGGTCGCCGACGCCAGCGCCCGCCCGAGCGTGCCCATGCCACCGTGGTGCACGACCGCGCTCACGTACGGCATGAGCGCGGCGAACGGCGCCGAGGGCAGCCACCGGACCCCCTCGGGCAGCGGGTCGGGGACCAGCGACCGGTGCCGGGTGACCAGCAGGGCGGGCCGGCCGGCCCGGTGGCAGGCGCGGGCCGCCACTTCGTAGAAGGGCCGGTGGAGCACCAGGCCGGTGCCGCCGGTGATCAGCACGGGCGGCTCGGGCCAGTCCGGCGGCACCGTGTCCCGCACGGCGTCCCCCACGGCGTCCCGCGCTGTGTCGCCCGCTGTGTCGCCCGCTGTGTCACCGAGGATGAACCCGCACTTGACGACGTCGTCCGGCGTCGGATCCCCGGCCGCGTCGAACCAGCCGGGCCATCCGCCGAGCTGCACCCGGGCGTTGTTCAGGTACGCCGTCCAGTCGCGGACGGGCTCCAGGCCGAATCCGCGGAAGAGGTCGTCGAACCCGGCCCCCAGGACGTGCCGGTAGACCTGGTGGGTGACCGGCAGGGTGACGTACTGGCAGGGCGCCATCGCCTGCGTGGCGACCGGCACGCCGTACAGTTCGGCGGCGATCAGCGCGGCGATGCCCGAGGTGTGCCGGGCGAGCACCACGGTCTCCCCCGGACGGTACCGCTGCCTGATCATCTCCACCTCGTCGCGGAGCTGGTCGAACAGTTTGTTGCGCCGGTAGAGCTCCAGCACCCCCTCGGGATCGCGGAGCGGGTCGAGCATGAACCGCCCGGTGTCGTCCAGATGCCGGTCGTAGGCCTCGTCGGTGTCGATGGGCACGTGCCGCAGGCCAGCGGCGGCGACGCGGTCGGCGAACCACGCGTGGGTCATCACGCTGACGTCGTGGCCCCGCCCCGCCAGCTCCCGGCCGACCCGGATGAGCGGCAGCACGTCACCGTTGGTGCCGTGGGTGCTCACCAGAACGGTCGCCACGGCGGATCAGCTCTCCCCGCGCACGAGCAGGGCCTCGATCTCCTCGTCGGAGAGCCCCTCCAGTTCCTCGAGCAGTTCCTCCAGCTCCGCGTTCCCGGCCTGGGCCACCTGCTGCTCCTCGATGACGCGCGCGATCTCGGCCACGGTGAACGTGGTGGTGTAGAGGGTTTCGAAGGGCAGCTCGACGCCGTACTCGGCCCTGACCCGGGCCATGAACTGCACGAGCCGCAGCGAGTGCCCGCCGAGCTCGAAGAAGCCGTCGTCGACGGACGCGGGCGGGATGTCGAGGATCTCCGCCCACCAGCGCATGACGGCCGCCTCCACGGCCGTCGCCGCGACGGCGACCGCGGCGGAGACCGGAGCGGGAGCCGCCGTCCGCAGGGCCCGCAGGACGGCGTCCACGTCGGTCAGCCGGGTGGCGATCCCCTCGACCCGCTCCCAGTCCGCCCGGGGAGCGGCTTCGGAGGCGGGCGCGGCGGCCCGGGTCCCGGAACCGGGCGCGGCGGTCTCGGCGGGAACGTGCACGACGGCCGCCGCCGCGTCCGCGTCCAGGACGTGCCAGCGGAGGTCGCCGTCGGCCGGGGCCGCGGCGCCGGGCAACCCGGCGAGGAAGTCACGGGCCGGCTGGTTCCTGGCGGTGACCCGGTGAGCCAGGGCGACCCGTGCCAGCCCGCGCTCGCCTGCCAGCGCGCCCAGGTGCGCCAGCATGCGGTGCTCCACCCCGCGCCCGAGCGCCCGGCAGCTGAGGAGGAAGGCGTCGGCCCGCAGGGTGTCGCCGTCGGTGCGCGCGGCCGTCAGGCCGACCAGTCCGTAGTCGCCGAACCGGTCGCGTACCTCGACGACGTGCAGTTCCCCGGCGGGGTGCCGTTCCGCCGAGAGGTTGAACTGGTTGGTGCGCCGGGCCAGCTGGGAGACGCGCTCGGCGTGCTCGGGGCCCGCCGGGGTGATGGTGACGCTCAGGTCGAGCGTGGCGAAGAAGTCGGTCAGCGACATCTCACGCATGGCCTGGTCACGCCGGTACTGCTCCCGGTAGTACCGGCCGCGCGCGCGGTCGGCGTCCGTCACCGCGGTGTGGTCCAGCGGCCAGCAGTGGCGCAGGAAGCGGGCCGCCTCGGCCGGGTCGGCGGGCAGCCTCAGCGTCAGCGCCTCCGGGCAGCCGGCGCGGACCTCCGCGCACTCCACCGGGCTGTCGTCCAGGAAGACGAACGAGTCCAGGCCGAGGTTCAGCTCGGCGGCGAGCGAGCGCAGGGCCCGCGACTTGGCGTCCCATCCGATCCGGGTCGCGGTGATCTGGTCCGGGCCGATCGGGAGTCCGGGGTGCCGGGCGAAGACCTCGCGCACGTCCTTCTCGTCGTTCTTGCTGGCCAGGCAGAGCAGCCGGCCGGCGGCGACCTGGCGGGAGAGCTCGTGCCACACCCGCAACCGGTCGGGACCGATCGTCACACCGTCCGGGCCGTCCTCGCCGACGACGCCGTCCCAGAGGGTGCCGTCGCAGTCGGCCACGATCACCTTGGGGCGCGCGGCGATCATCGCGTGCAGGCGCCGGGCGAGCGCGGTCGCCAGCGCGGCGAAGTACGGCTCGGTGTAGGGGACGTTGCCGATCCGGTCGGCGAACGCGTCGTGGACCTCCTCCACCTCGTACGGCTCCGCCGAGGTGAGGACCTGCACACCGGGGTCGCCCACGCACGCCTCCTGGAGCACGGCGGCCAGCCGGGCGTGCGCGTCGCTCCCGGCCTCCGGGGACGGCGGGCAGATCATCAGCAGGTGCGGGGTGCCCGAGGCCTTCGCCGAGGTCCGCACCGCCGCGGCGAGGTCGGCCGCGACCGCGTCCACCCGGTCGAGCCCTCCGTCGTCCACCCCGTCGGACCTGCTGCCGGACCCGCTGCCGGCGGTCAGATCCTGCGCGCGGACCAGTACGGCGACGGCGTCGGCCCGGCCGAGCACGCCGCCCGGGTCCAGCAGCGAGGGGAAGACCTGGCCGTAGGGGGCGAAGTCGACGTCGCCGCCGATGCCGAGCTCGGCCAGCCAGAAGCGCAGGACGCCGGCGAGGGGTTCGGCCGTGAAGGTGGCCGCGACCCCCAGGCGGAAAGCGCGGAAAGCGTTGTCGTTCACGACGGTATCCCTTGGATCAGTCGGATACGGCGGATCAGTCGGACATCGCGACGAGGACACGCCGGGAACCGGTGTACGGCCGGCGCCCGTGGCCGACCAGCACGTTGTCGATGAGCAGCAGGTCGCCCTCCCGCCACTCGACGTCCACCGCGTTCTCCAGACCGCGGTCGCGGGCCTGGATGACGTACGCGTCGGGAATCGGGCTGCCGTCGGGGAAGGTCACCGACTGCGGCAGCTCCTCCGGGGGCATGAGCTCGGCGAGTTCGGCCGCGGCCTCGTCGCCCAGCGAGGCGGGGTGCCACTGGTCGGCCTGGTTGAACCACACCTCGGCCCCGGTGACCGGGTGCCGGGTGGTGGCCGGCCTGGTCTGGGAGATCCGGATCCCGCCGCCGGGACGCCACTGCCAGTCAGCGCCGGAGCGGTCGAGGAAGTCCGCCACCCGGTCGCGGTCGCCGGTCTCGAACGTCTCCTGCCAGCTCTTGCCGAGTCCCCGGCCGCCGTGCAGGTTCTGGGTGTAGCGCACTCCCTTGGAGAACGCCTCCCGGACCTCGGGGTCGAGCGAGTGGAGCCAGCGCACGCCGTCGACGACCGGCGTGGCCCCTCCGGACTCGGCCGCCTTCTGGCAGAAGAACAGCAGGCGCGAGGGCCACGAAGTGGAGTAGGACAGCTCGTTGTGCATCGAGATGGTGTACTCGGCCGGGTACTCCGTCGAGGTGTAGACGTTGCCGGCGAGCTTGGTGCGCGGCGAGTTGCCGTGGACGTAGGCCAGGCGGTTGGGCAGCAGCAGGTCCATCACGCGGTCGAGGCCGTCCTCGGTGACGCGGAACCCCCTGATGACGAGGGCCTTGTTCCGGATGAGCAGCGCGCCCACGTCGGGAATCGCTTTCAGCCGCTCCACCAGGGCGTCGACGGTCGCGTCCGCGCTCTCGGGGGTTATCTCAAAGGGCTCCCACACGTCTTCCATCAGTTTCCTCACTTCTCCGTGGCGATCAGAAGCCGCATGGAAAAGGCAATGCAGCGGTTACCGCAGAGAATGGAAACACGGGAACGGCTTATGCGCAACGGCACCCTTCTCGAAATCTATTTCAAGTCTCACCGATCTAGTCCGAGTCAATTTGCCTGACTTTCCCGGTAGACGTGTGCGATCGCCTGCGCTGCCGTTACTCTCCCGAGAGATCGGCCTAGAGCAGCCCCTTTCCGAGGTGGCCGGTACCGACGCGGGAGACCCTTGAACTAGCGAGGCCAGAAGTGTACTGTGGTAAAGGAATTTGCTGTGGGAGCGCTCCCACGGCAGCGTCGCCGGAGACTGGGACATCATTCCCAGCAATTCATCCCGGGCTCGGAGAAAGCATTTTCACGCGCTCGCTCGACTGTGCCGTAAATCAAGTCGAGGGAGATAAAACGCCATGACGATCACGCCCGCGACCAATCACGACAATCGGATAGCGTCGCTTTCCCCTCGCCGCCGTGAGGCGCTGCGCCGGCTTCTCGCCGACCGGCGGCCCGTCCCCGAACCGATCACCAGGACTCCCCGCGGCGCCGGGCCGGTGGCGTGCTCCGCCGAGCAGCGGCAGATGTGGCTCGGCGCCAAGTTCGGCGAAGGCGCGCCCGCGCCCAACGCCACCATCGGGCTGCGGCTGGCCGGTGACCTCGACGTGGGCGCGCTGACCGCCGCCCTGGACGCCCTGGCCGGACGCCACGAGATCCTGCGCACCGTCTACGCGGGCGACGACGAGCCCCGCCAGATCGTCCTGCCCCCGGGACCGGCCCCGCTCACCGTGGCCGACCTGACGGACCAGCCCGCCGCCGAGCGGGAGCAGCGCGCCCGGGAGCTCACCGCGGCCGCCGCGGTGGAGCGGTTCGACCTCGCCGGCGGCCCGGTCTGGCGTGCGACGCTCGTCCGCCTCGCCGACGACCTGCACGTCCTGCTGATCGCCTTCCACCACATCGCGTGCGACGGCTGGTCCGTCGGCGTCCTCCTCGAGGAGCTGACCACCGCCTACACCGCCGCCCGCCAGGGCCGGCCCGTCGAGTTCGCCCCGCTGCCGATCCAGTACGCCGACTACGCCGCCTGGTCCGGCCGGGAGCTCACCCCGGAGGTGCGGGCCTCGCGGCTGGCCTACTGGCGCGAGCGGCTCGACGGCGCGGCCGGGGCCGAACTGCCCGTGGCCAGGGAGCCCGGCCCCCTGTCCACGACCGAGGAGCCGGGCCCCGTCCGGCCGGGCAAGCGCAGCGGTTCGCATCTGTTCACCCTGCCCGGTGCGGTGGTCGACGCCCTCAAGGAGGCCGGCGGGCCGGGCACCACGCCGTTCGTGGCCCTGCTCACGGTCTTCTCGATGCTGCTGTCCCGCTACACCGGCCAGTCCGACCTGACCGTCGCCTCCGTCAACGGAGGACGCCGCCGCGTCGAACTGGAACCCGTCGTCGGCTGTTTCGTCACCCCTGTCCCGCTCCGCACGGACCTGTCCGGCGACCCGGCCTTCCGCGAGGCCGCCCAGAGGGTACGGCGCGGCCTCGGCGAGGCCCTGGCCCACCAGCTGCCCTTCGCCGAGCTCATGGAGGCGCTCAGCGACCGCGACGCGCGCCGCTTCTCGCTGTCGTCCGTGGGCTTCTCGCTGCGGGCCTTCCGCGACCAGCGCGGCAGGTGGCCGGGGCTGGAGGCGTCGGTCTGGGAGCACGAGGTCGACGACTTCACCTACGACCTGGCGTTGATGGTCCACCTCGGCGAGACCGAGGAGCCCAAACTCTATCTGACCTACCAGAAGGACCGCTTCGACGAGGAGACGGCGGCCCTGCTGGCCGGGCACTACCGGACCCTCGCCGAGCAGATCGCGGCCGCCCCGGACACGCCGCCGGCCGACCTGGAGCTGCTCACCCCCCGGGAGCGGGAGCTGGCCCTGGGCGCGTGGAACGACTCCGCCCGCCCCTACCCCTCGCAGGCCCTGCCGGAGCTGCTGGAGCGGCACGCCGGCAGTGACGCGACAGCGGTCGTCTCCGAGGGGCGCCGGACGACCTTCGCCGAGCTGCATGCCCGCGCCAACCAGGTCGCCCACCTGCTGCGGGACCGCGGCATCGGCCCCGAGGACACCGTGGGCGTGCTGCTCGATCGCGGCCCCGAGCTCATCGCGTGCCTGCTGGGCGTGTGGAAGGCCGGGGCGGCCTACCTGCCGATGGATCCGAAGTTCCCGGCCCGGCGGATCGCCGACATGTTGTCGATCGCCACGGCGCCGATGGTGCTGACCTCGGCCGAGCACGCCCACCTGTTCGAGACCGCCCCCGGCGGCCCCGAGATCGTCGACGTCCGCGGCGGCGAGATCGACGCACGCCCCGGCACCCCGGTGGCGGTGCCGTACGACCTGGAGCGGCTGGCATACGTGATCTTCACCTCGGGTTCGACCGGCCGCCCCAAGGGCGTGCAGGTCACCCACCGAGGGCTGGTCAACCACGTGTGGTGGGCGGTGGAGGAGCTGGCCGGCGCGGGAGAGGGCGGCGCCCCCCTGTTCGGCTCGGTCGCCTTCGACCTGGTGGTGCCCAACCTGTGGGCCCCGCTCGTGGTGGGCCGGCCGGTCACCGTACTGCCGCAGGACTTCGACATGGGCAGTCTCGGAACGCTGCTGGCGGAGGGCGGGCCGTACGCCTTCATCAAGCTCACCCCCGGCCATCTGGAGATCCTGGGGCACCAGATCGACGCCCGGCAGGCCGAGACGCTCGCCGGGAAGATCGTGGTCGCCGGCGAGGCGCTGCCCGGGCCGATGGCCAACCGGTGGCTGGAGATCCTCGGCCCCGGCAGGCTGATCAACGAGTACGGCCCGACCGAGGCCTCCGTCGGCACATGCGTCTACCCGGTCCGGGACCGCCAGCTCGTGGAGGTCGTGCCCATCGGCCGGCCGCTGCCCAACATGCGGATGTACGTCCTGGACGCCAACCGCCGGTTGCAGCCGGCGGGCGTGCCCGGCGAGCTGTACGTCGGCGGCGTCGGCGTCACCCGCGGCTACATCAACCGGCCGGACCTGACCGGGGAGCGCTTCCTCGATGATCCGTTCTGCGAGGGCGGCCGGATGTACCGCACCGGTGACCGGGTCGCCTGGCTGCGCGACGGGAACGTGGCCTTCCTGGGCCGTTTCGACGACCAGGTCAAGATCCGCGGCTACCGGATCGAGCTGGACGAGGTCAGGGCGGCCGTCGCCGACCACCCCGGGGTGCGGGACGCGGTCGTGACGGTGCACGCCTTCACCGCCGAGGACAGGCGGCTGGTCGCCTACTACGTCCCGGCGGGCCCGGTCGACGACCTGTCCGCGCACTGCGAGGCGCGGCTGCCCGAGTACATGGTCCCCTCGGTCTTCGTCCCGCTGGAGGGCATCCCGCTCAACCAGAACGGCAAGGTGGACCGCGAGGCGCTGCCCGAGCCGGCGGTGGTCGTCGGCGACGACCTGGCCGAACCGGTCACCGGGACCGAGATCCTGGTGGCGGGGGTCTGGAAGGAGGTCCTCGGCGTCGAGAACCTCTCGATCGACCACGACTTCAACGCGCTGGGCGGCCACTCGCTGCTGCTCATCCGCATGGTCGCCAGGCTGCGCAAGGTCATGCCCGCCGACGGCTACCAGGTGACCGTCCTGGACGCGATCGAGCACCGCACCGTGCGCGAGCTGGCGGCCTTCCTCGACGGCGCGGGCGCCGAGCAGGGGGCCGGGGCCGGCGGCGGCCCGCGGGCCCTGCTCCTGGAGCTCACCAAACCCGTCAGGACGCCCCGGCTCTCCCTGGTCTGCATCCCCTACGGCGGGGCCAGCGCGATGGTCTACCAGCCGCTGGCGGACGCGCTACCGGCCGGCCACTCGCTCTTCGCCGCCTCCCTGCCGGGCCACGAACTCGGCGTCGAGGAGGACGTGCTGCCCTTCCACGAGGCGGCCCGGCGCCTGGCCGAGGAGATCATGGCCAGGGTCGGGGGGCCGGTGGCGCTGTACGGCCACTGCGTGGGCAGCGCGCTGACGGCCGAGACCGCCCGGCGGCTGGAGGCGGCCGGGCGCCGCGTCGAGGCCGTCTACATGGGCGGCAGCTTCCCCTTCGCCACCCCCCGCAAGGGCGTCAACGGCCTGATCGGCCGGGTGCTGCGCAGCGAGCGGCTGGACAACAACACCTCGCACGCCAACTGGCTGCGCGCGATGGGCGCCGACCTGCAGGACCTCGAACCCGAGCAGGTCGACCACATCATCACCACCATGCGCGTGGACGCCCGCGCCGGTGAGGAGTACTTCAGCGACCTGGTCGAGGACGACGCCCCGTCGCTGCGCGCGCCCGTGGTGTCCGTCGTCGGGGACCGCGACGCGCTGACCGAGTACTACCAGGAGCGCTACCGCGACTGGCACGCGGTCTCCGCGACCACCGGATTGGTCGTCATGGCCGAGGCGGGCCACTACTTCCTGCGCTACCGCGCCCGGGAGCTGGCGCAGATCCTCACCACCACGCACACCGCCTTCGACCGGCCCGAGGAGTGGCATCCGGCCGACACCGCGGGCACGGCCGACACCGCCGGCGCAGACACAGGCACCGTCGGCGCAGACGCAGGCACCGCCGACGGCACGGACGGCACGGTCACCTGGTGGCGCCAGGCGCTGTCCACCGACCGGCTCGCGCCGGCCGACGGGCCGCAGCCGAGCCTGGGCCGGTTCTTCACCGTGGCCACCGGCCAGATCGTCTCGATGGTCGGCGCGGTGATGACGGAGTTCGCCGTCCCCATCTGGGTCTACCGGGAGACCGGCTCCCTGATGCAGTTCGGCCTGTTCGCCATCATCGCCCTGGTGCCCGGCCTGATCTTCGCCCCGCTGATCGGCGCCCTCGTCGACCGCCACGACCGGCGCCGGGCCCTGCTCGCCGGCGACGGCGTCTCCCTCGCCGTGCAGGCCGCGATGCTGGCGCTGGTGCTCACCGGCGGACTGACCGTCCCCGTGCTCTGCGGCCTGCTGGTCGTCCTGTCGGTCTCGGTCACCCTGCAACGGGTGGCCTGGCAGTCGGCGGGACCGCAGCTGGCGCCCAAGCACTATCTGCACCACGTCGGCGGCGTCGTCCAGCTGGGCAACTCCGTCGCCCAGCTGATGGTCCCGCTCTTCTCGGTCGCCCTGCTCTCCCTCATCGGCCTGACCGGGATCCTGACCGCCAACGTGATCTGCTACGTGATCGCCCTCGGCGTGACCCTGCTGGTGCGCTTCCCCGCCACGATGGCCTGGCGGCGCAGGGAGACGGTGGGCGCCGAGATCCGCAACGGGTTCCGCTATCTGCTGCGCCGCCGCGGCCTGCGGGCGATGGCGCTGACCATGTTCGTGGTGAACTTCTTCCTGCTCACCGCCTTCGCCATGTTCGCGCCGCTGGCCCTGTCGGTGGGCGGGCTGGCCGACACCGGGCGGGTGGCGCTGGTGGCCGGCGTCGGCGCGGTCGCCGGCGGCCTGGTGATCGCGGTGTGGGGCGGGCCGCGCCGGCGGCGGATGTTCGGGATGCTCTCGGCCGCGGGCGTGCTCGGCCTGTTCTGCGCCCTGGCCGGGCTGCGCCCCTCGCTCGTGCTGATCATGGCCGGAGCCTTCGGCATGTCGTTCATGATGTCGATCAGCGACGGCATCTGGCTGACGATCATCCACTCGAAGGTCCCGCAGCGCTACCACGCCCGGGTGATCTCGATCAACCGGATGCTCGCCATGTCCACCCAGCCGCTCGGCATCGTGGTGAACTCCTGGCTGGTGGCGTCGGTCTTCGAGCCGCTGATGCGGGAGGGCGGCCCGCTCGCCGGGACGCTCGGCCCGATCATCGGGACCGGCGAGGAGCGCGGCATCGGCCTGCTCTACCTGGTGTGCGGCCTGGCCATCGCGCTCACGATCACGATCGCGCTGCGCCACCCGGCCCTGGCGAGGTTCGACCGGGAGACCCCGGACGCCGAGGCCGACGACCTCATCGGCCTGGAGGTCCTCCGCGAACGCCGGCGGCCGGTCACCGGCGCCGGGCGCCGGCAGTCGCCGGAACGGGTGTGACGATGCGCGGTGTCCCGGCCCGCGGAGTCCTACCGCCGTCCGGAACGGCCGGGCCGGGCCACCGCGGGCTGGGCCACCGCGGGCGGGCGCCGCTCCGGGCGCAGGCCGAACAGGAAGCGGGTCGGGGCGGTACGGCGGACCAGGAGGTCGTACGCCGCGAAGATCAGCACCAGGGAGACCGTGCCGATCACCGAGAACTTCACGGCGATCGAGGCCTCCCAGGCGATCACGACGAACGCGACCGCGACGACGACCGGCTGGTGCAGGACGTACAGCGGCAGCACGGCCTCGGACAGGTAGGCGTACCAGCGGCGGGGCCCGCGCCCCCGCGGGGTGGCCGCCGACCGGCCGCGGCGGTCCAGGAAGCCGAGTATCGCGATCAGCCAGCACCATCCGGTCACCCCGAACAGGGCGCGGCCGGCGACGGCCTGCGGGGTCAGGTCGGTGAAGGGGTCGCCGCCCGCGGTCATCAGCAGCGGCCCGCCGACCAGGAAGAGCACCACGCCGGAAATCGCGATCAGGCGCAGGTCCCGGCGCAGCGCGGCCCTGAACCGCTCGTCACCGGCGAAGGCGAACCCGGACAGGAAGAACAACAGGTACGCCGCCCGGTGCCAGCCCGCGAACTGCTCCTCCAGCCCGGCCAGCGCGCACACCGCCGCCAGCGGCACGGCCGGCAGCAGGATGGCGCCCGGCCGGCGCTCGGCTAAGGCGGCGGCGCGGTCGCCGAGCCGCGGCCCCCAGGAGCCGCCCCAGCGCACCAGCGGGGTCAGGATGAGGGAGAAGGTCAGCAGCAACAGCAGGAACCACAGGTGGCCGAACTCGAAGTGCCGCCCCTCGAAGATGAACGGGAAGTCGCGCCATTTGAACCCGTCCAGGTCGAAGAAGCGCGGCAGGAACTCCAGGTAGGACTCGTGGAAGGCGGGGTCGGAGCGCTGCCGCAACCACTCCGGCACGGGCACCAGCACGACGGTCCCGAACGCCAGCGGCACCCCGAGGCGGCGCAGGCGCTCGGCGGCGTACTCCCCGGCGCCCCGCCTGCGCAGCGAGTGCCGGGCTCCCAGGCCCGCCAGGAAGAACAGCAGCGGCATCGCCCACAACACGCCGAGGGCCGAGACGACCAGCGTGACCGGGGTGGTCTCGGCGTTCTTCACGTAGAAGTCGTCCCGGGCGTCGAAGACCAGCGCCGTGTGGAAGAACACCAGCCCGACGACCACCAGGACCCGAATGGAGTCCAGCTCTGTGCGCCGCTCGGACGTCACCACGGGTGAGGGCGGCATGGTTCGTGGCATGGATCAGGGTCCTTCCCCGCTCGCGTCCCGTCTTCTCCGGATGGCGCCCGCCGTGACGACCGCCAGGATGAGCGCGGGCGGGAGCATGCCCTTCGGCCAGAAGTCCGCAGGGCACGCCTGGGCCACGCTCACCGCCACCCAGACCGCGACGTTGACCGCGAAGACGACCGCCCAGCCGGTCCACACGAGCTTCAGCCAGCGCGGGAGTCCGGCCGGGGACGGGCTCTGCGGGCTCCGCCGGCGATTCTCGGGCAGGTCGGCGACCAGGTCGGCCAGCTCGCCCTGGGTCACCGAGCGGTAGGCCAGGCCCACGCGCTCGTCGAACTCCCCGAGGTTGAGGCAGCCCTCCTCCACGGCCAGTTGCAGGCGCTCGGCGGCGGCGTCGCGGTCTCGGTCGGATGCGCGTACGTCGCGGTTGTGCATGTCGGCCTCCCTGGCGACGGAGGGGTCAGGGCTGGGTGTGCTCGGCGAGGAAGGCCGCGATGTCGGCCTTCTCCGCGTCGGTGGTGCTCCGGGCCGCGCACCGCCGCTCGGCCATGGCCCGCAGGTACGGCCGCGCCGCCGCCACGTCGATGTCCTGCAGGAACGCCGCCAGCGTGGCGGCCTTGCACTCCTCCAGAGACGGCCCGGCCGGGGCGGTGGCCAGGATCAGCCAGGTGGAGGCGACGTCGGCGCCCGCCGCGCCGCGGGCCGCGTCGGCCCAGTCGACGACCCTCGGGCCGTCCGCGGTCAGAAGCACGTTGCCCGGGTGGAGGTCCAGGTGGAGCAGGCGGTTGCCGGGGCAGCCGGGGGCGGCCTGGAGCCAGCCGGGGGCGCGTACCTCGGCGAGGTCGCGCAGCAGGGTCACCAGGAGGCGGATCCGGCGGGGCGCGTCCCCGGGCGCGCGGGCCATCTCCGCCATGAGGCTCGGCCCCTCCACCCGCTCCATGAGGATGTCGGGACCCTCGACGTCGAAGACCTCGGGGGCGGGGAACCCGTGGCGGCGGGCGTGGCGCATCGCGGCGGCCTCGCGTTCGAGGTTGCGGCCGTCGCGGGAGCGCCGGACGACCCGGCCGGGCCCGGCCTCGAGGATCTCGCAGTCGCGCCCGGCGGCTATCAACGAACCAGCGTGCATGCCGGTCAGATTAGGAAGTAAAGCCCCGGGCGGAAATGCCGCGCCACTGGCGGGTTTTTACGGCAACTACCTGCCATCGGGCGCCCCGTCAATTCCCGCTGTCATCCGTCCAAGATGGCTTCAACCGCACTAGCCCGCTTACTCCACAACATCGGGGAGGTGACACGTTGCTGGTGGCAACCGATCTCGTCAAGCGGTACGGCGATGTCCGGGCCCTTGACGGATTCACTCTGAGCGTGGCGGCCGGTGAGATCGTCGGACTCCTGGGACACAACGGCGCGGGGAAGACGACCTTCGTCGAGATCGTGTCCCACCTGACCCGCCCCGACAGCGGGCAGGTGACCATCGACGGCAGAACCCCGTCCGCCGCCCGCGGCGAGGTCGGCGTGGCGCCCCAGCATCTGGCGCTGTACCCCTCCATCACCGTACGGGAGCACCTGGAGCTGTACGGCAGGCTCGCCGGGCTGCGGCGGGCGGCGCTGCGCGAGGCCATCGAGGAGCTGTCCGTCGTCCTGCGGCTCACCGAGATCATGGACAGGAGGGCGGGCAAGCTCTCCGGCGGCCAGCAGCGGCGCACGCAGGCCGCCAGCGCCCTCGTCCACCGCCCCCGCCTCCTGCTGCTCGACGAGCCCACGGCCGGCGCCGACCTGGAGACCCGCCAGGCCATGCTGGATGTGGTCAAGCAGCGCGCGGGAGAGGGCGCGGCCGTCGTCTACACCACCCACTACCTGCCCGAGCTGACCGAGCTCCGGGCCACGATCGCGGTCGCGCGCAGCGGCCGGGTGATCGTCAGGGGGGCCTGCGACGAGCTGCTGCGTGACCTGCCGGGCGAGGTACGCGTGACGCTGGACGACGAGGAGGAGATCGCGGTCTCCACCTCCGACCCGGCGGCGGCCCTGATCGACCTGCTGGGCCGGGTGAACCGCCCGGTCACCTCGGTCGACGTGCGCAACCCGTCCCTGGACGACCTCTACCGATCCCTGGCGGTCACCCATGCTTCTTGACACCGCCCCGCGCCGCCCCGGCGTGTTCGACGCGCTGCACCGCATCGGCGCGCTGGCCCGGCACAACCTGATCATCCGGTTGCGTGACCCCGGTCAGATGATCAGCTACGTCGCCATGCCCATGGTGCTCATGCTGGTGCTCAAGCCCCTGTACGTACGGGCCCTCGACCAGGGCGCCACCCAGATCGCCACCGGGCTGATGGTGATGTTCTCGGTGTTCGCGATCTCCATGGCGGGCAACGCGATCCTGTCGGAGCGCACCTGGCGCACCTGGGACCGGCTCCGCGTGAGCCGGGCCCCGGCGTTCGAGCTGCTGATCGGCAAGACGCTGCCGCTGTTCGGGGTGATGATCGCGCAGCAGGTGATCCTGATCGTCTACGGCTGCCTGGCCATCGGCCTGCCGGTGCCGCCGTCGCCCGCGCTGGTGCTGCTGGCCATCGTGATCTGGGCGTTCACGCTGCTGTCGCTCGGCGCGGCGCTGGCCACGCTGGTGCGCAGCCACGGCGAGCTCAGCGTGATCACCGACGTGGGCGCGCTCACCCTCAGCTCGCTGGGCGGGGCCCTGGTGCCGCTGAGCATCATGCCCGGCTGGGCGCAGACGGCCGCGCACGCCTCCCCCGGCTACTACGCACTGGACATGATGCAGGCCGCGGTGCGCGGGGACGTGGCCGGCATCCTGCCGTCCGCCGCCGTACTGCTGGCGCTGGGCCTGGCGGCGGGCGCCTTCGCCGCCCGCAGGCTGGCGCGCGGCTGGAGCCGTGGCGGGCTGCTGTGACAGCAACCTCAGTGAAGAAGGGCATGTTGATGGATCAGCACCATTCACCCGGCGACGCCGATATCGCGATCATCGGCATGGCCGGTCGGTTCCCGGGTGCGACCGACATCGAGACGTTCTGGCGCAACATCAGCACCGGCGTGGAGTCGTTCACTGAGTTCTCCGACGACGACCTGCTGGCCGCGGGAGTGTCGCCGGCGACCTTCCAGCAGCCGAACTACGTGCGGATGCGGCCGATCCTGGACGACATCCGCGGCTTCGACGCCGCGTTCTTCGGCTACAACCCGCGCGAGGCCACACTCGCCGACCCGCAGCAGCGCATCTTCCTGGAGTGCGTGTGGGAGGTCCTGGAGTCCTCCGGGTACGCCGTCCCCGAGGGCCGGGGCAGCGTGGGCGTGTTCGCCGGGATGAACATCAGCGGCTACCTGCTGACCCGGCTCATGGCCTTCCAGATGGGCATCGACACCAGCGCCCTCATGATCGGCAACGACAAGGACGCGCTGGCCACGAACGTCGCCTTCCGCTTCGACCTGGACGGCCCCGCGCTGTCGGTGCAGACGTTCTGCTCGACCTCGCTGGTGGCGGTTCACCTGGCCGGTGAGAGCCTGCGGCGCGGCGAGTGCCGGATGGCGCTGGCCGGCGGCGTGTCGGTGCGCATCCCCGACCGCACCGGCTACCTGTGGGAGGAGGGCGGCCAGGAGTCGCCCGACGGCCACGTGCGCACGTTCGACGCCGAGGGCCGGGGCAGCATGTTCGGCGACGGCGCGGCGGTGGTGCTGCTCAAGCGGCTCAAGGACGCCGTGGCCGACCGGGACACCGTGCACGCCGTGATCCGCGCCTCGGCCGTCAACAACGACGGCGCGATGAAGTTCAGCTATCTGGCGCCGAGCATCGACGGGCAGCGCCGCTGCGTGTCGGCGGCCCTGGCCCGGGCCGGCGTGAGCCCCGACGACGTCTCCTACGTCGAGGCGCACGGCACCGCCACCGAGGTCGGCGACCCGATGGAGGTGGCCGCGCTGACCCGCGCGTTCGGCGCCACGGAGCGCAAGCAGTACTGCGTGCTCGGCTCGATCAAGCCGAACGTGGGCCACCTGGACCGGGCCTCCGGCGTGACCGGCCTGATCAAGGTCGTCCAGTCGCTGCGCAACGAGCTGATCCCCGGCACGCTGCACTACCGCTCCCCCAACCCCGAGATCGACTTCGACAACAGCCCCTTCCGCGTCACCGCCGAGCCCACCCCGTGGCCGCGCACACCGGACAAGCCGCGCATCGCGGGCATCAGCTCGCTGGGCATGGGCGGCACCAACGCGCACGCCATCGTCACCGAGGCCCCGCTCCCCGCGCCGCGCGGCACGCGCTCGCGCCGCTGGCAGATCCTGCCGGTCTCGGCCCGCTCGCAGGCCGCCGCCGAGCAGTCGTGCGCGCGGCTGGCCGCCCATCTGGCGAAGTCCCCGGACGACCTGGGCGACGTGGCGTACACGCTGCAGGCCGGGCGGAAGCTGTACGGGCACCGCAGGGTCGTGATCGCCGACTCGCCGGAGGCCGCGGCGGCCCGGCTGACCGACCCGGCGGCCACGCTGGGACGCGCGGACTCGACCGTCGGGCGCAAGGCCGGCTTCCTCGTCGCGGGGGTCGGCGAGCAGTACCCCGGCATGGTGGCCGCCCTCTACGCCGAGGAGCCGGCGTTCCGCGCGGACGTGGACGAGTGCCTGGCCCTGCTGGAGCTGACCGCGCCGGACCAGCTGTCCGACATCTTCGTGCCCGCCCAGCGGACCGGGGACGACGTCAACGCCCTGGCCAGGCTGCTCGGCCGGACCGAGGCGGGCGCGCCGCGCTCCACCACCGAGTCGCACCTGGTGCAGCCCGCGGTGTTCGTGGCCGAGTACGCGCTGGCGCGGCAGCTCATCCGCTGGGGCGTCGAGCCCGAGATCATGATCGGCTACAGCCTCGGCGAGTACGTGTGCGCCTGCCTGGCGGGCGTGCTGTCCCTGCAGGACGCGCTGCGGCTGGTGGCCTACCGGGCCAAGCTCATCACCTCGCAGCCCGAGGGCGCGATGCTGGCGGTGTCGGCCGACGAGCGCCGGCTGGCCGCCGTCCTGGGCCAGGTGTTCACCGAGGAACTGGACGTGGCCGTGCGCACCGGCTCGCAGGTCGTGCTCGCCGGGCCCGTCGAGGCGGTCGAACGGGCCGCCGCGCTGCTGCTCGAATCCAAGATCGGGCACCGGCGGCTGGAGACCACGCACGCCTTCCACTCCCGGATGCTCGCCCCGCTGGCCGGCGAGCTGACGTCCTGGATCGCCGACAACATCACGCTGAACCCGCCGCGGCTGCCGTACCTGAGCAACGTGACCGGCGAGCCGGCCACCGCCGAGACCGTGACCGACCCGGGCTACTGGGCCCGCCACATGTGCGAGACCGTCGAGTTCGGCAAGGGGCTCGGCCACGTGCTCGGGCAGGCCGACCTGGCGCTCGTCGAGATCGGTCCCGGGCAGTCGCTCGGCGCGCTGACCCGCGGGCACCCCTCCTGCGACCGCAACCAGTGGCCGCTCATCATGACCACGCTCCCCGCCGCCGGCGACACCCAGGACGCCGTCGCCGCGGTGGCGACCGCGGTCGGGAGGCTGTGGCTGACCGGGGTGCCGGTCGACTGGGCCGCGCTGCACGAGGACGACGACTGGGCGCCCGGCCGGGTGCCGCTGCCGACCTACCCGTTCGAGCGGCAGGACTACTGGCTGGAGATCGACCAGAGCGCGTTCAGCGGCGGCGGGGCCGCCGCCTACGACGAGAGCGACCCGACCAGCATCGCCAAGGCGTACCCGCGCCTGCCCGACACCCGCTGGATCCACGCGCCCGTCTGGAAGCAGACCACCGTCCGGCCCGCCCAGGAGGAGGAGGCCGGCCGCTGGCTGGTCTACACCGACGAGGGCCGCGCGGCCGAGCTGGCCGCGCCGCTGCTCGCGCACCTCGCCGCGACCGGCGGGGACGTGGTCCTGGTACGGCCCGGCGAGCGGTTCTCCAGCGACGACGACGGCCTGCGGGTGCGTCCCGGCTCGGCCGAGGACGCCCTGGCGGCGCTGCGCGAGCTGGCCGGACGCCGCTGGGAGCCCGAGCGCGTGGTGCACCTGTGGTCGGTGCAGGACGCCCCGATCGAGGAGACCCTGCAGCGCGGCCTGTACACGCTGGTCGGCCTGGCCCGCGCGGCCGGCGACATGGGCCTGCCCGGCTGGCAGCTCGACATCGTCACCCAGGGCGGCCAGCGGGTGCACCCGGGCGACCGCGTCCACGCCGGGCTCGGCACCCTGCTCGGCCCGGCCCGGCTGATCCCCGTCGAGTACCCGAAGGTCAGGACCCGCGTCATCGACGTCGACGCCGGGGCGGAGGCCCTGCTCGCCGAGCTGCGCGCCGAACCGTCGGACCAGGTGGTCGGGCTGCGCGGCGGGCAGCGGTGGATCCCCGACTACGAGGTGCTGGACACCTCCGTGATCGCCGCCAGGCCCCCGGCCGCCCGGGTCGAGAAGGGCGGCGTCTATCTGGTGACCGGCGGCCTGGGCGGCATCGGCCTGGCCATGGCCGAGCGGCTGGCCGAGCACTACCGGGCGCGGCTGGTGCTGCTGGGACGGACGCCGGTCCCGCCGCGCGAGCAGTGGCCCGCGATCCTGGCCTCCGACTCCACCGCCGCCGAGGTGCGCAGGCGGCTGGAGGGGCTGCGCCGCCTGGAGGCGGCCGGCGCGGAGGTCCTCACCGTCGCCGGGGACGTCTCCAGGCCCGAGGACGCCCGCCGCGCCGTGGCCGCCGCCCTCGAGCGCTTCGGCACGCTGAACGGCGTGCTGCACTGCGCCGGCGTGCCCGCCGTCGGGCTCATGCAGTTCAAGACCGTCGCCGACATGGAACGGGTGCTCGCGCCCAAGGTCATGGGCACGCTCGCGCTGGCCGAGGCGCTGCGCGGCACGCAGGCGGACTTCCTGGCGCTGTACTCCTCCACCACCTCGGCCACCGGCGGCGGCGCCGGCCAGGTGGACTACTGCGCCGCCAACGCCTTCCTCGACTCCTTCGCGCTCAGCGACCCCCTGCCCGGCGTGACGGTCACCTCCGTCGACTGGTGCGAGTGGACGTGGAACGGCTGGACCGAGGGCCTGGAGAACTACGACGAGGGCTCCAAGCAGTACTTCGCCTGGTACCGGGAGAACTTCGGCCTCACCTTCGACCAGGGATGGGAGACCCTGCTGCGGGCCCTCGCCAGCGGTGAGCGGCACGTCGTGGCCTCCACGCAGGACTTCGCGCCGCTGGTGGCGATGAGCCGCAGGTCCTCGATCGAGAGCCACCAGGCGACGGTGAAGAAGATCAGGGACGCGTTCGGCCGGCACCCGCGTCCCGACCTGTCCACCGCGTACGTCGAACCGCAGACCCCGGCCGAGGAGACCATCGCCGGGGTGTGGGCGGAGGCCCTGGGCCTGGAGCAGGTCGGCGTGCACGACAACTTCTTCGAGCTGGGCGGCAACTCGCTGCTCGGCATGGAGATCATCGCCGAGGTCAGGAAGGCGCTGGAGCTGTCCTACCTGCCGCCGCACATCCTCTACCAGGCGCCCACGATCGCCTCGCTCGCCGAGGCGGCCCAGGCCGGCCAGGACGCGGACGAGCAGCCGAGCGAGGCCAAAGACCGGCAGCGGTCCCGAATCGCCCAGCGACGCAACATGCTCAGGAGCGGAAGGACGTCATGACCACCGGAACCGACTACGACTCTGCGGTCGCGTTGATCGGCATGTCCGGGCGCTTCCCCGGCGCCAGGAACGTGACCGAACTGTGGAGCAACCTGCTCTCGGGGATCAAGGGCCTGCGCGCCATCACCGAGGAGGAGCTGCGGGAGGCCGGCGTCGACCCGGGCGTCCTCGCCGACCCCCGGTACGTGCGCGTCGGCGGCCCCCTGCACGACCTCGACCGTTTCGACGCCACCGTGTTCGGGATCAACCCGCGCGAGGCCGAGACCATGGACCCGCAGCACCGGCTGTTCCTGGAGTGCTCGTGGGAGGCCCTCGAAGGGGCCGGATACTGCCCGACCGACGTGCCCGGCCAGGTCGCCGTCTTCGGCGGGTGCGGCTTCCCCGACTACATCGTGCAGAACCTCCAGAACCTCGGCTCGCAGCCGGGCGGGATGCTGCTCATGGCCGTGGGCAACGAGCGCGACTCGCTGGCCTCGCTGGTGTCGTACAAGCTGGGGCTGCGCGGGCCCTCGGTGTCGGTGCAGACGTTCTGCTCGACGTCGCTGGTCGCGGTGCATCTGGCCTGCCAGAGCCTGCTCACCTACGAGTGCGACATCGCGGTGGCGGGCGGCGCGTTCACCCCGCTCCCCCAGCCGGCGGGCTACCTGTACGAGCAGGGCGGCATCATGTCGCCCGAGGGCCGGGTGCGCAGCTTCGACGCCGAGGCGGGCGGCACCGTGATGGGCAGCGGGGCCGGGGTCGTGGCGCTCAAGCGCATGACGGACGCGCTCGCGGACGGTGACATCATCCACGCGGTCATCCTGGGCTCGGCGGCCAACAACGACGGCCGCCTGCGCGCCGGGTACACCGCGCCCGGCGTGGACGGCCAGGCCGAGGTGATCGAGTCGGCGCTCGGCGTGGCCGGGGTCAAGCCCGACACCGTCGGGTACGTCGAGTGCCACGCCACCGGCACCATGCTGGGCGACTCGATCGAGCTGGCCGCCATGAACCGGGTCTTCTCCCAGCCGCGCGAGACGCCGTGCGTGCTGGGCTCGCTCAAGCCGAGCCTGGGCCACCTGGACCGGGCCTCCGGCGTGACCGGGCTGATGCGGGCGGCCATGACGCTCAAGCACGAGCTGCTGCCGGGCACGCCCGGCTACGAGACCCCGAACCCCGCGCTGGCCACCGCGCACGACCGGTTCACGGTGCTGACCGAGGACCGGCCGTGGACGGCGGGGCCGCACCCGCGGCGAGCCGGGGTCAGCTCGTTCGGGCTGGGCGGCACCAACGCGCACGTGGTCATGGAGGAGGCGCCGCACCGGCCCTCCCGTCCCGCCCGCCCCGGACCGCACCTGCTGGTGTTCTCGGCCAACGACGACCAGGCGCTGCGTGAGGTGACCGAACGGCTCCACCGCCACCTGGCCGACGACCGCGGCGACGACCTCGCCGACGTGGCCTTCACGCTCCAGGTCTCCCGCGGCGGCTTCGCTCTGCGCCGCGCCGTCGTCGTCCACGACCGCGACGACGCGGTGGCCGCCCTGGACGACCCGTCCCGCTGGATCGACGGGAAAACCCAGCGCCGCAATCCCAAGGTCCGCCTCACCGCCCCCTCGCACGCCCCGGAAACGTGGTGGAGCGAACTGCACTCCGCGGTCGAGACGCTGCTGCGGCACGCCGCCGCACCCGCCGGTTCGTCCCGCGAGTCGGCGCTCGGCGCGCTCGCCGACGGGCTGGGGGCCATCGGCGTCCGCGTGGTGCGGGACGACGACGGGCAGGCCGAGGAGGTCGTGGTCGCGCCCGGGGAAGGCGGCACCGCGGCCGAGTGGCTGCTGGGGGTCGTGGCACGGTTGTGGATGGCCGGCAGCGTGATCGACTGGGCGGCGCTGCACGACGGGCAGGGCCGGCGGGTCGAGCTGCCCACCTACCCGTTCCAGCGGCGCAGGTTCTGGGTGAAGGGCAACCCCGCGCAGGCGCAGGCGGCGGCCGGTCAGGGCAAGACGTTCGACCGGTCGCGCTGGACCCATCTGCCGGCGTGGAGGCGGCACCCGCTGCCGGTGTCCGATCTGGACGAGCGGCTGCGCGAGGCCGGCCCGTGGCTGGTGTTCGCCGCCGACGACCGCGGCGAGGCCCTGGTCGACCGGCTCGTCCGGGCCGGCGCCGACGTGACCGCCGTACGCGCCGGCGACCGGTTCGAGCAGGAGGAGACCGGCGACTTCACCGTCCGCGTGGACAGGGCCGACGACGTGGCGGAGCTGATGTACTCGCTGGTGGCCATGCCGAGGGCGATCGTGCACGCGTTCAGCCTGGCCTCCGCCGAGCAGGACCCAGGCGCCGACCCCGTGGCGCACTTCGCCCGGGAGCAGCACCGCGGCTTCTACTCGGCGATGGCGCTCTCCCGCGAGCTGGTCGACAACACCGGGTCCGCGCCGCGCGCCGAGCTGGTGCTGCTCACCCCGCAGGCGGTCAGCGTGGCGGGCGACGACCTGCGGCACCCCGAGCACGCCACCCTGGCCGCGCTCACCCCCAGCCTCCAGCAGGAGAACCCGCGGCTGCGCTGCCGCCACGTCGACGTGGACGCCGCCGGCGACGCCGCCGTCCTGGCCGAGCAGGTGCTGGCCGCCGCGGTCGCCGGGCACGAGGGCCCGGTGGCGGTGCGTGCGGGCGAGACGTGGCTGCGCACGTACGAGCCGTATCCGATCGAGGAGCCGGCCCCGGAGCGGCAGCAGGTGCGCGACGGTGACACCGTGCTCATCACCGGCGGCCTCGGCGACGTCGGCCTGGTCCTGGCCCGGCACTTCGCCGACGCCTACGGCTGCCGCCTGGTGCTCACCGCGCGCTCCCCGCTGCCGCCGCGCGAGGAATGGGACACCTATCTGGCCGCGCCCCCGCCCGGCGGCGAGCGCGCGGCCCGGCACATCCGCAACATCCGCGACCTGGAGAGCCGGGGTGCGACCGTGCTCGCGCTGTCGGCGGACGTGGCCGACGAAGAGCAGATGCGGGCCGTCGTCGCCGCGGCGCTCAAGCGGTTCGGCGCGATCGACGTGGTGGTGCACGGCGCGGGCGTGCAGGACGGGGCCTACTTCAACTTCGCGCACCTGATGGACCGGCAGCAGTGCGAGGCGCACTTCGCGGCCAAGGTGACCGGGTTCCACGTGCTGCAGAAGGTGCTCGGCGAACAGTGCCCGGACCGGCGGATCACCCTGTCGTCGATCGCTTCGGTGCTCGGCGGGATGACCCTGGGACCGTACGCGTCGGCCAACGCCGCCCTGGACGCCTACGTCCGCGTGGCGCGCACGGCCGGCCGGGGACGCTGGGTCACCGTGGACTGGGACACCTGGAACATCGACCCCGACCGTGTGGCCGGCCACAGCGAGGCCGTCGCCGACTACACGATGACCCCGGCCGAGGGCGTGGACGTCCTGGAGCGGGCGCTGTCGGCGGCCGACCGGGTCGGGCACCTGGTGATCTCCACCGGGTCGCTGGACTCCCGGATCGCGCAGTGGGTCACCGGCGACCTCCACGGTGGCGACGACGACTTCGACGACCGCGAACGGCATCCGCGCCCGGAGCTGAACAACCCGTACGTGGAGCCGCGCGAGGGCACCGAGGCCACGCTGGCCGACATCTGGTCGCGCGTGCTCGGCATCGACCCCATCGGCGCCCTGGACAACTTCTTCGAACTGGGCGGCCACTCGCTGCTGGCGATCGAGCTGACCACCAGGATCCGCAGGACGCTCAGCGCGTCGGTGCCGGTGACCGGCCTGCTGGAGTGCCCCACGGTCCGCCAGCTCGCCGAACTGCTCGACGCCCGTGACGAGGAGGACTGAGCACCCGATGAAGCAGCCCGAGTACCTGCGGACCGTGCAGGGCTTCGCCCGGCGTGAACTGCTGGGCAAGGACGCGTACTTGGACTCGCTGGCCGAGGCCCCGCTCCCGCTCTACCGGCGCTTCGCCGACACCGGCCTGGCGAACTGGTGGATGCCCAAGGAGTTCGGCGGCCTCGGCATGGGCCTGGAGGAAGGCGTCCACATCGCGGCCGAGCTGGCGTACTCGGACGCCGGGGCCGCGTTCACGCTCTTCATCCCCGTGCTGACCACGAGCATGGTCCAGTGGTACGGCGGCGAGGAGCTCAAGGAGCATTACCTCAAGCCGCTCGTGGCCGGCAACGGGTTCGCCGCGACGCTGGGCAGCGAGCACGCCGCCGGCAGCGAACTGGCCAGGATCACCACGACCGCGCGCCGCGAGGGCGAGGCGGTCGTGCTCGACGGCCGCAAGGCGTTCTCCACCAACACCGACTTCGCCGACTTCCTCGTCGTGATCGCGCGGGCCCAGGACGACCCGTCGGGCTACCTGGCCGTCCTGGTGCCGCGCGACACGCCGGGGATCACCGTGGACAAGCGATGGGACGTGATCGGGCTGCGCTCGTCGGCCACGTACCAGGTGTCGCTGTCGGAGGTACGGGTGCCCGCGGGGAACGTGCTGCGGGGCAACGGCCTGCGCCTGCTGGAGGTAGGTCTGAACGCCAGCCGCATCCTCATCGCCGCCACCGCCCTGGGCATCGCCCGGCGCGTGCGGGACGTGTGCATGGAGTACGCCAAGACCAAGTCGGTCAAGGGGGCGCCGCTGACCGCCAACGCCGTGTTCGCCGCGCGGCTGGGGCAGTTCGAGATGCAGATCGAGGTGATGGCCAACCAGTGCCTGGCGGCGGCGCGGGCCTACGACGAGATCGCGGCCCGCCCCGACGCGGGCGAGGAGTTCCTGCGCGCGGGCACGCTGAAGCAGGCGCTGACGACGAAGATGTTCTGCGGGCAGACGGGGTGGCAGATCGCCTCGGCCGCCTCGGAGATGTTCGGCGGGCTCGGCTACACGCACGACGCGGTCGTCGGCAAGCTGCTGCGTGACATGCGGTACGTCTCGATCGTCGAGGGCGGCGACGACGTGCTGCGGGACCTGGTGTTCAGTCGGTACGTGGTGCCGGTGTCGAAGAGATCGTGACCACCGCGGCGGCGTAGCCGGGGGCGACGTCGAGCCAGCGGACCGGACCGCCGAGGGAGCGCGACCGTTCACAGGTCGCGCTCCCTTCGTGTCCTCCTTCGTGTCCTCCTCCGTGTCCTCCTCCGTGTCCTCCGTCGTGGACGAGCACGTCGCCGAGCCGGGCCAGGCCGCCGCCGGTGGCCTTGACGAACGCCTCCTTGGCGGTCCACAGGCGGAAGTACCCGGCCAGGGCGGCGCCGGGGGCGGCGCGCAGGCGGGCCGACTCCTCCGGACGGTAGAAGCGCTCGGCCATGGCCAGGGGGTCGAGGTCGGCGCGGAGGCGTTCGACGTCCACGCCCACGCGCCACCCCTGGGGGGCGACGGCGATCAGGGCCCACTCCTCGGAGTGCGACAGGTTGAAGTCGGGCGCGGGCCGGCCCCCGCCGAGATCGAGGCGGGGGCGGCCCGAGGGGTCCTTCGCGAAGCCGACCCGGTCGGCGGGCACGCCGCAGAGACCGCCCAGCACGGAGCGCAGGGCGGCGTGCGCGACGACGTACCGGCGGCGGTCGACGGCGCGGGCGAAGGCGCGCGCCCTGTCCCGTTCGCCCTCGGACAGCCACCCCCACCACACCGCCCGCTCGGCCCGGTCCAGAGACACCTTCCACACCCGCACCCCGGACGGCCACGACCACGCGTCCCCGGCCCGCGGGTCCGTGGTCGTGGCCGGTTTCACACCCATGGGCGGAGGGTCTCCGCGACGATCGCGTGGGTGCGGGCCGCCTGCTCGAAGACGGCGAAGTGGCCGCCGTCGAACGGGTACGGGGCGAAGCGGGCGCTGGTCAGCGCGCGCCACCCCGCTGTCTTGTCCGGGGAGACGCGCGGGTCCGCCGAGCTCGTCAGCAGCGAGATCGGCAGGTCCAGCGGCGGCTCGTCCCGGTAGACGTAGGTCTCCTTCACGGTGAAGTCGGCCTGCACCGCGGGAAGGATCATCGCCAGCGCCTCCGGGTCGGCCAGCAGCCACTCGGGGGTGCCGCCGAGCGACCGCAGCAGCGCCGCCACCTCCTGCCTGTTCATCTTCCCCACCGGCGGCCCGTCCTCGTAGGTGAGGTGGGGGGCGTCGGAGCCGGAGACGAACAGGTGCACGGGAGCCGGCCCGCCCCGCCGCCGGATCTCGCGGACCAGCTCGAACGCGACGATCGCGCCGAGGCTGTGGCCGTACAGGGCGTACCGGCGACCGGCCGCGGACGCCTCGACGTCCGCGAGCACGGCGTCGGCCAGGTCCGAGACCAGGGGCTCCATGCGCAGGTAGGGCGGCTCCCGGTGCCGGGACTCGCGGCCGGGCAGCTGGACGGGCTGCACGGCCACGCCGGGCAGCTTGCGCTGCCAGGCCCGGAACGCGGAGGCGGCGCCGCCGGCGTGGGGCAGGCAGTACAACGGCAGGGCGCCGGGCTCCGCGCCGGTGAGGGCGCGGAACGGCAGCCACTGCGACAGCACGTCCTCGGTGATCGTGACACTCATGTCCCGATCTCCAGACGGACGTACGGCGGCGGCGGCTGAACGGCGCCGAGATCGGCCTGCAGCACCACGTGCGCCCCGTTGCGCTGGACCTCGCGGAACCCGGCGAACGCGTACGTCACCTGCATCATCCGATTGCGCCCGGTCTCCACGAAGTCGGCCCGCACCGCCACCCCGGCCTCGGCGGCCAGCCGCAGGATGTGGTTGAGCAGCACCATGCCCACGCCCCGGGACATGACCCGGCACGACATCAGCAGCATGCGCAGCCACCACACGTCCTGCCCCTTCTCGACCAGGGCGAGACCGATCTTGCCGTAGCCGCCGAACCTGTCGGTCAGCGACGCGACCAGGAGCAGGTGGTCGGGGGACTCCCGCAGGGCGTCCAGCTCGTCGTAGGAGTAGGTGCGCCCGGTGGAGTTGAGCTGGTTGGTGCGCACGGTCAGCTCCTCGGCCCGCTGCAGGTCCTCCCGGTGGGCCGGGGAGATGGTGAACGACATCTCCAGGCTCGCCAGGAACTCCTCGTTGGTGCCGACGAAGCCCTCCTCCAGCTCGTCCCTGGCGAGCTGGCTGCGGTACATCTCGCGCCGCCGCGCCGACTCGTCGGTCACGAACCGGGGCCGGAACTCGGGCCTGGCCAGGGCCTCCTCCAGGTCGGTCACGTCCACGCAGATCATGTCGGGCAGCTCGTGGGCCACCTCGGCGCGCTCGAACTCCTGGTCGTCCACGAACGCGAAGGCGTCGATCCCGAGGTTGAGCGCCTTGGCGATGTTCTTGATCGAGTCGGACTTGGCGTTCCAGTTGATCTGCGGGTAGAGGAACAGGTCCGCCAGGCCCAGCTCGGTCAGCTTGGCCAGGGCCGCCTCGCGGTCGTTCTTGGAGGCGATCGAGTGCAGGACGCCCTTGCGGTCCAGCTCGCGGATGCGCTCGACGACGGCGGGGCGCACGGTGACGTCGCCGTCCTCCAGCAGCACGCCGTTCCACAAGGTGTTGTCCAGATCCCACACGACGCACTTGACGCGGCCCCGCCGGGGCTTCTCCGGCGCCACGAAGACGCCGGAGTCCTGGTGTTCGGTGGTCACGCTCATCTGGTCATCTCCCGCTCCGCCTGCCCTGCGATGGTGATGCGCTGGATCTCGTTGCTGCCCTCGATGATCTCCATGACCTTGGCGTCCCGGTACAGCCGCGCCACCGGGTAGTCGGGGCTGCAGCCGTTGGCGCCGTGGATCTGCACGGCCTCGGCGGCGTGCCGGACCGCGGCGGTCGAGGCGAAGTACTTCGCGATCCAGGTCGCCATGATCGTGCCGGCGTCCCCGGCGTCCTTCAGCCGGCCTGCCTCGGCCAGCAGCAGCCGGGCCGCGCGGGCGTCGGTGACCATGTCGGAGAGCTTGGCCTGGATCAGCGGCAGCTCCGACAGGGGCCGTCCGCCCACCTGGCGGTAGGCGGCGTAGGAGGCCGACGCCTCCAGGCACGCCTGGATGATGCCGACGGACCCGGCCGCCACGCTGTAGCGGCCGAGATCGAGGGTGCCGGTCAGCACCATGCCGGCCGTGAAGCCGCTGCTCGGCCCGAGCAGCGCGTCGGGGCCGAGCACGACGTCGTCGAAGGAGATCTCGGCCAGCATGGAGGCGCGGGTGCCGAGCATGTCCTCGATCGGCGTGACCCGCACCCCCGGCGCGTTCCTCGGCACGAGGAAGGCGCCGATGCTGGCGGCGGTGCGGGCGAACACCAGGAACAGGTCCGCCCGCTGCCCGCCGGTCGTCCACTTCTTGACGCCGTTGATCACCCAGCCGCCGCCGCCCTCGACGGCGGTGGTCGAGATGCCGGAGGTGTCGCTGCCGGCGCCCGGCTCGGACAGGCAGAACGCCCCCAGCGTCCGGCCGGCGGCCAGCTCGGGGGCCCACCGGGCGTGCTGTTCCGGCGTGCCCCAGCGCTGCACGGTCCAGGCGACCATGGTGTGCACGGTCAGCAGGCTGCGCAGCGAGGAGCAGCCGCGGCCCACCTCCTCGTGCACCTCGCCGAGCGTGACCAGGTCCATCCCGGCCCCGCCCGACTCGAGCGGCAGGAACGGCGCCCACAGACCCGCCGTGGCCACGTGCCGCAGCAGGTCCTCGGGGACGCGGCCGATCCTGTCGTACTCATCCGCGTACGGCACCACGTGCGTGTCGACGAACGCCCGCGCCGAGCGCCGGTCGACGACCTGGACGGGTGCCGGTGCGACGAGCGTCACGCGGCGGCCACGGTCGGTGAGAGGCGGGCCACGAGCCCGGCCATCGCGGTGGCGCTGCGGAAGTTGTCGATCTGCAGTTCCTCGTTGGGGATGGTGACGTCGAAGGTCTTCTCGACGTACATCACCAGCTCCATCGCGAACAGCGAGTTGACGAAGCCGAGCGCGAAGATGTCCTGCGCCGCGTCGATCTCGGCCTGCGGGTACCGGCCGCGGACGAAGTCCAGGATCTGCTCCTGGGCGGTGGGGTGCGACATCGATGACTCCATTCAGTTCGTTGCGTAGGTGTAGAAGCCGCGGCCGGACTTGCGTCCGTGCAGGCCGGCGTCGGTCATCTGCTTGAGCAGCGGGCAGGGTCGGTACTTGCTGTCGGCGTAGTGCTCGTAGAGCACCTCGACGCTGTAGAGGATCGTGTCCACGCCGATCAGGTCGGCGGTCTCCAGCGGCCCCATCGGGTGGCCGAAGCAGCTGCGGAAGACCTCGTCGACCGACTCGGCGTCGGCCACGCCCTCGTGTACGAGGTAGGCGGCCTCGTTGACGGTGAGCATCAGGACCCGGTTGGAGATGAACCCGCAGGAGTCCTTGACCTCCACGGACTTCTTGCCCATGGCCGACAGCAGGTCGCGGGTGCGCCGTACCGTCTCCTCGGAGGTGTGCACCCCGGGGATGAGCTCCACGGCCGGCTTGGCGGGCACCGGGTTCATGAAGTGCACGCCGACCACCTTGTCGGGCCGCGTGGTGGCGGAGCCGACCTTGGTGATGGGGATGGCGGAGGTGTTGACCACGAAGACGGTGTCGGGGCCGCAGACGGCGTCGAGCGTCTCGTACACCTGCCGCTTGGTGTCCCAGTCCTCGGTGACGTTCTCGATGACGAGGTCGCACTTGGCCGCCCCCTCCGCGCCGACGGCGGTGGTGATCCTGGCCAGCACCTCGTCGACGTCGAGGGCGGGGCCGCCCATGAGGCGGCTCATCCTGGTGTTGCGGGCGATGGTCGCCAGCGCGTCGCCGAGGATCTTCTCGTCCCTGTCGACCAGCACCACGTCGTGGCCGGTCTGGGCGAGGTTCTGGGCGACGCCGACGCCCATGACACCGGCGCCGATCACTCCGATCAGGCTCATGTGCGCTCCGTTCGGCTCATGGTGGACCTTGCCTCTCATGTGTGGGTTTCCTGAGGTTGGCGCGCGCGCCTCCGGGCGGCGGAGGCCTCCAGGCCCGAGCGGCGCAGCTGGGCGCGCACGTGGCTGCCGCCGTCGGCGTCGGCCTGCGCGGGCGCCGTACCCGAGGCCAGCGCCTCGACGGTCCGGCTGAGCGCGGCCACGGTGGGGGCCTCGTAGAGGATGTGCGGGGGCAGCTCGTCCAGCTCGAAGGCCCGGCGTACGGCGGCCACGATGGCCACGCCGAGCAGCGAGTTGCCGCCGAGCTCGAAGAAGTTGTCCAGGGCGCCCACCCGTTCCAGCCGCAGCGACTCCCGCCAGATCGCGGCCACCTTCTCCTCGGCGGGACCGGACGGTTCCTGGTAGGAGGTGACCAGCTCGGGCCTGGGGTGCAGGTCGCCGCCGCCCATCTCGGGCGAGGTGACGGCCTCTAGCGTGAAACGGGAGCTGCCGCGCACGAGGGTGGGGTAGTCCTGGGTGGAGACCACGACGCGCGGCTCGCCGCAGGCCAGGGCGCGCCGGAGCGAGCGCCAGCCGTCCGCGAAGCCGATGCCGACCCTGGCCCGGTTCCGGCGGAAGAAGTCGCGCAGTTCCTCCTCGTAGCCGGCCAGACCGGCCTCCCAGGCGTTCCACGTCCACTCGCCCCAGTCGACGGCGACGACGCGGCGGCCGGTGGCGGCCAGCTTGCAGGCGTAGCCGTCGAGGAAGGCGTTGGCGGCGCAGTAGTCCACCTGGCCGGGGCCACCGCCGGTGGCGGAGGTGATGGAGGAGAACAAGACCAGGAAGTCCAGCTCGATCTCGTCCGGCTCGCCGATGCGCAGCGCCTCGGCCAGGGCCAGGGTTCCGGCGATCTTGGGGGCGAGGACGGCGTCCAGTTCCTCGGGCCGTTTGAACTGCATGAGCCCCATGCCGGGGACGCCCGCGGCGTGCAGCACGCCGTGGAGCGCGCCGAAGCGGGTCAGTGCCGCGTCCACGGCGCGGCGCACGTCGGCGGCGTCCGCCACGTCGCCGACGACGATCTCGACCTCGGCGCCCAGATCCGTCAGTTCGCGGACCCGGGCGGCGCGCCGTTCCGCGGTCTCGTCGTGGTCGCCGTCCGCCGGCGGCAGGCCGGTCCTGGCCAGGAGGACCAGCTTGGCGCGGTGCTCGCGGGCCAGATGCTCGGCCAGGCCGAGCGCGATGCCGCCGAGGCCGCCCGTGATCAGGTAGACGCCCTCGTCGCGGAAGGGCGCCTCCCGCGGGTCGGCGGGCAGCTGCTCGTAGTCCGGGAGCCAGCGGCGGCCGTTCCGCAGGGCGACCGTGCGGTCGGACTGCGGGCGGGCCAGCTCGGCGGCCAGCGCGGCCAGGTCCCCGGACTCGGGCGCGCCGGGCAGGTCGATCAGGCGGGTGGTCACCCCGGGGTACTCCAGGGGGATCACCAGGCAGGGACCGGTGAGGGTGGCGCCCTCGGGGTGGGTGACCTCCTCACCGATGACCTGCTGGGTGCCGGAGACCGCGACGTCCAGGGACCAGGCGGCGATGCCCGCCTCTCCTGCGGCCCGGGCCAGGGCGACGAGGGTGTGCAGGCCGTGGGCCGTGGTGTCCTCGCCCGGCTCCAGGGCCCACAGGTGCAGGACGCGGTCCAGCGGCCGGCCGGCGGCCTTGAGGTCGCGGAGCAGGGCGCGCAGGTCGGCGACGTCGCCCGGCCTGACGGTGTGGCCGCCGTCCGGGGTGGTCGTGTAGGCCTCGCCGGGGCGGACCAGGGTGACGGTGGCGCCGGTGGCCCTGAGGTTCTCGGCGACGGTGTCGGCCAGGTCCCCGCGGGTGAGGACCAGCCAGGAGCCGGGGCCCTCCGCCGCGGGGGCGGGGGGCGCCGTCTGGCGCCAGACGGGCAGGTGGAGCCAGCGGTCCTCCGGGAGCCTGGGCAGGCTCGTGATGGCCTCGAAGATGTCCTCCGGCTCGGCCGCCGCCTCGATCGCGGTCCGGCGCGGGGGCAGGGGCTCGATCCAGTGGCGCTGCCGCTGGAAGGGATAGGTGGGCAGCGGGATCCGGCCCGGGACGGCCTCCGCGGTCCACGGAGCGGCCTCCCCCGCCTGAGCGGCAGAGCTCCGGGTGTCCGCCGGTTTCCTGCCGTGGTAGGCGTCCCAGTCGACGGTGACGCCGCACAGCCAGAGGCGGGCCAGGCAGTCGGCCAGCGCGAGGTCGCCCGGCCTGGTGTCGCCCGCGGCGGGCAGCGTGTGGGTGATCAGCGGCCAGCGCTCGGGCGGGCAGCCCGCGCCGCGGACAAGCGCGCCGAGCGACTGCCCCGGGCCGATCTCCACGACGGCCAGCCCGGGGTCGGCCAGCACCTCGCCGACGCCGTCGGCGAACCGGACGGTCGCGCACATGTGCCGCGCCCAGTAGCCGGGGTCGCACACGAGCGCGGCGTCGGCGACCTCGCCGGTCACGTTCGAGATGTACGGCAGGCGCGGCGCGTTCAGCCGCACGTTGTCCGCCACCCACCTGGTCAGCTCCTCGCTCAGCGGCTCCAGCATCCGCGAGTGGAAGGCGTGGGTGGTCTCCAGCGGGCGGCACGGCACCTCGGCCGCGCGCAGGTCGGCGGCCAGCCGCGTGACCGCCTCGCCGGGCCCGGCGACCACCGTGACCTGCGGGCCGTTGACGGCGGCGACGTCCAGGCCGCGCTCGTCCAGCCGGAATCGGCGGCGCAGCCGGTCGGCCGGGAGCGACACGGCGAGCATGCCCCCCGCGGGGAGGCCGGCGATGAGCCCGGCCCGGTGGACGACCAGGGCCAGGGCGTCCTCCAGCGACAGCACGCCCGCCAGGGTGGCGGCGACGTACTCGCCGAGGCTGTAGCCGAGCATGAGGCGTGGGGTGAGACCCCAGGAGATGAGGGTGCGGGCCAGGGCGTACTCGACGGCGAACAGCGCGGGCTGGGCGACCTCGGTGCGTTCGAGCGCGGCGGCCCGGCCGCCGGTCGTGCCGCCGTGGTCGCCACGGTCGCCGCGGTCGCCGCGGCCGAGCAGGGCGGCCAGGTCCGCGCCGCCGCCCCGCTCGCCCGTGAGCAGGTCGGCCAGTTCCGGCAGGTCGTCGCCGAGCAGCGCCAGGCACTCGTCGAAGGCCGCACGGAAGGCCGGTTCGTGGCGGTACAGGTCGCCGGCCAGGCCGGGGTACTGCTCGCCGACGCCGTCGAAGAGGAAGGCGACCTGGCGGTCCTGGACGGTCTCGACCCGGCCCAGCAGGCCGGTCCGCTCGCCGAGCGCCTTCGCCGCCGCCGCGACGTCGTCGGCGACCAGGGCGCGGCGGTGCTCGAACGTCTTGCGCCCGGCCTGCAGCGTGTAGGCCACGTCGGCCAGCCGCGCGCCCGGCCCGGCGGCCAGGTGGCGGCCGAGCCGGTCGCAGGCCTGCTCCACGGCCTCGCTGCTGCGCGCCGAGACGGGCAGGACGTGGTGGCGGTGCGCGGCCGGCTCGGCGTCCCGCCTGACCGGGGGCTGCTCGACGACCATGTGGACGTTCGTGCCGCCCATGCCGAGCGAGTTGAGCCCGGCGATGCGGGGGCGGTCGCCGCGGGTGCGCCAGGGGGACAGCTCGGTGTTGACGTAGAACGGGCCGTCCTCGAAGTCGATCTCGGGGTTGGGGGTCGTGTAGTGGAGGCTGGGCGGGATCACGCCCTCCCGCAGCGCCAGCGACGTCTTGATCAGCCCGCTGGCCCCGGCCGCCCGGTCCAGGTGCCCCACGTTGGTCTTCACCGAGCCGATCGGGCAGTAGCCCTTCTCGCCCGTGGCGCCGAAGGCGCGGGCCAGCGCGGCCACCTCGATCGGGTCGCCCAGCTCGGTCGCGGTCCCGTGCGCCTCGACGTAGCTGATGTCGTCCCCGGTGACGCCCGCGTCGGCCATCGCGTCGGCGATCACCCTGGCCTGGCCCACGATGCTGGGAGCGGTGTAGCCCACCTTGAGCGCGCCGTCGTTGTTCATGGCCGAGCCGCGGATCACGGCCCAGACGTGGTCGCCGTCGCGGATGGCGTCCGGCAGCCGCTTGAGCAGCACCACCGCCGCGCCGTCGCCGAACATGCTGCCCTTGGCCTGCGCGTCGAACGTGCGCACGTGGCCGTCGGGCGACTCCTGGCCGCCGGGGCCGTACAGGTGGCCGACCCGGTCCGGGACGCGGATCGAGACGCCGCCCGCCAGGGCCAGCTCGCACTCGCCGTTGCGCAGGCTCTGCACGGCCAGGTGCGCGGCCACCAGCGAGGTGGAGCAGAACGTCTGGACGGCGACGCTGGGGCCGTACAGGTCGAACAGGTAGGAGACGACGGTGGTCAGGGCGTCCTTGTCGTTGCCCATGATGACCTCGAAGTCGGTGAACTCCCGCTGGTCGCTCTCCAGCAGCCGGGCGCTCTGGCGGAGCAGGTAGGTGCTGATGTTGGCGCCGCCGAACACGCCGACCCGGCCGCGGTGCCCGGGGGCGGCGTACCCGGCCTGCTCCAGCGCCTCCCAGCACACCTCCAGGAAGGCCCGCTGCTGCGGGTCGGTGATCGCGGCCATGCGCGGGCTCATGCCGAAGAACGCCGCGTCGAAGCCGGTCACATCGCCGAGCACGGGGCGGGCGGGCACGTACGCCGGATCCCTGACCAGGTCGGGGGCCACCCCGGAGGCCAGCAGCTCCTCCTCGGTGAAGAAGCTGATGGACTCCACGCCGTCGCGCAGGTTCCGCCAGAACGCCTCCACGTCGGGGGCGCCGGGGAAACGGCCCGCCATGCCGACGATCGCGATCCTGCGGTCCTCGTCCGCGTCGGCGGCCGGGGCCCGCTCCACGACCCGCGCGGCCACGGGCGCGGGCTCCGAGCGTTCGCCGAGGACGGCGGCCAGGGTGTGCACGGTGGGCGCCTCGAACAGCGTCACGGTGGGCACCGCGACGCCGAAGCGCCGCTTCACCAGCGCCAGCATCTGCAGCGCCACCAGCGAGTTGCCGCCGAGGTCGAAGAAGTTGTCCCGGGTGCCGACCGGCTCCACGCCGAGCACCTCGGACCAGAGACCGGCCAGGTCGCGCTCGGCCTGCGTGAGGGGCGGGGTGTACGGCTGGGGAAGCTCGGGACGCGGAAACCTGTCCGCGCGGACCGGGACCGTCGCGGTCACCTTCCTCGGCAGCCGCTCGTCCAGGCCGCCAGCGGCCACCACCAGGGCGGGGCGCGGGGCGGCGAGCAACCGGTCGAAGGCCGCCAGCGCCTCGGCGGCCGACATGGAGTGCGCGGCCATCGACGCGCCCAGGCCGCCCTCGATCTTGCCGAGCGTGACCGACCAGGTGTCCCAGCCGGCGGCGACCCAGGTGGGGTTGCGGTACGCGAGCGCGGTGAGGGCGGCGTTGGCGGCGGCGTACGAGCCGAACGTGATGCCGCCGAGCAGGGCCGAGGTGGAGGAGAACAGGACGCAGAAGCCGGGGGGCTCCCGGAGGCCGGCCAGCACCCGCTCCAGGACCAGGGCGCCGGTCACCTTGGCGGCGAAGTGCCGCTCCAGGGCGGCGGCGTCGAGGTCGCGCAGCGGGCGGAAGGTGTCCGGCGAGGTCTCGGCGGCCATGTGGACGACGCCTCCCAGGGGGTGGCGTCCGTTCCCGGTGACCTCGGCGATCATGGTGCGCATGGCGTCGGCGTCGGTCACGTCCACCCGCGGGGTGAGCACCTCGGCGCCGAGGTCGCGCAGGCGGGCGACCGCCCGGTGGCGGGGGTGGTCGGGGTCGGCGGGGAGGCCGCGGCGGCCGGTGAGCACGATCCGGCCGGCTCCGGCCCTGATCAGGTGCTCCGCCACGAGCAGGCCGACGTCGCCCAGGCCGCCGGTGATGAGGTAGGTACGGCCCGCGGTGATGACGGGAGGGGCGCTCGCCGGCCCGGGCTCCGGTCCGGTCTCCGGGGCGGTCTCCGGGGCGGTGTAGGCGCGGGTGAGGCGGACGCCGGCGCGGTGGGCGACGAACGTGTCGGCGCCGCCGTGGTGGATCTCGGCGGCGAGCGCCCGGGCCGCCTCCTCCGGGGTCGCCTCGGGGGCGAGGTCGAAGGCGGTGCAGTCGAGGGTGAGGTACTCCTGGTTGGCGACCATGGGCAGGGTGGCCGCGGCGGCCTGGGCGGGGTCCGGGGTCTCGCCGTCGGCCACCGCCTGCCCGCCCCGGGTCGCGACCAGGACGCGGGTGCCGTCACCGCCCTCCTCACCCCAGGCGTGCAGCAGCCGGGCCAGCGGGAGGACGGCGTCGCGCCCGTCCGCACGCCGGTCGCCGGGCCCGCGGTCGAGCGGGCGCAGGTCCACCACGACGGCGGCGTCACCGAGCCGCCGGGCCAGCGCCGCGTGGTCCTGCGCCGACTCCGGGTCGATGACGTGGTCACCGGCCGGCGTCCCGGTTGAGGATCCGCCCGTCAGCACGGTCACGACCTCGCTCCCGGCGGCCCGGAGCGCGCGGCCCACCGCCTCCGCGGTCTCGCCCCGCTCGGCCAGCAGCACGCACTTCCCGGCCCGGGTGCCGGCGGACGACGCCACGAGCGGCGCCGGCGTCCAGGTGGGGGCGAGAACGCGCACATGCGCGGGGGGCTGCTCCGCGACGCCCGTGACCTGTGCGGAGGGCCGGTCGGCGACGGCCGCGGGCTGCGCGGAGGGGTCACCCGCGACGGTCTGGGCCCGCGCGGAGGGATCGCCCGCGGCGGGTGCGGGGGCGTCCACCCAGTAGCGGTCGCGCTGGAAGGGATAGGTGGGCAGGCCGACCTTCGCCACGGGACGGTCCCGGCGCAGGCCGGGCCAGTCGAGCGGGACGCCCGCCAGCCACAGCCGGCCCGCCGCCTCCGCGAGGACCTCCGGGGCCGGGCGGGGGTCGTCCGCGCCGGGCAGGGTGGGCACGATGAGGGGCCAGCGATCGCGGTCGCAGTCGCGGTGGCCGCGGGCCATCGCGCCCAGCGACTGCCCGGGCCCGATCTCCAGCAGCGCGGCGTCGGCGTCGTGGCCGAGCAGGGTCGCCAGCACCCCGTCGAACTGGACCGGCGCGCACATGTGCTCGGCCCAGTACGCTGGGTCCGTCGCCTGCCCGGCCGTGACGAGCTCCCCCGTGACGTTGGAGGCGTACGGCACCCGCGGCTCCCGGAGCGGGACGTTGGCCGCGATCCACGCGGTGAGCCGCTCCCTGACCGGCTCCATCATGCGCGAGTGGAACGCGTGCGTCGTGTCGAGGGGACGGCACGGCACCCCGTCCGCCTCCAGCAGCCTGCGGGCGGCGCGCATGGCCGCCGGCTCGCCGGACAGCACGGTGAGCCGCGGCCCGCTGACCGCGCCCACGTCGACTCCCGTGATCCCGGCCCGCCGCAGGCGGTCCACGAGGTCGGGGGCGGGCAGCGGGACCGCGCTCATCGCGCCCTCGGGCAGTTCGCCGATGAGGCGGGCCCGGTGGACGACGAGGGCGAGGGCGTCCGGCAGGGGCAGCACGCCGGCCAGGGTGGCGGCGACGTACTCGCCCAGGCTGTACCCGGCCAGCGCCGCGGGCCGGACGCCCCACGAGAGCATGAGCCTGGCCAGGGCGTACTCGACCGCGAACAGCGCGGGCTGCAGCAGCTCGGTCGGGGTCGCGCCGGAGGAGGCCGCGCGGCCGAGGAGGCGGCCGAGCGCGCCGCCGTCGCCGTCGCGGCGCGGGCCGAGCATCTCGGCGAGCGGGTCCGCGCCGTCCATGAGCCCGCGCAGCACGGCCCGGCACTCCTCCAGCACGTCGCGGAAGACCGGCTCGGTGCGGTGCAGGTCGGCCGCCATGCCCGGGTACTGCTCGCCGGTACCGGCGATGAGGAAGGCCACGGGCCGGTCGTCGCGGTTCTCGGAGCGGCCCATGACGGCGGCCGGATCGCGCAGCGCGGCGGCTGCCTCCTCCGTGGAGGAGGCGACGAGCATGCGGCGGTGGGCGAACACCCGGCGGCCGGTCTGGAGGGTGTGGGCCACGTCGGCCGGCCGGTGCCCGCGTCCGTCCCCGGCCAGGTGGTCGGCCAGGCGGGCGGTCATGGCGTCGGCGGCCTCGGCCGTGCGGGCGGACCAGACCAGCAGCTCCGGGCGGGGCGGTTCCTCGGCCCTGGGCACCGGCGGCGCCTCCTCCAGCACGACGTGCGCGTTGGTGCCGCCGATGCCGAACGCGCTCACCCCGGCCCGCCGGGCCCGGCCGGCCTCGCGCGGCCAGGGGCGCAGGGCGGTGACCACGTCCAGCCCGGCCTCGCCGCCGGCGAGCTGCGGGTTCGGCTCCGACAGGTTGAGCGTGGGCGGGATCTCGTCGTGGCAGAGCGCCAGCGCGGCCTTGATCAGGTTCGTGACCCCGGCGGCCCGGTCGAGGTGGCCCACGTTCGTCTTGACGGACCCGACCAGCAGCGACTGACCGCGGAACACCTGCTGGAGCGCGGCCAGCTCGGCGGCGTCGCCGAGCGCGGTGCCGGTGCCGTGCGCCTCCACGTAGTCGATGTCGGCGGGCGTGAGGCCGGCGGCGGCCAGCGCCTCGGCCATGACGGCGGCCTGGCCCTGCACGCCCGGTGCGGTGAACCCGACCTTGCGCCCGGCGTCGTTGTTGACCGCCCAGCCGCGGATGACGGCGTAGATCCGGTCGCCGTCGGCGAGCGCGTCCTCCAGACGCCGCAGCGCGACCACGCCGACGCCGCTGCCCAGCGGCGCGCCGAGCCCGCCGGCGTCGAACGCGCGGCACTCGCCGTCGGGCGGCGCGATGCCGCCCGGCTGGTACAGGTAACCCACCCGGTGCGGCACGTTGACCGCGACGCCGCCGGCCAGCGCCAGGTCGCACTCGAACCCGGCCAGGCTCGTGGCCGCCGCGCACACCGCGACGAGCGAGGTCGAGCAGTAGCTCTGCACGCCGTACGCCGGCCCGGACAGGCCGAGCGCGTGGGCGACCCGCGTGGTGAGGGAGTCTTTGTCGTTGGCCAGGCCGAGCGCCAGGTCGCCCATGACCGCGCCGACGCCGCCGGGGATGAGGTTGTTCTGCATGTACGAGCTGTGCGCGCACCCGCCGAACACCCCGATCGCGCCCTCGAACCTCCCGGGGTCGCAGCCCGCGTCCTCCAGCGCCGCCCAGCTGTGCTCCAGGAACAGCCGGTGCTGCGGGTCGAGGATCTGCGCCTCCTTGGGGCCGAAGCCGAAGAACGCCGCGTCGAACAGCTCCACGCCGTCGATGACCGGGGCCGCCTTGACGTACGCGGGGTCGGAGAGCACGTCCTCGGGCACCCCGGCGGCGCGCAGCTCGTCGTCGGTGAAACGGGTGATCCCGGACTCCCCGGCCCGGATGACCGACCAGAGCTCGGCGACGTCGGACGCGCCGGGGAAGCGGCCGGACATCCCGACGATCGCGATGTCGGTGCCCGGGCTTTCGATGTCGTCGTTCACGTCTCGCGTCCTCTTCTCCGTTGCTCGGACGGTGGTCATTTCCGGGGGCCGGACCTCGCCCGGCGGCGCCGCTGTCCCCGTGCCGAACCGGCGGTGAGCGCCTGCTGGGCGGCGGTGCCGTCGTCGTGCAGGGCCGCGGCGAACTCGGCCACGGTCGGGTGCTCGAACAGCACCGCGGGCGGGACGGGGCGGCCGAGCTGCTTCTCCACGGCCATCACCATCGCCATGCCGAGCAGCGAGTTGCCGCCGAGGTCGAAGAACGGGTCGTGGACGCCGACCCGGTCGATGCCGAGGTAGGCCCCCCACAGCTCGGCGATCTCGGCCTCGGCGTCGGTCCTGGGCGGCGCGTAGTCGGCGCGGAGCTGCGGGCGCGGGAAACGCTCCCCCTGGGGCACGACGGCCGCGGATCCGACCAGGTCGTCCAGGTCGAGCATGGACGTCCAGGCTTTCAGCACCTCGCGCAGCGGCTGCCGGACGGCCATGACGCCGCCGTGGCCGCCGGCCAGGATGCGGTCCAGGAACGCGCAGCCGGCCTCGTCGGGGAAGCCGTACCGCGCGCGGTAGTCGGCCACCCGGTCGGCCAGGCCGCCGCCCGCGGTCGTCTTGAGGCCTTCCGACTGCCACACGTCGTGCTGCCAGGGTCCCCAGGCCACCGAGACGACGCGGGTGGAGGCGGCGGTGGCGGCCAGCGCCTGGCCGTACGCGTCCAGGACGGTGTTGGCGGCGCAGTAGTCGGCCTCGCCGACGCCGCCGAACGCGGTGACGGCCGAGGAGTAGAGCACCAGGACCTCGGGGCGGTCCTCGGCGGGGGTGCCGGGGCCGACCAGCTCGGCCAGCGGGCCCATGGCCAGCACCTTGGGGGCCAGCACGCGCCGCGCCTCGTCGGTGGTACGGCGCCGCACCATCCCGCCCGCCGGGAGCCCGGCGGCGTGGATCACGCCGTGGAGGCGGCCGAAGTGCTCGCGTGCGCGCCGCAGGGCCTCCCGCAACTGCCCGGGCACCCCGGTGTCGGCGGTGAGAAGCAGCACCTCGACGCCCTGGGCCTCGAGCTCGGCGACGTCCCGCAGCGTCCTGGCCGCCCTGTCCCGGTCACGGGCCGTCCCCGCCGCATCGTCCCGGCCGCCCTGGGGCGTGCCGTGGCGGGACTCCCCCGTCGCCTTCTCCTCGTCGAGCGGGGCTCCGGCGCGGGACAGCGGGGTGCGGCCGACCAGGGCCAGACGGCGGACGCCCGCGCGGGCCAGGTGCCGGGCCAGGGCCATGCCGAGGCCGCGGGTGCCGCCGGTGATGAGGTACGCACCGTCCGCACGCCAGGGCTGCGGCACTTGCGGCCGGTCGGGGACCTGGACCCAGTGGCGGATCCAGCGGCGGCCGCGGCGCCAGCCGGTCAGGGGGTCGGCCGCCTCGGGGGAGCCGTCCTCCTGCGGTGGCGTGAGGAGCTCGCGGGCGAGCTGGGCGGCCACGGCCGTGGCGGAGGAGCCCTCCTCCGCGTCCAGGTCGACACCGCTCCAGGTCAGGCCGGCGTACTCGTGACGGGCGGCCCGGCCGAGCCCGTGGGCGAGTGCCTGGTGGGGGGCCGGCACGTCGCCGCCGAGGATCTCGGTGGCGCCCCGGCTCACGGTGAGCAGGCGTCCCGGCCGCTCGCCCAGCGCGTGCAGCGCCAGCATGAGGCTGTCGAAGCCGTGCCCGACGGCTTCCCGCAGTTCCTCGTCGCCGGGCAGTCCAGGGGCGGCGGCCAGGCTCCACAGGTGGGCCACGTGCACGGGACCGGGGGGAAGCCCGGCGAACGCCTCCGCGTACTGCCCGGGCACGGCCGGGTCGACGGTGAGGCGGCGGCCCTCGCGGCGCGGCCCCTCCCCCGCCACCACCTCCACCACCGGGGTCCCGGAGGCGGCGGCCAGGTCGGCGAGCGCCGATCCCACGCCCTCGGGGTCGGCGAAGACGACGAGCGGGCCGGGGAGCGCGAGCGCGGTGGGGAGCGCGCCGGCGGCCGGGTCGCGCCGCCACGCGGGCGCGAAGGCGTAGTCGCCGATCCCGGCGTCCTCCGGCCGTCCCTCCTCGGAGGGCTGAGGGGCCGTCCGGTACCGCTGGGTGTGCCCGGCGGCGGGCTCCGGCCAGAAACGGGTGCGCTGGAACGGGTAGGCCGGCAGGTTCAGCACCCGGCCGCCACCCGGGTGGACGCGTTCCCAGTCCACATCGGCGCCCAGCTCCCACAGCGCGCCGCAGGTGCCCAGCAGGTCGGCGTGGGCGTCGCGCGGCCCGGTGGTCGTCCAGTACGGCGGCAGCGTCCCGAGCACGGCGGCCGCACCGCCGGTCATGCTCTGGCGCACCAGGCCGCCGAGGGTCTGGCCGGGGCCCAGCTCGACGAACGCGGTCACCTCCTGCTCCAGGCAGTGGCGCACGCCGTCGGCGAAGCGGACCGTGCCGGTGAGCTGGTCCGCCCAGTAGGAGGTGCCGATGGCCTGCTCGTCGGTGAGCGGGCGGCCGGTCAGGTTGGACACGACGGTGACGGCGGGGGCGTTGCGCCTGACCGTCTCCAGCACCGCGACCAGCTTCTCCCTGGCCGGTTGGAGCAGCGAGGAGTGGAAGGCGTGGACCGAGCGCAGCGGGCGGCAGGCCAGGCCCCGGCCGGTCAGCACGGCGGCCGCCTGCTCGATCTCCGCGGACGGGCCGCTGAGCACGGTCATGGACGGGCCGTTGAGCGCGGCCACGTCCACCTCCACCCCGGCGGTGGTCAGGGCGGCGCGGACGGGTGCCTCGGGGGCGGCCACCGCGACCATGCGGCCGGCGGGGGTCGCGCCGATGAGGTGTGCCCGTTCGATCACGACGCGCAGGGCGTCCTCCAGGGAGAACACCCCGGCCAGGCAGGCGGCGACGTACTCGCCGAGGCTGTAGCCGATGAGCAGGTCGGGGGTGATGCCCCAGTGGCGGAGCAGGCGGGCCAGCGCGTACTCGACCGTGAAGAGGAAGGGGTGCGCCACCGGGGCGTGGCCGAGCGGGTCGTCGGCGCGGTCGTGGTCGGCGTCCCTGCCCAGCATGGCGGCCAGGCCGGTGGACGGGGCCGGGTGCCGGTCGGTCGTGAAGTACGGGCGCAGGTCCACACCCGAGTGGCGTTCCACCAGGTCGGCGCACTCGTCCACGGTGGCGGCGTAGACGGGTTCACCGGCGTACAGTTCGCGGCCGAGGCCGGCGTAGTGGTCGCCCACGCCGGGAAGCAGGAAGGCTGTGCGGGCGGAGCCGGTGACCCGGTGCCCGCCGCCGTCGTCGGCGAGGGCGCGGAGTCTGCGTACGGCGTCGCCGAGGTCGGCGCAGACGAGGGCGCGGCGGTGGTCGAGCCCGGCGCGGCCGGTCTGCAGCGTGTGGGCGAAGTCGCCGAGCGCCGTGCCGGGCCGCTCCTCCAGCCAGCCGGCCAGCCGGCCCGCCTGCTCCCGCAACGCCGCCGCGCTGCCCGCCGACACCGGCACCACCCAGGACCGCTCCCCCGCAGGATCGGGAGCCGGCGGAGCCGGCGGGGCCGGCGGGGCCGGCGGGGCCTCCAGGATGACGTGGGCGTTGCTGCCCGACAGGCCGAAGGAGCTGACGCCGGCCAGGGCGGGGGTGTCGCGGTGCGGCAGCGGGGTGGTGGCCGTCACCGGCTGGACGGTGCCGTCCTCGGGGAGCGCGGCGGCCGGGGTCGTGAGGTTGAGGCTGGGCGGGATCAGGCCGTTCTCCAGCATCAGGATCGTCTTGATGACGCCCGCGACGCCGGCGCCCGCCTGGGTGTGGCCGATGTTGGTCTTGACGGCGCCCACGCGCAGCGGGCGGCCCGGGTCGCGCCTGCCGAACACGTCGTGCAGGGCCGACACCTCGATGGCGTCCCCCAGCTGGGTGCCGGAGCCGTGCGCCTCCACGTAGTCGATGTCGTCGGGGTTCACCCGGGCCGCCGCCAGGGCGCGGGTGATGACGTCGACCTGGGCCCGCCGGCTGGGCGCGGTGAGGCCGTTGCTGCGGCCGTCCTGGTTGACCGCCGATCCGCGCAGGACGGCCCGGATCCGCCGCCCGTTGGCGATCGCCTTCGACAGCGGTTCGAGGACGACCATGCCGCCGCCCTCGCCCATGACGTACCCGTCGGCCCGCTCGTCGAAGGTCTTGCACCGCCCGTCGGAGCACATCATCAGACCGGCGCAGGCCTGGAGGTAGAGCGTGGGGTGCAGGATGAGCGAGGCGCCCCCGGCCAGGGCCAGGTCGCACTCGCCCCGGCGCAGGCTCTCGGCGGCCAGGTGGATGGCGATCAGCGAGGAGGAGCAGGCGGTGTCCACGGTGAGGGTGGGCCCCATCAGGTCGAGCTGGTAGGCGATGCGCCCGGCCGCCACGCTCGCCACCGCCCCCTGCCCCAGGTACGGGTCGGAGACGACCTCGTCGCCCTGGAGTTCGAGCTGGAGTCTGCCGTACTGGAGCGTGTCCATGAAGCCGACCATCACGGCGGTACGGCTGCCGGCCAGGCGGGACGGCGCGAGCCCGGAGTTCTCCAGGCCCTCCCAGGCCAGTTCGAGCAGCAGGCGCTGGTGCGGGTCCATGCGCAGCGCCTCGCGCGGGGACAGGCCGAAGAACTCGGCGTCCCAGCCGGTCACGTCGTCCAGGAACGCGCCGTACCTGGTGTACATGGTGCCGGGCACGCCCGGGGCCGGGTTGTAGTACGCCTCGACGTCCCAGCGCGAGGGCGGCACCTCGCGCACCGCGTCGTCGCCCCGCCGCAGCAGGTCCCAGAAGTCCTCCACGGTGGCGCCGCCGGGGTAGCGGCAGGCCATGCCGACGACGGCGATGGGCTCGTGGCGGCCTTCCTCCAGCTCGGTGAGGCGCTGGCGGGTCTGGGCCAAGTCGACGGTCACGCGCTTGAGGTAGGCGCGGAGCTTTTCCTCGGTCCCCATCGGGAGAGCCTTTCCGGTCGCGGTCGTGGTCACAGTTCGTTGTCGATGAGGGCGAAGATCTCCTCGTCGGAGGCTGAGTCGATCTTGGCCATCACGCCGCCGTCGGCGGCCGGGGCCGAGCCGAGCTTGACGAGCGCGCTCTGCAGGATCGGCACGAGACGGTCGCGGATGGACTCGGCCTCCCCGTTGGCGTCCGCGAGCGCCTGGTCGATCCTGGCCAGGGCGTCGCGGAGCGTGTCCTCGGGCGCGGCCTTGGGCGGGGCCAGGGCGGTGAGCAGGTGCTGGGCGAGCGTGGTGACGGTGGGATGGTCGAAGACGAGCGTGGCGGGCAGGCGCAGGCCGGTGTCGGCGTTGAGCCGGTTGCGCAGCTCGACGGCGGTCAGGGAGTCGAAGCCCAGCTCGTTGAAAGGGCGGCTCACATCGACGCTGCCGGCGCTGCCGTGCGCGAGCACCGCGGCGACGTGGCCCTGCACGGTGTCGACGAGCAGGCGCAGCGCGTCGGGCTGGGGCAGGGCGGCGACGCGGTCGGAGAGAGCGGTCTCGCCCGCGTGCCCCGCCGGGGACACCGCCTGCCGGGGCAGGCTGACCAGG
>NZ_BOOJ01000052.1 GCF_016863175.1 Paraplanobispora siamensis
CCAGTGCCCCGACGACCTGGACGATGACGACCCCGACGCCGACATCAACGCCCCCATCGGATCGGGCGCGACCAAGGAGGAGGCGGTGCAGGCGCTGGCCCGCATGCTGCGCCGCCTGACCTTCGGCTACATCCCCGCCGACAGTGGCGGCCCGGAGCTGTGCGTGGGCTGGGACGCCACCGCCGGCCGCCTGGCCGTCATCGACGACCGCGGCGAAGACGGCGGTGAGGCGTGAACAGCACCGATGAGATTCTGGAAGCGGGCATGGCCGCGGCCCTGGAGTCCTTCGACATCGTCTTCATCGACGCCACCACGCGGGGTGAGTCGCTGGACCAGCGGGTGGAGGCGGCTCTGCGGGCCGCGCTCCAGGCCCGTGACGCCATCCTGGCATCCGCCGGATACCTGGTGGTTCCGGCACCCGTGCCGACGGATGAAGAGCTGGATGAGGCGGCGCGCTGGCTGGCGGAGGCCTCCCAGTGCCAGCGCTTCGCCGGGGAGAACTGGCGCAAACTGCGCTACCGGCCGCACCTGGTGGACTTCGCCGCGGGCAAGGCCCGCACGTTGCCCAAAGCCAGTCAAAGCGACCACGCTCAGGCGATCACCGCCGCCGAAACGATCTTGAAGAAGTACCCGGCGGAGCCCCCGAAGGAGCGGGTGTGAGCACCGGAACCCCTTGCTATGCAGGGGTTTTCGCAGCGGGCAATCCGGCGCGTCACGCCCCACGGACCACAGATTCGCGATACGGTGTCCTCGCGCTGCACCGTTCGGGAAACCGTCTGGGAACGCACGATAACTCCATAGAAATAGCGACGGCGGCACGTTCGCACTGGGTTCCCGCCCAGTGGGAGCGAACTGCCGCCGCCGGTGCTCCGAAGGGTTGGCCCCCCTGCCGAAGCGCCACACCACCGGAACTCATCAGTGATTGGAACCCACATGAGTGATCCGACGATGCTGGGTACTAGCGTACCCGCAGACGTCCTCGCGGCAACACACGACACGCAAATCGGGCCTGCTGATCATGCAGAAAACCCCGCTGTCGCCGCCAAATCCGACCAGGCTGTAACCGCATCCTCGCGCGCTGTACTTAGCGCTTCAGCTGGACGTGGACTTAGCGCCCACAGCGCCCGCCCGGCGGTGATCGCGTGAGCAACACGATCCGCCACGGAGCACGCGCAGCCGACGTCCTGGGCAAGCACTTCATGACGGTCCACAACGCCGTATTCCGTGACCCGCGCCTCAAGCCGCAAGACATGGGGATCTTCGGGCACATCTGGAGCCATGAGGACGGCTTCGGCCTGACCGTGGAGCAGATCTCCGAAGGCATGGACGCGGGTATCTCCCTGATCTCCGCCTCCCTCAAGCGCCTGGAGCAGTACGGGTACCTGGTACGGCGCCGCATCCGCAACGCCGACGGCACGCTGGCCGAATCGGTCTACGAAGTGACCGACATGCCCGAAGGCCTGCTCATCATCACCGAAGCGCCCTACGACGCCGAAGGAAACCGCAGGTCGCAGCCAACATGCGAAAATCGCATCCTGGCTGGCGATCAAGGAATGCGCAGCTCAGGACCAACATGCGATTTTCCAAGCCTGGACGATCCAGGTCTGGAAAATCACGCGTCTCAGAAAACCAAGAGCAGAGAAGCACTATCCCCACTTCGTGGGGATAGTGCCGCGCAGGCGCCCGCGCGAATAGCCGACCCAGCCGACGACGTCAAGCCCGATCAGAGCGACGCTCAAGCGACGGCCGGCCAGCCGCCCGTCGTCGACGTCCCGGCCAAGCCCAGCCGCGACCGGTCCTTCCAGCTGCCCGCCGACTGGGTTCCTGACGACGGCCTGCGCGCCTGGGCCCGCGACCAGGGCCTGACCGACCCGGTGATCGACACCACCGTGGCCGACTTCCGCCGCTACTGGTGCGAGGTGCAGGGCACCAAGCGGCGCACCGCCCGCGGCTGGGACGGCACCTTCCGCAACTGGGTGCGCAAGGATCTGGCCGATGCCGCCCGGCGCCGTACCCGGCCCGGCGCGGCCCCGCTGGCCGACCCTGAGGCCGAAGCCGCCGTCGGGAGGATCACCGGCTGGTGGTGGGCGATGTGGGAGCGCAAGGGCCCGATCCTGGACCAGTCCCGCGACGACCTGGAGCGCCTGGTACGCGCTGCGGTCTCTGCATCGCTGACGCTGGAGCCGCTGCCGCTGGCCGCCCAGCGCGTGCAGGAGGCGCTGCGCGCCTGCGCCCGCCCGGTGCCCTTCCGCGACCAGTTCCAGCGGGCCCTGCTGGGTGAGCCCGTCGGCCCCGGCGCCGGACGCCAGACCTACACCGGCGACGGCTGGGCCGACGGCTCATCGGCTGCGTCCTGGGCCGCCTGGGCAGGCCAGAGCACCGCACCCGACGCCCCGGCGGCCGGACCGGTGCCCGCCCCGGCCGCGCCCGGCGACGACGGCCCACCGCACACCCCGCCGCCCGCTCCGGTAGCCGACGGCGACGACAGCGCCGACGGCCGCAAGGCCACCTTCATGGCCCAGTGGGCGGCCATCAGCGGCGGTGGTCGCGATGCAGCCTGAGCTGACCCCGGCCGTCGAAACCGAACCCGGCTACCTGCCCGTCCACCGCGACCCCGATGAGGTGCAGGAACCGCTCACCAGCGGCCACATCCTGTTCGGGGAGATCCTGCGCCGCGACCGCGACGGCATCGCCCTGGAGGCGATGCGGACCCGGCTGGCGGAGATCATCGCCCGCGGCGGGCACCTGACCGCCGTCGACGACTACGGGCCCGCCGACGTCGCCGCCGACGTCGACGCCCTGCGCCGCCGCAACAACCTGACCATCTGGCAGCGCCTGGTGGAGGACTGGCCCGACGGCGACTACCGGGATGCGACCCTGGAGACGCTGACGGCCGAACAGGGCGCCCAGGAGGTACGGGCCTGGGCCGCCAACCCGACCGCCCGCACCCTGGTCCTCAACGGCGACGTCGGCCGCGGCAAGACCCACGTGGCCTTCGCCGCCCTGGGCCACTTCGCCCACCAGGGGATGCGCGTGCACGCCGTCAGCGAAGCCCGCTACCTGACCGCGCTGCGCCCCGACGGCGGCGGCCTGCCCGCCTACAGGGTCCGCCAGATGGCCGAAGACGCCGACGCCCTGCTGGTGGACGACCTGGGCGCCGGCCGCGACGTCAGCAAGCCGGTCACCGAATTCGCAGCCACGGAGATCGGCTCCCTGATCTCCGCCTTCCTGCGGCGCGACAAGCGCCTGCTGATCACCACCAATCTCAACCCCGACCAGCTGGGCATCATGTACGGCCCGCGCATCATGTCCCGCCTGGTCCAGCAGGCCACCCCCATCTGGGTGGAGGGAGAAGACCGCCGCCCCTTCGTGCTGCCCAAGACCTGGGGCGGCCGACCGGCGACGCCCCGCTACTAAGTACCCGACACAGGCCTGCGCCTTCCCTCGACCCCGTCACTAAGTACCCGTACCATCGGCAGGACACGGCTCCGGGCCGTATCCGCGCCGGCACCCCCGGTAGAGCGAACCGAGATCAGGAGACGGCCATGACCATGACTCCCGCCTACACCACCACCCTCTTCCCGCGCGGCGACGCCATCTTGCACGAAGCCGCCCAGCTGCTGGCGCACGACTCCGACGCCTGCGTCATCGCCGCCATCCGCGCCGCCGCCGGAGGTGGCCCCACCGGCTACGACCGGGCAGAAGCGGTGCTGTGGTGGCTGACCCGCCAGCTGGGCTACACCCACCCCGCCGACCTGGCCGACTGGCAGGAAGGCCACCGGCCCGACCAGGTGCTGGCCGTTCTGCACCAGGCCGCCGACGCCATCACCCTGACGGAGACGGCCGACCCGACCGCTACCGAACCGCTCATCACCATCCACGTGCACGGCAACCCCGCCCCGCAGGGCAGCAAACGCCCCATCGGCAAGGGCAAGATGATCGAATCGTCGGCGGCGGTCAAGCCGTGGCGCGACAACGTCAAGGCCGCCGCCATGGTGGAGATCGCCAACCGCAACCGGCGCGGCCGACCCTTCCCCGGGCCCGTCGACGGCCCCCTGGCCGTAGAGATGATCTTCACGATGGGCGACAAGCCCCTCAGCCGCCCCCGCTGGTGGCTGGAGGGCAAGATCTGGTGGCCCACGGGGCCAGCCTGGTCACGGCTGCTGTGGTGGCGCCCGGCCAGCGCCCCGGACCTGTCGAAGCTGCTGCGCTCCACCGAAGACGCCCTCACCGACGCCCGCGTCTGGCGCGACGACGCCCGCGTGGTGGAGTACCGGCGCGCCGCCAAGGTCTTCATCGGCCAGCCCGGCGAACGCGACGCCCTGCGCACCCCCGGCGCCGTCATCCGCATCTGGGCCGTACCCGCCACCGCCTGAGCCGTACGGCGCGGCCCCGGCCGGGGCCGCGCCCCACCCGCGTGAACGACGAAGAGGGCCATGACCGACACTCCCAGTCCGGCCACCCTGGCCGGCATCACCCCCACCTGGCGCGGCCAACCACCCCAGCGCGTCCCCATCGCGCACCAGCCCACGCCCGCCTGGCGCACCATCACCGACGCCAGCATCCCCCACGCCCTCACCCTGCCCCACCCCTTCCGCCAGCCGGCAGCCGTCGCCACCGACGCCTCCCTGGACATCACCGCCACCCTGGCCATCTGGGCCGTGGTGCACTCCGACGGCCGCGCCTGGTTCGGCTGGTACCGCGCAGAGGCCACCAACACCCTGTCAGCCGAACTGGAGGCCATGGCCCAGGGCCTGGCCACCTGCGACGGCGGCCCCACCCTGCTGCTGACCGACGCCGCCGAGGCCGCCCACATCGCCCGCGGCCTGGCCGACGGCCTCCCGCTGACCGCCACCACCCGGGGCGCGCTGCACCTGGACTCCCTGGCCCGGCTGAAAGACCAGATGAGCCGCCGCAGCGTGGACATCGACGTCACCCCCGGCCCCGCCAAGCACACCTCCCCGCCCGGCCTGGTGGGCGTCGCCGACCAGCTGGCCTGGAGCATCCTGCGCTTCCTGCTGGACGACGTCGACCCGCGCAGCCCGGCCGCCTGGGACTGGCTGACCGGCCCGGCCGTATCACGCCCCGCCGTCCGCGCGACCCTGGCCCGGCGCTATCGCGCCTGGCTGCGCCAGCCCCGTGCCGCACCTACCGCCGGTGACGCGAATCCACCATGAGCCCGGACACCGGCTGATCCCCGCCGGGCACCCCCGGAAAGATGTACATCATGTACATCTCGCGGGTACGGTGAAGACATGAGCAGCGAACCCATGGGCGTGGCCGACGCCCGCAAGCAGCTGGGCACCCTCATCGCCCGCGCCGTGCACCGCCACACCCCCACCGTCATCAGCCGCAGCACCCACGAACGCGCCGTCATCATCTCCGAAGAGGACTACCGCGATCTGGTCGCCCTGCGCCGCGCCCGCGAAGAGGCCACCGTCGCCAAGATGATCGCCGACACCGACGCCGGCACCCTGCCCGTAGCCACCTTCGACGACCCGGCTGACGTGTACGCCGCCGTCGGCCTCACCCCGTCCCCCGGTCGGTGAAACGCCGCCTGGTGCTCTCCCCGGCCGCCATCGACACCCTGGCCGCCACCGCCCCCGTCCTGCGGCGCACCATCACCGACACCATCCTGGACCTCATCGCCGACCCCGAACCGATCGGCGCCCGCCCCTACGGCAGCATCCCCAGCGCCATGGAGATCACCACCGACACCTACCGGATCGTCTACACCCACGGCCCCGACCACGTATCCGTATGGATCATCCAGCCCAACACATGAACGCCACCGAACCCGCACCCTTTCCCGCCGTCGGCCCGGTGACCTCACCCCCCGACAGCCTGGTGCCCACCCACACCCACACCCGCCCCTACCGCGCGCTCTTCCCCGACATGAACGGCGACCCCCACCTCATCGCCGTCACCGCCCTGACCGGAGACGGCCTGGGCGTGTGGGCCGCCGTCGCCGGCGACGGCGGCGCCCGCTACGGCTGGTACACCGCGCCCCGCACCGACCCCACCGCCGCCATCCTGGAAGCCATGCACTGGGCGTTGAAGAGCGTGCCCGCTCACCAAAGCGTCCGCCTGGCCACCACCTCCACCGCCGCCATCTCCGCGGCCACCCGCCTGGCCCAAGGCCTCCCCCCATCCAACAAGACGCTGCACCCGGCCACCGTGAAGGCCCTGGCCTACCAACTGCGGCGACGGCCGATCGACCTGTACCTCATCGACCACACCAGCACTTCCCCCGACCACGACGCCGTCGCGCTGAGAGGTCTAGCCGCCCGCCTGGCCTGGACCGCGCTCCGTTTCGCCAAGCACGGCATCGCCGTCGACGACCCCGCCGCCCAACGCTGGCTGGCCTCCGACGCTCTGCGCACCTGCACCAGCAATGCCAGCCTGCGCACCGCCTGGCAGGCTCCCGGCCACCCCGGTCACCAGCCTGAAAAGCCATGGACCCGGGACCGCCGTACCGGGGACATGCAGTGGATCCCCTTCGACAGCACCCACGGCCCCTACACCCTGCACCTGGCCGGCCTGGACGGCGACTCCGCCTGCATCGCCACCGACGCCTCCACCGACAGCGGCCTAGGCGGCACTCACAGGATCGGCGCCTGGGCCGCCGTCCGCGGCGACGGTGCGGCCTGGTTCGGCTGGTACACCGCGCCCCGCACCAACGCCGTATCGGCCGAACTGGAAGCCGTCTGCCAGGGCCTGGCCACCTATGAGTCCGGCCAGGAGATCCACCTGATCATCGACAGCACCAGCGCCGCCGACGTCATCACCAGCCGCACCACCGTCCGCAGCAGCCGCCCCCGCGCCGTGACCCGCGGCGTCCTGCACAAGAAAACCCTGACCCGCCTGACCAACAAACTCCTCACCCGCAGCGTGCACATCGAACAGATCAGCGAACCCCGCCTGCGGTCGTCAACCAACCCGCTGCTGGGCATCGCCGACAGGCTGGCCTGGACCGCGCTCCAGTTCGCCCGCGAAGGCATCGACCCCGACAGCGACCAGGCCGCCGAATGGCTGAACTCCTCCGCCCTGCGCAACGCCTCCTGGCGGAAAAGCCTGCTGACCTCCTGGCGACGCTGGCGGCAAGGCTTCCCGCTCAAGCCCGCCGCCGGAGCCGAACCATCGCCGACCGGAGATGCCCCCACATGATGGATGACCTGATCGGGTTTCTGAACGCCCGGCTGGACGAAGACCGCACCACGGCCGACGACGAATCAGCCGCCGGCACCCGCTACACGGCCGACCGCATCCACAAAGACGTCGCCGCCGACCGGAAACTGATCGCCCGCTACACCGCCGCGGTGGAAAGCCACGCCCACGCCCTCCAGATGCTCCGCAGCCTGGCAGGAGACCCCGACGCCGATCCCGCCCGCCGCGCCGCCGCGCAAGAGGACGTCGCCGCCTGCCACGGGCAGGCCGCCGCTCTGCTGGCCGTGCTGGAAGACCGCGCCGAACGCTTCGACGACCACCCCGACTACCAGCCCTCCTGGCGGCCCTGACCCCTACCCCTGGTCGCCCCTCCAGGCTTCCGCCACGCGCGCCAGACCGTCACCGGAGGCCAGCAGCTCCCGCAACCGGGAGTGGGAATCCTCCAGACGCCTGAGCGCCTGACGCACCTGGTCGTTCAGATCGGCCAGGCGCGCATCATCATCACCGGTGGCGGTCGTCACCTCCAGCAGCAGCACCAGCGCTGAGGCCGCCTGCGCCATCGCCTCCCCCAGCGGTCCCAGCGTCTTGTGCTGCGACCAGCCATACAGCGGCCCGGCCACCTGCGCCATCTGCCAGTGCAGCACCGTCACCACCCCCGGCCCGACCGCGCCGGCCGCCTTCATCACCTGCCGGCGGGCCAGCGTCACCTGTTCCGCGGTGGCGCCGCGCTGCACCATGCGGGTCTCCGCGGCCATCGCGGTGGCCACGGCCGCGCCGTACAGCGCGTTGGCCAGCAGCGCCGCCAGCACGTGCTCACCGCCCACTGTGGCGGCATCGCGGGCCAGGTCCTGGGAGGTCGGCACGTAGGCGTAGGAGCCCAGCGCGGCCAGGGCCGCGGCGACCGCCTCAGGAGTGAGCGCAGGGGCGTCGTCGGAGTGCTCAGCGGGCATGCCCGGGACCCTACCGGCCGTCCCCGGCCGCCCGGATGCAATCCCGCCGATGGAAAGCCGGTGATGGGATCCCGTCGACGGCGGGTCTGGGTGCCGACCCTCCCGTGGTGATCTACATGGTAAAGATCGCCGCATCGCACACCCCCAGGGGAAACCCGGTACGGCTCCCGCCATACCGGCTCCCCCCACCGTGCAAAACCGCAGGTCAGACGTCGGCGATGGGGTGTAGCCGCGCTGCTTTCGCGCACCGGGCGGGCCAGGCGGGTCAAGCCCATCTCAAGATCGGTGCCTTACAAAGTAGATTGGATCATGTGTTCGCATGAAAACGCCCGCCCCGCGGTGTGCGGGACGGGCGTCACAGGGCGGGGCTACTCGCTGTCGCTGTCCTCTTGGTCGCCGTCGACGATGACCGTGGCGTTCGGCCCGACGGCCACACCCGACAGCACCACCGTGCTGCCGTCGCTAACGATGATTCCCGCGTTGATCATTTGGTCCTCCTGGTGTTCCGCCGGCCCGACGGCCGCACGCGACGGGCAGCGGACTGCTGCGCCAGCAGCTCAGCTTCGACCTGGGCCAGCAGCGCGGTCAGGTCCTGATCGGTGACCGGCAGCGCCGGCATCCGGCCCTTGAGGGGCATCCGCCCGGCCGCGATCAGCGCCGCCAGCGCACTCCTGCCGGACAGGGGCTGATGGGCCGCCTTGAACGCTCCGGCGGCCTCATCGACCGTCAGCGCCCAGGCCGGCTCCCCGGTGCCCGGGGGAAGGGCCAGCTGCGCCATCGTCATCGTCTCCCGTTCCGCACCGCGGTGAGCAGGCGGTGCAGCAGACCAGGCGCACCGTCTCTTCGTCCAGGTACAGCACCCGCACCCGCGCCGCCCGGCCCGGCTGCCTCCACCACGGTGGCGACGTCGATGGCTGCATCGCCCTCCTCCTCCTGCTGCGGGGCGAACATGACGGGCCCCAACGACACCTGGATCATCTCCGGGGCCGGCTGAGCCCGGTTGAAGGCCAGCGCCAGGCCGGGAAGGTCCGGCAGCCACGTCGGCATCTGGTCCCGGCTGCTGCCCAGCAGCCCCAGGATCAGGCCGGCCAGGTCTTCGGGGTACAGCCGGTGCGGCTGGGTGATGACCCGGTGCGGGAAATTGTCGATCAGGGCGGTCGCCACGGGGCCGTAGGCGTTCATCTGGCGCGGGGACATCAGCATGACGATCTGGGCGTCGACGCTGCTGGCCATGGCGGCCAGGGAGGTGAGCATGACCTGGATCGGCGGGGAGTGCAGGGCGGGGACGTCGATGATGACGACCAGGCGGGTCCACTCCGGGTCCAGCGGCGTTCCCAGCAGGTGCTGGCGCGTCAGGGCGTTGGCGCGGTCGATGAACGTCCTCAGGATCTCACCCAGGCCGTCCGGGGTGCGGCTGAGGCCTAGCGGGATGAACTGCGCGTCGCTCAGCAGGTTCCCGTATTCGGTCCGGAACGGCTGGGGGGTGGCGACGATGACCCGGGTGGCCGGGCGGCGGGTGAACTCCGCGGCCAGCACCCGCGCCAGGTTGGTCTTGCCGCGTGCGCCGGTGATGAAGATGTTGTCGGCGCCCAAGGTGGCCCGGCTGCCGGTGCGGGGGCCGGCCAGGACGTGGCCGATGGCGACCGGGGCGGGGGTTTCGGTGGTGGGCATGGGGTCTCCTTCTGGCCGGGGTCGCTCTCCCCGGCCCTCACCCATATTGTACGGGTACTTAGTGATTTGGCTAGGGGAGAGGCCGGGGAACGCACTCAGTCGGGGATCGGGTGGTGGTAGATCTGCACGGGTTGCACGGTCTTGCCGGTCGCGACGACGGCCAGGCTGGGGTCGGCCGGCAGCGGCCCTGAGGGGATCGGCTGGGTGTGCCAGACCGGCCGGTAGGCCAGGGCCAGGTCGCGGGGGTCGATCGACACGAGGTGGTCGACGGTCATGGTCAGGTGCCGCCATCTGGAGGTGGTGGCCATCAGCGGCGGGGCGGTCAGGATGAGCTGGGCGTCGACAGTGCGGGCCAGCAGTGCCATGTCGGCGACCGCTTCGGCGGCCTGCTGAAGACGCAGGTCGACCCCGTCCAGAATGACAGCCAGGTGGCCGCGGTCGTCGTGGTCGATGCGTTGACGCAGGGTCTCCTTCAGGGAGTCCAAGGCGGCCAGCATCTCTGCGTGTGATTCCGGCGGCAGGTCGACCAGGTCGACGCCGTTCACGTCGCGAAAGTGCATGCCGCCGCGTATCCCGGCGGCGATGACCGCGCTGTTGGGCCGGTCGGCGAACTCCGCGGCCAGCACCCGCGCCAGGTTGGTCTTGCCGACCCGGCCAATGATCAGGACGTTGCCGCGGGCGGGCAGGGTGGCGGTGGTGCCGACGGCGCCGCCGTAGATGACGGTGCCGATGTTGACGGCGTGGTTGGGCCGTACCGGGTCCGGCCAGGGGTGCCTGCCCGGGTAGCGCACGGGCGGGGCCAGCCTGTCGGTTCTCATGCGGCGGCGTCTCCTTCGGGGGGCTGGATGGTGATGGAGTCGGCGAGAAGGAACAGGCCGGTGTCGTCGTGCTGCACCACGGCCTCAACGATTACCGGTGCTCCGATCCGGGTGTCGTCCAGGCTGGGCAGCGGAGTCTCCGGCAGCACGGCGTGCTCCGTGCGCACGCCGATGATGTCGCAGTGCGGGCCGGTCAGCATCAGCCGGGCAAGTCCCGGCCCGGGGTACACGATGAAGGCCAGGGCGGCGACGGTGACCCGGGTGCCGTCGGCGTAGTCGCCGCCGAAGGTCGCCAGCGTGGTCAGCGGGGTGAGGTAGGGGCCGCCGTCGTAGGGCGGCACGTGGGTGCGGCCCTTGTTGGGGGAGGGCAGCGGGTTCGGCCCCGGGATGAAGATCTCTTCGTCGTCGTTCATCTGGCGGCCGTCGGGCCCGGTGTAGAGGTAGGGCACCTCATCGCAGGGGCAGCGGCCGACGTGGTCGCAGTCGGCGTACGGGGTGGAGCGGGTGACGCCGGCGGCGGCCAGCTGGTCGGCGCTGGCGTCGCTGACGTCGATCCAGGTGCCGGTCCGCACGTGGTAGCCCGCGGGCTGGGGCAGGTGGAGGTAGGCGTCGTTCAGCTCTTCCAGCAGTGCTTCCATCCGGCGTTGCCACGTCGGCGGCATGGACTGGGCCAGCACGCGGGGGATGACGCCGAATTCGGTGTAGTCCCACAGGTGGAAGCCCTCATCGGTGAACTGGCGGGCCGGGCCGGGGGTAATCGTCATCGTCGGGGTCTCCTTCAGAGCGTGTCGTGCAGCACGGTGTAGTAGGCGGCGGCGCGCATCAGGAACGCCGTCGGGTCGTCGTCGGGCTCCCGGTTGCTGTTGCTGTCGTTGGTGTAGGTGCGCTTGGCAGCCATGAGCCGGGTCGGCAGGTCGCCCCGTTCGGCGCCGTCCTTCAGCCAGGCGATGATCGGCTCAGCGTTGGTGATGACGGCGTCCGGGTCGCCGATGTCGCTGGTGATCTGGGTGGCCCAGCGCAGGACTTCGTTGACGTCGCTGGTGGTCAGAGGGGTGAGGCCGATGGAGACCTCCGGGTCGGTGTCGGCCGGCTCCGGCAGCGCCCAGGGCGGGACGATGGCGACCGTCTGGCCGTCGCCGGTGTCCTTGAGATCGACGATGACGGCCCGGGGCAGAGAGTCGATCGTGCCGGTGACGGTGTAGGTGCCGTTGAACTGGTCGTAGCTCAATCCGCCCTGACCGGCCAGGGCGGGCAGCGCCAGGCTGCGCACCCACGCCGCCGTGCGGCCGGTGATCCGGAACAGGTCGTCGTAGACCTCCCGCGGCCGGAAGGTGAAGCCCTTGCCCTTGCCGGCCAGGTAGCGGCGGGTGGCCTCCACCGCGTCGTCCTCCGGCATCTGGCCGGTGGGCTCCCGTACCGGGTAGGTGATGTTCTCTCCCGGCCTCAGGCCGGGCAGGGGGGAGTGCCGGCGGGCCGCGTCATCGTCGTGCATGGTCGCCTCCAGGTGTGAATGACGGGTGCGCGCACGGGGCGTGCGCGAAGCTGCGGGGGTTCACGGGGAGGGCCGACCCACCCTCACCCGTGAACCCGCTTGAGGGGGTGTGCACACGGGTGCGTGCACACCGGTGCGGGCGGCTGTGGCGGCCCGCGTGAGCCGGCGCCGGGCGCCGGGCGTGAGGGGATAGCAGTGGGGGCGTGCACGCTGCATCGGCCCTCACGCGTGCGGCCCGGGGTGCCGTTGCGTGAACCCCCCGCGCGGGGCTCACGCAACGGTTCACGCACCCCTCACGCGTGAGGGCCGATGCAGCGTGCACGCCGGGCCTCACCGCGGGTCGTCCGAACCGGTGCGCGTGAGGGGTGCACCCGCCTCATCGGTGAGGGGTGCACGCCCGCCGTCGGGGGCCGCGTGCACGCCTTCGGCGTCGGCCGCGGGCAGGTGTCCGCGGGCGACCATCACGGCCCGCCAGCGGCGGAAGATCTCCGTCGCCTGGGGGGTGCCCATGGGCAGGTTCGCCATGCGGACTTTGCGGGCCGACACCTCCGGCGGGGCCACGCCGATCAGCTGGTCGGCGATGTGGGCGACCAGCTCATCGTCGGTGCAGCCGTCCCAGTCGAACGCCGGGGCTGAGGCCTCCGCGGTGGACGTGGACTTAGCGGTTTTCGCGGTGCGCTTCTTGGTCGTGCCCCCCGTGCTGGTGGTGCGCGTCCGGGGCCGGGACGGCGCCGGCGGCGCGGCAGGGCCGGCCTCACGCGTGCCGCTGTCGGGGGTGTGCACGCGGTCGGCGGCCGGGGTGGGCGTGAGGGTCTCACCGGCGTTCACGCCGGCATCGGCGTGAACGTGCACGGCGGCGTCAGCGTGAACGTCGCGTGCGGGGGGCGTGAGGGTCTCACGCGCACGCTCCGCGTGAGGGTTCACGCCCGGCGTGAACGGGGCGGGCGTGGGGGCGTTCACGCCGGACTGATCGGGGGTGGGCGTGCAGGCGTCGGCGCCTTCACGCGTGGGCGCTGCGGCGGCCGGGAGCACGGGCACGGGTGCGGGCGCGGCGGGGGCGGCGTGAGCCGCGGGCGGGACCGTCACGGCCGGGGCGGCGTGCGCACCGCGGGCGGGCTGTGCGACCTCAGCGACGTGGTGGGTGCGGTACAGGGAGACGATGGTGTCCAGCGCCAGCAGGGCGCACACGTCCAGAAAGATGCCCGGCATCCACGCCACGTCGATGTCGAACAGTCCGAACGGGGTCAGCGTCCCGAAGAACGGGTCGACGACCTCATGGTTGATCTGGAGCGACATCACCATGGCCATGGAAAAGCACGCGTACCCGACTGCCAGCTTGAACCGGCTCATCCGCACCACGGCCATGACGTGGCTCTGGCCTGCGGCGACCAGGACGGGGGAGATGCCCACGCCGAAGGCCAGCAGCCCCGGCAGCGTCACCTGGCTGGCGATGGCGAAGGCGTGGTAGAGGTTCTGGCCCACGCTGACCACCGCACAGAACACCAGGACGAACAACGCTGCGTAGAACCCGGGGGGCTTGGGGGCCTTCTTGGTGCGCATCACGATCTCCATTTCGTCACTGTCAGTAGTCGGATTTGCTGTTAAACGGACATGACGCCGGGGGCTGTTAAGAGGCTGTTTAACAGCCTGTTTAGGGCCTCTCGCGCCCGCGCATAGGGGGCGGTTATGCCGGTTCTGTTAAACAGCCCGCCCCCGCCCGCTTCCACGCCCCGTGACGGTCACGGTGCGTAGACGGCGGGGGCGGCTGCATGGGTCTCACACCCCGACCATCACGGGGCCGAACGCAATATCGTTGATCTTCTCTTCGACCGTGTAGACGCCTTCGGCCTTGTCGTGGTGCAGGGCGCCCTGGGCCACCAGGGTCGGCAGCGCCGTCACCCGCACCCAAGAGGCGGACAGGCCGGTGATGCCCTGCTCCCCGCACAGGTCGTCGTAGACGTCGCGCGGCCGGAACTTGAAGTAGGCACCCTTACCGGCCAGGTAGCGGCGGGTGGCCTCCAGCGCCTCCTCCTTGGCCAGCTTGCTGCCCGGCTCCCGCGGCGGGTAGGCGAACTCCTCCTCCGGGTCCATCTCCTCCAGGTGGGCCCGGGCGTCGATCCCGTCCGCCAGGTCCTGGCGGGCGGCTTCGGCCAGGTCATCGTCCAGTTCGTTCTCCAGCTCATCGAAGGTCGGCCGCTCGATCGCCTCTTCGGCGTTGATCGGCGCGGCCGGCGCCTCATCGACCTGGTCGGCCACTGGCGGCTGCGCGGGTTCGGTGCCGATGACCTCCACCTGGTAGTCGTCGGTGGCCACATCGGCCGTGGCGCGGTGGCGGCCCGCGCCGCCCATGTCGATGATCGATCCCTGGTTGCGGGCGCCGGAGGCCTTGGCCCGCTGGATCTCCAGGACCTCCTTGCGTACGGCTGCGCCGGTGGTGCGCTTGGCGTAGACGCCGTTGCGGTCGACCTTGGCCAGGATCTTGAACCAGTCGGGGCAGTTCTCCCGGATCCACTGCTCCCGCATCGGCGCGTACTCATCGACGATGGCGGCGCCCATCACCGGGTCGAACTTGAACGACCGTGATGCCATCACCATCCGCTCGATGGACAGGCCCGGCGCGGAGTAGTAGGCCATGCCGGGCTGCTTGTCCTTCCAGATCGACGGGTCGCACCCGGCGGCCAGTAGCTCTTCGTCCATGGCGAAGGTGTCGTCCAGGGTCTTGACGCCGTGGATGAGGCTGGAGCCGAACGCGGCGCGCACGTTGGTGTCGGCCAGGCCGTGGTGCGCCCGCTGGAAAGCCACCCGCATGACCACGCCCGCCGACCGGGCGGAGTTCATGACGTCGTCCAGCTTGTCCAGCTCATTGGCGATGATCCCGCCCTCTTCGATGGTGACCCGCACCAGCGGCAGGCCGCAGCCTTCCTGCCAGTTGTCGTAGCCGTGCGCGCCCAGGTAGGCGGCCATCTCCGCGATCAGGTCCAGCAGGAACCGGATCAGCGCCTGGGCTTCGGCCTTCTGCCAGGCGAACCAGTCGAAGGCGCCGGCGATCGGGCCCATCGTCTGGAACTTCTTCACCGTGTCGATCACCAAGTCGACCAGGTCCAGCCGGGTGGCGCCGTCGGTGACGGTGATGCGCGCGTAGTTGGACTTGCCCGAACCGGTCATCCCCTCGATGAGCGTGTGCGACAGGTTCTTCTCCGTCATGCCCACCCGCTTGGCCAGCTCCGCGGTGGTGATCGCCGCTTCGTACACCTGGGCCAGCACCCGGTCTTCGTACAGGCCGAACGCGGTAGGCGCCGCGGCGATGGACTGGCCGATGTGGGTGGGGCCGGGCCAGGGCAGCGACTCCTTCAGGGAGTCGATCAGCACGAAGTCGATGAAGGCCTGTCCGCCGTGCAGCTTGTTGGGCCGGGGCTGGATGGAGGAGGGGGGCATGCCGGTCTGGGAAGCCAGCAGTTCCCGGGCGCCTTCGACGTCGCCGGGCACCTGCACGCCGCGCACTAGGTTGACCTTGGTGCGGATCCGGTAGGGCTTGATGTCCAGCGGCACCAACCTGGCGCCGTTGAGGGTGGGGTACTTGACGCGGGTGAACTCCCTCCAGTGCAGCTGGAGACGCCGCCAGGCTTCCTGCGCGTCGGCCTCATCCTGGGCTTCCTGATCGGTGGTGACCGGGCCGGCCGTCAGGGCCTGCTGGCCGGAGGTCAGCTCCCGCGGCGCCTCCCACGGGGTGGCGACGACCGGGAAGGGCCCGGCCAGGGCGGCGGCACCGCGGCGGATGGCGGGCACCCGGTCGGCGGCGGCCCGCACCATGTACCCGCCGTCGATGAGCTTCCGGCGGTGGCGCTTCTTGCCCTTGGGGCTCTCCAGGACGTCGTCCAGGCGGTCGGTGTGGCGGCTGTAGCGCACCTTCCAGACGATGCAGCCGACCAGTCCGCCGACCAGGTACATGACGATCAGTCCGCCCTGGAAGGCCAGGGGGCCGAACATCACCACCAAGTTCACCCAGGACAGGCAGCCGACGGTGTTGATGATGTGGTGGCCGCGGCCGATGCCGCTGCGGGAGCCGGTGAACTTCCACACCGTCCAGGTGATGACCGCGGTGCCGGCCCACAGGCTGATGATGACCATGGCCGGGTTGGGCACGCCCAGGTGCAGCAGGGAGAAGATCAGGGCGGCGAAGGGCAGGGCGACCAGCCAGATCAGCCAGGGGCCGATCCCGCCGATGATGCGGGCCCGCTGCTCATCGCTGGCGGATGTCACCTTGACGGTCATGTCCTTGACGCCGCTGGCGGCGCGTCGTGCACCCATGGTCTCCTCCTCTCACATTGCGGGTGTTACTTGGCCTGGTACGGCTTGCGGCCCTTGCGGTTGGTCTGTTCCTTGGAAGCCAGGTAGCGCAGGCGGGCGCGGAAGGCCCTCCAGGTGGCATCCACCCGGCGGGCGGCGACCTCCAGGTAGCCGACGCTGTTGCGCAGGTGCCGGGTGATGTTCTTGGTCTGCTTTTCACCTTCGGGGTCACGGATCAGCGCCCATCGGATGTCCTGGCGGACCTTCCATTCGGCCAGGTCCAGGACGTCGGCGCAGGCCATGATGAACTCTTTGATCTTGTCCAGGTGTAGGCGGGTCTCAGCGGTGGTGTTCGATTCGAACTCCGTGATGGCCTTGGCCATGGAGTTGAGGTCGGTGGCCGCCTTCAGCTCCTCCAGCGTGACGGTGGCCTGGCTCTCCTTCGTCTCAGGCATCTGCGCCCCTCTCCAGGACGGGCTGCCGCAGCCGGGTGACCTCCAGGCGCTGCACGCCTGCGTCGACCCGGATGACCAGCTTGTTGGCATAGAGCGCGACGGCCGCGGCACCCAGGACGACGCCGCGGGTCAGACCGGAGCCCGCATACAGCAGGCACACCCCGATCACGCCCAGGATGGCGGCGGCCACCTCCCGGGCGCCGGCCGCGGTGGTGACGTCGTAGAGATAGGCCGTCAGCGTCAGCGCCTCATCCGGCACCGCGCCGATGACCCCGGCCAGGATGACTGCGCCGCAGATGATCCACACAACCGTCATCCGCTTCACCTCCGTGTCGTTCGGCGGCGACCCTCGCCGTCTTGGTAAGGCTTATATATACCAAGAATTAGAACGACCTCTTGCGCAGATGTCAAGACGCTTGAGAAGCTGGTATACACCAATCACTGACGTGCTACTGCGTATCCACCCATCTGGAAGGGCCCCTTGTGACCACCAACCCACCCCCGCGGGGCGCACGCCCCCGCTACCTCGTGATCGCCGAAGCCATCCGGCAGACCATCACGAGTGGTCAGGTGCGTCCGGGCCAGCAGCTGCCGACGGAAAACGACCTGGCGAAGGCCTACGACGTGACCAAGCCGACCGTCCGGCAGGCCTACAAGTACCTGATCGGCAAGGGGTACGTCGTGGCCCGCCCCAGGGAGGGCTACTTTGTGCCGGCGGCCAGTGAGATGACCTGGTACATGTCCAAGCGGGACAGCCGCAAGGTCACCACCACCCGCACCGTCGATCCGTGGGTGGCCGCCGTCAGCGACGCCGGCCACAGCGCCTTCCAGACCATCACCGTGCGCACCCTGGACCCCGACAAGCTGATCATGGGGGAGAGCGTCGGCAGCATCCTGGGAGTGAGCGACGGCCAGCTGGTGGCCTGCCGCGACCGCGTGCGCTACATCAACGGCGACCCCACGGAGCTGGCGGCCACCTACTACCCCTACGACCTGGTCAAGAACACCCCGATCATGGCTCCGGCCGACATCCAGCCGGGTATCTTCCCGATCTTCTCGGAGATGGGCCACGACCAAAGCCACTTCGCCGACACCGTCCGCTCCCGCATGCCCTCCGATGAGGAGGCCGACCGGCTGCAACTGGACCCGGGCACCCCGGTGCTGGAGATGGTCCGCCGCACCTACTTCACCCCCGACGATCAGTGCCTGCTGGTGCGCCACAGCGTCTACGTCGGCGGCAACGGCACCCAGTTCGTCTGGGAAGTCGACGCATGACAGGCAAAACCCCCGCGCCGACCCGCTACAGCGTGCGCCCCGCCAGCCGCGCCGACCTGCGCACCGTCGCCGACCTGCTGGCCGCATCCGCCCGCTGGATGCACGGCCGCGGCTACGACGCCTGGCCACCCGACGGCTTCCCCGATGAGCGCATCCTGCTGGACATCGACGCCGGCACCTGCTGGATCGTCCACGACCGCCAGATGAAGCGCGACGTGGCCACCTTCGTCCTGGACTCCCGCCCCGACATGGAGTTCATCGCCGCCGGCCTGGCCCAGCCCGATATGCCGGTGACCGAAGCGCTGATCCTGCACCGGATGGCGGTGGCCCGGGACCTGGCCGGGACCGGCATCTCAACGCTGATCCTGGACTGGGCGACCGACCGCACCGCCCGCGCCTCCCGCGACTGGCTGTGGATCAACGTCGCCCGCCGGGCCCGCCCCTTGCAGGCCTGGTACGTCCTGCACGGCTTCGACTACATCACCACGGTGACCATGGACGACCCGCGCACCGGCCTGCCGCGCAAGTCCGGCACCCTGATGCGCCGCGCCGCCACCGAACAGCGGGACGTGCACCGCCAGATCCGCCTGGCGTGACCTGCGCCGAACGCAAAACAGCGGCCCCCGGGAGAAGTCTCCCGGGGGCCGCTGGGCGTTGCGCGTCACCTTCATCGACCACCGGGGTCTGGGGGGCCATCGGTAACGACGCCGGGGACCTGAGCGTCGTCGATGACGTCGCAACGCAGCCTGTTGAAGATCGAAACGGGTACCCGCTCCAGCTTGTCCACCCGCAGCCCCAGGGGGCCTTCGCGGCTGTCGACGCGGCCGTGCACGGCCAGGCGCTGGCCGTCGACCAGCAGCAGGCAGGCGGAGGGGTACAGGATCGGCGGCACGATGGCGGTCACCATCGCGTCGCTGTGCAGCAGGGTGACCGTCAGGTGGATGCCGTCGACGTCGTCACGCTCCACCGTCTTGACCACCATGCCGTGCAGGACGACCCGGGTGCCGTCGGCCAGATCACCCAGCCGGGGCTGGGCCAAGGCGATGGCGACGGGGACGGACTTGCCGCGGCCCGGGGTCTTCTCGGCGAGGAAGCCGCCGTGCCCGGAGTAGATGCCACTCATCGACGGCCGCACCTCATAGGCCTGCTCATCGCCGGCCAGGTCCTCTCCGAAGGCCCGCAGGTGCAGATCTCCGATGGCAGCCTGTGCCTGCTCCAGGGCGATCTGCCGGTTGGCGTGTTCGTCGTACAGCGCCGCGTCGATCATGTCGTGGATCGCGCGTAGCTCCGCGCCGATATCGACGCTGGGACGGTCGTTGTCGGTCATGGTCCTCTCCTGTCATCGCTCACCAGCAATGTACGTGTACTTAGCGAACGTGTCTAGATTTTCCAGGGCCCAACTTGTCTAGTCTGCTAAGTACCCGTACATTGGTTGTGAGCGAACACCACCGGGAGAACCCATGACCATCGCTGACCTGCTTCCCCCACCGCCGTCCCTGACCACCGTCCTGGTCACCGCTGCGCTGGGAGTGGCCGCCCACCAGATGCCCTGGCCCCTTCTGGCCCTTGTGGCGGCCACCGCCGCCAGCCTGGCCTGGTCGGCCTGGATCGCCCACCGGCTGCCCGCCGCCCGCCGCGACCACCACCACATCACCGACCTGGCCTTGCGGTCGGAGCAGGACACCCCCGCGGCCGTGAACTGGCCGACCGTGCGGGCCGCCCTGCACGCCCGCCACCCCAGCGCGATCATCGACTTCCGCCAGACCTGCACCGGTGAGAGCCATGACGCCTGGTGCCAGGGCACCGCCAGCACCTGGGCCGGCGGCGACCGCATCGCGGTCATCACCTGCGGCCGGGCCAGCGCCGCGGATGTGGCCTACACCCTGGCCCATGAGGTGGCACACCTGACCGGCGGCCGGTGGGTGGCCACGCTGACCGCGGGCGCGCTCTTCTCCGCAGCCGGGCCGCTGATCGGCTTCGCCACCGCCGCTGTTTTGGGCTGGCAGGCCATCGGCGCGGTCTTCTACGTGGCCTACCTGCTGTACATCGCGACCTTCTGGGCAATCGAGATCGCCTGCGACCTGACTGCGCAGCGGCAGCTGGGCCGCCCGGCCGCCACCCGCCACTGGGCCGGCATGCAGCGCGCCCAGCGCGACCAGCCGCTTCGGCAACGCATCAACGCCACCCTGTTCCTGCTGACGGAGGGCACCCACCCGCCCGACAGCCTGCGGCTGCTGGCCGCCCGCGTGGTCGGCGCCCGCTGAACCACACCGCCCCGGCCCGGCCTGTCGTATCCTGCGACGCCGGGCCTTTCCTATCCCGGAGAACCATGAAGATCCGCATTTCGCAGCGGGTGGCCATCGCCGTGCCCCCGCCCCCGCCCCTGGTGGCGTTCATCGTCATGACCGTCGCGGGCGTGTACGCCCTGGCCTCCCCCTGGCCGACCGCCACCATCGCCGCCGTCATCGCCGGCAGCCTGGCATGGTCGAAGTGGATCGCCCACCGGCTCCCTGGGGCGCGTACGTCCGCACGGAAGCTGACCCAGCTGACGCATCTGGAACCGCAAGAGCCGGATCCGTCGTGGTGGCAGGCCGCCTGCCAGAAGATCCAGGCCCGTCACCCGGGTGCGGAGGTGGTCTTGCGGCTCACCTGCACCGCCGACGGCCACGATGCGCTGTGCCGGGGCCCCGCCGCCGTCGGCGTCGCCGGTGAGCGCTTCACGGTCATGATGTGCCGCCACGCCATCCCCGACCCCAACATCATGATCTACGCCATGGGGCACGAAGTGGCCCACGTCACCGGCGGCCGGTGGACGGCCCTGTGGGCCGCGGGCATTGCCGCCCCCGTCGTCGGGCCGCTGATCGGCTTCATCGTCGCCCCGGCCACGGACTCCCTGACCGTGGCGCTGACGACGGCCTACCTGCTGTACGTGGCGACCTTCTGGGCAATTGAGATCGCCTGCGACCTGACCGCGCAGCAGCAGCTGGGCCGCCCGGCCGCCGTCCGGTACTGGGCCACGGAGATCCGGTCCGGCCGGGCCCGGCCGCTGAAGGCCAAGATGATCCGCATCCTGACGCACGTTGTCGTCGGCAGCCACCCGCCCGACTGGATGCGGCTGGCCGCCGCCTGGGTGGCTCCCGCCCGGTAGCCCCGGGGGGGCGTTTCCCGTTTTCCCCGTCGACATCAAAGCTAAGTACCTGTACGTTAGAAGTGTGGGACGGGAGAGCGACCCGCCCTGACCGACGAAGGAGAGCGCCATGCAACAGACCGAACAGATCATCGACAACGTCGCGGCCCGCACCGGCTGGAGCCGGGACGCCGTCTGCGACGCCGTCAACGTCATCCTTGAGGTGATCAGGGAGGCGGTCACGGCCGCGGTCGCCGATGGCTCCGCCGCCGGCGGGGCCGTTCACCTGGAGGGGTTCGGCACCTTCGGCGCCAGCAGCCAGGCCCGGGTCCTGGTCCGCGACGCCAGCGGCCGGCACGTCGTCGACGACCGGGGCGGCTTCGTCTACTACCCGGGGGGCGGGTACACGCCCTGGTTCAGACCCGCGCAGGAGTTCGCCGCCGCCGCCCGGCAGGCGGATCGCCCCGTCACCGCCTGACCCATCTGCGCGACGGCCCGGCCCCCGCACCGCGGGCGCCGGGCCGCTCCATGTCCGGCGACACGCCGCACTGCCTGCACCTGCGCACCCCGCAACACGTTACGCACTACGGTGCCGCATGTGATTGGTGATGAGGAACGCGCCCGCCGCGCCAACGACAAGATCAAGACGAATCTGGCGGAGAACCGGGCGCTGGCGCGTGAGCGCGATATTGAGATGGCCCGCATGCACCTGCTGGACAACCTGTCGGCCGCCGAAGTGGCCCGGCGCCTGGGGCTGAGTGACTCAGCCGTACGGCTGGCCGTGCGCCTGTACGGCGACCAGGTCCGGGCTGAGGCCGCCGTACTGCCGGTCGCCGGATAAGCGGAAAGAGATCATGATGAGCACCACCACCGAATCCGCCCCGGCCGCCCCTCCGCCGGACGCCAAGCCCGGCAAGGCGACCAGCGCGAACCTGGCCCTGTACCTGATCGACACCCCGATCGTGCTGCTGGTGCTGTTTGTCGGCGTCCTGGGCTTCATCGGCTCCTTCGACGGCATGAACCGCGCGATGATGCCCTACTTCGGCGGCCTAGCCTGGATCGTGCCCACCGGTATCGACGCCTCCATCTTGGCGTTCTCCGCCGCCGACCTGCGGCTGATCCTGCGCGGCCTGCCGGTGGCGGGCCTGCGCTACGCCGTGTGGGGCCTGTCGGCCGTCACCGTCGTGCTGAACTTCTTCGGCGCCGGAGTGATCAAGCCCGGTACGGCGGCGGCCACCGCGCAGGCCGCCACGGCCGCGGAGAACGATCTGTTCCAGCAGATCCTGGGCCAGGTCGCCCACGCCATGATGCCCATCCTGTGGATCATTGCGATTGAGGTGGGCCGCAAGGCCGTGGCCAAGGCCTACGACCTGGAGCACGACACCTACATGGAGCCCATCCCCTGGGACATGTGGCTGCGCCCGATCATGACCGCCCGCATGTGGATCCGCCGCCGCACCACCCGCATCAAGCGCGTGGAGGAACTGGTGGGCCGGGAGCAGGCACGGATGCTGGCCATCATGCGGCTGCGCCACCAGGCCCGCACCCAGGGCCTGTGGCTGGCCCGCTGGCGCTGGCGGCGCGTGGCCACCGCCGATGAGCTGTGGGCGATCCGCACCTACAACCTCAACCCCACCGGCGCGATGCGCCGTACCGCCGAAGTGGTCTCCCGCGGCATTCTGTCGGCCGACCTGGTGGCCGCCACCGCTGTCACCGCCTCCGCCGGCCCGCCCGCCCCGGCCTTGGAGCCGGCGCCCGCCGCTGTGCCCGTGCCAGCCCCGGCCGTGAACGTCACGCCGCCACCCGTGAAGGCCCCCGCCAAGACGCCCACGCCCGCACCGGCCGCGCCCGTGAACGGTCACGCCGTCGCGGCCGTGCACACGCCCGCCGCCCCGCCGCCCGGCCGCCCCGACGGCGTGGGAGAGCGCACGTGGGCCAACCTGTTCGCCAGCCCCGAAGGACAGCTGGCGTGGGAGGCCTACGTCGCCCACCGCACCGAAACCGGGGAGACGCCGGAGGTCCGCCACCTGCGTGAACGGGTCACCCTGACCAAGGACCGCACGACCGTCAGCAAGTGGATGCCCATGTTCCACGCACGCTGGGACGCCGAACACGCCGTGCACGACCAGGCCGACGGCGGCGTGCACGCGCCCGCCGGCGACACCGTGAACCCCCACGCCGACACCGGCGTGCACACCGTGCACACGGTCGTGCCCGACACGGTGGAAGACCTGGTCGGCGACGTGCACGCCGCGGGAGTCAACGGCGACCGCGCCACCGTGAACGCCGGAGCGTGAACCCGCACGCCCGCACACCCGGGTAGACAAAACGCTAAGTACATGTACGGTGGACGGGTGGGGCCCGCGCCGGGCCCCACCACCCCGTCCCCGGCCGGGAGAGCGACCCGGCCGCCAGTCATCAGGAGGGCCCCGCCATGATGGGCCGCAACCACATGTACAGCGGACTAGCCGTCGGCGTGGCCGCCGGCGTCGTCCTGGACCTGCCGGCCGCACCCCTGGCCGTCGGCGCGATCGTCTGCGCCGGGGCCGCGGTCCTGCCCGACATCGACCACCCCGACGCCACCATGGCCAAGACCTTCGGCCCCGTCACCGGCCTGCTGGCCTGGATCGTCAACCGCCTGTCCGGCGGCCACCGCAACGGCACCCACTCCGGCATCGGCATCGCCATCCTGTCGGCCGCCACCTTCGCCGTCTTCGCCCTGCACACCCGCAACCCGCTGATGCTGCTGGCCGGGCTCAGCATCACCGCAACCCTGGCCGGATCCGGCCTGCTGGCCTGGATCTTCACCCCGGCCACGCGGGGCCGCGGCCGAACCCCCAAGCGGGCCTACAAGAGCGCCTGGGGCGGCCCGGCCGCCGCGGCGTTCATGGTGGCCGCCGCGCTGGTCTTCGTCGTCGCCGCGCTGCTGTGGCCCACCCAGGTCGGCATGGGCGGCGTGGCCGTGCTGCTGGTGCTGACCATGGCCGCCGCCATCCGCACCCTGCGCATCAAGGGCTGGGTCGACGACGCGCTGCCCCTGCCCATCGCCTGGTGGGTCCTGCATGAGGGCATCGACGTCTCCGCCCTGCCGTACCTGATCGTGGCCGGCGCCGTCGTGCACGTCGCAGGCGACATGATCACCAAGGGTGGGTGCCCCTGGGGCTGGCCCTTCTCCCAGGCCAACCGCGGACCCCAGCTCATCGCCACCAACGGCATCGTGGAACGCCGGGTGATCGTGCCGATCCTGCTGACGGCCACCGTCCTGCTGCTGGCATGGGAGAGCGGAATCATCGCGAAAGCCCTGCGCACCCCTTGACCGAACGCTAAGTACCTGTACAATTTGAGGTAGAGGGCGGGAGAGCGACCCGCCCCCCGCGGCAGGAGACGACCATGGCCAGCGCGACCATCACCCGCCAGCCGGAGCACCCCGGTTACACCGCCTTGGGCGGGGTCAACACCCCCGGAGAGGACTACCTGCTGCTGGCCGACGGCCAGCCCTTCGGTGGCACCTACTGGTGCAGCAGCGGCGACATCCCCAAGGGGAGCAAGTGGGCGTCCTGGGGGCCGGCCGGATACTCCATGGGCCACCGCACCCGGACCGACGCCGAACAGGTCCAGATCGACGCCTGGACGGCGATGCACGACCTGGCCGCCTACCCCGCCCGCGGCGCCCGCATCTGCCTGACCCGCCACACTGCCGGCAACACCTGGGTCGGCACCCACACCGCCCCCGACTTCGCCGCGGCCGGGACCGTGATCGAAACGCCGCGCGACGGCTCCAACTGCCTGATCGTCAGCACCGACGTCCACGCCCCCGGCCGACAGGAGACCGACCCCGACAGCCCGGAGACGTGGTGGATCGGCGACCAGACCGTCACCGTGGCCATAGCCGGCCTCTACTGCTGGACCATCACCCCGCTGGACTGACCGATCGCCATCGGGCCCGCCGTCCGGGCGGGCCCACCCCGACGCGGGGGAGAGCGACCCCCGCCGACCATCAGGAGAAGATCATGTGCAAGTGCGCCAACGGCTCCTACACCTGCCACCTGACCCACAACACCTCCGCGCAGCGCATCATCGACGGCAACGCCACCGACGTGCCGACTTGGTCGACGCTGACCGGCGACCGCGCCGACACCGCCCGCCTGGCCAGCCCCACGATGCGGAACTGACCCCCGTCCCGCACGCGCGAACGCAAGGAGCAGGCCATGGGCCGCTACTACAACCACCGCGACCGCGTCGCCGCGTTCCAGCGCGGGGAGATCGCCCGCGAGATGGCCGCCGCCGGCCACGACGCGGCAGCCGCCGAACGCGCCGGCCGCCTGGCCGCGCTGGACGCGGCCCTGGAGATGGTGGAGTCCGGAGACTTCCCGGCCGAGACCAAGCAGCGGGCACGCCAGATCCACGACACCGACGCAGCGGAGATCCGCGCGGCCGGGCCCGTGGGATGCACCTGCCCCTACTGGCGGTGCGTGGAGTCCCGGCCCGGCCACTCCTGACCGCCTGGCCGACGGCGCCGCCCGGATGACCGGGCGGCGCCGTTTCGCGTCCAACCCTTGCCAGAATGCTAAGTACCTGTACACTGCGATGTGTGGGGACGGTAGAGCGAACCGGCCCCAAACCAGGAGGATGACCCCCATGACGCACCAGACCACCGCACCGATCGAGCACATGAGTCTCCAGCAGACCGCCCGGTCCGCCGAAAGCTTGATCCACATGCACAACGCCGGCGACCTGGCCTGGGACCCCCCGCACGCGCCCTACCAGCGCGGCGCGGTCTGGACGCGTGACCAGCAGGTCCAGTTGATCGCCAGCGGCCTGGCGGGCATCCCGATCCCCGCCATCATCATCAACCGCCGCGACTGGGCGAAGTGCGGCCCGGATGACCCCTACTACGTCGTCATCGACGGCCAGCAGCGGCTGCGCACCTTCGCCGCCTGGTACGCCGGAGAGCTGGCCGTGCCCGCCTCCTGGTGGCAGCCGGACTTCGTTGAGGGCACCCGGGAGACCGACGACGGCCCCTACGTCACGATCAGCGACCTGACGCTGGTCGGCCGCCGCTACTTCGGCCACCGGGTCATCCTGCCCGTCGCTGAGGCCAGCGTCCCCACCATCCAGGAGGAGGCGGAGATCTACCTGCGGGTCAACGGCTACGGCACCGTCCAGTCCGATGACGACCTGGACAACGCCGCCCGCATCGCGGCAGGGGAGTAGGGCGCCATGACCCCGATGCCCCCGCCGCCGCTACGGCTGGAGGCCAGCCCCTGGGTCGTCTACGTCACCCGGGAGGTCGCCGAACACGGCCTGGACATCCTGGGCGCCGACCGGCGGGCCTGGGAGGACCTGACCGAACGCTATGAGGCCGGGCAGATGAGCGAAGAGGAGTACCTGGAGGCGATCGGCCCGGAGCCCGGCTACCGGCCGATTGACATCTACGGCCCCTACACCGAACGCCAGGCCGACACCCTGGCCACCTACCTGTCGCAGCCTGAGATCAAGACCAAGTACGGGATCAGCACCGCCGTCCCCGGCGTGCTGACCCGGTTCATCGCCTGACCCTGTATCCCTTCGGGAGGTTGAACGCCATGGCCCGTCGTCCGGTCTCCGTACGCCTGTGGGAGCGGCTGCGCGCCATGGGCCTGAGTGACCGCTGCGGGGTGGCCCTTCGGCCGCTTCGCGCCCCGCTCTCCGCCCGACGCGCCGGTGCCTGGTCCTGGACCGCGGTCGACGCCGACGGCATCCCGCTCCCGCTCGGCTCCCACTGGCCGATGGCCACCATCCTGGCTGCGCCCCGCCTGGTCGTCGACGTCGACGACCGCACCGGTGACACCTCCATCGACATAGAGCTGAAGGAGAGAGCGCACGGCAGCGCCACCACGGTCTGACCGGGGATTTCCCGCCGCCTACCTCGACACCATCGCTAAGTACCTGTACATTTTGAGGTGTTGGGAGAGCGACCCGGCAGACAGGAGAGAGCACGATGACCACCGCGATCAACCCCCGCGAGATCGACGAGACGCTGGCCGCACTGGACACGGAGATGGCGCGCAACCTGCACCAGGCCGCCCGCGCCATCGACACCCTGCACAGCGCCGCCGGCGACAGGCGCCGCTACACCAGCCGCAACTGCTTCACCTGGGGCCGCGACGACGCCGACGTCATCACCGAGGTCCGCTCCCTGCTGGTCGACGCCGGCGACTACACCGTGATGGGCGGCCTGTACGGCAAGGCCGTCCGCAAGGCCATGGCCGACTACGACACCGGGACCGCGGAGGCTGCGCGCCTGGAGGCGGAGATGGCCCGGGTGGAGGCGCCCTACCACGCCGCCCCCTGGAGCCGGTTCTTCAAGCTGATGTCCACGAAGAACGCCAAGATCCACGACAGCCGGCTCTGTGGCGCCCTGCACCGCAGCGACTTCACCGACATGGGCTGGCACCCGGAGCTGTCGGGCCTGGGCAAGGATGAGGCCGTGGAGCAGCTGGGGAGCGCGCTGTGCAGCCGCTGCTTCAAGAAGGCCGCCCACGCCCGCTGACCGCCGGTCGGAGATGAAGTGGGGCCCGCCGCTGCAACAGCGGGCCCCGGTACCCTGCTTGGTCGTTCAGCACCCATCGCATGAAGGCTGTCGCTCTGCGATGCGTCCATGCTCTGCGGCCGGCCCGGTGGCCGGCAAGAGGGCCGAACGTTTCCGAACGCCGCCGGCCGTCTTCGGGTGGCCCGCCCACTCCTCCTTCTGCCCGAATCCGCCGGTAAGCCGATGCATCTTTGCACGATAGCCTTGTATCGTTCGCTAAGTACCTGTACATTGATTGGTGTAGGGGAGAGCGAACCCGACGACAGGAGAACGACATGACCGCCACCGCTGGCACCCGGGAGTACTGCCGCACCTTCAGTGCGACCACAAAGCACGTCATCAACCCCGACAAGCCCGGCAAGACCCTCTGCGGCCGCAACGTCATGTCGAAGTGCGCGGGCATCCTGCCCCACATGCGCGACATGTACTACGGCCTGCCGACCTGTGAGGGATGCGAGACGTCGGCCACCAAGCGCGGCCTGGTGGAGGGCCCGGAGATCTATCGCGAATACGCGCCGAAGATCATTCGCTACGTGGAGAGGTTCACCGGCACGGCATGCATCGTGCACGCCGACTACCCCCACGGCACCCTGTGCGGCGTCGGTATCAACGACGACAGTGAGCGCCGCGCGGACACCGGCGGCCTGCCCGTCTGCACCGACTGCCAGACCAGCGCCACCGAAGAGGGCTACTACCACGCCGATGAGCAGACCGCCGCGTCCGCGAACGACACCTGCACCGAAACGACCCACGTGACCAGCGAAAACGCTAACGATCACGACGTCCAGGGCGACGCCCCTGAGGTCGTCACATGGGCGCTGACAAGCAGCAGCGCGGACGTGCGGCACATCATCGACCCGCACATCCCCGCCCCCGCGGACGGGCACCAGCAGACCCTGTGCGGCGCCACCGGCCGCCACACCCACCCCTCCCGCACGCTCGAACCGTGGTCGCCGTGGGCGCGCACCACCGTCTGCCGCCGCTGCGACGCCACAGCCAAGACCCGCGGCATGGTCACCCAGGACCAGCTCTCCGATTGCCACCGTTGGACCATCTGCCACGGCAAGAGCGGCAACGGCCCGGCCATGTTCGTCGTCTACGCCGCATCAGAGGCGCAGGTCCGCGCCATCGTGAGCCAGGTCGCGGAGCGGGCCGGCACCGCGTGGCCCGCCTCCCTGGTGGACTGGGGCTTCACGGTCCACCGCGAGATCGGCCCGACGCTGTGCAACCACGCCAACGCCTGGTATGCGGCGCTGGAGCGGGCCGGGATGGACCGGCACACCTACGAAGCCACCCGCTCCCGGGAACAGGCCGACCGCGCCGCCGCCCTGACGGCCGCCCCGGACCCGGCCCTGATGGACGGCGACGACGCTGAGGCGGTCGTGGCCTGGGAGGTGTGGCTGGAGGTGGAGCAGGCCGACGGCAGCACCTGGCGCCGTCACCCGGGCCTGCCGCCGCTGATGTCTGCCGCCTTCGCCGCCGGATGCTCTGCGGGACGTCAGGGCGCGGCCCGGGTGCGGATCCAGGGCCAGGTCGCCACCCGCGCCGGCGAGTACAGCGCGCAGGCCGCCGTGGGGCACCTGATTTTCATGGCCTCCGACCTGCTCATCCGGGCGGGCATCACCGACACCCGCATCGTCGACATCTACGCCCGGCCCATCACCGTCCAGGAGGCCTACAAGGAGCAGGAGCAGGGCCACCCGATGCGGTTCCTGCCACTGGGCTGACCCGCCCCTGTCCGGCCGGCCGCTCCGCACCGTGCGGGGCGGCCGACGCCTTTCCCGGCCCGCCCACCTTGCCCTGAATGCTAAGTACCTGTACATTGAGAGTAGCCGATGAGCGACGGCCACAGGAGACGACCATGACCACCACGACACCCCACAACCACGACCTGCGCCCCTTCAGCCCGCTGGAGGCGCCCGGGGCGTGCCCGCGCTGCGATGAGCGGCGCGCCGAACGCTCCGCCGACGGCCTGGTTGACCACAACCACCCGCCCCTGCCGTTCGGCCGGCGCAAGCCGCGCGATGAGTGCCCGCGCTGCGACCAGCTGCACGACGGCGCCACCCCCCGCCTGTCGCACGCCCAGCGGCAGCGGCGCGAAGACGCCCGCCGCTGCGAAGAGATCCGCGCCCACGCCCCCGTGTGCAACTGCGGCCCGGTCTGCACCTTCGGGCAGTGGTGACCATGGGCCTGTTCACCAGACGCAAGGATGCGCAGGTCCTGCTGACCGAACGGCAAGCGGCCGTACAGGTCCTGCTGGCCGAATACGACCGGCTCAAGACAGAGCAGGTGGCGCGGATCGGGGTCCGCGACAACCTGATCTACTTCATGCTGGGTTCGGCCGCCACGGTGGCCGCCGGGGCCTTCGCCGGCCGCAACGCAGCCCTGGCGCTGCTGCTGCCCGTCGCTTCCATGGCGTTGGGCTGGACCTACCTGGCCAACGATCACATGATCAGCGCCATCGGCCGGCACGTCCGCCAACAGCTGTGCCCGCGCCTGCGCGACCTGGCCGGCCAGCAGCTTCCCGTCTTCGGCTGGGAACGCAACCACGCCGACGACCACCGCCGCCGCTCGCGCAAGCGACTCCAGTTCGCCGTCGACCTGCTGACCTTCGCCGGGCCCGCAGTGGCCGCCACCGTGGCCTACTGGGTCATCGGTCCGGTCACCGTCGCACTGACGGTCGTGGCCATCGCCGAACTGGTGGCCGTCGCCGTCCTGGCCGTCCAGATGGCCATCTACGCGCAGCTGCGATAGCCCGCACGCGCCACCCCCGCCCTTCTTCGACCAGAGGACCTGTGCATGTACACCGTGATCGTGGCCCGCCGCCCCGGCCCGGCCCTCATCTGCGTGACCCCGCCCATCGGGCAGGTCACCAACCCCGCCCACCTGGCCGGCCCGCGCAACTACACCCCGACCCTCTACAGCTACCGCACCTACCGGCTGCGCTTCACCGCACGGCTGTACGCCTGGTCCCAGCGGCGCCGCGGCGCGGCCACCCGCATCACCCCGGGCCCGCCCGACCCCACCCCGGAGGCCTACCCCTGGACCACACCCGCCACCTGACCCGCCCCGGGGAGGACGACCCATGTTCACCACCTGCTATGCCTGCATCGGCTCCGGCATCACGCCCGGCACCGACCAGCGCTGCACCGACTGCCGCGGCACCCGCACCCGCCTGACCCCCGGCCAGTGGGTGCGCGCCTACGACGCCACCGCCGTACCGACCGACGTGCTGCCCCTGGCCCGCCGCCGCCGCATCCGCTGGCCCTGGCTGGCCCGCAGCGGCGATGCGCTGCTGCACGGCGTCTACCTGCGGCCCGCCCCCGACGAAGCCTTCGGCGGCCCCGGCCAGGTCGACTACGCCGCGTTCTGGAACGGTGCGATGGTGTGGCAGTGGCGCGGCCCGGCCATGCCACGCCACAGCCCCAGCCCGATCACCTACTGGAACCCGCTGCACGCCCAGGGCCTGAGCCGCGGCTGGGAGATGTTGCCCGTGGCCCCCGTCAGCACCGGCGTCGACCCCGACGACTGGTCCCGCACGGCGGTGCTCAAGGGCTGGAAGCCGTATGCCTACTTCAACATCCACCGCAACGACGTGGCGACCTACCTCCGGGACGCGGCGCAGCGCGGCGTCACCGTGCAGGTCTGCTCCCGCCGCCGCCGCACCTACGCCTTCGCCGCCACCACCCGCCCCTACCACGCCCTGTGCGACCTGGATGCGCTGATCGCCGACTACGCCGACGTGCTGCCGCCGGCCTGGGCACAAGAGCAGGCCGACGCCATCAACGCCGTCCGTGACCTCAGCCCGGCCACCTTCCTGGGAGAGGACGGGTTCGAACAGCTGGAGGAGTGCGCGCCGGCCGTGGTCGCCCTGACCCTGGGCTACCCGGCGGAGGTGACCGCGGGCATGCTGCTGGCCCGCTTCGCGCGGACCCGGCCGGTGGCCGCCGAACTGGGCAGCCTGCCCAGCAGCTGGTGGCGCGGCCTGATCTGAGCTGCCGCGCGGGCAGGGCGCGACGCTACCGCCCCGCCCGCGCCACCATCACCCCTTGTCCACCCCTTGAGCCGAAGGGGCGCCGATGCGCCGCATGCCCGCCAGCCCGCCGCTGGTCTTCACCGACACCGAAACCACCGGCCTGACCCGCCCGTATCTGGAGGGCGGCCGGATCATCTGGGAGTACGCCCACATCTATCGCTACCCCAACGGGATCGAAGAGCGGGAGCAGATGTTCCTGGACCTGGACGACCTGCCGTTCGACCCGCTGGCCGATGACCTGGACCCTGAAATCCGGCGGGCGCTGGAGGTCGGCCACTTCTACGACCGCCACCCGCAGCTGGTCGGCGGCGACGCCCCCGTGGTCTCCGCCGCCCAGATGGCCAATCGGATCAGTGTCTGGTTCGCCCCCGATGCCGATATCCCCGCCTGGGACCCGGCCCGGCCCGTGCTGGTCGGCTGCGTGCCCTCCTTCGAGGACCTGGGCCTGGCCGACCTGCTGATCCGGAACCGCCACATCACCAGTGAGGCGCCCTGGCACTACCGGCTGGTGTGCGCCGAAAACCTCATGGCCGGGCGGCTGCGCGCTCCGGCCGGCTGGCGCGTGCACGACCTGGCCGCCCGCCTGGGCCTGGATGTCGGCGCCTATGCGCTGCACACCGCGATGGGGGATGCGACCTTCGCCCGGGACGCCTACGACGCCGTCATGGGCCACACCCCCGCCCGGGCCGCGTGGCTGACCATCCAGCACCTCATCGGCCGCGGACGGCCGCGTTTCGCCCGGGGCGGTGTCGTCCGGTGATAGCCGAATCGATCATCGCGCACCTGGTCGGCGACTACGTGCTCCAGTCGCACTGGATGGCCACGGAGAAGGTCCGACGGTGGTGGCCGGCCATCATCCACGGCGTGACCTACACGCTGCCGTTCCTGCTGATCACCCGATCGGTGGGGGCCCTGCTGGTGATCGGCGGCACGCACATCGTGCTGGATCACTACCGGGCGGCGAAGTACGTGATCTGGGCCAAGAATCTGATGGCGCCCCGCGCTTTCCGCACTCCCTGGGCAGAGGCGTCGGCCAACCAGGGGTTTTCGCGCCAGGCCCCGGCGGGCCTGGCGACCGCTCTGCTGTTCGTCGTCGACAACACGATGCACCTGGTCATCAACCTGGCAGCCCTGGTGTGGCTGGGATGAGGGCCCGCCGCATCGCCACCTCCGGATCGACCCGCTGGCCGACCAAACCAGGCTGGCGGGAGACCATCACCGATGCGCTGGATGATCAGCTGGCCCGTTGCCAGCCCGGCGACACGCTGATCGTCCGGCACGGCGCGGCCGATCAGGGTGTCGACCGCATCGTGGCCGGCTGGATCGCCGACCACCTGGAGCCGGCCGCCCAGCGCACCGTCCGGCTGGTCGAAGAGACCGTGCCCGCGCGGTGGGAGGAGTGCGCGCCCTCCTGCCGGCCGGAGCACCGGCGGGTCAACCGCGGTAATCGGGGGAAAGCCCCTACCTACTGCCCGTCGGCCGGACATCGCCGCAACCCGGACATCCCCGCCCACCCCGATTACCCTGTCGATCTGTTCCTGGCCTGGTGCCTGAACGACTCCTCTGGAACGAGCAAGACGATTGAGCACGCACGAAAAGCCCGCATCGCACACCGCACCTGGAACGCCTACCGGTGATGAGCGGCGCCTGCCGCCGCCGTGGGAGTTCGTGACGCTGCCGGCGGAGATGCGGCGGGCCAATGCTCACGACCTGGCGGCGCTGCTGACCACGCTGAGCACCATGGCGGAGATCCCGATGGGGATGCGTCACATCGACGCCAACCAGATCACCTCCTGGTACCGCCGCCGCCGGGTCACCGGGTTTCCCGACGCGCTGCCGGACAAGAGCACGCAGCGGGCGGTCCGGCCGGTGCGGGTCTGGGACACGATGGCTGTGGTGGTGTGGGCGGGCACCTTCCAGCCGGGCAAGCGGGGTGCGCCGGTCGGCAACACCAGTGCTCTCAAGCACGGCCGCTACGTTGGGCGGCGCGCGGCGCAGGCCTCCAGGAACCGCCCTTCTCCATTCTGATCTCGCCGAACCCCTTGCGCTGATGCTAAGTACCTGTACATAATGTGGGTGTCGGTCAGAGCGAGGTCGGCACCCGAACAGGAGAGATCAATGAGTATCGGCACCGCCGCATCCCGGATCGTCACCGCCCTGCGCGGCCTGGGCATCGCCCGCAGCGACTTCCACGCCACCACCGTCTACCGCAGCGCCACCGTCGACGGCGAACGCATCCGCGAAGCGCTGCACGCCCGCACCAGCTTCCGCACCCGCGAAGCCGCCACCGTGGCCGCGGAGCACGCCGACAAGCTGGCCGCCGACGGCTTCACCATCCGGGTGCGCACCTTCGCCTGCCGCTGCGTCTGGATGGTCTCCCTGACCACCGAATGCAACGCCGACGCCGTCGTGGAGCGGATGACCACCTCCGCTCCCGACAGCCACCAGTGCCCGACCCCCGCCCCCACCGCCTTCGACAAGGGCGACCAGGTCGACTTCGACGGCCAGCCGGTCGTTATCGTCCGCATCGACTCCACCGGCCAGCAGGCGGAGATCTACCCCGGCGACCTCTACGACGGCCGCAGCAGCCGCGGCCGGGGACACTGGGTGCACATCAGCCGCCTGGCCACCCGCAGCGACACCACCGCCTGGCGCCCCCGCCGCAGCGCCGCCCAGCAGCGCCGCCGCCCCATCCACGTGCTGGAGGTGCGCTGCCCGGACCTCCAGCGCGACGACCGGGGCCTGTGCTGCACCTGCCGCCGCTACCTGCCGGCCGGGCCGCGCCCGCATCCCCCCAACGGCAACGGCCAGTTCGGCTGGCTGGAGTTCTACGCCGACCGCAGCTTCTTCTTCGTCCCGCCCGGCCAGCAGCCGCGCTCCGTCCGCTGACCGGCGTCCGCCCGGCGCGCCGCACCACAACGTTAACTAAGTACCTGTACTTTCGATTTGTCGGGGAGAGCGACCCCGGCCACCCAAGGAGATGACCATGGCCAGCACCGTCACCGCCCGCGTCCACACCCGGCCTGAGGAGTTCGACTGCGATGAGGCGCCGCGCCGCATCCGGGGCCGCGACCGCCGACTGCCGCGTGCGGCCTTCCGCGGGCCCCGCCGCAACCGGGACGGCTGGTTCATCTCCGATTCGGTCCGCCACGACCGCTGACCCTTCCCTGCCGCACCCCCGCGCGTCTGGCACGCGCGGGGGTGCGCGCGTTTTCACTCCCATCCGAAAGAAGGTTGACCACCTGTGACACGTCGGCAATTCGTCGGGACCTCCCTGGCCCTGTGGCTACTGATCCCCGGCCTGCTGTTCGCCCTGTGGGCGATCCTGCGGTTGATCGCCCCCGGCATCGGGGAGTTCGACCAGGCCTACCGGCTGTTCTTCACCACCCAGTTCTTCCCGGACGGCGCCAACCCGGCGGCCTTCACCCCGATGGCCTGGTTCGGCATCGGTCTTTGGCTGATCATCCAGGCCGGGGTCTGCCTGGCCGCCGAAGTCGACGGTCAGGTCAAGGCCGCCGCTGGCGTCGTGCTGTGCGCGGTCATGGCGCTATTGGTCTTCGCCGTCCCGGTGGCCAGCGGCCTGTGGGACAGCGACAAGGACCACGGCCGCTACTACAACAGCGCCACCACCTGGCATCTGCCCAAGGCCGCCCCGGCCTCCGCCCGGCACCTGACCGACGGTGCGCAGCCGGGCACGGGCCGCTGTGACCTGATCGGTCACCCCGGCGACATGCGCACCTGCATCGACACCGACGCCGCCGCCCCGCATCTGGGCTGGGAGCCGCGCACCGCGTCCCTGTCGGGCGCATTGGCCGCCATGACCACCTCCGCCAGCCCGTTGCAGCGCGTCGACGTGTGGGACCCCACCCTGACCTACCTGCACGGCCCCGACCCGGGCCAGGGCACCTGGAGCGCCGTGCTGAACGGCTCCGGCCGGATCCAACCGGTGTACGGCGTGGCCGTCTGGGACGGCGCCGGCACCAAGGCGCAGGTGTGCACCTACCGCGACGGCTATCGCTTCGGCCGGGCCTTCGACGGCGAACGCGACAACGACCTGCGCAACCTGATCGCCGAGAAGTACCGGCACCTGGTCTACGACGACGGCGACATCTGGGGGTACTGCGAAGCGCCCCCGGACGCCGCCGGGAAGCTGCCGCCGGTTCCTGAGCGCCGGCCCGTCATCGTCATCCCGGTGCAGCGGCAGGTGCCCTTTGAGGTGCGCAGCGTGCGCACCGCCGCCGGCGTGCTGATCCTGCGCGGCTCCGCCTCCGGCGCTCCGGCCATCACCTACCAGCCCACGGTCACCGCTGGGCAGCTGCCCGGCCCGGTCTACCCGCTGTCGCTGGTCAGCGCCCAGCGCCAGGCCACCGAATGGGCCGCCGGCCGCCGGTTCATGGACAGCTCCGGCTTCGGCTTCGAACCGGCCACCGATGAGACGTCGATGGGCAACGCCTCAGAGTTCCTGCTGAAGTCCACCGCCGATGGCCGCCTGTACTACGTCACCCCGCTGGCGCCCAACGCCAGCCGGTCAGAGACCGTGGTCGGCTACGCCCTGACCCGGGCCGATGAGGTCACCGACGGCCGCCTGAACGCCCTGGATGTGCACCTGCTGGCCGACGGCGACCCGCTGACGGTCAACGTCACCCGCCTCATCGACAGCGCCCAGGAGCACGTGGCCGCGGCCCGGCCGACGTTCGTGCCCAACGGCGGCAAGCTGGTGGAGATCACCCCGCTGTCGGGGGACCGCTGGCGCATCTTCGGCCAGCGGCGCGGCCTGACCGTGCTGTACGTCGACTTCTCCGCCACCGCCACCGTGCGGCCCGACGTGGTCGATCTGAGCCCCAGCGGCGCCCCGGCGCCGCCACAACCGGGCAAGCCTGCCCCGGCCGACACCTCCGGTTGCGGCCGGGCACTGACGGAGCTGCCCGACCGGGCTCTGATCGGCTGCACATCCGACTTCCTGGCGGAGCTGCAACGCCGCCAGCCCGCCCTGCCGTAAGGAGACCATCGTGCAATACGTTGAGACCCGCGCCGGCCTGATCGGGCTGGCCGCCACCGCGGCCGTGCACGCGACCGCCTACCTGGCCGCCGGTGACATCACCCTCTTCACCGGCCCGATGATGGGCGCGGTGTTCATGGCGCTGGCCAGCGCGACCGCCCTGATCGTGCTGCGCAAGGCGCCCCGGCCGATCTGCACCGCCATCATGGCGCAGCGCGAAGGCGACGGCTGGCGGGTGGCCGCCACCACCCACCTGGTCGACATCCCCATCACCCGGACCCGCACGCACACCATCACCTCCACCCATGAGGCCGGGACGGTGCCGCTGGATGCGGCCTACGCCACCGCGATGGCGCTGCGGGCCCTGCTGCGGGAGATGGGCACGCGCCTGGTCACGCCCGCCGTAGTGGTTCACAGCCAGCGCCCGCTGCGCCCTGAGGAGGAGATGCAGCTGCGCAACATCGCCGTGGAGCTGGGCTGGCCGCTGCGCTTCCAGGCCACGCCGGGTAAGGAGGCCTGGTGAGCGCGGCCGGGCCGGAGGCGACCGCGCTGGAGGTCGTCACCCGCACCTGGGCCTACCTGCGCGCCCGCAGCCAGGCCGGGCCGGGCTACCGGCCCGACCACGTCGGCATCGCCGCCTGCCGGATCGCCCAGCAGGCCGGGCGCGCCTTCGGGCTGTGGCTTCGGCCGCGGCCGGTGCAGGCGATGGTGGCCAACCCCGTCGCCCATGCCGCGATCGTCGGCGGGATGCAGGACCTGCGAACCCAGGCGTCGTCGTTCTTCGGCCGCCAGGGCGCAGAGCCGGACTGGCCGCAGGAGGCGGTGATGGCGTTCAGCAACGACACACCCGCCCAGGCGGGCGGCTACCCGGGCCACCTGGTGCTGACGTTGTGCAACGGCGCCGACACCTTGCTGGCCGATCCCAGCCTGCCGCGTTTCCAGCGGCCGGGCCTAGAGATCACCGCTCCGCTGCTGGGCACGCTGCCTGGTCCCGACCTCCAGGGTGTGGCGGTCTTCCACACGGGGGACGCTGTGGTCAGCTACCACCCCTACGATGATCGCGGCGCATTTCGGCTGTCGGCCGACTGGAAACAGTGGCGGCCCCGCTACCGCCAGGCCGTCGGCGCTATTGTTCGACAGGTCCGCCGGGGGGCATAACCTCCCCTGACGGGGCAAACCGGTGGGCCCGCCCCCGCCGGTCCCGTATACACCCCGGTTAATATTCGATCAACAACCGGGGTCGCGTTTCGTACCCGAGTACGAACGTGGGATGGTGTGAGGGTGGCGAAGAAATCCAGGCACCACTGGGACCCGGACCCAACGGTGGAACCCCTGCCGGCGCACATCAGCAACCCGTGCCGACGCGGTGACCATGACACCTGCCTGGGCCGCGTGGCCCTGTACCCAGTGGTGGACGGTAAGCGCTTCACTCGGTGCGAATGTCCGGTGTGCAACCACCCGGCGATCCGCACCATCAGAGTCAAGAGCAGCTCCTAGGGCGCGACCTAAGCGCCCAGTGATCCCTACCGTGCGGCGGCGTGAGCACCGAACCGGCGATGCGCCGCATCGAATACCTGCCGCTGGACGACGTCCCCTTCGCCCTGCGCAACCCTAAAGATCACGAACTGGCGGGGATCCGCGCGGCCATCCAGCAGTTCGGCTGCACGCTGGCCGGGGCACTGGATGAACGCACCGGCCGCCTGGTCTTCGGGCACGGCCGCCTGAGCGCGCTGCGCCAGCTGCACGCCGACGGCGCCCGCCTGCCCGACGGCCTCATCCGCGGCGACGACGGCCGCTGGCGGGTGCCGATCCTGCGCGGCTGGTCGTCGGCCTCCGACGCCGACGCCGACGCCTACATCATCGCCGACAACAAGCTGACCGAACGGGGCGGCTGGGTCGACCACCTGCTGGCCGACGTCCTGGGAGACCTGGCCTCCGACCACCCCGACCTGCTGGAGCTGACCGGCTTCACCGCCACCGACCTGGCCGACATCATCGCCGATCTAGACCGCCGCGCCGACACCTCTTCGCCCGACTCCGACTTCGACGACGACTGGGAGGCGGGCGACCGCGATGAGAGCGGCCCCCCGGTCGCCCTGGCGGAGCGGTTCCTGGTGGCGCCCTTCACCGTCCTGGACGCCCGCACCGGCTGGTGGCGGCAGCGCAAACGGGCCTGGCTGGAGCTGGGCATCCGCTCAGAGATCGGCCGCACCGCCAAAACCTTCAACACCGAAGGCTCCGGCATCAACGCCTACGACCAGATGACCTCCATCTTCGACCCGGTGGTGTGTGAGCTGGTCTACCGCTGGTTCTCACCCCCCGGCGCCTCCGTCATCGACCCCTTCGCCGGCGGGTCCGTGCGCGGCGTCGTGGCCGCCGCCCTGGGCCGCCGCTACCACGGCAACGACCTGTCGGCCGACCAGGTCGACGCCAACCGCGCCCAGGCCAAGGAGATGGCCGCCCGCGACGTCATCGCCTCCGTCCCGGACTGGAACGTCGGCGACAGCATCGACTGGGTCACGACGTTGGAGCCGGAGTCGGCCGATCTGCTGTTCACCTGTCCGCCGTACCTGTGGCTGGAGCGCTACAGCGACGACCCGGCCGACCTGTCGACCATGGGGGAGCAGGAGTTCATCGACGCCTACGGTCGCATCATCGCCGGGGCCGCCGCGGCGCTGCGGCCCGACCGCTTCGCCGCCATCGTGGTCGGGGACGTGCGCCACCCGCGCACCGGTCGCCTGGTCGACCTGCGCGGCATCACCATCCGCGCCGCGGAGGCTGCCGGGCTCACCTTGCAGTCCACCGCGTTCATCATGACCGTCATCGGGTCCCTGGCCCGCCGGGTCGGCCCCCAGTTCGTCAAGTCGCGGCTGCTGGGCCGTACCCACCAGGATCTGCTGATCTTCGTGAAGGGGGATCGCAAGCGGGCGGCGCAGGCCTGCGGGCCGGTCGACGTCGGCGCGCTGGAGGCCTTCGCCGACGCCGACGACGGTACCGGCGACGACTAGCCGGCAACCGCGCCCCGGCCCGGACTCTCCCCGTCCGGGCCGGGGCGTTTTTGCACGTCAAACCATGGAATCCCCTCGACTCCATCGCTAAGTACCTGTACATTTATGGGTGTGGGCAGGGAGAGCGACCCGGCCCCGGAGACCAGGAGAGAACCATGAACGTCCGCACCGCCGCCACCGTCACCGTCGCCCTGGCCCTGACCGCCAGCCTGACCGCCTGCGGCCCGCGCACCACCCCCAGCAGCGACAGCGGCGCAACCGTAGCCGCCAAGACCTCCGGCCGCTACTGCACCGGTCTCCAGCCGCTGCGGTGCGACCAGCGCTACTACCTGATCATCGCCGACGGCGACGGCGGCCGGACCAAGACGAAGGTCCGCAAGGCCAGCTACGACACCTGCCGGACCGGACAGGCCTACCCGGCCTGCCTGGCCGACTGACCCCGCCCGACGATCACGCCCCGCCCAGGAAGGCAGACATGACCACCGACTACCCGCCGGAGCGCAGCAAGGCACAGGCCGCGCTGGACGCCTACCACGCTGACGGCGGCGACCCTGCGGAGCTGACCGGCCGCTTCGTCGTCGTCGGCCGCTTCGAATACGGCGACGACCAGGGCCCCGTCGTGCTGTATGAGGTCCGGGAGGCCGACGACACGGCCTGGCTGGACCCGGAGGGCTACATTGCCGCGATCAGCCTCACGCAATACTTCGAAGACGACTGATCGCCGCAAAATACCCGGAAACCCTCGACACGTTCGCTAAGTACCTGTACATTTGGAGGTGTTCGGCGGGGAGAGCGACCCCGCCCCACCATCAGGAGGAACACCCCATGGCCACCACCGCCGCCGCTGCCGCGTCGATCACCATCAGCAACGTCGACAAGCCCGGCAGGCAGTGGAGGGAGACCCACCCGGCCACCCTGAGCCCCATCGACCCCGGCCACGGCCTGCCGACGGTCTACCTGGTCACCGTGCCGGAGATCACCGCCCGCTTCTACGGCTGCCGCCGCATGGCCGACCGCGTCATCGGCGGCATCACCCGCGTCCGCAACGGCTGGGCCGTGGTCGCCTACCGCGACCGGGAGGGCTTCCTGTTCCGCGGCGGCGTCGGCTACTACCTGCCCATCGACGCCACCAGCCGCGCCCAGGCCGTGCGGATGCTGCTGACCTACTGGCACACCGACTTCCACCCCGACCGCCGGGTGGAGCAGATCACCGACCGGGACTGGCGCCGCCTGTAGTCCCCGCGCCCGGCCCCCGCCCCGGGGGCCGGGCTCCGCCTTCCACCGGCCCAGGCCGGCCTTCCAGTCAAGGAGATGGGGAATGACTCCCAGGACCACTCAGCAGTCCGCGCAGGCAAGCGCTGCGATCGACTTCACGCCCGGCGATAGCGTGCACCACATCGAGTTGAGCGACATCTGGGGCACGGTTCAGGCCATCAACGCCGACACGGACGAGGTCTTCGTCCTGTGGGACATGCGCGGGCACGGGGACTACCGCCCGCGTGACCCGCGGTGGGCGCCTGCCGCGAAGCTCAGCTCTTCCTGGCTCTGATCCTGCCCCCGGCCGGCCCGGCCCGCCTTAGGGCCGGGCCGATCGCGTTTCCCCTGTTCAGCTCGACATATCTGCTAAGTACCTGTACATTGGAGGGTGTTGGGAGAGCGACCCGAACAGGAGAGATCATGAACGCCAGCACCGCCAGGCAGCAGATGACCGACCTCACCAAGGCCCAGCGCACCCCGCTGCTGTGCCAGGCCCTGATCGCCCTGGACGCCGACGGCGAGCGCAGCGCGGAGAAGAGCATCGTCCGCGCCGCGATCATCGACGTGCTGTGCGAGCGGCACCCGGAGGTCGACGCCGCGTTCGAGGCTTGGGCGGAGCAGGAGACCAACACCGAAACCGCCGTGCAGGCCATCACCGGCGCCGCCCTGGCCGCCCACCGCAGCCGCTGACACCACCAGACCCCTGGGGGCCGGTGAGAGCGACACCGGCCCCCAGGCCCACCCAGGAGAGACGACCATGGCCCGCTTTGCCACCACCGATCACGTCCGCGCCCACCTGGCCCTGGGAGGCGACTACGGCGACTTCACCGCCGTACGGGCCAGCGCCCGCCAGGAGATGATCCTGACCGGCGACGGCACCCTGATCCTGACCCACGCGACCCTGCACAACGGCAACCAGGGCTGGACCGTCAGGCACGCCGGCACCGGCATCGACCTCACCACCGGGGAGCCGTTCACGACCACCGACGCCGCCCAGCAGTACGCCGCCCTGATCATGCAGCTGCCCGGCTTCGACACCAGCGGCGACCTGACCGCACAGATGCGCGCCTACCCCGGAGGCTGGTGGAACGCTGCCGCCGCCGCCCGCCGCACCGTCGGGGTGACCGGGGACGCCCGATGATCCGCGACCTGTTCAGCGACGACGAACTGGAATGCCTGGCCAAGACCGCGGGGGAGTTCATCATGGGCTACGACCCGCAAGAGCACATGTCCGCCAGGCAGCGGGAGCTGGCGCAGCGCGCCTACCGCCTGCTCATCGACCCCGGCCCCGCCGGTACCCTGACGGCGAACTGACCCCCGCCCCACACGAAACGGCCCAGGCGTGCGCCTGGGCCGTCTTCCGTTTCTCCTATCGACACTATCGCTAAGTACCTGTACATTAAAAGTGTGGACGGGAGAGCGACCCGCCCCCAGAAAGCAGAAGGGACACGCCATGACCGGCACCACCGAAGGCCAGATGCTCACCGCCACCGTCGCGACGGCCGAGACAATGACCGCCCGTGAGATCGCCACGGCCATCGGTGTCGGAACCCGGACCCGCGACTACGTCATGCGGGACCGCGAGGGCTACACGATCCTGGGCCAGTACGACACGCCCCGATACGCCCGGGTGCTCCACTCCCTGGGCCGCTCGGATTGCAGCGACGTCACCTTCCGGATCCGCATCGTGGCCATCGCCCTGCACAAGTCCATCAGCACAGGCCGCATGCACGCTGTCTCATCCACCCGCATCCAGGCATACACGCCCTACCAGCTCTGCAAGATCGTCGCCCGCATCGCGAGCGAGTACCCCCATGACCTGGTCACGATCGGCGACGTCTGCGACGGCTGGCTGAAGGAGAACCACGCCCGGCTCTGAGATCTCTTGGGGTCTGATGAGCCCGTCTGGACCAACACCTGAATCCGCCGGGGCCCGGCCACCTGGATGCGGGCCCCACCCCCCGACCGCGCCAGGGGCGGGAGAGCGACCCGCCCCCAGGAGGGACCCACCCGTCATGACCACCACCACGCACTCCATCCCAGAGATCGTCAACGGCCTGCGCCTGTACTCCGACGACGGCGGCGACTTCCAGCCCGCCATCGTCACCTACCTGCGCGACCGCCCCCATGACCTGCGCATCACCCTGCTGGACACCCACCTCCAGGCCCGGGGGTGCGTGTACATCGCCCGCGACCTGGTGTGCGCCGTCCTGGCCGGCGGCACCGCGCTGGTCGGCTGCGACCAGGTCCAGATCGGCCCCAGTGGCCAGGCCGGCCGCGTGCTGCTTCGCGTGCGCGACGGTGACGGGCGCTGGATGGACTTTCACGCCGACCGCTGCCAGCTCCAGGCCATCGTCGACGCGACGCTGGAGCTGGTGCCCTCCGGAAACGAACACGTCGACATCGACGGCGCCCTGGCGGCGCTGCTCACCCGCGGCGCCTGAGCGCCGCGGTACCACCCACCCCCTACCTGGGAGGTTTCCATGCTTGGGTTCCGCCGCTTCGCCATCACAGTGATCATCGTGGTTCTGCTGTGGGACCTGGTCCGCGGCAACATGGTCGGAGTCGGGATGTGCATCGTCGGCCTGGTGGTCACGGCTGCCGTACTCAGGTGACCCGACCAGCCTCCACCTCGACCCTTTCGCTAAGTACCTGTACATTAGGGGGTGTTGGGAGAGCGACCCACAGACAGGAGATGACCATGAGCGGCATCCAGCCCGGCGAGACCGTCAAGACCATCACGCAGTTGACCGACGGCGACACCATCACCGCGCTGATCGGCGCCGGCGGCAACCGCATCGCCGTCTGCCAGGGCGCCTTCGTCGCCACCACGCCCGGCCGCCCCGGTCGCCGCGATGAGTTCGGCCGCCTGCACCGCGGCCAGCCCCGCACCCTGGTGGTGCGCAACCGCGGCCGGGAGCACCACATCGCGGCAGGGGAGGACTGGAAGTTCTTCGTCACCTCCGCCTGACACTGCACCCCCGACGGCCCGGACCAGCTGGTTCGGGCCGTTCGCATTCCTCGACACAGTCGCTAAGTACCTGTACATTTGAGTGTGTTGGGAGAGCGACCCACAGACAGGAGAAATCAATGATCATCTGCGGCCACTGCCAGGACCGCCACGCCACCGTCACCGCCGTCCGCGCCTGCTCCCAGGGCATCCAGGTCACCCCCTGCCACTGGCTGGTCGACTGCGGCTACGACGAAGACGGCGGGATGATCGCCACGGCCTGCGGCGCCGACTCCTACACCACCGACTACGGCTGGCGCTGCACCGCCGGACACTCCCACGTCTCCGCTGAGGTCCGCGCCGCCGAAGGCTGGGACTACGTCACCGAAGATGAAGCTGCGGGCTACCTGAAGAACACCGGCCGCACCCCCGTCCTGATGAACGGCCACACCTGGACCCCCTGACCCCCGACGGCGGCCCGGACCGGATGGTCCGGGCCACCCCACCCCCACCTGCTAAGTACCCGAACAATCGATCGGTCAGGAGACCCAGATGCTGCCCCGCCGTACCACCATCACCCTCACCGCCACCGGCCCGGCCCTGCCCCTGCGCCCGGCCACCCACCGCTACGACAACGGCATCCGCCGCTTGGTCGCCGCCACCGTCCCCGCCAGCGACCAGCACTGGCCGAACCTGCACTACTACGACGCCTGGGTGCTCAACACCAGCGGCGGCAAGGACTCCGGCGCCGCCGCCCACCACTTCATCCAGATCGCCACCGCCGCCGGCGTCCTGGGCCGCGGCATCTTCCTTCACAACGACCTGGGCGCGATCGAATGGCCCGGCACCGCCGCCCTGGACGCCCAGCATGCCGACCACTACCAGGCGATGTTCGGCGCCACCCTGGTGGAGCTGTACGGCGACCGCCCCGGCGCCGCCGACCTGGCCCGCCAGCACGCCGACCGCTACGGCATCCCCTTCGTCGTCCGCTCCCGCCTCCAGGGCGACCTGCTGGCCCAGATTGAGCAGTACGGCAAGTTTCCCGACGCCGCCAACCGGCACTGCACTTCAGAGCAGAAGCGGGCGCCCAAGCACCGGCTGTTCACCGAACTGGTCAAGGACGCCAGCCTGGGCCGCAAAATGCGGATCCTGGACATCAACGGCGAACGCGCCGATGAGTCCACCGCCCGCGCCCGCAAGCCCGCCTTCGAACACAACCGGGTCGCCTCCAACAAAACCAAGCGCGACGTGTGGACCTGGCGCATCATCCACGACTGGTCGATCGACCAGGTGTGGGCCCTGCACCGCGCACAGAACATCCCCTACGCCTGGACCTACGACGCCGGCATGTCCCGCTTCTCCTGCTCCACCTGCGTCCTGGGCTCCAAGGCCGACCTGACCCTGGCCGGCCGACTGCGCCCCGACCTGATCGACCGCATCGGCCACCTGGAGGACCGCATCGGCCACCTGTTCAAGCACAAGACCTCCATCCGCACCTTCCTGCCGGACGGCTACACCCCCTCCTGCCAGCCAGCCGCCGCCACGGCCTGACCCCCGAAGGACCACCACATGCCAACCCCGTGCGTGTTCTGCTCCATCGTCGACGGCACCGCCCCCGCCGACGTCCTGCACACCTGGCCCGACGCCATCGCCATCCGCCCCCTGAACCCGGTCACCCCCGGCCACACCCTCATCATCCCGACCACCCACGTCGCCGACGTCGGCGAAAACCCCGCCGTCTCCGCCGCCACCATGGCCCACGCCGCCCAGCTGGCGGCCCACCTGGACGCCGCCAACATCATCACCTCCAAAGGCGCCGCAGCCACCCAGACCATCACCCACCTCCACCTCCACCTCCTCCCCCGCCACCCCGACGACGGCCTCCCCCTGCCCTGGACACCCCAGCAGCAGCAGCACAACCCCTGACACCCCCTCACAGATGCCCCGCGACCTAACCGGCCCGGGGCATCTACCGTGTGCCCACCATGACCACCACACCCCAACCCCGATCCCGCGGCGGCCGACGCGGCAAACTCACGCCCGAAACCCATAAGCGGATCATCGATGCAGTCCGCGCCGGCGCGACCTACGAAGGCGCCGCCGGGGCCGCCGGAATCCCTGAAGGCACTCTGTACCGATGGCTGCGCGAAGCCGAACAACCCGGTGCCCCCGCGTGGAAACGTCAGTTTCGTCAGGACATCACGCGCGCACGCGATGAGGTGGAAGTGCGGGTGGCCGCGGGCAGCGTGATGAAGGCCGCGTTGGGCGGGTTTGAGCTGGAGCGCACGACGATCCACCGGCCGGACGGGACGGTGGAGGAGAAGGTGCGCTATGCCCCGCCGGACGGCCGGGTGGGGCTGGAGATCCTGGGGCGGCGCTTCCGCGACCGCGGCTGGGCCCGGGAGCGGGTGGAGGTGACCGGCGCCGACGGCGGCCCCATCCACATCCAGCACGCCACGATCGCGGAGCTGGCCGAACGCCTGCACGCGGAGCTGACCGGCGGCGACGACGGCGACGTGGTGGAGGTGGAAGTGGTGGTCGACGATGAGGAGTAGCGGGCCGGGGTGCCGGCTGCACGGTCCGCGCTGCCGGGTGCCGTGGGGGTGGGATCCGGCGCACACCGACAGCGCGCGGCCGTACAGCGTGGAGGAGTTGGCGATACGGCCGGACTGCCCGCACCGGTACGCCTACGCCACAGTGGAGGACTACCTCCAGGGCTGGCGTCTCTGGCGGGCGATGCGCCGTGACGACGGGCTGAGCGCTGCGGAGCTGGAGGCGCGGTACGCCGTGGTGGATGTGGAGATCGCGGAGATCCTGGAGCGGATGAAACGGGAATCTTAGACATCGTCACCGGCGGGAGAGCGGTGTTCCTGCGGCCCACCTCGACACCATCGCTAAGTACCTGTACATTGTTCGGTGTCGGGAGAGCGACCCGAAACCCCAGGAGGAACTCCGATGGCCATCACCGGCACCGCCGACCTGCACCAGACTTTGATCTTCCACATGGCCTGCGCCTTCGACCACCAGCGCGACGCCCGCACCGCGCTGGTGGAGCACCTGGGTGACGACCAGGGCCACACCGTGCACTCCTGGATGCGCCATGTCATCCGTTTCGACGGCGCCGCCGCGCCCTGGCACCGCGTCAAGGACTGCCAGACCAACGGGATGAGCCTGATCCAGGCCGCCCGCGCTGCCCTGGATGTGTCGATGAAGCACCTGATGGAGTACAGCATCCCCGTCTCCAGCCAGCACATCGGCAACGAAGTGGCGATGGCGGAGCACGACGGCCACCGCGCCTTCGTCCAGATCGTCAAGCCGCTGCTGGAGCTGTCGGCCTGACGGGGCGCGCCGCCCCGTCGCATCATGATTGGAGGCCTGTGCGATGGCCCGCAAACGCCCCGCTGGCACCGCAGGCGCCCGCCTGACGGGCCTGCGCACCAGCAACGCCGCCGGGCGCCACGCCCGCGGCATCCGCCGCCGGCGCACCCGTGGTGCGGCGCGGCGGGCGGCTGTTGCCGCGGCCCGCGACTGAAGCGACCCAAGCGACGCAAGGTCCGGCCCGGGGGCGGGCCGGGCCGGAGCGTTTCCCGGCAACCCCTCGACCCGTTCGCTAAGTACCTGTACATTGGAGGTGTGAGCGGGAGAGCGACCCGCCCCGGAGATCAGGAGGAATCATGACCCGCAGCACCGACACCGCCCTGGCCGCCTGGACCGCCGCCCACCCCGCCCCGGCCGGGTCCTTCTACGTGCTGCACATCTACGCCGACCATGGCGCCGGACTGGTCCTGCGCCTCGGCCAGGGCGGCTTCGCCAGCCCTGAGGACGCCCGCGACGCCGCCTGGCTGCGCTACTTCGAAAACCCCGCCGCCTACCCGCAGGGCGGCTTTGAGGTCCGGCTGGCCACGCCGTACGCCTGGGCCGCCTGGTCGCGGGGTGACCGCTCCCGGCCCATCGACGGCCCGGCCTACCGGTTCCCGCCGTTCGCCGCCGACGCCGCCTGAGGCGCCCGTGAACGCCCCCGCCCGCACCGTGCGGGCGGGGGCGTTCACGTGTGCGCGCCCGCTTCGTGCACGGGCGTGCACGCACGCACCGCACGGGGGAGCGCACGCCGCCCCGTGCGGCGCGTGCACGCCTTCGACCAGCGGTGATGGCCGTTCACGCCCGTGCGCAGCAGCGTTCACGCCCGTGTGCGCACCCGGGCCGGCGCCGCGGTCGGCCGGGTGGCAGCCCGTGCGATCCTGGTCGTGAAACGGCGTGCGGGATCCCGCACCCACTCGACATCTCTGCTAAGTACCTGTACATTCTGAGGTGTGGGGGAGAGCGACCCCCGCAGGAGAGGAGAGAAGATCATGACCGCCCGCATCGCCGCTGAGGCCCCCGAAGACGCCGCCACGATCGTCGTCGGCGTCATCGCCGAACTGACCCTGGAGGGCATGCGCCGCGGCCTGACGCAGGAGGCCGCGTTCGACCGGGCCTACACCTACATGATCACCAGGATGGCCGCCGACGCGCCGCACATCCTGGAGAAGTGCCTGGGCGCCCTGGTCGCCCGCAACCCGGAGCTCGACCGCCACATCGACGGCATGCCCCACATCCAGGCCGCCGTCGCCGACTGGCGCTCCCGCTACCTGCTGACCGACTGACCCCGGCACCCCGCGCCCCGGGCACCCGCCCGGGCGGCAGCCGTCAATTCTGTATTGACGGGCTACGTACCGGCACGACGGGCCGGGCCAGGGACAGTGGCCCCGCCCAGGAGGAGAACCATGGACCGCCTGTCTGACGCCATGCGCCGCGCCCTGACCGGCGCCGCCCCGTGCGGCACCATCCGGGAGGCCACCCGCGCCACCGAACGGGCCCTGATCCGCCGCGGCCTGGCCGACGCCCACATCGGCATCGCTGAGCGCCCCGCCCGCTACACCGGCATCTACGGCCGCACTACCACCGTGTACGACGCCTACCTGGGCGCCTGTCTGACCCCCGCCGGCCGGGCTGCCGCTCAGCGGCTCACCCAGGAGGGCAACCAGCGGGAGGGTGCATGAGTGCCGACCGCGCCAAACGCCGAAAGATCATATGTAAGTGCTGTGATCAGCCCGGGGAGAACCGCGGCTACGGCTGGTGCGTCACCTGCTACGCCCGCTGGGTCGCCCGGGGCCGCCCCGCCGAAGGCCCACCCGCCCCGTACGAAAACCTCCCCGCCCGTGAATACAAGCCGAAGCCGATCCCGGAGCGGTGCCGCAACGGCCTGCATGTCCTGATCGGGGACAACCTGATCCGCATCGACAACGGCGGCTGGCGGTGCCGCGCGTGCCAGGAAGCCACCCTGGCGGCCATCGCTGAACGGCAGGCCGCTGCCTGGCGGGCCAAATATGACGCCCTGCACGCCGGCCACGACGTGGTCGTGAGGCGGGACGGCCACCGACTCTGCCGGACCTGCACGCCGAAGCCGGTGGCGAAGAAGCCGGCGGACCCGCGGGCCGCATACAACGTCCTGCACGCCGGCCACAACGTGACCGTCAGCGACAGAGGGCGGCTGTACTGCCACACCTGCCGGCGAAGGGAACTGGACATCGATGAGATCGCCGTGGAGCGGGCGGAGCGGGGAGAAGCGCCGCCGGTCCTGACGCCCGCAGAGAAAGAGCTGGCGATCCTGCGCATGCGGTCCTGGGGGCTGACCTACAGGGAGATCGGGGAGCGCATCGGTTGCTCCCTGCACACCGCCTGGTACGTCTGCAATATGCGCCAGGCCCGTGACGCCGCCGCCGCGCGGGCTGCGTACCTTCGCCGATCCGACTTGCTTCTTCGCTAAGTACCTGTACTATAAATGGTGTCGGGGGAGCGACCCGGCACCGATAGGAGAGAACGGATCATGGCTGAGTACACCGAATACGAGCCCGGCAAGTACGGCTGCTCCGACTGCGGAGCTGAGAAGGGCACCGGCCACCAGAACTGGTGCCAGAACCCGGACAACCCCAACGCCGTCCTGGACGATGAGGACGATGAGGTTGTAGAGGAAGGCGGCGACGGCCGCACCTGGTGCGGCCAGTCCTGCGGAGATCCCACCTACACCTACCGCGCCGTGTGCAGCCGGGACGAATGCATCGCAGCCGACGACGACACCGGCCAGACCGACTTCTGCGACGACTGCGACTCCTGCAAGGCGTGCGGATCGGCGGCAGCCTGATGCCGCAGGCACGTGACCTCCGCACCAGCATCGACCGGGCCATCGCCTACGGCGACGCCCTGGGATATGCCACCTGGGAAAGCGACACCCGCGACATCGACAACGCCGTGATGGTCGACTTCACCGGTCACGGCCAGCTGATCGAAGCCCACTACCGCGTCGACCCCGACACCGGCTACCTGCGCTTCGACTACGGCTTCGTCCACGGCGGCACCAGCGGCGACCGCGTCTCCACCTGGGTGCGGCTGTCGCAGCTGCTGGAGCTGTACGCCGCCCCCGAAGAGGAGGACGGCGAAGAGGAGGACGGCGACGATGCCGCGCCGGCGCAGTGAGCACGTGTGCGACCAGTGCGGCCTGGCCGTCTACCCGTGGGGGGAGAAGGGCTGGAGGCACGCCGCCTCCGGCAGCACCCGCCCCTCCTGCGGCCAGCCCCCGCAGGTCGTCACGCGGGAGGCCTACCAGAAGTCCGCCCAGCTGGTGCGGACCGCCTGAACCGCTCCTAGGGCGTGCTGTAAGCGCCCGCGCCTGGCCAGCATGGCCGCCATGTACCGCACCCGCTACCAGAAGACCCACACCCCCATCACCGTCACCCAGGTCCCCTGCGCGGCCGACGTCGCCCCGGGCCGTACCTGCGCCACCTGCGGGCGCACCGTACGGCGCCGGGGCGCCCACTTTCCGGCGCGGCGCGGCGCATTCGGCTGGGTGGAGCACTACGCCGACGGCAGCACCTACACCGTCCCGCCAGGACAGAACCCGAAAGCAGCGTGATCCCATGACCCACCCCCGCCCCCGCCGGTCGTCCATGGTCGGCCGCACCTACCTGGACCCCGGCGACCGCCTGTCCGGCCCGCGCACCCCGCCGGAGCCGGTGACGGTCGTGGTGGGCTGGGGGCCCGGCGGCGGACCCCGCAACGTCGCCGTACGGCGCAGCGACGGCCGCCTCCAGGTCGTGCCGTTCTCCCGCCGGCTGCGCCTGCCACCGGATGCCAGCTAATCTCCCCTCCCACTCGACCCATTTGCTAAGTACCTGTACATTGGATGTGGGTGGGAGAGCGACCCGCCGCACTGACACAGGAGAGACCCCGGGGGGATCCGTGAACCGCGACCACGGCACCTACGCCTGCTACCAGCTGGACGGTTGCCGCTGCTACCCGTGCGCCGCCGCCAAGAGCGCCTACGCCATCAACCGGGAGCGGGCCATCGCCTACGGCACCTGGGCCCCGTTCGTCGGCGCCGAACCGGTCCGCCAGCACATCGCCGCCCTGCGGGAGTTCGGCATCGGACTGCGGATCATCGCCCAGGCCGCGGGCATCCAGCGGAAGACCCTCAACGTGATCGTCAACGGCCGCGCCGACCGCGGAACCCCGCCCCCGGCACGGATCCGGCCGCGCACCGCCACGGCGATCCTGGCGGTGGAGCCGACGTTCGACCTGCTGGGTGCCAAGACCATCATCGACGCCGCCGGAACCGTGCGCCGCCTCCAGGCGCTAGTGACGTGCGGCTGGTCCCAGGCCAAACTGGCAGAGCGCATCGGCTGGACCCCCAGCAACATCGGCACGCTGATGAAGGCGGAGCGGGTGACCGTGGCCACCGCCCGCCTGGTCCGCGGCCTGTACGCCGACCTGTGGGACGTCGCACCCCCCGAAGGCAACCCCCGCGATCGGGGGGCCGCCTCCCGGGCCCGGACTTATGCTGCCGCCCTCAACTGGCTGCGTCCGGCTGCGTGGGACGACGACATGATCGACCTGCCGCCCGCGGCGCTGAAAGAGGAGATCGCCCGGCAGGTCGCGCTGATGGACGACGAAGAACTGCGCCGCTGCTGCACCGCCCGCTACGACCGCCAGGAGACCTCCCCCGTCATCGTCGCCGCGGCCCGCGAATACCGACGGCGCTTCCGGGGCGACCGCCCCCGCAAGGCGGTGGCGTGATGGCTGAGCGCATGGTGCTGGACCTGTTCGCCGGCCCCGGCGGCTGGGACATGGGCGGGCGCATCCTGCGGATGCCGGAGCTGCACGGCTACGACATCGACGCCGACGCCTGCACGACCGCCCGCGCCGCCGGGTTCCTGCGCACCCAGGCCGACGTGCGCGCCATGGACCCGGACGACTTCCCCGACACGCTAATGTGCATCATCTCCTCCCCCTGCCCGACGTTCTCCCGCGGCGGCCTGCTGACCGGCGTCAGCGGCGATGAGCCCGAACTGCTGCGCAAGAGCATCGAGCGGATGGGCGACGGCTACCTGGGCCGCTGCGATGAGGACGCCTGGCAGGAGATCCACCACCAGGTGCGCGACATCCGCACCGCACTGGTGCTCCAGGCGCTGCGCTGGGCGCTGTGCCTGCCGAACGCCCGCTGGATCATCGCCGAACAGGTGCCCGGGGCGCGGCCCATCTGGATGGAGATGGCCGCCGAACTGGCGTCGGTCACCGGCGACTGGCGCTCCTGCCACGTCGTGACCGTGCACGGCGACGACCTGGGCCTGCCGTCGCGCCGCAGCCGCACCTTCCTGATCGCCACCCGCAGCCACGCCCCCGACCTGGTGGACGACCTGCCGATGCGGGCGCACTGGTCGTGCGGCCGGATCGACCCGCCCTGGGAGCACCCCGTCACGCCCCGCCCGCTGGTGCCGCCGATCAGCATGGCGGAGGCGCTGGGCTGGCCGGCCGGGGAGCGCATCAACACCCGCGGCAACCGACGCACCTCCGGCGGTAATGAGTTCTCCGCCGACGGACCCGCCTGGTGCCTGACGGAGAAGGCCCGCACGTGGAAGCGCGTCTCTGACGGCCTGCGGCTCACCTCCGGCCAGGCCGGGCTGCTGACCGGGTTCCCCGCCGACTACCCCTGGCAGGGGAGCCGGTCCAAGCAGTTCTTGCAGGCGGCCGACGTCGTGGCGCCCATGGTGGCCGCGGCCGTGATGGGCGCGACGCTGGGCCGGGAGATCCTGCACGCTGACTGGCGGGATCTGGTGCGCGACTACCTGGCGGAGATCTACCCGGTCGGGCGGGCCACCCCCGGCGGCTACCAGGGCGCCCTGTTCTCCCTGGCCGTCTAACCCTCGACCCGATCGCTAAGTACCTGTACTATAGGTGGTGTTCGGGCGGGAGAGCGACCCGCCCCGATCACCAGGAGAAACACATGACCGCCGACGTCACCACCGCCCGCGAAGTCCAGCTGGAGGAGACGCGCCGCGCCGTCCGCGTGGCCGTCGCCGACATGCGCCGCTACACCGGTCTGATCCGCGTGATGGTCGGCTGCCCCGGCGACCGGCCCATGACCGCCCCGGTCATGGCCCTGGCCGTGCGCAAGGCGGAGCGCCACCAGCTCACCGCCGACCTGCTGGACCGCTACGAAGCCGCCTGCGCTGCCTACAACGCCGCCATGACCGCCCTGGCGGAACTGGACCCCGGCGTGGACGTCACCGACCTGCTGCGCGGCGACGGCCGCACCCCCCAGTAGGCGCCCGGCCGCCGGCAGGGGGGACAGACCCGTGGAGTTCTACCTGGGCACCCACCAGCCCAACTGGGCGAAGCTGCCTGAGTTCGCCGGTGTCCCCCTGTTCATCTCCCACCGGCGCCTGCTGGGCCGCGACAAGCCACCGCGGACCCTGCCGCGCGCCGTGGGCCGGGTGGCCATCGACTCCGGCGGGTTCTCCTACCTGAAGGACTACGGCGACTTCCCCGACAGCCCGGCCGCCTACGCCACCGCGTGCCGCCGCTACGTCGAAGAGATCGGCAACATCATCTGGATCGCCCCTCAAGATCGAATGTGTGAGGAGGCGGTCATCAACGGCGGCACCTTCGCTGGCCAGCACTTCGTCGGCACCCACCTGTCGGTGCCCATCCACCAGCGCCAGACCGTCGACAACTACCTGGAGCTGCGCACCCTGGATGCCGACCTGCCGTTCATCCCCGTCCTGCAAGGCCAGACCCGCGACGACTACATGCGCTGCGCTGATTTGTATCAACGCGCCGGGGTGTGCCTGGAGGAGTGTGAGGTGGTCGGCATCGGATCGGTGTGCCGCCGCCAGAACACCATGGAGATCGGAGAGATCTTCCGGGCCTTCCCCACGCTGCGCACCCACGGCTTCGGCGTGAAGATCGAAGGCATCGGCCTGTACGGGTCCGCCATGGCCAGCTCCGACTCCATGGCCTGGTCGTCCTGGGGCCGCCGCCGGCCCGGATGCACGCCCAGCCACAAGACCGAAGCCAACTGCCGCACCTGGGCCCTGGCCTGGTACCGGCGCGTGCTGGAGGCAGTCGACCAGGCCGACGCCGACGCCTGCTACCAGCAGCCCTCCCTGTTGGAGGAAGAGATCCCACCCTGGTCCCCGTCCCGTATCCGATCACCGCAGGGAGCATCATGACCGACTCCGGCCAGCCCGTCCTGGCCCGCACCGCCGCCGGCTCCTACACCGTCACCCGCGACGGCATCCTGGTCGGCACCGTCCGCAAACTGGCCCGGTCCTGGGCCTGGTACGTCGCTGGCGACCCCAGCGACGGCTGCCCGGACCTGCGGCCCACCCGCGCCCAGGCGGTGGTCCGGCTGCTGCTGTGCGTCGACACCCGCGCAGAACTGGCCGCCTACGCCCGCCAGCGGGCCGACGCGGAGGCGGCCCGCACCGCCGCCCTGCTGGCCGACGGCTACGCCCTGGCCGACGTCGCCGACCTGGAAGAGGGCCAGATGGTGCGCACCCGCGCCCCGCACTGCTGGCGTGAACCCGCGCTGGCCGTACAGGTAGAGACGTTCGACAACGGGGGCGCGCTGCTGGTGTCCACCCCGCTGCACGGCCCCGCCACCCCCGCCCAGCCGCTGCTGCTGTCGGCCGCCACCCGCACCGTGCTGTACCGGACCCGCACCCCGCACGCGGAACGCGCGTGGGCGCGCTGGCTGGCCGAAACCGACGACAGCCCCAACGCCTGCGCGGCCCGCGCCATCCCCACCGGCTGGATCCCCGGGCCGTGGGAACAGGTGACCGCCGGCGCCGTCATCCGGGTGCCCACCCGCATCCGCTGCGGCCGGGTCTATGAGTGGAGCCACCCCTACGCCGTCACCTCCCACAGCAGCCATCCCCGCGGTGGCATCGTGCTGAGCTACCGCTACTTCGGCTACGACGACGCCGAACGCGCCGACCACGACCTGATCGCCGCTTCGGTGGCCGCCTACGGCGTCCTGCGGCCCCGCTAGCGGCCCGGCATGCCCGCGACGCTACCGCCCCCGCGCCGCCACGATCGCCTGATGGCGTGGACCACAGTTGGAGAAGTCGGGGGCGACAGTGAACAAGTGGGCGGCGATGTTGGAGATGTCAGGCCGCACCCCCTCCACCTGGGCCCTGGAGGTGCTGGCGCGCGTGCTGCTGTGGGTGGACATGGCCGCCCTGGCCGTGGCCGTCCGCCTGCACGACGCCGTCCTGGTGGCGATCAGCATCGTGGCGCTGCCGGTCATCGGCATCGGCATGATCCTGCTGAGCCTGGATCGGGTGGAGCGCATGCGGGCCCGGGTCGATCGTCCCAAGACGGCCACCGCTCCCTATCGACCCATTTGCTAAGTACCTGTACTATCGAGGTGTTGGTGAGAGCGACACCGGCACCCGCATCAGGAGGACCAGCACGACCGACAGGCCGAACCGTGTATGCCTGCACAAACCGTGCGGCACACCGGCCTGCACCCGCCAACATCCCCGTGTCCGTAGGTAAGTACCCGTACAGTGGCGGACGGCCAGAGCGAGGCCGGTCGCCGGGATCAGGAGAGTCATGACCAATGTGAATTACCCCACCACGCCGCCCCCGCCCCGGCGGGTGAACATCCGGCGGATCGTCCGCACTGTCCTCATCATCGTGCTGGCGGTCGTGGCCGTCCTGCTGGTTGGCGCGGCCCTGGCCGGCGTCGGCAGCACCTACTTCGCCAACGCGGCGCCGCTGGCGGCCACGGCACCGCCGGAGCCCACCGGGCCCGCCGCCGCCGACCTCCAGCAGCCGCCCCAGCCGACGGCACCGCCGGAGCCCACCGGGCCCGCCGCGGCCGACGTGCCCGCCGACCCCTGCGCCGTCCCCACCGTCCCGCCCACCCCCGACCTGTCGGGGGACCTGGACGGCGACGGAGTCAATGAGTTCCGGCCGGAGCCGCCCGACTGCCCCTGACCGCCCCGGGCCCTGGCACCCGCCGGGGCCCGCCCGCCACACCCTGGAAGGAAACACCGATGGCCCGCAACATGCCCGACGACCCGGCCGACACCGGTAGCAGACACGAGACGACCGACACCATCCGGCGCCGCATCGCCTCCGTCATCTTCGTCGTCCTGGTCTTCGCCTCTTGCGCCGCCGCCTACAACACCGCCCGCCTGGGCGGCGCGTTCGCCGTCTACGTCATGCCCTGGATGGTCGCGTTCACGGTGGCGGGGGCCTGGGTGTGGGCCGAAAAGCGGGTCCGCGCGGCCTACCACGACGGCATCCTGGACGAACGTCTCAAGCAGCTGCGTGAAGAGGGCAGGGAGGGGGCGTGAGTGTCCTGCCGCCGCCCCTGGCCCCGCCCACCGAAGAGGGCGCCATCGCCTGGCACTGCGCCGCCGTCATCGCCCTGGACGCCTACCGCGCCACCGGCCGCCGCTACGACGCCTACAGAGCGGCCGGCATCTACTCCCAGCCGCCGATCATTGAGCTGGACCACAACCAGATCCCTGACACGCTCCATCCGATGTGGGAGATCGTGCGGCGCCTGCCCACCTTCGCCGACACCGGCCTGCCCTACGACGGCCCCATCGGCCTGCTGGAGGAGTTCGGGCACTGGCGCATGGCGCTGGCCCACCGCTTCGCCTACTGCATCCTCACCCCCGCCGACATCGCCTGGATCGTCCGCAGGCTGAACGGGCGGCCGGTGGTGGAGGTCGGCGCCGGGCTGGGCTACTGGGCCTGGCAGCTGACCCAGGCCGGCGCCACCGTCGACGCCAGCGACCTGACCCCGCCCGACCCGCAGCGGACGTTCGTCTCCATCCGCCAGGCCGCCGCCGACCAGGCCGCCGCCAGCGCCGGTGACGCCGCACTGATGATGGTGTGGCCGCCGCACGACGACCCCATGGCCCATGACGCGCTCACCGCCTACCGCGGCGACCTGGTCATCGTGTGCACCGAATTCCGGCGCGACCCGTGCGCCGCCGACAACGCCTTCCTGGAGGCGCTGCGCGCCGACTGGAAGCCGGTCGGCATCAGCCCCGGCCACATCTCCTGGCACTACCTGACCGACGTCCACCTGGCCGCCTACACAAGGAAGTGATCATGTTTATCGTCGCCGGATACCTCCTGATCGTCAGCACGATCGTCTTGATGGTGGCCGCCGTGGTCTGCGGTACGGCCCGCGAACGCGACGCCCGCTCCCTCAGCGACGCCCAGGCCCGCGCCCGCGACCGGGCCATGCAGCTGGCCGACGCCAGCCAGGGCACCTGATGTGGCGCCGCCACAGGTGGGAGCCGGTCGGCACATCGAAGATCACACGGGCGTGTGCGCGCTGCCACCTGCGCCAGGTCGACCGCATCGGCCCCTACGCCCGCCTGTGGGTCAAGGAGTACACCACCGGCGACGGCCGCTACCTGGGCGTGCTGGACAAGACCCCCTCCTGCCCGCCGCCCGCCGACGCCTGCGCCATCCCGCGCCCCCGCCCGGAGCCGGCACCGCCGCCTCCGGCCGGGCCGCTGCCCGCCACCGCGCCGATGCGCATGCCGCCCGCCCACGCCGTACGGCGGGCCCCGGTCGACGTGCGGCCCGGGGAGTGGGTGTACGGCGTGGAGGACGGCTCCGACGTCGACATCTGGGACTGCGCCATCACGCTGAAGCGTAAGCCGGTCTGCCTGGGCACCACCTACCGGCTGACCCCCGACCAGACCCGGCCCGACACCTACACCATGGGTCTGCTCTACATCCCCGCCACAGCCGTGCTGTGGACCGACCCGCCGAAGGACGTGACATGACCGATAGGCACGCCGGTTACCTGGTCGTCCTGGAGCGCGACGTCCGTGACGATGACGCCGCTGCCATCATCGCTGCCCTGGGCATGGTCAAGGGGGTGCTGTCGGTCGATCCGGTCCTGGCCGACTACCGGGAGCAGATCATGCGCATACGGGTCGATGAAGACTGGCGGACCGCGCTGTACCGGCTGGCCAGCCGGGGCCCGGAGGCCCTCGATGGCCCTTGAATTCCGTCAGGATCCGCTGACCGGCGACGTGATGATCCGCAACACCGGTGACGGCGGCCCGGGCGGCACCGTGGTGGCCACCGCAACGGAGTGGGAGACGTTCACCGCCACGCTGGGCGCGCCCCGGCTGGAGCGGCCCCTGGAGATGCTGGCCGAACTACGCCGCCACGTCTCCGGTCTGCTGGCATGCATCGACACCTCCGGCCGGCCGGTGCCCGACCACGTCAACCCGGCCGACCACCGGCTGCCCGGCCCGGTCTGGCACCCGGCGCCCGGCTGGACGGTCCGGGTCATCGACAACGACCCGATGCCCGACGTCGTGCACGTCAGCACCCCGGACGCGATGCACCCCAGCGACTTCGCCGCCGCCCGCATCTCCGCGGCCCGGCGCATCGCCATGGCACTGCTGGCCGCCTGCGACCACGCCGACGCCCGCCTGGCCGGAGTGACGTTCATCGGCGGCCCGGATGCCACAGAGCACGGTGACTGCGGACGGGCGTGCCCGCCATGAGCACCGCCGACCGGGCCACCCGCCGCGCCGCCGAAAGCACCGCCCGCCAGCAGGTCACCAGCCGGGTATCAGCCAGCCCGTATGAGCACCTGGTCGGCGCGTTTATGGACACCATCGCCGAACAGCTGCTGGCCGCCCTGGCCGGCCCCGACTTCCCGGCCGCGCTGCGCCGGCGCGGCTACGCCATCGTCCCGGTCGTGGGTGCGGCCGTACCGGACCCGCCGGATGAGTGGATCCACGACTGCCTGGACCTGATGGGCGGCGAAGGCGCCCTGGTCGACCCGCTGGAGCGGGTGACCGCTCTGTGGGGTGCGGCCTGGCGCGCTGGCCGCCACGCCGCCCGCCCCGACACCGAAGAGGATGACCATGGTTGATGTCTGGGGTCGCGACGACCTGACCTGCCCCGCTTCCCGCCAGCAGCTGCGCCGGCTCCAGCGCCTGGCCTACGCCCATCCCTGGCGCGGAGACACCACCGCCGACCCCCGGCACTGCCTGGACACCACCGCGATCACCGAACCCGGCCGCCCAACGCGGATCATGTTCACCCTGGACTACGGCTACCACTCCTCCGGCTGGTTCGCCAACAGCGACTACGACCGGTGCCTGCACCTGTCGGTTTCCCACCCCCGGCCCGACCTGCCGCGCCAGGTCCGTCCCCTGCCCGCCGACCTGGGACTGGGCACCTACGCCGCCGTGCAGGTGGAGACGCCGGCCGACGAAGAGGTCCGCGCCTGGGGCCTGACCTTCTTCCGCCAGTACGCGACGTGGGCGTGGTTTGAGCCGGCCGTCGGCCCGGGTGACGCCTACCGGGCGCCGAACGTCGTGCACCTGCGCCTGTTCCTGGACCGCAACGACCGACCGATCCTGCCCCGCGGTGAGGTGTACGACCTGCGGCCCTGGGACGACGGCACCTCACCCAAGAAGATCACTGAGGGGAGGGCCGGGGCCGATGTCCGTTGAGCAGCACGTCCAGGGGATCGTCCACAACGCGATCACGGGTGCGTTGAGGAAGCAGGACCGATGGCTACCTCTGACGGTCCGTATGGCCCTCACGGAGTCGGCGTTAGGTGTTCTCCGGGAGGCGGGTTACGTCATCGTCCCTGCGGCCCCTGAAGAGCCCTCAGCGTCTCCTGGAGTGTCCGACCACACGGACACCTCTACGGCACCCTCAGCTGATCACGCTGAGATTGGCCGACTCCGCGCCCTGATCGACACCTACGAGCACCCAGACGCCACCAAGACCGTGAACGCGTGGCGGGACTACGCCAAGCACTGGCGAGACCGCGCTGAATGCTCCGAACCCGGCGCCGCACTTGCCCTGCTCCGACGGGAAGCCGCCCGCATCCGGGTGGAAAGCGCCGGTGACCCTCTCGTCGGGTGGGCCCTTGACCGCATGCTGGCCGCTATCCCCGCTAATGCAGAAAACGGCGCCGCTTCCAAGGTCACCATTCCCGCTGACCTGTACGACCGCCTCATCTCCATCGCCGCCTACGTGTCGCGTGGACGCGGCTACGTCGGCGTGGAGCCCTACCCGGATGCCACCGCCCGCGCCACACTCGGCGCACTCCCCGCCCCCTCTACCGGAGACACCCCGGAGGCGACCTGTGGCTGACGATCTCCGTTCCCGTAACGCGCAGACCGGTCTCACTCCTGATGAACTCGACGCATTGAGCCTTACGGCGGATCTTGCTGGCAGGCTCGCCCTCATCGTGGGTGAAGGACGGTCACGCGCCCACGATCTGAACGAACTGCTGGTCCATGTCCACGCCATCCAGCATGCCGTGATGGCGCAGGCCGCAGCCCGCATCTACCCGGAGCGCTTTCGCCTCTTGGGGGAGGAGATCAATCATGCCTGAGACGTGGCACCACTACGCCGAACTGCATAAGCCCCGCCTCTACCGATACCGGGTCGCGGACGACGCTCAGGGCCTTCGCCTGAGCCGGAACATCTACCCGTCGGCACCTGAGCCGACGGCGCGCGGGAGGGCATGGATCGGCCTTGTCCTGGTCGTCGGCTGTTACGCGTACTGCGTGAAGTGGGCGCACGCCCGCATGCGCCTGAAAGCGGGCCGTGACTGACGGCCTCCACCTGATCCACCGACCGCATCGCCGGCCGCCACCCCCTATCAAGGAGCTGCTATGACCGACCAGACGCCTCAGCCGCGCTGCAACGCCCGCCGCGACAACCGCGCCCTGCGCGTCACCAACGTGTGCACCAAGAAGCCCCACCACGGGCCCAGCGACCACTACGACGCCGAACGCGGTGTCACCTGGCCGCACGTCATCCCGTCGGCCCCGCTGCGGCCCTCCTGGCAGAAACTGCTGCGCACCATCGCCGCCCACGACACCGGCGACGGCGTGATGTTCGACTCTGCCCCCCGGGGCCGTTGGCGGATGCGCGGCAGCACCTACACCGTCAACACCGACACCTTCCGTGTGCTGGACCGGTTCGGGATGGTCGACGTCGGCAACGGCCACACCGACCCGGTGCGCCTCACCGACGACGGCCGCGCCTACCTGGACGCTCGGTCCGCCCGCAGCAAGCGCGCCAGCTGAAGCGCAGCGATGGGTAATCAGATCATCCAGCAGCCGAACGGCACTTTTGCGATCTTCTCGTCAGAGTACGGGCGGATCGTCGTGTGGGACGCGAGCGAAGACGAGATCGTTGAATGGTTCGCCGGACGCGCGGCCGAAACCGCCCGGCGAAACGCCCGCGAGACGATCGCCCACGTGGCCGCTGGCCGACCACGCCGCGCCTACTACCAGTTCGCCATGGACTGGCAAGAGGCACTGACGGAAGACCGCAGGAACGGCGGGCAGGCATGGAAAGGCCCACGACATGGCGAAACTTCGTCAGGCACCTGTCATCCCGACCCGCTCACGAAACGTCCTAAGTGACACATGCGACCAGAGGGGCGTCGCACGGGCCTATCGCGGGGAAGGCGAAGGCTCAGCAGGGCCGCCGGCTCCAGCTGGCGGCCCTGCCCATAGGACGCGACCGTAGCGCCCTGCACCGGCCACCGTGGCGGATGTGAAACCCGGATCCCTGCGCCACCGCATCTGGACGGCCATGGTCGACGACGACCCCGCCCTGGCCCTGCTGTGGCAGCCCTACTGCTGGGCACGCGGCTACCACGTCCCGCACCACAGCGATGCCTGGTTCGAAACTTGCGCCACCTGCGAACGGCTGCTGTGGGAGCAGAAGGGGGAGCAGGCACGCCCGGCCTGGCTGCTGGCCCAGCGCGTGCCCACCAGCTGGCGCCGCTGGCTGCGGATGGGCACATGAGTGCGCCGGATCGCTCCACCGCGCAGGCCTTCACCCGGGCCACCTACGGCCGGGCCGGGCGCCCCCTCACTCTGCCGCGGCGGCCCGGCCTGGTCTGCGCCGCCCACGGCCGCGCCGTCTACCGCTCCAGCCGCACCTGGCCGTACGGCCGCTCCACCCACCAGCGTGCCCGCCTGGTGCACCGGGTCGACGCCATCTACACCGCCTGGGCCAGCGGCCACCTGGTCGGCTCCCTGGTCCGATGGACCTGCGGGGCCACCACCACCCGCTACCAGCTGCTGGAGACCTGCGCCGGCCAGGCCTGCGCGGCGTGCGACGCCCTGCCGGCGCGGCCTGCTGATGCGCTACCGCAGCCGCCTGGGGCAGACACCGGCCGGCACCTACTCCTGCGGCCACCCCGTGGTCGCGCCTGCTGACCAGCTCACCATCGCCCGCATAAACCCCAGGAGAGCAGCCCTCATGCCCCGCTTCCGCCACCGCATCGCCGTCGACTTCGACAAGGTCGTGCACACCTACCCCAACGGCTACGGCACCGGCGTCATCGACGGCGGCCTGGTCCTGGGGGCCGCCGACGCACTGCGCACCCTGATGGTCGACCACGACGTGTTCATCCTGACCAGCCGCACCGACGTCGACCGCGTCGCCGCATGGATCACGGAGAAGACCCAGATCCCGGCCATCGCCGACCTGCCGGGCGCCTACGCCGACCAGTGGGGGCACGGCGTCCTGCTGGTCACCAACCGCAAGCTGCCCGCCGTCGTCTACATCGACGACCGTGCCGTGGTGTTCCGCACCTGGGCGCAGACCCTGGCCGACATCGCCGCCGGCCGTACCGCATCGGAGGAGCCTGTGAACGACACCGCCCTGCCCAGCCGTAACGCCCTGGAGGAGATCCGCGGCCTGTGCGACCAGGAGGACCCGGCCGCGGCCCTGGAGGCGATCCGCGGTGTGCTGGAGCGCACGCCCGACGGCAAGGCACCGCGCTCAGAACGCGACCTGGAGACCAAGGTCTGGCCGCCGGCGTAGGACGCGACGTTAGCGGTGGCAGCCGGGGACCGTGGCGGTCATGCGCACCATCACCGCCCGCTGGTACACCCAGGGTCGCATCGAAGACATCCGCGTCGTGGTCGTGCACGACATGGAAGCACCCGAAAGCGCGACCACGGCCGAAAACGTCGCCCGCTACTTCGCCACGACCGGCACCAAGGCTTCGGCGCATGTGTGTGTCGACTCCGACTCCCGGGTCCGCTGCGTCGCAGACGCCCACACGGCCTGGGCCGCCCCAGGGGCCAATGCCGACGGGCTCCAATTGGAAATCGCTGGCTATGCCCGGCAGACCCGTGAGCAGTGGCTGGACCGCTTCTCCCGGGCCGCGCTGGAGCAGGCCGCGATCCAGACCGCCGAATGGTGCGCCAAGTACGGCTTGCCGGCCCGGCGGCTGACGCGCGCCCAGCTGCGCGCCGGCCACAAGGGGATCACTAGCCACGCCGATGTATCGGCGGTGTACCGGCGCTCCGACCACACCGATCCCGGACCGAACTTTCCTTGGGCATACTTCCTGGAGCGGGTCCAGCACCACCTGGGCGGCGCGCAGGCCAACCAGGAGGAGACGGTGTCGACGCCGATGTGGCCCGGCCGGATCCTGCGCCTGACCAGCCCGTTGATGGAGGGCAAGGACGTGCGCCGCTGGCAGCGGCGCATGCGCGCCCGCGGCTGGCGCATCGCCGTCGACGGCCTGTACGGCAGGGAGTCGGCGAAGGTGGCGCAAGCCTTCCAGGCGGAGAAGAGGCTGCGGGTGACCGGTGAGGTGGGGCGGGATGATTGGATCGCGGCATGGGAAGAACCGGTGACATGAGTCCGGTTCGCCTTGTCCACCCCTGTGATCGGGGCTCACCTGTACAATCTGGGCTAAGTACCTGAACGATCGTTTCAGGGGTGGCGTGGCCTGTGAGCGACACGGCCAGACAGGAGACCCCCATGTCAAGCCCTACACCGATCGTTGCCCGCGGCCGTGACGCCGCGGCGGCGTGGGTATCGCGCCGCCATAACACCCCTTCTGGCGCTCCCGGCGATCCCCGGGGAGCGTGTGTTTCCGATCCGGCTATGACCACCCCTGTCATAAACGCTCTGGAAACAAGTAGCTACGGGGTGTTCAAGTACAGTGGCATCCTTTACGTTGCGACTTACAACGTTCCGAAATCGCAGACGTTGATCGTCCAGACCCCGCGCTCAACGTCACCTGCCCGACCTGCGTACGGCGATATGCCGCCCCGGCCGATGCCGCGGGCGCAATCGTCGACCGCGCTCATTGTCCATGCCGGCGCACCGCGGGCGATGCCCCCGCCTGCCCGTCCTTGGCTATCCCCATGACCGACTATCGGGAAATGAGAGCCATCAATGGCAGCAGGTGACACGCCGATCGCCCCGCGCCGTAGCGCGACCAGAAGGGGGAGAGGTGACCGTCTCCCGGTGCGCTAGCGGTGGTGCACCGGCCAACTTGTGTGCGCGCGGCAAAGGCTGCGCCGATTTACGCTGGCGGCACCACCACCAGCGACGACCCGCTGCAACAACCCCTTCACCCCGGCGGCAGGGATACCGCCCACCCGACCCTGGGTGGTCCCTGACCGGCCCTAGGAGGCGATTTTGACGTCCAACCCGAGCGGTCGCGTTGTGACATCACAGCAACCCACCACGATCACTGACCTCATTGAGGTGTTGAAAGCCGGGGACATGATCGTGGCCCAGCTCAAGGATGACCCCACCGACGACGTGGTGGACCTGGCGCTGAAGGCGCTGCGTGTCTTGAACGGCGGCAAGGACCTTCCGCGACAGGCAAGAGACAAGATCATATCTGCACTGGCTGACAATGTCCGGGAACTGAACCTGGCGGTGATCGGCAACGCGGCCGGGCTGAACGATGCCATGGTGAGCCGTATCGCCACCGCAGGTGGAGCCCGGCCGCGTACCTACCGTGGCCGAAAGAAGGCCGTCGGTGACACCGGTAAGGCCAGCATGTAAGGACGCGACACAAGAAGCGTCCACCTGACACGCTCACCCCCGGAAGCCCACCCCACGGGATCACTCCGGGGGTGTTTGCGTGCCAGCGGCCTACTGGAAAATCCAGGTCGACCAGGGGGAGACCTGGCGGATGGTGCTGCGGCTGAAGAACCCCGACGGCACCCCGCTGGATCTGACCGGCTACAGCGCACGCATGCAGGTCCGGGAGTCGGTCACCTCCCCGACGCCGCTGCTGTCGCTCACCTCCGCCCCCGGCGGGGGCATCACCATCACCGCATCCGACGGCCGCGTGGAACTGCATGTCGCCGATGAGATCACCGCGGCCTGGGCCTGGCGGTACGGCCTGTACGGGCTGGAGATCGAATCTCCCGGCGGTGAAACCACCGCTCTGCTCAAGGGCGAAGTCGAAGTCAGCGCTGAGGTGACCCGGTGACCGTCCAGGTTGAGGTCGTCACCTCCCCCAGCGTCATCATCGTGGAGATCGACTCCGTCAGGGAAGTCGTCGTCGACTCCGCCCCGGACGTGGCGCTGGAACTCACGATGCCGGGCATCCAGGGCCCGCCCGGCCCTCCTGGCCCGCAGGGCCCGCCCGGGCCCACCGGCGCGGCCCGGGAGCTGCACTACGACGTCGCCATCCCCGCCGCGGTGTGGGAGGTCACCCACGACATCGTCATCACCCCCAACGTGATCACCTACGACTCCAGCGGCGCTCCCGTCGAAGGTGACGTCACCTATCCCACCCCCACCACCGTCCGCATCGCATGGGCCTTCCCGATGGCGGGCCACATCGTGCTCACCACCTAGGAGGGGTTGGCAGTGCCCAAGTTCGGCGCACAGATCGACACGCAGCAGATCCCGGTCAAGAGCCTGGTGGCGGAAGCGTCCGGCACCGCGCCGTCGTCCCCGGCTACCGGCCAGCAGTGGACCGACACCAGTGCCTCCCCGCCGGTGCTGAAGGTGTGGAACGGCTCAGCTTGGGTGCGCGCCGACGGCGCCGACCTGCCCGACGGGACCGTCACCAACAACAAGATCGCGTCCGGGGCGAACATCGCGCTCAGCAAACTGGCCGTCGACCCCTTGGCCAGGGCCAACCACACCGGCAGCCAGGCCGCGGCAACGATCAGCGACTTCGACGCGGCCGTGCGCGCCTCCCGCCTGGACCAGATGACCGCGCCGACGGCGTCGGTCAACTTCAACGGCCAGAAGATCACCTCTTTGGGGTCGCCGACCCTGAGCACCGACGCCGCCACCAAGCAGTACGTCGACGACTCCCGCGCCGGGTTCGCCGGGATCAAGGACCCGGTGAAGGTGGCCGTGTCCACCGACGTCACCCTGTCGGCGCCCGGCGCCACCCTGGACGGCGTCACCATGAACACCGGGGACCGGTTCCTGGCCTACGGCCAGTCCACCGGCACCCAGAACGGCATCTACATCTGGAACGGCGCCGCGTCGGCGGCGACCCGGGCACCGGACGCCGACGCCGCCGGAGAGGTCCTGGACGGCACGCTGGTCGCGGTGGCGGAGGGCACCCGGGCCGGCGGCCAGATGGTCCAGACGGCCACCCCGTCCGGCGCCCCGGGCGCCTGGACGCAGACCTGGGTCGTCTTCACCACCTCCGGCACCACCTACCTGGCCGGCGCCGGCCTGACCCTGACGGGCAACACCTTCGACGTGGCCGCGGCCGACGGCAGCATCGTCGTCAACGCCGACAACATCACCGTCGGCCTGGTGCCGGTCAGCAAGGGCGGCACCAACGCCACCACGGCCGCCGCCGCCCGCACCAACCTGGCCGCGGTCACCGCCTACAGCGCCGACGCCCCCGCCCTGACTGCCGGCGTGGCCGCCAACGTGGTGCACAACCTGGGCACCACCGACGTGCAGGTGTATGTGCGGGAGATCAGCGGCGGGGCCCGCATCCACCTGGACGAAGCCGTCGTCGACGCCAACACCATCAGCCTGAAAGCCGACATCGCCTACGGCAGCGGCACCCTGCGCGTCGTCGTTCAGGCCAAGGCGTAGGGGCAGCCCATGCCGAAGTTCGGCTCAGCGCTCATCGTCCCGGAACAGGCCTCCCCGGCGAACCCCGCGTCGGGGTTCCTGTCCGTGTTCGCCAAGTCCGGCGGCGTCCTGTGGACCCGCAACGCCGCCGGGACGGAGCGCCTGGTGGAGCCGGGGCTGCTGTTCCCCTTCTCCCGGGCCGGAGCGCTGGCGGTGGCGGTCGGCACGCACCGGCTGTACAACGACACCGGCTCCAGCTTGGCCATCCGCGGGGTGCGTGCCTCCGTCGGCACCGCCCCGACCGGAGCGGCGATCATCGTGGACGTCAACATCAACGGCACGACCATCTGGTCCACGCAGGCCAACCGGCCGACCATCGCCATCGGCGCCAACACCTCCGGCAAGGTCACCAACTACAACACGGCCACCATCGCCGACGGCGCGTACTTCTCCATCGACATCGATCAGGTGGGGTCCACGGTGGCCGGATCCGATCTGACCGTCCAGATCCTCTGCTGAGGCCGTATGCCTACCGATACCTTCACCGCGGCGGGCACCTCCAACTGGGTGTGCCCGGCCGGAGTCAGCTCCGTCGACGTCGAATGCTGGGGCGGCGGGGGCGCCGGCGGCGGCGCGGCCACCACCCGGTGTGGCGGCGGTGGCGGCGGCGGCCAGTACGTCAAGATCACCGGCGTTGCGGTGGCAGCCGGCAACTCCTACTCCTACACCGTCGGCGCGGGCGGCACCGGCGCGGCTGGCGCCAACGGTGGCTCCGGCGGTAGCTCTTCCTTCACCGGCGCCAGCACCACGGTGACCGCGGCCGGAGGGGCGGGTGGCACGTCGGCCGCGGCGGGCGCGGGCGGTGCCGGAGGGTCCGGCGGCAGCGGTGGCACCCGCTTCAGTGGCGGCACCGGCGGTAACGGCAACGGGAGCTGGGGCGGCGCGGGCGGCGGTGGCGGCTCCGGCGGTACGGCCGCGGCGGGCAACACCGGCGGCAACGCCTCCGCCTCTTCCAGCGCCGGCGGCGCCGGTGCGACCGCGGTCACCGGCGGCGGCCCCGGCGGCGCGGGCGGCAGCCAGGGCACGGCCGGGTCGGTGCCGGCTACGGCCCCGGGGGGCGGGGGCGGCGGCGCGGGCGGCACCAACTCCGGCACCCTGGCGGGCGCGGCCGGGCGCGCCGGACAGGTCCGGCTCACCTACACCGTCACCGCCTTCCAGGGCTGGGGTGTGCCCATGTGAGCCCCAGAATCCGCAAAGCCACACCTCGCCACAACCACTAAGTACCCGTACTATTAGTAGGGTGCCGGGAGAGCGACCCAGGTACAGACAGGAGAGACGAAACGTGCAGGTCCCGCATATGTACGACGCCCTGTCCCGGGGCATCGACGCCGCCCGGGCCCAACCCTGGCGGCCCTGGCGGCGGCGCATCGCCATCTGGCTGACCGTCGCGCAGGTCACCCTGGGCGAAGAGAGCTGGGCCCGCACCTGGAAGGCCGTGCGCACCACCCCGGCCCCGCCGCTGGCCTACGGCTACACCATCAGGCAGGCCCGGCAGATGCAGGCCGTGCTGGCCCAGGCGATGAGCGGCTACCACGCCCGGGTCGGCGACCTGATCGCCGGCCACGCCAACGACATCGACCGCACCACCACGTAGAGGTGCGCGGTGAGCGACCGCGCATACAGGAGGAACCCATGCCATCCCCATTGAGGAACCCTGACAGCCCCGACTTCCCGCACGGCCAGCCGCATGGGTACGCCAGCGGCTGCCGCGCCACCTACGCCTGCCCGGCCACGCCGACGTGCATCCAGATCCACCGGGCGCGGGTCGCGGAGCGCAAGCGTGAAGGCGCCGGCGGTTACAGCGACGTGGCCGCCGTGCAGCAGCGCATCCGCGAACTCCTCCAGGAGGGATGGACGCTCAGTTCCATCTCCCGGGCTGCGGGCCTGAACAAGAACACCGCGCTCAACGTCATGAAGTCGCGCAGCTGCCACAAGCGCACCGCCGTCCGGATCCTGGCCGTCACCCGCGCGGACCTGCGGGCCGTGGCCGACCACATCCCGGTGCCCCTGGTGCGCTGGAAATTGGGCAGTTTGCACGCCGCCGGGTTCTCCATCCGGCAGATGGCCGCCAAGCTGGGCTGGTCGGAGGACGCCGTCAGCCACGTCATCACGGGCGCCTGCACCCGCGTCGATTCCTTCCGCGCCGACGACATCGACCTGCTGTTTCAGATGTGGGAGGATGCACGGCCGACCGGCCCCATCGCAACCTGGGCACGGTCCCGCGCCAAGCAGATGGGCTTCTACCCGCCGGACTACTACACCGAAGACGGCCAGCTCATGGACCTGCGGCCCCGCGACGCCCTGGCGGAGGAGGTGGGGCGGCGCCTGGAGGACCGCGCCCAGGTTGCCACGACCATACTGAAGGTGCTACGGCTGACGCTGCGCTTCCGCATGAACGCTGAGCAGATCGCCCGGTCGGCGGACATCGACCCCACCCAGGTCTCCCGGATCCGCTCCGCCGCAGGGTTGCAGTTCATCCGCGTGAAGACCTTTGAACCGGGGGCGACCCGCTCAGTGCTGGCCGACACCCCCCTCAACCACGACCGGGTCCGCAAGATCCTGGCCGTGCTGGATCAGTGGGAGCGCGACACCACCCTGGACCCGTTCCTGCTGGTGCGTGAAGAGCTGGGGATGCTCAAGTCCCGGCAGTACAACCTGAACCAGCGACGCCTGAAGAAGGCCGCCTGACCCTCCGGAAAGTAAATAGGTGCGCATGCAACTACATTCGGGTAAGATCCTTTCAGGGATCGAACAGGGGTCCGAATGTGATGAACGTGACCAAGCCCTACAGCCACCAAGCCATCGAATGGATCAACGACCTCACCGGGCAGCGGGAATGCCGCGTCTGCCCGCGTCCCATCACCGGCTGGGGACCGACCCTGCGTCACCACGATGAGGCCGTACGCCAGGCCACCATCGACCCGGCCCTGACCGACGCCGCCGAAGACGCCGTCCTGGTCGTCACCCGCGCCCTGGAGTCGATGTGGACCGACACCCGGGCCAACGACCACGACCGGGCCCGCGTCGCCGTCCAGGCCCTCATCGATGTGGGCGCCATCGCCCCACGCCGCCGCTGGAAGATCCGCCGCCTGTTCCGGGCCGCCGCCTGACCCCGCTGAGGGGAAAGCGGCGGCGGCCCCGGCAGCAGCAGGCCACGATAGAACGATGAGCACCCGCCCCGGCAGCCCGCCGCCTACCTGATCCCTGTGGTCAAGAGGCTGGGCCTGCCGCTGCTGCGCGTCGAAGGCGACTCCGACGCCGCCTGCCTGATGGTGGAACCCGCCGTCGGCAACGAATGGCAGGTCCTGATCGGCGCCAACGGGGAGATCACGGTGACCTGGCCCGGCGACGGACCGTTCATCACCCAGGGACGGATGAGCACGCCGGACTGGTGCGCCGCCGCCCTGGAGATGGGCGTGTGCCTGCTGCTGGTCGGCCCGCCGTACGAACCACCAGCCGATGCGACCTTGTCCGATGTGGTGGAGAAGGTATGGGAGGCGGGCGGCGCCATGGGCATGGTGGCCGCGGTCGCTGCCTGATCCCGCCAGAACGCCCCCACGATTGTCAACGTGACAGTGGTTGACAGTCCCCTGGCCCGCCCTGGTCAGCCCCAGATTGTTCAGCGTCATCCGCAGATTGTCTGGCGTCGTTCGCCAAGCATCGACCCATGGGACGGCATGCGGCATCGTGGACACCGGGTTCTCTTTGACGACTGCCTGGAGCGAACCTACGCACCACCCGGCCCCTGTTAGCCGCAGGGGCTGACCGTTCGGGGTCGGCGGACACGCCGCCGGCCCCGAACCAGGCCAAGCCCTACCGGTCGGGCAGCGACCGCCCCACCAGGTACGGCGGCGGCTCCGGAATCGCGGCCACGCCCGTTTCAATCGCGACCTTGAATTCGGCCAGGGTGATGTCCAGCGGGCTGGTCGCGTTGTGCCGTACGGCGAAGCCGACCGGCGTGCGCGGATGCACCACCATCTCATGGTGGTACGTCTTGTACTGCCCGCCCGGCGTCGGAGCGTCATCCCGCGTGGCGGTGGAGTCGTAGCCGGTCGTCAGCGACAGCGGATCCCTGATGAACCGGCCCCGATACTCCGACGACTGGCCGGCCTCCCAGAACACGATGCCGATCAGGGACGCCCACCCGGCCACGCACGGCCAGATCAGCCCGGAGCGGGCGTCCGGGTGCAGGCTGACGGTCCCGTCCGGCTGGGTAGCGGGGTGCATGTTGTGCGGATCCCAGCTCTCAGCCGCCCCGTACGGAAAGCGGACCAGGTGGTAGTCCGGATCGACCGGCACGGTCTGGGCCTTGGTGACCTTCAGGGAGCACACATACAGCGTCATGGCCACCACCGTGACCCCTGGCCATCCCTACCGTCGCCCGCTCAACGCGACCGTCGCCGATGCCGCGGACGCGCGTCTATGCTCAGGGAGCGCGAAGGAGGCCACGATGGGTGAACAACTGATCGCAGAGACGTTAAGTCGGCCGCCTGCCACCCTCACCGACCGGGAGACACTGGCGCTGGCCGCGTTCGCCGTGGCGGCCGACGACATGACCCGTACCTGCGCCCCAGACCTGTCGCCGGGCAGCCAGTTCTTCCAGTGGCTGCGCATCCCGGCCGGCCACCAGCAGGAGGTCATCCAGGCGCTGATCGACAAGAAGGTGCTGGAGGTGGTGCGCGACGCCGGCCCCTACAGCGCGGCCGTCTACCGCATCCCGCCCCTGACCGGGCCGTAGCCATCCCCACAGCGGAAGACACCCCCTGTACCCCCGGCCGGACTCGAACCGGCCACACCGACCTTCGGACGGTCGGCTCAGATCCACCCTGTCGGGGGCCCGGCTCTAGTGGTGGTCGCGGCGGGCGCACACCCACGCCAGCCACCGGCCAGGGATCAGATGGACATCGTGCGTACGGCGGTAGCGGGCACAGCGCCGCCCCCACATCGCCGGGCAGTACAGGACGTGCGCGACCGCGTCGACCACCGCCCAGAAGGTGCCTTTCACCGCATCTCCGATCCGTCGAAGCCCAGGGGGGAATCGAACCCCTTGTGGTCACGACCGCTTTGCAGGCGGCCTCCCGCGCCAGCGAGATCCCGGGCCCGGGTGCCTCCGGCAGGATTCGAACCCGCACACTCCGGCTTAGAAGGCCGGTGCCCATCCCTTGGGCGACGGAGGCGTGCGTCAGGAGGGATTCGAACCCCCAGTGCCCGAAGGCCACGGCTTTACAGGCCGCTTGGCAACCGCTGCCAGCTGACGCGGGGTGACCGGCCGGACTTGAACCGGCTTGCGCCCGGGTCACAACCGGGCCCCCTCGACCCTTCGGGGTTCGGTCACAGTCGGCCCGGCAGGATTTGAACCCGCACCCACGGTTTGTAAGACCGCTGCTCTCCCAGGTTGAGCTACGGGCCGGCAAGGCCGCGACGTTACCGCCCCCGGCCTGTGATCTTCTCTGCATGAAGTACGTGAAGCTGCCCATCGTCGTCGACGCTGACCGCTGGTGGACCAACGGCGACCACCCCGACGACGGCCTCCCGCCCGCCGGCAAAATCTTGGCGGGGGAGCTCAGCGAAGGGCGGGTGGTGCGCTACTTCAACCGCCCCGACGTCCCTGCCGATCAGCGTTGCCGCCACTGCTCCCGCGTGATGGGCGATCACGGCTGGATCGACACGTTGGAGGGCGGGCACATCGTCTGCCCCGGCGACTGGATCATCACCGGGGTGCGCGGGGAGCGCTACCGGTGCAAGCCGGAGGTGTTCGCGCAGACCTACCAGGCGCTGGACGATCCGGCCGCCTGGCCCGGCCAGCCGGTGCGCTGGTGGCGGCGCCTGGCCTGCTGGGTGGCGGGCAACTGCCGGTGGCGGCCGGTACGGCGCCCCGACCCTCACCCCTCCCTCATGGAGCCGTGGTATCTGCGTTGCACCCGCTGCGGCCGGGAGCAGCTGGTGCCCTCCACTCCGCAGCCAAACAGAAGCTGAACCCGGACGCCGGGCTGGGCGGGCTGTGGTCCCGCCGGCGGCCGTCGTACGCAGCAGTGGAGGTGCGCATCCTCCCGCACGACGGCCGGGATGCCGCCCTGCGCATCCCGGGTTCGGTATCCGGGTCCAGCAGCTCCGACGGCAGGATTCGAACCTGCACCCGAACGGATTAACAATCCGCTGCCCTACCGGTTGGGCGACGCCGGATCGGCGGCCAAGGCCGCGCTGTAAGGGGGCCCGGCGTGATGTCCTGCCGGGCGTGGGTAACGACACGCACCTGCCGTCCCAGGTGGATGACCACCTGGGCTGGTTCGACCGGTTCGCCGGCGGCGCGGCCCGCTTCGTCTCCCGCGCCACGTTCTTCGCCATGTGCGTGGTGCTGGTGCTGGTGTGGGCGCCGTCGTACTTCCTGTTCGGCGACGTCGACACCTGGCAGCTGGTCATCAACACCGCCACCACGATCGTGACGTTCCTGCTGGTGGCGTTGTTGCAGAACAGTCAGCGCCGCGCTGACCAGGCCGTCCAGCGCAAGCTGAACGCGCTGGCGGTCGCCCTGGCCGACGTGATGGCCGCGGTCGACCGCGACGATGACGCCTCCCGGGCCGAACTGCGCGCCGCGGTGGGCCTGGAAGACCGGGAGAGTTCCTGACCACCGCGCCCGCTGCGGGCCACAATGGGGAGCAATGGAAATGGAACACGACGGAACGGAGCCGCGTCTCAGCGCGGCCGTCCGCGCCTACCTGGAGCGGACCCGCATCACCACCCACGCCCTGTCGCAGCGCTGCATCGACCCGGAGACCGGCGAAGGCTTGCGCGACCAGTGGCTACGGCACCTGCTGCAAGGGCGGGTGACCCGCTCCCTGGAGCAGTGGCGGTACCGGGCGCTGGCCGCCGGACTGGGCGTCGACGTCATCACCGTCAAGCGCCTGGCGGCGGCCCAGTGGATCGGTGTCGACGTCTTGCCCGACACCGGCGCCGACAGCGTCGGCCTGCTGGTTGACATCCCGGCTGGCCTGCCCCCCGCGGACCGTCAGGTCGTGTCCGACACCGCCAGCACGCTGGCCCACCGCCTCCTGACGCGGTAGCTGATGCTCTGGTTCGGGCCACCGTGGCCACCGGAGATCTGCTACGACGACGGGGAGCGCTTGGCGGTCGACCGGCGCACATCGGTACCGGCCGGGACACTCTGCGCCGACTGCGACACCCCGATCGGGGACGGTGACCGCGGCGTGGTCATGCCCCACCTGGTCGGTCTGCCGCCTCCGGGCGGGGCCGTCACCACGCGGGCCGCCTACATCCACATCGAGTGTCAGATGCTGAGCGTCGTCGGCCCACTGGCCCACGTGCAGGGCTGCTGCCCCGGCACCGGGTTGTGCCAGCGTCCGCAGTTGCCGCGCCGGCAGGAGGCGCTGGAGGTATGGGCGTGGATGACCCGCCGCGGCGCGTAGGTCAGGGAGCCGACTCCGCAGCCCAGGCGATGGTCCCGGGCGGGACGGCGCCGTAGGCGTAGACCATCCAGCGGTCGGCCTCCGGCCGCCAGTGCAGCGTCAAGATGAGCGCCTTGGCCAGGCCGCCCAGCTGTGCCGTGGACATGGGGGCGTCTTCCTCCACTTCGACGAACTTCACGAAGCGCACGGTGGGATCACCGTTGGCAGGCACCTCAACCCGGCTGGCCACCCCACGGGTGGCCATGTCGCGGCGCATGTCGTCGAAGTCCCACTGCCCCCAGCTCTCCGGCGTACACAGGACCTGGAGGTATTCGACGTCGGGCCGGGTGCCGCTGACGACGGCGCTGAAGAACTCCATGGCGATGGCCAAGGGGTTGCGCGGGTCGCCGAGGTCGCCGTATTCGGCCCGGACCCTCTCCTTGCCCTCATCCCCCACAGGGGTAAGGCGCGCCAGCTCAGGCTGCTGTTCATCGGTCATGCAGCCAGCGTGAACACCGTGGCGCCGCATATCCCAGCGAACACGCCGCGACCTGCGACTTCTTGCCCCACAAGTGCAGGGGCCGTTGTAGCGGCGGTCGGATTCGAACCGACGATCTCCGGGTTATGAGCCCAGCGGGGACGACCGAACTCCCCTACGCCGCGTCGTGGCCAGCTCTACTGCTGGCCGGCCGTACCCAGGTCCCGCAGACAGGACTGGACATGGCGGTTGGTGACGGCCGCCAGCACGTCGGCCGTCCGCTTGTCGTGCTCATCGTGGGTGAGCTGGCCGACGGCATAGGCGTCGGCCAGCTGGGCCAGGGCACGCTGGCGGTCCTCATCGGTGGCCCGGGTGTCCAGCCAGCGCTCATAGGCGCTGCGCCGCTGCTTGTCCTGGACCTGCCGGCGGCGGTGCGCAGCCTGGCGCAGAGCGATGACAGCGGCGCCGATCGCGACCGCCACCACGACAGCGGCGATCAGCACCACGACGACGACCTTGCCCATGCCACCCCCGGCGGTTGTCCTGGCACCCCCTGCGGGACTCGAACCCGCTGCACGAGATCGAAAGGCTCGTGACCTAACCCATGGTCGAAGGGGGCTTGTTCGGTACGGCGTAGCCCATGCCGGATTCGAACCGGCGTCACCTGATCGAGAGCCAGGGATCCTGCCACTAGACGAATGGGCCATCCGCGCCGGGCGGCGCGGTGATCGGCATGACAGACGCGCCACCCGGCGTGCCCCATAGTACAGATACTTAACGGTTCGGCCAGGGACCTGGCCGGTGTGCCGCCCAGAGGACTCGAACCCCTTCACTCCCGGGTAAAAGCCGGGTGCCCGTCCTGTCGGGCGCGGACGGCAGCGCGGAGAGAGGAGGAGTCGAACCCCTAGCTGTTACGCCTCACCGGTTTTCGAGACCGGGGCCGCCCCACCGGCGACGTCACTCTCCAAGGTCCTGCCCCTGGGAGTCGAACCCAGCGCGACCCGCGTATCAGACGGGGTCCACCAACCGGATGGACTGAGCAGGAAGTACAAAACGGCGGAGGGTGAGGGAATCGAACCCCCGCAGGTTGCCCTGACTGCGGCGTAGCAAGCCGATGCCTTACCTCTCAGCCAACCCTCCAGGACTACCGTGGGCCAGGTGACCCGAGCCCTAGCCCCGTGCCACTGCCGCCGCTACGACGTCGCGTGCGGCCGTATCGCCACCCAAGAAGATCTGCTGTGCGATACCTGCCGGGACGGGTGCTCACGGATCAGTCTCAGCCGCCCGGGGGCGCCTCCGTCCACGTGCCCGGAGAATGCACACGTGCGGGTCATGTTCGGGTTCGACATCTCCGCATCCGGCACCAGCGCCGCGGTGGCCAGCGTCGACGGAGTGATCGTGCCGCCCCAGGGATTCGAACCCTGACTGTCCAGACCCTGAACCTGGTGCCTCCTGCCGTTGGGCTAGAGCGGCGCGCCGTACGGCGTGGTGTGGACGCCGGGATTCGAACCCGGTCTGCGACCGTGGCAGGGCCGCGTGCAGCCAGCAACACTTCATCCACGCGTCCCCCGTGGCCGCCGGGTGATTCTCATCCGGCGGTGCCGTGGTGACCAGTCCAGCCGTCCGCTATGAGCGGCGGCCACGGGGAGCCTTGAGGGTTTATCGGCTTAGCCAGCGGACGGTAGGGACCGGGTGGGTGTAATCGATCGGGATGCGCACTTCCCAGTGCCCCGGCCCGCTCAGTGTTTCGCCGGTCGGCCCTCCGCAAGGACATGACCACGGGTTGGGCTCATCACCGTCGACCGGTGGCCACAGCCGTATCACCACCAGATCCGTGACCGGCGTCTCCTGCACGTCCTTCCAGTGTTCGATGAAGAACTCCTGCCGGCCTTCGGCGAAGTCCGGCAGGTGCAGATGAGTGGAGAAAAAGCATCCCCATCGGGCTTCTGCCTGGACCCGGTAGCGGCGCGGCAGGGTGATCGTCCCTGCCAACCACCGGCCGTTCAGGCCACCGGTTTTGACTTCCAGCTGGAGCTCGACGGGCTGTGGCAGCCCCAGCTCCTCATGCCGGCGCGCCACGCTCATCTCCACGACCACGGACGCGTCCGCGGCTGACTTCTCTGAGGCCGCCGCGGACCGTTCAGACGCTGTCGCGGAACGTTCCGATGCCGCCGCTGACTGGCGTGCGGCTTTCTTCATACCGACGTTGTACAGCAGGCTTCCCAGCGCGATCACCGCGCTGGCCGCCGCCACCCAGGTCTCCGCTTCCCATGTCACAGCGGGGAACCTAGCGGCGACAGGCGGTGTCGTCCGCTGATCGGCAAATTTCCGGAAAGGAAGGTAGGACAATGCGGCCCCACGGGATGCCCCGCAGCGTGCGCCCCGCAGGGGCCGCACCGTCCTGGAGCCCTTGGCGGGGGTCGAACCCGCCTCTCCGCCGTACCAAGGCGGCATCTCCACCCCGGAGACTGCAAGGGCAAGGGCCGCGCTCAGCGGCGTGGGCCCTGGTCGGGGACGTGCCCCAGCCAGTGCTGTACGGCGTCACGACGGTACCGGAACCGCTGGACCGGCAGGCCGCGGCAGACGCAGTCGGCGGTGTAGCCGGTGCCGGGGCCGCCGATGAACAGGGGCCGGTGGTAGGACAGCACCGTGGTGGTGCAGCCCAGGTCGGTCCAGCGCCGCGTCTCCTGGCCGCTGAGGTCCTGGGCGACCTGCTCCACCGACGGGCAGAACAGCAGCCCGTACCGGTAGGCCCAGCCGTCGGCCACGGCCCGCTTGCGCATGTGGGCGCCGCTGTCGCCGCCGTTGCCCTCCAGGTGCTGCCAGCAGCCGGGGCCGTCGCACAACAGGAACGGCTTCCAGATGATCGTCATGGTTGCCTCCTCTTCGCGTGGTCGCTCTCCACGCGCCAGCTCCGGGAGCAGGATTCGAACCTGCGCAGGCGGGTTCCAAAGACCCGTTGCCGAACCAGCACGGCGTCCCGGATCGGGTCTGCTGATAATTAGCGAGATCACGAATGAGGAGGCGCAGTGTCGACGATTCCCCTGTTCCGGCGGATCGCAGACGAACTCCGTGAGGCCATCCTTGATGGTCATCTGGCGCCAGGCGACCAGGTGCCTTCGGAGAGCGATCTCACCGCCCGCTACGCCACGACCAGATCCACGGTCCGCAAAGCAATCGCGCTGCTGCGGGCAGAGGGCCGCATCTTCAGCTCCCAGGGCAGCCGCTCCTATGTGTGCTCCCGGCCGGCGCTGCTGATGGTCTCCACCGGCAGCCAGTGGCGCTCCCGACGGGATGAGGGCGTCACCAGCCTCAACGCCGGGCAGGGTAACGCTGTGGAGCAGAACCTGCTGGAGGTCACCGAAGCTGACCCTCCTGCCGATGTGGCCGCACTACTTGGCCTGGCAGCCGACGAACGTGTCATCGTCCGGCGGTACGGGGTCCTCATCGGGATCGACCTGATCCAGCTGCGTACCGCCTACTACCCGATCGCCCTGTTCGCCGCCACGGCGGTCGCTGAGCCGCGCCGTATCCAAGGCGGCGCACTGGCACTGTTCGAAGATGAACTGGGTGGCCACGTCGCACGGTTCGTGGAGCGGTTGTCCATCCGGATGCCGACGCCGCAGGAGAGCGTGACGCTGCGGCTATCGGCCGGAGTTCCCATGGTGCGCACGGTGCGGGCAGCCTACGACGCCTCCGGCCATGTGGTTGAGGTCATGGATTCCACCGCGCCGGGTGACGTCTGCACGTTTGAGTACGTTATCGATGTCCCGCCACCGGCTGAGCGCAGCTGATTCCCTCAGGCCCTTCGCTTTCCACCGCGCTTCTTCTTGGCCCGCCGTCTCTTCTTCGGTGAGGGCGGCGGTGTGATCTTGCAGCCCATCTCCCAGCGCGGCCCCATCCGCCGCCAGCGGCACAGGCCGGCGCCGTCGTCCGACAGCGACACCGTGCACTGGCAGCCGGTGCACAGGCCCCCGGCCAGGACCTTGCGGGCCAGTTCCTCCATCGCTGCGATGGGGTCGCGGTGGCCCTGCGCGGTGATGCGGGCGCCGCGGTACTGGGCGTGGGCATACCAGGCGGCCTCCTCCATCGGCACGTCGTCGTGCAGGTAGCCGAATTCGAAGTTCGTGGCGCCGCTTCGGCCGATCAGGTCGACGCAGGCGATGGCGGCGTCCGTTTCGAACCAAGGGGTGTCGTGCACGTCTCTCCCAGGGTGTGCTGCGGATGGTTGAGCCCCCGGCCGGGATCGAACCGGCGGCCTCCCGATTACGAAACGGGCGCTCTGCCTGCTGAGCTTCAGGGGCACGGCTGCCAGGGCTGGATTCGAACCAGCACCATCCCGCTCCAGAGGCGGGCGTCCTTCCAGTTAGACGACCTGGCATCAGGTAGGGGTTTGAGCCCGGCGCGTCTTCCGGTTCCGCCATTCCCCCACAGGTGCGTCGCCAGGGATTCGAACCCTGATCCACGGATTAAGAGTCCGCTGCATAGCCGATCATGCTCGCGACACCAGAGAGTCGGAACGGCAGGACTTGAACCTGCGACCTCCTGCACCCCGAGCAGGCGCGCTCCCTCTGCGCTACGTTCCGCTGGTCCCGCATGCGGGAGTCGAACCCGCTTCTCCGGGGTGGAAGCCCGGCGCCGCACCACCACGGCTTATGCGGATCGATGACGGACCCGGGTCATGACTCCCGGGCCGGCACCGCGATGGCAGACGTGACCCGATACCGCAGAGCCCCCGGCCGCAGGGGTGCCTCTCAGTGCCACGTGATCTGTCATCAGTGACTCCCCAGGGAATCGAACCCCATCCCCCCGGTTTTCAGCCGGGTGCTCTACCGGGTGAGCTAGAGAGTCATCGTGTGCGGTTCCTCCGATGCGGGTTCGCCGGGCGCCAGGAGCAACCTGCTGAAGCCGTGGCGGGCCACCGCGCCCCCCGTGCCGGTGGGGGCCGGTGGCCGCGTCGGGATGGCTGGATTCGAACCAGCGACCTCACGCACCCGAAGCGCGTGCGCTGCCAAACTGCGCTACATCCCGGTGGTGGTGCGTACCCGTGGCAGGACTCGAACCTGCGACATCCTGCTCCGTAGGCAGGCGCTCTGGTCCACTGAGCTACACGGGCGTGGCTGGGACTCCGGAGGGGAGTCGATCCCCCGGCAGACGCCTGGCCGCTTCAGGTTCCCCTGTTCACGGATCTCGCCTCCAGGTCGCCACCGCCGACGTGGGCGGTCGCCGTCCCGCCGCTACGGCTTCGCGGAGTCCCAGGCGCCTGAGACCGGATTCGAACCGGCACCTCCCGGCTTGACGGGCCGGAGCACTGACCGTTGTGCTACCCAGGCATCGGCGGGAGGCGGGCCCCGCCCGTGCTTGTTGATCCGCGCGTCGGCGGACCGCCCCGCTCGCTCTCGCGCGGGGTCACGTCGCGACGGCCGGGGTCGAACCGGCGTGCCCACCCTTATAAGAGGTGTGCTCTGCCTGCTGAGCTACGTCGCGTGGGGTGGTCGGGTGCCACACGCCTGGGGAGCCTGATCGAAATCGAAGGAGCGTTCGACAGACAGGAGACCTAGGCGGGGGTGTGGTGCATGTGGCACCCGATCGCGGGATCCGGCGGGACTCGAACCCGCATCTCCGCCCTTGACAGGGCGGGCTCTACACCTTGAGCTACGGTCCCTTCCGATGGTTGCAGGCGTGATTCACGTGGTCGCGATCCGCGTGGAGCGCCCTTCGATCCCTGGGGTGTGCGCACGGTCCCGGCCCATCGGAGACCGGGGAGGGATCGGTGGACCAGCCGGGGCTCGAACCCGGAACTCCTGCTTGCAAGGCAGGTGTGATGCCGAATTTCACCAAAGGCCCATGGTGGGTCCGGCCGCGGTCGGCGGCCGGACCCGGGATCCCCGGGGCGCGGCTGGCGGGTGGCTGCCGTGCCGGCCGAACCGGAACGCAGCGTCCATGGCCAGCCGCGGCCTGGGGATCGTCTTGGTGTCTTCCGCTGTTGAGATGTCAGGTAGCACGCCCGTGCGTGGGGCGTCGCAGGGAAGGCAGGAGTTGAACCTGCAACCAGCGGTTTTGGAGACCACTGCTCTGCCGGGTTGAGCTACTTCCCCATGTGCTGTTGTGGCCGGGAATGGAAAACCGCCCCGGACCTGGGTCCCGACGGGCGGCTGCGGCTGTCGACCGGTTACCCGGTCGCTTTCCGCAATCGCCCGTCGGGTCGGGCCTGCGACTCCGTGGGGGCGGGGTGCTGCCAGCCGTTGCTGCTCATGCTGTCCCCTCCCTTCGGTGTCGCTTGCCGTACCGCCAACACCATCCAATGTACATGTACTTAGCGATTGGCGTCAACGGGTTTTCGTCTGTGCCTGTTCCAGCCTTGGCCAATCCTGGGTTACCTGCCGCGCCGGAACAGCCGTAGCCGTTGCCACAGTCGCGCCCGCCGCCAGGTCTCCCCCATCACGTGAAGGCCCCAGTGCGGCTTCCCGCCGTTGGCGTCGCAGGTGTCGCAGGCGTCGGCCACCCGCCACAGCCGGCTGCACTCACAGCGCCACACGTCGCCGACGTCGCCGTCCACCTCCGTGGTGGTGAAGTCGACGTCGGGGGAGTTGGGCTCCATGAGCGACCGCGGCACCCGAACCGCCCGCTCCCGCATCGGTGGCCGGCACGCGTGCGCGGCCCGGGGGGTCTGGTAGGCCCAGGACACCATCACACCGCCTGCGGGACGGGTTCGCTCAGGGCGTCCAGGTTCAGGGCGCCCAGGAAGGCGTCGACGAACCGCGGGCCGATGTGCACGGCCAGGCCGCCGATCTCCGACATGATGCCGGCGGCCGAAGCCGGGTCCAGCAGTAGGGTGATGCGGGCGGTGTCGGTGCTGGCCCGCACGATGCCCGACAGGCGGATGGCCAGGCTGGGCCCGGTCACCGGCTGGTCGACCAGGCACGCTTCGACTTCCTGCACGATGACGGCGTGGCGCAGGTCGATCTGGTCGGTGGGGGCGATGTTGCCGGGCAGGAAGCGCGGGTCGTCCACCGCATACAGCGTTCGCGCCTTCGAATCATTGCTCATGTACTTAGCATGTCAGTGGGGTGGAGGTACCTCCGGGAATCTTTGCCAAAGATCAGCTGCAAGTTGGGGTGGGGCCCGCCGGCCGGTCGGTGTCTTCGATGATCAGGCTGACGCCCCACAGCCGGGCCCACACCAGGCCGGGCTGCGGCGCCAGGATGAGGTCGAAGGTGACCATCGGGGGTGGCCCGTCGCCGTGGTACGGCACCGGGATCGGCAGCACCCAGCGCCGGCCGGGTTCGGCGTAGTCCAGCAGGGCGAAGGCCTCCGGCAGGGTGATGACCATCGATGCCCGGATGGCTGCCGGATCCATCGTGTTGGCGTGCAGCGCGGCCACCATGCGGAAGACCTTGCCGATCAGGGCGCTGGCGGCGTGGTCCGGGCGTTCGATCGGCACCATCGCTCAGACGATGTCGACGGGGCAGCCGAAGACCCAGCCGCCCTTGGCGCCGCACCGGACGGCGAAGTGGTGGAATGCCTCCTGGACCGCGTCGGCCTCCTTGTGGTCGCTGGGCATGTCGAAGCCGGACAGCACCAGCGCGAAGCCTTCCGGTAGCGGCAGGACGGCCAGCCGGGCGTGTTCGGACGTCAGCTCCACCGACATCTGCTCCGGGGCCGGCGTCTCTGGCAGCAGGGGAACCTCCCACAGCAGGGGGACCTTCCAGGTGCCGGGCTGAAACTCCTGCTGCCAGTTCCGCTCCAGCCGTTCATAGGCGGCCACCGCGTTCTTGGCGGTGTGGTAGGCGCTGCTGATCGCGTCATTGATCTGCCGGTTGGTAGCGATGGTCTCCGACAGGAACGGCACCGGGGCCAGCAGGTCCCGGCAAGCGCGCAGCGCGTCGATCGGGCTGGTGATAGCAGAGCTGGGCATGAAGAAGACTCCCCGTCATCTGGTGGTGGCGGGGAGTCTTCCGGGGCCGGGGTGCTACGGTCGCGTCCTGCGTACGGCCGGGTGCCTGCGCAGCCAGGATCCGATGACCTGCCGGGTCGCGGAGCGCAGCAGGTCGGCCAGGACGATGGTGGCGCGGAGCGCCATGACAGTGCAGAAGGACGCCAGCAGCAGGTCGTCGTGGCCCAGGGCGACGATGCCCAGGGCGATGAACGCGGCCAGGCCCAGGGCGGCGACCACCGTCATCAGGAAGCGGGCGGCCAAGCCGACCAGGTCGGTGCCGGCCATTACCCGGCCACCGCCAGCAGGGCTGTGCGCCGCTGGAGGTGAATGCGGATCGCGGCCACGGCGATGGCGGCGATCATGTCCAGGTCGGCGGCCACCTCCGCGGGGAAGACCATTGCGCCGATGACGTCGCTCACCTGCTCCCCGTCGCCGTGCTCCTTGTGCTGGATCATCAGTACGCCCTCCAGCCGCTCCAGCGGCAGGTGGCTGTAGTTCAGCAGGCCGTAGCCGATGCGGTAGCCGCCCTCCCAGGCGCCCCGGGTGCAGGTCACCTGGGGGCGGGGGGTGGGCCATGCGGCCAACTCCTGGTCGACCGCCGCCTGGAAGTAGGTACCCAGGCGGTCGTTCATGTTCTGGAAGGTGGTGCGGTCCATGGTTCCTCCTGGTGGGCGGGTCGCTCTCCCACCCTTCTTTAGTACAGGTACTTAGTGATCCGGGTCAGGTGTCGGCGTTCTCTTCGCCGTCGGGGTCCTCCGCCCTCAGCCGCTCCAGCAGCTTGTGCACGCCCTGGCGGGTCATGCCGACCAGGCGGCCGATCTCCGCGCCGTTGACGTCGCCGTCTTCTCCGCGCTCCTTGGGGTCGTTCCAGCTGGCGATGCGGGCGGCCATGGCGGCGCGGGCCGTGCGCGCCCGGTCGGCCTCCGCCAACAGCGCGTTGGTGCGCTGGCCCATCACGGTCGCCTCCGCCCGCACCAGGTCGCGCAGCCGGGCCCGCTCATCGGTCAGGTAGTCGGCGACGCCGACCAGGGAGATGTGGTGGTCGTGGGCGACGGTGGCGATCGTCACCTCCGCCAGTTCGGCCAGCTGGGCATCGTCCAGGTCGGCGGTGACGTCGGGGGCGTCGGCCTGGTGGGCGGCGAACCAGGCGGCGGCGGGCTGGGCCGGGTAGCCGGTCTGGGCCTGGATGGCGGCGGCGCGCCAGCGGCGTAGGGCCGCGCGGGCGCCCACCACCGTCGGCGCAGAAGGGACGTGCCGGCTGTCGGGCTGGGCGAGCTTGGCGTACTCCGTCAGGAGATCGTAGGGGGATCGGCCGTGGCTGTTGCTGCTGTAGTAGCCGTTGCCCTGGCAGAACGCCTCAGCGATCCGGTCCAGTTCGGCATCAGAGGCGACCGTCCAGGCCGGGTCGACGATCGACGGTATCGCTTCGATGACGGTGTCGAACGCCACGGTGCTGGGGTGGCGGGAAAGATCGGTGAGAGTGCTCTCCAGGGTCCGGTCCTGCGGGTGGGAGACGAAAAGGCGCAGGGCCTGGTAGGTGGTGGCCGCCTCCACGGTCCAGTCCCAGCCGCCGTCGGGCAGCGGCTCCAGGTGCTGAAGCAGCCGCTGGGCCGCCGGCGCCACCTGCGCCAGCACCTGCTCTACCTCCTCCCGCGTCAGGCCTTCCCGCAGGAACGCGCCCAGGCGGCGGGGCGTGCGGTGGTAACGCCGGCCGTACCACAGGTCCTGCTCCGGGGCGTAGTGCTCATCCGGCGGATGGCCGTTCTTGAAGTGGGGGCCGTAGCCGCGGTTGGCCCGGATGGACAGCTGGCCGGTGCCGGTGTCCAGCACTACCAGGCCGTACCAGCCGTCCTCCTTGGCCCGTCGCAGGTCCATGTGTTCGGAGTAGCCGCCGTAGCCGGTGTGGTCGAACCAGCCGAAGGTCGGAAGTGGCTGAATGTCGACGGTGGGGGCGCACCAGGGCGCGATGGGGGTTGTCATGCGCCCAACAATGGTCTTGCGTCAACTGGTTGTCAATGACGACAACCGGTTTACGCGATGAGGGAAGAATAGTACAGCTACTTAGCAACACACCTTCTCCATCAAGATCAACTACCTCGAGGTGGCGGAGCCCAAGAAAGCGACAGGGCTACAAGCCGCAACGCTTGTAGCCCTACAACCAGCGCTTCACCAGCTCACATCCAGGCAGCCGCCCGCTCCCGCACATAGGAAGAGCGGTCCCGCTCCGCCAGCCGCCGCCGAAGGTCCACCGGGCACGCCGGGTTCTGCGCCACCGCGCACCGCACCTGGACCAAGCGGCGCGGCCGGGCCAGCAGCCGCAGCACCGCGGTGGGGCAGCTGGAGTTGCCGGCCAGCCGTACCTGCACCGGGCCGATGTCACCGGCCAGACGTTCGGCCACGTCCGGGGTGATGGCCGGACTCCCGGCCGCGGCGGTCCGCACCCAGCTCTCCTCATCGGCGGCCAGCCGAAGCAGCTGCACCTCCGGGAGGTTCGGATTTTCGGTGACCGCCGCGCGCACCAGCCAGTGCGGGTCGGCGGCCAGCACGGGGAAGGCCAGAGCGGGCATCCGGGGGTGGGCGGCGGCCACGGCCCGCACGGTGGAGTCGTCGTCGACGGCCAGGCGCGCCAGCGCGTCCTCCCGTACCCGCGGGTGGCAGGCGGCCACCGCCCGGGAGTGCGGGTCGTCGTCGACGGCGGCCCGGTCCACCAGGTGCTGGGGGATGCGGTGGTTGCGCAGTACGCACGCCCGCAGGAAAGCGTCTCCGGTCAGGGCCAGGAACTCCAGGTCGGCCACCTCCAGAGCGGGGTGACGGGCCGCCGCCTCAACCGTGACGCCGCTGGTGTCGCAGGCCAGGGCCCGTACGGCGTCGACCGGGGTGGCGGGGTTGCCGGCGACCGCGCACCGGACGCTGTCATAGCCGCTTCGTGCCAGCGCCCGCAGGGTCGCGACGTCGTTGGTGGTGCGGGCCAGACGGTTCTCTGCGAACTCCCGCGGGTCGATCTGGACGCCCAGCGTCTCCAGGATCTGCGCGGAGTGGCCGGCCGACGCGCTCAGGGCCAGGAACTCCAGGTCGCTGGTGGTGTAGGAGAAGGAGGGCCGGTGGTCGAACTCATCCATGGCCGTCACCGGCCCGGGCCGGCTCAGGGGTGGAGTCGTCCAGCACAGCGCGAATGCAGGTGCGTTCGATGTCGCGGATCACGCCGGCCATGTACCGCTTGCCGTCTCGGGTGAGCGGGACCGTGGTCTTCAGGCCGGTGATGCCGTTCAGGCCGGTCCATTCGTAGCTCTCGGGGTGGATCTGGACGCTGAACTGGAGGGTCGGGGCGCGCCCGGCATCGCAGAGGGCCCGATAGTCGCGCGTGGCCTGACGCCAAGCGCGGACGGCGGCGACGAAGCGGCGCAGTGCGCGCAGGCAGCGGATCATGGCGTCTCTCCGGTGGTCGGTTCGCTGGAGGTGAGGACCGGCAGTCCGTGCGGCGTGCCCGATCCCAGGTAGACGTCGCCCCGGCACTCCACGATCCAGGTCCCGCTGCTGTTGTAGTGCAGCGGCTCCAGGACCCGGCGGGTGAACGTCACGGGCAACGCCCCGCCCCGGCCGAAGGCCCAGGTGTCGACGATGAGGGCTCCCAGGGGGATGTCGGCCGCGGGGACGTGCGTGTAGTCCGGCTGCCCGGATGTGCAGATGGTGGTCACTGACCAGCTCCTTCGGGGGTGTCCGGCCGGTCAGGCGTAGGTTCGCCAGACCAGGCCAGGGATGGCCGCCGGGTCGACGTCCCGGCGCTGAAGCTCGGCGTAGGCGATGAGGTGTGCCCACTCATCCCAGATCACGCGGGTCATCTGGTAGGTGCCGCGCAGGGCATCGGTGTCCTGGGCTTCGATCTCCCGGTGGCGCAGCGCGTGGGTGACCATCTGGAACTGCGGCATGTCGAGGTTCGGGTTCTGGCAGACCCAGGAGCACCGGCCGCACCTGAAGGTGTCGGTCTTCAGCTCCGCCAGCGCAGCAGCCAGTTCCGCCGCGGCTGGCCGGGTGATCCGGAACTTGTCGTCACGGGCGTTGTGGCGGTCGGCGAACTGGGCGATGAGATCTACTGTGCCGACGGTCGCGGTCATGGTCTGCTCCTTGGTGATGGGTCGCTCCCCCAACACCATCTATAGTACAGGTACTTAGCGAACGGGTCTAGGCTGCCGGCGGGCGGTCGGGCGCAGGCCCAGCGGCAGGGTGTGGTGCACCCGCTGCGCACGCCCGGCAGGCCTCTTGTGCCGCCTCAGTAGCGAAGCACGGCAAGATAGATAGAGCACCTTCCCCGGGCTGGAGAGACACCCCCTATGGATGAACGCGACGGCATGAACGGCCGGGCGTCCGATTCACGTAGCGGGATGCTCTGGACGCCGGAAGAGCTGACCGTGGTGGCCCAGTGGGACCTGCGTGCGGCAGAGGTTGGTCGGCTGCTGGGGCGGTCGCGGAGCGCAGTGAAGGCGGCCCGGTGGCGGCTTCGCCACGAGCAGGTCGGGGAATCCGGGGTGATGCGCGAGTGGATGTCTGTGCGCTACCTCAGGAAACCGCTGGTGATGAAGCTGCCCTTCCTTGCCAGGGGAAACGCGTCCGAGGGCGACAAGGCCGAGATCGCTGTTGATGCGTCGGTTGCGGCGGATAACCAGCTTGCAACGTGGGCGGTGGTGCGAGGAGACGGGCTGGCGGTGCTGGGGTGGTATTCCGCTCAGCAGACCAATTCAGCCGCCGCTGAACTGGAGGCGATCAAGAGCGCGTTCAGCTACGGCGCCTTGAACGGCAGCCTTTTGACGATCACCACGGATTCCGATGCCGCCGCCGCCGTGGTAAGTCACCTCGCCGCAGGCGGGAACGTGGAGACGGTCTCGGAGGGCTTTCACCACCAGCGAACGCTGACTTCGATCGCCAGGATGCTGAAACCGGCGCAGGGGAAAAGCCAGCTCCGCGTGCAGGTGGCAGAAGGTTCAGCGTCGGCGAACAAGCGGTCCCCGGAGGGGCTGAGCGGTGTCGCCGACAGGCTGGCGTGGGTGGGGATGCGTCTGGCGGCGGACCGCATCGACCCCGCCCATCCATCGGTGCGGCGGTGGATCGAATCGGGCGGGTTCAACCGCAGCAGGCGGCGCGATCGGCTGAGGAAGGCTTGGACCCGACCCGGCGCGCCGGGGGACGGCAGGCTGGATGGCACCTGGGGCTGGCGCGTGGAAAGCGAAGGCCAGTGAGCGGCGTTCGTCGCGGATCTGGTAGATCCACTGCTCCCCGATACCGGCCAGGTCGAAGAGCCAAAGGGTTCCCGCAGAAAACGCCGGATTTTCTGCGGTAACCAGATGCACCGCCGTACGACGCCCCGGCCGGGCCTGCGATGGCCGCCGGCGCCTCCGAATCCCACTCCTACGCGTTTTCTGCGGTAACTGGACAGCGTCGCTAAGTACCCGTACATTAGAGCCATGACGAACCAGAGCGGCACCGTCCACAGCGCCACCCAGATCGCCACGGAGATCGGCGACATGGCCGCCGACTTGGCCAACACCCCCATCCGGCCGGATGAGGTGCACGCCGTCCTGATCGCGATGTCCCGCACCACCGCCCTCCTGGCCGAAGCTCTCCAGGCCGCCCGCCCCGATTCGCAGACGGTGCAGGAGAAGCTGAACCAGGCCAGCGGTGCACTGGAGATCTACGCCGACATCGTCCTCAACGAGGACCTGTAGCCATGGCCACCCTGATCCTGGAGCGCGACCAGCTCCACCAGGTCCGTGCCGGAGACCGCATCGTCGCCATCGACGACTACCGGCCGACCAGGGCGCTGACCGTCGAAGCGCCGCTGGGTGTCACGCCGGTGCCCGGCATCAAGACCGTCGCCCCCGCCGGCAGCAGGGTGGAGCACTACCTGTACCCCGACATCGTGTGGCGGTCGGTGACAGTCGAACGGCCTGCCCTGGCTGCACGGCAGCGCAACCACCGGACCGGCGCCCGCGTCTTCCGCCGCTACGCCCTGCCCCTGGTGCAGCCCCGGCCGGGCGGGCCGTACGTCACCGAAGACGGTCGGTATGAGATCTCCTACAACGACGACTTCGCCACCACCTGTGATGCCGCGCACCCGGTCCGGCTGGCCGGCGGAGCGGGCTACTACTGCCCCGGCGCCCGTACCCACCACTACGGCCGGTGGGTCATCTGGGACAACACCCGGCAGGACTTCCTGGCCATCGACCAGGGCGACGGCTACACCAGCCTGGCCGGGGCCGCCGAAGCCGTCGCCCAGCAGTACCTGTAGATGCGGACAGGAGAAACGATTGAACGAACACGACCTGGATGCAGCCATCCAGCGGGCTGCCCGCGACGGCGGTCCCGAACTCGACCGGATCATCAAGGCGCTGACCGTCGCCATCGAAAACGGCGGCGTCGAAGGCGAACACCACCAGACGTGGGTGATCGACCAGATCGTGCGCGCACTGGTCGGCTGCCCCATGGAGACAGTCACCGCGACCTCCTACAAGGGGGAGCCCTACACCTACGAACAGCAGAGCGCGTCGGAGCTGTACCAGCAGCTGATCAACGCTGCCTGCTACGGCGAGGAGGGCCCCGACACCTACGAATGGGATGAGGGGACTCCCCCCTGACGGCCAGACCGATAAAACGATCATCAATGGATGGAGAACGACATGAGAAAGCACCGGGAGAACGTCGCCGACAGCGGCTACACGGCCATCCAGGCTGGCAGCATCCACGGCAGCGACACCGCGGAGCAGGCGTCGGCCGCCCCGCGGGAGGGCGCGGCCCCCGACACCGACGCCGTCGACACCGTGATCGTCAACATGCAGGCCGACCGCGCCAAGGTGGGCATGCAGGCTGGCGTCGTCGTCGGTGATGTGCACATCCAGATGTGAGGGAAAAGGCTGTCTAACCACTTGACATGCCTAAACCGCCGCTGGCCCATCGTGTGCACCTGCAAGCAACAAGGGCATCCCCGGGCCCGGCCGTACCCCGGCATGCCGCATGAGAACACGTGATCCACTTGCCCCAACCACTAAGTACCCGTACGGTTTGCGAGACGGGGCGAACGACCAGGAGAGACATGGCCACGATGAGAGAGCTGACGCCGGGACGGGTGGTGTTCGTCCCGGCCGGCTGCGCCCTGCTGCGCCGGCCCTTCGCGCTGTACCTGAGCGCCGCCGCCCCGGCCGAAAGCCCCGACCTGGCCGGGATGGTGTGGATGCAGGGACAGCTGCTGCGGGCCGATGGATCGGCGCCGCGCCGCTACCGCATCCGCACCACCATCGCCCCGGCCGACCGGCTGCGCGTCGAAGGTGCCACGATGCGGCGATGCATGGTGGCGACCTGCCCGGCCGCGTTCGACGTGCTGGCGTTGATGACCGGCCAGGCGGACGCGCCGGGCTGGTTGCAGACCAGCGGCGTGCTGGGCGGCTGCTACGTGTGCCCGACCCACGCGCCGACCATGACCGACGGCCAGCAGGTGTTCCACCGGCCGGCCGCGCTGCACCCCGGTGAGGTCACCTGTTCTTGCGGGGCCCTGTGCGTGGCGACCGGCTCCACCCGGGGCGCCTGCATCGTGGCCTACGGTGCCCACCTGCATGATGTTCACCCGGCCCGCCGCCGGACCACGAAGGGAACCATCGATGTCACGCCGGTTTGAGAACCCGCGCCGCAATGCCCCGCCGGGGATGTTCGAACGGGAGATGGGCCGGGCGCTGCGTGCCCGCGGCGACCGCTGGGACCTGCCGCATGAGTTCGTCAGCCTGCACTGGAACGGCCACAAGCTGACGGTCGGCAGTATCAACGTCATCGCCCTGGACGTGCACCCCGACAAGATGCCGGATCTGATCTTTAAGATCGTCGGGGAGGAGAACATGAAGCAGAAGCAGCGGATGGAGCAGGAGGGGATCGCGCCCACGCTGTACGGCTTCATGCTGATCTATGAGGCGCACGCGGCCCGCCACAACCCGCAGACCGCTTCCCCGCTGGAGAACAAGCGGTACGCCCGCGACCGGGTGCAGCGCCGCTTCTACCAGCGGCCCGACGCCGTCGAAATCCGCGCCGCGATGGCCAGCGACATCGAAGGCCGACACTGGACGGCCTCCCAGCGCCGCGACCTGCCCGGCAAAACGCACAAAGTGTTCTACAGCAGCCTGATCAGCCCCACCGAAGCAGACAAAGAACGCGGCCTGCCCGGCGGCGCCTTCACCGCCGCACTGGCGCATGCTGCGGCAGCCACCGGCATGTTCCTGTACGGCGACCGCCTGCCCACCCCCGGCGCCCCCGACGCCGACGTGGTGGACCTGTCCGCCCGCTTCGCCCAGGCCAGCGACCGTGGGTGAGGTCCGCGTCCTCATCACCGCGCCCGCCCTGGCGGAGGCGGTGCGGGCGTTCCTGCACGGCTACGAAAAGATCGGATCCGACGGGACCCGGCGCACCTACCGTGTCGTGCTCAACCAGATGATGGCCGTCTTCGGCGCGGCCACCCCGCTGACCGCGCTGGACGACCCGGCGGCCGGGGAGCGATTCCGCACCTGGTTCCGCACGGCCTTCGCCGACCTGGCGCCGGCCACCCAGGCGCGCAAGCTGGCCACCTTCCAGTCGGCGTTCGGCTGGTGGCACCGCCAGGGGTGGATAGTCACCGACCCCACCAGCGGCCTGTCGCGGCCGTCGATCCCGCGTGACCGCACCCAGGTGCGCACCACCGCCGAAGTCGAAGCGCTGTGGGAGCGCGATGACCTGCCGCTGCGGGAGAAGACCCTGTACCGGATGCTGTATGAGACCGCGGCCCGGGCAGAGGAGATCCTGAGGCTGAACATCGAAGACCTGGACCTGACTGGCAAGCGGGCCAAGGTGCGGCGCAAGGGATCATCCATCGACTGGGTGTACTGGCAGACCGGCACCGCGCGGCTGCTGCCGCGGCTGATCGCCGGCCGGGCCCGGGGGCCGGTGTTCCTGGCCAGTCGCAAACCGCGCACCGCGGTGGCCACCGTGGACCTGTGCCCGGTCACCGGCCGGGCCCGCCTGTCGTACCGGCGGGTGCATGAGGTGATGCAGGTGCTGATCGGCTGTAGCCCGCACGACTTCCGGCGGGCGGCGCTGTCGCACGATGCCGACCGCGGCACCCCGCTGCCGCTGCTGATGGCCCGCAGCGGGCATGCGTCGTTCCGGTCGCTGGAGCCGTACCTGCGGCCCAGTGCTGAGGCGCTGGGCCGGCACGTGGCGGCCTCCGATCCGGCGGCCCGCCGGCGGCCGTGAGCATGGAGGCGTTCAGGGCGTTTCACCGGCTTTCACGGCATGTCATTTCGTGCCGTTTCGTGCCAGCGCTGGCCTGGTGGCCGCGGGTCGGGCAGGCTGGTGGGGGTTCCTCTCCTTGAGGGTTCTGCGGTCCAGGCAGATAGGGCAGGGTCGGCGTTGCGCCGCCCTGCGGCAGGGGTCCGGTGGCGGCAACCGCCGGACCCCTTCTCATTGAAACTGTCGCTAAGTACCTGTACTATTGAGGTAGTTCGGTTCGAGCGAAAACCGACAGTCTTCAGGAGGACCCATGCAGCCCATCGCCGTCCCCGCGTTCACCACCGCCGCCGCCGCGATTGAGCAGGCGCGGATGTACGTGGCCGGCCTGGAGGCCGTGGCCGACTTCGACCACGGCAGCGGCACCACCGACGCCGGAACGGGCATGGAGCCCGCCTTCCGGCTGCTGTCCATCGCGGCGCGCACCTGCCTGGAGCAGGCGCGCACGCTGACCACCGACGACTCCAGCTTCACCAGCGACCTGACCCAGGTCCACCGGTCGCTGGTGTTCGTCAACGAGACGTTCTACCTGGGTATGTCCCACCCGGACCGCTGCCGCCTGGCCAAGCAGCGCGGGTTTGAGTACCCGGAGTTCACGGAGTGGACGCCGCGGGAGAAGCCCGCCTTGGTGTTCGTCCTCAACGACGCCTACCGCTGGGACATCATCGAGAAGATGCGGGTGCAGGCCCGCGCCTACGCCCGCGCCGGACGCCTGGACCAGGCCGTCCAGGTCCTCACCGTCTCCGCGCTGTCCCAGGCGCTGTCGGCGGGCGCCTCAGAACAGGAGGCCAAGGCCGCGATTGAGGAAGCCGCGGCGGAGGGACGGCGGCTGCTGGCCCGCCTGGCGGCCTGACCACCCCAGGGGCCCGGCCGGTGCCGGGCCCCTGCCCCTTCTCCGACCGGGAGGACGTCATGACGGAATCCGGACGCCGGGCCCTGATGCGGGCCTGGGGGTTCAGCATCGCGGTGGCCATCGTCACCGTCCTGGTGGCGATCATCGGCGGGATCGGTTGGATCGCCCTGGCCATCGGGGCGGGCGCCGTCGCCGTCCTGTGGGGCGGCACCTGGTTCGCGCTGCGCGGCAACACCGTCGTCGACCCGCAGGTGCTGGACGCGATGGTCACCCGCGCCAAGGAGCTGCCCCAGGATGTGCGGCTCAACAGCGCCGACGACACCGTGGCGTTGTGGATCACCTGCTCCCCCCTCACCATCGTGATCAAGCGGATGGGGCGCAGCGACTTCGAAGAGATGGTCAGGGAGCTGCGCTCCGGCCAGCCGGTCAGCACGCTGCTGCATGAGGAGTTCACGATCACCGGCCGCCGGTTGATCTCCAGCCGCCGGCACGTGACCGCGATGCGGCTGGACGCCGACGGCCGCCCTCAGCCGGTCGCGCCGCCGCGGGTCTCCGCCTGGGCCACGGTACGGGCTCTGTGGTTTGCCTCCACCCGCAACGTGGAGCTGGTCAGCCCGCAGGAGACCGCCCAGCTGGTCGACCAGGTACTGGCCGCCAACCCTGCTTCATAGGTGCGCAGAGCCGGGAATCCCCCAGCTCTTTTCATGATTGTTTCGCAGGCCCCGGGGAGTCGTCCCCGGGGCCTTGCTGCGCTTCGGCTTCCAGCGCCACGACCACTTCCAGTCGCAGCCCCACCACCTGCACCTGGCCGGCCGGGCAGGGGACCAGCCGGTACTGGTCGGACCGCCAGGCCAGCCGGGCGCCTGCCGCCCTGTCCTGGGAGCGCCAGCACGGCCGCCAGCGCAGGGCGACCGCCGTGATCACCACCGGCGTCAGCGGCCGGTAGCGGGCCAGCGCCATGCAGCCTTCCAGTGTTCGCCGGGCCCGGGCAATGGCCCGGCCCCGCAGGTCGGCGTCGCTCCAGGTTTCCAGATCGATGTATCTACGGGTCACCAGGTCGAGGTATTCGTGGGCCTGCGGGCCGGTGAACGGGTGTGCCGTCATGCCGCGCTGTCGAACGGCCAACGGCCGGCCTGCCCGCTCTCCAGGACGGGGATCAGGGAGAAGGTGGTGTCGCTCAGCCCGCCCATGCTGTAGCGGTTGGTGGTGCCGGCGTCGACGACCGCGCCGGTCTCCCCGCTGGTGTTGAAGCACCACAGCGGCACCGTGCGCGGCACAGCGTCGGTGACGTTGCCGTGGTAGTAGTGGTCGCGCATGCTGGTCTGCTCATCGGTGATGACGATGACGCGGTCGTGGCCGCGGTAGGTGGCGCGGATCGCGGCGGCGATCTGGGTGCCGTGCCCGTAGATGCCGCCGTTGTTGCGCTCCAGGAAGCGCTGGGTGGACTTCAGCACGGACGCGCCGGTCGGCACGTCGTGGTGGAAGGTGGCATCGGCGAAGCCGTGCAGGTCGACCTTGGCGCCGCGGGCGGCTAGGACGACCCCGAACAGGGCGCCGACCATCATGCGGGTCATGGTGGAGTGCTCCGACAGCCGGGAGCGCATGCTGCCGGAGACGTCGACCAGGACCAGGGTGCGGCCTGTCAGGTGCGGGATGTTGCCGACGGAGGCTTCGAACGCGGCCCCCAGCGCGGTCGCCCACCGGTCGGAGGAGACGGCGCTGTAGGCGCTCAGGAAGCGGAAGGGCAGCTGGCGGGAGCGGGCGACCTGGACGGGGTCGGCCAGGCGGGCGGCGACCTTGGCCGCGATGTCGTCCGGGACGTCGGCGCGGTCCAGGTTGGCCAGGTTCTTCAGCAGCGCCATGTAGCCCATGGTCGGCAGGATCATCGCCCATTCGGTGGCGCCCAGCGGTCCTTCCAGCCAGCCGGCCAGCGCCTCATGGGTCATGCCGGCCTCCGCCAGGGTCTTCGTGGCGTTGACGCCGTAGGCACGCAGCAGGGAGCGCCGGTCGGCGACGGGCACCTGCATGAGCCGCTGGCGGGCGCGCAGGATCGGCAGGGTGGCCGGGATGGGGTTGTCGCGGTTGTGACGGCGCTCAATCAGCCACCGGAACAGGTCGCCGGTGGGGGTGCCGCGCAGGTGGGCGTTGCCGTGGGTGGCGTGGGCCGGTTCCACCAGGTCCACCACGTCGCCGAAGCGCACGGCGGCATCGGGGCGGTCCCACTTCAGCGCGGACTTCTCCGTGTACAGCCGCACCACCGCGTCGACCACGCCGCGGCGCAGCGCGATCGGCAGCGTCAAGCCGCGCAGGCGGCGCTCATGGCGGGGGGTGGCGTAGCGGGTCAGGTAGTAGTGGATGATGGCGCCGGGCTCATCGGCGCGCTGGAGGGCGGCGCTGACGGCCTGGCGGACGTGGCCCGGCAGGCCGTTCTCCTGGCGGGTCTTGGCCATCTCCGCGGCGGCCACGATGGCGCCGCTGCGGATGTTGGCGGTGCCGCGCAGGTAGCCAATGAAGGCGGTCAGCCAGGCCGGGTCGCCGACGGCCTGGTCCCGTACCAGGCTGCGGAAGCGCTCAGCGCGCACGTCGGCGCTCTCATAGAAGCTGTCTTCGCCCCAGAAGCTGGTGGTGGCCAGCAGGAACAGCGCGGTCTTGGGGTCGTGGGCGTAGGCCGGGGCGCCCTCATGAGTGGTCGTGGTGGGCGTGGCCGCGGTGACGCGCAGCGGGCCGGCCGGGGTCGGCCGTGGGCCGCTGCGGCGGTCGGAGGGGTTGAGCTTGGACATGCGAAGGGCTCCCATCATCGGTGTCCGGGAGCCCTCAGCTGCCAGCGGGGCCGAATCGGAGTCGGCGGCGGCGGTCTCATAACCAATCAGACCCGGGCCATCCCCTCCGTCGTCAAGGGATCCCGGGTACAGGAATCGAACCTGTGGAAGTAGCCGTCACCTGCATCTCGGCCCCGCTGTGGAGTTGTGGGCCTCCCGAATCGAGGTTGGCGGCGGTGACGGCGCCCCGGCCCGCACGGCCGGGAGCCCATTTCGCAAAAATGGAAGTAACCGTCGCCTGCATCTCGGAAGGCTGGCCCCAGATTACAAGCTAAGTACCTGAACGATGGGAGGCGGAAGTGATGGATGGTTAATCAGATGATCATTTATTGCTTGGGCCCAGGTCACGGGCACCCCATGGGACGAAGGGCTTCAGCGGCGACACACCACCCGCCATCTTCTGTACAGGTACTTAGTGAACGGTGTAGGGTGAGGCGATCACCGGATGAGCGATTCGGCCTCAGGAGAGTCATGGACGTGCACGACCCGCAGGCGGCAGCCCGGGCCTTGGCCTTCACCGCGGTCAAGAACATCCGTCTGCCGGACATCCTCAACCACCTGGGGGTGACCCCCCAGCATTTCGACAGCATCTCTGACACCGATGTGATCCGCGCCGTGGTGACGGATGTGCAGGCCCACCTGGCGCGGATCGCCGACGGGCTGCGCCCGCCGCAGCAGGGCCCGGCCGCCCCCGACGATGACGTGCCGGCCCCTGCGTCGGTCCCGGAGCTGGCGCGCCTGGTGGACTGGCCCGGTTCCACGACGGTGCAGCAGCTGGGCCTCAGTCTTCGTGTCACAAACGTCCTGCTGCGCCAGGGCATCGGCACCCTGCGCCTCCTGCGCACGACGCCGGATGACAGGTTCCAGTCTTTCCCCCAGTTCGGCCCGGCGGGCATCCAGGAGTTACGGGGGGCGCTGATGCGCGCCGCGCAAAGCCCGCGGCCGGGGGCGGCGTCGACAGAGGATGAGGCCAGGCGGTGGCCGGAGAGCGACGACATGGCCGCCCTGGCCCGCGCCATCGACTGGCCCGGCTCCACTGCGGTGCAGCAGCTGGGCCTCAGCCTGCGCGCCACCAACAGCCTGATACGCGCAGGCATCACCATCCTGGATGACCTGCGGACGGCCACCGACGATGAGATCCGGGAGATCCCCCAGTTCGGCCCGGCGGCCGTTGAGGAGTTACAGGAGGCGCTGGCGCGGGCCGCCGACCTCCCGCGGTCGGCGGCGCCGCAGGCAGAGCCCGCCGCCTCCGGGGAGCCGGTGACGCCGCGGCCCCCGGATCCGGTAGGGCCGCCGTTGACCACGGTGCGCGCCCGCATCCTGCGCGCCCTGGTGCGTAACCCGGGCCGCTCCCTGTACGTCTCAGAGATCGTCGCCCTGACCAGGGTGGAGGACAGCAAGGTGCGGGCGGCGCTGAAGGTGTTCGCTGACCAGGGGTGGGTGAACTCCGACCTGGAGGAGGGCAGCGCGCAGGATCTGGGTCGCACCCCGCGCCGCTACTACCGGATCAGCCCGGCTGGGCAGAACGCCTATGCCCATCGCCACCCGGCAGAGGGCCGCCGCCAGCTGAGCCCCTTTGAGGCCGGCCGGGTCGGTGAGGCCTTCCTGGAGCTGGTGCGCAAAGGGCAGACCCAGGCCGATGCGTGCGCCCAGCTGGACATCAGCGTGGCGACCGTGCGGCGCTGGCGCATGAACGACAAAAAATTCGCCGCGCGTTATGAGCAGGCGCGGGAGCAGGGCCGGGAGCAGGGGCGCCTCAGCCGGCGTATCGCGGGCGTGGCTGCGGATCTGGCCCGCGGGGTCGGGATGACCGCGGCGTGTGAGCGCCAGGGCATGATGCCGGGGGAGATGGTGGCGCTGCGGCGCAGCGATGCGGCGGTGGAGGCGCAGATCCAGCAGGCGCTGGAGCAGGGGCGCGCGGCGTGGGGGTCCCCGGAGGCGGTTTCGGCCACTCAGGGGTAGGGCAAGTCCGGCGCTTGCCGCGGTTACGGCGGCCCGTTTTGTTATGTCTGTGAGTTACCTCACCATTACTGCACGCTACCTCTACGCTAAGTACGTGGACAAAGACTTACCGTTCGGATAGGTTGACCCCAGGCAACGCTTGGTAAATCTTATATATACCAGCACTTGACCTGGAGAAACCCCCATGGACACCTCCCTGCGTGCCATCAGCACCACCATCGCCGGACGACCTGAGCGGGTCGCCGACGCCCGCGAATTCGTCGCCGACGCCCTGCGCGGCACCTCCTTCGTCGACGACGCAGTCCTGATGGTGTCGGAGGTTGCGGCCAACGCCGTACGGCACACCGCATCCGGCTGCACCGGCGGCTCCTACACCGTCATCGTCGGCCCCACCGACGACGGAGCCGGATTCCGGGTGGAGGTCCACGACGCCGGCGCCGCCAGCGTGCCCTGCGTCCGACGCGCCCCCGGCGACGCCGACGGCACCAACGGCCGCGGCGTGACCATCATGGACCTGCTGGCCACCCGGTGGGGGTTCGAGCGTGAGGCCGACCAGCACACGGTGGTGTGGTTCGAAGTCCCGCGCTGACAACTTGCCGCCCTATGCTAAGTACCTGTACATTGGGTGGTACGGGAGAGCGACCCGACAGGAGACCCATGTTTGATCACGATGCCCTCTGGCGGCGCATTCCCCGGGGCGTGCGCACCTACATCGACGCCCGGGAACCCTACTTCCACACCGACCCGCCGATGATCCAGGCCGTCATCGGCCGAACCGGCGCCCACCGCAAGGTCATCATCACCCCCGACGGGCCCGGCCGCTACGGCGTGGAAATCGGCCGGATCGACCAGAACAGCTGGCGCTGGCAGCCGGTACGCACCGCCGTCGGCGTGGAGGAGGACTTGGTGGGCGCGACGTTGACCACCCTGTTCGACCAGGCTGGTGACGGCATGCCTCTGCCCGCCGCCCTGGATGCGGCCTACACCGCCATCAGCCCGGCCACCCGGTCGGAGCTGGGCATCACCGCGCCCAGCTCCGACCCGCGCACCCCCGCCCAGTACCTGACCTTCCACCTGGACAGCGGCGCCCTGCCGGGCCGTACCATCCGCATCGACCACCACCCGGCGACCGGCCACTACACCATCAACGTCTACGCCCGCGACGTCGGCGACTACCCCGGCCAGGTCCAGCGCAACTGGGTCGCCCAGATCGCGTCGGTGCGGCTGGAACAGCTGGAGGCCGACGTCATCGCCCTGGCTCAGCAGGCCGTCACCTGGCGGGCGGCATGATGCGCTCCCTGATCCGCCGCCTGCTGGCCGGTGCCCCCATGGCCCACCTGGCCCGCTTCTCCGGCCACCTGGCCCGCGCCGACACCGCCCGCTTCTACTGGCGGCCCCTGCTTTGCGCACGCCGATGGTCGCTGTTCATCATCTGGCGGGCCCACCCCGCCGACCCGCCCGAACCTCTGCCGCCCACCGTGCGCATCAACCCCGACTGGCTGGCCAAGACCGGCCGCGACCTGCCCGCGGACACACTGCTGTACCTGCGCATCCGCGACCGCATCCGCGCCCACACCCAGGACCAGCCCGGCGACCTGAACGCCGCGTCGGCCGCGAACATCGCCGTCGACGCGGTCACTGACTTCCTGGCCGAACGCGGCTGCACCTGCCCCGGCGCCAAGGGGGTGCGCTCCGGTGACTGACCCCTACCGGGCCGTGGCGTGCCGCCGGGCAGCGGTGCTGTTCCGGCACTGGGGACGCGACGACGTCGACGGCGTGATGGCCGTCTTGGAGGAGGCTGACCTTCTCCCCCACGAAAGCGCGGTGAACCTGGTCTTGGGCCTGCTGACCGTCGGCGGGCAGATGGCCGTCGCCGCCACCCACGGCGGCGCCGATGAGGTCGACCGGTACCTGGACCAGACCGTGGTCGCCGCCGCACTGGACGAATCGACTAAAGGTGAGAGATGACGTTCACCATGATGCAGGCGCCGTGGCCGCCGGAGGTCGTCGGCCGCCTCAACGCCTACCAGGCCGTCGGGTTCTTCCACCCCTACACCTGCGGCGGCAACCACGACGGGACGCCCCCGTCCCTGGTGGCCACCCCGGAAGGCTGGGTGTGCCCCGATGCGGGGTGCACCTACACCCAGGACTGGGCACACACCGCGCACGGCGACGGCCGGGCCGCCGCAGAGGCCGACATCCTGGCCGACATGCTGGGCGCCGGCCGCGCCACGGCCGGGGCGGCGGCCACGGCCGAACAGGTCGCCACCATCGTCGGCAGTCACCGCTTCAGCTACGCCAACGAACACGACCTGCACATCGCGCTGGCCGCCATCCTGGCCGACTCCGGCTTCGAAGTGCGCCAGGAGGTGCCGCTGTCGACCGGCGGCCGGATCGACCTGATGACCGGCACGGTCGGCATCGAGGTGAAGGTCAACGGCCGGGCCTCAGAGGTGATGCGGCAGGTGGCCCGCTACGCCGCCTGCCCGGACATCACCGCGCTGGTCCTGATCACCAGCCGCGCCGCCCACCGCACCCTGGACCGCACCATCGGCACCGACGGCACGGTCAACGGCAAGCCGGTCACCATCGTGTGGATCAGCCAGGTGGTCGGATGAGCCGTACCAAGACGTACGGGCTGCTGGTGTTCGGCCCCTACCTGGGCCGCGACACCTGGGGCATCCGCGCCCACCCGCATGTCGCCCTGCGGATCAAGAGGATCTTCCCGCGGGTGGAGCAGTCCCGCACAGGCGACATCTACATCAAGCACACCCCGGAGGTCGCCCGCGACCTGGAGTGGCTGCTGGAGCGCTTCCCGCTGGAGATGAGCGAAGACGTCGCCGTCCGGCTGAAGACCGAAGCCGAAGCGCACCGGGCCACCGAAGAGGTCGTCACCGCGATCCTGGAGGGCTACCGGCCGCCGGATACCTGGCGCGCCCCCGCCCGGCCGGCCCGGCCCTACCAGCAGCAGGCTGCCGACATCGTGCACGCCCGCCGCGGCGGCGTCCTGATCGGCGACCAGGTGGGCCTGGGCAAGACCTACACGTCCCTGCTGGTGCTGCGGGACCCGGCCGCGCTGCCCGCCCTGGTGGTCTGCCCCACCCACCTGCCGGCTCAGTGGCTGCGGGAGCTGGAGGCGACGCTGCCGTGGCTGCGCGGCCACATCATCACCAGCACCAAGCCCTACGACCCGACGGCCCGGCGCGGTTCCGACGGCCGCCAACCGGACGTGTGGATCACCACGTACTCCAAGCTGGCCGGGTGGGCGCACCACCTGCACGGCAAGATCAAAACACTGATCTTCGATGAGGTGCAGGAGCTGCGCACCGGCACCGCCACCAACAAGGGCCGGGCCGCGGCCCTGCTGGCCGAAGGCACGCTGTACCGGGCCGGGTTGAGCGCGACGCCGGTCTACAACTACGGCGATGAGGCCTGGGAGATCTACGACATCCTGGCGCCCGGCGCCCTGGGATCCAGGGATGAATTCCTGCGCGAATGGGGCGGCGGCCAGCGTGGCATGAACGACCGGCACGTGAAGGTCGCCAATCCGCGGGCGCTGGGCACTTACCTGCGCGACACCGGCTTGATGGTGGCCCGCACCCGCGCCGAAGTCGGCCGCCAGCTCCCGGAGCCGACCCGCGTCACCCAGGACGTCATCGCCGACCACGCGGTCATCGACCGCGTCGCCGGGGACGTCGAAGCCATGGCCCAGCTGCTGCTGTCGCCCGACAGCGACCCCAAGGAGCGCTGGAGCGCGGCCGGGCAGATCGACTGGCGGATGCGGGAGGCCACCGGCATCGCCAAGGCCCCCTACGTGGCCGAATTCGTGCGGCTGCTGCTGGAGTCCGAACGGCGGGTGGTGCTGTGGGGCTGGCACCGGGCGGTCTACGACATCTGGCTGGAGAAGCTGAAGGCGTTCCAGCCGGTGCTCTACACCGGCAGTGAGAGCGCGGCCGGTAAGGCGCGCAGTGCCCAGGAGTTCATCGACGGCCGCTCCCGGGTGCTGATCATGTCGTTGCGGTCCGGTGCCGGCCTGGACGGCCTTCAGGGCGTGTGTTCGGTCGGCGTGTTCGGGGAGCTGGACTGGTCACCGGGCGTGCATTCCCAGTGCGAAGGCCGCCTGGCCCGCGAAGGCCAGGAAAACCAGGTGCTGACCTACTTCATGCTGTCCGACGATGGCACCGACCCGCTGATGGCGGAGACGCTGAACCTGAAATCCGGCCAGGCAGAGCCGATCGTGAACCCGGACGCAGCGACGTTCGCCCCCGTCGTCGGAGACGTCGACCGGGCCCGCGCCCTGGCCGCCGACGTGCTGGCCCGGGTCCGCCGCCGGGCCGGGCAGCTCACCCTTCCCTAGGCGCGACGCTAACGCACCGGATCCGCCACGGTGGGCCGGTGCGTTCGCCTTTTCCAGTGCAAACTCGCACGAGCACCTTGTCCACGATGCTAAGTACCTGTACTTTGGAGGTGTCGGGAGAGCGACCCGACAGTCAGGAGAACGACCGTGGACACTGCTGCGCGCCGCGCTGCCTTGAAAGCCCTCATCGACACCGCGCCCGTCACCCTGGAGGGCCTGCTGACCGACCTGCGCCGCATCTGGGGCCATGTCCCCGGCGCCGCCGAACAGCAGATGTCGGCCGCACTGCGCGCTCTGGGCCGCCCGAACATCACCCCGGAGCAGGCCCAGACGATCGCCCAGCAGGGCGTCATCCAGATCAGCCCGACCGATGCCACCCTGCTGAAGCTGTGGTCAGAGGTCAGCTACTGGGCCGACCAGCTGGACGCGGTGGAGGAAGGCACCTTCGACACCTCCGGCATGTTCACCGATGACGGCGACGGCCACTACGGCGCGCTGGACGTCGAAGGCTGGCACGCCGAATGCGTGCGCAGCCTGAACGACGCCCTGAACGCCGCCGCCGCCCACGTTCTCCCGATCACCGCCACGACCGCGAAGGTCGCGTGAGAAGGAGATGCCCATGCCCATCAACACCGACGGCCTGCCCCCCACGGCCGTCCTGGCCATCCACCAGCAGGTCGCGCGCACCCTGCGCGACCCACTGGACGCCGCCCGCGTCCAGGAGACCGCCGACCAGCTGCGGCGCACCGCCCGCCAGGCGCGGCAGGAGGTCCCCGCCTCATGACCACCACCCACGCCCCCACCGCCACCGTGCAGATCGACGCAGGCCTACTGGCCGCGCTGATCGAAAGGGCGGCGCACATCACCGTCCGGGTCGACCCCATCGACTTGGCCCGCGCCGGCCAGGCCACCGACGGCCGGGTGATCTGGCCCTGCCGCTCCGACTGCCCGGTCTGCTGGGCCCAGGCGCGCCTGGAGGAGGCGACGGCCGGGTGAACCGCTCCCCCCGCGACTCCGGCATCGGCATCGGCCTGTGCCTGGCCCTGGTCAAGGTCACCCTCGCCATCGCAGTAGTGGCCACCGTCGTGCTGGCCATCGTCGTGTTCGTCCTCACCTAGAAAGGGATCTTGCATGCGTATCGTCTACGGCAACCTGCCGCCGGAGGAGACGCCGTCCGGGCAGCAGAGCGTGGCGTTCACGCTGCTGCCCGACGGCGCCTACGCCCCCGGGGAGCGGGTGCAGGCCGTGCCGGCGGAGACCCGGGCCGACGACCCGGCGGTGTGGGCGGACGCCACGGTCGTGCGCCCCGCCCACGGCGACGACGGCGACTTCTACGTCATCCGCTTCGACGACCCGCTCTACCGCAACCACCCGCTGTCGCGCCAGGACGGCACCCGCATCTGCGCCGCCGCGCAGCTGCGCCCGCTCATCACCGACACCGCCAAGGAGGGCGCGTGAAGTTCATCGCCGACCAGCAGTCCCTGTCGGCCGCTGCGGCCTGGGTCGCCAAGGCCCTGCCCAACCGGCCGACCGCTCCGATCCTGGGCGCCATGAAGGTCACCGTGCGCCCGGATGCGGTGACGCTGGCCGCCTTCGACTACGACGTCTCCCTGACCACGACCGTGGAGGTGATGACCGGCGATTCGGGCACCTTCGCCGTGCCCGGCGGCCCGCTGCGGGAGATGCTGGCCTCCCTGCCACACGGGCAGGTCCAGGTCGACGTGGACACCGCCCGGGCCACGCTGCGCTGCGGCGGCGCGGTCTTCACCCTGCCGCTGATGCCGGTGGAGGACTACCCGGCCCTGCCGGAGGTCCCCGCCCCGGACGGGCACTTCCCCGGCCAGGCGTTCGCCCAAGCCGCAACCCAGACCAAGTGCGCCACCTCCCGCGACGAAACGGTGCCGATCCTGTGCGCGGTCCGCATCGACGTCACCGGCCGCCGGGGCGCCCTGGCCGCCACCGACCGCTACCGGCTGACCTGCCGGCGCCTGGAGTGGACTCCGGCCGCCGATCCGGTCACCTACGGCCTGCTGGTGCGGGTCCCGGCGCTGGAGGCGGTGTGCGCCGCGATCGGCTCCAGCGCCAACCCGGTGCAGATGGCGGCCGTGCGCAACCTCAACGGCGACGCGAGCATGGTCGCCTTCACCGTCGATGAGCGCATCATCACCTGCCGGGTCATCGATGAGGCCTACATCAAGTACGAAGAGCGGCTGGCCGACATCGGCGAGCGCGACCACAGCACGGAGGTCATGGTGGAGGTCGCGCCGCTGACCGCCGCGGTCAAGCGGGCTTCCCTGGTGTTGTCCCGCAACCAGCCCGTAAAGATCGCCGTGGGCGATGAGACGATCGGCGTGCAGGCCGCCGGCGATGACTCCCAGCTGGCCGAACCGCTGGCCGCCCACACCCGGGGTGAGCACATCACCGTCGCGATCAACCACGCGTACCTGCTGGACGCCCTGGCGGCCATGCCGACGGAGGAAGTGCGCATGCAGTTCGGCAAGGCGACGCAGCCGATCATGTGTCGGCCGGTCGGCGGTACCGACTACCGGCACGTGCTGATGCCGATCCGGCTGGCGTAGGCGGCGCCATGGTCAACATCACCACGATCTCCTGGACCGACTTCACCATCAACTTCGGCGGCGGCTGCAAGAAGGTCTCCGAAGGCTGCGATAACTGCTACAGCGAACGCGGCGACCGCCGCTGGGGCCGGGACTTCACCGTCGTACGGCGCCGCCCGCAGGCCTTCGCCGACATGTTCGCCCTGTCCCGCAAGATCGGCGACGGTCACGCCAAGGTGTTCCTGAACTCCATGACCGACACCTTCCACCCCTTCTACGACGACGACTACATCGCGGAGCTGCTGACGGTGGCGGCGCTGACGCCGAACCTGACCTACCAGATCCTGACCAAGCGGTACTCACGCCTGCGCACCTTCCTAACCGACGCCTGCCGGTGCAAGGGCGGGCATCAGCCGGGCGTGCACCTGAAGTCGAAGATGGCCGACATCGCCCGCAAGTACGCGCGCAAGCGGCCAGACCTGGACAACATCAGTCACCACGTCTACTTCGATGTGCCCTACCCGCTGCCCAACGTGTGGTTCGGGGTCTCGGCGGAGACCCAGTACTGGGCCGATCGGCGTATCCCCAGCCTGCTGAGCACCCCGGCCGCCGTCCGGTTCGTGTCGGCCGAACCGCTGCTGGGGCCGATCCACCTCAACATGTGCAACTACTGGGCCCCGCCCCACATGGAGGGCTTTCCGGGGGCGCATAACCCGCTCACGGGTGAATGGTGGCCGGCCGTCGGCAACGCGGAGGAGGAGTACGCCAACCGGGTGACCGACCAGCCGCGCATCGACTGGGTCATCGTCGGCGGAGAGTCGGGCTTCGGCGACAGCTACCGTCCGATGGATCTGACCTGGGCCCGCGACGTCGTCGCCCAGTGCCAGGAAGCCGGCACCGCGGTGTTCGTCAAGCAACTGGGCACCGCGCAGGCCCAGCGCCTTGGCCTGGCCGACTTCAAGGGGGAGAAGTGGGGGCAATGGCCGTCGGACCTGGACGACCTGCGGATCCGCCAGTTCCCCACTCCCCTACTCAACCGCTAAGTATGTGTACGCTGGGCACGGCCCGGCCGGACAGGAGGACCTGATGGGACAGCCTGCACTACCGAACCTGCGCGTAACGCGCCTGATGTGCCTATCGGAACAGGACGCCGCCGCGGTGGCGGCCAAGGTGGCCGAATACGTCGGCGACCGCGCCGGGCCCGACCACACCGTGGTCGCCGACGGCCACGCGGTGGAAATCACCTACTTCGACAAGCGGTTCCCGCTGGACGTGGCCGACATGGCCGCCGAAGAGCAGCACGCCTCCGACGACGCGGCGGCGCGGGTGATCGCCAGCCTATGACCGCACGTACACCGCGGCGCCGGCAGGGACCGTTCTGCCGGCGCCGCATCACGACAAGGGGGAAGTGTCGATGCGCGTTCCGGTGACCGCTGAGCAGGTCAACAGCCAGGTGGTGGAGGTCCGCCATAATCTGGGCTCCAGCGCGGTGCAGGTCACCTGCTACCGATCCGACGGAGATGAGGTCGGCTACCTGGCGGCCGTCCCGATCACCTCCGACATCGTCGAAGTCATGGTCGTGCCCGGGTCCGGCGTGGCGGAAATTGAGGTCGTCACGGCTGATGCACCTGCCGCCAACCAGGCATCATCGTGACGCCACCTATTGTGACAACGCTAACCACCTGTACAATCTGAATCGAGATCGAAGGAGCGAGCGATCTGAGACAGGAGGGAGAGGATCGACCCATGACCACTGAGAACATGACCGTCACTGTCGACCCGTCCCGGTTTGAGGGACTGGCCGATGAGGACAAGCTGAACGCTCACCCGCCCACCCGGGCGAAGCTGGAGGCCATCGACGACCCGTGGGAGCGGTACGTCAAGGCGTGTGAGATCGCCAACGACAACTACCGGTACGGGGAGAAGGTGACCGCACTGCGCACGGAGCGCGATGTGGCCTTCCGGGTGCTGCACCAGGTGCACAAGGTGGCGAAGATGGCCATTGCGCGGGAGATCACGCCCCGGGAGATGGCCCGCCAGGGCAAGTCGGCCGACCGGCGGCTGCTGGAGTCGGCCATGCAGGTCGCCAACGAAGGAAGCGCCGCCGTCATGCCGGAGTGGAGCCGGGATGAGGCCATCACCATCGCCCGCAAGAACCACCTGGCGATGCTGAAGTGTGAGGCGGTCGCCACCACGGCGCGGGAGTTCCGCCGCGTGCTGATCATCGAGTGGACTGGCGGCAAGTACGGCACCTCCCGGTCCAACGCTGACCTGGCGCGGGCCGCGGACATCTCCACCGCGGCGCTGGCGCAGATCCGCACGGGGAAAATCAACGCCCCGGCCGCGGTCCGCAAGCAGCGTCGCAAGAAGGACAAGGGCGACGCCGGCACCGACGCCGGCACCGACGCGGGAACCGCCGGCGACGACGCCCCGGTGGCCGTCAGCGCTTGACGGCCACCTCTTTCGGCCGCGGTGCGGCGCAGATGAGCGAACAGGCGCTGGAGCCCTCCAGCGCCTTCTTCGTGCCCGCCTGCCGGTAGCGCGCGACATAAGGCCCTTCCGACCGTCATGGTGACCGGCATGGGCGAGGTGATCTCTATCGGTCGGGCACGTCAGGCGCGCGTCGAACGCCGCCTGGCGCTGGCTGAGCATGCGGTGATGCACCCGTCCCTGCGGTGGGTGACCGGCAATGACGACCAGGTGGCCCACCGCCGCCACAGCGACGGCGGCACCATCTGCGGTGCGGCCGGCCCGCTGCTGCTGGCACCCACCGGCGCCAACCGGTGCCCGCACTGCTACAGCCTCCCGGGAACAGGGTGAGCGCGGTCGCTGAGGCGGTCCGGCACCGGTCCCCGGGGCGGTCCAAGGAAGCCGCGCGGCTGTTCCATGACCTGAAGGCGGCGCCGATCCGCCAGCGGCGCCGGTTCCTGGCCAGCCTGGACCGGGCCGACCTGCGCCAGGTCCTGACGGTGGCCGCCCGCGAAGGCGGCACGCCGTACTGCCTGTGGGAAGACGACCCGGTCGGCTTCGTCACCGACGTGCTGCGGGAGAACACCTGGAGCAAGCCCCGGGAGATCCTGTCGGCACTCCCCCACCACAACAAGATCGCCGTTCCCAGCTGCTTCGCCAGCGGCAAGTGCGTAGCGTGGAACGAGATGATTCAGCTTGCCGATGGCTCTGTGGTACGTGCCGCTGACCTGGTCGGCACGACCTTCCACATGATCGGCTGGCAGGAGGACGGCACGCAGACCGTCCGCCGTGCCACAGCCGAATGGAACGCCTATGAGCCGGTGTTCCGCATCACCACCGACAGCGGGCGCACCGTCGTCCGCAACGGCGCCCACCCGTTCTGGGTGGCCACGGCCGAACGCAAGGCCCGCCCCCGGTGCGGCAACGGCAGCATCAGCTCCGGCCTGATCCCGCAGGTGCGCGGCTGGACCCCATTGCGGGACATCGTCGCCGACCGTGACCTGGTCCTGGTGCCTGAGCATGTGGAAACGGTCGGCGATGCCCGCTGGCCGGAGGGGCACGCCGCGATGCTGGGCTACCTGCTGGGCGATGGCGGCACCACCACCAACATCGGGTTCTCCCAGATGCCCGGCCCGGCCCTGGATGAGTTCTTGGCCCTGACGGAGAAGCTGGGCTGTCGCGCGACGCTCAAGAAACGCGCCCCCGGCAACGAACGCAAACACGTGGAACTGGAGGTCGTCGGCACGCAGGCCGGCCGTAACCCGGTGCGTGACCTGGCCCGCCGGTGGGGCATCTTGGGCTGCAAGGCCGTAGACAAGCGCATCCCCGATGAAGCCTGGCGGCTGCACCCGGACGAACTGGCCGCCATCGCGGGCCGCCTGTTCTCCTGTGACGGCTACGTGCACGTACGCACGGAGGCGACCATCCGGGGGGAGAAGAAGCCGCGCAATGAGGCGTACATCTCCTTGGAGGTCAACAACGAAGGGCTGGTGCGTGACTTCCAACGGCTGATGATCCGCCTAGGCGTGCCCGGCGTCGTCTCCGCCACGCAGCAGAAGATGTGGAACGGCAACCCGTTCCGGACCTGGAAGTGGGTCATCAACTCCGCCCGGGACATCGCGCGCTTCGCGGAGGTGATCGACGCCCCCGCGAAGAACGAGAAGATTCGGCAGGCCGTTGAGGTGGCGTCCTTGCGGAAGGCCCACCGGACGTGGCGGTGGCGCAACGCCCCGGCCGGGTACCGGTGGGAGGTCGTCAAGAGCGTCGAACAGCTGCCCGATGAGCGCACGGTGGCGATCGAGGTGGATATCGATCACACGTGGGTGGATCTGTTTGTGGAGCACAACACCTGGACCGCCAGTCGGGCGTTGTTGTGGTTCGCGCTGACCCGCCCGCCCGGCCAGGTGCAGGTCATCACCATGGCGCCGACCTGGCGGCAGGTGGCCAGGTTGTTGTGGACGGAGGTGCGGTTCGCGCACGGCCGGGCCAGCCTGCCGGGCACGGTCGACATGGTGCAGATGAAGCTGCCGATGTTCGACGGTCACGATGAGGTGGTCGCCTACGGCCTGTCGGGGGCGCCGACCAACGAACACGGGGTGCAGGGCATCCACAAGCAGGAGTTGCTGCTGATCGTCGATGAGGCGGGCGGCATCTCCCATGTGATCGGCAACAACCTGCGGGGCATGACGTCCACGGACGGCAGCCACATGCTGGCGATCGGCAACCCGCCCAGCGACGAAGAAGGATCATGGTTTGAGGGGTTGTGCAGCCGCCCGGAAGAGGCGCTGTGCATCCCGATCTCCGCCTTCGACACCCCGGGTGCCTCCGGCGAAGACGCGCCCGTCTGCCGGACCTGCCTGGGCACCGTCGCTCCTCACAAGGTCACCAAGCATCTGGTCAAGCCGTCGTGGATCACTGAGACGATCGCCGAACACGGCGAAGACAGCGCCTACGTCCAGTCCAAGGTCTACGCGCGCTTTCCGCGGGGCGGCCCAAACCGGGTCTTGCCGTCGGTGTGGGTGGATGAGGCGGCCACGTCGGCCGAACCCGACGATGACGACTACGTGCCGCTGCCGGCGCTGGGCCTGGCCGATGAGAGCGGCACCTGGATGGTCAGACGGCGCGCCTGGATCCGGCTGGGTGTCGATGTGGCCTCCGACGGCGGTGATGAGCTGGTCATCGCCCGCTGTGTCGGGGACCTGCTGACGATCCAGCACACCTCCGCAGGTTCTGCCAACGCCAACCAGGTCGACGTGGCCGGGCAGGTGTTGGCGGAGATTCGCAAGGCCGAAGCGCTGCGGGCCGCGCTGGGCACCCGTGATCCCATCCGGGTGAAGGTCGACGCCATCGGCCTGGGCTGGGGTGTGGTCTCCACCTTGCAGCGGTGGGGTGAGGAGGGCGTGCACGACGCCGAGATCGTGGGGGTGGACGTGTCGGAGGGCACCGACCGGGAGCCCGACGGGGAGACGCTGAAGCCGAACCTGAAGAGGGATGAGATGTGGCTGGCGATGCGGGCCCTGCTGCGGCCCACAGGCCACGGCCAGCAACTGCGGCTACGGGTCGATGCCCGCACCCTGGCGCAGCTGCGCTCCCCCCTCATGGGCACCAACTCCGGCGGCAAGACTGTGGTGGAGTCGAAGAAGAAGATGCGCCTTCGCGGGCTGAGCAGCCCGGACCGCGCTGAAGCGGCCCTGCTGTCGGTCTATGAGCCGGCGCCGCCGAAGACGAAGAAGAAGCGGGCCCGCGTGATCGCGTAGCGGCGGCGTTCGTACCCGGGTCCGAAACGACACGCCGACCGTACCCGCCCGCACCGATCATGAGGTGGGTGGAGCGGACTAGCGTGGACATACCACCCACCTCCTACCGCGGCGCCCCGGCCATCCCGCCACCAGCCGAAGCGCCGACGGCCGCCCTGCCCACCCCGGGGGCCACCCTTCACCGCCTGATGGCGGGCGGTGAGAACCGAACCGGTTCCGGGGATGCACGCGCCTGGCGTGCCGCACCATCCCCGGCTTCGCGCAATGCCAGGGGGATCGCATGCCGTTGCCGGAATATTCACCCACGCATGTCTGGGTCGGGGCCGCCACCGTGCCCATCACCCAGCGCAAGGTGCGCCGGGCCTATCTGCGCCAGTCGGTGCGGACGGTCAAGGACACCAAAATCACGATTCTGGAGATCTACTGCGAGCAGTGCCGGCGGCCCTACGACGACGTCCAGGATGAGCTGTGCAGCGCCGCCCAGTCCAGCAAGCACCTGAAGGGCGGCCCAATCGGAGTGCGCCAGAAGCGGGCCCACTACAAGCACAACTGCGCGTTGTTGGGCTGTGACCTGTCGTCGGCCGATGACGACGCGGAAGAGCCGTCGCTGTTCGACGACCACGACGACCAGCCGGAGGAGGAGATCGGGCAGGAGGCGGTGTAATCCAGGCCGCGACCTAAGGCAATCGGGCCCCCTACCGTCATGCCGCACGGTGTGAACGGTAAGGGGGCCGGATGGAAATCCGTTCGATAGTGCGGCGACTGCTGCCCGGCCGGGGGCGTGTGGCGCCGGCCCGCACCGAACGCAAGGTCGTGCTGGCCGACTACTACGCCGCCATGGCCAGCGCAGGCCTGTACTCCACCTACCAGGCCCGGCCGTGGCCGGTGGAACGCGCGGTCGCTGAGGCCTATGAGCGCCTGGTCTATGTCTACAAGGCGGTCGAAGCCATCGCTGGGCACGCCTCCCGCCTGCCGTACCGGCTGCGCCAGGGCGAAGAGGTGCTGGACGACCACCCCATGTACGGGGTGCTCAACAAGCAGGCCAACCCGCTGGAGAGCGGCCAGCAGTTCCGCAAGAGGCTGGCCACGCAGATCCTGTTGTCCAAACGGGGCGCGTTCGTGGAGAAGACGCTGTCGGCCTCCGGCGCCGTGGTGCGGTTGGACCTGCTGCCGCCCGGCCGTACCTACCCGGTGCCCGGCACCGGCCAGACGCTGATCGACCGGTTCGAAGTGCTGCGCGCAGACGGCACCCGCCAGCCGATCCCCGCGGAGAGGGTCATCTGGTTCAGGGAGCCGCACCCGCTGGATCCCTACAGCGGCGTCACCCCGCTGGAGGCGGCCGGCCTGTCGCTTGAACTGGACTTCTTCGCCCGCCTGTACAACGTCACCGCCCTGAAGAACGACGGCCGGCCCGGCGGCATCGTCGCCGTCGACGGGGAGCTGGACGACTGGGGCATGGCGGAGCTGCGCTCCCGCTTTGGCACCGGCCCCCAGGAGGCCGGGAAGCTGACGGTGATCGAAGGACAGGTCTCCTACATCGACACCGCGGCCCGTCCCTCCGACATGGCGTATGCGGAGACGGCCAAGACCGCCAAGACGGAGATCTTGACGGCGTTCGGCGTCGGCGAATCAGTGATCGGGTACGCAGCCGACCGCACCTACGACAACGCTGAGGCTGAGCTATACAACTTCTGGACGATCACGATGCCGCCGTTCCTCACGCTGTTGGCGGCGGGGTTCGACGGCGACAGCGAAGATGAGCTGGATGGGTTCCTGGACACCTCCGATGTGGAGGTGCTGCAACGTGCCGCGGCGGCGCGCCGGGCCCAGGCGCTGGAGGAGTTCACCGCCGGGCTGATCAGCATCGATGAGTACCGGGAGCGGATCGGCCTGCGCCCCTTCGACATGCCCCGCACCCGCGCCCTGTGGCTGCCGACCGGCAAGACGCTGGTGGCCACCAGCGACGCCGACCAGAAGGCGCTGGATGCCGAAGCCGCCGACAAGGTGCCGCCGGCGCTGGCGGCGAACATGGCTCCCGGCCGGCTGGCCGCGCTGCCGCCCGGCACCGGCAGCGACCGCGACGACGGAGACGGCGACGGGGCGCAGCAGGAAGAGCCGCAGGAGGCCGACGTGCCGAAGGCCGCGGCCGTGGTGGCCACCCGCCACCTGGGCCCGCCCGCCCCCGTCCTGGGCCCGGTGGCCACGACGGCCCGGCCGGTGCTGCGTCTGGTACGGCCCGCCCCGGCCGCCGCGCAGACCAAGGCCGCCGACCGCGCCTCTGAGCCGGACCCGGCCGCCTGGCAGCGGCTGGAGACCACGCTGGCCGCCGCCATCACCACCATCATGCTGCGTCTGACGGAGCGCACCGCGGCCCGCCTGTCCTCCCCCCGCACCCGCAAGGGCACCCGCCACTGGGTGGCCGAACACGACGTCGACACCCGGGTGGGCACCAAGGCCGTCGATGCGGCCAGCGCGGTGGACGCGGGCCGCTGGCAGGAAGAGGTGGAACAAGCCACCCACCCGATCCTGACGGCCGCCGCGGTGGCCGCCGCCGCCGCGCTGGTGGCCGACCTGGCCCCTGACGCCCCGGTCAGCTACGTGTTGGAGCCGCTGGTGGCCAGCGTCACGGCCATCCTGGGCGCCAGCGCCGCTGTGCAGGCCGAACGCCTGCGGGTGCTGATCGCCGATCTGGATTCCTCCGGCGCCGACATGGAGGCCATCACCGCCGCGGTGCGGCAGCGCGCACCGCAGCTGACCGACTGGGCGCAGCGGGTCGCCGTCCAGGCCGCCACCGTCACCATCAACGGCGCCCGGGACAGTGCGGCGACCGCGCTGGTCAGCATCGGCCAGCCGATCGACAAGGTGTGGCGCTCCCGCCGCGATGAGCAGGTGCGCCCCACCCACCGGGCCGCGCACGGCCAGGTTCAGCCGCTGGGTGAGTGGTTCGAAGTCGGAGCGGCGCTGCTGCGCTACCCCGGGGACCCGTCCGGGCCACCGGCGGAGACCTACGGCTGCCGCTGCTGGGTGATGCACCGCTCCCGCGTCAGCGGCCGGTTCGTGGCCGCGCCGGAGCGCACCCGCTTCACCCGTGCTGAGCGGGAAGCGGCCGACGCGGAACGGCAGGCGTCGTGAGCCGCCGGGCTGCCGTCCTGGCCGGCGCCGCCGTGCTGGCCGTCCTGGTGGTGTGGCTGCCACACCTGATGGCCGATGCCGCCCTGTACGGCCGGACGGCCAGCGCGGCCGACCGGGACGCCACCGTCGGGCAGATGCGCGGTTTCGTCACCGCGCTGCTGACGCTGGCCGCGGTCGCCGCTGGCGTCGGGGCGTACCTGACAAGACCGCGACGATAAGACCGGCATGCTGCGACGATCAGCCCTGCCACCCCCGACAGGCCCGTTTCAGTCAAGGGGTGGATGATGGCTCTGATCAGGGAAAACGGTACGGCGCTGGCCAAGGCGCCGGGCAACACCGTGCTGGAGCCGATCGCGGAGACCGACCCGCAGGTCCGCGTGAAGGTCAACGTGTATGAGCTGACGCCGTACGACAACGTGGAGTTCCCCACCCAGATGCGGCAGCTGCGCTTCCGGGAGGGGCAGATCATCCGGCAGAGCGAATGGGATGCCGAATTCGCCGCGCCCACCATCGCGGCCGTCTCCCCGGCCACCGGCCCGGCCGCGGGCGGCACCGTCATCACCATTACCGGCAGCGGGTTCACCGCCGATGCTGCCGTCACCGTCGACGGCGTGGCGGCCACCGCGGTCGACGTCGACACCGCCACCAAGCTCAAGTGCACGACCCCGGCCGGCAGCGCGGGCCCGGCCGACGTCGTGGTCACCACCGCGGGCGGGTCGGCGACCAAGGCGGGCGCCTTCACCTACACCGCCTGAGTCTGCACACAGATCGACCCCCGGCGCCCAGACGCCGGGGGTCGACCACAGAAGACGGAAACCAGCCCTCCTGATCGTTGCCGCAGACTGGGTCCGTGCTCTCACGGTAGCGGCGCGGGCCGCTGCGGCGCAGCCGATTCCCCCTCCCCCTATTCGCTAAGTACCCGTACTATGGTGGTGAGCGAACCCACCATCAGGAGAGTCCATGTACCCCCACCAGATCCACCCGCTGGTCATGCATGCCGTCCTCGACGCCGTCCGGGCGCACCTGGAGGCCGAAGGCGCCACGATGACCGCAGAAACCATCGCCTTCGATCGCCGCTCCGGCCGCCTGACCGTGAACCTGCCCGGCGGCACCTGCTTTCGCGTCACCACCGCGGTGCAGGCGGTCGCGCCCGCCTGCCGGGCCCGGCTGCGCGACCTGACCACGGAATACTGGTTGGAGGGTGAAGAGCTGCACTCCCGGCCGATCGGCAGTGACCGTGAGGGCCGTCCGGTTCAGATGTCCAGCACGCAGATCCCCGTCGACGACCACGACGCCTACGACCTGTTCAGCCACCACCTGGCGGTGCGCTCCTACCTGATGCGCATCGACCAGGGCCACTACAAGCCGCTGGGCATGACGCACCTGGCCCACAGCGGCGTCATGTACTGGCTGGAGGGCGATGACCTGGTGGGCTGCCCGATCGGCATGCTGGGTGATCTGCCCATCACGCACGCCTGCCGGGCGAGTGGCGCCGCGCTGACCGGCCTGCTGGCCGACATCGCCGCCGTGCTGCGCCAGCGCGCAGCCTAGGGCGCGACCTTACCTCCGACGCCCCTCTACCTTGCGATTACCACGCGCACCCACCCCCGCGGACGTGTGCAAGGGGAGGGGCGTTCGTGCGCCTGGAAATCAAGACCGCCACCGCGGCGGCCGACACCGAACTGCTGGGTGCCGACGATGAAACCGGCGTCGTGGAAGCCATCGTGTCGGTGACCGGCGTCGTCGACTCCGACAACGACGTCATCGAGCCGGGCGTGTATGCCGAATCGCTGGCCCGCCGGCACCCGAAGGGGATCTTCTCTCACGACTGGAAGAAGTGGGCCAGCCGCACTGAGGTGATCGAAGAGTGGCTGCCCGGGGATCCGCGGCTGCCGAAGACCACCAAGAACGGCCAGCCGTGGCCTGCGCAAGCGGGCGCGCTGTACGTCAAGACCCGCTACAACCTGGACACCACCACCGGTCGCGACGCCTACCACGACGTGAAGTTTTTCAGCGAGGTCGGGCAGTGTGAGTGGAGCATCGGCTACCGGGTGCCGCGCGGCAAGGGAGTGCGCGGCAAGGACGGTATCCGCCGCATCAAGGGCATCGATCTGTTCGAATACTCACCGGTGCTGTTCGGCGCCAACAGCCAGACCGGCACCCTGGCGGTCAAGGCCATCGGCACGGCCGACGGCGACGACGCCGCCTATGAGCCGATCGAGGTCAAGGCCGCCGACAGCCAGGACCGTGCCCCGGTGCAGGACCCCGGCGCCGGCGGGGAGGCCGACGCCGCCTCCAGCGCCGACGCCGACCCCGCCGGCGAAGACGAACCGGTCGATGAGGCGGAGCTGCACGCCGCCGTCGCACAGCTGGATGAGGCGGAGCTGACCGAAGGCGCCGCGCATGCTCCCGTCGACGATCCGGACCCCGAACCTCAGGGCGGTGCCGATGACGACCCGGCCGACAGCGACGACGCCGACGACCACAGCGGTGACGGCCCGCAGGACGAAGCGGCCGATTCGCAGGCCGCAGCGGACAGCGCGACCGTACCGGACAGCAGCGACGCCCCGCAGGACGGGCCGGCGGACGGGACCAAGGGCGGGGCGCCCGGCGTGGCCGACACCCCGGCTGACGCCGCCGCGGTCGCCCGGCTGAAGCGCTGGTACATCCGGGGAGAGGGCGCGGCGAAGATCCGCTGGAACACGCCGGGCGCGTTCGACCGGTGCGTGCGCATCGCCTCTCAGCACATGCCGCCGGAGAAGGCCAAGGGGTTCTGTGCCAACGTGCACAAGGCGGCCACCGGCCGCTGGCCGGGCGCCAACCGTGACGGCAAGGACGCCGGCCAGGCGGTGGAGTCCACGCGCGGGCTGTACCTGCCCGACAGCTACGAAGAGCGGCGCGACGCGCTACGGGAGCTGGCGGCCAAGATGCTGGGGGTGCCGATCAGCCACACTGACGTCGTGGCGACCTGGATGGACCGGGTCGTGGTGACCACCCTGGCCGACGGCGGAGTCAAGTCGTTCGAACTGCCCTACACCGCCAGTGCCGGCGGCGGGCTGCTGGTCGGTCAGCCGGTGCCGGTGGAGGTCAGCGTCTGGGTGGACGGCGATGCCGACGCGCCCCTGCCGTACGCGGCGATGATCGAAGAGGCGGCCGACGGGCTGAAGACGCTGCTGCGCCACCAGGAGAGCAAGGCGGGCCGGGTGCTGTCGACGACCAACGCCAAGCGGCTGGTGGCGGCGGTGGAGCAGATCGTGATGGTGCTCAAGGCCGCCGGGCTGAGCATCAACGACAAGCCGCGGGTGGAGGAGCAGGAGAGCGCGCCGGAGGCGCCGGACTCCACTGCGCCGTCGGCGCGTGCCGTCAAGGACGCCAGGGCCGACGCAGACCAGGTAGTCGTGGTGAATGAGCAGATGCAAGCCAGGGTGGCGGAGATCCTGGCCGCAGCGAAGGCGGTTCAGCCGGTGTGAGTCCGGTGCGGGCCCCGCGGGCGGACGGTGGAGTTCCCCCTTCACCGTCCTGCTGCCGCGGGGCCCGTCTTATCCCCCATGCGCCTGGCCGGTGCGGCCCGGTGCGGAGTGCCCCCCCGGACGTTCCGCACGGTCGCGATGGACGCTGGCGAAGGTGGGTGTGATCGGGTGCCTTCGCGTGACGTCGTGGCCGTCGCCGGTCGGGCGGACGAGATGGCCGTCCCGGCGATGCGCTGACGCTCACAGTAACGACGCTGTCACCGAACGCATATGACCTTTCCTGCATTTCAAACATCGGATTTCGTATTCAGATACGACGTCGTATCTGAATACGAAATATTTTTGCGGATTTCCGCAGGTAGGGCGCGACGTTAACACCCAGCGATCTCTACGGTCAGCCGTGATCGTGTCGTCCCCGTGCTGACGGGGCGAACGGCGAACACCCCCGCGTGTTCCGCGGCCAGCGCACCCCACAGCGCCCCGGCCGCCGTTCGCTGTGGAGCAGCACATGAAGTCGACCACGGCGGTCAAGGACCGCCTCAAGGACCTCAACACCGCCCTGGCCGCCAAGGCCGAAGAGATCGACCAGTACGCCAAGGCCTGGAAGGACGAAACGGGCGAAGGCCATTTCGTCATCGGCACCGGTGAGTACGCCAAGTTCGCCAAGGCGGTCAACGACGCCGACGAGATCCGCCAGGCCATCGTCGTGGCCCAGAAGGGCCTGGGCGTCTTCTCCTTCATGACCGACCCGGCCGGGCCCGCCCCGGCCGCCGGCACCGACCAGGTCCAGCAGCAGCACGCCCTGATCGCCGCCAAGTCCCTGGCCGACGAATGGCTGGCCAGTGAGGCGTTCTCGGAGATGCGGGAGTCCGGCTGGCGCCGCTTCGGCCAGATCGCCGGATTCGAAAAGGGCCTGGCCTCCTTCCAGGTCAAGGACGTCTTCTCCGCGATGGCGGGCAACATCACCCTGCCCGCGCTGGGCCGCCAGGAGAACCTGGGCCTGACCCCGCGCATGCTGCGGCCCGGCCGCGTGAGGGATCTCTTCCCGGCGGAGCGGACCACGGCGAACCTGCTGTGGGGTATCCGCGAGACCGGGTTCACCAACCGCGCCGCCGCGGTGCCGGAGCGACGCGCCGCCAACGGCGTCGACGCCCCCACCGGCGGCCCGACCGACGTCTACGGCCTCAAGCCGCGCTCCGACCTGACCGTTGTGCCCGTTTCGTACCCGATCGCCACCATCGCCCACATCATGTACGCCCACCGCAACACCCTGGAGGATGAGCCGCGCCTGCGCGGGCTGATCGACAGGGACATGATCGACGGCATCAAGATGCAGGAAGACTGGCAGATCCTCTACGGCGACGGCGTCGGCGAGAACCTGACGGGCCTGTTCAACACCTCCGGCGTGCAGACCTACACCGGCAACTCCGCCGACAGCCTCTCCGCCCAGGTCCGCCGCGCCATGACCCGGTCGATCCTGGCCTACTTCATGCCCAACGGCGTGGTCATGCACCCGCTGGACTGGGAGAACCTGGAACTGGAGAAGGACGCCAACGGCGCCTACGTCATCGCCGTCTCCGTCGCCGTCGGCGGCGAGAAGCGCGTGTGGCGCCTGGACGTCGTCGACACCCCGGCCATCCAGGAAGGCCGCTTCGTACTGGGCGCCTGGGGCACCGGCGCCAAGCTCTACGACCGTGAGCAGGTCAACATTCAAGTTTCGACTGAGAACAGGGACATGTTCGAAAGAAACGCCGTGACGATTCGCTGCGAAGAGCGAGTAGGGCTCGTGGTGGATAGGCCCGAGAGCTTCGTTATCGGCACCTTCACCGAACCGGCGTAGCCGTCTTCCGCTCCCCCTGCTGCGGGCCCTGGCCGTACGGCCAGGGCCCGCAGCGCAGGTCAAGCAAGCCAGGAATGATGTTGACCGCAGGTTTGCCTATGCGATCAGGCTGACGTTCTCCAGCCGGAAGCGGGTGCGCACTGCGGTGATGCGCAGCACCTCCATGGGGGTGCCGTCGGCGGTGAACGACACCCGCTCCACCACCGTCACCGCCTCAGTCCGCAGGCCCAGCTCCGCCGCCTCCTCCGGGGTCGGCTGGCGGGACTCCAGGGCGACCGCGCAGCGGGTCAGCTGCACCCCCAGGCTGGCCAGCAGGCCGTAGACGCCGCCTTCGACGCGGCCGGGCCGCTCCAGCGCGGTGCCGGCGGCCAGGCTGGCGTGCGGGTAGTAGGCGTGCTGGATCTGCACCGGCCGCTCATCGATGGTGGCGTGCCGGGTCCGGCGCACCACCAGTTCCCCGGCGGCCATCCCCAGTAGTGCGGCGACGTCGGCGCCGGCCGATTCGGTGACCACTTCGATGGCCTTCATGTCGCCGTTGATGCCCTGGGCGGCGCAGGCGGTCTGCCAGGGGCCGCCGACCGGCCCGCCGCCGCCGGGGACGTTGACCCGGCTCCACACTGACAGGTCGAAGTCGACTGCGCGTCGGTCCAGCACGATGGTGCCCCGGCCGCGTTCGGGCCGGACCAGTCCTTCGTTCTCCAGGATGCGCAACGCCTGGGACACCATGGTCTTGGCGATGTCGTAGCGCTGCGCCAGCGCGCTGATGGGCGGGATGGCCTCTCCTGGGGCGTAGAGGCCGCCCAGGATGTCGCGGCGGAGGTCGTCGGCGAGTTGTTGGTACCGGGCCACCATCATGTGTCGCTCCCGCCTATGCCCGGCCGCTGACTTGACCCCGTAGGGCGCTGTCAGGGACACTCACCATCAAAGTCATATGACTTTCACTGTAGCGGGAGAAGCGATGGTTGCCGTAGTGGGACACCTGCCAACATCGTCCGGCGACGATCCCGCCCGCTGGCTGAACGATCATTTCCGGTACGGCGACCTGGCCGCGGCCCTGTATGCCGCGGGCCTGCCGGTCCAGCCGTTGGGCCTGGACGACATCCGGGCGCTGGCTATCACCGGGGTGCAAAGCGCTGGCGGCATCGCCGCGATCCGGGCCCGCGCCGACGCCTGGCGCGACCTGGCGCTGGCCTTCCAGCACGGCCAGATCAGCCGCACGCAGTACACCGCGCGCATGAGCCAGATGTGGGGCGATGCGGCGCTGCTGGAACGCTGTATCGCCGCCGACTACGCCCGCCTGCGCTGACCCCTTCCCTTCCCTGCTTTCCAAGGGCGCGACGGTACGGCGCGGCCCTGCCTACGGTGTGCGGCGATGTGAGATCACCCGACCGTAAGGGGTCCCCTGTGTTCCAGCGCCTGATCGCAATCGTGGCCACCGCCGCCGCCGTCCTGCTGCCTGCCCTGGCCTTCTCCGCGCCCGCCGCGGCCGACGTGGAGGTGGCCGCCGACGTGGAGGTGGACCTGGACGTCGTGCTGTCGGTCCTGCTGGGCCTGGACGTCGACGCCGACGTTTAAGCCCGCGACCTAAGCCGGATCCCGCCCCTAGGGTGCAGCCGAAGTTGAGATCAGGGAGCTGACGTGGCCGAACGCAAGAGCAAGGCGCAGACCCCGGAGCCGGCGGCGGACCCGGAGGCGGCGCAGACGACCACCACGGCGGTGGAGGACGAGACGACGACCCAGCCGCGCGGCCTGGTCGCGCAGACCGACGCCGCGCCGCTGGAGCCGCCGGCGGAGCGTAAGCGGCAGCAGGAACCGGCTGACGGCGTGCCGGAGTCGACGACCAACCACGTCGCCGCGAACGCCGCACTGCGGTCGGTGCCCGGCTCCAGCCACCAGGGCCTGGTGGATGAGGACGGCAATCCGCTGACGGCCGATGAGGTCTTCGACTTCCCCGCCGCCGGCAACCCGTCGACGTTCGCCACCGTCAAGACGCGGGTGTATGAGCGGTTCAAGTACCCCAACGCCTCCCAGGTCACCACGCAGCTGCTGTATCCGGCCGGGGCGCAGGTGCCGGTGTGGATCGCCCGGCAGGTCACCGACAAGTACCGAGACATCCAGGAGAACCAGCCGTCGTAAGACGGACCTTGAGCGTGCGGTCGGGCCCCGGCACAAGTGGGGTGGGCGGGGCCCGGCCGCGCATGGCGCGGCGTCCTTTTCCAAAGGGGGTGGGGGGCGCCGCGCCTCCATTTCTAGGGCGCGACCTTAACGCCTTCCGGCTGGGAGCGTCGGCGTCGTGAGCATGCCCGCACCCACGTCCCCTGTGCTGATCGTGTCGCCGTCGGAGCTGGCGCGGCGCATGTCCATCCCGCAGCCGATGACCGAGGGCGACCGCTGGGTGGTCGAACAGGCGATCGTGGACGCGCAGACCGACCTGGAGTCCTACCTGGGGCGGCCGATCACCCCCCGGACCTACACCCAGGCCGGGCTGTGGCCCGATCCCGGCCAGCCGTTCGGCTGGCACCTGGCCCACCAGCCGGTCATCGCGGTGATCTCCAGTACGCCGGAGGTCGTCGACGGGCAGCCGACCGGCCGCTACAGCGTCGTCTACACCGCCGGCCTGGACGCGGCCACCGACCCGGCGCTAGAGCCGATGCGGCGCCTGGTGCGTGCGCACGCCATGGCGTCGGCGCCGCTGCGGGAGCTGGCCCGCCGGCTGGCGCCGCAGCCGCCCCGCCTCCCGCAGTCGATCACGGTGGAGGGCCAGTCGGTCACCTACGCCAACGACAACGACTCCGGCCAGCAGGTGGCCGACGGGGACCGGGCCGTGGGATCACTGCCGACCTTCGCCTCCTGTGACCAGTGGAAGGTCCGCGGGCGCCGCGCCTACCAGGAACCCAGCCGGGCCAGCGCGCCTTGGCCGTACGACCAGCACACCTACACCGGGCAGTGGGGAGCATGATGTTTCGCCGGTTCGTTCTGATCCGCAAGGTCGACGTGACGGGGGTGTCCGGGTCGGGCGTCGTCGTGCACGGCGTGCGCTTCCCCGACGGGGTGTGTGCCTACCGGTGGAACAGCCCGTGGAAGACCACGTGCATCGCCGACTCCATCGCCGACATCGAGAAGATCCACGGCCACGACGGGGCGACGGTCGTGCACTGGCTGGACGGCGAAAACGACCAGGCGCTGGCCGACGCCGACCTCTGGCAGAGCGTGCGGCGCGTCCACGACGAAGCGGTGTAGCGCATGGCGGTGCTGCTGGCCGACCGGATGCTGGGAGTGCGCCGCCGCTCCGGCGGTGCGGTGGGCTCCCATGGGGAGCGCGCCGGCTACACCTGGGCGGCGCTGGCCGGGCCGTGGCCGGGCCGGGCCGAAGAAGGGCCGGACGCGGCGATCGGCGCGACCGGAGGGCGCACGTGGGTGCTGGCGCTGGACCCGGCGGCCTGGCCGGTGGCCCAGGGCGACCTGGTGGCGGAACCGGCCTCCGGCCTGGAGTGGCTGGTGACCTCCGCCGATCTGATGAAGCACAACGCCCATCCCGATGTGGACTACGTGCGGGTGGAGGCGCACGCGCGCACCCAGGCGGCCACGCGACCGTAGGCCGCGACGGTAGCGGTCAGATGCTGGCACCGTGGAAGGGCGTTGCTGGCCACCCTTCGGCCGTGCACGCCCCCCACCGGCCGCCCGGTCCCCCGATCTGCGGCCCGCCGGGGAGGCACTCCCGTTTCTCCTCTCATAGTGCCTCCCCGGCCTCTCACTCCTCGATCGCGTTGCGTTCCCATCGGGCCTTTCGGTCGGCCGCCACGATGGCGTCGATGTCCAGCAGGGGTGCGACCTTCACCCCGATGGTGTCGGCCAGCTCCAGGATCGGCTGGGCGTCGGCGCCCAGCGCCCGCGACATTTCGATATAGGTGCGGCACGGCCAGGGCACGCGCCGTCCGCGGGAATCGCGACACGTCGGGCAGCGCAGGTCATCGCCGTCAGGCCGGTGCAGATGGTTCAAGACGATCAGGCCCCGGATGATGCATTCCCCGTGCCGGGATCCGGCATAGGCGGTCACCGCCAGCAGCCGGGGGTCGGTCGGTTCTTCGATGGGGCCGCTGCCGATCACCGTGGGCCGTCCAGGTGGTAAGCCAGGAACTCCTTGAAGCGGGCGACTTCGTACAGGTCGTCGTGGGTCGGGCCTGGGTGGCCGCACAAGATGGCGGTCGTCTCCGCGTCGATGGTCAGGTCGGCGCCGTGCAGCCGCTCCATCGGCAGGCCCAGCACCTGGCACAGCTGCTGGGCCTGCTCCGGGGTGGGTTCGGTCTCCCCGGCCTCCCATGAGCGGACCTGGGCGGCGGTGACGCCGACGGCCTGGGCCAGGTCGTCGGCGTCGTAGCCCAGGTACAGGCGCTCTTCCTGAATGCGCTGGCTCAGGGAGGTCATGCGCTCTTTGCCGCCTTTTCGCCGCGCATTTGCTCACGGCGCTGCTGGCGTTCGTCGGCCGCGGCGGCGTGTTCCACCCGGTACGACTCCGCCTCCCTGCGGAACGCCGTGACGATGCGCTCCACCGCGCGCAGCTGCCGCCGGATGTCATCCAGCGTCGCGACGGCATCGGCGTAGTCAGCGTGGCTCAGCTCCCCGTCGCCGCCCCACTCCGCGTCCTTGATGTCGTCCAGGATCTTCCTGGCCACCGCCATGTCGCTGTTGGCGCTGCCCGTCAGCTCCAGGATCCGGTCGCAGCCGTCGACGTGGGAGGCGAAGTGGTCGGCGTGGGCCTGCTCTTCCCGGGTGTGGGCCAGGGCGTTCTCATACAGCCGGATGCCTCTGTCGTGGCCGTACTGGATGGTCAGGCGGGTGAAGACGTCGGGGAAGGTGCGGCCGGTGCCATCACCGGGCGGTTCGGCGTCGATCAAGTCGGCCAGGGTGTAGGGGTCGCTGGTCAGGGTCGGGCTGAGGTGGTCGACCCCGTCAAGGTCGGGAGTATGGGGGACGGAGCCCAGCAGGGTGCCGTCGGGGTGGGCCGTGCTGAGCATGGCACGGCGCAGGCGCCGGGCGTATTCGTCGCGGTCGATTTCGGAGGAGAAGGGGCCGATGTGCACGGTCCGCTCCGGCATGACGATGTTGATCGCCAGGGCGGCCGGGCGGGGCTGCGGGACGGTCAAGGGGTCGTTGCTCATCTTTCACCTCACATTTGCGTCGGGGTCAGTGGTGGATCTGGATGGGGAACGGCAGACCGTAGTGGTGGGCCAAGGCTTCCACGGCCGGGGTGATGTCGCCACGGTGGAAGACCAGGCGGCCGGTGTGGCTGTAGGCGTGGTAGCCGCCGGCGCCCGCGCTGGTGCCGCCCAGGTGCATGCGGATCTCTCCGCCGATGCCGGGGTGGCCGTCGAAGGTGAGGCGGTGGTGGCCGACGTCGATGCGGTGCAGGCGGGCGGTGGTCTGCGGAGTCTCCGGCAGCGGGGCGCGGACCACGACGGTGATGGCGTTGGTACGCACGATCTGCCAGCCGGACTCCGTCATGGTGCGGGCGTAGCTGTTCAGGGCGGCCTCCCAGCGGGTGCGGGCCGTGCCGGTCCGGGGCCGGAACATGTCGCCGTCCTGGATGCGGACGATGGCCACGTCCCAGCCGTCGCTGATCAGGGCGAAGCCGTCGCTGCCGGCGTGGGAGGCGGTGTTCCCGGCGCCGGTGAGGATGGTGCGGGCGGCGCGGAAGTCCCAGCGTTCGGCGTTCTCATGCGGGACGAAGACGGTCACGGTTCCTCCTGATCACGGGGTCGCTCTCCCCACCCCGATAGTACATGTACTTAGCGACGTGGGCGAGGGGGATAGAGGGCCGAACCTGCCGATTCCAAAGAGCGGGTACTTAGTTGCCCACGAGCGTCTTTATCGGATGCTATGGACGGGTTTGACGACGCGACGTTATGGCTGGTCATCCCCTATTTTTGGGGGGTGTCCTGGACCCCGCCGCCCGGCACCGTCGGGCTGACCTGCTCCTACGGTTTGACCAACATTCGTGCCACGGTTGGGCAGATGTTGGTGGGTGAATCGACCGCTCACAACCACGCCTTCATCGTCATCGACTCCGAACGCATCGTGGAGGCCTGGCCCAGCGGAGCCCGCATCAGTGCGCTGGCCGACTACGCCTACGACTACGTGATGTACGGCTGGCGGCTGGGGTTGAGCGCCGGTCAGCGCGACGCGCTGGCGCAGGCCGCCCTGAGCCTGCACGGCATCGGCTACGGGCTGGTGGACTACCTGGCGCTGTCGGTCTCCCGGATGCGGCTGCCGTGGATCGGCGCGATGCGGCGCGTGGCCAGCCCGCACCATCTGCTGCCTGCCCAGTTCGTCGCCGCGGTCTACCACCGGGCGCAGGTGGAGCTGATGCCCGGGGAGCCGGATGTGACGCTGGCCGGGCTGGGTGATCTGTGGATGACGTCGCGGGACTGGGCGCTGCACGTGCCGGCCACGCACTACGCGTAGATCGGGAGGCGGGATGCGGGCGGTGCTACGGCGGGACCTGGATACGGCGGTGGCCCGCCAGGTGCTGGGCCGCGCCACCTCCCTGGCAGCGCAGGTGGCCGCCGAAGCGGCGGCGCGGGCGCCCGCGGCCCGGGTGTGGGTGACGATGGGCGACGATCGGGTGCGTCCCTCCCACCAGGACGCGCACCGGCAGATGATCCCCGCGAACCTGCGATTCAAGCTGCGCAAGCAAAGCGCCGCCCCAGGGCGGCGGGCGCAACTGCTGGCCGGCTACGACCTGGCGCGGGAACCCCGGGATCCGTCCCTGCCGGCCGGGCAGCGCGGCGGCTGCCGGTGCATCGCCATCACCGTGCCCGGGGTCATCGCGGCGAAGGTGCAGGCGCATCCGGCGGTGCTGACCGGGTCGCGGGCGGTGGGCCGGGTCAGCGTGGCCTTCCCGCGGATCGTTGAATCCCACACCGGCACCAGCGATGACGCGCCGGCGCCGTTCCTGGCCAACGCGATCGACGCGGTGGCGGCCCGGTTGCGGGCGCGGGCAAGCGCGCGACCTTAGCCCCCTGGCGGCAGCATCCTCACTTCGTCTGGAGACGTTGATGGAGGCGCCGTGTCGAACAAGATGGTCACCCTGACCCTGGCCCACCCGCTGCCGGAGGCCAGCGCCAAGCGGGTGCGGGCCCAAGAGGTCCGGGACTACAAGATCGGGGAGAAGATCAAGGTGCCGTATCACGAGGCGCATGGGGTCATCTCCAGTGGCTACGCCACCGTCGACCCCGAAGACGATGAGCAGGTGCAGGCGGCGCTGGGCCGGACCAGCAGCGCATCGGCCAAGTCCACCTCCAGCGGCAGCAGCAAGTCGTCGTAGTGGATGTACGCCGTCTGGCCCGGGCCGACCCGATCCCCCGGGTGATCACTCACCTGTCGGAGCATCCGGAGGTGACGGCCGCCCTGGGCGGGCCGGGCCGGGTCGGGCTGGACAACGTCCCGCCGTACCCGCGGCTGCGGATCACCGATCCGCCGGGCGACGACCGCGATCTGATCAAACTGGTGATCGCGACCGTTCAGGTGGAGGCCTACGGGGATCTGGACGGCACGATCGGCAAGGGTGCGCTGAAGGACTTGTGCTACATCGCCATCGCGGCGATCAAGGAATTGCCGCTACTGCCGGTCCCACCCGGCCAGGCCGTGATCACGGAGGTGCTGGGCGGGGTGGGCGTGGGATGGGCGCCGGAGCCGACCGGGCAGGGCCGCTACGTCGGGTCGTGCCGGGTGTACTGCCACGCGTCCCGGCACGCGTGAACCCCTCCAGCCGGCGTGGGTGTGCACGCTTCGCCGCAGGCGTGCACACCCACGCCCACCTTCTGCGTGCACGGCTCTGACGTGGGCTTTCACGCCTGCACGCAGGGTGTGCACACCCGCGGGGGCGTGCGGCTTTCCCGGTGCGGGCGCAGGCGTTCACGCGTGCTCAGGCGTGCATGTTCCGGCTGGCGGCAGGCCCAGGGCGGCCATCAGCGCGCGGCGGGCGGTGCGGCGCGCACGCCGTGCATGCACGCACACCGGGTCCCGCTCAGCGGCGGCCGGGAACGGGTCGGCGGGCCGGACGCCGACGGCGGTCAGGAACCGGCGGCCGTCGGCGCTGGCCGATAAGGCGGCGTCCAGGGCGTCAAGCGTCTGCACGTGGCGCTCCTTCGTGGGGTGGTTGCACCAGCAACTATCTTATGGGGCGGTCAACTTCCGGCATAGATCTGCCCGCCACCGGCTGCCCCGGATTTGAGGGCGCGACGTAAGCAGCAAGCCCGTCCTACGGTTCCCGCGACGCCCACCCCCATGAGCGACGTCGGAAGGACGCCCCCATGGCGGTGGACAGCGACCGCATCCTTATCGCACAGAACGCCCGGGTCTACCTGGCGCCTGTGGGCACCACGGCACCGGCCGGACCGGAAGCCACCCTTGACCCGGCCTGGCGGGAGGTCGGCTACTTCACGCCCGACAGCCTCCAGTTCAACACCGACCCCTCCTTCGAAGAGGTCCGCTCCCACCAGAGCAACCGGCCCACCCGGCGCTGGCAGACCGAAGACAACGCCACCGCCCAGGTCGACCTCCAGGAGTGGTCGGGTGAGAACTTCCTGGCGGTCTTCGGCGGTGGCACGATCACCGAAGTGGCCGCGGTCGTTGGCCCTCCGGCGATCCCCAAGCACTACAAGTACAGCCCGCCCGCGGTCGGCGGCCGGCAGTCGGTGGCGGCCATCATCGAGATCATCGATGAGGACAAGGTCTACCGGCTGATCATCCCGAAGGCGGAGCAGGGCGAAGGCGCGGAGATCAGCCTGAACAAGACGTCGGAGTCGACGCTGCCGCTGCGCCTGACGGTGCTGGGCAACGACTTCGCCGACGACTGGTACCTGCTGACCGAAGATGAGGCGTTCGCCCCCGTGCCGTGACCTTCGGTGACCTTGGTAAAGGTTCACCCCGGATGTGCGCTTGGTCCCCGCACAGGCTGGAGCCGTCCCGGCGGGCGTTCGTATCGTCGATGCCAGCGCCCGCCGGGCCGGCCATCCGCCCGCGGGCTGTCCCGGGCTCCAAGGCGGGTTGGGCAGGGACGATGCGGCCGGGCACCCAGCTCGGGGTCCGGTGCCCGGCCGCCGCATCAAGGACGCGACCTTAGCGCCCCCTGGCTGTGACCCTTCAGTCGATCATTCGCTGAAGGAGACGCCCATGTCCTACACCCCCGAAACCGTCGACATCGCCGCCCGCCGCGCTGCGCGGGCCAAGGCCCGGGCCGCGCGCCGGGAGGGCCGCGGGGAAATGCTGCGGCTGCAATGCGGTGATGTGTTCATCGCAGATCTGGGCCCGGAGTTTCCGATTGACGTGCTGGAGCCCCTCCAGGACCTGGACCTGGACCTGCCGCTGCTGATCCAGCAGGCGCTGACCATGCTGGGACAGACGGCCGGCAACGATAACCGGGTCGACGCCGAAGCGGCCATGGAGTTCATCGTCGGCGTGCTGGCCGGCAACCCGAACCTGCCCACCCAGGTCGTGGCGATGATCAAGGAGATGACCCGGCGGCTGCTGAGCGACGCCGGCTATGAGGCGTTCTTGTCCATCCGGCCGACCCCGTGGGACATCACCGACCTGGCCAGCACCCTGTTCTCCTGGTACGGGGTGGGCCTGGGGGAATCTGCGCCGTCCACTACGCCATCGCCCGTTGGGAAGACCTCGAATACGACCTCCGTGACCACCTCGGCGTCGACGCGCGGGGGGCGTGGCGGCGGCCGGGCGAAGAAGGCTTCATAGGCCTGCGGCAGCTGGCTGGCTGGCTGGCCCGGCTGCCGGAGACGTCCTACATCCGCACCACGCCGGAGATCCGCGAGCAGTTGCGGCAGGCAGAGCAGTGGACGCTGCATCACGAACTGCTGGCGCAGGTCATCGAGGTTGTGTCGATCCTGGCGGCGGAGATGCGGATCAAGAAGCCGATCCAGATCCCCCGGCCATCGCGGCCGGCCAATCCCCGGGCGCGTACCGGCAAGCGCGGCACCGCGCACGCCGTGGCCGTGCTCAAGCAGGCCCAGGCCAACCGCCGGGCCAGTGCATAGGAGATCCACCATCGACATCCACTACGACACCGAATTTCTGGAGCGTGGCCCGGACCACCCGATCATGCTGGTGTCCATCGGCATGGTCGCCGACGACGGCCGGGAGCTGTATGCGATCAACGCCGACCTGGAGTTGAGCGCGGTCTACGCCCATCCGTGGCTGCGCGCCCATGTCTACCCGCACCTGCCGCTGACCTCCCACGCTGGCGGCGCCCGGTGCCGGTGCGTGGCCGGGCACCTGGACCGCAACCACCCCGACGTGCACCCCCGCGCGAAGATCGCCCGCATGGTGCAGGCGTTCATCACCGCCACTCCGCAGCCGCGGCTGTGGGCCTGGTACGGCGCCTACGACCACGTGGTGATGGCGCAGCTGTTCGGCACCATGGCCGACCTTCCGGGCAACGTGCCGATGTACACCTGCGACGTGAAGCAGGAGTGCGACCGGCTGGGTAACCCCCAGTTGCCGGAGCAGACGGCCGGCGCCCACCACGCGCTGGCCGATGCCCGGCACGTGCAGCGGATGCGGCGCTTCCTGGCCGATGTCGACTCCACCTTCGGCCCCCGGGATCCGCAGTGAAGGTGGAACGGCAGTGGGTCACCACCGACTTCCAACCCGCCTCCGACGGCTGGCGGCTGCTGTATCTGCTGCTGCCTCCGGTGGAACGGGGGTTCGCCACGGCCGCGCTGCCCGGCTGGCTGGTGCAAGAAGAGGTGCTGGTGTGCGCCGTCACCGGCTCCCGGCTGGTGGAAGCCGACCAGCCGCCCAGCCGGCGGGTGGTGGCCGCCACCGTCGACGGCGCCGCTTTGCGCCCGGCGGATGACGACCCGGCGTTCTGGCGGCTGATGGCGCCGGGTGAACCCCCGCCCACCCTGGAGGACCTGATGCAGGCCTGGCAGGACCGCTCAGCCGCCGACGCGTGAGGCCCCTGACCGGACCCGTAGGCGGGCGCACGTAGGGGGCGACCTAAGCGCCCGCCGATCCCTAGGTTCAACCCCGGATGCCCACCCCCACGAGGTAGCCGCCGCACCGTGCCGCGGTGCGGTGCGCGCGTGAGGGGCGTGGGTGAGCGAGGACGCATCGGCCGGTCGGCTGTATGCCACGGTGGAGATCGACACCACCGGCCTGCGCCGACGCGCCAAGGAGCGCCTGGAGACCGAACTCGCCGGCACCAAGGCCAAGATCCAGGTGGAACTGGATGCGGCACGGGTGGCGACGCAGGCCAAGGCCGCCGCCCAACGCGCGAAGATCACCGCGAAGATTGAGGTCGACCGCGCCCAGGCCCGGCGAGAGATCGCCACCAAGCTGGCCCAGGCCGCCCGGGATGTGCGGGCGCGGGTGGTGCTGGAGGTCGACGACGCCGCCACCCGGCGCCGCATCCGTGAGGTCACCCGCGACCAGAAGGTCAACGTCGGTGTCGACGCCGACACCACGGCCGCCACTGCGCAGGTGGAGGCATTCCGCCGCAGCCAGTCCGGCCGCGCGGTGACCATCCCGGTGCAGGTGTCGGGCAGCCAGGCGCTCTCAGCGCTGGGCCGCGCCCTGGTCATCCTGTCGCGGTTTCCGGCCATCGCCTCCGGAATCGCGGTGGCCGCCGGCGCCGCCACCAACCTGGCCGCCAGCCTGTTTTCGGTGGCCGCGGCCGGCTCCCAGGCCGTCGGCGTGCTGGCCGCCGTACCCGGCCTGGTCGGCGCTGCCGCCCAGGGCATCGGCACCCTGTTCCTGGGTTTTTCCGGCATCGGCGATGCGGTCAAGGCGCTGGGCCGCGCCCAGGAGCAGGCCGGCCAGTCGGCCACCACGGGCGCCTCCCGCCAGTCGGCCGCCGCCGACCAGGTGCGGGCCGCCCGCGAACGCCTGGCCCGCACCGAAGAGGCGGTCGCCGAACGCATTGCCGATGCCCGCCGCAGCCTGGCCCGGGCCCAGGAATCGGCCGCTGAGCGGGTCGCCTCCGCCCGCCAGGCGGTCGAACGCGCCGCCGAATCGGCGGCCGAACGCGCGCTGGCCGCCGAGGTCCGGCTGACCGATGCCCGGGTGGAGGGGGCCCGCCGCGTCCAGGAGGCGGAGCGGCGCCTGGCGGCCACCCACGCCGCCACCGCCCGCGCCCAGCAGGAGTTGAACCGGGCCGGCGCCGCAGCGGCCGAACGCTTCGAAGACCTGAGCTTGGCCATCCGCGATGCCGCCCTGGATGAGCAGGACGCGGTCGTGGCGCTGGAGCATGCCCGGCGCCGCCTGGAAGCGATCACCAGCCCGTACGCCGAAGGTCACTCCGACCTGGACAGGCGCCAGGCGCAGGTCGACTACGACAAGGCCGTGCTGGCCCTGGACAAGATCCGCGAACACCAGGCGGACCTTGCGGCCGAACAGGCCGAAGCCGACCGCACCGGCGTCGAAGGCTCCCAGGAGGTCGTGGAGGCCCGCGACCGGGTGGCGGCGGCAGCCGAAGCCCAGGCCGAAGCCGAACGCGACCTGCGTGATGCCCGTGCCCAGGCCGCCCGCGATGAGGCCGATGCCATCGCCGAACTGGCGCGCGTCCAGCGTGACGGCGCCCGCGATGTCGCCGACGCGCAGGCCGACCTGGTGCGCGCCCAGCGCGACGGAATGCGTGAGGTCGCCGACGCCCAGCGGGCGCTGCGCGCCGCCCAGCGTGACGGCGCCCGTGATGTCGCCGATGCCCGCCGGGCGATCGTGGAGGCGATGTCGGCTGGCACGCAGGCGGCGCAGGCCCAGTCGGCGGCGGTCCGCAACGTCGGCATCGAGATGGACAAGCTGGGCCCTGCCGGTCGCAGGTTCGCCCGGTTCGTGCACAGCGTCTTGACGCCGCGCTTTCGCCGGCTGCGCGATGCGGTACAGGCAGCGCTGCTGCCGCCGCTCCAGCGGGCCATCACCCGCGGCATGCCGCTGCTGGACACCATCCAGACCGGCCTGGTCGGCACCGCCAAGGTCATCGGCCGTCTGGCGGAGGACTTCGCCGAACTGGTACGCACTCCGGCGTTCCGCAACGACGTCGCAAAGATCATGCGGTCGAACACCCGGGCGCTGAGCGACTTCGGGGACGCCGGTATCGCGCTGGTCGACGCGCTGAAGGAACTGGCGGTCGTCGCCGGGCCGATCCTGCTGGAGCCGTTCGCCAAGTGGATCAAGACGCTGGCCGAAGGCTGGCGCGAATCCCTGAAAGCCCGCCGCAAGACGGGTGAGCTGGCCGATTCGCTGCGGCGGGTCCGCGACGTCGCCAAGAAGATCGTCGGCACCATCTCCGACGTCGTGCGCGGCATCCGCAACATCGCCAAGGCCGCGGCGCCGTCCGGCTCCACCCTGCTGGACTCCATCGCCGCCGGCGCGGAGAAGTTCCGCGAATGGACCGAAGATCCGCAAAACCAGGAACGGCTGCGGAAGTTCTTCGAAGAAGCACTTCCGGTGATGGGGGAGTTCGCCTCCGTCCTGGGCCGCATCTTCCGGCTGATCGGCCGCCTGGCGGAACTGACCGGTGGCGACAGCCTGGCCGGGTTCTTCGGTGTCCTGAACGCCATCTTGGACGTGCTGGAGAAGATCACCGAACTGCCCGGTGGCGGCACCGTCCTGACGACGTTGCTGGTGCTGGCCGGCGCGGGCCTGGCGCTGGGCCTGGTGGCCCGCGCCATTGGCGGCATCGCCTCCAACCTGGGCAAGGTGGCCCGCTTCAGCGGCCTGTCGAAGCTGTTCGGCCTGATGACCGGCCGCGGAGGCGGCGGTCGCTCCCGGATCCGGGATCTGGCTGACGACGTCGACGGGCTGAGCGACGCCATCGACCGGGAGCTGCCCAAGGACCGCGACAAGTCCCGGGCGGTCGACGACATCGGCAAGAAGGCCCGCACCACTTCCGGGCGGGCCAACAGGCTGGGCAAGGCCTTCGACGACGTCGGCGACAAGGCCGCCGTCAACGCCAAGAAAAGCCGCGGTCTGGCCAGGGCCTGGGAGCGGGTGGCCGCGGCCGGAGCGGGCGCGCTGCCGCTGCTGGGGGGCGGTAAGGCCGGCAAGGGCGGCAAGGGCAAGACCCTGGCCAAGGGCGGCGCCGCCGGTGTGGGCCTGCTGGCGCTGCTGTTCTCCGATGAGATCGCCAACGTCATCTCCGGCGGCCAGAAGGGGCTGCGCGGCGCTCTGGGAGAGGGCTTCTCCGGCGCCGTCTCCTACGGCGGGCTGGGCTCCCTGCTGGGCCTGCCCGGCGCCCTGCTGGGCGGCGGCATTGGCGGTCTACAGGGGCTGATGAAGGGCTCCGGGCTGGGCCCGCACCACCCGGTCAACATGGGCCTGGAGACGTTCGGCAACTACTTCGGCGGGGTCGGCAGCATCGCCAAGGCGGTCGCCTTCCCGGAGCTGATCAAAAAGGAACTCAACACCGCCGGGAAGTTCTTCGCCGACTTCGGCAAGAAGGTTCCGCAGGCGCTGTCCGGCAGCTGGGCGACCATCCTGCGTGACGCCTCCGGCACCCGCGGCCTGGGCGGCGTGCCCGGCCTGGTGCAGGGACTGCTCACCCGCGCCGGCGGCCACTTCGCCAGCCTCAGCAAGACCGCGCCGGCCACGGTGCGCACCGGCTTCACCCAGGCGGCGCGCAACGTGCCGTTCCTGGGGCCGCTGGTGGCTGGCGTCAGCGACATCGTCAACCGCACCCAAGGCGAGTTCGACGGCCTGAACCGCGGCGCACCGAAGTCGGTGCGCACCGGTTTCGATGCGGTACTGAACGCCGTTCCCGGGCTGGGCCCGCTGGCCTCCGGCGTGGGCGGCATCGTCAGCCAGGCCGTCGGCAAGTTCACGGAGATGCGGGCCAAGGCGCCCGCGCTGACCGATGCGGCGCTGAAGGCCGCGGCGGGCAGCGTGCCGGTGCTGGGACCGATCGTCGGCGGCGTCGGCACCATCTTGGACAAGGTCCGCGGCCGGTTCGCCGGGTTGCGGAAGGATGCCCCCGGCCAGGCCCAGGCCGGGTGGAAGGCGGTGGCTGCCGGCGTCACTACCCACCTGGGGCCGGTCCCGCCCCGGGTCGACACCCTCCTAGACAAGATCAAGACCCGGTTCGGGCTGCTGAAGACCAACGACACCGCCGGCCAGGCCCAGGCCGGATGGAAGGCGGTGGCTGCCGGCGTCACCACCCACCTGGGGCCGGTCCCGGGCAAGGTCGACACGATCTTGGATCGCGTCAAGGGGTTCTTCTCCACCGCTACCAACGCCATCGGCCTCACCTGGGGGCGGCTGCCGGCCAAGGTCGGCGGCCCGGTGGAGAAGGTCTCCGACGACATCTACGACCGCGGCATCGTCGCAGTCTGGAATGCGATTGCCACGAAGATCCCGGGCGCGCAGGTCCTGGGACGGCTCAACCTGAACTTCGCCCGCGGCGGCATCCTGCCCGGCTACACCCCCGGCCGGGACGTGCACCGGTTCGTCTCCCCCACCGGCGGCGCCCTCAACCTGTCCGGCGGCGAAGCCATCCTGCGCCCCGAACTCACCCGGGCGCTGGGCAAGCGGTGGATCGACACCGGCAACCGCATCGCCCGCAGCGGCATCGGCGCGGCCACCCGCTGGCTGATCGGCGTCGGTGACCCCGCCGGCGTGCCGGGGTATGCAGGCGGCGGCATCCTGGACACCCTGGGCGGCTTCTTCAACCAGGCCAAGGACTTCTTCTCCTCCGGGGTGCGGGCCGCGGCCTCCACCGTGTTGAAGCCGCTGATCGGTTGGGCGCAGCGCAGCCTGGGCGCCACCCCGTGGGGCAGCATCGTCGCCGGCGTCCCGGCCAAGGTCATCCCGTGGGTGCTGAACTGGGCCGACGACCAGGAATCGAAGCTGGGCGGGCCCGGCCGCCGCGCCGTACGGGCCGTCCGCGGTGTGATCGGCACCCCGTACTCCTGGGGCGGCGGCGGCCCGGGTGGACCCAGTTTCGGCTTTGCCCAGGGCGCCGGGATCCGCGGCTTCGACTGCTCCAGCCTCATGCAGTACGGCTGGTACCGGGCCGTGGGCAAGGTCATGCCGCGCACCACCTACAGCCAGCGGCCGTGGCTGACGCCGGTCTCCGGCCAGCCCCGCGAAGGCGACATCGGCCAGCCCAACCCGGACCACACCTTCATGTACGCCGGCCGCGGCAGGGTGATCGAAGCGCCCTTCACCGGCGCCCACGTGCGCGAAACCGACGTCCGGCCGGCGTGGTGGGGCCGGGTGCCGCAGTCGTTCCTGCGCGATGGCGGCGGCCCGGTCTACCCCGGCAAAAACCTGATCGACAACCGGACCGGGGATCTGGAGTGGATCCTCAACCCCCGCGCCATCGACCTGCTGGGCGGGGTGCGCACCGTGCACGACCTCAACCGCGGCGTCGACGTGGTCAGCCGTGCCCGCGCCCAGGTCGCCCGCGCCTACACCCACGCCGCCACCGCCGCCGCCCGTCAGGGGGTCGTCAACGTGTTCCCGCAACCGCACCAGTCCGAAGAGGAGATCGGCGCCATCGCGGCCCGCCGTCTGGGGGCGATGCTGGGATGAGCACCCCCATCGATTCCCCCGTCTACACGCTGGGCACCTGGCAGGGCAACGTCGTCGACGACTTCGGCGTGGAGTGGGTCGTCGAAGTCGAAGACGGTTGGAGTTCCAGCCCGCCGGTCAAGGCGACGATTGAGGAGAAAACGGCTGGCGACGGCGCCTGGACCGGACCGGGCTTCTACGCCGCCCGGGTGATCAACCTGACGGGCAAGGCCCAGGCCCCCGACCGGATCAGCATGCTGGAGGCCAAGGACCGCATCAAGGCCGCCCTCAAGCCCCGCGTCCCGATCCAGCTGCTGGTGGCCGAAGCGCACCGCACCCGCACCGCGCAGGTGCGCATGTCGGACCGGGTGGAGCTGACCGACGTCAGCGCCCACATCTTCTCCTGGGGCATGACGATCACGGCCGGGGACCCGCGTCGCTACGACCCGACCACCACCACCGTCTCCACCGCTCTGCCCGCCGCCACGACCACCGGCCGCACCTACCCCAAGACCTACCCGGTGCTGTACGGCGGCGTCGTCGAAGGCGGCACCGGCAGCGTGTTCTTCCTCAACGAAGGCGACTTCGACGAAACCCCCGCAACGATCACGTTCAACGGCCCCGTGCAGACCCCGCGGGTGGAGCACGTGCAGACCGGCCGCAATCTCACCTTCGACCTGACGTTGGACGTCGGCGACGTGCTGGTGGTCGACCTGCTGCGCCAGACCGCGCTGCTGAACGGCACCTCCAACCGCGCCTACACCATCAGCGCCGGCAGCGCCTGGTTCATGGCCACCCCGGGCCTGAATGAGTTCGCCTTCCGCGGCGTCGCCCTGCCACCCACCGAACCGCTCATGACCGTCACCGCCGCATCGGCGTGGACCTGACCCGGGGGACACCATGGCTCCGATCAACCCGCCCACCTACCTCCAGGCCGGCACCTACTCCGCCCGCCTTGACCGGTTGTCGCAGGCCGGCCTGCTGATGCCCGCGCACGGCTCCGGTGCCCTGGCCATCCGTTCAGGTGTGCGCCCCACGCCCAGCAACACCGGCTTGCAGGTGACGCAGCGCAGCACGCCGGCGATGTTCGTCACGGTCGGCGCCGGGGTCGGCTACGTCCAGGCCCAGTCGGCCACCGGCGGCGTCTACATCGTCAACAACGACGCCAGCTACGACGTGGCCATCGCCGCGGCCCACGCCACGCTGGGCCGCCGCGACCTGATCGTGGCCCGCATCTACGATGCGGAGGTCTCCGGCGCGACCAACGAATGGCGACTGGAGGCGGTCACCGGCACCCCGGCTGGCTCCCCGGTCACCCCGGCCACCCCGGCTGGCGCCGTCGCGCTGGCCAGCGTGCTGGTGTCGGCCGGTGCCACGACCATCACCAACGCCGCCATCACGGACCTGCGGGTCTACACCACCGCGCTGGGCGGCACCATCCCGGTCCTGTCCAGCGCAATGCCCGCCAACCCCTACGAAGGCATGGCCGCCTACCAGACCGATCTCAACCGGCCGGTGTGGTTCGATGGCAGCGCCTGGAAGGGCTGGGTGGATGCGGGCTACCAGACGGCTGCGGACGTGGCCGCCGCCCTGGATGTCTACGCCCCGGCCTACGCCCACGACGAAGGCAACACCCGCACGATCTCCACCGTCGGCAGCTTCGTCGCCTACACCGGCGCCCCGTCGGTGTCCGTCGTGGTCCCGGCCTCCGGAAACGTCCTGGTCACCTGGGGGTTCACCGGCTACAACAGCGCCTCCGACCAGGCATCGGTGCGTCTGGGCGTCAACGTGACCGGCACCAACAGCAGCACCCCAACGCTGGGCAACAGCGCGTGCGTGTCGGGCAACCTGGACAACGCCGGCGGCGCCAACGCGCCCATCCGCAGTGCGTCGCGCACGAAGCTGTACACCGGCCTGACCCCCGGCAGCACCACGTTCACGCTTCAGGCGCGCATCTCCTCCGGCGCGCCCGCCACCCACGCCATCTCCGACTCCTACCTGCTGGCCCAGCCGGTGCAGTGATGGCCACCTACCGCTACTTGTTCTACGACTTCTCCACGCGCCGGCTGATCGACGCGCTGCCCATGGATGAGGTGTCGTTTTCGTGGGAGCTGCGCGGCGTGGGCACCTTCACCGGGCAGATCCCGCTGTATGCCGATGAGCTGCCGGCCGCACGCGTACTGGAGGCTGTCCAGCCGTACCGGACGAAGATCTTCGCGGAGCGGGACGGCGGTCTGGTGTGGGGCGGCTGGATCCACCAGGAACCCTCCTACGACTCCTCCACCGGGAAGCTGACCGTCAGCGCGGAGGAGTCGCTGGGATACTTCGCGCGCCGCACCATGCCGTCGGTGGTCTTCTCCGGCGTCGACCAGCTGACCATCGCCCGCTCCTTCCTCACCACGGCGCAAGCCGAACCCGGTGGCGACATGTGGATCGCCGTCGATCCGTCGGTGCTGTCGGGCCGGCTGCGGGATCGCTCCTACAGCCAATACGACCAATCGCCCGTCTTGACCGCGCTGACCCAGCTGTCAGAGGTGATCGACGGGTTTGACTTTTCCACCCAGGTCGGATGGGTCGGCGGCCTGCCCCATGAGCTGCTGGTCCTTGGCTACCCCCGTCTGGGCCGTACCGGCAAAGATTCCGGCCTGGTCTTTGAGTTTGACCGCTTTTCCGGATCCGGCGGCAACATCGACAGCTACACCTGGGGTGATGCCGGTGTACCGATGTCGACGCGTACCTGGGCCAACAGTGAGACCGACGAAGGGGTGCAGCTCACCGCGCGATCGGAGCGGCCCGACCTGATCGCCGACGGCTACCCGGTGATGGAAAACAGTGAATCGTTCGACGGCGTCGTCAACGGCTCCACGTTGCAGACCCACGCCGATGCTCTACAGGACTTCCGTTCCGCCCCGCGCGTCGTCGCCCAGTTCACGCTGGTCGCCGGCGCCGGTGTCGACATCGGCGACTTCGGCATGGGCGATGAGGTGCTGGTGCGGTTGTCGGACTGGCGCCACCCGCCCAACCCGACCACCGGCGCACCCGGCTACCTGAACTACCTGCGCATCACCGGCTGCGCAGTCGCGCCCGGCGTGCAAGGCGCGGAACGGCTGACGTTCACCTGCGCCGACTTCGCCGCCGCCTGAAAGGAGAGGTGAGCATGGCCCGTGGGCAGCGCCGGATCATCCCGGTCACCCCGCAACCCTCCCGTCACCCCGGATCCCGGGTGGTGACCACCACCCCGGACGTGGTGCGGGCGGTCACCGACATCCGCCAGCAGGTCGGCGCCCAGGCCGCCCGGGTACGGCGCGAAGATGTGACCTTCACCTCCGCCGACCCGGCGCGCGGGGAGCCGTGCACGGCCGCCGCCATGACCAACACGCTGGTGACCACGGTGTACCGGTCCGGGCACACGCTGTATGTCGACCTGGCGATGGGCACCGGGGCTGCCAGCGTGATGGAGGCCCGCATCACCGTGCCGGACCTGAGTATCACCGGGGCCGCGATCGACACCCCGGCCGGCGGCGTTGAGCGCGACATCCGGGTGCAGTTGTCCCTGCCGGACGCCTGGCCCATGGGAGAGGCCCACCGGGTGTACATCCAGGCCCGGCGGGTGTCGGGAGGCGATGCCACCACGGTGCGGGTGCTGCGGGCCTGGCAACGGTAAGGGCGCGACGGTAACGGGCCCGAATGCGCAGGCTGGGGGAGCAGATCACCGCATTGGAGAGATCATGACGCTCTGGCGCGATCGGTTGTACGCCAACCCGTTCGGCACGATGGCGGCGGTCGCCGCCATCGTCTTGGGCATCCTGGGCGCCGTGCTGGGCGATGACGTCAGCCGGGGCATGGCCAACTCCCTGGCCAACAGCGCCGACGTCGTCGCCCACCTGTGGGGAGTCGCTTTCGCCGTCGGCGGCGCATTGAAGCTGATCGGCCTGTACCGGCACCGCACCACGATGGAGATCCCCGGCCTATGGGTGATGTTCGGTGGCTACAGCTTCTACAGCCTCACCGTCACCACCGGTCTCCAGGTGCACGGCCTGGCCGCCGGCACTATCTCCGCGGCCCTGGCCGTGGGCTGCCTGCTGAAGGTCCGGCTGATCATGCGGCAGGCGCGGTGGGTTGCTGGGGCCGGTGGCGATGGAACTGTCTGAGATCTTGATCGCCATCGCCCAGGTCGCCGTCGGGGGCGGCATCGTGCAGGGCGCGCTGGCTTGGAGCCGGCGCCGCTCAGAGCTGCGCCAACTGGACCGCCAGACCGACAGCGTCGCCGTCGGCGCGGCCGACACGGTCGTCACGATGCTGCGCACGGAGTTGCAGGACGCCAAGGTCGCGGCGGAGGAGACCTCCAAGCGCAACGCCGCCGAACAGGCTGACCTGCGCCGGCAGATCCAGCACCTGGGGGAAGAGGTGTCGCGGCTGCGCGCCGATCTGGTGATCGCCCGGGCGGAGATCGCCCGGCTGAAGAGTGACCGCGAAGGGGAGTTGTCATGAGCGAAGCGACCGCCGGCGCAAGGGCGCCGATTGAGCGGAAGGTCACGGCCTCCAGCACGGCCGCGGCTGTGGCCGGCGCGCTGGTGTGGTTGCTGGAGACCACGGTGCTGCACGGCGCGGTGCCGGAGCCGATCGTGACGCTGATCTATGTTGCGGTGCCGGGGCTGTGCGCGCTGGCGGCCGGGTTCTTCGCCAAGCACACCTGGCGGAGTGACCCTGAGGCGCTGAGGACGAAACCGTACATTCCGCCGCCCGGATCCAGCATCTAGATCCACGCCAAGGGTTGGGTTGGCGAGGAGTGTGCCCTACCATGAGAGCGCAAGGCCACCCCCTTGCTGCGCGTTTGGCCTTCGGGCCTGCGGCTGCATCTGACGAAACCAGGTATGACCTCTCCGAAGGCCTGGCCGCCCGCGTGCGGGCAGCGACAGATGCAGTTACGGGCGGACGAGGATTCGCTCCCGATGACTCCGTACCACGAGCAGTAAGAGGACACCACGGCGAGGTCATGGACGCCGGGTTAGGGGTGGCCAGCATCATGTCTGGGCCCGCTCCCCCTTGATCTTCTCGCGCAGCGCCGCGGCGGCTTCGGGGCCGCTCATCCCCCGCTCCAGACAGCCCATCAGGAACTTCGTGTCCGGGTAGCGCACCTGGGCCAAGATGCGTTCGGCCTGGCGGCGCACGGTGCCATCGGCGGCGGCGGCGCGGGCCGCGCTGATGAAGGGACTCAGCTCCGCGCGGTGCTCCCGGTAGCGCTGAACATCAGCAGTGGCCCGCTCCCGGGCCCGGTGGGTCTGGGCGGAGCGCATGCGGTGGCCGGCCCGGTCGATCAGCAGCGCCAGCGCGTCGTAGGTGCGCTCCAGCAGTTGCGGGCTGCGAAAGACCCGCCGGCCAGAGGGGTCGGGGCTGGCGGCGTAGTGAGCGACGGCGTCGACGAAGTCTTCATCGCTCATGGCGGCCAGCAGCGTCACTTCCCTCTGTTCGACAGCGGTCAGGGCCGATGAACGATCCGGTGTGGCCGGCTGGCCGGGGGCATCAGCCGGGTGGGGGCGTACAGACATGGAGGCCTCCTGAAGTCCTGGTGGCCGGACGTCGCTCACGCCCGGCGCCCCTTCAGCATAGATCGCCCCACCCTCGCCTCCCCGGCCCGTGCGCGGTACCGTGACTGTGGGTGCGACGCTAAGTAGCTGCGCATTCCATGATGGCCGGGAGAGCGACCCGGCCGTGCCATCAGGAGGCGATCAATCATGACCGTGGTGATCGATGATGCTGCCGTCCCCGTGCCGCAGCTGGTCGGGCCGCTGACCATCCAGCCGGGCCAGAGCAGGCTGACCCCGCTGCAAGCTCAGGCGTTCCGGGCGATCTCCAACTTCGACCCGCGCGCTGAGCCGGCGTCCTGGCCGCACATCAACGTCTTCCTTCAGCTGTGCATTGAGCTGAACCTGTCGCCGTGGTCCCGAAAGATCCACCTGTATCGGCGGGGGGAGGGTGAACACGCCCGCTACGTCATCCAGACCGGCATCCACGGCCTGACGGAGCTGGCGCAGCGCACGGGCCGGTTCATTCGCTGGGGGGAGACCGTCTTCACCTCCGCCGACGACACCCCGGCCTGGTGGCACCTCAACCCCGTCACCGGCAAGCGGGAACGGGTGTGGGTGTCGACCTGGGTCTGGCCGGATACGCACCCGGCCGCGGCCCGCACCACGATCTGCTACTACGACGGCAAGGGCACCGAACGGGAGATGACCGCGGAGGTGGCCTGGCAGACGTTCGCGCCCTACCAACTGGTCTACGAAGGCCACGGTGAGGACCGGCGCAAGGTGATCGGCGCCGACGGGGTGCCGCTGGTGGAGCTGGAGCCGGGCTGGTCCGGCGGCAAGGGCATCTACATGCTGGCTAAGTGCTCCCGGGCGAACATCCTGCGCCTGGCCTTCCCGGCCCAGTGCGGCAACGTGTTCATCGATGAGGAGTTGCACGCCCAGGACGCACGCGTGCGCGATGAGGCGGCCACGCAGGTCATCCAGGCGCGGGCCGCCGCGCTGGCCGCCGCCCAGCACGCCGGTGCGCACGGCGTGGGCGGCCCGGCCTCCCCCGTGCGCACGACCCCGCGGCCCGTGAATGTGCTGGTCGACCCAGCCGCGGGCGTGCGCGACGGCGTGCACGATGGCGGGCGTGCGCCCGCAGCGGCGCTGCGGCTGCCCGTGCGGCACATCGTGATTCACACCGTGGGCGCGCACGCTGAGGCCGTGCATGTTCCGCCGCCCACGCCCGCCCAGCGGCGGGCGTGGGCACTGGCGGAACTGACCGAAGTATCAACGATCATCGGCCGGGACGTCTGCGTGCCGATCGTGCGCCGCTACGGGCAGGCGGGCGCGGTGCTGGAGGACGTGCCGACCGACTTCATCGTGGATGTGCTGGGTCCGCTGCGGGCCGTGGTCGCCGTGCGGCTGCGGGAGCTGGGGCGCCATGGTGAAGCCGCGGCGTACGCGGGGTTCCCGGCCGGGGCGACCGCGCCGGTGGCGGTGCTGTTCGGTCACGCCGACGGCCAGGACGGCGACTGAAGGCTACGGAGGGACGTCGGGGTCGCGGCGGGCGCGGGTCAGCACCTGCACCGCCAGATCGGCCAGCCGCTCCACGTCCAGCCGCTCCACCAGATCGTTAAGGGTCTCCGGCGGCAGGTGGATCGGGGCGGCGACCGGGCGGCGTGGATGCGTGCCGGCCGGGTCTTCTGCCGGGGGTGCCCAGGGGGCCGGATCGCCGTCGCGCCAGCGCTGCTCAGCGTCGGCGTACAGCGCCTTCGCGGTGTCGGCGTCGATGGTCAGCAGGGCGCCGATCTGGTCCCAGGAGGCGCCAGTGCAGATGCGGGCGCGCAGGACGGTCAGCACGCGGAAACGCCTGTCGCGGGCGGCCATCTCCCGCGCCGCGTCGATCATCTCCGTGACGTCCAGGTCGGGATCCAGGGCGCGGGCGGCGACCGTGGCCGTGTAGGCGCGGATGTCTTCAGCGGCGATGGCGTGCGCTGTCTCCGTACGGCGCTTCAGTAGCTCTTCGCTCCTTGTGTCCGCAGCCACACTATCGACTTTACCTCCGCTGTAGATCATAGTCAGGCGGCGTTCGTCGGGATCCTCTGCCGCTGGGAGTTCTGGATTCATCGGCTACCACCACGATTTTGGAGGGAGAAGCGGGGTGGGCATCGTGCCTGTCCGGGCGCTGTTGTCCGGTATGACATCCGGCGTAACCGGCGCGGGAGCAGAAAAGGACCGCAGAGGGACGGGTCATCTTTCCTCTCGCAAACAACCGGCATCCGATAGTGCATGCAACGTAACTCTTTGTGTCACCAGTGCGCCATCGGATCGCCAAGGCCGGTGTTGCCTGAGGGGAAAATCGCAGCCTCGCCCGTAACCCTTGTCGAGTGCCCCCATCCTCGGGATACCATGACATCCAAGCGCTAAGTACCTGTCCTATCGGAGTAGGGCGGGACCTTACCCGCTGGGCGCCGATACCGTCGGCGCCCATGACGCACCGTATCCACTCCTGCCGGGAGAGCGACCCGGCGGGGGCGGATCGTCAGGAGAGGGTGCCCCATGTCCCACGTCAGGGGGGCCGCGTGAGCGTCCCCACCCATGCCACCATCGCCGCAGCCCGCCGCATCATCGTCGCCGGGCTGCCGATCGGCCCGCGCGAAGACCCCTGCTGCTGCGGCCACGGCCGCCACCACCACGGCGGCCGGGCGTTCTCCGGCAAGTGCCGCACCGGGTGCGGCTGCCGCGCCTGGCGCGCCGACGGCGCCTACGTCCTGGCACAGGAGGCGATGACCGCCTACGGCTCCTCCGTCATGGACGACATCGACCGCTGGCACACCGCCACCTACCCGCGGCCCGTCCCGGCCGCCGGCGGCTGGGGCGTGGGCCCCTCCGACGTCACCACCTGCCGCAAGCGCATCTGGTACCGGGAGCTGCACCCGCAGCTGGCCCGCCCCGTCAGCACCTCCGCCGCCCTGCTGGGCGACATCATCCATGAGGTCGCCGCCACCGCCCGCCGGGCGCTGTACCCCTGGCAGAAGGTGGAGATGCCGGTGCGGGTGCCCGGTCTGGACCGGCCCGGCCGTATCGACCGCTACGACCCGGTGCTGGCGCTGGTCGACGACATCAAGACCAAGGGCCCGCGCGGCTGGGAACGGTTGAGTGAGACCGGCCCCGATGAGGGCTACTGGAAGCAGGTCGCCGTCTACGGCTACGGCCTGGCCGACGCCGGTCACCCGGTGCAGGTCATGCGTCTGACCTACATCAACCGCGCCACCGGCGATGAGCGCACCTATGAGCGGCCCTACTGCGACGCCTTCGCCCGATCGGCCGTCGGATCGCTCATCGCCCTGAACGTCGCGCTGGACCTGGGGCTGGACCTGCCGCGCGACGGCCGCGGCACTACCGACCCCATCTGCACCGAATTCTGTGAGTTCTACGACGACTGCTGGAGCGTCACCGCCGCCCGCGCCGCCGGGGTCTCCCCCGAGTTCCTGACCACCTTCGGCATCGACGCCGACCCCGACCTGGTCGCTTGGGCCGCCGAAGTGGCCCGCGGCTGGAAGGACGACGAAAACGAAGCCGAACGCGAATACAAGGCCGCGATCTCCATGCTGAAGGGCGCCCTGCGCGGCGAAAAGCAGGGCCGCTTCGGCGACTACCGGATTGTGGAGAAAACCCGGCAGGTCAACGACTACAAGCGCTACTGGCAGGCCGTCGCCGACCTGCGCGATGAGTACCTGAGCTGGGACCCGTCCTTCCGCGGCGACTTCGCCGACTGGGTCGCCAGCCTGCCCATGCCCAAGCGCACTGAGACGTGGATCGAGGTCAAGAGGGTCACCGACCCCACCACCATGGCCCAGATCACCGCATAAATAGAAAGGATCATCCGTGGTCACCACGTCAGCCGAAATAGAGATCATCGACGCCGTCGCCGACGCCATCGGCGGCCGGTCCTGCCTGGCCGTCGCCCGCATGCAGCCACTCCCGGAGGCCGGGCAGCCGCTGCTGCCGGAGGTGTGGGCCGCCCACCTGACGCACTTCGAAGAGGTGCGCATCGACGG
>NZ_BOOJ01000053.1 GCF_016863175.1 Paraplanobispora siamensis
CGCGCCGCCGACGCCGCCTGGTGCACGGCGGCCGAAGCAATCGCCGCATCGGCGTTGCTCATCGAACGGACACGCGCCCGCACGGCAGAAACCCGCCGCAGTCACCTCATGCTCGGCAGCTGAGCACCGCCGACCGAGCGCAGCCGATGCTGAGCCAGCGTCTGCCGCGGCGACACCCTCGTCGTCGGCAGCGTCGGCTGCGCACGCACCCGCCGCCGAGGCCACGATCGCCTGGAGCCACAGTCCGCAATCGCGGTCAGGTCTCGGCCGGCAGCGCGGTCAGCGGCTTGCTGCTGAGGCGATCTCAGCCAGCCGCAGCGGCCGGTAGCCGTCGTGGTCGAGCTGGGCGAGCTCACCGTCGATGTCGACGGAGTGGGTGCCGTAGCAGTGCACGTTCTCCTGGTGGGCCGGCCAGAGGTGTACCAGGACCTCGTCGTCGATCTGGCGGCCGGTCCGGCGCAGGGCGGCCACGCCGAGGCCGTGGTACTCGGTGAACCAGCAGACGATCGCGTTGATCGCCAGGGTCAGGCACCACATCTGTTCGGTCTGCTGCTCATGGTGCCGGCGCCGCAGCGCGCCCTCGCCGGCGCACCCCCGCGGCCGTCGGCATCTGTCCCGTCGCCGGACGCGGCCGCCTGTCCTACCCGGGCGCCGAACTCCCGCCGTCCCGCCGTGCGCAACACCGCCCGGATCATCTCGGCGTCCGGTCCCGCGCCGTCCATAGCGGGCGACCGCCCGCGCCGTACCCGAACTCCGGCTTGTCACTCATGCTCCACACCGTAAGCGAATCGAGACTTTAGCCGAAGGAGTCAGCATCATCGCAGCTCAGATGCTACTTCGTTGGAAATTTCTTCATTGCTACCGGCACCCCCTCCGGGTGGCGCTGAGGAACTCGCCGACGAGGAGGGCGCGCCGGAGCCGTTCTGCCGCGCGGCGGCGCCCCCGGCCGCTCAGGCCGGGACGGACTCCAGGCCGGAGCCGTCGAAGGGCGGATAGCTCTCGCCGCCCGTCCGCTCGGCCGCGGCGATGTAGCCGGTCAGAGCGTCACGGGACCGGGCGAGCCTGTCCATCCGGTCCTCCAGACGCCGCAGCCGCGACCGCATCGCGGCCAGCAGCTCGGGACACCCGAGCAGCTCCGGGACCTCTCCGACCGCGCAGGGCAGCAGATACGCGATGTCCTCGGAGGACAGCCCGGCATCGAGCAGGTGACGGATCTGCCGCACCCGCAGCACGGCCCCCTCGTCGTACTCGCGGTAGCCGTTCGCGCCGCGCTCGGCCTCCAGCAGGCCCTGCGCCTCGTAGTAGCGCAACTGATGAGGGTTGACGCCCGTCCGGCGACTCAGTTCCCCGATCCGCATCGAAACCTCACTTGACCTTCATACCGGTATCAACGTTGACGATGCTGCCATGAACCACAGAACCGACACATCCGTGACAGTCATCGGGCTCGGGCTGATGGGCCGGGCGCTCGCGGGCGCGTTCCTGAAGGCCGGGCACCCCACGACCGTGTGGAACCGCACACCCGCCAAGGCCGACCGGCTGGTGGCCGAAGGCGCACGGCAGGCGCCGACGGCCGGCGACGCGCTCAGGGCGAGCCCTCTGACGATCATCTGCCTCACCGACTATCAGGCCGTGCACGAGCTGCTCGGCGCGAGCGAGGCCGCACTGGACGGCACGACGCTGGTCAACCTGACCTCGGGCACCTCGGCCCAGGCCCGGGAGACCGCCCGATGGGCCGGGAAGCGCGGCGCCCGCTACCTGGACGGCGCCATCATGGCCGTCCCGCCGGCGATCGGGACCGACGAGGCGGTGATCCTGCACAGCGGGCCGCAGGCGGACTTCGAGGCGCACCGCCCGACGCTCGGCGCGCTGGGCACCGTCACCCATCTCGGCGCGGACCACGGACTGGCGTCCCTGTACGACACGGCCGGTCTGGCCATGATGTGGAGCGTCCTGAACGCCTGGCTCCAGGGCACCGCCCTGCTCAGGACGGCCGGCGTCGACGCCGCGACGTACGCGCCGTTCGCGCAGCAGATCGCCACCGGGGTGGCCGGATGGCTGCCCGGGTACGCCGAGCAGATCGACAGCGGTTCCTTCCCGGCCGAGGTGTCGGCCCTGGAGACCGACGCGCGGGCGATGGCGCACCTGATCGAGGAGAGCGAGGCTGCGGGCGTCAACGCCGAACTGCCGAGGCTGATCAAGGCGATGGCCGACCGCTCGATCGCCGCCGGGCACGGCGCGGAGCAGTACCCCGTCCTGATCGAGGAGTTCGGCAGACCTCGCGGCGACTGACCCGCCCGGACACCACCGGCGGGGCAGGCGCCCGGGCCGGTCGGCGATCCCGACCTGCCGTGCGGTCGCGAAGGGTGGCGAGGCCGTCGGTCACACCTCGGCCCTCGCCACCCTTCACCGCGTGCGCCCCGGCGCGTCCCGCGCCCCTATCCGCCGGCGGCGTCGAGCCGGGCCAGGACCTGGGTGGTCAGCTGCTGCAGGGCCTCGACCTGCTCGGGGCCGAGAGCGTCGAAGAACAGGGCCCGGACCGTCTCGACGTGGCCGGGGGCGGCGGTGGTGATCGCCTCGCGGCCGGCCTGGGTGAGGACGACGAAGGCGCCCCGGCCGTCGTCGGCGCACTCCTGGCGCTCGACCAGGCCGCGGCGCTGCATCCGGCTCAGGTGGTGCGACAGGCGGCTCTGCTCCCACTCCAGCGCGCGCTGCAGTTCGTAAGGGCGAAGTCGCCCGTCGGGCACGTCGGTGAGGTGCACCAGCACGTCATAATCGGCGAGGGACAGGTTGCAGGCCGCCTGCAGCTGCCGGTTGAGCGCGGCGCCCAGCTGGGCCTGCATGCGCAGGTAGGCCCGCCAGGCACGCTGCTGGTCGTCGTCGAGCCATCGCGGGGTGTCCATGCGTCCATCGTACCCGACATAAATGACACGTCATCGACTTGACGGAATAGATGATGTGTCATGTAGGTTGAGACCGATGCATGACACATCATCTTCTTCTCGGATCTCCTCGGAGGGCTGACATGACCGCCACCACCGGCCTCCACCTGACCCCGCAGATCGACGTCCGCCGCGCGAACGAGCGCTTCACCACCGAGATCGGCTGGCTGGACTCCAAGCACTCCTTCTCCTTCGGCCACCACTACGACGCGGCCAACACCCACCACGGCCTGCTGCTGGTCAACAACGACGACGTCGTCCGGCCCGGCTTCGGCTTCGACACCCACCCGCACCGGGACATGGAGATCGTCACCTGGGTGCTGCAGGGCTCCCTGGTCCACCAGGACTCCGAGGGCCACAACGGTGTCATCTACCCGGGCCTGGCCCAGCGTATGAGCGCCGGCACCGGCATCCTGCACTCCGAGAAGAACGACTCCTGGCGTCTGCAGGGCGACGTCCACGACGAGCCGGTGCACTTCGTGCAGATGTGGGTGCTGCCCGACGAGGCCGGCATCACGCCGGGCTACGAGCAGCTGGAGATCGACGCCGAGCTGCTCGGCGGCGGCCTGGTGCCGGTGGCCTCCGGCATGGCCGAGCACGACGGGGCCGCGGCCATCCGCATCAAGAACCGCTACGCCGCGCTGTACGCCGCCCGCCTGCAGCCCGGCCAGAGCGTCGAGCTGCCCGAGGCCCCGTTCCTGCACCTGTTCGTGCCGCGCGGCGAGGTCGCACTGGAGGGCGCCGGCGCGCTGGGCACCGGGGACGCCGTACGGTTCACCGCCACCGGCGGCCAGAAGGTCACCGCGACCGGACCGGCCGAGATCCTGGTGTGGGAGATGCACGCCACCGCCGCCTGAGGCCTGAGCCCCGTCCGCGACAGCGGACGGGGCGGCTCCCGCAGAACCACCCGCACGACCATCATCGAGGACACCCGAACCATGAGCCTGGAAACGTACAAGACCGCCACGACCTCGGTGCCGGTGCACCCGCTGCTGGCCGGGCGATGGAGCCCGCGTGGCTTCGACGCCGCCCACGCCGTCGGCGACGGGCAGCTGCGCGCGCTGCTGGAGGCCGCCCGCTGGGCGCCGTCGGCCAACAACAGCCAGCCCTGGCGTTTCCTGGTCGCACGCCGCGGCGAGGAGGCCTTCGCCCGGCTGCTGGACGTCCTCAACCCGGGCAACCGGACCTGGGCGGAGACGGCCGGCGCGCTGGTGCTGGTGGCCGCCGAGACCGCCGACGAGACCGGCCGGGCACGCCCGTGGGCGCTGTACGACACCGGCCAGGCCGTCGCGGCCCTGGCCGTGCAGGCCCAGGCCGAGGGCCTGTCCGTCCACCAGATGGGCGGCTTCGACGCGGCGGCAGCCCGGGAGGGCTTCGGCCTCGGCGACGGCCTCACCCCGGTCGTCGTGGTCGCCGTCGGACGGCTGGACACCGCCGCCGAGCTCCCCGAGCCACTGGCCGCCCGCGAGCGCGCCCCGCGCACCCGCCACCCGCTCGACACCCTGCTGCTGCCCGCCGCACCCGGCCCCGAGCAGCGGGCCGCCTGAGACCGGCGCGACGGTCAGGCCCGTCGGCCGTACGGCGCAGCCAGAGTAGGCGGCACCCAGCTCACCGCGGACACGCCCCAAGGGTGGGTCCATCGACCGGCACGCAGCGCCGTACCCGTTCTCGAACTTCAGGGTTTGCCCATCTAGCCGGGCACGCGGGGATGTCCCGCCATCGCCTGCCGGAGGTGGGCCGCGGTGTGGCGGTCGGCGGAGGCGACGCACAGCCGCAGGTGGTCCCGCTCGGGGCCGGTGATGTCACGCCAGCGGCCGCCGGGGGCCCACATGAGGGCGGCGATCACCAGGTGGGCGTGCAGGCACGGTTGCGGTGGCATGCCCGCCGGGCGGGGCGCGGTCAGGTGCCAGGTGATCCACCCCAGCAGGCCTGCGGACCGGGACCCGCCGGTGATCCGCTGTTCGAGATGGGCGGCGCCAGCGGTCACGGCGGCGGCGAACCGGTCGGCGATGTCGGCCGCGCGGGGGCTGTGCGCGTAGAGGGCGTTGACGTCTGCGGGCGCGGCCAGGGTGAGGTCGAATCCGCGGTTGCGGGTGCGATCGCAGGCCTCCACCAGCATCTGCCCGGTGCCCGGGTGGCGGCCGGCCATGAACGCCGCGGCCGGCACGTGCTGGTCCGGGGTCAGCGGGGCGCCGGGGGTGATGGCGAAGCACGCCAGGGCCGAGCCGAACCAGACCGGGTCCCGGGCCCCCGGCAGGTCGCGGAGGACCTCCCGGCGGTCCCACACCGGGGCGGCGTCGATCGGCTGCGGCGGGCCGTCGATGGAGCGGCGGCGATCGCACATGGCGCCGCCGCGCAGCCGGTAACGCACTTGCACGGCCGAGGGGCCGAGTTCGGTGATCCAGGCCATGAGGTCCCGCTCCGGATGACAGGGGAAGGGGCACGTCCGGTGCCGACCGCGGATGATCGCGGGGCGGCACGCCTCCCGGACTTTACAAGCAATCTTTCTATCCATCAACGCTCTTGTCAGGAAGCTGTCACCGGCGGCGACCCGTCCCCGGCGGGTCCAGAGCCCATCGGCCCGTCCGCGTGAGGACCTCGGACCCTGTGCCCGCCGACCGGGCGGAGGTGCGATGGAGACCGGCCGGACATCGAGGAGGACACGATGGGCATGACAGTGAGGACACTCGCCGGGACCGGCCTGCTGGGCGCCGGCCTGGCCGCGCTGGCCTATCCGCTGCTGTTGCGCAGATGGTGCCTGACCTGGGGGGCCACCGAGGAGGAGGCGGCCCGCGCGCTGCCCGGGGACGACCTGCTGCCGGACGCCGACCTGGTCGCCACCCGCGCCGTCGGCGTGGACGCGCCGCCCTCGGCGATCTGGCCGTGGCTGGTGCAGATGGGCAGCGGCCGCGGCGGCGCCTACACCTACGACTGGATCGAGAACCTCTTCGGCCTGGACATGCACAGCGCCGACGAGATCCTGCCGCAGTTCCAGGACCTCAAGGTCGGTGACGCGCTTCCCATGGGCGGGTCGGGCCCGACCATGATCGCGGAGATCGTGGAACCCGAGCGGGTGCTGACCTTCCGTTCCGGCGAGGGCGACTGGGTCTGGACGTTCGTCCTGGTGCCGGAGGGGGACACGACCCGGCTCATCAGCCGCAACCGCATCTCCGCCTCGGGCGCCACCCCGTTCGACCGGCTGGTCAACCTCCTGATCATGGAGCCGGGCAGTCTCGTCATGGAGCGCAAGATGCTGCTCGGCATCAAGTCCCGGGCCGAACGCCGCTCCCACGCCGTCGAGCGGCCCCGGCGGATCCCCGCCGGCGAACCCGCCGAGAAGAACTGAGGTGATCGACCGCACCGGGCCCGTCCGGTGGGGCGGGCCCCGATCGGAACCTCCCGGCGATGCGGCGGCCCGGCAGGACCGTCCGCATCCGATCGAGAAGAGATCAGATCATGGACGCCTATCCCGTACGCGTGCAGGCCCGTCTCGACGAGCCGCTCAACCGGGGGTTGTGGCTGGTCAAGTGGTTGCTGGCCATCCCCCACTACCTCATCCTGGGACTGTTGTGGGTCGCCTTCGCCGTTCTGACGGTGATCGCCTTCTTCGCCATCCTGTTCACCGGCCGCTATCCGCGGTCGATCTTCGAATTCAACGTCGGGGTGATGCGCTGGACCTGGCGCGTGACCTACTACACCTACGGCGCCCTGGGCACCGACCGCTACCCGCCCTTCACCCTCGGCCCGGCCCCGGACTATCCGGCCACGCTGGAGGTCGACTATCCGGCACGGCTCTCCCGCGGCCTGGTCCTGGTGAAATGGTGGTTGCTGGCCATTCCCCACTATCTCGTCGTCGCGCTGTTCACCAGCGGCAGCGCCGTCACCTGGCGCAGCGACCTGCCCGACAACACCGGCGGCGTCCTGTACGCCCTGGACTGGGGCGGTCTCATCGGCCTGCTGGTCCTCATCGCCGCCCTCATCCTGCTGTTCACCGGCCGCTATCCACGCGGCGTGTTCGACTTCGTCCTCGGCATGAACCGCTGGGCGCTGCGCGTGGCCGCCTACGCCATGCTGATGACCGACGTCTACCCGCCCTTCCGCCTCGACGCCGGTGAGCGCGAGCCCGCCGCCCGGCCGCACCCTGCCTCGCAGGCCGGCACCCCGCCCGGGCACGTGACGTTCGGGGACGGGGCGCCCGGAGAGGGCGTGTACGCGGGCGCCGGACCCCTCACCGCTCCCCCGGCGGGCGCCGGACCCCTCACCGCTCCGCCGACAGGTGCAGGGCCCGTGACCGCTCCCCCTGCAGGGCAGTACCGCTCCTGGCCGGGCGGCGCGATCGCCGCGGTCGTGATCGGCTCCCTGCTGGCCCTCGGCGGGCTCGGCACCGCCGCGGCGGGCGTCGCCACGGCCTGGTTCAACACCCAGCACGACTCCGGCGGGTTCATCTCCACCGCCACCGAGCGGATGAGCACCTCCGCCTACGCGCTCACCGCGGAGGACGTGGAGGTCGCCGGTCAGGGCGTCGTGTTCCTGCGCGGCGCCGTCGGCCGGATGCGCATCCAGGCCACCGGGACGGACGAGCCGCTGTTCATTGGGATCGCCCCGTACCGCGACGTCACCGCCTACCTGGACGGTGTGGCCTACGACGAGGTGACGCACCTGGCCTTCTCCTCCGTACCGCGCGACGACGTCGGCTACACCCGCCACGAGGGTGCGGCGCCCGCGTCCGCCCCGGGCACGCAGTCGTTCTGGACCGCGCAGGTCAGCGGGACCGGACAGCAGACGCTCATCTGGGACATCCAGCCGGGCGACTGGGCGATCGTCCTCATGAACGCCGACGCCTCCGCGCCGGTGTCGGCCGACGTCCGCGTGGGGGCCACGCTCCCCTGGCTGGACGACCTGGTCACGCTGCTGTTCGTCACCACGGCGGTCCTGGTCGCGGCCGGCGCCGGGCTGATCGCCCTGGGCGTCCGCCTGGCCGCCGTACCGCCTCCACCGCCTCCGCCGGCTCCCGTCCCCGCCCCGCCGGTCCCCACCGGATCGGGAAGCAGATCATGACGGAGGCCGTACCGGCGCGGGCAGCCGAGGCGCCCGCGCCGGTACGGCTTTCGATCACACCGCGGGCGCGTCCTCGCCGGCCGTGATCGGGACGCTCCAGCACAGGCGGGTCCCGCCCTCTCCGGCGGTCTCCAGTTCCAGGGAGCCGCCCAGTCCGGCCGCCCGTTCCTCGATGTTGCGCAGTCCGCTGCGCCTGCCCTCCTCGGGCAGGCCGACGCCGTTGTCGTGCACGACCAGCGACAGCCGCCCGCCGGCCACCTCCACCGCCACCTCGGCCTTGCTCGCCTTGGCGTGGCGCACGATGTTGGACAGCGCCTCGCGCAGCACCGCGAGCAGGTGCTCGGCGGCCGTCTCCGGCACCTGGTTGTCCAGCGGGCCCTCCATCCGCAGTCCCGGCATGAAGCCCAGGTGTCCACGCGCGCTCTCCACCAGGTCCACGATCTGCGCGCGCAGGCTGGAGGCGGCCTCCTCGCGGGTGTTCTGCAGGGCGAAGATGGTCGAGCGGATCTGCCGGATGGTCTCGTCCAGCTCGTTGATCGCGTGCTGCAGCCGGCCCGACGCCTCGGGCCGCTCCACCAGCCGCACCGTGCTCATCAGCGTCATCGCCACCGCGAACAGCCGCTGGATCACCACGTCGTGCAGGTCCTTGGCGATGCGGTCGCGGTCCTCCAGCAGGCTCAGCCGCTCGGCGTCGCGGCGCGCCTCGGCCAGTTCCAGCGCGATGGCGGCCTGCCCCGAGAAGGCCTGCAGCATCCGCAGGTCGGCGGGGCTGAACGGGCTCCGGCCGGCCTCCTTGGCCAGGACCAGCACCCCGCGGACGGCGTTGGCGGCCCCCAGCGGCACCAGCAGCCCGGGGCCGAACCCGCCGGCGCGCAGCGGGGACTCGGGGTAGGGGATGTCCTGCAGATCGCTGTACATCAGCGGCTCGCCCCGGGAGAAGACCGCCCCCACCGCCGAGGCCCCGACCGGGAACACCGCCTCGCGGAGTTCCCCGGCCGCGGCGCCTTCGGCGATCTCCACCCGCAGCGCCTGCCCGTCGTCGCCGGGCAGCAGCACCTGGGTCATGTCGGCGCCGGTCATCTGCCGTCCCCGCCGGGCGATGAGGGTGAGCACCTCCTGCGGTCCCGCGCCCGACAGCAGGCTGGTGGTCACCTCCGAGGAGGCCTGCAGCCACGTCTCGCGGCGCCGGGTCTCCTCGTACAGCCGGGCGTTCTCGATCGCCACGCCCGCGGCGGTGGCCAGCGCCACCACCACGGCCTCGTCCTCCTCGTCGAACTCCAGCCCGCCGCGCTTCTCCGTCAGATAGAGATTGCCGAACACCTCGTCGCGCACCCGCACCGGCACCCCGAGGAACGACCCCATCGGCGGGTGCCCCGGCGGGAACCCGTAGGACTCCGGATGGTCGGAGATGCGCGTCAGCCGCAGCGTCTGCGGTTCCTTGATCAGCAGTCCCAGCAGGCCCAGCCCGTGCGGCCAGTGCTCGATCCTGGCGATCTCCTCCTCGCTCAGCCCCACGGGGATGAACTGGACCAGCGTGTTCTCCTCGCCCACCACGCCCAGCGCGCCGTACCCGGCGTCCACCAGCGTGGTGGCGGTCGCCACGATCCGCCGCAGCACCGTCTCCAGGTCCAGGTCGCTGCCGACCGACACCACGGCCTCCAGCAGCGCGTGCACCCGGTCCCGGGTGGCCAGCACCGCCTCGAGCCGCACCTGGAGCTCCGCCAAGAGCTCATCCAGCCGCATGTGCGGAATGACGGAACGTGTCTCCCTACTGGTCATAGCCGGATTTTTCCAGCAAAAGTCCTGAATGCCCAGTCCGGCGGGAACATTTCAGGATCTTCATCCGGTGTTCACGGCCGCTCGTCGAGCATCTCCTCCAGCGGCCGCCGTACGGTGCCCGCCTCCTCCTCGGTGATCCCCATCCGTACGATCATCTGCGGGTACTCCCCCGCGCACAGCCCGTGGCGGACGAACTCGCGCAGGTGGTACAGCTCCAGGGCCTGGGTGTGGAAGGCGGCGCGCACCCCGTAGGCCGAGGCGAACAGCAGCGCCCGCTGGAGCCCCTGCCCGGCCGCCAGCCAGTCCTCGCGTTCGTCCCCGGCGGTGGTGAGCACCGCCACGAACTCCGGCGGCCCGGCCTCCGGCCGGTCCGGCGCCCGTTCGTGACCCCAGGGCCGCTCGTAGCCCCAGGGCCGCCCCCGGGCGTAGTCGCGCCGGGCGAACAGGGAGCCGTTCCCGGGGAAGAGCCCCGAGGCGCTGTCCTGCTCGGAGGAGCGCGGATAGGCGTCGGCGGGCACGCCGTCGCGGCGCCGGCTCTCCGGTGAGCGGGACCAGCGCAGCACCTCCAGGGAGAACCCGCTGTCCTGCGACTGCACCTCCTGGGCCGCCCGGGTGACGGCCGCGAGGGCGCGCACCGCCGGCCCGGATCTGATCGGCGTCAGCCGCACCCCCTCCGCCGCCGCCTCCCGGCACATGGCTTCGACGAACCTGTCCGGCAGGGGCCCGCCGGTGAAGTCGCCGCGGTGCGTGCGGCGCCGCTCGATCTGCGCGTGCAGCAGACGGGTGTGCTCGTCGGGCTGCGCCGCGCCGCCCGGCCGTACCAGCGCCAGCAGCGCCGGCCGGTCGGGGTCCGGCAGGAGCCGCACCACGGGTTCGTGGCCGAGCCCGCGCAGCGCCAGCCGCACGTTGAACAGCGCGGCGCCGCAGCTGATGAGCATCTCCCTGCCGGCCGGATCCTCCACGGGGAGGCGGCGGCCGGTGTCGGCCCGCACGCTGATCTCCTCGCCGGACACGACGAAGGACCAGGGCTGGGTGTTGTGCACCGACGGGGCCCACACCGCGGCCTCCACCGCGGCGTGCACGGCCTTGCCGATCTCTTCACTGTCGCGCATGTCTCACCTCGCGGTGCTCAGCTGTGCCGCCATATCGGCCGCAGCGCAGGGGGGTCCTGCGGGGGAACGGAGTCGTCGCGCTCGTAGGTGAGATCGACGACCGCATCCACGACGCCGTCGACGGCCATGACCAGCCGCTCGGCGAAGGGGATCAGGCTCTTGAGCTCGACCCGGCCGGTGAGGGTCACCACGCCGTCGCGCACGTCGACCGAGATCCTGCGCGGGTCCTCCCACAGGGTCCGGACGATGATCTCCTCGATCACCTCCTGGCGGATCCGCTCGTCGGGCCGCAGGAAGATCGTCAGGAGGTCGGCGCGGCTGACGACGCCCACCAGGCGGCCCGTCCCGTCGACCACCGGCAGGCGCTTGATCCCGTGCTTGGCCAGCAGCCGGGCCGCGGAGGGGAGCGTCGCGCCGGGGGCGACCGTCACGGCGGGGGCGCTCATCAGCTCCCCGGCCGTGTCGGCTCCGGACTTCGCCCGCGCGAGCCGGTCGCGGCGGTGCTCGATGATCCTGGGACGCCGCTCGCCGGCCTCCTTGGCCTCCTCCTTGCGCAGGAGGTCCGCCTCGGTCACGACGCCGGCGACGTGACCGGAGCCGTCCAGGACGGGGGCGCCGCTGACCCCCCGTTCGGCGAAGACCTCCACGATGTCCTTGAACGCCGTCTCCTCCATCACGGTCAGCACGTCCCGCGTCATGACGTCGGCGACCGTCGGCCGGGCTGTCTTCCTCATCGCGGGCTCCTTCCTCCGCTCTGCGTCCAGTCAAGTCACGGTCACGCGGCGGGGACAGGGCTGTTGGGCCATCGTCGCACGGGACTTATGACCCGGACAGCGGTGGTTTCTCCGGAGATTTTGGGTCTTTGGGCTCGATCAGCGGGACTAAAGACTCTGAGATCGGGATATGGCCCCCGAAAGGATGAACGCGCCACGCCGGGGCTCCGGCGTCCGGCGTGGATGGCGCACACCGGCCGGCGCCGGAGAGATCCGGGCGCGGCCGTATGCCCGTGCTCCCAAGAACGATCTGTGCGTGAGGATGAGGAGTTACGTCTATGGCGGGTATGGATGGGCCGGTCAGTGACGCCCTGTTGCGTCTGGGCCGGCATCTGCGTGCCGGAACGGTCTCCGAGGACCTGCGGACGCTCCACCAGATCGGCGGCCGGCGAAGTGACGCCTTCTACCGCGACCGATGGAGCCACGACAAGGTGGTGCGCTCCACGCATGGGGTGAACTGCACCGGATCGTGTTCCTGGAAGGTCTACGTCAAGGACGGGATCATCACCTGGGAGGCGCAGCAGACCGACTATCCCAGCGTGGGGGGCGACCGTCCGGAGTACGAGCCGCGCGGCTGCCCGCGCGGCGCCGCGTTCTCCTGGTACACCTACTCCCCCACCCGGGTGCGCTTCCCCTACGCCCGCGGCGTGCTGGTGGAGATGTACCGGGCGGCCAAGGCCCGCCTGGGCGACCCGGTCGCGGCCTGGGCCGAGATCACCTCCGACCCGGACAGCCGTCACCGCTACCAGTCGGCCCGCGGCAGGGGCGGCCTGGTGCGCGTCTCCTGGGAGGAGGCCACCGAGATCATCGCGGCCGCGCACGTGCACACCATCAAGACCTACGGCCCCGACCGGGTCGCCGGCTTCTCCCCGATCCCGGCCATGTCGATGGTCTCCCACGCGGTCGGCGCCCGCTTCGTGTCGCTGCTGGGCGGCACCATGCTCTCGTTCTACGACTGGTACGCCGACCTGCCGGTGGCCTCCCCGCAGATGTTCGGCGACCAGACCGACGTGCCGGAGTCGGCCGACTGGTGGGACGCGGCCTACCTGATGCTGTGGGGCTCCAACGTGCCGGTGACGCGCACGCCGGACGCCCACTACATGACCGAGGCCCGTTACCGGGGGCAGAAGGTCGTCGTGGTCGCCCCCGACTACAGCGACGCCGCCAAGTTCGCCGACGAGTGGCTGGCGCCCCACCCGGGCACCGACGGCGCGATGGCCATGGCGATGGGGCACGTGATCCTGCGGGAGTTCTTCGTCGAGCGGCAGGTGCCGTACTTCACCGACTACGTCAAGCGCCACACCGACCTGCCGTTCCTGGTGACCCTGGACGAGCGCGACGGCGGCTACGTGCCGGCCAAGTTCCTCACCGCCGCCGACCTGGGCCGGGACAAGGAGCCCGAGGCGGCGTTCAAAACGGTGCTGGTCGACTCGGCGACCGGTGAGCCGGTGGTGCCCAACGGCTCGCTCGGCTTCCGCTACGCCGCCGCGGGCGAGGGACGCTGGAACCTGGACCTGGAGGGCGTCGACCCGCTGCTGACGCTGGAGGGCGGGCGGACCGTGACGGTCCTGCTGCCCCGCTTCGACCAGGAGGGCGGCGCGGGCGACGGGGTGCTGCGGCGCGGCGTCCCGGTGCGCGAGATCGGGGGCCGGCTGGTCACGACGGTCTTCGACCTCATGCTCGCCCAGTACGGCGTCGCCCGGCCCTCGGGCGGGTCGAGCGCGAGCGCCTCGGCGCAGGAGACGCGGGAGTGGCCGGCCTCCTACGACGACGCCGGCGCGCCGTACACGCCCGCCTGGCAGGAGACGATCACCGGGGTGCCGGCGGCGCAGGTGGTGCGGATCGCCAGGGAGTTCGCCCGCAACGCCGAGGACTCCGGCGGCCGATCGATGATCATCATGGGGGCGGGGGCCAACCACTGGTTCCACTCCGACACGATCTACCGCGCGATGCTGGCGCTGACCACGCTGACCGGCTGCCAGGGCGTCAACGGCGGCGGCTGGGCCCACTACGTGGGCCAGGAGAAGTGCCGCCCGATCACCGGCTGGGCGCACATGGCCTTCGGCACCGACTGGTCGCGCCCGCCCCGGCAGATGATCGGCACCGCCTACTGGTACCTGCACACCGACCAGTGGCGCTACGACACCTACAGCGCCGAGGTGGTCTCCTCCCCGCTGGGCGGCGGGGCCTTCACCGGCAAGGCCACGGCGGACCTGCTGTCGCAGTCGGCGCGCCTGGGCTGGATGCCGTCGTATCCGACCTTCGACCGCAACCCGCTGGACCTGGCCGACGAGGCGGCCGGCTCGGGGCAGGAGGCGGGGCCGTACATCGCGGCCAAGGTCGCCTCCGGGGAGCTGGGCTTCGCCTGCGAGGACCCCGACGCGCCGGCCAACTGGCCGCGGGTGCTGACGGTGTGGCGGGCCAACCTGCTGGGGTCCTCGGCCAAGGGCAACGAGTACTTCCTGCGGCACCTGCTGGGCGCCGACTCCTCGGTGCGCGCCGCCGAGGCCGCGCTCGGGCAGCGCCCGGACGACGTCACCTGGCAGCAGCAGGCGCCGCGGGGCAAGCTCGACCTGCTGCTGTCGCTGGACTTCCGGATGACCTCCACGACGCTGTTCTCCGACATCGTGCTGCCGGCCGCCACCTGGTACGAGAAGCACGACCTGTCCTCGACCGACATGCACCCGTTCGTGCACGCCTTCAGCCCGGCGATCGACCCGCCCTGGCAGACGCGCACCGACTTCTCGGCCTTCCACGCCATCGCCAAGGCCTTCAGCTCGCTGGCCGCCGCCCATCTGGGCGTGCGCAAGGACCTGGTCGCGGTGCCGCTGCTGCACGACACGCCCGACGAGCTGGCCACCCCGCACGGGCACGTGAGCGACTGGCGGGTCACCGGCGAGATACCCGTGCCCGGCCGGAACTTCCCGAAGATCACGGTGGTCGAGCGGGACTACGGCGCCGTCGCGGCGAAGATGGCCGCGGTCGGCCCCCTGCTGGACAGGCTCGGCACCACCACCAAGGGCATCACCTACCAGGTCGGCGAGGAGATCGAACGGCTCGCCAGGATGAACGGCACCGTGCGCGGCGGGGTGGCCGACGGGCGGCCGTCGCTGGCCCGCGACGTCGACATGTGCGAGACGATCCTGGCGCTGTCGGGCACCACCAACGGGCACCTGGCCGCGCAGGGCTTCGCCACGCTGGGCCGCCGCACCGGGACCTCCTTCGACGGCCTGGCCGACGAGCACAAGAAGATCACCTTCGCGGACACGCAGTCGCGGCCGGTGCCGGTGACCACCTCGCCGGAGTGGTCGGGCAGCGAGACCGGCGGGCGCCGGTACTCGGCGTTCACCCTCAACGTCGAGCACCGCAAACCCTGGCACACCCTCACCGGGCGCCAGCACTTCTTCCTGGACCACGACTGGATCCACGAGGCCGGGGAGACGATGCCGGTCTACCGGCCGCCGCTGAACATGACCGTGCTGTTCGGCGAGCCGGGCGTGGGCGAGGGCGGCGAGCAGGGGATCACGGTCCGCTATCTGACCCCGCACTCCAAGTGGTCCATCCACTCGGAGTACCAGGACAACCTGCTGATGCTGACCCTGTCGCGCGGCGGCCCGACCATCTGGATGAGCCCGGTCGACGCGCAGCGGGCCGGCATCCGCGACAACGACTGGGTGGAGGCGGTCAACCGCAACGGCGTCGTGGTCGCCCGGGCGATCGTCTCGCACCGCATGCCCGCCGGGACGGTGTACATGTACCACGCCCAGGAGCGGGTGGTGGACGTGCCCAAGAGCGAGACCTCCGGCAGGCGCGGCGGCATCCACAACTCCCTGACCCGGCTGCTGATCAAACCCACCCACCTGATCGGCGGCTACGCCCAGCTGTCGTTCGCCTTCAACTATCTCGGGCCGACCGGTAACCAGCGTGACGAGGTCACCGTCATCCGCCGCCGCAGCCAGGAGGTCGACTACTGATGCACCAGGAGATCCGGTACGGCGGGACGGAGGTCCGGCGATGAAGGTGATGGCGCAGCTCGCCATGGTGATGAACCTCGACAAGTGCATCGGGTGCCACACCTGCTCGGTGACGTGCAAGCAGGCGTGGACCAACCGGTCGGGCACCGAGTACGTGTGGTTCAACAACGTCGAGACCCGGCCCGGGCAGGGCTATCCCCGCACCTACCAGGACCAGGAGCGGTGGAAGGGCGGCTGGGAGCTCAACTCGCTCGGCCGGCTGAAGCTCAAGGCCGGCGGGCGGGTCAGGAAGCTGTTCTCCATCTTCGCCAACCCGCTGATGCCCTCGATCCAGGACTACTACGAGCCCTGGACCTACGACTACGACCGGCTGTTCTCCGCGCCCATGCAGGAGGACACCCCGGTCGCCCGGCCCCGGTCTCTCATCACCGGCGAGCCGACGAAGATCAGCTGGAGCGCCAACTGGGACGACAACCTGGCCGGAGGCCCGGAGCTGGCTCCCGCCGACCCCGTGCTGCGCAAGGTGTCCGACCAGGTCAGGCTCTCCTTCGAGCAGGCCTTCATGTTCTACCTGCCGCGCATCTGCGAGCACTGCCTCAACCCCTCGTGCGTGGCCTCCTGCCCGTCCGGCGCGCTGTACAAGCGTTCGGAGGACGGCATCGTCCTGGTCGACCAGGACCGCTGCCGCGGCTGGCGGATGTGCGTGACCGGCTGCCCGTACAAGAAGGTGTACTTCAACCACCGCACCGGCAAGGCCGAGAAGTGCACCTTCTGCTTCCCCCGGGTCGAGGTGGGCATCCCCACCGTCTGCTCGGAGACCTGCGTGGGCCGGCTGCGCTACATCGGGATCATCCTCTACGACCCCGACCGGGTGGTCGAGGCGGCCTCCGTACCCGACGACAAGGCCCTGTACGAGGCGCAGAAGAGCGTGATGCTCGACCCGGAGGACCCCGCCGTGATCGCCGCGGCCCGCGCCAGCGGCATCCCGGAGGACTGGCTGGAGGCGGCGCGCCGCTCCCCCATCCACAAGCTGATCTTCGAGTACGGGGTCGCGCTGCCGCTGCACCCGGAGTACCGCACCATGCCGATGGTCTGGTACATCCCGCCGCTGTCGCCGGTCGTCGACGTGCTGTCCGGCACCGGCCACGACGGCGAGGACGCCGGCAACCTGTTCGGCGCGATCGACGCGCTGCGCATCCCGATCGGCTACCTGGCCGAGCTGTTCACCGCCGGGGACCCCGCGCCGGTGCGCGCCGTGCTGCGCCGCCTGGCCGCGATGCGCTCCTACATGCGCCGCGTCAACCTCGGGCAGGAGCGCGACGAGTCGATCGCGGCGGCGGTCGGCATGACCGGCGAGCAGGTCGAGGGGATGCACCGGCTGCTGGCCCTGGCCCCCTACGGCGAGCGCTACGTCATCCCCAAGGCCCACGCCGAGCAGGGCGCGCAGCTGGAGGAGCTGGCGACCGGCTGCAGCCTCGACTACGAGGGCGGGCCCGGCATGAACGGCCCGTTCGGCGAGGCCTCCGGGATGCCCGCCCCGGTCGCGGTGGAGAACTTCCACGCGCTGCGGGAACGGCAGTCCGGCGACGACCTCGACCAGGCCCACGAGCTGCGCGGCCGGGTCAACCTCCTCAACTGGGACGGCAAGGGCACCCCTGACGGCCTGTTCCCGAACGGAGACGGTGAGAAGCGATCATGACGAGCCCTGACGACGGCCCGGTGCGCACCGCCCACATGGTGGCCTCGGTGCTGCTCGGCTATCCCGACGAGCGGATGTACGGCGAGCTGCCGGTCCTGGCCGAGGCGGTGGCCGGGCTCCCCCACGGGGAGGTGCGCGCCCGGCTGGAGTCCTTCCTCGGCCGCTGCGCCGCCACCTCGCGAAGCGCCCTGGCGGCCCACTATGTGGCGACCTTCGACCTCAAGAGGCGCTGCTGCCCGTACCTGACCTACTACGCCTACGGCGACACCCGCAAGCGGGGCGCCGCCCTGCTGCGGTTCAAGCACGCCTTCCGCGAGGCGGGCTTCGAACTCGCCGACGGCGAGCTGCCCGACCACCTGTCGGTGGTGTGCGAGCTGTCGGGCCGCGGCGCCGTACGGCAGGCCCAGCGGCTGATGCAGGAGAACCGGGCGGGCCTGGAGCTGCTGCGCACCGCTCTGGAGGCCGAGGACTCGCCGTACGCCGACGTCGTGGCCGCGGTGCTGGCCACGCTCCCGGCGGCCGGCCCGCGCCAGCGGGAGGCCGCGCTGCGCCTGGCGGCCCAGGGGCCGCCCGCCGAGGAGGTCGGACTCGAACCCTACGCAGTGATGGAGGCAGGCCGGTGAACGCACTGGATGTGGTGCTGTGGGTGGTGGCCCCGTACGTGGCCCTGACGGTGTTCGCGCTCGGGCACGTGTGGCGCTACCGCTACGACAAGTTCGGCTGGACCACCCGGTCGTCGCAGATGTACGAGTCGCGGCTGCTGCGCATCGGCAGCCCGCTGTTCCACTTCGGCATCCTGGTGGTGGTGCTCGGCCACGTCGGCGGGCTGGTGATCCCCAAGAGCTGGACCGAGGCGGTCGGCGTCAGCGAGGAGCTCTACCACGTGGTCGCGGTCGTGCTGGGCACGATCGCGGGCGTGGCGACGCTGGGCGGCCTGGCGATCCTGATCTACCGGCGCCGCACCGTCGGCCCGGTGTTCAGCGCCACCACCCGCAACGACAAGCTCATGTACGCCGTCCTGGCCCTGACCATCGTGCTCGGCCTGGCCGCGACGGTCCTGGCGAACATCGTCGGCGGCGGCTACGACTACCGCACCACCATCTCGCCCTGGTTCCGGTCGATCTTCTACTTCCAGCCGGACCCCTCGCTGATGGCCGGGGCCCCGCTGCTGTTCCAGCTGCACGCGCTCAGCGCGCTGCTGCTGTTCGCGATCTGGCCGTTCACCCGGCTGGTGCACATGCTCACCGCCCCGGTCGGCTATCTCACCCGGCCCTACATCGTCTACCGCAGCCGTGAGGAGCACCGGACCGGTGCCCGCGCTCCGCAGCGAGGCTGGGAGCCGTCCTCGCGGTGACCCCGCGGAGAGACAGAGAAACGAAGAAGGGGCCCGGCGGATCCGCCGGGCCCCTTCTTCACGTCCTCCGGGTTCTTCGCATCACGCCGAGCGGACCCGCGAGGAGGGCGCCGCCTGCCGCCGGGTCAAGGAGCGGACCGCGGTGACCGTCAGCAGCAGGGTCAGCACCGACACCGCCGACAGCAGGGCCAGGCCCACGCCGTAGGAGCCGAAGCGGCCGTAGACGAAGCCCATCACCAGCGGCGGGACGAACCCGCCCAGCCCGCCGGCGGCGCCGACCAGGCCGGTGACCGAGCCGACCTTGTCGGCCGGGGCCACCTGGGCGACCAGGGCGAAGGTGGCGCCGCTGCCGGCGCCGAGCGCGGCGGCCATGGTCAGGAACGCGGCCGTGCCCAGGAACATCAGCGGCGGGGTGAAGGCCTGCACCGCCGCGCACAGCGCGACCACGGCGAAGACCGCGGCCAGGACGGGAAGCGGCCCGATCCGGTCCGACAGCCAGCCGCCCACCGGGCGCATCACGACCGCCAGGATCACGAAACCGGCCATCCGGTTGGCGGCGTCGGCCTGCTCCAGCCCGTAGGCGGTCTGCAGGTAGGCCGGCAGATAGACGGAGAAGGCGACGTAGCCGCCGAAGGCCACCGCGTACAGGATGCACGCCTGCCAGGTGATGGACAGCTTGGCGGTGGCCGCCAGGCGCGCCACCAGCGGCTGGGTCGGGATGGTACGGCCCGGCGCGTCCCGCAGGACCAGCCAGGAGACGACGGCGTAGACGGCCAGCACGACCGCGGTGATCACGAACGGCGTCGCCGAGCCGCCGGCCTTGACCAGGTTGACCGTGGTCAGGGCGCTGATGGCGGTGCCGCCCATGCCCGCGCCGAAGATGCCCACGGCCAGCCCGCGCCGCTCCGGGGGGAACCAGGCGTTGACGAAGGGCACGCCCACGGCGAACGCCGTCCCGCCGATGCCCAGGAAGAAGCCGCCCACCAGCAGCGCCGCCAGCGAGTTCTGGCCGAACAGGCCGATGAACAGAACGGGGACGATCGTGATGGCCGAGATGAGCGGGAACATCACCCGCCCGCCGAAACGGTCGGTGAGCGCACCGACCGGGATGCGGCCGAGCGAACCGACGATCACCGGGACCGCCACCAGCAGCGCCTGCTGGGAGGCCGACAGCTCCAGCAGCTCCTTGAACCGCGGGCCGAGCGGGCTGAGCAGCGCCCACGCCCAGAAGTTCACCGCGAACCCCAGGGTCGCCACGGCCAGCATCAGCAGCGGACTGCGGCCGGTCCCCGATCCATCCGTTCTGACGGTACTCATATCACCAGTCCTCAATCAGAGTTCGGGTGGGCGGCTGCGGTTCTTTCTGCTCCCGCAACGCGCCCACCTGAGGTTTCTTCCCTAATAGGCGGTTTCTCACTAAGTGGCTGCGTCGATTCACGCCGCTCGCAGCAACTCCGGGACGGGGCGGCGGGGAGCTCGCGGCACCGCGGCGCCGTACCCGAGGCGGATGATCATCTGCGGGTGACCGCCGGGATGCCGGGGGTCGGTGCGGTGGCGCATGTCGCGCAGGTCCAGCGGCTGGTTCAGGAACGAGGCGGACACGCCGTGCAGCGTGGCCACCAGCAGGACCCGCTGCAGCGCCTGGCCGGCGCGCAGCCAGTCCGCGGGACCGTCGCCGCGGGTGGTCAGCACGGCCAGCCGGGGGTGGGACTCGAAGCGGGCACGCTCCCCGCGCGCCTGCGCGAAGTCGCGCACGGGCGCGAGATCGCCGACGGGGCGCGGCCCCTGGACGTAGAGCGGCATCCCGTCGGAGCGCGAGTTCCCGGCCGTCCAACGGGCCAGCTCCAGGCGGTAGTCGCGGTCGACGGTCAGCGCCTCGTCGGCCGCGGCGACCTCCTCCAGCAGCGCGGCGGCGGCCGCCCCGCCGACCTCGACCAGCGAGGCCCCCTCGATCCTGGCCGCCGCGGCCAGTTCGGCCATGACATCCACCGGGACGGGGTCGCCGGAGAACGGCAGCCGGTTGGTGCGCCGGACCTTGACGGCCTCGTACAGCTCGTACTCGGCGGCGGAGGCGGGGACGGCGTCCGCGGGCCAGACGGCGGCCAGCAACGTGGGAGGCAGCTCGGAGGGCAGGTCGGACGGCAGCGCCGACGGTCCGCTCCCGGCGACGGGCATCGGCTGGACGACGGGCCGCATGCCGGCCACCCGCATGGCGAGCCGCAGGTTGAACAGCGCCGCTCCGCAACTGATGGACATCGACCGGCCGCGCGGGTCGGCCACGTGCAACCTGCGGTCCAGATCGGCGTGCAGCTCGATATAGCGTCCCCGGCGGACCTCGAAACGCCACGGCTGGGTGTTGTGCACCGAGGGCGCGGCGCCCGCCGCGGTGATCAGACGACGGACGCCGGCGTGGGTGGCGAGAGGGTTCAACATGGTCTTCCTCCTTTCCTCTGAGGGTCCTGCACCACCCGCCACCTGGGGCAGGGCCGAAGGTCCCGGCGGCAGAGGACGTCAGGCACACCCGTCACAGGAGTGGAGGAACCGGGGGAGGACGAAGGGCGGCGCTCAGGCGTGGCCGGCCCAGATTCGCGGGAGCCTGTCCCGCCACGGCATGGCCTCCTCCAGACGGGCGGCGACCCGCAGCAGCAGGTCCTCGCGCCCGTACCCGGCCACCAGCTGCACCCCGATGGGCAGGCCGCTCGCGCTCCATCCCAGCGGCAGGCTGACCGCCGGGTGACCCGAGACGTTGAACACCATCGTGAACGGCCCGTACTCGAAGATCCTCGCCAGCCGCTCCTCCAGCGCGGGGTGGTCCTGCGCGTCGTACCGGAAGGCGCCGTGCGTCACCGGCAACCACGCCAGCGCCGGTGTGACGAGCAGGTCGCACCCGGTGAAGAACGCGCTCACCGAGCGGGTGACCCGGTTCTGGGCGTGGAAGCCCAGGATCAGGCCGAGCGCGCTCGTCTCCTTCGCGTCCTGCAGCAGGTGCCGCGTCGAGATCTCCAGCAGGTCCGGGTCGGGCTCCCGGGGCGCCAGCAGCACGGTCGAGGCGATCGCGACGCGCTGGGCCCGCATGGCCCGCAGCGTGTCCTGCCAGTCGACCGCCGGAGCGCCCTCCTCGACGAGGTGGCCCATCTTCTCCAGCACGGCCCCGGCGGCGACCGTCGCGGCGGCCACCTCCGGGTCCACCGGCACGCCCGACCACGCCGCGGTGGTCACGGCGACGCGCAGCGTGCCGGGGTCGGCGCCCACCTCCGAGGCGTACGGCCGCGCCGGCGGGGGCGCGGTGTACTTGTCGCCCACGGCGGGCCCGTGCACGGCGTCGAGCAGGTGGGCCGCGTCCCTGACCGTCCTGGTCAACGCGAACTCGTAGGCCATCCCGAACATCGGCTCGCCCATGTCCGGCCCGCTGGTGACACGGCCCCGGCTCGGCTTGAGACCGACCAGGCCGCAGCAGGAGGCGGGGATGCGGATCGAGCCCGCGCCGTCGCTCGCGTGGGCCAGCGGCACGGCTCCCGCCGCCACCAGGGCGGCCGCCCCGCCGCTCGACCCGCCCGGGCTGCGGTCCGGATCCCAGGGGTTGCGGGTGACGCCGTACCGATCGGATTCGGTGACGAAGTCCACCACCATCTCGGGCACGGTGGTCACCCCCAGGGTGGCCAGCCCGGCGGCCCTGAACCTCTTCATCAGGTCGGTGTCGTGGTCGGCCGCGATCCCCCGCAGGGACCTGCTGCCGATGCTGAACGGCACGCCCTCGGCGACCGGGCCGTGGTCCTTTATCAGGAACGGCACCCCGGTGAACGGGCCGTCGTCCGAGTGGGCGAGCGCCGTGCCGAACACCGGCGCGGTCAGGCCGTTGAGCCTGGAGTCGGCCCATTCGAGCGCCCGCCTGGCCGCCGTCTCGACCTCGGCGGCGCCGACCTCTCCCCGGCTGATCAGCTCACTCAGCCCGAGGCCGTCGTATCTCGCGTACTCGTACGGTTCCATGGTGCTCCTCGTGTGTGTCGGAGCACCCAGGGTGACCGCGCGCGGCGGCGGCGGCATCAGGGCTGGCACTGAGATCCGGCCCTGAAGCCGCATCCCGGATCCGGCCCCGGGCGGCGCCCGGACGGCGCGGGAGGGCGGCTCAGGCGGCGGCGCTGGAGGGGCCCGGCGGCTCGGTGGCGGCCAGCTCGACGCGGTTGCGGCCCGCGCCCTTGGCGACGTACAGGGCCTCGTCGGCCGCGTGCAGCAACTCCGCGAGGTTCTGGCCGGGGACCCGCTCGGCCACACCCGCGCTGAAGGTCACCGACAGGGTGTGACCCCCGGCGGGGATCCGCCCGGCCGTCACCCACAGGCGCAGCTCGTTCATCCGGGCCAGCGCCTGCTCTCCCGTGGCGCCGGGAAGGGCGATGACGAACTCCTCGCCGCCGTAGCGGGCCACGATGTCGCCCTGGCGCACCTTGCCGCCCAGCAGCTTGGCGAAGCGGATGAGCACCTGGTCGCCGGCGCCGTGCCCGTACCGGTCGTTGATCTGCTTGAAGTGGTCGATGTCCAGCAGCGCCACGCTCAGGGGCGTGTCCTGCGCCGTCGCCAGGTTCATCTCCCGATCCAGGGCCGTCATCAGGAAGCGGCGGTTGTGCAGGCCGGTCAGGGTGTCGCGCACCGCCTGCTCGGCCAGGTTCGCGCGCAGCGCCTCGATGGTGGCGACCTGCTCGCGCAACTGCTCGTTTGCCTCCTGCAGGCCGCGCTGCTTCTCGTTGAGCTGGGCGTTGGCCTCCTCGAGCTGGCGGCGCTGGGCGTTGAGCGCGGTCACGTCACGTGCCACGAGCACCCAGCCCACCCACTCGTTGCGGCTGTCGTGCAGGACGCCGAGGCGGGCGCTCAGGTCGACCACGCACCCGTCGGCGTCGACGACGGTGCGGTCGATCTCCAGCCCGTCCTCCGCCCGGTCGGGCAGGAACGACTCGCCGAGAAGCTCGGTGATCGGCAGTCCGGACAGCCGGGAGGGCAGGCCGGGCACGATGCGCCGGAACATCCGCTCAGCCGCCGGGTTGAGGTCCAGGATGCGGCCCGAGCGATCGACCGTGGTGACCATGTCGCTGATCACGTCGAAGACGTGGGTGCGCTCCACCGCCACCAGCTCGTGCACCGAGCTGCGCATCAGGGACCAGTAGATCACGGTCATGCTGAGGCAGAACCCGATCGGGGTGATGTCCACCCCGTCGGCCACCCCCATCAGGGTCAGGACGTCGGCCAGGGCGGGCGGCAGGGCGCCCAGCAGGGTCGCGGCGTAGACCGGGCGCAGCAGGCGCGGACCCCGCGACCACGCGTGGGCCATGCGGATCCCGCCGGAGACGAGCAGCAGGTAGCTGTAGACGGCGTGCACCCAGAACAGCGGGCCGAAGGCCGGGACCTGGGCGCCGGACGAGGCCTGCGAGGCGTGGAACAGGTGGTGCATGTGGTCGGTCAGCACCGTGGCCAGCAGGAGCACGGGCTCGACGGCCAGCAGCGCGGCCGTACGGCGCGACAGGCGCCAGGCGCGGTCGACCACCGCCAGCGACAGGCAGAAGAAGCCCGCCACCACGCAGCTGACCGCGGCGAACTTGGCGGCCGCCGCGAGCGGGGCCGTCACCGGGACTCCGGTCAGCACCAGCACGACGTCCGTCGTGGACCATCCGCCGATGCCCGCCGCCAGGAAGGCCAGCGTGCTGACCGCGGGCGTCACGTGCCGCCGCCGCCAGGCGAGCGCGGCCACCGTGAAGGCCACCACTGCGGACAGCACGAAGATCAACGCCAGAAGGGAATCCCCCGCCACGATCATCTCCTCTCACTGCCGCGGTGGACCGGTACGAGCGCATCATCGGCACGACCACAGCGTGACCTGAGGATTCCTCAGCGTCACATTGAGAGCCCCGTCCGATCTCGGGGTCACCGGGACCCGCACCCGGCGGGCACGGCCGATGAGGCCCCGCGCACGGCCGGAGCCGGGTCCGGTGGGGGGTCAGGCGGTGAGATGCCTCACACGAGCTGGAACCGGGCGTGGGCGGCCCGGGCCAGCTGGGGGGCGGCGTCGGCGGTCACCGTCACGACGGCGGTCTCCGGGGTGCGCTCGCGGACGTCCTCGGCGCGGATGGCCAGCACCGCCGGCGGGCTGCCCAGGTCGCCGTAACAGGCGGTGACCGCGGCGGTGATCGCCGCGCGGGCGTCGGCGATCACCGTCTTGACCGAGGCGTCCGGGCGGTCGACGGCGGCGGACAGGAACCCCAGCGTCGCGGCGAAGCGCAACTGCTCGGCGGGCGACGGGGCCACGCCGGGTTCGACCGGCGGCACCGGCCGGTCGAGCCAGAACGTCCGCCCGTGCAGATGTCCGGGGTAGGGCTCGCCGGAACCGGGACCGAGGACGACGACCGCGTCGGCCAGCAGCTGCCCGAACGCGGCCAGATCGGTCTCCGGCGGCAGGTCGGTGGTGACCAGCACAGGGATGATCAATGGGTGGATCATGGCGGCCTCCTCGTCAGAGCGCTGATGCTACCGACCGTCACCGACATTATCCGGGCCTGCCGTCCCGTTGTCCGCAGACTCGTCGTCCCGGGTCCCGCCCGGTCAGCCCGGCAGCGTCTCCCCGCCGATCGGGGCGAGGATCTCGCCGGTGTAGTACGACGACAGCCGACCGGCCGCGAAGAAGACGTACGAGGGCGCGATCTCGTCCGGGTCGGCGGCGCGTTTCATCGGCACCTGCTCGCCGAACTTCTCGACCTTCTCCTGCGGGAAGGTCGCCGGGATCAGCGGCGTCCAGACCGGGCCCGGCGCCACGGCGTTGACCCTGATGCCCCGCTCGACGAGGTTCTGCGCCATCGAGTAGGTGAAGGCGTTGATCGCGCCCTTGGTCGCGGCGTAGTCGATGAGCGTCTTGTTGCCGCGCAGCCCGTTGATGGACGAGGTGTTGATGATCACGCTGCCCTCGCGCATGTGCTGCAACGCGGCCTTGGTGACCCGGTAGTAACTGTGGATGTTGACCGCGAAGGTGTGCTCCCACTGCTCGTCGCTCAGTTCCTCCAGCGACTCCACGGGAGCCTGGTAGGCCACGTTGTTCACCAGGATGTCCAGGCCGCCGAGCTCGGAGACCGCCTGCTCGACGACCGAGCCGCAGTGGTCGCGGTCGCCCAGGTCGCCCGGGAGCAGCGCGCAGCGCCGTCCGGCCGCCTCCACCAGCTTCCTGGTGTGGTTGGCGTCCTCGTGCTCGTTGAGGTAGGCGATCGCGATGTCGGCGCCCTCCTTGGCGAAGGCGATCGCGACGGCGCGGCCGATGCCCGAGTCGCCCCCGGTGATCAGGGCGCGCCTGCCGGCCAGCAGTTCCCTGCCGACGTAGTCGCGCATCTCGTCACGGGGTTCGGGATCCATGTCCCCGCTGTGCCCGGGGTACGGCTGGCTCTGCGGCGGTGGTGTGGTGTTCGGTTCCTCTGGCATGACCATCGCGTGCCCGTCCTCGTGCCCGCCTAACGCCCGCAGACGGCCAGGGTTTGCCCGGCGCCGGCGGGCTGCCCCCGCGGCCGGACTTCTGCCAGGATGCCTGTCTGCCGTCCCCGGACGGCGCTTCGCGATCTCGACCTCCGACGCGCACGGGAGCGCTGTGATGAACGGTCACCGGATCCTCGTCGTCGACGACGACGCCTCGATCCTGCGCTCCCTGCGGCGCGGCCTGCTGCTGGAGGGATTCCGGGTGGAGACGGCCGGCTCCGGTGAGCGGGCGCTGGAGCTGACCGGCGGCGACGGGCCAGACGCGATCGTCCTCGACGTCTCGATGCCGGGGCTGTCGGGGATCGAGGTGTGCGCGCGACTGCGGGCGGGCGGGGCGGAGGTGCCGGTCCTGATGTTGTCGGCCATGGACGAGGTCGCCGACCGGGTGGCCGGGCTGGCCGCGGGCGCCGACGACTACGTCGTCAAGCCGTTCGACCTGGACGAGCTGGTCCTGCGGCTGCGCGCGCTGCTGCGCCGGGCCGGGCGCCCGGCCGGCGGGGCGGTCAGGGCGGGGCCGCTGACGGTCGATCCGGCCGCCCGCCGCGTCACGTTGAACGGCCGGGAGATCGAGCTGACCCGCAGGGAGTTCGACCTGCTGGAGGTGCTGGCGCGCAACGCCGGCATCGTGCTGTCCCGGCCGGTGCTGCTGGAGCGGGTCTGGGGCTACGACTTCGAGGTGACCGGCAACGCCGTCGACACCTTCGTCGGCTACCTGCGGCGCAAGCTGGAGGCGGGCGGTGAGCCCCGCATGGTGCACACGGTGCGGGGAGTGGGATTCGTCCTGCGATGAGACTGCCGACGAGACCTCCGATGAGGCTGTCCACCCGGTTCGCGATCTGCCTGGCCGCGCTCGTCACGGCGCTGATGCTGCCCACGGGGATGATCGTGCTGGGCGTGGTCTCCCACGACCTGCGCGCCGAGCGGGACCGGCAGCTGGTGCTGCGCTCGCGCGCGCTGGAGCCGATGGCGGCCTCCTACTCCTTCCGGGTCCTGCTGGCGCCCGCCGTACCGCCGGACTTCCTGGAGCAGAGGCTGACCGGGGCGGCCCTGGAGTCCGGCGGCCCCGGAGGGGTGCACCTGGAGGTGCCCGGTGCCGCCCCGCTCGTCGTCGGGGACGTGCCCGCGGTGATGCCCCCGGCCGATCAGGACGGGCCCGCCACCTTCACCCGGGACGGGAGACGGTGGCGGTTCGTGGCCGCCGCTCTGGGACGGCGGGGGAATCTGGCCCGCCTGCGGGTGTTCGAGTCCGAGGAGCGTCTCGACCGGCAGCTCGATCTGCTCCGCGAACGGCTGGTGCTGATCACCCTGGCCGCGGCGGGGACGGGCGCCGTGGCCGGTCTGCTGCTCGGCCGGTTCGCGGTGCGGCCGCTGACCGCGCTGCGCGCGCAGGCACGGAGGATCGACGTTCCCTCCCCCGGCGCGGCCCGGCTGGCGACCTCCTCGGGGGTCACCGAGATCGACGAGCTCGCCGGCCGCCTCAACGACCTGCTGGACCGGCGGGACGCCGCGGTGCGGCGCACCGGCGAGGCGCTGGAGACCGCCCGCTCCTTCGCCGCCTCCGTGGCGCACGAGCTGCGGACCCCGCTGACCAGCATGGGGATCGACCTCACCCTGCTCGGCCGCCCGGACCTGGATCCGGCCGAGCGGGCCGAGATCGTCACGGACCTGGGCGCCGAGCACGTCCGGGCGCAGCGGCTGATCACCATGCTGCGCCGGCTGGCCGACGGCGAGCTCGCCGACCCCGCCGCCTTCACCGAGGCCGACCTGACCGAGATCGTCGCCGTCGCGGTCGAGGAGGCGCGGCGCCGTCACCCGCACGCCGAGATCGCCTTCTCCCGGACGGACGGCCTGCCGGTGCGGGGGTGGGCCGAGGGGCTAAGGATGATCGCCGACAACCTCCTGGACAACGCCGCCGTCCACGGCGCCGGCGACGACGGCCGCGCCACGGTGGAGGTGACGCTGTCCGCCGGCGGCGGGACCGCCGTGCTCGCCGTCCGGGACGCCGGAGCGGGCATACCCGAGGCCGAGCACGAGTCGGTGTTCACCCGCTTCCACCGCCGGCCCGGCAGCCCCGGCTCGGGTCTCGGGCTCACCCTCGTGCGCCAGCAGGCTCTGCTGCACGGCGGCACGGTCTCGGTGACCGACCCGGGGCGGGGTCCCGGCACGCGCGTCGAGGTGCGGCTGCCGGCGGCCGGCCGTACCACCGGAGCCTGAACCGCCCGGGAGAAACCGGGAGGACAGGGGACTGCCAGAGATCTGCCAGGAAAGCGCGCCACGATTCCCGCCGTGCCCGGCCACCCGCCCGACCGATCCGCCGGAGGGAACATGCGAAAGACCACCCTCGACCGCCGCCTGCGAACCGGCCTCGCCGTGACCCTCGCCACGGCCCTCGGCGCCCTGGCGACCACCGCCGGAGCGGCCCCCGCACGGGGACTCTCCCGTACGGCGCCGCCGTCCCCCGCCTCCGCATCCCCCGCCTCCCCCGCCCGCGGCGAGCCGGGCCCGCCCGACCGCGTGGAGGCCTCGGCGCACCCCGTCGAACTGCGGAGCGCTCCCAGGCGGCTCTCCGTGAAGTACACCTACCGGGGGCGTGAACACACCCTCGAGGACTTCCTGTCGCGCACGAAGACCAACGGCTTCGTCGTCCTGGACGGGCAGGAGATCGTCTACGAGCGCTACGCCGGGGCGGACCGTGACACGCTCTTCCAGTCCTGGTCGGTGGCGAAGTCCTTCACCTCCGCCGCGGTCGGCATCGCCCTGCACGAGGGCCGCATCCGCTCGATCGACGATCCGGTGACCCGCTACCTGCCCGAGCTGCGCGGTTCGGGCTACGACGGCGTGTCCGTCCGCGACCTGCTGCGGATGTCGTCGGGGATCGCCTGGGATGAGCGCTCCGACGTGCCGCGGCTGCAGGCGGCCGTCAACCGGGGCGTGCCGGCCGGGGAGATGGCCGCGCGCCAGGTGCGCGGCTGGAAGCCCGGCAGCAGGTTCGAGTACACCAGCATGAACTCCCACGTGCTGGCCAGGCTCGTCTCCGAGGTCACGGGCATGCCGTACCACCGGTACGTGGAGACGAGGATCTGGAAGCCCGCCGGCATGGCCTCCGCGGCGTACATCGGCGCCGACTCCGAGGGCGACGGCCTCGGATACTGCTGTTACTACGCCACGGACCGCGATTTCGCCCGTTTCGGTCTGCTCTATCTCCGCGGCGGGAAGGCCCACGGCCGGCAGGTGGTGCCGCGCTCCTGGGTCAGCCGGTCGACCAGGCCCTCGGCCGCCTTCAACTCCCGGTACGGCCTGCACTGGTGGCTCGGCGGCGGCGAGGGCGACTTCATGGCCGCCGGGCTGGGCGGGCAGTACATCTACGTCTCGCCCCGGCACGGGGTGGTCATCGTCAAATCGGTCCGCTCCATTTCGGTCCCGGCCAGGCAGGAGACGCTGGTCGCGTTCCGCGCCGTGGCCGGGGAGGTCGCCCGGACCCGCTGAGCGGAGACGGCACGGCGGCGGACGTGGGAGAGCCCGGGCGGGAGGTGATCACGGGGATCGCCGGACGGTACTACCTCGAAGTGAACACTGTGTTACGGCCTGGGCCCACCCCTATCGCCGATCCCGCGCACGCGGGAAGCTGGCCTCATCCCACACCTCTCGGGGAGGAACATCGACCATGCTCAGGCGTACACCGCTGTTCGGCAGCAAGACCCGTGTCACCTTCACCCTGCCCGTCGACCAGCCGGGCGGCACCGTCAGTGTCGTCGGCGACTTCAACGGCTGGCAGCCCGGCCTGCACGAGCTGCGCCACCGACGCAACGGTGTCCGCACCGTCTCCGTCATCCTGCCCCCGGGCGTCCACCGCTTCCGCTATCTGGCCACCGGCGGGGTGTGGTTCGACGACGAGACCGCCGACGGCATCGACCAGCACAGCAGCATCATGCGCCTGTAGTCCCGCCCGCCCCCGGCGGGGCGGGCCTGGTCGCGACGACGACGGTCGCCTCCAGCTCGGCGGATCCGGTCACCTCGGGGACCAGCCCGGCGCGGGTGACGATCCCGACGGCCGCCGACGTCTGGCGCTCGCTCGTCTCGAACAGCAGCCGGCCGCCCGGCGCCAGCCACGACGGCGCCGCGACGGCCACCCTGCGCAGGACGTCGAGCCCGTCCGCGCCGCCGTCGAGCGCCACCCTGGCCTCGTGCAGGCGCGCCTCGGCGGGCAGCAGGCCGATCTCCCCGGTTGGCACGTAGGGGACGTTGGCCAGCAGGAAGCCCACCCGGCCCCGCAGCGTGCCGGGCAGCGGGTCGTAGAGGTCACCGTGATAGACCCGGCCGCCCACGGCGGCGACGTTGCGGCGGGCGCAGCGCACCGCGGCGGCGTCGATGTCGGCCGCGTGCAGCTCGGCCTCCCCCAGGGCCGTGGCCAGCGCGGCGCCCAGCGCGCCCGAGCCGCAGCACAGGTCGACGATGACGGCCGGCGACGGTCCGGTGGACCGGCGGGCGAGGTCGGCGGCCCGCCGGATGAGGAACTCGGTGCGGCGGCGGGGCACGAAAACCCCGGGATCCACGCTCACCCGCAGGCCGCAGAAGCGCGCCCAGCCGACGACGTGTTCAAGCGGCAGACCGGCGACCCGCCGCTCCACCATCGCGGCGAGGTCGGACGGCGTGCGCGCCGTGGAGATGATCAGCCGCGCCTCGTCCTCGGCGAAGACGCAGCCGGCGTCCCTGAGCCTGGCGACGACCGCGGAGCGCGACGGTGAAGGACAGTGAACCGACATGGGGAACCCTTCGAAGGGCCGAGGGCGCTCCCCACGCCACCCGCGCCGGGCCTACCGGCGACCGTGAGGTGAGAGCACCCGAACTGATCCGGCGGTAATGGGGACTCACCTCCTCGCGATCGTTCACTTCCGGGACGGCAACCCTACTACAGGCGGTGATCCGCGGCCGTGCTCAGGCGGACCTGTCGTGGCGCTCCTGCCCGAGGCCCGGCCGTTCGCGGGGCACCAGGGTGGGGTTGACGTTGTCCAGCACGGTGTCGCGGTCGACCACGACCCTGGCCACGTCGTCGCGGCTGGGCACCTCGTACATCACGTTGAGCAGGACCTCCTCGAGGATCGCCCGCGTGGCGCGGGCGCCGGTGCGGCGCAGCAGCGCCTGCTCGGCGATCGCGCCGACGGCGTCCTCGGTGATCTCCAGCTCGACCCCGTCGAGCTCCAGGAGCCTGCGGTACTGCTTGACCAGCGCGTTGCGCGGCTCGGTGAGGATCCGCATCAGCGTCGCGCGGTCCAGCGGCCGCAGCGTCGACACCACCGGCAGGCGGCCGACCAGCTCGGGGATCAGGCCGAACTTCAGCAGGTCCTGGGGCATGACGTCGGCGAAGGCGTCGTGGTCCGCCTCGTCGTGCCCGGCGCGGATCTCGGCGCCGAACCCGGCGCCCCGCTGGCCGGTCCGCTCCTCGATGATCTTCTCCAGCCCGGCGAAGGCGCCGCCGCAGATGAACAGCACGTTGCCCGTGTCGATCTGGATGAACTCCTGCTGCGGGTGCTTGCGCCCGCCCTGCGGCGGCACGCTCGCGACCGTGCCCTCCAGCATCTTCAGCAGCGCCTGCTGCACGCCCTCGCCGGAGACGTCGCGGGTGATCGACGGGTTCTCGCTCTTACGGGCGATCTTGTCGATCTCGTCGATGTAGATGATGCCGGTCTCGGCCTTCTTGACGTCGTAGTCGGCGGCCTGGATCAGCTTGAGGAGGATGTTCTCCACGTCCTCGCCGACGTAGCCCGCCTCGGTCAGGGCGGTGGCGTCGGCGATGGCGAAGGGGACGTCGAGCATCCGGGCGAGCGTCTGGACGATGTGGGTCTTGCCGGAACCGGTCGGGCCGACCAGCAGGATGTTGGACTTGCCCAGCTCGATCTGCTCTCCTGCGGCAGCCTGCCGTACGGCCCCGCCGGCGCCCGGCCGGATGCGCTTGTAGTGGTTGTAGACCGCCACCGACAGCGCCTTCTTGGCCCGCTCCTGCCCGACGACGTACTGCCCGAGAAACTCGTGGATCTCCCGCGGCTTCGGCAGGTTCCAGGACGTCGCCTCGGTGCTCTCGCCGAGTTCCTCCTCGATGAGCTCGTTGCACAGCTCGACGCACTCGTCGCAGATGCAGATGCGGCCCGGACCCGCGATGAGCTTCTTGACCTGCTTCTGGCTCTTCCCGCAGAAGGTGCATTGCAGCAGGTCACTGCGGTCGCCGGTGCGTGTCACTCGAGTACATCTCCTCGAAGTCGGGATGGCCGGCCCCGGTGGGATCGGGCCGGCCCTCGGGGTCGGAGGGATACGGGAGGTGACTCCGGGCGCCGGGCGCCCGGGCCGGGAACACGCCCCGCCTCCTTCGAGGGTACGGCGAGCGGAGGGTGAGGGAAACGCCGCAGCGCCATCCGGAGGCGATCCGGCCCCGGGAAGTGGGACCCGTCACCCGATCGCCACCTTGCATGAACTAAGGTTTCCCTGCCCTAATTTAGGTGACCCTTCCCTAACATTCTGGAGTGACGGTGTTCGCCAGTTATCTCATCGGCCTGCGCGAGGGACTGGAGGCCACACTGGTGGTGTCCGTCCTCGTCGCGTTCCTGGTCAAGAGTGACCGCAGGGACCGGCTCCCGCTGGTGTGGGCGGGGGTCTGCGCCGCGGTGGTCCTGTCGATCGGGTTCGGCGCGCTGCTCACCTTCACCGCCGCCCGCCTGGAGTACCGGCAGCAGGAGCTCTTCGAAGCGGTCACCTCGCTGCTCGCCACGGCCTTCGTGACCTGGATGATCTTCTGGATGCGCCGGGCCGCCCGCTCGCTCTCGGGCGAGCTGCGCGCCAAGCTCAGCGACGCGCTGCGGCTCGGCCCACTCGCCGTGATCGTCATGGCGTTCCTGTCGGTGGCCCGCGAGGGCCTGGAGACCGCGCTGCTGTTCTTCGCCTCAGCCCAGGGCGCGTCCTCGAACACCAGCCCGCTGATCGGCATCACCCTCGGCGTCCTGACCTCGATCGTGATCGGCTGGGGCCTCTACCGGAGCGCCCTGAAGATCAACCTCACCACGTTCTTCACCTGGACCGGCCTGCTGCTGATCCTGGTCGCCGCCGGCATCTTCAAGTACGGCGTGCACGACCTGCAGGAGGCCGGCGTCCTTCCGGGCCTGTCGACCCAGGCGTTCGACATCAGCGCCGTCCTGCCCGCCGACTCCTGGTGGGGCGCCCTCCTGGCGGGGATGTTCAACATCACACCGCAGCCGACCGTGCTGGAGACCGTCGCCTGGTTCGCCTACGCGGTGCCCACCCTGATCCTCTTCCTGCGGCCGGCCTCTCCCCGGCGGTCCGCTCCCTCCTCCACTCCCACCACCGCCTGAAAACAGGAGAATCATGCGCACCCCCATCGCCCTCACCGCCGCGGGACTTGTCCTGGTCGCGCTGTCCGCCTGCTCGGGCGAGTCCCAGCCGGGCGGCGCCGCGAACGGCGGCGCGAGCCCCGCCGAGGACGGCAAGATCTCCGTCGCCGCCGGTGACACCGAGTGCAAGGTCGCGGTCAGCGAGGTCAACGCCGGCACCTCGACCTTCGCGGTCACCAACAACGGCTCCAAGGTCACCGAGTTCTACGTCTACGCGCCGGGAGACCGGGTCATGGGCGAGGTGGAGAACATCGTCCCGGGCCTGACCCGCGAGCTCATCGTCGAACTGCCGCCCGGCGGCTACGAGGCCGCCTGCAAGCCCGGCATGATCGGCAAGGGCATCCGCACCCCGCTGAAGGCCACCGGCCAGCACAAGCCCCTGACCGAGGACGCCGAGCTGGCCGCCGCGACGGCCGGCTACAAGCGTTACGTCAAGTCGCAGAGCGGCACCCTGCTCGTCAAGACCCAGGAGTTCGTCGACGCCGTCAAGGCCGGTGACATCGACAAGGCCAAGACCCTCTACCCGGTCTCGCGCACCTACTGGGAGCGGATCGAGCCGGTCGCCGAGATCTTCGGCGACCTCGACCCCGCCATCGACGCGCGGGAGGCCGACCTGGAGGAAGGCCAGGAGTGGACCGGCTTCCACCGGATCGAGAAGGACCTGTGGATCACCAAGGACGTCTCCGGGGACGGCCCGATCGCCGACAAGCTCATGACCGACGTCAAGACGATCGTCGACAAGGCCAACGCCGCGGAGCTGTCCCCCGTCCAGCTCGCCAACGGCGCCAAGGAACTGCTCGACGAGGTGGCCACCGGGAAGATCACCGGCGAGGAGGACATCTGGTCGCACACCGACCTGTGGGACTTCGACGCCAACCTGCAGGGCTCCCGGGCCGCCGTCCAGTCGCTGCGCCCGGTCCTGGAGAAGCGCGCGCCCGATCTGGTCAAGACGCTCGACGAGAAGTTCGCCGCCGCCGAGGCCGCCCTGGGCGAGCACCGCAAAGGCGACGGCTGGCGGCTGCACAACGAGCTGTCGGAGGCGGAGCTGAAGAAGCTGTCCGACACGATCAACGCACTGGCCGAGCCGATCAGCCAGGTCGCCGCCGTCGTCACCAAGTGACCCGGGGGCCGGTCCGCCACTGCGCGGACCGGCCTTCCGGGTAATCCTTGCGGAAAGGGGCGGAAAGCCCCGGCGGTCAGCCGGTCGCGGAGGCGGCGGCCTCCGGCGGGACGTCCCGGGGAGGAGCCGCCTGCGGCGAGGCCTCCTCGGCGGACCGGCGCTCGGAGGGATCCTCCTGCGGTGGGACTTCCTCGGTGGAGCGGCGCCAGGCCCGCTGGAGGCGGGCGACCTCCTGGAAGGCGTTCTTGAAGGCGGCGTAGGCCTCCTCGCCCAGGGCCCGCCGGTGGCGCCGCTCGATGCCCGCCAGGATGGCGTGGGCCTTGGCGATCTCGTCGATCCCGTGCTCGGTGGGGACGATCAGCTTGGCCCGGCGGTCGCGCGGGTCGGGCTCGCGGCGGACGTATCCCAGCTCGACCAGTTCGTCGACGATGTTGCCGATGATCTGCTTGTGCTGGCCGGAGCGCCGGGACAGCTCGGTGGCCCGTACGCCATCCGGGGCCAGATAGGCCAGCACCGTCCCGTGCCGGGGCCGGACGTGGGGGTGCCCCTGCCGGGCCAGGGTCTCGAACAGCTCCTGCTGCACGGAGAACATCAGCTGGCCGACCAGCATCCCGAGGTCGGGAGGCGCCTGCTCGCCCGCGCCGTTCTCCATGACCGTCTCCGCAACAACCGATCAATGATTTTGACTGTCAATGAGGAACCCTACTCCTTGACCGGGGGCCGACCTTCGCACCGCGCACGGGATGAGCCCGTCCGCGCACGGAGAGCACACGACGCGCCGCAGAGATCGCATCTATTCACCCGAGATGGTGACACACTGATTACACAGAGTGGCGATCGAGGAGGCCGGATGCAGAACGACGATCCCGTCACGGCGGACCCCGCTCCCGATGGGCGTCCTCATCCAGACGAGCCCGCCGCCGTGACCTGGGCCACCAGGACACGCGACTGGCGGCCGTACATGACCGTCTGCGCGGCGCTGGTCGCCGCCGCCGCGGTGGCCGGTGCGTTCACCGTGGAATCCGGCGAGAGCCTCTCCCGCGGATCCTCAGGCGACGCTCCCACCGGGGTCGAGCTCCAGCGGCCCTACGGCGCGCACGCGCTCGCGCTCACCCTGGAACCCCCGCGGGTGCGGGCCGGGTCCGGCCGCCGGGCCGGCGGGGACTCTCCGGCACGCCGCCGCGCCGACAAGGCCCTCGTGCGGCAGGGGCGCGACGCGGCCGGCCGCGACCGTCCCGACGTGCCCCAGAGCGGCCTGTGGCGGGGACCCACGGCCCCGGCGCCCGTTCCCCGCGCGCAGGAGGGCCGGGACCGGTCCCGGGATCTCCAGGCGCGCCGGCAGGCCCGGGCCAAGCGGGCGGCCGCCAAGCGGGCGGCGCGGGCGAAGGCCGCCGTCACGCCCCGCGCACGGCCCTCCACCGGCATAGGCACCGGTGCGGTCGGACCGCACCCGCCCTCCGTCCCCGTGGTCCCGCCGGCCGGGACGGAGGTCTGCGGCGCCATCCCCATGACCGGATGGACCTATCCCTACTGTGACGTGATCCCCGGCGCCGGCGCGTACGGCCGCCTGCTGGAGGGCATCTTCAAGTTCGCCACGCCCTCGGCGCCTCCGCCGGCGGCCCCGCCCGAGGCCTCGTCTGAGGCCCCGGCGGAGGAGACGGCGAAGACGACGGAGAAACCGGAGAAGCCGGCGAAGAAGTCACCGGAGCGGAGGGCGGGCAAGAAGAAGGACTGAGGTCCGCCCGATTCCGGATCACAGGACGGGGACGGCCGGATAGGTCACCTCCGCCAGGAGCCTCTGCCCGGCGGTGCTGGGGTGGAAGTAGTCCCAGCGGCTCAGGTGCGACAGCGTGAACGGATAGCCGAAGACGGCGCCGCCGTCGTGGCGGCAGGTGGCCTGCTCCTCGCAGACCCGGGCCATCACCGCGTTGAACTCGGCCACCCTCTGGTGCACGCGCTCGCGCCGGTCGACGTCGGCCTGGTCGGTGGAGCGCGGCCTGGCCAGCATCGACTGGCAGATCCCGAGGGCCGCCCAGGCCGTGCGGGCGGAGGAGCTGTTCCTGCCGACCTCCCACAGCCGCCTGATGTCGGGGATGCTGGAGACGAAGATCGACGCGGTGGGCAGGCCGGTGGTGAGCGTCCGCATCGCCGTACGGAACGCGGCCTCGAAGGCGGCCACCGTGGTCATGGACGCCTCCGAGGAGGTGCAGGCGTCGTTGGCGCCCATCAGGATCGTGACGTAGCCGGCTCCCTGGGAGACGGCCAGCTCGGCCTGGCCGGGCAGGTCGGCGACCTTGGCGCCGGATCTGGCGTCGTTGTGGGCGACCAGGGAGGGCTCGGCGGCCCGCAGGCGCAGATAGTGGCTGTTGACGGTCTGGTTGGACCCGGTCGACCACGATCTGGACGGGCAGTCGACGTAGAAGCCGCAGGCGTTGAACCCCCGGGTGATGGAGTCCCCCAGCGAGGCCATCGCCCCGATGGACGTCGCGGTCCCGGCGGAGACGGGCACCGTGGGGACGGACGCCGTGGAGACGGTCATGGCGGAGCCGGGCACGGTCGCCGCCGATGCGGGCGCGGCCGGAACCGAGACGAGAACGGCACCCGTGATGAGCGCCGCGAGGAGGGTGAGGGGACGGCGCGGGACATTCATGAGGCCTCCTGGGGTCGTCCCCCGATCGGCTCGATGCTCAGAATGTCAGCCCGCGTGGCAAGATTTACAAGTCGGCCTCACATATTAATGACTCGCCAGTAAGAATCACTCCGCCGGACTCACGGACCGTTCAGGCGCATGCTCAGGCACACCCGCGAGCCCTCGTCGTCCTGGTGGATGTCGACCTGGTCGCACAGCTCCCCCATCAGCCACAGCCCGAACCCCCTGGAGGCGCCCGTGGCCGGGCGGGAGCGGAGCGCGTCCTGGGGACTCAGCTTGCCGACGCTGTCGGCCACCTCGACGGTGAGATAGGAACCGTCCCTCCGCATCGACAGGGTCCCGTGTCCCCCGCCGTGCTCGAGCACGTTGATCGCGGCCTCGTTGGCGGCGATGAGCAGGTTGTCCAGACGCTCACCGCTGAGTCCCGCCATGGCCGCGTGGGAGTAGACGTGCCCTCGCAGAGCTCCGAGGTCAGTGGTGATCGGCCAGTGCCGATCGTTGATGCCGGTCATGACGAACCCCCCTGCTGGTCTTCTCCTCCGGCCGGTACCGGGGGGCGCACCGGATCACCTGGCAGAAGCGTGCCGTTCCCGATGAACGGCACAACGCGGGCTACTCTGCCCGTTCGGCGCGGAATTATCACCATCGGCGCGGATCTTCCGGCGCACCGGCGGGTTCCTCCAAGGGGCGGGCGCCTCATCGCGACCGGAGCAGGTCGGCGGCGTCGGCGACGCTGGGCAGCACGGCGAAGAAGTGCGACAGGCCCGTCGTACGGAAGATCCTGGTCAGGCGGGGCTGCAGGTCGGTGAGGGCGACGACGCCGCCGCGCTCGTCGGCCAGCTTGCGCAGCGCCAGGAAGACCCTGATCCCGGTCGAGTCGCAGAAGGTCAGGTGCGCCAGGTCCACGATGAGATCGCGGCTGGTGGGCGGCAACGCCTCGACGATGTCCTGCCGCAGCTGTTCGGCGTTGGTGTAGTCCAGCTCACCGGCCAGGCCCAGGACCGCCACCCGCTCCAGGGAGGCGTCCGGGCGGACGACGAGCTCAACGGCGACGGTCACCGGACACCTCCGTCTTCGGACACGGTCATCCCGTGCCGCGGCACGACCGACCGGCGGCTGAGGGCCGCCGATGCCACGAAGTCGTTGCTCGCTGCCTCCAGAGTGTCACGTTCCGCCCCGCAGGGGCACCCGTTACGGTCATCACCCGCCGGACGGGCCGGGGTCGGCGGCGACCCGTACGGCCAGCCCGCCCAGCACCGTGCCCATCAGGTACCGCTGCACGCGTGCCCACAGCGGCCGGCCGCCGAGGAGTGCGGCCACCGACCCGGCGGTCAGCACGATCACCGCGTTGACCGAAAGGGCCACGGTGATCTGGGTCAGACCCAGCAGAAGGCTCTGCAGCGCGACGTCTCCCCGGGCCGGATCGACGAACTGGGGCAGCAGCGACACGTACAGGATCGCGATCTTCGGGTTGAGCAGGTTGGTGACCAGCCCCATGGAGAAGAGCCTGCGCGGCCGGTCGACCGGCAGCCTCCCGGGTTCCAGGACGGGCGGCGCGCCCGGCCGTACCGCCTGCCAGGCGAGCCAGAGCAGGTAGACCGCGCCGGCGAGCTTGAGCGCGGTGTAGGCGGCCGGCACCGCGGCGAAGAGCACCGTGATCCCGGCGACCGCGGCCAGGAGGTAGACGGCGAACCCCGCCGCGACGCCGCCCAGGGAGATCAGGCCGGCCCTGCGTCCCTGCGTCACCGACCTCGACACCAGATAGATCATGTTGGGGCCCGGGGTGAGGACCATCCCGAGGGCCACCGCCGCCATGCCGAGGAACGCGCTGACAGAGATCATGAGGGCATCCTCGCCCTTTTCCCCGGCCCGGAAAACAGCCAATTCCCTTGAATGGCCTTAGAGGACAACGGCCTCAGAAGGACGGCCGGTCGATCACCCCTGCCCGGGGCCGGCCGTCGAGCTGCGCCCGGAGCCGCTCGGCGAGCAGCTTCTTCTCCCGCAGGATGCGCTCATGGACGAGGCCGATGGTGGCCACGTCGATCATCTCCCGCGCCGAGCCCAGCGTCTCGGCGGCCGGGGCGCCGGGGTCTTGGCGGAACAGGCTCACCGCCCCGATGACGTCGGCGCGCAGCCGCATCGGCACGGTGTGCACCGCGGCGAATCCCGCCTCGCGGGCGGCGGGCGCGAAAGCCGGCCACCAGGCCGCGGCGCGCTCCAGGTCCAGGCAGGACACCGGCTGCCCGCTACGGAAGCAGTCCACGCCCGGCCCCTCCCGGTCACGCAGCTGCCGCCACCCCAGCGCCCGGACCGGCTCGCCGCAGGCGCCCACCGCGGCCGGGGTCCCACCCCGGCCGGCCAGCAGCAGCCCGCAGGCGGCCACGCCGGGCAGACCCGCGCAGCGCCGCGCCAAGGTGTCCAGGAAGGCGCCGAGATCGAAGCCTTCCACGAACGTGTCCGCCAGTTCCATGAAGACGCGCCGCGCGCTCTGCTCGCGGATGTTCACCCCATCCCCCCTCGTCCGGCTTCCTCTCGCGGTGCCGCCCTTCATCAGATTCGGTTGCACAAGCCGGTAAGCGTTGGATCGTTCTACCGCGATTCCAGTGATATCTTGCTGATTTGGCCGCGCTTTCCATGTCCGTTCAACACTGGATCAACATTGCGCACCCCCGCTTCCCCCACAGCGGGCGCCCCGGGCACACCGCAGCCCCCGTACCGCCCGCTGATCGTGCTGATCGAAGACGAGACCGACCTCGCCGCGATGTCGCGCGCCTGCCTGGAACACGAGGGTTTCCGCGTGGTGCACGCGGCCGACGGGCGCGGCGGGCTGGCCGAGGCCGGCCGGGGCGACGCCGATCTGGTCGTGCTGGACCTGGGGTTGCCGGACGGCAACGGGCTGGAGGTACTGCGGTCCCTGCGCCGGACCAGCCGCATCCCGGTGATCATCGTGACGGGGCGCGGTGAGGAGACCGACCGGGTGATCGGGCTGGAGCTGGGCGCCGACGACTACGTGGTCAAACCGTTCTTCCAGCGGGAGCTGGCCTCCAGGATCCGGGCGGTGCTGCGGAGGGTGCAGCCGGCCGAGTCCGTCCCGGTGATCAGGATCGGCGAGCTGTCCGTCGACACCGGCGCCCGCCAGGCCCACGCCGGCGACGTGTCGCTCGACCTCGCCCCCCGGGAGTACGCGCTGCTGGAGTTCCTGGCCTCCGCCCCCGGCCGCACCTTCTCCCCCGAGCAGCTGCTGAACCAGGTGTGGCAGGCGATGCCCGGCTGGCAGGACCCCTCGACCGTGGCCGAGCACGTCTACCGGCTGCGCCGCAAGCTCTCCGCGCACGGGGTCACCACGCCGCGGATCACCACCGTGCGCGGCTACGGCTACCGGCTGGACGGATGAGGCCGGCCGGCGCCGGCGGACCCGGCGGGGACCCCGACTACGCGCGGCTGTTCGACGCGGCCCCCACGCCCTGCGTGATCCTGGACACCGACCTGGTCGTCGCCGCGGTCAACCGGGCCTATCTCGCGGAGTTCCTCACCGAGCGGGAGCAGATCGTCGGCAGGCCGATCCTGGACCTGTTCCCCGGACACCCGGACGACGTCTCCGCCGACGGCAGGGCCAACCTGGCCCGCTCCCTGCTGACCGTGCTGGAGACCGGCCGCCCCGACACCATGGCGCTGCAACGCTATGACGTCAGGACCGGCCCGGACGGGCCGTACGAAGAGCGCTACTGGAGCCCGGTCAACACCCCGGTGCTGGACGAGGCCGGGCGGGTCCGCCACATCATCCACCGGGTGGAGAACGTCACCGAGTTCGTGCGCCTGCGCCGGGCCGGGTGCCGCGACCGGACCGACGCCGACCGGCTCGAACGGGCCGACCGCATGGAGAGCGACCTGATCGCCCGCGGCCGGGAGCTGCAGGACCTCAACCAGCAGCTGCGCGAGGCCAACCTGCGCCTGTCCACGGCCGGCCGCAAACTGATGGAGCAGCAGCAGGGCAAGGACCGCTTCATCGCCACCCTCTCCCACGAGCTGCGCAACCCGCTGGCCGCGATCCAGGCGGCCGGCGAGCTGCTCGCCCTGGACATCTCCGGACACCCCGCCCTGGAGGTGCTGCGCCGGCAGGTCGAGGCCCTGACCCGGATAGCCGACGACCTGCTCGACTCCAGCCAGGCGCTGAGCGGCGGGCTGCGGATGGTCCCGGAGGACCTGGACCTGCGGAGCGTGGTCACCGCCGCCGTCCGCGACATGCGCCTGGAGTACGCGCAGGCCGAACGGCGGGTGGAGACCACTGTGCCGCAGCGGCCCGTGCCGGTCCGCGGGGACCGCGTCCGGCTGGCCCAGCTGCTGGGCAACCTGCTCGGCAACGCCGTGAAGTACACCCGGCCCGGCGGGGAAGTGGACGTCGAACTCCTCTGCACCGAGAAGGAGGCGATCCTGACCGTGTCGGACGACGGCTTCGGGTTCGACCCCGCCACCGCCGACTCGCTGTTCGAGATGTTCACCCGGCCCATCGCCGCCGACTCCGAGGACGTCCCCACGGGCACCGTCGGCCTCGGCCTCGGCCTGCCGATCGTGCGCAGCATCGCCGAACTGCACGGCGGGGCCGTCTCCGCGCACAGCGACGGCCCCGGCACCGGGGCGCGTTTCTCCATCAGTCTCCCCCTGGCCCCGGCCCGCCACCGGCCCGCGGCGCACCGGGCCGGCCACCCGGCACGTCACAGGAATCCGCTGCGCGTCCTGGTGGTCGAGGACAACGCCGATCTGGCCTTCACCTACCAGGAACTGCTGGAACGGCGCGGCGACACCGTGGTGACCGCCGGCACCGGCCGCGAGGCGGTGTCCGCCGCCCGCGAGCACCGCTTCGACCTGGTGCTGTGCGACCTGAGCCTGCCCGACGTCAGCGGCCACGAGGTCGCCCGCCGGCTGCTCCTGCTGCCGTCGGAGCGCCTGCCGCCCCTGATAGTGGCCGTGTCGGGCCTCGGCCGGGAGAGCGACCACTCCGCCGCTCTGCGGGCCGGTTTCGACGTCCACCTGACCAAACCGGTGGCCATCTCCGACCTGGAGGACCTGCTGCACCGCTGGACGGACCGGCTGCCGCGTTAGGGCGGGTCTCGCGGCCCCTCTCGCCTGCCGCGCCCGCCCGGAGCGTTCAGACGAACCGCAGTTCCCGCTTCTGCGCCGAGGCGGCGGCGAAGTCCAGCATCCGCATGCCCTCCGCCTCCAGCTCGGCCCGCTGCGCGGCCGTCACCGGCGCGAACAGCTCCACCTCCAGCACCGCCTCGCGCCGTTGCGCGCTCACCCGCCACAGGCCCCGGACGAACCCGTCCACCAGCACCGTCGCCTTGATGATCCCGTTGACCGTGAAGACCCGCCCGCGATACTCGTCATCCATGATCCGGGTGCGGGTGCGCTCGGCGAAGGACAGCAGCATGTTGTCGAACTCCGCCAGATAGCGCACCGGGGCCGGGACGTCGGGGTCCGGCAGCGCCGCGTCCGGCAGGTCGAGCACCTGCGCGCCGTCCTCGGTGACGGACGCGCGCAGGTCCATCTCCCGCACCACCTCCCCCAGCCTGGTCAGGCCCGCCCACTGCTGGATGTCCATCACCGTGGCCGGGCCGTAGGCCGCCAGGTAGCGCCGGACCATCTCCTGCGGGCGGGCCGAGGCGTCCAGCGGCCGGCCAAGCCACGCCTCCAGGCTCGTGTGCGCCGGCTGGCCGCCCACCCCCCAGATGCCCCGCGGCGGCACCTGGACCAGCGGGACCGTCTGCCTGACGCCCCTGACCAGGTCGGCGGGGTCGCGGTCGGGCCACCGCTCGGCCAACAGCTTGCCCAGCTCCCTGAAGGTGAGCGGGCACTCCTCCACCAGGGCCCGCCCGGCGGCGGCGACCTCGGCCAGGTCCAGCCCCGCCAGCCCCCTGCCGAACGACCCCCGCAGGGACCGGTCCATCATCGGCTGCAGCAGCGCGCGGAGCGCCAGGCCGTCCTCGGCGGTGACCAGGTGGATGGTGGAGCGCATCAGCGACAGCCGTACCGCCCGGCGGTCCTGCAGCAGCCCGGACAGGTCCTCGTGGGCGAACCCGTCCAGGCGGCTCCACAGTCCGAGATAGGGCGGATTCGGCGCCTGGGCCTGCATGCCGTACAGGCGCCGGACCGCCTCCAGGGCGGGTACGGCGCCGCGGGTGAGCAGCAGCTGGCGGTCGAGGGTGGCCCTGTTGAGGGCGCGGCGGCTCAGAACCTCGGGCATGGGTCTCTCACGTGATCGGGCGGCCGCACGGGACGGTCGTGCGCGTCATGCGGTCCGGAGACTGTACGGGACGGTCGTGCGCGTCGGGTGATCGGGCGGCCGCACGGAACGGTCGTGTGCGGGCTCGCGGCGGCTCAGACCCGGTCCAGCGGCCGGTGAGGCGGGGGCGGGAGCTCCACCCGGATCGCGTCGCCCGGGCGCACCAGCCCGCCGGTCACCACCACGCCCATGATCCCGGCCTTGCGCACCAGCCGGCCGGAGTCGTCGCGCCCCACCACCTGCTTGAGCAGGCCCGGCTGGAACCCGTCGATCTGGGCGCACGGGTTGCGCAGGCCCGTCACCTCGACCACCGCCTCCTCGCCCAGCCGCAGCAGCGTGCCGGTCGGAAGGGCCAGCACGTCGAGCCCCCGCGTCGTCACATTCTCGCCCAGCTCTCCGGCCTTCACCTCGAACCCGGCGGCCTGCAGCTCCTCGTGGAGCTCGGAGTGGATCAGGTGGACCTGGCGCAGGTTGGGCTGGGTCGGATCCTGCGCCACCCGCGAGCGGTGCCTCACCGTCGTGCCGGAGTGCGCGTCCCCCTCCACTCCCAGGCCCGCCACCAGCCGGATGCCCGCCTCGCCGTACTTGCTGAAGGTGTGCGAACCGCTGCGGCTGACCGCCGCCACCATCGCCTCCGCCATGGACGACCGCTTTCTCTCGGTGCCGGGATGATGATCCTATCCGGGCGGTTTCGGATCCTGTCCAGCGCCTTTACGTTGTAGATCCGCAGTAGGCGGTAAGATCGGCGAGGTGAGCCTGCCCGCCGTTCCCCACGCGCCCGGCCCCGCCGTCGAGCCCGCACGCGACCCCTACCGGGTCTATCTCGACTCCCTCACCAGCGCCGAGTCCCGGCGCACCATGAGGGGCTGCCTGGACCGCCTGGCCGCGCTCATCACCGGGGACGACGACGCCGGTGGCGCGGGCCAGCCCTGGCACCTGCTGCGCTATGAGCACACCGTGCGCATGCGCGCCCTGATGACCGAGCGCGGCTGGTCGCCCGCCTACGTCAACAAGCACCTGGTCGCGCTGCGCCGGGTGCTGCGCGAGGCCTGGCGGCTGGGCCAGATGACCGCCGAGGACTACCAGCGCGCCGCCGACCTGCCCACCGTCGAGCACACGCGCCTGCCCACCGGCCAGCACGTCCCGCCGGAGGTCGTGGGGGCGGCCCTGGCCGCCTGCGACGGCGACGACTCCCCCGCCGGGGCCCGCGACGCCGCGCTGCTGGCCGTGCTCTACTCCACCGGCTGCCGCCGCGCCGAGATCGCCGGGCTGACGCTGGCCGACTACGACCCCGGGGCGCGCTCGCTGCGGGTGCGCGGCAAGCGCGACAAGGAGCGGATGGTCTATCTGACCACCCAGGCCGTGGGCCGGCTGGAGCGGTGGCTGGCGGTGCGCGGCCGCGCGGCCGGAGCGCTGTTCTGCCCCATCGGCAGGCACGGCTCCCTGCGCGTGCGCGACGGCCGCCCGGCGACCATGACGGGCCAGGCCGTCGCCGACATCCTGGCCCGGCGGATGGCCCAGGCCGGGGCCATGCCGCGCACCCCCCACGACTTCCGGCGCACCTTCATCGGCGAGCTGCTCGACGCGGGCGTGGACCTGGCCACCGCCCAGGCACTGGTGGGCCACTCCTCCCCGGCGACCACGGCCCGCTACGACCGCCGTCCCGAACGGCGCCGCCGGGAGGCGGTCGACAGGATCACCCTGCCGGCCTCCCGGCCGCTGTGAACCGCCGAGGTCAGGCCGTCTCCACCTCCGGATAGTGACAGGCCACCCAGCGGTCCCCGCCGAGGGACCGCATCTCGGGTTCCTCCTGCGCGCACCGGGGGGCGGCCTTCGGGCAGCGGGTACGGAAGCGGCATCCGCTGGGCGGGGTGACCGGTGAGGGCGGCTCGCCGCTGATCAGCTGGTCGGCCGGGGGCAGGCCGAGGCCGCTGCGCGGGATGGAGGCCAGCAGCGCCCGCGTGTAGGGGTGGGCGGGCCGCTCGACCAGCTCGGAGCCGGGGGCCAGCTCGCAGGTCTTGCCCAGGTACATCACCAGGATGCGGTCGCTGACGTTCTTCACCACGGCCAGGTCGTGGGCGATGAAGACCAGCGTGAGCCGGTAGCGCTCCTTGAGGTCCTCCAGCAGGCCGAGGATCTGCGCCTGCACCGAGACGTCCAGCGCCGACACCGGCTCGTCGCAGATCACCACCTCGGGTTCGAGCACGAGGGCCCTGGCGATCGAGATGCGCTGGCACTGCCCGCCGGAGAACTCGTGCGGCCGGCGGGTGGCCGCGGTGTCCGGATCGAGCCCGACGGCCTCCAGGATCTCGTCCACCCGGTCGCCGCCGACGCCCCACACCCGCGGCCCCTCCGCGACGATGTCGCGGACCCGGCGGCGGGGGTTCAGCGACGAGATCGGGTCCTGGAAGATCATCTGCAGCCGCCGCCGGGTACGGCGCAGCGCCTCGCCCTTCAGCCGGGTCAGCTCGACCCCGTCCAGCCGGACCGAGCCCGACAGCGGCGGCGGCAGCTGCATCAGCGCCCGCGCGGTGGTCGACTTGCCGCAGCCCGACTCGCCGACGATGCCGAGGGTCTCGCCGGGCAGCAGGTCGAAGCTGACCCCGGACACCGCGCGCACGCTGCGGCCGCGGCCGGCGGGGAACTCCACGACGAGGTCCTCGGCCCTGAGCACCGCCTGGCCGGGGGGACGGAGATGGGCGCTTCCGCTACCTGCCACGGTTGTCGGCTCCTTCGGGTCCGGCGAGTTCGGGTCTCTTGAGGTCCGGACCGGCGCTTCCGGCCCCGTTGTGCTCGGGACCGCCGGGCTCGGAGCCGTTGCGGTCCGTGCCCGCGGGCACGGGACCGGCGGCCGGTTCACCGAGAGCCGCGGGTCCGGACTCGCCCAGGGCGACGGGCACGGGGTCCGCGGGTCCGGACTCGCCCAGGGCGACGGGCACGGGGTCGCCGACCGCCGCCTCGGTGCCCCGCGGGTACCAGCAGGCGTACAGGTGCTCGCGGGTCTCCTGGAACAGCGGGGGCGCCTCGGTGACGCAGCGCTCGCGGGCGTAGGGGCAGCGGGGGTGGAAGGCGCACCCCGAGGGCAGGGCGGCCAGGTCGGGCGGGCGGCCGGTGATGACCCGCAGCCGGTGGTGGGCCGGGTCGGTCAGCCGGGGCACCGACTGCAGCAGGGCCTCGGTGTACGGCATGCGGGTCCGCTCGAACAGGTCGGCGGCCGGTCCGCGCTCGACCACCTTGCCGGCGTACATCACGATCACCTCGTCCGCCCACTCGGCGACCACCGCCAGATCGTGGCTGACCAGCACGGTGGCCATGTTCCGCTCCTGGCGCTGGCGGTGGATCAGCCGCAGCACCTGGTCCTGCACGGTGACGTCCAGGGCGGTGGTCGGCTCGTCGGCGAACAGCACGTCGGGCCCGCACGACAGCGCCATCGCGATCGTCACGCGCTGGCGCATGCCGCCGGACAGCTGGTGCGGATAGCGGCGCAGCACCCGCTCGGGCTCGGGGATGCCGACCGAGGCCAGCAGCACCGCGGCGTGCGCCCGCGCCCGCTTCCCGCTCAGCCCGAGGTGCACCCGGAGCGGCTCGGCCACCTGGGTGCCGATGGTGCGCACCGGGTTGAGCGCGGTCATCGGGTCCTGGAAGACCGCGGCCAGCCGGGTGCCCAGGACCTGGCGCATCTCCTTCGGGCTGAACCCGGTCAGGTCGTCGCCGTCGAGATAGACCTTGCCGCCGCGGACCACCCCGGCGCCGGGCAGCAGGTCGAGGATGGAGCGGATGAGCATGGACTTGCCCGAACCCGACTCCCCGACGACGGCCAGAGTCCTGCCCCGCTCCAGGGTGAAGGAGACCCCGTCGACGGCCTTGACGACGCCGCGCTCGGTGACGAAGTGCGTGCGCAGATCCGCCACCTGCAGCAGCTGCCCGCCCGGGGTGTGGGGCGCCGTCGGCAGCGGCTGCGCGGCGGCCCGCCGTACGTGCTCCAGGCCGCTCTGGCGCACGTCGGTCAGCGCCCTGAGCCTGTCGCCGACCACGTTGAACGACAGCACGGTCAGGAACATCACCAGCGCGGGCGCGAGCACCAGATGGGGGGCGTTCTCCATGATGGTGCGGCCCTCGTTGATGAGACCGCCCCAGGTGGGGGTGGGCGCCTGCACCGACAGGCCGAGGAAGGCCAGGCTGCCCTCGGCCACGATCACCACGGCCATCCCGAGGAAGGCGTAGGAGGCCGCGGGCACCGACACGTTGGGCACGATCTCGCGCCACAGGATCCTGCGGTCGCGCACGCCCAGGGCGCGGGCCGCCAGCACGAACTCCCGTCCCGCGAACGCCATCGTCGTCCCGCGGACCAGCCGGGTCCAGGCGGGCACGCCGAGCACGCCCAGCACGATGAGCACGTTGCGCAGGTTCGCCCCGGCGAAGGCGACCACGGCCAGCGCGAAGACCAGCGCGGGGAAGGCCAGCGCGATGTCGTTGACCGCCATGATCACCGCGTCCGTCGCCTTGCCCCGGTATCCGGCCAGCAGGCCGAGGGGCGCGCCGATCAGCAGGCCGAGCAGGACCGCGCCGATGCCCACGCCGAGCGAGACGCGCGCGCCGTACACCACACGGCTGAACACGTCGCGGCCCAGGCCGTCGGTGCCGAAGGGGTGGGCCAGGCTCGGCCCGGCCTGCGGCGGCCCGACCAGGGTCTCGTCGTAGCCCGGCAGCGGGAGCAGGTCGGCCAGCACGGCGGCGGCCAGGACCAGCCCGATCCACCCCGAGGCGATCCAGAAACCCTTACCCAGGCGCCTACGCATGCCGGATCCTGGGATCGACCGCGGCGTAGACCAGGTCCACCGCGAAGTTGACCAGCACGTAGCCGACCGAGATCAGCACGACGCCTCCCTGCACCGTCAGATAGTCGCGGGAGAAGATGGAGTCCACGATGAGGCGGCCCACGCCGGGCAGGCCGAAGAGCGTCTCGATGATCACCGTGCCGCCGACGAGGGCGCCGAGGTTGAGCCCGATGGCGGTGATCAGCGAGATCGCCGAGGGCCGCAGCGCGTGCCGCCACAGGATGCGCCGCGGCGACAGGCCGCGGGCGCGGGCCAGGGTGATGTAGTCCTCCTGCAGGGTGGCGATCATGTCGGCGCGCAGCAGCCGCGCGTAGACGGCCAGCTGCCCGCAGCCCAGCGTGATGGCGGGCAGCAGCACCGAGGTGATGTTCCAGCCGAGGTCCAGCGAGATCGGGGTCCATCCCGTGGCGGGCAGGACCTGCCACTTCACGGCGAAGACCAGGATCAGCAGGACGCCGAGCACGAACACCGGGGTCGACAGCAGCCCGAAGCACAGCGCGGTCAGCGCCTGGTCGGTCGTGCTGCCGGCCCTGCGGGCCGCCGCCACGCCGATCGGCACGGCGAGCCCGATCGCGACGATCTCGGCCGCGATCAGCAGCTCGATCGTGACCGGGAGCCGTTCGACCAGGGCCTCGGTCACCGGGACGCTGGTGATGTAGGAGGTGCCGAGGTCGCCGGTGAACAGGGCGCCCAGCCAGGCCGCGTAGCGGACGAACAACGGGTCGTCCAGGCCCAGCTCCTGGCGGAGCTGCGCGCGCGCCTCCTCCGTCGCCGAGACCCCCAGGATCTGGGTGGTCGGGTCGCCCGGCAGCAGCGCGAGCAGGGCGAACGACAGGAAGGTGACGACGAGCAGCACCACCAGGAGCCGGACCAGCCGGTGGAGGATCACTGCTGGTTTACCCAGATCTGCGAGAACGGGTGGTACGGGATGGGCGAGCCGGTCAGCGGCAGGCCCTTCTCGCCGTCGGGCAGCAGCTGCTCGCCGATCCCCCGGACCTTGGCCTTGGCCACGATGGCGCCCACGTTGAGGTGGTCGATGAACACGAACGGCACGAGCTCGCGCAGCCGCTGCTGCACGATCGCGTAGGCCTCCTTGCGGGCCTCGGGCTGCGGGTTGCTCCTGCCGCTGTCGAGGGCGTTGCTGAGCTGGGCGTCCTTCAGGCGGGTGAAGTTGAGCGCGACCGAGCCGACGGGCTGGGCGTAGTTCTGGTGCATCCAGATGTACTCGCCGTCGGGGTCGGGCGAGGAGAACTGCGTCCACACCGTGGCGCTGTAGTTGCCGGTGACCGCGCGGTTGATCAGGTCGGCCTGGTCGGCCTGCTTGATCGTCACGTCCACGCCGGCCTTGCGCCACATGGCCTGGGCCAGCTCGACGCCCTGCATGGTGTTGGGGTCGGGGGTGGACAGCAGCTCGAAGGAGACCGGGCCCTTCTCCGCCTCGACCTCCTTGATCAGGGCGGTGGCCTTGGCCAGGTCGTAGGCCGGATAGGTGCCGCCGGGCGCGTACCACGGCGAGTCCTTCGACCAGGGGCCGTCGGCCTCCTCCGTCAGCCCCGAGCGCAGGGTGGAGATGACCGTCTTGCGGTCGGTGGCGTGGGCCAGCGCCCTGCGGACCCGGACGTCGTCCAGGGGCGCGACGGCGGTGTTGAGCAGGAACATGTACTCGGGGACGGCCATGCCCTGCGCCCTGTGCACGCTGTAGGCGTCGGTCATCCCGCCGAACTTGGTCACGTCCTCGTCGCGGCTGGTGCCCATGGCGTCCAGCCCGCCGGCCTCCAGGGTCTGCGCGCGCGTCTGGCTGTCGGGCAGGATCCGGAACTCGAGCTCGTCGAGGTACGGCAGGCCCTTGCGCCAGTAGCCCGGGTTCCTGGTCACGACCATGCGGCTGTCGGGCACGTACTCCTTGAGCGTGAACGGGCCGGTGCCGATGGGCTTGCGGCTGGCGGCCTCGGGGTCGGCCAGCGAGGCGGGCGCGAGCACCATGCCGATCTGCGCGGCCAGATAGTAGGGGAAGGCCACCCACGGCTGCTTGAGCTTGACCTTCACCGTCATCGGGTCGACCAGCTCGAAGGAGTCGACCGGCCCGAACACCGAGCTGGTGAGCGGGGAGGCCTTCTGCGCTTCAAGGTTGGCCTTGACCGCCTCGCCGTTCAGCGGAGTGCCGTCGGAGAAGGTGATCCCGTTCCTCACCTTGATCGTCCACTCGTCACTGTTGGAGTTGGGCGTCAGGGACTGGGCGAGGTACGGCTTCCAGGCCCCGCTCGCGTCGACGCTCACCAGCGGTTCGACCATCGTCCCGACCATGCTGTAGCTCTGCGAGGCGAACTGGTCGGTGACCGGGTTGAGCCCGGCGGCGTCGGCGCTGAGCCCGTAGACCAGGCGCCCGCCCTTGACCGGCGAGGAGGCGCCGGAGGATGAGCCGGAAGGGGATCCGGCCTGGGTGGCCGTCGGCCGCTCCCCGCTGCAGGCGACCAGCGCCGATGAGAACAGGGAAAGTGACGTCAGGGACAGCAGAAAGATTTTCCAGCGCTTCATTGGCATCTTCTCCCGTGGCCCCCGAGAGCAATTTCACCGATAGTACTATCGGTGAGATTTCTCACAAGGGTTCCCGGTGGATTGTTGCCGCCGGGATGTGAGGGACCTTCGCCTCCCTCGGAGCGGGAGAGCACGGCGGCCGGGCCGGCGGACCTGCCACTAGAGTCGGGCGCACAGGATTGGAGTGGCCGTGACGAGCACACCGCTCACCAGGAGTGAGGCCAAGGACCGGACCAGGCGCCGGTTGCTCCGCTCCGCCCTGGCCATCCTCGACGAGGAGGGGGAGGCCGGCCTCACCACGGTCAAGGTGGCCAAGGCGGCCGGGATCGCCCAGTCGAGCTTCTACGTGCACTTCAAGGACATGCAGGACCTGCTCAAGGCCCTGGCCGTCGAGAGCGGGCAACGGCTGCGCGCCTCCATGCGCGAGGCCCGGCGCCGGGCGGGCGAAACGCCCAGCGACGAGGAGCCCTACCGCGACACCTTCCGCATCCCGCTGGAGGCCATCTGCCGTCATCCGGAGCTGCTGCGCATCCAGCTGCGCGCCCGGCACGACCCGTCCTCGCCGCTGCAGGGGTTCGCGGCCGAGACCGCCGCCGTCTACCGCGCCCACCTGGCCGCCGACCTGGCCGCCCTCGGCTGGGCCGCCGACGACGAGCGCGGCCGGCGCCGCCTGGAGATGGTCGCCGACGGGCTCAACGCGCTGACCAACGCCATGGCGCTGGGGCACATCGAGGGGCGCTACCCCGACGTGGAGGAGACCGTCGACGTCCTGGTGGCCTTCTCCAAGGGATGCATGCACGCGCTGAAGACCTCCGGTTGACGGCCCGCCGCGAAGATTCCTCCGGCGGGGTGTCGATTCCGGCGCGGGTCGCACGTCATAGAGGCACGCGCGCCGCCCGGGCGCGCGTGGAGCACAGGGAAGGGACACGCGATGAAGTACGTGCTGCTGGCCGTCGGTGACGAGAAGGTCTGGGAGCAGGCCGGCCCGGCCGAGCGGGAGGCCGTATTCGCCGGCTGGGAGCGCTTCGACCGGCTGCTGAAGTCCAGGAACGCCGACCGGGGCGGCGAGGAGCTGGCCCCCTCCGGCAGCGCCACCGTCGTCAGGAAGGACGGCGACCAGGTGATCATCACTGACGGCCCCTACGCGGAGGCGACCGAGCAGATCGGCGGGTTCGTCATCGTGGAGGCCAGGGATCTGGACGAGGCGATCGAGTTCGCCAGGGCCTGCCCCTCGGGGACCGTGGAGATCCGCCCCGTGGTCGAGTACCAGGGCTGAGTCTCCACGTGCGGGCGGATGCGGGGATCTCCATGGCGGGGGACGGGGCGACGGGGGCCGAGCGGGCCTACCGGGAGCACTGGGCGCGGTTGCTGGCCCTGCTCACCGCCGAGCTGCGCGACCTGGATCTCGCCGAGGAGTCCCTGCAGGACGCCTTCGCCGCGGCGGTCGCCGCCTGGCCGCCGGAACCGGCCAACCCGCCCGCCTGGCTGCTCACCGCGGCGCGCAGGCGGGCCATGGACCGGCTCCGGCACGGCGCCGTCGTGGCCAGGAAGCTGCCGCTGCTGATCGTGGACGAGCCGGAGCCGCCCTCCGCCATCCCCGACGAGCGGCTCCGGCTGATCTTCGTCTGCTGCCACCCGGCGCTGTCCACGGACGCCCGGGTGGCTCTGACCCTGCGCTGCGTGGGAGGTCTGACCACGCGGGAGATCGCCCGGCTGTTCCTGGTCCCGGAGGCCACCATGGCCGCCAGGATCACCCGGGCCAAGAAGAAGATCGCCCAGGCCGGGATCCCGTACCGGGTGCCCTCGGAGGCGGAGCTGGCCGAGCGCCGCGACGGCGTGCTGGCGGTGATCTACCTGATCTTCACCGAGGGGTACGCCGCGACCGGAGGGGACCGGCTCATCCGCGAGGACCTCGCCGCCGAGGCGATCGCCCTGGGCCGGATGCTCCGGGAACTGCTGCCCGCCGACGCGGAGGTGGACGGGCTGCTGGCGCTCATGCTGCTGCACCACGCCCGGCGCGAGGCCCGGCTGGGCCCCGCCGGCGAGCTGGTCCGCCTGCCCGACCAGGACCGCTCGCGATGGCGCGGCGAGGAGATCGCCGAGGCGGTCGCCCTGCTGCGGCGGAGGGCACCGTACGGCCCGCCCGGCCCCTACCTGCTGCAGGCGGCGATCGCCGCCGAGCACGCGACCGCCGACCGCGCCGAGGACACCGACTGGCCCGCCATCGCCCGGCTGTACGGCGCGCTGGAGCAGATCACCGGATCGGCGGTGGTCCGGCTCAACCGGGCGGTGGCGGTCGCCGAGGCCGAGGGGCCGCAGGCGGGCCTGGAACTGCTGGAAGGGCTGGACCGGGCGCTGGGCCGCCACCATCTCCTGCACGCCACCCGGGCCGAACTGCTGCGCCGGCTGGGCCGTGACCGGGAGGCGCTGGAGGCATACGGCCGGGCTCTGGAGGCCGTCGGCACCGACCCGGAACGCGCCTTCCTGCTGTCGCGCCGGGCGGACCTCTCGGGGTCCGCCACCGGGCCGGAAACGGGTCCCGGCGGTCCCCACCGGGCACACCCGTAACCCGGAAGTGGAATAACCACCCCCCTGCGTCCGTTAGAGTCATCGTGCCGATGTGGTTTGTGTCCCCCGGGCCGCAAATTACCGCCTTCACGGAATACCGTTCGGCTGGAGCCGTGTTGTGCCTCTCGCCGAGGAGGCGACCGCCACATCGGCCTAGACTTCCCGCCCCGCGAGGCCCCGCGCCTCGCGGGGCGCTCTCGTCTCCGCCTCCTTTCTCCTCTCCGCCGTTCGGTGCATGCTTTTGACCGGATTGTTCTGGTTGTCGGAGAAATAGAGGATGAATTTGGAGGAGCCCTACAAACCCCGGGGCCCCTCTTGTGCGAATGGGCACACCCGCCGGTCCGCGGGGCACCGCCTAATGTGGTGAACCCGCCCCGTGAGGAGAGCCCGTGCTCTATCGCCTGACCAAGGTCGTCAGCGCTCCCTTCCTGCACCTTCTGTGGCCGACCAGGGTCACCGGAGCAGAGCACGTCCCCGACTCGGGCCCGGCCATCCTGGCCTCCAACCACCTGTCGGTCCTCGACTCCACGTTCCTGCCGCTGGTGCTGCACCGCCAGGTGCGCTTCGTCGCCAAGGCCGAGTACTTCACCGGCAACCCCGTCACCGCGGCGTGGATGCGGGCCACCGGCCAGATCCCCATCGACCGGCAGAGCCCCACCGCCGCCCAGGACATGCTCGACGCCGCCGCCCGGGTGCTCAAGGAGGGCGGGCTGTTCGGCATCTACCCCGAGGGCACCCGCTCCCCCGACGGCCGCCTCTACCGGGGCAAGGTCGGGGTCGCCTGGCTGGCCCTGGCCACCGGGGCGCCGGTGATCCCGGTCGCCATGTCCGGCACCGACAAGGTCCTGCCGATCGGCGCCTCGACCCCCCGGCTCGGCCGGGTGGGGGTGCGCATCGGCGAGCCTCTGAGGTTCACCGGCTCGGAGACCAGCGCCCGCGACCGGCGCCGGGTGACCGACGAGATCATGACGGCGATCCAGAAACTCTCCGGACAGGAGTACGTCGGAAGCTACGCCCCCGCCCGCACCCGGACCGGCTGACCCCGCCCGGCTGTTCCCGGAGCCCGCCCCGGCCGGTCCCGCGGGCCGTACGCTCGGATCGGTCTCCTCTGACGAGGGGCTGCTGGGCTTATTGCGCTCTTCCTGACATATGTCCGATTGATCGCTAGGGTGAGTCCGCTGAGCGCCCGCCGCGGCGGGCGCCGGTCCAGGGGGCCGGACCGGACGAACGGGGGTGGCCGAGTGCCGAGCGGCAGGACGATCGCGATCGCGTCGGTGAGCGTCGCGCTGGTGGCGGGGGCCGCCGGCGGGGGTGCGTGGTGGTACCTGCACACCCGCGGCACCCCCCAGGAGACCGCGCAGCGCTTCACGCAGGCCTGGCAGCGCGGCGACCTGGCGGCCATGCGCGCCGAACTGGCCGCGCCCGACCCCGCCCTCGACCGCGCCTACCAGGACATGCTCAAGGGCTGGGCGGTGGAGAGCACCGCCGTACGGCTGGACTCGGTGCGCGAGACCGGTGACGACACCGCCCAGGCCGCCTACACCGCCACGCTGAAGCTGAAGAACGTCGGCGAGTGGAGCTACTCCGGGACCGTGGACCTGGCGGTCGCCGACCGGCACTGGCGGGTCAGGTGGTCGCCGGCGGCCGTGCACCCCGAGTTCTCCCAGGGGTCCTCCTTCGCGCTGAAGACCAGATGGCCGCAGCGCGCGGCGATCACCGCCGCCGAGGGCGAGCGCATCGACGGCCCCGACGTCGGCGGCTCGATCCAGCAGCTCGTCGGGTTCCTGGACAAGGCCGGGGACAAGGACCTCAAGAAGCTCGGATCCTCCTACAAGAAAGGCGACGCCGTCGGCCGCGGCGGCCTGCAGGAGACCTTCCAGCAGCGCCTGGCGGGCACGCCCAGCACCGAGATCCAGATCGTCGGCTCCGACAAGAAGGCCGAGACCGTCGGCACGATCGAGGGCGAGGCGGGCGAGCCGCTGCAGACCACCCTGGACCTGCGGGTCCACCGGGCCGCGGTCAGCGCGGTACGCGACCTGAAGCAGACCGCCTCGATGGTGGTGATCAGGCCCTCCACCGGCGAGATCCTGTCGGTGGTCAACAACCGGGGCGGCTTCAACCGCGCCCTGGACGGCGCCTACCCACCCGGGTCCACCTTCAAGGCGATCACCGCCGTCGGCCTGCTGGAGGCCGGGCTGGAGCCCGGCTCCCGGGTCACCTGCCCCAAGGACGTCAATGTCGGCGGCCTGCCGATCCGCAACTCCAACCACTCGGCCTACGGCTCGGTCACCTTCTCCGACTCCTTCGCCCATTCGTGCAACACCACCTTCGCCCCGCTGACCAAGGAGCACCTGGACGCCGACGAGCTGGTGCGCACGGCGGAGCTGTTCGGCTTCAACAAGCAGCTCAGCATCGGCGTCCCGGTGGCCAAGGGGAGCTTCCCCCGCGCCGAGAGCGACGCCGAGCTGGCCGCCGAGTCCTTCGGCCAGGGGCGGATCACCGCCAGCCCGCTGCTGATGGCCTCGGCCGCCGCCGCGTTCGCCGACGGCACCTGGCGGCCGCCGACCCTGGTCCCCTCCATCGAGCAGCGCAACGAGCCGCAGGAGCTGCCCGAGGGGGTCACGACCGCGATGCGGCAGATGATGTCGGCGGTGGTCACCAAGGGCACCGCCAAGGACGCGGGCCTGCCGTCCGGCACCCGCGGCAAGACCGGCACCGCCGAGTTCGGCCCGGCCGGCGACCTGAAGACCCACGCCTGGTTCATGGGCTACCGGGACGACCTGGCCTTCGCGGTGATCGTCGAGGAGGGCGAGGGAGGCGGTACGGTCGCCGCCCCGGTGGCGGCGGACTTCCTGCGCGCCCTGGGATGACCACCCGGACCACAGCCCCGCATCCGGTACGTCACCCTTGATCCACGCTGACCGCGGCCTTCCGCCCGCCGCGTCGCCTCCGATCCCGGGTCACGGTCCTCCACTCGGCGCGCCGGCTTCGATCCAGCGGGGTCACGGCCCTGCTCCCGCCGCGCCACCGCGGAACGCCCCCGCAGAGACGTCACCGGCCGGCGAGGATCTCCTCCACCGCGTCGGCCGCCACCGGAGCCCCGCCCGCGGCCGTCATCTCCCGCCGCATCCAGGCCAGCCGCTCGCGGACGCGCTCGTCGGCGGCCACGCTCTCCACGGCGCCCCACAGCCTCTCCGCGGTGACCTCCTCCGGCGGCAGCACCGTGCCCAGGCCCAGTTCGGCGATGCGGTCGGCGTTGGCCCGCTGCTCGGCCATCTGCGGCACCGCGACCAGCGGCACCTCGAAGTGCAGGCCCTCCATCGTGCCGCCCATCCCGGCGTGCGTGACGAACGCCCGCGCGTGCCGCAGCACGGCGAGCTGCGGCGCCTGCCGGTGCACCTCGACGTTGGGCGGCACCGGTCCCAGCGCCTCCCGGTCCATCTCGCCCACGGCCAGGACGACCTGCCAGGGCCGGTCCGCCGCCGCGCGCAGCACGGTGCGGTAGAAGTCGGGCCGGTCGTTGTAGGCGGTGCCGAGCGAGACCAGCGCCACCGGGAGATCTCCGGAGGGTTTCCACCCGCCCTGGTAGGAGCGCTCGGACAGGGCCGGGCCGACGAAGGCGTAGCGGTCGGTGAAGGTCTCACCGGCGTACTGGAAGGCGCGCGGCAGCATCACCAGCCTGAGCGCGGCCGTGTCGCCCCGCATGAAGCCCTCCAGCCCGCCGAACCCCTGCTCCCGCAGGAAGCGGCCCAGCCGGACGGCCATGAGCAGGAAGCGCGGGCTCAGCGGGTTGACCGTCGTGTACTTCGTACTCATCGACCAGTGCTCGTTGCTGACCAGGTTGGGCCAGGTCTCCACCGCGGGGACCCCCCACCGCCCGGCCAGGATCCGCCCCCACCAGCACATCGGGCCGTCGTGGACCACCAGGTCGGGGCGCTCGCCGCCCTCCAGCTGCGCGAGCATCGCCTTCGTCTCGTCGAGCAGCAGGCCCATGGCCCGGACGAGTTCCCTGCCGTGCATCTGCGGCACCTTCAGGTCACCGCGCCCCTCCCAGGTGGAGGTGACCGGGACGACTTCGGCGCCGGTCTCGGCGACGCGTCCGGCGAACGCCGCCGTGGTGGCGTAGGTGACCCTGTGGCCGCGCCGTACGAGCTCGGCGGCGAGCCCCAGCATGGGGTTGACGTGCCCGGCGCCGACGGGGGCGAAGAACGCAACGGTTGCCATACCTACGTATTATAATACGCAGGTATGAAAAAGGGAGGGGTATGCCGAAAATAGTTGATCACGATGAACGGCGCCGGCACATCACCGAGGCCGTGCTGCGCATCGCGGGCCGCCACGGGCCCGATCGCGCGACACTGCGCGACATCGCCGTCGAGGCGGGCATCTCGCTCGGAGCCGTGCAGCACTACTTCCGCAGCAAGGAGGAGCTGCTCCGGCACGTGGTCGGCCACCTGGGCGAGCAGGTCACCGCACGGATCATGACCAGGGTCGGCGACCTCGGCGACGTCTCCGCGCTCTCCTTCCTGGAGGCCATGGCCGTGGAGATCCTGCCGCTGGACGCCCGCCGCCGGGCCGAGCGCCGGGTCGCCCAGGCGTTCGGCGTCCGCGCCCCGGACCTCCCGGAACTGATCGAGCCCCTGCGCGAGGGCTACGACTGGGTGCGCGACCACGTCGCCGAGCTGATCCGCCAGGCCCAGGGCACCGGCGAGCTACGGCCCGAGCTGGACGCCGAGTGCGAGTCGATCGCACTGCTGGCCATGATCGACGGCCTGTCCTCCGACATCCTGATCGGCGTGCGCGACCCCGGCCGGGCCGTGGAGATCGTGCGCTACCACCTGAACCGGCTGGCGGCCCGGTAGGCCCGCCGGCGGGCCGGTCCCGGGGCGCCGCGCCGCCGCGGGGACAGCGCCGCGCCATCGCGGGAACGGCGGTCACAGGGACAGCGTCACGGCATCACAGGGACAGCGTCACGGCATCACAGGGGCAGTGCGGCGGCGTCGTGGCGCAGGACCATGACGAGCAGGGTCGCGATGAGGGTGGCGATGAGCAGCCAGCTGATCATGATGACGACCGTCGAGCGGCGCGGGCGCCGGCGGGTCCGCCTGCGGTCCTCGTCCGCGGCGTCGGTCCGCCGTCTGCGGCGGCCGTTCTCCCGTCTCTGGACGCGTTCGTTGAACGATTCCAGCCGCGCGGCCAGACGCGGGTCCTCATCACTGAGATGGCGCTCGATCTGAAGCAGCATTCGCTCCTCGTCTTGCGACCAGGCCATGCCGCACCTCCCCGGGACGCAAGGCGTGTGCCGACGTTCTGCCCAATCGTGAAGATCGTTATCCGTTTCGAGGGCTCCCATTTACCACTTCTTTTGACGGCGGCCACACCGCCCGGCCCACGGGATTCTCGCTACGGTCACCGACGGGTGATTGATGTTCACAAAGGGTATTAACGGCCTCGATGTGTCGATCCGTCACATCACTATCCAAGCCACAACGGGGGAAACCGTGGCAGAGAAAAAGAAGCCCGCCAAGTCCTCAGGAAAACAGAAGAAGGCCGCGATCAAGGCCAACCGCCAGGCCAAGCAGGCCAAGCAGGCCGGCAGGCGTCCCGACACCACCGAGTGACAGCCGCAGTGACGGCCGCAGTGACATCCACAGTGACACCGCGGCGGCTCCGTCCGGCCCGGCGGGCGCACGATCCGCCCGGGAACGCCGTCGCCGCGCGCAACGGCCCCGCCCGCCGCTGAAGTGATCCATGATCGGGCGGCCGGGGCACCTTCCGGCCGCCCGATCACGGAGTGACACGATGTCCGCCTACCTGCGCTTCCCGACGATCTTCGGTGACGTCGTCGTCTTCGCCGCCGAGGACGACCTGTGGATGGTGCCCGCCTCCGGCGGGCGGGCCTTCCGGCTCACCGCGGGCGTGGCCGAGGCGGGCTACCCCCGCTTCTCCCCGCGCGGCGACCAGCTGGCCTTCGCCGGTCGCGAGGAGGGGCCGGAGGAGGTCTACGTGATGCCCGCCGACGGGGGTTCGGCCCGGCGCGTCACCTATCACGGGGTCCGCTCCACGGTCACCGGCTGGGACCCCGACGGGGCGATCGTGTACGCCAGCGACGAGGGCCAGCCCTTCGAGGGCCAGCGGTGGCTGCACCGGGTCCTGCCGCACGGCGTGCCCGAGCGCCTGCCGTACGGCCCGGCCAACACCGTCTCGTACGGCCCGCAGATCGTGATCGGCCGCAACACCGCCGACCCGGCCCGCTGGAAGCGCTACCGCGGCGGCACCGTCGGCGACCTGTGGATCGGCACCGGGCAGGACTTCCGGCGGCTGATCGCACTGCCGGGCAACCTCGCCTCCCCCTGCTGGGCGGGAGACCGCGTCTACTTCATCTCCGACCACGAGGAGATCGGCAACGTCTACTCCTGCACGGCCGACGGCGGGGACCTGCGCCGCCACACCGACCACCGCGACTACTACGCCCGCAACCTGTCCGGCGACGGCCGCAGGCTGGTCTACCACGCCGGAGGCGAGCTCTATCTCATCGAGGACGGGGACCCGCGCCACGTCCCGGTGAGCCTGCGCAGCTCGCGCACCCAGCGCAACCGCCGCTTCGTCGCGGCAGCGAGCTTCCTCGACAGCGCCACCCTCAGCCCCGACGGCAGCGGGCTGGCGATCACCACCCGCGGCAAGGCCTTCTCCTTCGCCGCCTGGGAGGGCCCGGTCCGCCAGCACGGCTCCTCCTCCGGCGTCCGATACCGGCTGCTGACCTGGCTCAACGACGGAGAACGGCTGATCACCGCGGCCAGCGACGAGGGCGACCGCGAGGTCCTGACCGTGATCCCCGCCGACGGCGTCGCCCCGCCGGTGCGGCTCGACCACCTCGACACCGGCCGGGTCACCTCCCTGGAGGTCTCCCCCAAGGCCGACCTGGTCGCGATCACCAACCACCGCAACCAGCTGCTCCTGGTCGACCTGGCCGCCGACCCGGTCACGGCGGCCGTGGCCGACTCCAGCCGGTTCGGCGCGATCGACGACCTCGCCTGGTCCCCCGACGGCCGCTGGCTCGCCTACGCCTTCCCCGACACGGCGCAGACCGCGGCGATCAAGCTGTACCGGGTGGAGACCGGGGAGACCTTCCGCGCCACCCGCCCCGTCCTGGAGGACCACTCCCCCGCCTTCGACCCCGGCGGGAAGTACCTCTACTTCATCGGGCAGCGCGTCTTCAACCCCGTCTACGACGAGCTCCAGTTCGACCTGGGCTTCCCGCTCGGCTCGCGTCCCTACGCCATCGCGCTGCGCAGGGACGTCGGCTCCCCGTTCGTGCCGGAGCCCCGGCCGCTGGACGGCGATGACGACGACGATGACGAGGACGTCGAGTTCGTCGTCGACACCGACGGCATCGAGGACCGGATCGTCGTCTTCCCCGTCCCCGAGTGCCGCTACGACGCCATCGCCGGGATCAAGGGCAAGGCCGTCTACCTCACCTTCCCCGTCGAGGGGGCGCTGGGCGACGAGTACGCCGAGTCCTCCGACGGCACCCTGCACCTCTACGACTTCGCCAAGCAGAAGCACGAGGTCCTCACCGGGGACGTGTCGGAGTTCCGGATCGGCCGCGACGGCACGACCATGCTCTACCGGTCGGACAACCGGCTGCGGGTGGTCAAGGCGGGCGAGGTGCCCGACGAGGAGGGGGCCGACCGGGCCGGCGGATGGATCGACCTGTCCCGGGTGAAGGTGTCGGTCTGCCCGGAGACCGAGTGGCGGCAGATGTTCCGCGAGGCCTGGCGGCTGCAGCGGGAGAACTTCTGGACCGAGGACATGGCCGGGGTCGACTGGGACGGCGTCTACGAGCGCTACCTGCCCCTGGTGGACAAGGTGACCACCCGCGGCGAGTTCTCCGACCTGCTGTGGGAGCTGCTGGGCGAGCTGGGCACCTCCCACGCCTACGAGAGCGGCGGCGCCTACCGCGCCCGCCCGCACTACCGGCAGGGCAAGCTGGGCGCCGACCTCGTCTTCGAGAACGGCGTGTACCGCATCACCCGCATCGTCGACGGCGACCGCTGGGACCCCGAGTCCACCTCCCCGCTCAACCGCCTGGGGCTGGACGTACGGCCGGGCGACGCGATCCTGGCCGTCAACGGCCTCCCGGTCGGCCTGTCGACGGGCCCGGACCAACTCCTGGTCAACCAGGCCGACCAGGAGGTCCAGCTCACCGTCGGCCGCGGCGAGGAGAAGCGGACCGTCGTCGTCGGGGCGATCTCCGACGAGCGGCCGGGCCGCTACCGCGACTGGGTACGGGCCAACCGCGCCCGCTGCCACGAGCGCAGCGACGGGCGCATCGGTTACCTGCACATCCCCGACATGGGGCCCGAGGGCTACGCCGAGTTCCACCGCGGCTTCCTGGCCGAGTACGACCGCCAGGGGCTTATCGTGGACGTGCGCTTCAACGGCGGCGGCCACGTCTCCTCGCTGCTGCTGGAGAAGCTGGCCCGGCGCCGCCTGGGCTACAACTTCCCCCGCTGGGGCGTGCCGGAGCCCTACCCCGACGAGTCGCCGCGCGGCCCGATGGTCGCCGTCACCAACGAGTGGGCCGGCTCCGACGGCGACATCTTCAGCCACACCTTCAAGCTGCTGGGCCTGGGCCCGTTGATCGGCAAGCGCACCTGGGGCGGCGTGATCGGGATCTGGCCCCGGCACCGGCTGGCCGACGGGACGGTCACCACCCAGCCGGAGTTCTCCTTCGCCTTCGACGACGTGGGCTGGAAGGTGGAGAACTACGGCACCGACCCCGACATCGAGGTGGACATCACCCCGCAGGACTACGCCGCGGGCGTCGACACACAGCTGGAGAAGGCGATCGACGTCGCCCTCCAGCGCCTGGTCACCCACCCGCCGCACACGCCGGACCTGACCGCCCGGCCGCGGCTGTCGGTGCCGCCGAAGCCGGTCGCGCACGAGGACGGGCCGGCCGCGGACCCGGCCGGATGACGGGCCCGGCGCATAACCGGCCCTGATAGGGGCGGGCGCGCCCGGATAGGGGTTGGGAGGTTGCGGGGGACGTCCCACTGTGGAAGCCGACCGATCTTCCCCCACCCTTCGGAGAGGCCATGAGGCACGCCGTCGTGATCGGGGCCGGCATGTCCGGCCTGCTTGCCGCCGCCGCGCTCGACCGGGTCGCCGAGCGGGTCACCGTACTGGACAGGGACGAGCTGCCCGAGGGCGACGCCCACCGCCGGGGCACCGCGCAGAGCAGGCACGCCCACGGCCTGCTGGCCCGGGGCCTGCAGGTCATGGAGGAGCTGCTGCCCGGCCTGACCGACGAGCTCACCGCCCGCGGGGCGTTCGGCGGCGACCTGCAGGCCGACTGCCGGTGGATCAACGAGGGCCGCCGCCTGGCCCCCGCGCCGGGTGACATGCCCGGGCTCCTGGTGAGCCGCCCGCTCCTGGAGGGGCAGGTCCGGCGGCGGGTGTCGCGGCTGCCCGGGGTCGAGGTGACCGGCGGGCGCCAGGTCGCCGATCTGGTCACAGCCGGCGACCGGGTCACCGGCGTCCGGCTCGTCTCCGGCGAGACGATCACCGCCGACCTGGTCGTCGACGCCTCGGGCCGGGGCTCGCACACCCCGGCCTGGCTGGCCGGGATGGGTTTCCCGGTGCCCGAGCAGGAACGGGTCGAGATCGACCTGACCTACAGCACCCGGCTGTTCCGCAGGCTCCCCGGCCACCTGGACGGCGACCCCGTGGTCATCATGGCCGCCACCAGGGCGGTTCCGCGCGCCGGGGTGGCGCTGGCCATGGAGGGCGACCGGTGGATCGTGACCATCGGGGGGTACGGCGAGGCGGCCCCGCTCGACTACGAGGGCTTCGTCTCCTACGCCGGGTCGCTGCCCGCGCCCGACATCCACGAGCTGGTCTCCTCGGCCGAGCCGCTCGACGAGGGGCGCCGGCACCGCACCCCGGCCAGCGTGCGGCGGCGCTACGAGCGGCTGGCGCGCTTCCCCCGCGGCCTGGCGGTGGTCGGCGACGCGGTGTGCGCCTTCAACCCGATCTACGGCCAGGGCATGAGCGTGGCCGCGGTGGAGGCGCTGCGCCTGGGCGAGTGGGCCCGGCGGGACAGGCCGGCGCGCGAGCTGTTCCGGTCGATCGCCCGGGTCGTCGACGCCCCGTGGGACATCGTGGTCAGCGGCGACCTGCGGCTGCCGGGGGTGCGCGGCCGGCGGACGCCCGGGATCAGGCTGGTCAACGCCTATCTGGAGCGCTTCCACCGCGCCGCCGAGCACGACGCCGAGCTCGGCCGCCGCTTCCTGCGCGTGGCCAACCTCATCGATCCGCCCTCGGCCCTGGTGCGTCCCGCCTGCCTGCTGCGCGTGCTGCGGGGCGTCCTGGCACCGGCGGCGGGGCGCGGGCCGGTCAGCCTGCGTACCCCGCAAGCCGGGCGGCCAGTGCCCTGACCTCCTCGCGCAGCCCGTCCGGCGTGATCACGGTGAACGGCCAGCCCAGCCCGGCCAGCATCTGGGCCATCCCGTCCAGCCGCTCGGCCCTGGCCGAGAGCAGCACCCCGTCGGGCCGCTCCTCCAGCGTGGCGGCCTCCGGCGGGATCCGGCGGCGCGCCTCCGCCGGGGTGGTCTCCAGCAGCACCCGCACCTCGTGCCGGTACGGCACCGCCGACAGCGACCCCGTGACGTGCGCGACCGCGTCGAAGTCCCCGGGGACCTCGAAGCCCCTCCCGGTGGGGGAGGCGCCCGCCACCCGGTCGACCCGGAAGGTCCGGATCTCCCCGCTGCGGTGGTCGAGACCGGCGACGTACCACCGGCCGGAGTGGAAGACGAGTCCGTAGGGGTCCAGGTCCCGTTCGGACTCCTCCCCCTTCCAGGACCGGTAGGCCAGCCGTACGGTGCGACCGTGCCGGGCCGCCTCGGCCAGCGCCAGCAGCGGGCCCGCCCTGGGCGTGCTCGCGGGCGCCGGGGAGCGGGTGTGCTCCAGCGTCGCCGAGACCGCCTCGACGCGGTCGCGCAGCGTCTGGGGCAGCACCCGCCGGATCTTGGCCAGCGCGCTCTCGCTGGCCGTCTCCCCCACCGCCATCCCGGTGCGCCGCCCGGCCAGCAGTCCCAGCACCACGGCCGTGGCCTCGTCGTCGGTGAGCATCAGCGGCGGGAGCTTGTAGCCCGGCATCAGCCGGTAGCCGCCGTAGCGGCCCCGTTCGGCCTCGACCGGCACCCCGAGCTCCGACAGCTTGCTCGCGTAGCGCCGCACCGTGCGCTCGTCCACCTCCAGCCTGGCGGCGAGCTCCGGCCCGGTCAGACCCGGGCTGGCCTGCAGCAGTTCCAGCAACGCGAGCACGCGGGTGACTGTCATGAAAGTTCTCCGAAAATCAGGACCGGTTCTGCCCGGATTCGATCCTACGGTGGAACCAGAGCGAAAAGACGCCAGGTCAGCGAAGACACCCGGCCCGCGAAGAGGCCCGGCCGGGAGACAAGGAGAGAACATGAGCGAGCACATCGGCGGCGGTCGCGGCAGGGGCACCTACGTCCTGGTGCCCGGTTACTGGCTCGGCGGCTGGGCCTGGGAGAAGGTCACCGCGGCCCTGCGCGCCGACGGTCACGAGGTGCACCCGGTGACCCTCACCGGGCTCGGCGACCGTGCCCACCTGGCCACCCCCGAGACCGACCTGGAGACCCACATCCAGGACATCGTCAACACGATCGTCTACGCCGACCTGCACGACGTCATCCTCGTCGGCCACAGCGGCGGCGGCACGCCCGTCACCGGCGCCGCCGACCGGATCCCCGAGCGGATCGCCCGGGTGGTCTATCTCGACAGCGGCCCGCTCGCCGACGGCATGGCGCACATCGACATGTCCGACCCCGAGGGCAGGGAGTTCGTCGCCCGGCGGGTCGCCGAGCAGGGCGGCGGCACCGTCTATCCCCTGATCTCCTGGGAGGAGCACGAGGCGGCCGGCGCCAGCCTGGAGGGGCTGGGCGAGGCCGAGCGCGAGTGGTTCGCCTCCCGGGCCACGCCGCAGCCGTACCGGAGCATGACGCAGCCGCTCAGGCTCACCGGCGGCGCGGACAAGCTGCCCAAGACGCTCGTCTCGTGCTCCTTCCCGCTGGAGCAGGTCCGCGCGATGATCGACTCGGGTCACCCGTTCTTCGCGGCGCTGGGCGGCCCGGAGTGGAGCTTCGAGGCGCTGCCCACCGGCCACTGGCCGATGTTCTCCGTGCCCGACCGCACGGCCGCCGTCCTCGCCTCCCTGGCCGGGTGAGCCGTACGGCCGGCCCGGGACCCGATCCGTCCGGGTCCCGGGCCGGCTGTTTTCCGGCGCGGCCTCGTGCGTCCCGGAGGGCCCGGGGTCAGCCGCTCTCCGCCGCGGAGGTGCCGAAGGCCCCGAAGGCGCCGGACTCCAGCATGGAGACCAGCAGGCCCATCGCCGCATCGGCCCGGCCGGGCTCCATCAGCCGGTGCACCTCCAGCCCGGTGACCGCCGCCGCGACCAGCGTCGCCGCCTCCCGCGCCCCCGCCCGCCCGGCCCCGCCCAGCACCGGCGCCAGGGCCTCGCGCCAGCCCAGCGCGGCCCGCTCCAGGAAACCCGGGAAGCGCCCCGGGTCACGCGAGGCCAGCACCACGATCTCCAGCCAGAGCCGCATCATGCCGTCGGCCGACTCCCCGCTCGCCGCAGCCCAGTAGCGCCGCAGCAGCTCGGCCGGGGTCAGCTCCCCGGCCAGGGCGGCCAGCTCGGCCTGGAAGCGCGTCTCGACCAGCTCCACGATCGCCGCCAGCAGCCGGTCCTTGGAACCGAAGTGATAGGTGAGCACGTAGGTGCTCACGCCCAGCTCAGCGGCCAGCTCCCCGAGGGTGAGCGCCTCGATCCCGGTGCGCGCCACGAGCGCCAGGGACGCCTCCAGGACCTCCTCGCGCCGCCCGGCCTTGGGCGGCCTTCCACGTTTGCCCGTCACATCCATAATTTATCATGAAGATCATGATGGAAAATATCTGGGCCGCCGCTCCACGCCGCCGTCCCCCGCTCGACGGTCCCGCCGAGGCCGACGTCGCCGTCGTCGGCGCCGGGTACACCGGCCTGTGGGCCGCCTACCAACTCAAACGGCTCGACCCCTCACTCGAGGTCGTCGTCCTGGAGGCCGAGCACGCCGGGTACGGCGCCTCCGGCCGCAACGGCGGCTGGTGCTCGGCCGAACTGCCGGTCGACGCCGCCGTCCTGGCCAGAAGGCACGGCCGGGCCGCCGCCGAGGAGATGCGCCGGGCCGCGGCCGCCGCCCTCGACGGGATCGAGGCCGTACTCCGGACCGAGGGGATCGACTGCGACTGGCACCGGGGCGGCACCCTCTACCTGGCCCGCAACCGCCCCCAGCTGCGCCGCCTGCTGGCGGCGGCGCGCTCACGCCCCGACGGCTGGAGCCTGCTCACCGCCGCGCAGGCCCGCACCCGGCTGCGCGCCGAGGGGGTGCTGGGCGCCGCCCACACCCCGCACTGCGCCCGCCTGCACCCCGGCAAGCTGGTGCGCGGCCTGGCGGAGGCCGTCGAGCGCCTCGGGGTGACCGTCCACGAGGGCACCCGCGCCGTGGAGACCCGGCCGGGCCTGGTCCGCACGGTGAGCGGGGACGGAGAAGGGAGCGTGCGCGCCCGGCACGTGCTCGTCTGCACCGAGGGCTACACCCCCGGGGGCCGGGTGCTCACCCTGACCTCCTGCGTCGCGGCCACCGAGCCGCTGCCCGCGCAGGTCTGGGCCGAGCTGGGGTGGCGGGGCCGCGAGACCGTGGCGGACCTGAGCCGCCTGTTCCCCTACATCCAGCGCACCGCCGACGACCGGATCGTGATCGGCGGCTGCGGGGCGGGGTACGGCGACGCCCCCTACGACCACGCCGTGCTCCGCGACCGGCTGGTCGGCATGTTCCCCGTCCTGCGCGGGACCGCGATCACCCACCGCTGGTCGGGCGTGCTCGGGCTGCACCGCCGGGGCGAGCCGTCGGTGCGCCTCGATCCGGCGACCGGGCTGGGGTACGCCGGAGGGTACGGCGGCGACGGGGTGGCCCTGGCCTATCTGGCCGGCGCCTCGCTGGCCGCGCTGGTCACCGGCGCCGACGTCCCCGCGGCCCGGCTCGCCTGGACCCGCGCCCGCGCGGGGCGCTGGGAGCCGGAACCCCTGCGCTCGCTCGGCGTGCGCGCCGTACTGGCCTGCGCGGCGGGAGCCGACCGGCACGAGGAGCGCACCGGGCGGCCGGCCCTGCTGCGGGGAGCGATCTGCTCCCTCTTCATCTGACGGGACTCAAGGGGCCCCGCTCCCGGGCGGGGCCGGGGATCCAGTCGTCGATCGCGGCGGAGGTCCGCGTCGCGATCAGCCTCTGGCCGGCGGCGCTGGGGTGGAAGTAGTCCCACTTGCTGAGGTGGTCCAGCGTGAACGGATAGTCGAACAGGGCGTTGCCGTCGAAGCGGCAGGCCGGGCCGTAGTCGGCGCACACCCGGGCCAGGGCGGCGTTGTAGGCGGCGACCCGGGCGCGCACGCGGTCTCTGCGCTCCCGGTCGGCCGCGGCGGTGGAGGCCGGCCTGGCCAGCATGCTCGGGCAGATCCTGGCGACCGCCCAGAACCCGCGCGCCACGGGGCTGTCCTTGCCCACCCGCCACAGCCGCTTGAGGTCGGGGACGCTAGCCAGGAAGACCCGCCCGTGCGGCCTGGCCCGCCGGAACGCCTGCAGCGCCTCGGTCAGCCGCCGCCGGTAGATCTCGACCGGCGTCATCACCCGCTCCTGGGACACGCAGGCGTCCTGGGCCCCGATCAGGATCGTGACGTAGTCGGCCCCGCGCCTCACCGCCCGCGCCATCTGCCCGGCGAGGTCGGCGCTGGTCGCCCCGGGGACGGCGAGGTTGACGTTGTTGCCCCTGAGCGACTGGAACCCGGAACTCAGGCGCAGGTAGTGGCTCCGCACGCCCGCGTGGTCCCCGGCCGCCCAGGAGCGCGAGGTGCACGAGACGTACCAGCCGCAGGAGTTGAATCCCGAGGTGATCGAGTCCCCCAGCGCGGCCATGACCGCGGGACGCCACGGCGCGGCGGCCGCCGCGGGGGTCAGCGGGGCCACCAGGGGGATCGTGAGGGCCACCGCCCCTGTGAATGTGGTCACAGTCCTGCGGATCATGGCGCCTCCGATTCGCGATCAGTTGTGATTCGGATGTATCACCGCAGTACAGAGACACGCCCGGCCTTGACCCACTCCCTTGGTTTTCTTGACACCATTCTGCGGACATGCTTACCGGGGGGCCCTCGTCGAACACGTTCAGTTTCCGCATAAAGTGGGACGGGTGAGAGCCACTCTCGGATTGACCCGTCCTCTCGTCGTGAGAACCACGGCCGTCGGCGACCCCGGTGACCTGATCTCACGACTTCCCGGTGTCGCTCCCTATGCCTGGATAAGGCACGGCGAGGGGTTGGTGGCCTGGGGCGAGGCCGCGCGGGTTAGGGTCCCGCCCGGCCCCGGCCGCTTCGCCTGGGCCCGCGACTGGCTGGCGGCCACGCTCGGTGAGGCCCACGTCGACGACGAGGTCCGGGCCCCCGGTTCCGGCCCGGTCGCCTTCGGCTCGTTCACCTTCGACCCCCGCTCCGCCGGCTCCGTGCTGGTCGTGCCCCGGGCGATCCTCGCCCGCCGCGACGGCCGGGCCTGGTTCACCACCATCGGCGATGAGCGCCTCGACACCGTCAGCCCGCTGGCCGACCCCGGCAGGATCCGGTACGGCGACGGCAGCCTGACCGCGCCCGAGTGGCAGCACGCCGTGGCGCGCGCCGTACGGCAGATCCGGGCCGGACGGCTGGAGAAGGTCGTCCTGGCCCGCGACCTGACGGCCGTCGCCGAGAACCCGATCGACGTCCGGCTGCTGCTGTCCCGCCTGGCCGAGCGCTTCCCCGAGTGCTACACCTTCTCCTGCGCCGGCCTGGTCGGCGCCACGCCGGAGCTGCTGGTGCGCCGTACGGGCGAGACCATCGAGTCCCTGGTCCTGGCCGGCACGACCGCCCGCGGCACCAGCCGGGCCGACGACATGGCCCGCGGCGCGGCCCTGTTCGCCTCGGAGAAGGACCGCCAGGAGCACGCCTGCGCGGTGGAGTCGGTCCGCGAGGCGCTCGACCCGCTCTGCTCGGAGCTGAAGGTGCCCGAGGAGCCGGAGCTGCTGGTGCTGTCCAACGTCCAGCACCTGGCCAGCCCGGTGACCGGCCACCTGGCGGCGGGGGCCTCGGTGCTGGACGTGGTGGAGGCCATGCACCCCACGGCGGCCGTGGGCGGCACGCCCACCCGGACCGCGCTGGAGGTCATCCGCGAGCTGGAGGGCATGAACCGGGCCGGTTACTCCGGGCCGGTCGGCTGGATCGACGCCCGGGGCGACGGCGAGTGGGGCATCGCCCTGCGGTGCGCGCAGATCACCGGTTCCCGGGCCCGGCTGTTCGCCGGCTGCGGCATCATGGGCGGTTCCGACCCGGCCTCGGAGCTGGCCGAGGCCCAGGCCAAGCTCCGCGTCATGCAGTACGCCCTGGAGGGCTGAGACCCCGCCGGGACCGGCGCCCGCGCGCCGGTCCCGGCGGTCTGGTCACAGCGCCGCGTAGACGGCCTCGATGAGCGCCATCTTCCGCGGGTCGTCGGCGACCAGCGGCCCCATGCGGTTCATGACGTAGCCGATGCTGACCTGCGCCTCGGGGTCGGCCAGGCCGCAGGAGCCGCCGTAGCCGTCGTGGCCGAAGGCGCGGGGGTTGGGGCCGTACGATCCGCGCGGGCCGCTCAGCCAGTAGCCCAGCGCGATCTCCGTCTCGCCGCCGAACCCGGCGCCGAGCACCAGGTCGACGCATGATCCCTGCCCCTGCCTGGCACGCTCGACGGCCTCGGGCGACAGCAGCCGGCGGCCGTCCCACGACCCGCCGCACGCCATGACGCCGTACAGCGCGGCGACCGCCCGCGCCGTGCCGTGCCCGTTGGCGGCCGGCACCTCGACGCGGCGCCAGGCCGGCTCGTTGGCCTCCTCCGCCCCGAAGACGGGATTGGCCAGGGCCGCGATCGCGGCCGGGTGCATCTGGGCGAAGATCTCCGCCTGCTCGCTGCCCGGAGGCGGGGTCGCGTGGGACAGCTCGGCGACGCGCCCGTCCTCCGACTCCGGCAGCCCGACGGCGAAGTCGAGGCCCAGCGGCCCGGTGACCTCCTCGCGCAGGAAACGCCCGACCGTGCGCCCGCCCACCCGCCGGATCACCTCGCCGACCAGGTACCCGTAGGTCAGCGCGTGGTATCCCGAGCGGGTGCCGGGCTCCCACAGCGGCTCCGCGGCCGCCAGCCGCGAGGTCATCAGCTCCCAGTCGAGCAGGTCGGCCGGGGAGGTCGGCTCGCGCAGCCCGGACAGCCCGGCCCGGTGCGAGAGCAGGTCGCGCACCGGTATGCCCTGCTTGCCCCCGGCGGCGAACTCGGGCCAGTAGGAGGCGACGGGCGCGTCCAGGTCCAGCTCTCCCCGGTCGGCCAGCATGTGGGCGCACAGGGCGACGACGCCCTTGGTGGTGGACCAGACGTTGACCAGCGTGTCACGTTCCCACGGGCGGCTGCGTCCCGGGTCCGTGTGACCGCCCCACAGGTCGGCGACGGTCGTGCCGCCGACCGTCACCGTGACCGCGGCGCCGAGCTCGCCGCGGGCGGAGAAGTTCTCCTCGAACGCCTTGCGCACGCCGTCGAAGCGGTCGTCGCAGCTGCCGTGGATCGTCGTCATCGAGCTGCCCTCCTTGCCGTTCGCCTCAACGTACCGACTAGTCGGTTTGCAGAGAAGGGGGTAAAGCCGGAGATCCCGGTCAGGCGCCCGGATGACGCGGTGGGGCCGGGGTCAGCCGCAGGGGAGCTCCGCGGTGATCACGGTGGGCCCGCCCGGCGGGCTGTCCACCCGCAGACCGCCGTCCAGCGCGGCGACCCGGCGGGCGAGGCCGGACAGTCCGCCGCCCGCGCGGTCGGCACCGCCCTTGCCGTCGTCCTCCACCCGCACCACCACGCTCCGCCGCCCGGCGGATCCGGAAGGCCCCCCTCCGGCCTCGGCCGTTCCGCCGCCCGGCGCGCCGTCTCCCGCGATCCTCTCGGTGACCTCGACGGTGACCGCGCGGGCGCCCGCGTGCTTGGCCGCGTTGGTGACGGCCTCGCTGACCACGAAGTACGCGGCCGTCTCCACCGGCCCCGGCGGCCGTTCGCGCAGGCCGTACCGGATCGTCACCGGCATCCCCGCGCGTTCGGCGACTCCGGCCAGCGCGTCGTGCAGGCCGAGGGCGTCCAGCCCGCTGGGGTAGACCCGCCAGGCGACCTCCCGCAGCTCGCCCAGCGCCTCCTGCGCCGCGGTGTGGGCCTGGCCGAGCAGCTCGTCGAGCAGTTCGGGCGAGCGGCCCCGGCGTGCCCGGCCGATCAGCATCGCCAGCGCGACCAGGTGCTGCTGCACTCCGTCGTGCAGGTCGCGCTCGATGCGCCTGCGTTCCTGGTCGACGGCGGCCACGACGCCCGCGCGGGTCTCGGCCAGCTCGGCGATGCGGCGGTGCAGCCGCTCGGTGCGGCTGGGGCCGAGCGCTGCCACGGCGATCCTCCGTTCGAGTACGGCCAGGCCGATGATCCCCATGATCTCCAGGAAGAACAGGACCAGACCGCCGACCCCGATGTAGGCCACGATCAGCGGCTCCGGCTCCATGCCGTCGAAGGTCTCCCCCCGGCCCCACATCCACACGATCGTCATCCCCGTGCCGATCCCGAGGACCAGCAGCAGCAGGACCCCCGCCGCCAGCAGGCCGGCGGGCAGCCGTACAGCGAGGTAGCGCAACGCCCGGCGGCCGTCGTAGCCGGAGATCCCGGCCCCGCCCAGCAGCTCCAGCCGCGCGACCTCCAGGGCCGCCAGCCGTACGGCTCCCGCCAGCACGCGCGGCCGGGCGGCGGGCAGGAGCAGCGAGGGGACCGCCACGAGGAGGAAGACCAGCCCGGCCAGGGCCGAGAGCACTCCGAGCGCGAGCCCGGCCAGCGTCCTGGCCGCCGTCGCCGCTCCCGCCGTCATCGGGCGTGGTGCCGGCCCTTGCGCCGGTCCACCACCCGGACCCAGATGAAGATCACGATGGCGAGCAGGACGACGCCCAGCACGGCCTTGGAGACGATCCCCATGTACTGCTCGATCAGGTGGTACTTCTCGCCGAGGGCGTACCCGGCCATGATGAAGGCCGTGTTCCAGATGAGGCTGCCCGCCAGGGTGAGGATGGTGAAGATCGAGAGCGGCATGCGCTCGACCCCGGCGGGGATCGAGATCAGGCTGCGGAAGATGGGGATCATCCGCCCGAAGAAGACCGTCTTCTTACCGTGCCTGGCGAACCACGCCTCGGTCTTCTCGATGTCGGCGACGTTGATCAACGGCAGCTTGGAGGCGATGAGGATCACCCGCTCCCGGCCGAGCAGCGCGCCGACCCCGTAGAGCACCAGCGCACCGATCACCGAGCCGAGCGTGGTCCAGAGCACCGCGTCGAACAGGCCCATGTTCCCCTTGCTGGCGGTGAACCCGGCCAGCGGCAGGATCACCTCGCTGGGCAGCGGAGGGAACAGGTTCTCCAGGGCGATCGCGATCCCGGCCCCGGGCGCTCCCAGGGTCTCCATAATGCCGATCGCCCACCCGGCGACCCCGTCGACAGTCGATGAACTCATGAGACAAGGCTAGAGACCCGCGGATATGCCGTGCATGAGGCGTACCGCCGGACCTTCCTGGCGATCACCCCAGCGCCGGGGTGCGGAAAACCCCAGGAGCCCGGCACGGGGCCGTGGGGGCCGGGCGGCCCGGCGGGGAGACCCGTCGTTTCCCGGTGTTCCCGCACGTCAGACCGGTAAAGGACCATCTCGCCGACAGGTCGCGGAACGCGTCGGCGGGCGGATTCGAGCCCTCGCCGCCGGGCTCCCGCGCTCGCCACCCCAGGCAGCCGATGTGACGTATCTCACAGTTTTGCCAGTGATCTTGAATGATCGCGCACTGTCGAAGAAATCGCCGCCGGTCCGTCCGTTAGCGTTCTTGAAGAGGTCCGCCGGCGCTCCCGGAGAGGGAGGAGATCGGAACGGACCGGTGACCGGCCACCCGGCGGGACGGCTCAAAGACGCAGGGGAATGACATATGACCGACTACGGGCATGATCTCCGGTTCGGTGCCTTCATCACGCCCATCACCGCCCGGGCCGAAGAGGTGCTCTCGCTGGCCTCCCTCGCCGAGCGCGAGGGGCTCGACCTGGTGAGCTTCCAGGACCATCCGTACCAGGCGAACTTCCTCGACACCTGGACGCTGCTGTCGGTGGTGGCGGCCAGGACCTCCAGGATCCGCGTGGCGCCGAACGTGGCGAACCTGCCCCTGCGGCCCCCCGTGGTGCTGGCCCGCAGCGTCGCCACCCTCGACGTCCTCAGCGGCGGCCGGGTCGAGCTGGGCCTCGGCTCGGGCGGGTTCCTCGAGGCGATCGCCTCGATCGGCGGGCCGTCCCTGACCCCGGGCGAGGGCGTCGACGCGCTGTCGGAGGCGATCGACGTCATCCGCGCGATCTGGAACACCGAGGGCGGTCCGCTGCACCTGCAGGGCGGGCACTACCGGATCAAGGCCGCCCGGCCGGGTCCCGCGCCGGCGCACCCGGTGGAGATCTGGCTCGGCGCCTACAAGCGGCGCATGCTGACCCTGACCGGCGCCAAGGCCGACGGCTGGCTGCCCAGCTCGGGTTACGCGCCCCCCGGTGAGCTGGGCGGCATGAACGCCGCGATCGACCGGGCGGCCGAGGACGCCGGACGCGACCCGGCGGAGATCCGGCGGCTCTACAACGTCGAGGGCCGCTTCGGCTCCGGCGGCGGTTTCCTCGACGGCTCGCCGCGCGACTGGGCCGAGCAGCTCGCCGGGCTCACCCTTGAGCACGGGATGAGCACCTACACCCTGATGAGCGACTCGGCGGCCGACCTGCAGCGCTTCGCGGCCGAGGTCGCGCCCGCCGTACGCGAGCTCGTCGACGCCGCACGCGCCCGTTCCGCCGGCGCGACGGCGGGGGTTTCCTGAGCGGAGCGCCTGCGGGATGGCGGGGGCTTCCTGGGCGGGGGCGCCTGCGGGATGCGAGCGCCCGCCCCGCCGATCCGGCTCCCGATCCCGGCCGCCGCCGGTTCCCCTCCCCTGGGGACGGCGTCTATCGTCGTCTCCCGGATCAAGGACGGACCTGTCCGATCGAGGACGGCCGGACGGCGAGAGGAAGTGAGCGGTGCCCGATCCCAGCCCGCCCGGCACGGGTGACCCCGCGGAGATCGGCGGCTACCGGCTGGCCGGGATCCTGGGCGAGGGCGGGCAGGGCGTCGTCCATCTGGGGCGGTCCGCCGCAGGCGGCAAGGTGGCGATCAAGCTGCTGCACGCCCGGATGGCGGACGACCCCGGCGTCCGGCGGCGGTTCCTGCGCGAGGCGGAGCTGACCCGCAGGGTCGCGGCCTTCTGCACCGCCCAGGTCGTCGCCACCGGCGTCGCCGGCGACCGCCCCTATCTGATCAGCGAGTACGTGCCGGGGCCGTCCCTGCGGGAGCTGGTCGCCGAGGACGGGCCACGGACCGGGGGCGGCCTGGACCGGCTGGCGATCACGACCCTGACGGCCCTGGCCGCCGTCCACCGGGCCGGTGTCGTCCACCGGGACTTCAAGCCCAGCAACGTGATCATGGGCCCGGAGGGGCCCGTGGTCGTCGGCTTCGGCATCGCCCGCTTGCTGGAGCACACCACCACGCGATCCGAGCTGGTGGGCTCCCCGGCCTACATGTCGCCGGAGCAGCTCGACGGGCAGGAGGCAGGCGCCGCCTCGGACGTGTTCGCCTGGGCCGCCACCATGGTCTACGCCGCCACCGGCCGTCCGGCCTTCCCCGGTACCACCCCCGCCGCGGTGATGGGCGCCGTCCTGAACCGCGAGCCCGACCTGGCCGGAGTGCCCGACCGGCTGCGCCCGCTGCTGGCCGCCTGCCTGGCCAAGAATCCCGCCGCCCGCCCCACCGTCACCGCGGCGCATCCTCACCGGCGAGACCCCCGCCGCCGGTCCGGCGGGCTCCGGACGGGGCGGAACGCCGCACGGGGCCGGTCCAGCCCGGCGGCGTCTCCTGGTGGCCGGTACGGCCGCCGCCGCGATCCTGCTCGCCCCCGCGATCCTGTGGCTGCGGCAACCGGAGGCTCCCCGGGGCTCCGGTCCCGCGTCCGCGTCCATCTCGTCCGCAACCTCCTCCTCCGGCCGCTCCCCGGCGGCCTCATCCCCAGCCTCCTCCGGCCGGACCCCGGCCGGCACGCCACTCGTCCACGGCGACCCGGTCTGGACGGTGGCCGCCGCCCGACCGGACGGGCGCACCGTCGTCGTCTCCGGTGACGGCCGCACCGTGCGGATATGGGACCTCGCCACCGGCACGGAACACCGGTGACGTGAAAGGCCGGTGACCCGGAAGACCGGTGACACGTCCCTGCGGCACGCCGCCGCCGCGTCGCGGCCCGCCGTACCGCCCTCCGCTTCCGCAAGACGGCGCCCGGCGGGCGTTCAGCCCACGATCTCGTCGTCGGCGTGCGCGGCGAACTGGGCCGAGCGGACCTCGGCCACGCGCTCGTAGCGGCTGATCCGGTCCTCCCAGTCGGCGTCGATCCCGAACGCCACCTTGGCGAACCCCACCCCCTTGATCGCCTCGGGCAGACCGGGGTCGCCGGGCGCGTACACCTCCCCGGCGACGGCGACGGTGTTCGGCGGCACGAAGGACTCCTCCGGCAGCGTGGTGCGCGCGTGCACCAGGGCCCCGACCGCGACGACCGCCCCCGCTCCGAGCACCGCCTCCTGCAGCACGGTCGCCCCGGTGCCCAGATAGACGCACCGCGCCACCTCCGCAGCCCAGCAGGGTCGCCTGCGGGCCGACGAAGACGTGGTCGCCCAGCGTCACCTCGCCGCGCAGCACGGCGTTCTCGCAGACGATCGCACACTCGCCGACCTCGATCGCGCCCTCCTCGGCGTCGAGGACGGCCCCGTACATCACCCGTGCCCGGGGACCGATCCGCACCCGCCCCACGAGCGTCGCGTTCGGCGCGACATAGGCGGAGGGATCGACGATCGGCTCATGGCCGCGGTGACGGATCAGCATGACATCCATCATCTCCCGGATCCGGTTCCCCCTCCCGTCACGGCGACTGCGAGGTCCGAAACCCGCCACCCGCCGTCAGGGCGGGGCGCTCAGCGGTCGCCGCTGCGCAGGTGGACCGTCTCGCCCGGTTCGATGGCCGCCCGGCCGGAGGTCAGGGTGGCGATCGCGTCGGGGAAGGACTCCAGCTCCGACTCGCGCACCACCACCTCGAGGGCGACCTGCGCGCCGTACACGACCTTCCTGACCTCGTACGACGAGGCGCGCAGGCTGTTCTCCAGGCGTCCGGCGCGCATGTGGTCCACGGTCACCGCCATGACCCTGGCGGGCACCATCGTCACCGGGGTCACCAGGTCCAGCGTCTTGGCGACCGCGCCGCCGTAGGCGCGGACAAGCCCGCCCGCGCCCAGCTTCACTCCGCCGAAGTAGCGCGTGACCACCGCCGCCACGTCGCCGATTCCCCGGCGCAGCAGCGTCTCCAGCATCGGCGCGCCGGCCGTGCCGCCGGGCTCGCCGTCGTCGTCGGCCCGCTGGACCCGCCGGTCCCCGCCGATCACGTAGGCCGAGCAGTTGTGCGTGGCGTCGGGGTGCAGCTCCTTGCGGGCGGCGACGACCGCGCGGGCGGCCTCCTCGGAGGGCGCGGGGGCCAGCAGGCAGATGAACCGCGATCCCTTGATCTCGATCTCGTGCTCGATCGGTTCTTCCAGCGTCAGGTACGGCTCGGCCACCACCGCAGGCTACCGGCGGGAGCGGTCAGGCCTCGGGCAGGGTCAGCATGATGAGCGGCGTGGAGGTGGGCTGCCGCGATCCGCCCGCGGGCTCGACCGTGACGCCCATCGTGGCGGTCTCCCCGATGCCCTCGACGACGACGGGCGGCGGATCGCCTCCGGAGGCGTCGGGTCGCAGCAGCCCGGCCGAGGTGATGCCCGACGGGCCGATCCGCCACAGCTGGTAGGTGCTGGACTCGGGCAGCGGTGACAAGCCCGAGGAGACGAACACCAGCCTGTCCTGGGAGCGGGAGACCACCGCCCTGGCCCTGCCTCCCGCCTCCGTCCTGTCGGTGACCGCCCGGGCGTCCGGCGCCGCCAGCACGGCGGCGATCTGCCGGTTGTCCTGCCTGGTCGTGTCCAGCAGGTCCTGGGCCCGGATCGCCACGACCCCGAGCACCACGGCGGCGGCCATGCTCACGGCCGTCAGCCCGGCCGTCAGCTTCGGCCACCACACCGACCCCGACCGCCACGACGGTCTCGCCCGGCGCGCCCGCGACGCCCGCGACGCCTCGGGGAACTCGGGGACGGGGAGCGCCACGACCGGGGGCAGCTGGCGGACGTGCCCGATCTGCGCCAGGACCCGTTCCCGCATCCGGGGCGGGGGCGTCAGGGCCAGGGCGTGACCGAGGCGGGCGGCCGTCTCGGTGAACCCGCGCACCTCCTGCGCGCACTCGGCGCAGCGTTCCAGATGTTCCTCGAAGCGCAGCCGGTCGGCGTCGTCGACGGCGTCGAGGGCGTACGCCCCGGCCAGCGTGTGCGGGTCGCGCCCGCTCAGCGCGCCGTTCATCTTTCCACTCCCAGGCAGTCGCGCATGCGGATCAGCCCGTCGCGCATCCGGGTCTTCACGGTCGCCAGCGGTACCTTCAGCAGCTCGGCGACCTCACGGTAGGAGTACCCGCCGTAGTAGGCGAACGTCACCGACTCGCGCTGCAACTCCGTCAGCCCGTCCAGGCACCGGCGCAGCCGCTCGCGCTCCAGCCGGGTCTGCACCGACTCGGCGACCTCGTCATAGGGCCGGTGCACCTCCAGCCGGGCGGCGCGCGTCTCCCGGTCGGTGCCGGCCTGGGCGGAGCGCACCCGGTCGACGGCGCGGCGGTGGGCGATCGTCATCACCCACGACATCGCCGACCCCCGTGACGCCTCGAAGCGCGCCGCGCCGCGCCACACCTCCACCAGCACCTCCTGGGCGACCTCCTCCGACTGGGCCGGATCGCGCAGCACCCGCAGGACGACGCCGTACACCGGCCCCGCGACCTGCTCGTACACCCGCTCGAAAGCCGTGCGATCACCCCGTGCCACCCGTTCCAGCAGTTCCTCCAGCCCCGGCCGCCCGCGATCCTGCCGTGGCCGCGGCTCGTGCTCCGCCCTCATGCAGCCCCTCCTCGCCGTCGGCCCGGATGCGTACACGGCTGATTCGGAGCAGACCGACCTGCGGATTGCCCGGCCGAGCGGGCATTTTGATCTCGATTCGGTGGAGGCTTCGTGATTGGCTCCACTCTGTGGGGAATTGGCTTGGTGTTGTGGGGAGGGCCGGGCTGCCCCCATGCCTTTACAAAGTAGATTCATATGGGGAGATCTGATGACGGAGCAGCTCGAGGCGATGCCCACCGACTGGCAGCGGGCCCTGGCCATCGTGGCGCACCCCGACGACCTGGAGTACGGCACGGCCGCGGCGATCGCCGGCTGGACCGACGAGCGGCGGGAGGTCTCCTACCTGCTGGTCACGCGGGGCGAGGCCGGGATCGACACCATGGACCCGGACAAGGCCGGCCCCCTGCGCGAGAAGGAGCAGCGGGCCAGCGCCGCGGTGGTCGGGGTGACGTCGGTGGAGTTCCTCAGCCATCCGGACGGGGCCATCGAGTACGGCCCGGCGCTGCGCAAGGACCTGGCCGCGGCGATCAGGCGCCACCGGCCGGAGCTGGTGCTGACCATCAACCACCACGACACCTGGGGCGGCAACGCGTGGAACACCCCCGACCACCGGGCGGTCGGCCGGGCGGTCCTGGACGCCGCCGCGGACGCGGGCAACCGCTGGATCTTCCCCGAGCTGGCCGCCGGCGGGCTCGCCCCGTGGGACGGCGTGCGGTGGGTGGCCGTGGCCGGGTCCCCCCGCCCGACCCACGCCGTGGCCGTGAGCGGCGGCGTGGAGCGCGCGATCCGCTCCCTGCTGGAGCACCGCACCTACATCGAGGCGCTCACCGAGGAGGAGCCGGAGAGCTACTGCCGCACCTTCATCGAGCAGATGACCTCACACGACTCCGCCCGCTTCGGCGACCGTCCCTGCATCGGCTTCGAGCTGTTCCCCCGCTGAGCGAGGAGCCGCCCGCCGGATCCCCCGCCTACCGGATCTCCTTCGGCCCGCCGGGCGGTTCGTCGCGGCTCAGCTCGTGGGCGAGCTGCTCCAGCTCCGCTCCCCCGGCCATCAGGGAGGTGAGCTCCTGGCGGGTGATGTCGGCCTTGCCGTACTCGCCCATGCTGGCGCCCCGGTTGAGCAGCAGGAAGCGGTCGCCGATGGGATAGGCGTGGTGCGGGTTGTGGGTGATGAAGACGACCCCGAGACCGCGGTCGCGGGCCTGGGCGATGTAGCGCAGCACCACCCCGGCCTGCTTGACGCCCAGCGCGGAGGTGGGCTCGTCCAGGATCAGCACGCGGGCGCCGAAGTGCACCGCGCGGGCGATGGCCACCGACTGGCGCTCGCCGCCGGACAGCGTGCCCACGGGCTGGTCGACGTCGCGGATGTCGATGCCCATGGAGCGCAGCTCCTGGCGGACCGTGCGCTTGGCCCGGGCCACGTCGAAGCGGCGCAGCGGGCCCCAGCCGAGCGAGGGCTCCGAGCCGAGGAAGAAGTTCCGCCACACCGACATCAGCGGGATCATCGCCAGGTCCTGGTAGACGGTGGCGATGCCGCGGTCGAGGGCGTCACGGGGGCTGGTGAAGGCGGCCGGGGCGCCGTCCACCAGATAGACGCCCGAGTCCGGCGGGTGCACGCCCGACAGGATCTTGATGAGCGTGGACTTGCCCGCGCCGTTGTCGCCGAGCACGCAGGTGACCTCCCCGGCGCGCACCTGCATGGAGACCTCGCGCAGCGCGATCACCCCGCCGAAGGTCTTGCCGCACTCGCGGGTCTCCAGCAGCGGTACGGCGAAGCCGGCCTCGCCCCGCGCGGGGGCGCCTCCCGTCGCGGTCAATGCCGTACCTCCTCCGCGTAGCGGCGCACCAGCCGGTTGGCGAGGGTGGCCAGCAGCAGCATCGCGCCCAGGAAGAACTTGAACCAGTCGGCGTCCCAGCCGAGGAAGACGATGCCCTTGTCGGCCATGCCGAAGATCAGCGCCCCGATGGACGCCCCGACCGCGGAGCCGTACCCGCCGGTGAGCAGGCAGCCGCCGATGACCGCCGCGATGATGTAGACGAACTCCTGGCCCAGTCCGGCGTTGGCCTGCACCGAGGTGAAGCGCAGGGCCAGGATCGAGCCGACCAGCCAGGCCGCCACGGCGGTGGTCATGAACAGAGCGATCTTCGTGCGGTCGGCGGGCACGCCGACCGCACGGGCGGCCCGCTCGTCGCCGCCCACCGCGAAGATCCAGTTTCCCGGCCTGGTGCGCATGAGCACCCAGGTGGCCAGGGCGGTGACGCCCAGCCACCACAGGATGGCCACGCGGAAGTCGGTCCCGCCGAGGGAGAAGGTCCCGGCCAGCAGGGCCCGCGCCTGGTCGTAGCCCTCGGCACGGCGCAGCCCGCTCACCTGGACGGTGCCGGTGAGCGCCTTGGTGACGCCGAGGTTGATCCCCTGCAGCATCAGGAAGGTGCCGAGGGTGACGATGAAGCTCGGCAGCTTGGTGCGGACCACGATCAGCCCGTTGAGGAAGCCCACCAGCAGCGCCACGACGAGGGCGACGAGCATCGCCGTCCACACCGACAGGCCGTATCTGGTGGAGAGGATGACCATGATCAGGCCGGTGCTGCCGGTGAGCACCCCGGCCGACAGGTCGAACTCGCCGCCGATCATCAGCAGGGCGATGGCCACCGCCATGATGCCGAGCGTGGAGGCCGGGTCCAGCCAGTTGGCCACTCCCTCGATCGAGCGGAACGTCTCCGACTGGCCGGCGAAGAAGGCGAACACCGCGATCGCGCCGACCACCGCGCCCAGCTCGGGGCGGATCAGCAGCCGCCGGGCCAGGCCGGTCCCGGCGAGCCGCTCGTCGGCCACCGTCATGCCCGGCCCTCCCGGTCGCGGTCCTGATCCCGGTCCCGGGTCCCGGCCCGTCCGGCGGGCGTGCCGCATGCACCGCACCCGCCGGACGGGCCGTACCCGCCGTGCCCGCCGGTCACCGGGTGCCGCTCTCGGCGAGCTTGGCGACCTGCTCGGCGTTGTCCTTGGTGACGAAGCCGGGGCCGGTGTTCACCGGGAGGCCGCCGCCGACGGTGTTGAGGTTCTTCGCGTAGAGGGTGAGGAAGGTGATCGGCAGCCAGCCCTGCAGGTACTGCTGCTGGTCCACGGCGAACAGGATCTCGCCGTCCTTGATGGCGGTGACCACGTCGCCCGACAGGTCGAAGGTGCCCAGCTTCGCCTTGGAACCGGAGTCGGCGATGGCGTCGCGGGCCGCGATGGCCACGGCCGGGTTCAGAGCGAGCACGCCGTCGAGCGAGGTGTCCGACTGCAGCCTGGCGGTGATCTTCGAGGTGGCGTCGGCGAGGTTGGTGCCCTCCACCTGGAGCCGCTCGACGGTGCCGCCCAGCCCTTCGGTCGCGCCGTTGCAGCGCTGGTCCAGGCCGACGTTGCCCGCCTCGTGGATCACGCAGAGCAGCTTCTTGACGCCCGCGGCCTTGAGCTGCTCACCGGCGCCCCGCCCGGCCACGTCCTCGGACTGGCCGACGTGCGTGATGGCGCCGAACTCCTTGGACTTGTCACCGCCCGAGTTGATGGTGATCACCGGGATCTTCGCGGCCACGGCCTTGCCGACGGACTCCTTCAGCGCGTCGGGGTTGGCCATGGAGACCACGATGCCGTCGACCTTCTGGCTCACGGCCTGGTCGATGAGCTGCGACTGCCGGGCGGGATCCCCGTCGCCCTGGTAGCTCACCGTGACGCCGTACTGCTTGCCGGCGGCCTCGGCACCGTTCTTGACCACGTCCCAGAAGGCGTCTCCGGAGGCCGCGTGGGTGATGACGGCGAAGGTGCCGCCACCGGCCGGCGGTTCGGCCGCCGCACTCGTGGGAGAACCGGCGGTCTGGGCGCCGCCCTCCTGCCCTCCCGATGAACAGCCGCCCAGGGCGAAGAGCCCCAGCACGGCCGCCACGACCAGCCCTGTCGTCCGCTTCATCGGCAAGCCTCCCGCGCTTCGTTCCGCTGGAACCCCCGTGCATGGTTTGTAACCGCGGCATTACCTTCGTGTCAACAGTTTGTCGTGACATTAGGACCTATGCGAAACCATCACCTTTTGCGCGATGCGACGTTCATCCTTATGTCATGACATATGTATGTAATATTGCTCAGTCATTCATCACTCGTTAACGTGACATCAAGATGATCGAGCGCCGATCAGCCCGACCCCCACCTGGAGGCGCCATGCGTCCCCTGTCACGACTCTCCCTGGCCCTGGCGGCCGCGTGCCTGGTCACCGCCTTACCCGCGGCCCAGGCCGCCGGGGCGGACAGCGTGCCCACCGCCCACCCCGAGGTCGAGACCCCCGCCCTCTTCGACGACGAGGCGGGAGGCAACGCCAACGGCGACGACCCGGCGATCTGGGTCCATCCCACCAGACCCGGCAAGAGCGTGGTGGCCGCCACCGCCAAGGAGGGCGGCCTGTACGCCTACGACCTCAAGGGCGCGCAGCTGCAGCACATCCCGGCGCCCGCCGCCCCCGGCGACGACGACGAGCCCGGCCGCTTCAACAACGCCGACGTCCTGTACGGCTTCGCCGGCCGGGACCTGATCGCCGTCTCCGACCGGGGCCGCGACCACATCCGCTTCTACGCCGTCGACCCGGCCGCGGCCGCCGCCGGGCGCGCCCCGCTGGCCGACGTCACCGATCCGGCCGTGCCGTTCGTCTTCAACACCACGCAGGAGCAGGTCAACGAGGCCGAGACCGCCTACGGCCTGGCCGTCTGGAAGGACTCCACCGGCGCCTACGTCCTGGTCAGCCGGCGGCACGAGACGGCCGTCGCGCTGCTGAGGCTCAAGACCGTCTCCGGCGGGAAGATCGGCTACGACAAGGTCCGCCAGATCAGCCTGCCCTCCTCCTTCACCCTGCCCGACGGCAACACCTGGAGCCCGTGCCTGGAGCCCGGCGAGCTGCCGCAGGTCGAGGGCATGGTCGTAGACGCCGAGCGGGACGTGCTCTACGCCGCCCAGGAGACGGTGGGCATCTGGAGGATGCGCGCCGACCTGACCGGCGAGCCGGTGCTGATGGACAAGGTCCGCGGGTACGGCGTGCCGGGCACCTACGACCCCGGGACCGAGGAGTGCGCCTTCGGCGCCGACCCCGGTTTCGGCGGCACGCACCTGACGGCCGACGCCGAGGGGCTGACCATCTACCACCGTTCCGGCGGCAAGGGGTACCTGCTGGCCTCCAGCCAGGGTGACAGCACCTTCGCCGTCTACCGGCGCGAGGGCGCCAACGCCTATCTCGGGCAGTTCCGCGTCGGCGCCGACGACGGCATCGACGCCGCCGAGCACAGCGACGGCGCCATGGTGATGAACGTGCCGCTCGGCGAGAAGTTCGACGAGGGCCTCCTGGTGGTCCACGACGGCGCCAACCTGCCCGCCGACGGCGACCGGGAGAACACCAACTTCAAGTTCGTCGAGTGGGACGACGTCGCCGACCTGCACGACCTGGCCGTCGACACCCGCGGCTGGAACCCCCGCCGCTGAACCCGTGCCGTGCGGGCGCCCCGTGACCGTCCCCGCTCGGGCCGGTGCCGCGGGGCGTCCGTCCGGACCGCGGGATCCCGCTCATGCCGTACGGCCCGCGTCCGGGAACGCGATCTCCCGTATGACCGAGCCCGCCAGGTCGAAGCCGCCCACGTGGGCGATGTAGCCGCCGGGCTTGAGGATCGCCCCGCCGAAGGGGAGGTAGGCGCCCCCGGCCTGGCGGACCAGCAGCGCCCCGGCGGCCACGTCCCAGGGGCTGACACCGGATCCGTAGGCCACGTCGGCCCAGCCGCCGGCGACGTGGGCCAGCTTGAGCGCGGTGCTGCCCGGGCGCCGGACCGAGGCGAAGGACTCCACCATCCGCCCGAAGCGGAGCAGCGCCTCCCGGCCGTCGGCCGCCAGGTCGTGGGGGCCGGGATAGCTGCTCAGCAGCACCGCCTCGCGGTCGCGGGCCGCCCCGGCGCTGCGCAGCCGTACGTCGTCGCACCAGGCCCCGCCCAGGTCGGCGCGGAACATCTCGTCCCGCAGCGGGTCGTAGATCACCCCCGCGACCACCTCGTCGCCCTCCGCCGCGGCGATCGACACGCAGAAGAACGGTATGCCGGCGGCGAAGTTCGCCGTGCCGTCGATCGGGTCGACGTACCACCGGATCCCGCTCCCGGCGGACTCTCCCGCGGCGCCGGCCGCGGTGCCGCCCTCCTCGCCCACCACCGTGCTGCCCGGGCAGCGCTCGGCGAGGACCTCTCGGATGGTCTCCTCGGCGGCGCGGTCGTGCTCGGTCACCGGGTCGTGGAAGTCCTTCTTGGTCTCCACCGAGGGCCGTGACCTGAAGGCCTTGCGGAGCCGGTCGCCCACCGCGCGGGCGGCCTGCCCGGCGATCTCCGACAGCTCACGCGAGGTGGTCAGGTTCATGTCTTTCCTCCAGTGACGTCCGCGGCCTGGTCGGGGGGCTGTCCGGCCCTCACTTCCCGGTCCGCCGCCTCCCATGCGGGAATCCGGTCCGGGAATCCCCGCCGACCTGGCCGGACGGGCGCGGGGCACGCGGGATGATCTCGGGGCGGGCACACCTCCAGACAAGCAGGTAAGACCCGGTCAGGACACGGTTACCCCGCGATTGACCGGTGCCGCGACCTTGTTTGTCAGGACATTATGATGTCCGCTAAACTGATCACGCAGCGCAGCCGCAGGAGGGGCCGATGACCGCCAATCTCGCCATCGATCTGGACCGGTCCAGCCCGGTGCCGCTGTACTTCCAGGTGGCCGAGCAGATCTCCGAGGCGATCCGGCGCGGCGACCTGCCCCCGGGATCCCGGCTGGACAACGAGATCCTCCTGGCCGACCGGCTGGGCCTGTCCCGGCCCACCATCCGCCAGGCGATCCAGTACCTCGTGGACAAGGGCCTGCTGGTGCGCAAGCGCGGCGTCGGCACGCAGGTCGTGCACGGCCAGGTCAAGCGCTCGGTGGAGCTGACCAGCCTCTACGACGACCTGCGCCGGGCCGGGCAGGAGCCCGCGACCCGGGTGCTCTCGCTGGAGTCCCTGGCGGCCGAGGAGGAGATCGCCACGATCCTCGGCGTCCCGGCCGGCACCGAGGTGCTGCGGATGGAGCGCCTGCGCTACGCCGGGGGCGAGCCGCTGGCGCTGCTGCACAACTGGCTGCCCTCGGGCCTGGCCCCGCTGGCCGCCGAGAGCCTGCAGGAACGCGGCCTGTACGAGCTGCTGCGCTCGGCCGGGGTCCGCATGCGGGTGGCGAACCAGCGGATAGGCGCCCGGGCGGCCGGCGCGACCGAGGCCCGGCTGCTGGACGAACGGCGCGGCGCGCCGCTGCTCACCATGGTCCGCACCACCTACGACGACCAGGGCCGGGCCGTCGAGCACGGCTCCCACGTCTACCGGGCCTCGCACTACTCCCTGGAGGTCACCCTCATCGAGCGCTGACCCGTCCTGCCGCCCGCTCCCGTCCCGCACCCGGAAGGGCCGCCGTTTGCCTCAGGAACCGCGCGCCGGAGCCGACCGAGGGGGCAGACGTAGAAGAACGGGACTGCGATGTCGAACGAGTCGAACGAGCTGTGGCGGCGCTCCTCGGTGTTCACCGGCGAGACGCCCTCCGTCCTGGTGGTGGACGACGAGCCGACCGTGCTGGAGACGCTCACCCACCAGCTGGGCACGGACTACCGTGTCATCACCGCGCCCGACGGGCTGGCCGCCCTGGAGATGCTCGAGCGCGGAGGACCCGTCGCCGTCGTCATCAGCGACATGCGGATGCCCGACATGGACGGCATCGAGCTGCTGGGGCACGTGCGGCTGAAGTACCCCGACATCACCCGGGTCCTGCACACCGCCCAGGGCGACCTCACCTCCGCCATCTCCGCGATCAACACCGGCCAGGTCTTCCGCTTCCTGTGCAAGCCCTGCCCCACCCGGGAGCTGCGCGCCACCGTCCGCGACGCGCTGGAACGGCACCGCCTGGTCAGCGCCGAGCGGGAGATCCTGGACAAGACCCTCCGCGGAAGCCTGCAGGCGCTCTTCGGCTGTCTGGAACTGGCCAGCCCCCAGGCCTTCGCCCGCGCCGGGCGCATCCGCGACCTGGTCGGCGCCCTGTGCGGCGAGCTCGGCCTGGGCAACGCCTGGGAGATCGAGGTCGCGGCCATGGCCTCCCAGCTCGGCGCGGTGACCCTGCCGCCCAGCGTGCTGGAGAAGCTGGACCGGGGCATGCCGCTGCCCGAGGACGAGCAGAAGATGATCGACGCCATGCCCGGCACCGCGATCCGGCTGCTCGGCGGGGTGCCGATGCTCGAGAACGTCATCGAGATCATCCGCGGGCTCCGGCCCGCCGGCGGCGTCCACTGGCACGCACCCGATGAGGCGGACCCGGTGGTCGCCTCGGCCGTCGCCGTACTACGCGCGGCGACCGATTTCGAGGCCTTCACCAGCCGCGGCGTGACCGCGGAGCACGCCATCGCCGCGATGGAGGACCAGAGCGACCACGACGGCCCGGCACTGGCCGCGCTGCGCCGGATCCGGGGGATCGAGGCCGAGCACGAGACGGTGCACGCCCTGCGCATCGGCGAGCTGGAGGTCGGCATGCGCATCGCCGAGGACATCGTCGCCGTCAACGGCCTGGTGCTCATCGGCCGCGGGATCCTGGTCACCGAGATGCTCCTGGAGCGGCTGACCAACTACAAGCACATCGTGGAGCTGGTCGAGCCGGTCTGGGCCATCGTGCCGGAGGCGGGCACGGATGCGAAGACGGGCGCGGGGAGGAACCCGGGGAAGGGCCCGGCAAAGGGCGCCGCCCCCGGGACGACGGCGGTGGCGGCATGACCCCCTCCCGCCGACCGGCGACCCCGACGCCCGGGGTGGCCATGGCTCGCTCCGCCCCCCTCCCCCGGCGGCGCCGATGACCGCCCCCGGCACCGCGCTGAGCATCCGGGCGCGCCTGGCGGACCTGGTGGAGGACGGCAGCCCGCAGGAGATCGAGTTCATCGGCAGGCTCGTCGCCTCCTTCCTGGAGCGCGCTCCGGCCATGCTGGCCGGCCTCGACGCGGCCGTCGCCGCCGCGGACCACGCCGCGACGGCCCAGCGGGCCCACGCGCTGAAGGGCGCGGCGGCCAACCTCGGGGTGGACTCCGTCGCGGCGCTGTGCGCCGAGATCGAGCAGCTGGCCGGCACGGCCGGGACCGGTGGCCGCTCAGCCCTGCTGAGGTCCGCCCTCACCGAGGCGGAAGCCCACTTCGCCGACGTCCTCGACGACCTCCGCTCCGGCCTGCCGATCGTCCCCCGGCCCGTCTGAGGCGGCGGGACGGCTGTCACCCGGCGGTCTCCGCGGGCCCCAGCCCGGCGCAGACGGCCCGTACGGCGTCCAGCAGCTCACCCGCCGACGGCACGCCGTCGGGGTCCATGAGCCACTGCGCGGCCGTGCCCGACAGCAGGGCCTGGAAGTACGCGCCGACCATCTCCGCCCGGCGCGGGCCGAGCGCCTCCACCTCGACGCCGAACAGCTCGGCCAGGCCCAGGCGGGCCTGGCGGTTGGCGGCGGCGAAGCTGCTGCGCAGCTCCGGAGTGCGCTCGATGTGGGCCAGGACCTCGAACTGGACCGCCCACAGCGGCCGGGTCCGGGCGAAGGCCTTGAGGATGCTCGTCCAGGTCGCCTCGAACCGCTCGGCCGGGCCTGCGTCGGCGGGCGCCGCACCGGCCATCGCCGCGGCGATCTGGTCGCCCCATTCCTCGATCGCGCCGCGCAGCGCCTCGTTCAGCAGGTCGTCCTTGGAGCCGAAGTGGTAGCCGATGGCGGCGAGGCTGACCCCGGACGCCTGCGCGATGTCACGCGCGGTCGTGCGCGTGTAGCCCTTCTCCAGCAGACAACGCCTGGCGCCGTCCAGCAGGTCTTCTCGGTTGCCCATGCCGCCGACCCTACCCGTTTTCTTGAACAGATGTCTAACACAGATGTTTTGAACAATCGTCTTGCACGATCGTCTGAAACGCTTGTACCGTCAGTGCTGTCCGAGGCGATCGCCCGGACCGAGACCGACGGCAGGGAGCCGCAGTGATGAAGAACGCGAACGTGTTGATCTCCGGCGCCGGTGTCGCGGGCGTCACCCTCGCCTACTGGCTCCGGCTGCACGGCTTCACCCCGACCGTCGTGGAGCGCGCCCCCGCCGTCCGGGCGGGCGGTTACAAGGTCGACATCCGCGGCGCGGCGCTCACGGTCGCCGAGCGCATGGGCCTGCTGGAGGAGATCCGCGCGATGCGCACCGACGTGCGGAGCGGCGTCGTCGTCGACGCGACCGGCAGGCGGGTGGCGAGCATGGACGGCGACACCTTCGGCGGCCGGACGCACGGCGACGCCGAGATCCTCCGCGGCGACCTGCACCGCCTGCTGTACGAGCGGACCCGGGACTCGGTCGCCTATCTCTTCGGCGACTCCGTCACCGCCCTGCGCCAGACGCCCGACGGGGTCGAGGTCGACCTGGCGAGCGGGCGCAGCCGTGCCTTCGACCTGGTGGTGGGGGCCGACGGCCTGCACTCGGTCACCCGCGCGCTGGCGTTCGGGCCGCAGGAGCGGTTCGTCCACGACCTGGGCTACCGCATCTCGATCTGCGGCGTGCCCAACCACCTCGGGCTGGACCGCGAGGAGGTCACCTACATCGGCCCCGGCAGGACGGTGCTCGCCTACAGCACGGCGGGCGACGCCGGCGCCAGGGCGATGTTCCTGTTCGACGCCGCCGCAGTGGACGGCGAGCCGCGCGACCCCGGGGGACAGCGGCGCGCCCTGGCCTCCGTCTACGCCGGCGAGGGCTGGGAGGTGCCGCGCCTCCTGGAGTCCGCAGAGACCGCCGCGGACTTCTACTACGACTCGATCAGCCAGGTCCGCATGGACCGGTGGTCGTCGGACCGGGTGGCACTGCTCGGCGACGCCGCGTACTGCGCCTCGCCCGCCTCGGGCCAGGGCACCAGCCTGGCCCTGGTCGGCGCGTACGTGCTGGCGGGCGAGCTGGCCGCGGCCGGCGGGGACCACCGGGAGGGGTTCGCCGCCTACGAGCGGGAGATGCGGCCGTTCGCGGCGGCGAACCAGAAGCTCGGCCCGGCCAACGTCAAGCGGATGGTGATGCGCACCCGCGGGCAGGTCCGCATGTCGATGGTGATGCTCGGCCTGATGGACAGGCTGCCGGGCAAGGAGCGGATGATGGCGAAGGTCGTCGCGCCGATCCACAGGGCCGCCAACGCGATCACCCTCAAGCCCTACGCGCCCCGCCCCGCGGACCGCCCGGCCGCCCTCTGACGTACGTCACACGCGGGCCTTGACGGCGCTCTTGGACTTCACCTTCTCGAGGACCTCCTTCTCGGTGAGCTTCAGCAGCTCCTCCAGCGTCACGACCGGCACCGTCCGGGCCCCTTCCTGCGCGTAGGCCGTGGTGAGGGCCGCGTCGCCGGTCGCGCCACCGAGGGCCAGCACCGCTCCGGCGACCAGGGGCAGGCCCAGCAGGTTGGTCACGATGCGGAGGATGAGGCTGAGGGTGGCGATGTGAGTCATGGCGGAGATCCCTTGCGGAGCGGCGGTGCACCTCGTGGTCGGAGGCCGGTGCCGGATCCCTGCGCCGTGGGCGTTGTGATCCGGCTCACTTCCTCCAGTGAGCCGCTCAGACGTAGCCACCAAAGTGCATAAAAGGTGCAGCAAGGTTGCTGCCGCTAGAAAAGCCTCATATCCCAGCAAAGTCCGCCGACAATCGCTTTTCATTCCTCGCGCCGATCAGGCGCGCGGTCCCGGCTCTCCGGTGACCCTCAGGCCGGGATCAGGAGTCCGGACACCCCCCGGGGCCGGGGTCAGCGCCCGTCCGGGGCGAGGCCGTTCCGGAAGGCGTAGGTGACGGCCTGGGCCCGGTCGCGCAGGCCCGCCTTGGCGAACAGGTTGTTGATGTGGGTCTTGACCGTCGCCTCGGAGATGAACAGCTCCCCGGCGATCTCGCCGTTGGAGCGACCGGCCGCGATCAGCCGCAGCACCTCGGCCTCCCGCGGGGTCAGGCCGTCCGGCAGCCGGGAGACCCGGCGCGTCCCGGCCGCGGCCTCGGCGAGCCTGCGCTGCACCTCGGGGTCGAACTGGGCCCTGCCCTCCGCCACGGCCGCCAGCGCGAAGGCGAGCCCCTCGGCGTCGGTGTCCTTGGTCAGATAGCCGCGCGCCCCCGCCCGGATCGCGGCGAACACCGACTCGTCGTCGGAGTAGGTCGTCAGCACCAGGACCTGCACCTCGGGACAGGCCGAGCGGATCCTGCGGGTGGCCTCCACCCCGTCCATCCGGGGCATGCGCAGGTCCATCAGCACGAGGTCCGGCCGCAGCCTCCCGGCGATCTCGACCGCCCCCTCGCCGTCGGCCGCCGTCCCCACCACCTCGATCCCCGGCAGCAGACCGAGCAGGAGCACCAGCCCCTCACGCACCACGGTCTGGTCGTCGACGACCACCACCCGCACCCCGCGCCCCGGCCCCGTCCCGCCCAGGCCCGGACTGCCCGCCGTACCTCCGTCCGGCTCCGGACGGCCGGGATCCGGCGCCTCCCCGCCCGGGCCGATCATCCCCGCCCGCCTTCCGCCGTGCCGTCGTCGCCCCCGCCGTGCGCGGGAACCCGCAGCAGCACGCCGAACCCCTCTGCGCAGGGTCCCGCCGTCAGGGAGCCGCCGATCAGCTCGGCCCGCTCCCGCATGCCCACCAGCCCGTAGCCGGACCCGGCCGGGGGCTGCGACCCCGAGAACCCCGAAGACTCCAAGGACCCCGGCGACCCCGGCGACCCTCCGGTGTCGCGCACCTCCAGCTCGCACCAGCGGCCCGAGCGGCGCAGCGTCACCGAGGCCGAGGCCCCCGGAGCGTGCTTGCGCACGTTCGTCAGCGCCTCCTGAGCCGTACGGGCCACCGCGAGCCTGGCCTCGGCCTCCATCGGCCCGAGGTCCGGCGCGACCGACACGACGCACTCGTCGCCGGTCACCGACCGGAACTCGATCGCGAGCCGCTCCAGCCGCTCGGCCAGCGGCAGCTCCTGCCCGCGCAGCGCGTCCAGGGCCCGGCGGGTCTCCTCCAGGCCCGTCCGCGCCAGCCGTACGGCGCGCTCGACCCGGTCCAGCGCCGCCGCCGGGTCCTGCCCTCGTCCCAGCAGCAACCGCGCGCCCTCCAGGTGCACGATCTGCGCCGACTGGGAGTGCGCCAAGACGTCGTGCACCTCGCGGGCCAGCCGGGTGCGCTCGGCGAGCACGGCCTCGCGCGCCCGCGCCTCGGCCACCTCCGCCGTCCGCTCCCCGGTCAGCGCGAGCTGCCGGATGAGGAAGGCCATCGCCGCCGAGTAGGCCAGGCCCAGGGTGTTGCCGACCAGCGGCCCGCCCTCCATCCCGGACAGCAGGGACACGACAGCGAAGCCCGCGGTGCCGGTGACCGCCAGCACCGCCGCGGGCCGCAGCTCCGCCCGGAACGGCAGGAGCCAGACGGAGGCGTACAGCAGGGCCGCGCCGGTGTGGGGGACGGCGGCGTGCAGGATGAGCCCGCCCGACACGGCGAGGCCGAACAGCACGGCGTTGCGGCGTTCCCCCTCCCGCACCAGCGCCCACAGGCAGCAGCCGGAGGCGGCCGCGCCGACCACCAGCACCGCCGCGCCCGCGCCCCACCCCCACCGCTGCGCGGCCTGCACCGTCGCCCAGCCGGTCCCGACGAGCAGCTGACCCGCCAGGAGGACGACGAAGGCCCGCAGAACGACGGGACAACGCAACCAGGACACGGCCGCCACGGTATCCCGACCGCCCGCCCCCGTCATGGACCCGTGGGTGGAGATCATCCTCCCTCCGCGGCGCGACGGCCCCTCCCCGGCGGAGACCGTCCCCCACGCGGCACGACGCCCCCCTCCCCAGGCGGCCCTCCGCACAGCGGCACGACGCCCCCTTCCCAGGCGTACCCCCGCACAGCGGCACGACGGCCCCTCCCGGCAGAGGTCGCCCTCCCCGCGCGGCGCGATCCCCTCCTCCCGTGGGTGGAGCCTTCCGTCCCCGGCCGGACATCGGCGGATCCGTCCACGGGTCCGTGAACCGGAGCGGCCTCCCGATGCACCGTCGGAGCATGTCAGCCATCACCGTCACCCACCTGAGCAAGTCCTTCGGCCGCGTGCGCGCCGTCGACGACCTGTCGTTCGACGTCGAGCGGGGCACCGTCACGGCCTTCCTCGGTCCCAACGGGGCGGGGAAGACCACCACCCTGCGCATGATCCTCGGCCTGGTCACCCCCACCTGGGGATCGGCCCTCGTCGACGGCCGGCCGTACCGGGAACTCGCCGACCCCCTCGCCACGGTCGGCGCGGTGCTGGAGGCCGCGGCCTTCCATCCCGGCCTGACCGCCCGCGTCCACCTGGAGACGCTGCGCACGGCCGCCGGGCTCGCCCCGGAGCGCGTCGCGCACGTCCTGGAGCAGGTGGACCTCACCGAGGCGGCCGACCGCAGAGTGGGCGGGTTCTCCCTGGGCATGCGCCAGCGGCTCGCCCTGGCCGGCGCGCTGCTGGGCGATCCCGGCACGCTCATCCTCGACGAGCCCGCCAACGGCCTCGATCCGGCGGGCGTGCACTGGCTGCGCGGATTCCTGCGGGCCTACGCCCTGCAGGGCCGTACGGTGCTGGTCTCCACCCACGTGCTCGCGGAGATCCAGCAGATCGCCGACCACGCGATCATCATCTCGGAGGGGCAGGCGGTCTTCACCGGCCCGCTGACGCCCGGTTCCGACCTGGAGGAGATCTATCTGGAGGCGATCCGGTGAACCGCCTGATCCGCGCCGAGCTGCTCCGGGCCCGCGCGAGCCGTACCGTACGGACCCTCGCCGTCCTGGCCCCGGTGACCTGCGTGCTCTGGGCCGGACTCGGGGTCGCCCTGATGGGGACGGACGGCCCGCTGCCCGCCGACGACCGGGTCCGCAACGTCTACGCCATGGCCCAGCAGGCCTACGTCTTCACCCTGCTGCTGGGCATCTCCGGCACGGCCGGGGAGTTCCGTCACCAGACGATCACCTGGCGGTTCCTCGTCACCCCGGACCGAGGCCGGGTGGTCGACGCCAAGCTGGCCGCCTACGGGATCATCGGGCTGGCCGTCGCGGCCGTCGCGGCGCTGGCCACCCTCGCGGCCGGGGCGCTGCTGCTGCGGCTGGGCGGGCATCCCGTCACGGCGCCGGGCGTGCCGGCGGCCCTGGCCGGCGCGGTCGTAACCGTCACCGGGTACGGCCTGCTCGGCGTCGGCCTGGGCGCGCTCATCCGCAACCAGACGACGGCGGTCGTCGTGGCCATGCTCTGGTTCATGTACGCCGACTATCTGCTGACCATGCTCCTGCCCGGCCTGGGCCGCTGGCTGCCGGCCGGCGCGGCCCGCGCCCTGGCCGGGATGAGCATCGGCGACGCCGAACTGCTGCCCGCGTGGGCGGGCGGGGCGCTGTTCGCCGCCTACGTGCTGGCGATCGTCATGGCCGCCCGCCTGATCGCCCTCCGCCGTGACGTCGCCTGAGGAGGCGGCGTCGCTCCGGGGCCGGTCGGGCCGTGCGAGGCCCGGCCGGCCTCACAGGGCGGCGCGGATCGCCGCGCTCGCCGCCTCGCGCATCGTCGCGTGCAGGACCGCGTTGGTCTCGCGGTCGGTGCGCGCCTCCACGATCCGCACCCCCTCGCCGCGGATGGCCTTGGGGAGCTGGTCCGGCGCGTCGACGAAGGTGTACGGCGTGCCGGTGGCGGCGGCCAGGTAGGCCAGGTCCACCCCGTGCGAGGTGCCGAAGACACGCTCGAACGGGTCGCGGAGCGCGGCCTGGGGCAGCAGCGAGAAGATCCCGCCCCCGTCGTTGTTGACCACGACCAGGCACAGGTCGGGCCGCGGCTCGCGGGGGCCGAGGATCAGCCCGTTGTGGTCGTGCAGGAACGTCAGGTCGCCCATCAGCGCGAACGCCGGGCCGGTGTGGGCCAGCGCCGCGCCCATCGCCGTGGAGACCACCCCGTCGATGCCGGCCACGCCCCGGTTGGCCAGGATCCGCACCCCGCGCCGGGGCCGCATCGCCTGGTCCAGGTCGCGGATCGGCATGGAGGAGCCGGACACCAGCAGCGACCCGTTGGGCAGCGCGTCGACCAGGTCGCGGGCCAGGCGCGGCTCGCTGAGCCCCGAACCGTCCAGCACCCCGTCGATCGCGTCCCTGGCCGCGGTGTCGGCCCGGCGCCAGGAGTGCAGCCAGGTGTCGTCGCCGGCCGCGATCGGGATCTCCACGGCCTGCGCCACCTGGGTGGCCGAGCGGGTCGGGTCGGGCCAGCGGGTCAGGTCGGGGGCGACCACGATGTGCTCGTCGGCGCGCTTGAGCCAGTTGAGCAGCGGCCGGGACAGGCCGGGGCGCCCGAGGGTGACGACCACCTCCGGCCGGTGCGCGTCGGCGAACTCCGGGGTGCCCAGCAGGTAGTGGTAGGCCGACATCGCGTGGTCGCCGTAGCGGGCCCCGCCGTTGGGCTCCGACAGCACCGGCCAGCCCGCCATGCCCGCCGCCGCGACGTAGCGGCGCACGTTGGGGGCGCCGTCGCCGACCACCAGCACGCCCCGCCGGGTGGGGGGCAGGTGCAGCGCGACCGTCGGGGGCGCCACCCGGGCGCGGACCCATGGCCCGCCGGCGCCGCCGTCCAGCGGCTCGCACCAGGAGGAGTCCCCGTCGGGGATCAGCGGCTCGCGGAAGGAAAGGTTCAGGTGGACCGGGCCGGGGTCGTCCGGGCCCAGGGAGCGGTGGTAGGCGCGGCAGGCCAGCGAGCGCCAGTAGGCGACCTGCCCGGGCCGCTCCTCGGGGACGCCGACCTCGCTGAACCAGCGCACCGCGGTGCCGTACAGCTTGAGCTGGTCCGTCGTCTGGCTGGACCCGGTGTCGCGCAGCTCCGGCGGCCGGTCGGCGGTGAGCACCAGCAGCGGCACCCCCGACTCGTGGGCCTCCATGACGGCCGGATGGAAGTTGGCCGAGGCGGTGCCCGAGGTGCAGATCAGCGCGACCGGGCGCTCGCCGCGCCGGGCCAGGCCCACGGCCAGGAAGGACGCCGAGCGCTCGTCGATGCGCACGTGCAGCCGGATCCGGCTGTCGGCGTGCGCGGCCAGGGCGAGCGGGGCCGAACGGGAGCCGGGGGCGAGCACCACGTCCGTGAGGCCGCAGCGCACCAGCTCATCGACCAGCACGGTCGCGAGCGCGGTCGCGGGATTCACCGGACTGCCTCCTCAAGGCGGCGCACCCAGGCGGGTGACTCCATCTCATAGCGTGCCAAAGCGGCCTCATCGACGGTGGGACGCCACACCGCGAGCATCCCGTCGACCGGGACCAGCGGGTCGGCCACCACGTCCCCCTCCAGCAGGGACAGGGTGCCCAGGCCGCAGGCGTAGGGCAGTTCGGGCAGGGCGGCGGCCAGCGCCACCCCCGCGGCCAGGCCGACGGAGGTCTCCACGGCGCTGGAGACCACCGCGGGCAGCCCGCAGGCCTCCACCACGCGCAGCGCGGCGGCGACCCCGCCGAGCGGCTGGACCTTGACCACCGCGATGTCGGCGGCCTCGGCGGCCCTGACCCGCAGCGGGTCCTCGGCGCGGCGGATCGACTCGTCGGCCGCGATCGGCACCTCCACCTTCCGCCGGACCCGGGCCAGCTCCTCCAGCGTGGCGCAGGGCTGCTCGACGTACTCCAGCGTGAAGCGGTCGAGCTCGGCGATGGCGCTCACCGCCGTGTCGACGTCCCACGCCCCGTTGGCGTCCACCCGCACCCGGCCGGACGGGCCGAGCGCGTCTCTCACCGCCTCTACCCTGGCCAGGTCCTCGGCGAACCTCTGACCACGCTCCGCGACCTTGACCTTGACCGTGCCGCAGCCGGAGCGCCGCGCCATCTCGTGGGCCTGTTCGGGACCGACGGCGGGCACGATGGCGTTGACCGGGATCCGGTCGCGCAACGGCGCCGGCCAGCCGGTGAAGGCCGCCTCCTCGGCGCAGGCCCGCCAGCGGGCGCACTCGGCGGGGCCGTACTCGGGGAAGGGGGAGAACTCGCCCCATCCCGCGGGTCCCTCGATCAGCACGCCCTCGCGGACGGTCTGACCGCGGAAGCGCGTGCGCATGGGGATGCGGAAGACCCGGAGCGAGCCGCCGTCCCACCCGGCCGTTCCCTCTTCCGGGCGACCGACTGTCACGATCGTTTCGCCCCTTTCGTCACTCCGGGGCCCTCCCGGCCGAATGTCCGCCTGTCGGGACTAACCTTACGACTGTGATGATTGGTCCCGCGCACGCGGAGTCACCTTCCGGGGGGCCGCGGGAGCTGAACGCCGTCACCCTGCCACCGGGGCCCGGACTGTTCCACGCGGTCTCCGCGGCACTGGACGGCGACGGCCCCGCCGTCCTGCCGCTCTCGCCCGGCCTGCCGCCGGCCGCGCTGGCCGCCGCGCTCGCCGCCCTGCGCCCCACCCACCTCGACGGGGTGCCCCGGCCCGACGGCGCCGGCGTCCGCGCCGAGGTGGCGGTGGTCATCGCCACCAGCGGCAGCACCGGCGTCCCCAAGGGCGTCGAACTGCCGGCCGCGGCCCTGCGCGCCTCCGCGTCGGCGTCCCTGGAACGGCTGGGGGCCCGGCCCGGCGAGCGGTGGCTGTGCTGCCTTCCGCCCTCCCACGTCTCGGGGCTGCAGGTGCTGGTGCGGTCCCTGCTGAACGGGACCGACCCGGTCATCCACGACGCCTTCTCGCCGGAGGCGGTCCTGGACTCCGGCGCCGACCACGTCTCGCTGGTCCCCACCCAGCTGCGCCGCCTGCTGGAGGTCACCGGCGACCTGTCGATCTTCCGGACGATCCTGCTCGGCGGGGCGGCGGCCCCGGCGGAGCTGCTCGCCCGGGCCGGGGCCGCCGGCGCCCGGATCGTCACCACGTACGGCATGAGCGAGACGTGCGGCGGATGCGTCTACGACGGCCGCCCCCTGCGCGGGGTGGACCTGAGGATCGGTGACGACGGCAGGATCCGCATCGCCGGCCCCGTGCTGTTCTCGGGCTACCGGCTGCGCCCCGACCTCACCGCGGCGGCCACGGAGGACGGGTGGTTCGTCACCTCCGACCTCGGCACGCTGGACGGCGGCGGGCTCGGCGTGCTGGGCCGGGCCGACGACGTCATCAACACCGGCGGCGAGAAGGTCGTCGCCGCCGCGGTGGCCGCGGTGGTCTGCGCCTATCCCTCGATCGCCGACGCCGTCGTGGTGGGCCGTCCCGATCCCGAGTGGGGCGAGCGGGTGGTCGCCGTCGTCGTCTCCCCGGACCCCCCGGCCCTGGCGGAGCTGCGGGCCTTCGTCAAGGAGCGGCTGCCCGTCTACGCGGCCCCCGCCGAGCTCGAGGTTGTGACCGAAATACCACTTTTGCCCAACGGGAAGCCGGACCTCGCGTTCCTCCGTTATGGTCATAAGCGGGAACCGTGAGCGCGCTTGCGCACGTCATAGAGGTAACCCAACCAGGAGGGACGGCCCGATGAACCCAACCCGCAAGCTGTGGGTCTCCGCCGGAGTCGTGGCCGTGGTCCTCATCGGCGGCGTGTCCGTATCCGCGGCCGCCTTCGCCGGCGGGCTGGAGCGGGCCGACAAGCCCAGCCCCGCGACCGAGCCCCACCTTCCCGCCTCCGAGGAGGCTCCCCCGCCCACTCCGAGCACCGCTCCCGAGGAGACGTCGCCTCCGGAGGACTACGTGGTCTCCAGGGAGGTCAACCCCGACCCCGAGGCGGTCACGCGCTATTGGACCGAGCACCGGATGGAAGGGGCCGAGCCGATGCCGATGCCGCAGGTCGAGGGCCCGGTGGACGTCACCGAGTAGGCGCACGGACCTCACCGCACAGGGGTGGATCGGTTGGTGGATCGGTTTCAGGCCGATCCACCCATCATATTTTCCCCGTCAAGTCGGGAACAGAAAGGTCCCAAACGGGGTTATTGGTACTGGTGCGCCGAGCGGCCCCCCGGCCGCCCCACCCGACAATCCGCAACACGACGACTCCGTAATGGAGGAGGTGTCCTCATGCCCCAAACCGCCGCCGCGACCTCATCCCTGTCCGAGGCCCCGACGACCCTCGCCCAGCTCCTGGACCGAGGGCGAGTTCAGGGTCACCTTTCTCTCGCGGAGCTACGCCATGCGTTCGCCGAGGCAGGAGTCAGCCCGGCCGAGGGCAGGTCGATCCTGCGCGATCTCACCGAGGCGGGGGTGAGCCTGGCCGCCGACAACGAGCCCACGCTCGCCGCCGCGGCGAAGAAGAGCGGCACCAGGAAGGCGGCCAAGCCGGCCGCCCGCAAGACCGCCGCCCGCAAGGCCGTCGCGCCGGCCGCCGAGACCCCCGCTGAGACCTCCGGGACGGCGGAGACCCCCGCCCCCGCGACCCGCCGGAAGGCGGCCGCCGCCAAGGCGAGCGCGAAGGCCACCGCGAAGACGGCCCCCAAGGACGCCCCCGGCGACCTCGACCCCGAGCTGGAGCTGGACGGCGAGGAGTGGGAGGAGGTCGACGAGGCCGACCTGGAGGCCGAGGCCTCCAAGGACCTGGACGACCAGTCCTCGGCCATGGGCGACTCGGTGCACACCTACCTGAAGTCGATCGGCCGCCGCACGCTGCTCACCGCCGCCCAGGAGGTCGAGCTGGCCAAGCGGATCGAGGCCGGCCTGTACGCCGAGGCCAAGCTCGAGGCCGAGCCCGACATGCCCGCCTCCATGCGCGACGACCTGGAGTGGATCGCCGAGGACGGCCGCCGCGCCAAGGACCACATGCTGGAGGCCAACCTCCGGCTCGTGGTCTCCGTCGCCAAGAAGTACACCGACCGCGGCATGGCCCTGCTCGACGTGGTCCAGGAGGGCAACCTCGGCCTGATCCGCGCGGTGGAGAAGTTCGACTACACCAAGGGCTACAAGTTCTCCACCTACGCCATGTGGTGGATCCGCCAGGCCATCCAGCGCGGCTTCGCCGACTCCGCCCGGACCATCCGGCTGCCGGTCCACGTGCTGGAGATGCTCTCCAAGCTGTCGCGCGTCGAGCGTGACATGCACCAGCGTCTCGGCCGCGAGCCCACGCCCGAGGAGCTGGCGGTGGAGCTGGACAAGACCCCCGACCAGATCGAGGAGCTGCTGCGCACCAGCCGCCAGCCGATCAGCCTCAACGCCACGATCGGCGAGGACGGCGAGACCACCATCGGCGACCTCATCGAGGACGTCGACTCCCCCGAGGCCTCGGAGGTGGTGGACCGCCAGCTGCTGGCCGAGCAGCTGCGCGGCGTGCTGGGCAACCTCTCCCCGCGGGAGGCCCGGATCATGGCCCTGCGCTTCGGCCTCGTCGACGGCAAGCCGCACACGCTCGACGAGATCGGCAAGCACCTCGGCCTGACCCGCGAGCGCATCCGCCAGCTGGAGAAGGAGTCCCTGTCCAAGCTGCGCCACCCGAGCAACACCCGCCCGCTGCTCGACTGGGCCAGCTGAGCCGGCACTGCGCAGGCGCTTCCGGACCGGCCGTACGCGGCCGGTCCGGGCAACGGAAGACCCCCGGTACGGTCCGTGTACCGGGGATCTTCCGTTGCCCGGTAAGCCGGGCTCAGCCGACCTCCTCCGGAGCGAAGTAGTCGCGCAGCAGGGCGATCCTCCCCCCGCGCAGGCGGAAGATCTGCACCAGCGACATGGTCGTGGCCGCCCCCTCGGGCCCGTCGAAGACGGTGTCGATCTCGACGACGAACACGTCCGGATCGGCGGTGGCGTGCAGGACGTACCGGGTCTCGTCCACGTTGACCGTGCGGCCGTCCCCGGCGGTCACCGCCCGCCCGTAGTAGGCGGCCAGCTGCGCGCGGATCTCCTCGCGGCCCTCCATCCGCCGCGGGAAGGCCCGGCCCGGCGGGACGAGAGGCGCCTCGATGACGCCGTCCGGGGTGAACAGCCCGGCCACCGCGGCGGCGTCGCGGTTCATCGTGGCCCAGACGTAGCGCTCGTAGATCTCCTTGTGCGTGGCGGTCACGACGGACTCCTCGGCTCGGGAAGGATCGCGGCGTGGAAAGCTGTCCCGCCCCGCCCGCCCGGGACGGGCCGGCCGTGCCGAGGGACCCGCCACGCGCGGTACGGCGCGCGGCGCCTGGTCCACGGGACCGGGCGCGTGCGTCAGTGCGCGGTGCCGACGGGCAGCACGTCGCGCGGGACGCCGGTGAGGCGGTGCTGCTCGCGCAGGGTGCGCAGGCGCTCGACCTCGCTCTTCCACATGGCTCCGTTGGGAGTGGCCCTGGCCTTGCGGCGGCTGATCCGGTCGTCGTAGGACCGGACGCCGAAGGCCGCGCGCTGGGCCGCCTCGGCCGCGCGCAGCGCCTTGGTCAGCGCCTGGTCGAGGACCAGGCCCGCGGCCCGCAGCTCCTCGACGGAGGTCGAGGCGGCCTGCACCCGGCGCAGCTCCGCCTCCGCCACCCGAGCCTTCTCCAGGAGCTCGGGGAAGGTCTTCCCGACCTCCTGGTCGGCGTGGTAGCGAACCTCCGCCTCCCGGCTCACCCGCGGTCGGAAAAACGCCATCGTCTGTCCTCTCTCACCCCATCGCCGGGCGGCTCCCGGCGGACGACACCCCGCAGCCTACGCCGTCCGCCTCCTGCTCACCCACTTGGGGAGGTCGTGCCCGGCGTGGCTGCCTTTACACAGTAAGGCACCGGCTGGCACGATGATCCCCATGCCTGCCAAACGACCTCCGATCCCGCTCTCCCGGGAGCGCATCATCGAGGCGGCCCTGCACATCGCCGACGGCCAGGGGCTGCGGCGGCTGACGATGCGCCGGCTGGGCGACGCCCTCCAGGTGGAGGCGATGGCGATCTACCATCACCTCCCCCGCGGCAAGGACGCGCTCATGGACGCCCTGGCCGAGCACGTCACCGCCGTGCACGCCGAGCCGGGCGACAGCTGGCAGGAGACCGCCCGGGCCTGGTGCCGGGCGAGCCGGGCGGCGCTGCGCGAGCACCCGGGGGTCCTGGCCCTGGCCCTGACCAAGCAGCCCAAGGGCCGCGCCGCGGCGGCCCTGCGGGAGCAGACCGAGCAGCTGGCCGAGGCCGGGCTGGCGGACGCGGCCGAGGCCGTGCGGGCGCTGCGGGCCTACGTCCTGGGCGCGGTGGCGGTGGAGGTCCAGCAGTCGGGCTGGGCCGACGCCCCCGACGAGAGCGACGAGCCGTGGCGGCCCCCCTCCCAGGGCGGCGGCAGCCCGGCCGCCGACGCCGACTTCGAGCGCGGCCTCGACGCGATGCTGGCCGGTCTGGCCACCCGCTGAGCCGCTCGGGCGGCCCGCCCCGGCTCGCCCCGGCCCGCCCGGGAGCCGCGCCCCGAGACGCCCGACCGCCTTCGGAGTCGACCGGGGAGCCGCGCCCCGAGGCGTCCTGCCGCCCGCCGAGCCGGGCCGGAACGGCCCTCAGGGCCGTTGCGGCCCGCGTTCCGAGCGCCCCTGGTCGCAGCGGGCCGTACGGCCTCCGTCGCACGTCAGGAACTCGTAACCGATCGTTTACCCGGATTCGGCGTGTCTCACTTGGCCTGTTATGTCTCCATAAGGCACTCTGTGCTATAGGTCACATCGCCGAAGGAAGTTCCGTTGGGGCCATCCCCAGTGGCTCTCAAACGGTCCTAACTGACTATGTCGGCCGGACGTGATCTACAGCACACTTGTTTCCAAGGTGCGTACCTCACCCCGTTCGAGGTACGCACGGTCATATGTCAACCCAGTTGCTCGTCTCCCGTCACGGTGGGAACGGGGCCCCATCGGTGACGGTGCCCCCGGTCGCCCGATGTCGGTCCCGGCGAGCCGATACGAGAAATCCGGAGGCACGCCGATGTGCCCGCACGAGCCGTCCTGTCCGTCCGCTGATGCACGGGACCGCGAAGCCGCCCGAACCCTTGCGGCCCACCCCGAGCAGGGCTGGAGCCTGCTCTGCAACGGTGTGGTGCTGTTCGAGGACACCGGTGAGCTGCTGCCCGACGGCGCCGTCATAGAGCCGCACCGGCCCCTGCTCGGCGTCGCCTGAGCCGCGGAGCCCGCTCCGGGCTCCCCGCGGCCCCCGGCCTCACGCCCGGCCCGCGCGCATCCTCGCGCCGAGCCATCCCGCGACGATCTCGCCCACCCGGGCGGGGTCCCTGTTCAGGTCGTGCCCCTCGCCCGGCAGCACCACCAGATCGGTGGCGTCGCCCTCCTCCGGCACGCCGAACGGGTCACGGTCGCCGTTGACCACCAGCACATCCGCACCCGCCGCGCGCAACTCCTGTGCCCTGGACCGTTCCGGCTTGCCCGGCGGGTGCAGCGGGAACGCCAGCGCGACGACCGCCGCGGCCCGCACCGCCCCAGCCGTACGACAGGCGACCCTGGCCCCGTTGCTGCGGCCCCCCTGAGCCAGCGGCAGCCCCGGATGGGCCGCGCGCAACTCCCCCACCAGCGCCGTCCAGGCCTCGTCCTGCTTGACCGCCGAGCCCGGCGCCCGGGCCCCCCGCAGCCGGAAGGGCTGCGTCACCCTGGCGACCGTCCCGCCGATCTTCAGCACCTCGTCCCGTACGGCCAGCAGGTCCGGGGCCTCCACTCCCCCGCCCGATCCGTGCGTGAGGACGAGCAGGAACGACGGGTCGGGCGCGTGGTCGATCTCCACCCTGGCCGGGCCGTGCGGTGTGATGAGCTCCATGCGACGAAACCGTACCCGGATGGACGGCAATCTCGTCCTCATGGCCGATACCGGCGGCCATGCCCGGGTGCAGACTGAAGGCGTGCAGGACTACAACGACATCCGTCAGGACATGCGCGCCACCGTCGACGCCCGGCGCGACCTCGGCCCCGAGTACGAGGCCGCGCTCGTGGAATCGTTCGTCGACCGTCTCGACGCGACCATCGCCGCCCGGGTCCGGGCCGAGGTGCACGCGGCCGGCGCCTCGCCGTACGCGCCCTATCCCGGCCAGCCGTACCCGAAGGAGAAGAAGCGGGGCAACGCCTCGGTCGCCGTCGCTCTGGGCTCCCTGGGCATCGGCATCCCGCTGACCGGCATCGCCGCGAGCCAGGCGGGCCTGGCGGGGCTGCTGCTGGCCTGGGGCGGCATCGTGGCCGTCAACATCGCCCACGCCCTCGGCAACCTGCGCCACCGCGACTGACCCCGGCCGCCCGGGGGCGGGGGGCCTCGATCGCCGCGGTAAAGGCCAGGGCCTCAGGCGTCGCGGTCGAGCCTGAGGCGGACCTCCTCGGCGAGGCGCTCGTCGGCGTGCTCGAGACCGTAGCGCCACACCTGCTCGGCGTCCTCGTCGCGGCCGCGCAGCGGGAGCGTGCGGGCCAGCAGCTCGATGGCCAGGGCGCCGGTCTCGGCGTCGTCGCCGTCCTCCTCCACCGCCGCGGCGAACTCCGCGCAGGCCAGCTCCAGGTGGGCGATGCCGAGCAGCACCCGCAGCCTCGGCGCGTCGGCCACCTCGGGGATCTCCAGGGCCCCCAGGAGCGCGTCGGCGGCCAGGCCCGCCTCCCCCTCCTGCAGGAAGGACTCGGCCAGCCGCTGCGCCGCGCGTGAGCCGATCTCCGGGTCGCCGGTGGCCAGCGCGGCCCGCAGGGCCTGCCGGGCCTCCTGCTCCCCCGTGGCCAGGCGGGCCAGCGCCATGTGCGCCGGCGCCAGATAGGCGGGGTTGCCCAGCCCGAGCGCGGCCTGCCAGGCGGCCCGGGCCTGGTCGGGCAGGTCCTCCCGCTCGAAGCTGCCGGCCAGCAGGCAGGCCGCCTGGGCGGCGAACTCGGGGTGGCCGGTGGCCAGCGCGGTCCGGGCGGCCGCGCGGGCGCCCGGCACGTCCCCGCGCTCCTGCAGCACCACGGCCAGCCCCACGGCGGCCTGGGCCCGGTCGGGCTCGTCGGGGTCGGCGGCCAGCTCTGCGAAGATCGTGGCGGCGCCGTCCAGGTCGCCGTCCTCGGCCAGCCGGCGCGCGGTGTCCAGGGGACGCGTGTCCACCTCAGGCATGCAGGATCCTTCCCGGGTACGCGGTCGCCCCGAGCCTAACGACTCGGGGCCGTCCGCGTCCCCCCGCACGCGCCCATCGGATGTGCGGCCCGCGCGGGCGGGCCGCACGAGGAGGGGTCAGTCCTCGTAGGCCGACAGGGGCGGGCAGGCGCACACGAGGTTGCGGTCGCCGTAGGCCTGGTCGATGCGGCGCACCGGCGACCAGTACTTGCCCTCGCGCAGCGACGGCACCGGGTAGGCGGCCTCGGTGCGGGTGTAGGCGTGGCCCCACTCGTCGGCGACCAGGCAGTCGGCGGTGTGCGGGGCGTTGCGCAGCGGGTTGTCGGTCTTGTCGTAGGCGCCCGAGCCGACCTTCGCGATCTCCTCCCGGATCGCGATCATGGCGTCGCAGAACCGGTCGAGCTCGGCCAGGTCCTCGCTCTCGGTCGGCTCGATCATCAGCGTGCCGGCCACCGGGAAGGACATGGTCGGCGCGTGGAAGCCGTAGTCGATCAGGCGCTTGGCCACGTCGTCCACGGTGACGCCGGTCTCCTTGGTGATCTGGCGCAGGTCGATGATGCACTCGTGGGCGACCAGGCCGCCGCGCCCGGTGTACAGGACCGGGTAGTGCGGGGCGAGCCTGCGGGCCAGGTAGTTGGCCGACAGGATGGCCTGCTCGGTGGCGGCCTTGAGGCCCTCGCCGCCCATCATCCGGATGTAGGCCCAGGAGATGGGCAGGATGCCCGCCGAGCCGTACGGCGCGGCCGAGACCGGGCCGACCGGCGAGCCCTCGCGCAGCGGGTGGCCGGGCAGGTAGTCGGCCAGATGGGCGCGGACCGCGACCGGGCCGACGCCCGGCCCGCCGCCGCCGTGCGGGATGCAGAAGGTCTTGTGCAGGTTCAGGTGGGAGACGTCGGCCCCGAACTCGCCCAGCTTGGCCAGCCCGACCAGCGCGTTGAGGTTGGCGCCGTCGACGTAGACCTGACCGCCGGCCTCGTGGACCATCTCGCAGACCTGGGTGATGGTCTCCTCGTACACGCCGTGCGTGGAGGGGTAGGTCACCATGATCGCGGCGAGCCGGTCGCGGTTCTTGCCGATCTTGTCGGCCAGGTCGGCGAGGTCGACGTTGCCGTTGTCGTCGCAGGCGACCACGACGACCTTCATGCCCGCCATGACGGCGCTGGCGGCGTTGGTGCCGTGCGCCGAGGACGGGATCAGGCAGACCTCGCGGCTGCCCTCGCCCCGCGCCTTGTGGTAGGCGCGGATGGCCAGCAGACCGGCGAACTCGCCCTGGGAACCGGCGTTGGGCTGGATCGACACGGCGTCGTAGCCGGTGACCTCGGCCAGCCAGCCCTCCAGCCCCTCGATCAGCTCGACGTAGCCCTCGGCCTGGTCCTCGGGGGCGTACGGGTGCAGCCCGGCGAACTCCGGCCAGGTGATCGGCTCCATCTCGGTGGTCGCGTTGAGCTTCATGGTGCAGGAGCCCAGCGGGATCATCGACTTGTCGAGCGCGATGTCCTTGTCCTGCAGGCGGCGCAGGTAGCGCAGCATCGCCGTCTCGGAGCGGTGGCTGTGGAAGACCGGATGGGTCAGGTAGTCGCCCGTGCGCAGCAGCTCGCCGGGGATCGTGTCCTGTACGGCGTGCAGGTCGGCCAGGACGGCGCCGCTGACCTCGAAGGCGGCCAGGACCTGCTCCAGGTGGAGCGACTCGGTGCGCTCGTCGCAGGAGATGCCGACGTGGTCGGCGTCGACCAGGCGCAGGTTGATCCCGTTCTCGCGGGCGGTCTCGACGACGCCGGCGGCGCGGCCGGGCACCCGGGCCAGCAGGGTGTCGAAGAAGGTCTCGTGCACGATCTCGACGCCGCCGTGGCGCAGGGCCTCGGCGAGCACGACGGCGTGCCGGTGGACGCGCCGGGCGATCCGGCGCAGGCCCTCGGGGCCGTGGTAGACGGCGTACATGCCGGCGATCACGGCCAGCAGCACCTGCGCGGTGCAGATGTTGCTGGTCGCCTTCTCCCGGCGGATGTGCTGCTCGCGGGTCTGCAGCGCCAGGCGGTAGGCCGGGCGCCCGTCGGCGTCCACGGAGACGCCGACCAGGCGGCCGGGCATCTGCCGCTGCAGCCCCTCACGGACCGCCATGTAGGCCGCGTGCGGACCGCCGAAGCCCAGCGGGACGCCGAAACGCTGCGAGGAGCCGACCGCGATGTCGGCGCCGAGCTCGCCGGGGGCGGCCAGCAGGGTCAGGGAGAGCAGGTCGGCCGCGGCGACCACCTGGGCGCCGAGGGCGTGGGCGGCCTCGGCCACCGCCCGGAAGTCGCGGATCCGGCCGCTGGTGCCGGGGTACTGCACCAGGACGCCGAAGCACTCGGGCAGCTCGGCGGTGAAGTCGCTCTCGACCAGCTCGATGCCCAGCGGCTCGGCGCGGGTGTGCAGCACCGCCTTGGTCTGCGGCAGCGCGTCGGCGTCGATCACGAACACGTTCGACTTGGCCTTGCCCGCGCGGCGGGCCAGGGTCATCGCCTCGGCCGCGGCGGTCGCCTCGTCCAGCAGGGAGGCGCCGGCGACGTCCAGGCCGGTCAGGTCGGAGATCACCGTCTGGAAGTTCAGCAGGGCCTCCAGGCGGCCCTGGGAGATCTCCGGCTGGTAGGGCGTGTAGGCGGTGTACCAGCCCGGGTTCTCCAGCAGGTTGCGGCGGATGACGGCGGGGGTGATCGTGTCGTGGTACCCCAGGCCGATCATCGAGGTCAGCACGGTGTTGCGGGCCGCGAGGGCGCGCAGCTCCCCGATGGCCTCGGCCTCACTGGCCGCGGCGGGCAGGGCGAGGCGGTCCTTGGCCCTGATCGTCTCGGGCACCGCCACCGCGATCAGGTCGGAGACGGAGCCGAACCCGACCGCCTCCAGCATGCGGGCCTGGTCGGTGTCGTCGGGCCCGATGTGACGGGTCGCGAACGGCGGAGGGGTGAGCTCGCTGAGGGGTGACAGATCGGTCATGGAAAGCCTCCCGAGGCGGTGGAGACCGGCGCTGGGCGCGGACATGTGCTGCCGGATCTCCCCCTCTGTCATCTCGACCTGAGAGCTTCACCTGCCCGGAAGGGGCGGGCTTTCACCGTCGGTGAGACGCGCCTGGCGGACGCACCTGCTTTCCAGAGTTGCCTCGTCCGTGCGGTACAGGGTGCCTGAGAGATTCCGGGGAGGTTGCTCCTTCGGCGCCCCGATCGGGTCGGGGTCTCTCCCGCACAGGGTCAACAGCGGTATCAACCTTACCCCGTACGGCGCGCCCTGCGACGGCGGGCCAGCTCATCGGCGTGGTGCTCGGCTAAAGGGCCGTCAGGGGTCTCCGCACGCTCGCCGGGCAATTCCGCCAGAGAGCCCTCCACCTCCTGCCAGACCCGGCCCAGAGCTATGCCGAACACTCCCTGACCCCCCTGCAGGAGGTCGATGACCTCGTCGGGCGAGGTGCACTCGTAGACGCTGACCCCGTCGCTCATCAGGGTGATCTGGGCCAGATCGCTGACCCCGCGGGCACGCAGGTGATGCACGGCGATGCGGATCTGCTGCAGGGAGACGCCGGTGTCCAGCAGGCGTTTGACGACCTTGAGCACCAGGATGTCGCGGAAGCCGTACAGGCGCTGGGAGCCGGAGCCGTGGGCGGCCCTGACCGTGGGCTCGACCAGTCCGGTGCGGGCCCAGTAGTCCAGTTGCCGGTAGGTGATCCCGGCAGCGGCACAGGCCGTGGGGCCCCGATAGCCGACGTCGGCGGGCAGGCTCACCTGCTGCCCCTCGAACAGCAGACCTTCTTCTCCGGCACGCTGGCGCGCCGACCGGCGCCGCCCCGGATCATCCTGGCCGGCCGCCTTTCCTTCGCCGCTGCTGACCGCCACTGCGGACCTCCGGCTTTCTCTCATCCCATGGCCTGATCTGGGGGTTTGCACACGGCCACAGGTTCACTCGCACCGTATGACTGGGGTCCAGCTCAGTCAACGACCCCACTCGGCGCGTCGTGAAGCGTAAATGCACCGAAATTCCTACCCCGCGCGGCCGAAGTCCTCCGGCGAGATCTGGTCAAGGAACTCCCTGAACTTCTCCACCTCGTCTTCCTGGCCCTCCTGGTCGTCCGGAATGATCACTCCGGCCTCGCGGACCACGTCCTCACTGGCGAAGATACGCGCGCCGGTGCGCAGTGCCAAGGCGATCGAGTCCGAGGGACGGGCGCTCACCTCGACGCCGTTGGAGAACACCAGATCGGCGAAGAAGATGCCCTCACGGAGAGCGACGATGTTCACCGTGCGCAGCCCCACACCGAGAGCGTCCAGGACGTCGCGGAACAGGTCATGGGTGAGCGGCCGCGGCGGCGGCTCCTCCGCCTGGGCCATGGCGATCGCGGTCGCCTCGTTCATGCCGATCCATATGGGCAGATAGCGCTCCCCCCGCGCTTCCTTCAACAGGACGATGGGCTGGTTGGAGGGCATCTCAACCCGAACGCCCACGACCTCCATCTGCAACACGGGCTGCTCCGTCTTTTCGCTGAGTTCCGACCGGTTTCTTCAACGTAACACCCACAGGGCGGGAAGCGCCCGGTCAGGTCCGGCCTCACCTACCCAGCGCGTCACGTACCCCGGAACGCAGGAGCGAAGCGTGCAGCTCCAGCAGCAGGCCGGATATCTCCCTGGCCGTCTCGTCCGCCCTGTCGATGGCGCCGGGGCCCTTGCGGCGCAGCAGGGGGGCCACCGCCTGCTCCACGAGCCCGGCCTCCCGTTCGGCGGCGGCCCTGACCGCCCTCAGGTGGCGGGCGTGCAGCCCGAAGGCGGCCAGCGCGCCCACGCTGCGGGCCACGGCCAGCGCCTCGGCGTCGTAGTGGCGGGCCACCGCCGACAGCAGGCCGTAGTCCTCGAGCTCGGTCAGGGTCTCCTCGTCGAGGTCGGCCGCGGCCAGGAGCTCCTCCCGGGTGAGGCGGACCTCGGCGGGCGCCTCGTCGGGGATCGCCCGCGGCCGGGCGACCGGCCGGTCCTCCCGGTCGGCCGCCTCCAGCCGGTCCTTGATCACGCGCAGCGGGAGGTAGCGGTCACGCTGCTCGCTGAGGATGTACCGCAGCCGCTCGACGTCGGCGTAGGTGAACTTCCGGTAGCCGGAGGGACTCCGCTCCGGCTCGATCAACCCCTCGCCCTCCAGGAAACGGATCTTGGAGATGCTGACGTCGGGGAATTCGCCCTGCAGAAGGGCGAGGACCTCCCCGATGCTCATATGCGCACGAGCGGCCTGCGGGCTCATCATCCTCCAGCGGCGCCGCGGGTGAGGAACACCAGACGGAACTTTCCGATCTGCACCTCGTCCCCGCCGTAGAGCGGGACCTCCTCGATCCGCTCACGGTTGACGTAGGTGCCGTTCAGGCTGCCGACGTCACGGACGGTGAACATGCCCCCGCCGTGCCGGTAGAACTCCACGTGGCGCCGCGAGACGGTGATGTCGTCGAGGAAGATGTCGCTCTCCGGGTGGCGGCCCACGGTGGTGAGGTCGCTGTCCAGCAGGAAGCGGCTGCCGGCGTTCGGGCCGCGCATGGCGACCAGCAGAGCCGTGCCCGGACGCAGCTGCTCGACGGCCTGCCGCTCTGCGAGGAGCGTCTCCCCTGTCTCCGCCTCATAGGCCTCGATCCCGGACAAGGAGATTGTCGACGTGCTGTCTCCCGGGACCTCAGCTCTGGTCAGCGGCGACCCGCAGCGAGAACAGAAACGCGCGTCCTCGGGGTTGGCATGACCGCACTGCGTGCAGTAGACGCTCGGCATCGATCGGCTCGGCCTCCTACCGCGAAGACGCGGCAACGGTGCTCGGGGATGCGCGCCTCGCTTCTTCGCTTCTCAAGTGTGTTCAGACTGCGAATGCCGAAACTTACGCCGCTGAGGCGCAAAGGTCAAGGCGAGCGGTCGACCGCGGGTTCGGTCGTGTCAAAGCTACAGCGGGGCACGGTCCAAGGTCTACATCTCTGCCCATGGCGGCGATGGCGCGTCGCATGGCGTTCGGCGGCGGCGCCGGAGTATATGATCTTGTACGGGGTCACAGGCCGGCGGCGCGTTCCACTACGCGGGCCCAGCGTTCCAGGAGGGCCTGGGCGGAGTCGACGTCGGGGCCTTCGGCCCACAGGTGGGTGACGGCCTCGGCGGGGTCGGGCAGGACCAGGGCCCAGCTGCCGTCCTCGGCGACGACCCGGACTCCGTCGGTGGTGTCGATCCGGTAGCCCTCGGCGGCCTCGATGACAGAGCGCATCACCACGCCCTTGGCCGCCCAGGGGGTGGGCACCGTACGGCGCAGCAGGCGGGCCACGGGGATCCTGGCGTCGATCTGGCTGAGCGACAGCCGGGTCCTGGCGACCAGGCCCAGCAGGCGCAGGAACACCGCCAGGCCGTCCACCGTGGGGCCGAACTCCGGCACGATGAAACCGCCGCGCCCGTCCCCGGCGAAGACCATGTCGGAGGCCTTGGAGGCGGCGGTGAGAGCGTCGATCGCGGTGGAGGTCCACTCGACCTGCACCCCGTGGAACCGGCAGACCTGCTCGGCCACGCGGGTGGTGGTCACCGGCAGCGCCACCCGGCCGCCGCGCCGTTCGGCCGCCACCAGGTCCAGCACGACCAGCAGGGCCCGCTCCTCGCTGATCAGCTGGCCCATCTCGTTGACCAGCGAGACCCGCTCGCCCACCGGGTCGAACCGTACGCCGAAGGCCGCCCTGGAGGAGCTGACGAGCTCCGACAGGCGCTGCAGGTCACGGCGGCGCTCGGCGAAGGTCTCGGTGGGCGAGGCGTCGTCCAGCCGGTTGTTGACCGTCAGCACGTCCACCCCGACCCGGCCCAGGAGGCTGGGCAGCACCAGCGAGGAGGTGCCGCCGGCGCAGTCGACCACGACCTTCATGTCGGCGTCGCGCACGCCGCTCATGTTCACATAGCGCAGCAGTTCGTGGGTGTAGCCCTCGACCGCGCGGGAGGGGAAGGTGAGCTCGGCGATCTCGCCGGGGAAGGCGCGGCGGAACTCCTGGCGCGAGAAGACCCGCTCCAGCTTGCGCTGGGCCGACTGCGACAGGTCGGCGCCGGTCTCGTCCATGAAGACGATGTCCACGCTCTGCGGGTCGCCGGGGGTGGTGCGCAGCGCGATCCCGCCGACGGCGTTCTCCCTGGCGGTGTGGAAACGCGAGACCGGCAGCGGGGCGGCCTCCAGGTCCAGCACGTTGATGGCGCTGGCGTTCAGGGCGCTGATGACGGCTCTCTTCAGGGCCCTGGCGGCCCGGGAGGAGTCCCGGGAGGTGACCACCGAGGTGCCCTTCCTGAGGGTCGTGGCGTAGGCGCTGGCCAGCCGTACGCACAGCTCCGGGGTGATCTCGACGTTGACCAGCCCGGAGACCCCGCGCGGGCCGAACAGGTTGCGCTGGCCCCGCGACTCCCAGATGACGCTGGTGTTGACGACGGCTCCGGCCTCGACGGTCTTGAACGGGTAGACCTTGACCCCGGAGGAGACGTAGGCCTCGGCCTCGATGATGCACTCGTCGCCGACGACCGCGTTCTCCTCGACCCGGGCCCCCGTCATCAGGTCGGTGTTCTTGCCGATGACGCAGCCGCGCAGGTGGGTGCTCGGTCCCACGTAGACGTTGTCGTGGACGACCGCGCGGTGCAGGAACGCGCCCTCGCGCACCACCGCGTTGCTGCCCAGCACGGTGTACTCCCGCAGCTCGGCCCCGGCCTCGACCTTGGCGTAGTCGCCGATGTACAGGGGGCCCTTCAGGATCGCGTCGGGGTCCACCACCGCGCCCTCGGCCACCCAGACGCCGGGCGAGAGCTCGAAGGCCCCGATGTCCACCTTGACCCGGCCGGACAGCACGTCGGCCTGGACCCGCAGGTAGCTCTCGTGGGTGCCGACGTCCTCCCAGTAGCCGTCGGCCACGTAGCCGAACAGCGGGGCCCCGCGCTTCAGCAGCTCCGGGAACACGTCCGCCGACCAGTCGACCGGCCCGTCGGCGGAGACCTCGTCGAGGACCTCCGGCTCCATCACGTAGATGCCGGTGTTGACGGTGTCGGAGAAGACCTGGCCCCAGGTGGGCTTCTCCAGGAACCGCTCCACCCGGCCCTGCTCGTCGACGATGACGATGCCGAACTCCAGCGGGTTGGGCACCCGCTTGAGCCCGATGGTGACCAGGGCGTCGTTCTCCCGGTGGAAGCGGATCATGTCGGTCAGGTCGATGTCGGTGAGCGCGTCCCCGGAGATGACCATGAAGGGCGCGTCGCGGAGCTCGTCGGCGGCGTTCTTCACGCTCCCGGCGGTGCCCAGCGGCCGCTCCTCGGTGGCGTAGTACAGGTTCATCCCGAGCTCGTCACCGTCGCCGAAGTAGTTGCGCACCAGGGCGGCCAGGAACTGCACGGTCACCACGGTCTCGGTGAGCCCGTGCCGTTTGAGCAGGCGCAGCACATGCTCCATGATCGGCCTGTTGACCACAGGGAGCAGGGGCTTGGGCTGGTTCGCGGTCATCGGCCGCAGCCGTGTCCCCTCACCGCCCGCCATGACGACGGCCTTCACTGATCACCTCTAACGGCTTTCGGCTCCTTTTCGGAGCTGCCGCACCTGTACCCAATACAGCACCCCTGACCACCAGTACAGCCCGACGCCCCAGATCGCCAGTGACCAGCCCACGATTCGCGCCGGTTGGGCGTACCACGCGTCGTGGTGGGCCAGGAAGAGCAGCGGGAAGGAGTAGAGCAGGTTGGCCGTGGCGGCCTTGCCCAGGAAGTGCACCGGCAGCGCCGGGCCGTACCCGAGTCTGCGCAGGATCGGCGGGATGCCCAGCAGCATCACGTCCCGGAGCGGGATGATCAGCGCCAGCCACCAGGGGATGATGTCCCGCAGGGCCAGGCCCAGCAGGGTGGCCAGGATGTAGAGCCGGTCGGCCAGCGGGTCGAGCAGCCGGCCGAGCCTGCTGGTCTGGTTCCACGCCCGGGCGATCTTGCCGTCGAGCCAGTCGGAGAACCCGGCGAGCATCAGCAGCGCGACGGCCCAGCCGTCGGCCTTCGGGCCCAGCACGAGCCAGAGGAAGACCGGGACGCCGAGCAGCCTGGCCAGGCTCAGCGCGTTGGGAACCGTCCAGATCCGATCCTCGGTTCCCGATATCTCCGAACTCACCCGTTTATCTCCTCCCCGTGCCTGATAGCGACACTACTGTGTTGATGGCGACGCTTCGCGTCGCGGCTCGGGGGCTGTGTTTGATGGCGACGCTTCGCATCGCAGGCTCGGGGGCTCCTCGATCCGGCTCCCGCCCTCGTCGCGTCCTCGCTTCGCTCCGGGCGCTCCTCCGTTGGTTCACCGGCGCCCCCTCGCAGGTGGCCGTGACGACGGAGGGCGTCGTTGGGCAGTCATCCCGCACCCCAGAGCATGTGTCGGCGTGTCTTGATCGTGGGGGTGGTGATCGGGAGGGGGACGCGCTAGGGTTTCGGCCGACCAACGCGGGAGCCCGGAGAACCGGGCTGAGAGGACGGCTGTGACGGCCGCCGACCGCCAGAACCTGCTCCGGGTAATGCCGGCGAAGGGAGTTTGCGCGATGGCTGACGCGCGGCTGTCCAGTTCCAAGATCTATGTGGGTGACCTGCGGGTCCCCATGCGCGAGGTGCGGCTGACCAACGGGGAGTCTGTGACGCTCTACGACACCTCGGGGCCCTGCACCGATCCTGCCGTGAGCGTCGACGTCACCCGCGGGCTGCCGCGCCTGCGCGAGGAGTGGATCCTCGACCGCGGTGACGTGGCGCGGTACGGCGGGCGCCGGCCCGGGCCGGCCGACGACGGTCACCGGGACCAGGAGTCGTGGGACCGTGACCTGCGGTCCCTGGACGCGGTCTTCGCCGGGGGCGGGCGCGGGCCGCTGCGGGCGGCGGGGGCGCCGGTGACGCAGCTGGCCTACGCGCGGCGCGGGCAGATCACCAGGGAGATGCAGTTCGTCGCGGTCCGCGAGGGCGTGACGCCGGAGTTCGTGCGCGAGGAGGTGGCCGCCGGGCGGGCGATCATCCCGGCCAACGTCAACCACCCGGAGAGCGAGCCGATGATCATCGGACGCAACTTCCTGGTGAAGGTCAACGCCAACATCGGCAACTCCGCCGTCACCTCCACCATCCAGGAGGAGGTGGACAAGATGACGTGGGCGACGCGGTGGGGCGCCGACACCGTGATGGACCTGTCCACGGGGCGCAACATCCACACCACCCGCGAGTGGATCATCCGCAACTCCCCGGTGCCGATCGGGACCGTCCCGCTCTACCAGGCGCTGGAGAAGGTCGGCGGCGCCGCCGAGGACCTGTCGTGGGAGGTCTACCGCGACACCCTCGTCGAGCAGTGCGAGCAGGGCGTCGACTACTTCACCATCCACGCCGGGGTGCGCCTGGCCCACGTCCCGCTGACGGCCGGGCGCAAGACCGGCATCGTCTCCCGGGGCGGCTCGATCATGGCGGCCTGGTGCCTGGCCCACCACCGCGAGAGCTTCCTGTACGAGCACTTCGCCGACATCTGCGAGATCATGGCCGCCTACGACGTGGCCTTCTCGCTGGGCGACGGCCTGCGTCCCGGCTCGATCGCCGACGCCAACGACGAGGCCCAGTTCGCCGAGCTGCGGACGCTGGGCGAGCTCACGAAGATCGCGCACGCGCACGACGTCCAGGTCATGATCGAGGGCCCCGGGCACGTCCCGATGCACAAGATCAAGGAGAACGTCGACCTGCAGCGCGAGCTCTGCGACGACGCGCCGTTCTACACTCTCGGCCCGCTGACGACCGACATCGCCCCCGGCTACGACCACATCACCTCGGCCATCGGCGCGGCGATGATCGGCTGGTACGGCACCGCCATGCTCTGCTACGTCACGCCCAAGGAGCACCTGGGCCTGCCGAACCGCGACGACGTGAAGACCGGCGTGATCACCTACAAGATCGCGGCGCACGCGGCCGACCTCGCCAAGGGGCACCCGGGCGCGCAGGCCTGGGACGACGCGCTGTCCGACGCCCGGTTCGAGTTCCGCTGGGAGGACCAGTTCGATCTGTCGCTGGATCCGGACACCGCCCGGTCCTTCCACGACGAGACCCTGCCCGCGGCCCCGGCCAAGACCGCCCACTTCTGCTCGATGTGCGGCCCGAAGTTCTGCTCCATGCGGATCAGCCGGGACATCGCCGACAAGTACGGCGCCGCGGCCGCACCCGGCGACGACGAGATCGAGGCCGGGATGCGGGCCAAGGCCGAGGAGTTCGCGGCGGGCGGCAACCGCCTGTACCTCCCCCTGGCCGACTGACCGCCCGGAAACCGTCAGCCCTCGGTCTCCGGGGCGCCCTCGACGCGCCCCTCGGCGCCCCGGCCGGTCGTCTCCCCCAGCCCCGAGGACTCCGCGGGCATGGCCGACCCGATGCCGGAGGCCCGGTCGGCGGGGTTCTGCGGCTCGTCGGGATAGGAGGTCTCGGTCATCGAGCCGGCGCTGCCGACGGCGTCCTCCATGCGCTGGTCGGCGGGGCCGCCGGAGTCCGGCACCCAGCTCTCGTCACGTTCGGTGTCGTTCATGGCGTTAGCCTGCCCAGGAAGGAGGGCTCCTACCGCCGCCCGCGCGAACGCGGGAGGGGGCGTCCCCCGGCCCCGGGGGGCGGGCCGGAAGGACGCCCCCGCGTCACGGGAGGCCGCTCCGCCGCGCCGCGGAGCGGCGCCCGTCCTGCCTCAGGAGCGCCGGACGGCGGCGCGGGGCGACCAGGCCCAGATGAGCACGGCCACCGACAACCCGAACAGGGCCAGGCCGCTGGGCACGTGGGTGCCCAGCGCCTCCCAGCTGAAGTGCTGACCCATGCCGATCAGGAACAGGCCCAGGCTGGCCAGCGCGGGCCAGCCGGCGCCGCGGCCGGGCCGCCAGACGAGCACCGCGGCCACGATCTGCAGCAGGGCGATCAGGTGCACCACCATGCCCACCATCACGTGGGTCTCGGCCAGGTCGGCCCCTCCGTTGACGGCCTGCCCGGCGAACGAGGCCGCGACGATGAGTCCGGCCGCCTGGGCGACGACCAGGATGCGCAGGCCGTACAGAAGCCCGGTGGAGACGGGCCGGCCCTGCGGGACCGCGGACCCCTGGGTGATGACCTCCTGCATGGGATGTGTCCTTCCTTCGGTGAGTGGTCAGGAGCACATCGTGGTCGCCGGGGACGCGGCGCGTCGTCACCCTCCGGGGTGACCCGCCGATCCGCCGCGGGGCGGATTGCGCACCGGGCGGAACCCCGCGTCGACCAGCCCGATCCGGTGGGCGACCACCGCCGCCTGGATGCGGTTGCGCAGGCCCAGCTTGTCCATGGCGGTGGAGACGTGGGTCTTGACGGTCGTGACGCCCACGTGCAGCGTGTCGGCGATCTCGGCGTTGGACAGCCCCGTCCCGACCAGGGCCAGCACGTCCAGCTCCCGGTCGGTGAGCCCGGCGGGGACGCGCGCGGTGACCTTCTCCTCGGCGGCCAGCGCCCGCTCCACCACGCGGCGCAGCACCGAGGGGGCCAGCAGCGGCTCCCCGGCCGCGGCGCGGCGCACGGCGTCGACCATCCGCTCGGGCTCGTCGTCCTTGACCAGGAAGCCGATCGCTCCGGCGCGCAGCGCGGCGTAGACGTTCTCGTCCTCGGCGAAGGTCGTCAGGATCACGATCCGCGCGGCCGGCCAGGCGGCCAGGATGCGCCGGGTGGCCTCCAGCCCGTCCATCCTCGGCATGCGCAGGTCCATCAGGAGCACGTCGGGGCGGAGCCGCTCGGCGTGCTGTACGGCCTGCGCCCCGTCGACCGCCTCCCCGCAGACCTCCATCTCCCCGGCCGCCTCCAGGAGCATCCGCACGCCCGCCCGTACGAGCGCCTGGTCGTCGGCGATGACGACCCGGATCACCGGGTCTCCTCCGCCGGGCGGTGGGCCCCTGCGATGTCGTACTCGATCACGCTTTCCTGTCGTCCTTCCTCCCGCCTCCAGGGCAGGATCCTGCGTTGCGGCGTCATGCCGCAAGAATGCGCCGAGCTCTCCAGCGGGAGCGTGGCCGCCAGGCGCCAGCCGCCGTCCCGGGTCGGCCCCGCCGACAGGTCCCCGCCCAGCGCCCGCGCCCTCTCCCGCATGCCCGCGATGCCCTGTCCCGAGGAGGGCAGCGCGTCCCGCAGGACGGGTGAGGGCGTCTCCGCCTCCGGGGTGTCGCCGGGCGGGGGCCCGCTGAGCACGTTCACCTGCAACGCGTCCCCGGCCACCTTCAGCTCCACGACCGCCGAGGTGCCGGGGCCCGCGTGCTTGAGCACGTTGGTCAGGCCCTCCTGGACGATCCTGGCGGCCGAGGCCCGGGTCACCAGGGGCACCAGCCCGGCCTCGGGGCTGGAGCGCAGCTCCACCTTCAGTCCCGCGGCGTTGACCCGGTCCACCGCGTCGTGCACCACCTCCTCGGGCGCGGCGACGGGAAGGTGGGCCAGCTCGGGGTCGCGCAGCACGTTCAGCAGGCCGCGCAGGTCCTCCAGCACCTGGTGGCCGGTGCTGCGGATGTCGGACAGCGCCTCGGCGACCGGCCCCGACGGCGCGGCGTACTGGGCGGCGCCGGCCCGCAGCACCATGGCGCCCACGTGGTGGGCCACGATGTCGTGCACGTCGCGGGCGATGCGCTCGCGCTCGGCCAGCAGGTCGGCCCGGGCCCGCTCGGCCGACAGCTGCCTGGCCTCCTCGGCCATGGCCAGCTGCAGGTCGGCGGCGTCCTTGCGGACGCCGAGGTAACGGCCGATGATGATCGGCGCGGCCACCATGGCCAGCAGGGCGGCGACCCGGGTGGGGGTGACCTGCGACAGCTCCTCGCCGACGATGTTGAGGGCGGTCACCCCGGTGGCCAGGACATAGGCCACGATGGTCCACGACCACGAGGCGCGGGTGGCGAAGACGCCGAGGGTGACCAGGAACAGGCCCTGCAGCGAGTTCGCGGCGAAACCGGCGTTCTGGTTGGCCAGCAGGACCAGCACGCCCTGCAGGGCGAAGGCCGTGCCCGGCAGCCTGCGCACCAGCCCGGCCGTGATGCCGCAGCCGATCGCGCACCAGCCCGCCGCCCAGACCGGCAGCGGCCCGTCGTTCCACCTGGTCCAGGTGTCCAGGACCATGAAGGCCACCCCGCCGCCCGCCAGGAGCAGGTCGAGGGCGGGACGGCGCTCGACCGCGGCCACGGGTTCGATGGGATGGCGCAGATAGCGGCCGACGATGACGGGGATGACCGCCAGGCCCACCGGGAAGTACCAGGCACCCGCGGTGAACGCGGTGCCGGGGTCGGCGAGGTTGAAGGCGGTGGCGATCCCGGCCAGCACCGCGCCGGGCACGATCCGCCGCCAGGTGTGCCGGTAGGCCAGCAGCCCGACCGCGACCGGGATCAGGGTCTGCACGGTGTCGGCGGCGAAGACGTCGAGCCGGTCGCAGACGAGCAGCAGGGCCGACTGGTAGAGGCAGATCTCCAGCGGCCAGCGCCGGACGAATCCCATGGGCGCCCCGGCGAGCAGGGACAGCCCGGCCGCGGCCGGCCAGGGCACCGGATCGCCCGTCTTGCCGCTGACGAACAGGCCGAGGGCGACCGCGGCGCAGGCCAGGAGAACGTCGGACACCGGGCCTCGCGTCCTGGCATCCGGCACCTGAACGCGGGACGTCATAGACGAACGCTATCCGCCTCCGGCCTTGGATCGCTCCTCCCGGAGAAGGGGCCGTCTCCTCCTAGTGGCCGGAGGATCGGCCGAATGGCTGGTCAACCATGTCAAAAGAGACCCTAATCTTCACTCCATGACCAACGACACCACGCTCTTCCTGGGTCAGTGGATGCGCTCCCCGGGGGTCACCGGAGCGGTGGCGCCGAGCTCCCGCAGGCTCGCCGAGGCCGTGACGGCACCGGTCCCCCATCGGGGCGAGCCCGTGATCGTCGAGCTCGGACCCGGCACGGGCGCGTTCACCGCCGAGATCCAGCGGCGCCTGGGCGGGCGTGGGCACCACCTCGCGGTCGAGATCAATCCGAAGCTGGCGGAGTTCCTGGCCGCCCGCCACCCCCGGGTGGACGTCACGGTCGCCGACGCGGCCACGCTGCCGGACCTGCTCAAGGAGCGCGGCCTGCCGCACGCCGACGCGATCGTCAGCGGCCTGCCCTGGGCCGCCTTCTCCGACCGGACGCAGGGCGAGCTGCTGGACGCGGTGGCCGCGGCCATGGGGCCGAACACGGCCTTCACCACCTTCGCCTACAGCTTCGCCAAGCGGCTGCCGCCCGCGCGGCGCTTCCGCCGGCGGCTGGAGAGCGTCTTCGAGGAGGTCGTCCTGGGCCGCACCGTGTGGGGCAACATCCCGCCGGCCTTCGTCTACCACTCCCGCCGGCCCCGCGTGTAGCCGTCCGGGTTCCGCATGACCGTCTCCGATCGGGGACGGGAAACCCTCGCCCCTGAACCGAACTTCGTTCTACGATTGCGCACGCAACGAGAATGGAGTTGATCACGGTGGACTTCACGCTTCCGGACAGCGCCCTCGCCGTCCAGCGCGGCATCGCCGACATCTGCTCGCGCTACGACCTGGACTACTGGCAGCGCTGCGAGAGCGAGAAGCGCTGGCCGGAGGAGGTCTGGGCGGAGCTGGCCAAGGGGGGCTGGCTGGGCCTGGCCGTACCCGAGGAGTACGGCGGGGGCGGGCAGGGGCTGCTCGAGCTGGCCGTGGCCACCGAGACCCTCTCCGCCTCCGGATCCGCCGGGGGCTCGGCCTTCACCTACGTCCTGACCCCCGGGTTCGGCGCGCTGACCCTGGCCAGGCACGGCAGTCAGTGGCAGCGCGAGCAGCTGCTCCCCAAGCTGGCCACCGGGGAGGTCGAGACCTGCTTCGCCCTGACCGAGCCGGACGCAGGCTCCAACGCCCTGGGCATCTCCACCTTCGCCCGGCGCGACGGCGACGAGTTCGTCGTCAAGGGCCAGAAGATCTGGATCACCGGCGTGCAGCGCGCCACCTGGATGCTCCTGGTCACCCGCACCGTCCCGGCCGCCGAGGCCAAGCCCCGCACCAACGGCATGACCGTCCTGCTGGTGAACGTGCCCGAGGCCGTGGCCGCCGGGCAGCTCTCCTTCCAGCCGATCCCCAAGATGGGGGCCAACACCACCCCGTCCAACATGGTCTTCATCGACGACCTGCGCGTACCGGCCGCGAACGTGGTCGGCGAGGTCGACCAGGGCGCCGTGGTGCTGTGGGACATCCTCAACCCCGAGCGCATCCTGCTGGCCGCCTCCGCGCTCGGCGGCGCGGAGGTGGCGCTGAGGGTGGCCGTGCAGTACGCCAAAGAGCGCGAGGTCTTCGGCCGCCCGATCGGCGCCAACCAGGCCATCGCCTTCCCTCTCGCCCAGGTCAAGGCCAAGATCGAACTGGCCAGGCTGATGCTCTACAAGGCCGCCTGGCTCTTCGATCAGCGCATGCCGTGCGGGACCGAGGCCAACATCGCCAAGCTGACCGCCTCGCAGGCGGCCTGGGAGGCGGCCGACCACGCCTTCCAGACCCACGGCGGCATGGCCTACTCGCTGGAGTACCCGGTCGCCCGCCTGCTGGCCGACGCCCGCATCGGCAAGGTCGCCCCGGTCACCGAGGAACTGCTGCTCAACTATCTCGCCACCCAGGTGCTCGGGCTGCCCCGGAGCTTCTGAGCCGATTGCGCCGCGGGCCCGGCGGGCAGACCATGAGGTGGTCCGGAAGCGCACGCGAAGTAGCGCAGACGAACGCAAAGGAGCGTCCATGGCCGTCTACGCCAGCACCGTGATCAACGCACCGGCCGACAAGGTGTGGGACTACCTCAGGGACTTCGGCAACCTGACCGAGTGGCTGCCCGGCGTCACCAGCTGCGAGATCGAGGGGGGCGGGGCCTCGGAGCCGGGCGCGATCCGCCGGGCCGAGTCCGCCGGCGGCCTGTTCCGGGAGCGGCTGCTCACCCTCGACGACACCTCCCGGTCGGCGAGCTACGAGATCCTCGAGAGCCCGCTTCCGGTCCGCGACTACCGGGCCACCTACCGAGTCGCCCCGGTGACCGACAGCGGCCACTCCTTCGTCGAGTGGTCGGCCTCCTTCGAGTCCGAGGACGAGGCGAAGGTGAGCAAGATCCTCACCCGTGGCGTCTTCGAGCCCGGCCTGGCCTCCCTGCGCAAGCGCTTCTAGGGAGTGCCGGGAGGCCTTGCGGACCTCACCCGGAAGGTCCGGATCCGGGAGGTTCCCGCAGCCCGCCCCAGCCTGGAGATCGCCAGGCCCGCCGCGGCCAGGGCGGCGGGGACCAGCAGGTACGGCCCGCAGGAGGCCAGCAGCACGAGGGTGAGGACCGTGGCCACCGCGGCCGTGCGGCGCCCGGCCCCGCTCAGCAGGCGGGTCGCGGCGGCCACGCCCACCACGGTGACCGCCGCCAGGCAGGCCGAGGTGGTGCGCATGAGCGGGTCGAGCCCGATCCCGTATCCCAGCGCCGCGGCGGTGAGCGCCCCGGACATCAGGGCCAGCACGGCCAGACTCCGATGCGGCGCCCCCTCCCCCGGTTCCGGCACGGGGCCGCCCGCCGCACCGCCGTTCCGGCCGCCCGGGACCGGCGGCCCGGCGACCCAGGCGGGCAGGGCGCCGTCGCGGGCCAGCGCGGCGCCCAGGCGGGCGCCTCCGGCGACGTAGGTGTTGATCGCGCCGAAGCTCAGCAGCAGGGCCACCCCCGCGGTGACCGGGCGGGCGGCCTGGCCGGCGCCGTGCTCCAGCAACAGGGCGAGCGGCACCGGCGAGGTCGCCGCCCGCTCGCCCAGCACGCCGATCGCGGTCACCGCCAGCCCCAGGTAGAGCACACCGACGATCGCCAGGGTGAGCACGGTGGCCCGCACCAGGTGGCGGCGGGGGTCGGCGAACTCCGCCGACAGGTGGCTGGCCGCCTCCCAGCCGACGAAGGCGAAGAACAGCACCCCGGCCGCGTGGGCGACCCCGCTCCAGCCGTGCGGGGCGAAGGGCGTGAACTCCTGCGGCCGTACGGCGGGCAGGGCCGCCGCGACGGCGGCGACCAGGAGCGCGACCAGCAGCCCGGCTAGGAGCAGTTGCAGCCCGCCGGAGAAGCGCAGTCCCGCGTGGTTGGCGGCGAACGCCGCGACCAGCAGGGCGCAGGTCACCGCCGCGGTGCCGGCCGGTCCCAGGCCCAGGCCCGAGGCGACGTACTCGCCGGCGATCATGGCGGCGGCCGGCACCCCGACCGGGACGGTGAAGTAGAACCACCACCCGGTCACCGCCGCCGTCCGGGACCCGAAGGCCCGGCGCGCGAAGGTCGCCACCCCGCCGCCGTCGGGGAAGCGGCCGCCCAGCGCGGCGAAGGTCAGCGCGACCGGGACGCTGAGCGCCAGCAGGGCGGCCCATGCCACGACCGAGGCCGGGCCGGCGGCGGCCGCGGCCAGGTGCGGCAGGGCCAGCACCCCCGGCCCGAGCACCGCCCCGAGGAACAACCCCGTCCCCCGCGCCGTCCCCAGCCCGGACCCCGCGCCCCGGGAACCCGCCCCTGGCGCTCCCGGCCCCGGCCCCGCGCCCCGGAACCCCGCACCCCGGGACCCAACCCCTCGCGCCCCCGGCCCCGGACCCGCGTCCGAGCCTCGGGACCCCACACCCGAACCCGTGCCGGTTCCGCTCGGCCATCCCGTCTCCCTCATCGTCCAACCACCCGTTCCCTCGATCGGCGATCCGCCAGGGAAGGTAGTCAAACGAGCACCGGATATGGCGATCAGCCGAACGTTTGATCAGAATCAGGGCAGAATCTCCGGCGTGGACGAACTTGATGCGGAAATCATCCGCCTTCTCCAGACGGATGCGCGGCAGTCGAACCGGGAGCTCGCCCGGGCCCTCGGGGTGGCCCCCTCGACCTGCCTGGAACGGGTCCGGGCGCTCACCCGGCGGGGGGTGATCCGCGGCTATCACGCCGAGATCGACCACGCGGCGCTCAACCGGAGCGTCCAGGCCATGGTCTCGGTCCAGGTGCGCCCGCTGAGCCGGGCCGTGATCGAGTCCTTCAAGGACTCCGTCAGCCGCCTGCCGCAGGTGCTGAGCGTCTTCGTGCTGGCCGGCGGCGACGACTTCCTGCTCCACGTCGCCGTGCAGGACCTGGACCACCTGCACGGCTTCCTGCTCGACCAGCTCAGCCAGCGCCGGGAGATCGCCGGGTTCCGCACCTCGGTGATCTTCCAGCGGGTGCAGAACAGCGTGATCAGCCGCCTGCCCGACCCCGCCTGACCGGCGCCCGCCGTACGCGACGGGCGCCCGGCCTCAGGGCGGGCAGGCGGTCAGGTGATCGGGTGGTCAGGCGAAGCGCGGCGGGCGCTTGTCCCGTACGGCCCGCACGCCCTCGGACACGTCCGGCCCGGTGAAGCCGAGGAACTCCATGGCCAGGGAGGCGTCGAAGGACGGCCCCGCCAGGCGGAGCCAGTTGTTCAGGGAGTACTTGGTCAGCCGGATGGCCTCGGCCGACCCGGCGGCCAGGCGGGCGGCGATCTCCAGGGCCCGCTCGTGCACCCGGTCGTCGTCGACGCACAGGCTGACCAGGCCCATCGCCTCGGCCTGCTCGCCGGTGACCGGCTCGCACAGCAGCAGGTGGTACTTGGCCTTGGCCAGGCCGCACAGCAGCGGCCAGACGATCGCGGCGTGGTCGCCCGCGGCGACGCCGAGCCGGGTGTGCCCGTCGATGATCTTCGCGTTGCGCCCGGCCACCGAGATGTCGGCCAGCAGGGCGACCGCCAGGCCGGCGCCGACCGCGGGGCCCTGGATCGCCGAGACGACCGGCTTGGAGCAGTTGAGCACGTTGTAGACGATGTCGCGGGCCTCGGTGAACACGCGCATGCGCGTGCCGTGGTCGCGCATCATCTCCTCGATCATCGACAGGTCGCCGCCCGCGGAGAAGGCCTCGCCCTCCCCCCGGACGACGACGGCGCGCACGTCGTCGTCGCGGTCCACGTCGCGCCAGATCTCGGCCAGCTCGCGGTGGCCGGTCATGTCCACCGCGTTGAGACGACGCGGCTCGCTGATCACGATCCTGAGGACCCCGTCGGCCGCCCAGTCGATCTTCAGCTTCTCGTAGTCCTTCACCGGAACGCCTCCTTCAGTCGCGCGGCGGCGTACTCGCGCGCCTCGATCGCCTGGTCGAAGAAACCGGGCAGGCCGTAGAAGCCGTGGATGGCCCCCTCGTAACGCCGTACCTCCACCGGCACCCCGGCCGCCGCGAGCTGGGCGGCGTAGGCCTCTCCCTCGTCGCACAGCGGGTCGCACTCGGCGACGATCACCGTCGCCGGCGCCAGGCCCGACTTGTCGGCCAGGCGGAGCGGGGCCAGCCTGGGGTCGGCCGGGTCCCCGCCGTACTGCCGGGCGAACCAGGCCATCTCGTCGGCGCCGAGGCCGAAGCCGGTGGCGTAGGACCGGTAGCTGGGGGTGTCCATGGCGACGTCGAGCACCGGGTAGACCAGCACCTGGTGCACCGGCCGCAACCCGGCGTCCCTGGCCAGCCAGGCGGCCACGGCGGCGATGTTGCCTCCCGCGCTGTCGCCGACCAGCGCGATCCGCTCCGGGTCGGCCCCGTAGGCCTCCGGCCGGACGAAGACGTCCCTGACCGCGGCCCAGCCGTCGTCGGCCGCGGCCGGGAAGGGGTGCTCGGGGGCGAGCCGGTAGTCCACCGAGATCACCACCGCGCCGTTGCGCACCGCCAGGTCCCGGGCGAGCGCGTCGTTGCGGGCCACGCTGCCGAACACCCACCCGCCGCCGTGGAAGTAGACGATCGCCGGCAGCGGCCGGTCGTCCTCGACGGGCCGGTAGACCCTGACCGGCACGCCGACCGGGGTCCCGCCGCGCACGAGCTCGTCACGCACGACCGGCAGCGGCACGATCGGTCCCCGCTGCTCAGCGAACCCGTCCAGGGTGCGCATCTCGGCGATCTTGTCGGGGGTGAGCTCGGTGAGGGGCGTGCCCAGATCGGTGGGGAACAGCTTCAGATAGGCCTCGGCCTGGGGGTGCAGCGCCATGATCGCACCATACCCCCCGCGTCCCGGCCCGGCCTCAGTGGGCGCAGGCCTCCACCAGCGCCTCGATCAGGCGGTTGTCCGACTCGCGCTCGGGGTGCCACTGGACGCCGACGCCGAAGCGGTGGCCCTGCAGCTCGACGCCCTCCACGATCTGGTCGTCGGCCCAGGCCACCGCGAGCAGGCCGGTGCCCAGCCGCTTGACGGCCTGCCGGTGGGGCGCCGTCACCTCGGCGTGGTCGCCGATCGCCTTGCCCAGTTTGCTGGACACGCTGATCTGGATGGCGTGCGCCCGCCCGCTCTCCTCGTGTCGATCATGGTCGACCACCGCGGGCAGGTCCGGGATGAGGCTCCCGCCCTGGGCGACGTTGAGCACGTGCATGCCGCGGGCGACCGCCAGCAGCGGCAGGTCGGCGGCCACGGCGGCGCGGGCCAGGGCCAGCTCGAACCGGTCGCGGTGGGGCTGGGGCTCCTCGGAGCGGTCGTCGCGGGCGGCGCCGTACAGGGTGGGGTCGAGCTCGGCGCCGCCGGCCAGGATCAGGCCGGACAGTCCGCGCACGCAGTCGTCGATCCCGGCGATGCCGAGCGGGGGCAGCAGGACCGGGACGCCCCCGGCCTTCTCCACCGCGCGGGCGTAGGCCGGCGGGGACAGCACCGCTTCCCGGACCCAGGTGCCCCAGCGGGCGGCTTCGAGGTAGGCGGTGATACCGATCAAGGGTCGGGACATGCGATCTCCAGGGGCCGTGCGCACAGTCGTACCGCCCGCTTCGGCGGTACCCATCCCATCTCCAGCAGCAGTCCCATCATGGCGTACACCATTTCCCCCATGTCACGTATCCCAGGTATCAGTGTCATCTCGTCGGGAAGCGGCCCGCCTCGGCGCCGCGGAGAAGTTGCGGACCCCGAGCCCGGTTCGCGGGAGCGACAACGGCTTCCACAATGGGTAAATACCGGAATTCGGGAAAATATGAATTAAATTCGCTTATCACCCCCTACCCCTAACATGCTGTTACAAGAAATAACGCGGCAATTACAGAGAGTTCAATCGCGCACCATATTGGAGGGAATCGGTTGTGACGTCCGGATGGTGATGGAAGACTAAAATTCGAGTGCTCAGGTGCGCCGGGGCCGCCGGGGCGCTCATTACCCGGACCGTCAGGGAGGTGGATCTGCAAGACCGGACGCTGATCCGGTCAATTAGGGTGGGTTCTGTTACATGTCTTTGAATCCGCATCTCGTCAAGGAGAGCTTCGCCGTCGTCGAACCCGTGGCGGACAGGGCGGCGGCGTACTTCTACGGCCGCCTGTTCGCCGAGAACCCGCATCTGCGGGGGATGTTCCCGCCGGCGATGGACGTTCAGCGCGACCGCCTGTTCGGCGCGCTCACCAGAATCGTCTGGAGCCTCGACAGTCCCGACGGCCTGGCCTCCTATCTCGGCCAGCTCGGCCGCGACCATCGCAAGTACGGGGTGATCCCCGAGCACTACACCGCCATCGGCAACGCGCTGCTGGCCACGATCAGGCGCTTCGCCGCCGAGATCTGGACCGCCGAGATCGAGGCGGCGTGGGTGGCCGCCTACACCGCCGCGGCCAACGCCATGATCGAGGCGGCCGACGCCGACGCCGGGATCTCCCCGGCCTGGTGGCTGGCCGAGGTGATCGACCACGAGCTCCGCACGCGGGACATCGCGGTGATCACCCTGCGCCCCAGCCAGCGCATGCCGTTCGTCCCCGGGCAGTACGTCAACGTGCAGACCGCGCGCTGGCCCCGCGTCTGGCGCACCTTCTCCATCGCGAACGCGCCCCGCGAGGACAACACGATCCGCCTGCACGTGCGGGCCGTGCCCGGCGGCTGGGTCTCCACCGCGCTGGTGGAGCACACCCGGATCGGCGACACCGTGATGCTCGGCCCGCCGGTCGGCACGATGACCCCCTCCGACTCGGGGCGGGACATGTTGTGCGTGGCGGGGGGCACCGGCCTGGCGCCGCTCAAGGCGATCGTGGAGCACGTGATCTCCTCGGGCAGACGGCCCAACATCCATCTGCTGGTCGGCGCCCGTCACACCCACGAGCTCTACGACCTGCCGGACCTGATCCGGATGGAGTCGAGCTTCCCCTGGTTACGGGTGCTCCCGGTGGTCTCCGACGACGCCGGGTACGACGGCATGCGAGGCCGGCTGCCCGAGGTCATGGAGCGCTTCCACTCCTGGGCCGAGCACGACGTCTACGTCTGCGGGCCACCGGAGATGGTCAACGAGGCGGTGCGCAGGCTCCAGTGGAGCGGCGTGCCGCTGGCCAACATCCGGAGAGACATCGCGCTGGGCGAGTTCTGACCGTCCGACCGGCCCCGGAGCCCCCTCCATCCGGGCCGCCCCCTCCCTGACGCGAAGATCCGTTCGAACACGCCGCGCCGATCGGAAACACGTGCGAGAAAGGAATCGCCGTGGAATCATGAAGCCGAATCGAAGGGAGACGAGCATGCGCGACGCACTCCTGGCAGTCGGCACTCGAAAAGGTCTGTTCCTGGCCCGCTCCACCGGCGGCGGCCCGTTCGAGGTCGAGCCGGTCCGTTTCTCCACCATCGGGGTGCCCTCGGTGGCGATCGACACCCGCGGCCCCGCCCCCAGGCTCCTGGCCGGGATCGAATACGGCCACTTCGGCCCATCGGTGATGTGGTCGGACGACCTCGGCGCGACCTGGCAGGAGGCAGACAAGCCGCCGATCGCCTTCCCCGAGGAGACCGGCGCCGCCCTGGCACGCGTCTGGCAGCTCACGCCCTCCCCGAGCGAGCCCGACGTCGTCTGGGCCGGGACCGAGCCGGGCGCGCTGTTCCGCTCCGAGGACCGCGGCGCCACATACTCCCTGGTCGACGGGTTGTGGAACCATCCGCACCGCGCCGAGTGGCAGCCCGGCGGCGGCGGGCTCTGCATGCACACCGTGCTGCCCCACCCCACCGACCCCAAGACCGTGGGAGTCGCCGTCTCCACCGGCGGCTTCTACCGCAGCACCGACGGCGGCGCCTCCTGGGAGGCGGCCAACCAGGGCATCCGCGCGCCGTTCATGCCCGAGGGCTCGCAGTACCCCGAGTTCGGCCAGTGCGTGCACAAGGTGGCCGGCCACCCCGCCCGCCCCGAGCGCCTGTTCCTCCAGCACCACTTCGGCGTCTACCGCAGCGACGACTTCGGCGGGTCATGGACCTCGATCGGCGACTCGCTCCCCTCCGACTTCGGCTTCCCCATCGCCGTCCACCCCGACCGGCCCGACACGATCTACGTCTTCCCGCTCCAGGCCGACATGGACCGCACCCCCGTCGACCACCGCTGCCGGGTCTACCGCAGCGACGACGCCGGCGGATCGTGGCAGGCCCTGAGCGACGGCCTGCCGAAGGACGCGGTCCACGCCAGCGTGCTGCGCGACGCGATGTGCGCCTCGCCCGCGGGCGTCTTCTTCGGCACCCGCGACGGCGAGGTGTACGGCTCGCGCGACGACGGCGAGAGCTGGTTCACCGTCGCCCGGCACCTGCCGGACGTGCTGACCGTGCGCGCGGCGCTGCTGTGACCCCTCTCCGGTTCCCGGGGTTTCCCCGGCCCCGGGAACCGGAGGGAACCACGCCGCCTTCTAAGGCGCCACGCGGCCGTTGGCGACGAAGGCGGCGTGGGTGAGCGGCATCAGCTCCGCCCAGGCAGCCTCCATCTTCTCGGCCACCATCTCGATCTCGCGCTGCGGGAACGAGGGCACCTTCGCCTGCTCGTTCTTGGTGCGCAACGACAGGAAGTGCATCAGCGAGCGGGCGTTGCAGGTGGCGTACATCGAGGAGAACAGCCCGACCGGCAGCACGGCCCTGGCCACCTCGCGGGCCACCCCGGCCCCCAGCATCTCCTGGTAGGCGGCGTACGACTGCCGGTAGGAGGCCTCCATCGCCTCCGAGACGAGCTTGTGCTGCTCCTCGGTGCCCTGGACGAAGACGTACTTGCCCGGCCGGCCCTCCTGCACGAGCTTGCGCTCCGTGCCCGGAACGTAGAAGTTGGGCTGAAGCTCGCGGTATCTCCCACTTTCCTCGTTGTACGAGTTGTGGACCACGATCCCGTTGGCGAGGAAGTTGTGCCATGGGCCTTCAACCGAAAGATCGTAGGTCATCTCTTCGCCGTCCTCTTCGATCGAGACGATCGAATCGGGCTTCGCAACCGATACCTTTCCTCCACGCTTCGCCAAGGCCTGCTCGGAGTCCGTCTTCTTTCGGTGGCACGACCTGCACGCGGGCGCGGGGTTGCGCTCGTCGAGTGCCTTCAGCAGATCAGCGGCCACCGGGACCACGTGATCGAGCGTGAGGTCTTCCCGCGGGAAACTATCGCCGCAGAGGTAACAGGTGTCATTCTCCTTGATGAGCGGCCCTCGTCGCATGGAAGTCCAGACGCCGACGCCACGCCGCAGCGATGGGGGAACCAGAGCCTCAGACGGGCGTGGGGCGGTTCCGGCGACCATGAGTGCATCGCCCGCCCTCAGCTCACCGGCCTTGCGCCAGCCGTCCGGAGTGAGCACCGCGTGGTCGGCGGAACACCTCAGAGTTCTACCGCCGGACGTAGTCAGACGGATCAACCGTTTGACACCGGACTCCATGACGTCCACGATCTTCGCACGCGAGGCCAGCAATGTCGTCTCGTCATAGCAACGCACATGGTTGCGGCGGACCGAGTCGAGCTTTCTCAGCCTCTCAGAGGGGTTCTCCGCCCTGAACGCCGCCACCGCCCGTTCGGCCGACTCCCTCGTCTCGTGCGGTCCCGAGTAGTGCAGCTGACCCGCGCGCCTCACTTGCGCGTTCCACTTCCCCGCCTTGACATGCCACGTCACACCTCCACCGGATCGGGGAAGGGTGTCCTCCACCCCGCGGTGCCAGAGACTGTACAGCTCGGCGATCGTCCGCCTACGGATGTGGCCTCTCTCGCTCACGAGAGTGATCTCCGAGTCACCTGCCAAACACCAGCCCACCCGGTGACGGTGGAACTCGCGGAAGACGAAGATCGGGGCGCTGACGAAGAAGGTCATCGAGTTGTGCTCGAACGGGCTGCCGTGCCGGTCACGCATCAGATAGTTGATCAGGCCCTTGGACCGCTCGGGGTCCTTGCCGATTTCGTCCAGGGACTGCTCCCCCGCGGTGGACACCCGGGCCGCCCACAGCACGTCGGTGTCCGAGGCGCTGTGCTTGACCAGCTCCACGGTCACGTCGTCGAGGAAACGCGGCTGACTTTCATCCACGGCGGGAAACCTTCCGGTGTCGGGATCAGGGCCGCAGGCAAGCCTAGCGCCGATCGCCGACCGGTTCCTGGCCCCTCGCCTCACTGCCCCGGCCGGTGCGCCCGTAGCGCAACATCACGGTGCGGGAGTCGAAGGTCCGGGTTTCGACGAGCTCGAAGCCGAGGCGGTCCTTCAGGCCCGGGAACAGCGGCTTGCCGCCGCCCAGGACGACCGGGTGGACGACGATGCGGTAGTCGTCGATGAGGTCGAGTTCGGCGAGGGCGGCCGCCAGGCAGGAGCCTCCGTTCAGCAGCAGGTCCTTGCCGGGCCGCCGCTTGAGTGCGGTGAGCTCCCCGGCGATGTCCTCGCCGATCACCCGGGTGTCCCCGTCGGCCCTCTCCAGGGTGCGGGAGAAGACGATCTTCGGGGTCTCCCGCCAGATCGGCGCGAACGCCAGGTCGTGCGGGTCGTCCGAGATCGACTCCACGTGCGGCCAGAAGCCCGACATCATCTCCCACACCTTGCGCCCGTACAGGAAGGCGCCGGCCTCCCGGCTCAGGGCGATCGAGTACGCCGACAGCTCCGGCCCCATGGAGGGCCAGTCGAACTCGCCGTCCGGCCCCTCGATGTGGCCGTCGATGGAGGTGTGCACCCAGTAGATGACCTTGCGCACGGCAGGCTCCTTCGTCTTCGGGACCCCGTGGGGTGACGCGCCCGGCGGGCGCTTTCACAGGGGGTCGGAGACGCCGGGGCGTTCTCTACGTCCGCGGGCGAAGATTTTTCCCGGATCTCCGGCGCGGGCCGTACGGCCGCCGCGATCTCGGGGATCACCGGGATCGCGGCGGCCGTACGCGGCGCCTCAGGTGATGTCGCGGCGGACCGTGGTGAGGGAGGCCACGACGGCGAAGACCAGGGCGTAGGCCACCAGCACCGTCGCACCCGCCCAGGCGGGCAGCAGGTCGGCCTCGCCGAACCCGGTGTCCACCTGGACGGCGATCAGGCTCTGCGCGGCCCCGGACGGGGTGAACTTGCCGACTCCCTGGAGCGCGGGGATGGCCGTCAGCAGCGTCTCGATGACGAAGACCCAGACGATCGCGCCGACGACGGCCGCGATCTGGTTGCGGACCAGCGCGCCGAGGCCGATGCCGAACAGCGCGTACAGCGCCGAGGTGGCCAGCACGCCGAGCATGATCCGGGGGATGCCGCCGCCGAGCAGGGTGACCTCGCCCCCGGCGATCAGCACGGTCGGGATCACCGCCACGGCGATGAGCAGCAGGGAGGCGACGCCGAACAGCACGCCGGCCAGCAGCCCGGCGGCCAGTTTGGCCGTCACGACCCGGCCCCGCCGGGGGGTGGTCAGGAAGGTGGTGGTGATCGTCTGGTAGCGGTATTCACCGGTCATCATGACGATGCCGAGAACCATCACGAAGATCGCCGACCCGGTTCCGGAGGCCCACACCGCCTGCTGGAACTCCAGGGTCTCCCTGCCGGGCGTCGGCGGGGCACCCGGGGGAGCCTGTCCCGCGAAGCCGATCGTGACGCCCAGACCGATCCCGGTGAACAGGAGCGTGACGAGGAGCATGATCCACCACAGCCGGGTGGTGAACAGCTTCTGCAGTTCGGAACGGACCAGTGCCACCACGGCTCACGTCTCCCTGGTCAGTTGCATGAAGATCTCCTGCAGGTCGGAGCGCTCCCGCACCAGTTCGGTGACCAGCACCCGCTCCTCCAGCACCGCCCGGCCGACGGTCTCGGCGTCGACGCCGTAGAAGCGCAGCACTCCGTCACCGGCCCGCTCGACCCTGGCGCCCTCGGCCTCCAGCGCCGGCACCAGCCGGTCGGCCTCGGCGGCGTGCACCCGGACCGGGCGCTCGCCGTTGCCGGTCAGCTCCGCCAGGGAGCCCTGGTGGACGAGCCTGCCGCGGGCGATGATCACGACGTTGTCCACGGTCTGCTGGACCTCGGCCAGGACGTGGCTGGAGACCAGCACGGCCACGCCCTGGTCGTGCGCGAGGTTGCGCAGGAAGCCGCGCAGCCACTCGATCCCGGCGGGGTCGAGGCCGTTGGCCGGCTCGTCGAGGATGAGCACGCGGGGACGGCCGAGCGTGGCGGTGCCCAGCGCCAGGCGCTGGCGCATGCCCAGGGAGAACTCGCCGACGCGCTTGCGCGCGGCCTCGGCCAGGCCGACCTGCGCCAGCGCCTCGTCGGCGCGGGCGGCGGGCAGCCCCGCGGCGGTGCAGATCACCCGCAGGTGATCGCGGGCGGTGCGGCCGGGGTGGAAGCTGGTGGCCTCCAGCACCGCGCCGACCTCGGTCAGGGGGTGCTCCAGGGCGGGGTACGGCCGGCCGTCGACCAGGGCGGTGCCCCGGTCGGCGGTGACCAGACCGAGCAGGCAGCGCAGGGTGGTGGTCTTGCCCGCGCCGTTCGGCCCGAGATAGCCGGTGATCGTGCCGGCGTCGACGGAGAAGGAGACGTCGTCGACGGCCTTGACCGGGCCGAAGCTCTTCGCGAGGTTCCGGATCTCGATGGCAGTCATCAACCGGGATTATTCCGCTGTGTCGTGGATCACACCTCCTCCTGCGGGAGGAGATGCGATCACATGCGGTAGACGCGGCGGGCGTTTCCCGAGCCCGCCATGTGCGCCGCCCTGGCCGCGTCGGCCGCGCTCCACTCCCCCGACGCCAGCCGTTCGGCCAGCGCCCGGGCCAGGCCGCGCCGATAGCGCAGCGCGCCGAGGTGGCAGGTCTCGGCCAGGCCGCGGGTGCCGGAGCCGAACAGCTGCTTGTGGAAGGGGACGAGCTCCAGCAGCTCGCCCATGACGGCGGCCGAGCCCGCCGCGGTGGCGGTCGGCGCGGGGCCGACGTCGACGTAGACGTGCGGGAAGACGGCGGCCAGGTGGGCGGCGGCGCGGTGGAACGGATAGCAGTGCAGCAGGACGAGCGGCACGCCGATCGGCTGCAGGGCCCGGACGAAGCCGGCCATCAGCGCGGGGTCGGCGCGGTGCGGATCGAGCCCGGAGTCGCCGTAGCCGGTGTGCATCTGCAGCGGCAGGTTGCGCTCCCTGGCCACGTCCACGGCCGTCCAGAGCAGGTGGCGCAGCAGTACGGGGTCGGTGAGGGGCTCCTTGGGGTCGGCCAGCCTCCGGTTGGCGGCCGCGATCACCGCGCCGCGGCTCGGGCGCGCCGGGTCGAAGTCCAGGCCGTGACGGCGGGCGATGACCGACTTGAGGCCGACGGCCCGCGCCGCCCGGCCGGCGAGCTCGGTCTCCAGGGAGGAGATGTAGGAGACCCCGGAGACGGCGGTCTCGGCGGCGTCCTGCTCGACCCGCTCGATCCGGACGATCTCGTCGGCCGCCGCCCCGCCGAGCCGGCCCATCTCGGCCGCCGACAGCGGTTCCGGGCCGTTGCCGCCGGCGTCGACGAGGAAGGCCACGATCCCGGCCTCGCACAGCAGCCGCCGGTTGACCTCCGCGGGCCCCAGCTCGGAGCGGCGGGTCAGGTAGATCGCCGGGGACACGTGCGGCTCCAGGCCGAGTGCGGGGGCGCACCAGCGGCGGACCGCGACGCCCGCCGGCGTGTCGAAGTGGGTGGTGCCGGGCGGGGCGGGGGTGTCCGTGCCGGCGATCAGCATCTCGAACCGGGCCCGGGTCAGGTCGTCGCGGCGCACGGGCCGGCAGTTGTGGTCCACCATGGGCGCCAGCAGCGCCTCCCGGACCGTGTCGGGCAGAGCACCGGCCGGCTCGGCGGGCAGGACGTCTTGCGGCCGCATCACGGGCTCCTCTCACACGGCCGCGGGCGGACCGGTCCGCCGGTCCGCCCGCAGTGTCACGTGGGGAGCACTCTACGACTACGGAGCGTGTTCGCGCCGCCGTTTCGGCCCGCCGGACCCGGCCTTCCCGGCGGCTGCGCCCGCCCTGCCCGTCTCGTCCCCCTCAGCCCGCCGACCGGGAGAGCCTCAGGACATTGGCGATGATCTTCGCTCCGGCGCCGCCCTCGGCGGTGAGGATCGACTCGGGGTGGAACTGCACGGCGAAGCGGCGGTTCCGTACGTCCTCGATCGCCATCACCGCGCCGTCGGGCGTCAGGGCGGTGGCGGCGAAGCCGGTCACGCCCGGCTGCTTGGCGTGCAGCGAGTGGTAGCGGGCGGCGGTGAACTCCTCGGGCAGGCCCTCCAGCAGCGCGCTGTCGCCCATCCGCTTGACCTGCCCGCGCTTGCCGTGCTCGGGGTAGGACAGCAGCTCCAGCGTGCCGCCCGCCTGCTCGACCATGCCCTGCAGCCCGAGGCAGACGCCGAAGACCGGCAGGTCGCGGGCGTACAGCTCACCGACCAGCGCGGGCAGGCCGAAGTCCGACGGCCAGCCGGGGCCGGGCGACAGCACCACGAGGGACGGGGCGATCTCGTCGATCATCTCGACGGGGAAGCCGTGCCGGAGGGTGACGACCTCGGCGCCCTGCTGGCGGAAGTAGTCGGCCAGGGTGTTGACGAAGGAGTCCTCGTGGTCGACGAGCAGGACCTTCATGCCCTCGCCCGGGCGCTCGGCCGCGACCGGCGCGGCGGCCTCGGCCGTCGGCGCGCCGACGGCGGCGAGCGCGCCGAGCAGGGCGCTGGCCTTGAGCTCGGTCTCGCGCTCCTCGGCGTCGGGGTCGGAGTCGAACAGCAGCGTGGCCCCGGCCCGCACCGTGGCGACGCCGCCCTTGATCTGGGCGGTGCGCAGGGTCAGGCCGGTGTTCATCGAGCCGTCGAAGCCGATGTAGCCGACCGCGCCGCCGTACCAGCGGCGGGTGGTGGCCTCGTGGTCCTCGATGAACTGCATCGCCCAGGCCTTGGGCGCGCCGGTGACGGTGACGGCCCACATGTGGGTGAGGAAGGCGTCCAGGGCGTCGAACTCCGGCCGCAGGCGTCCCTCGATGTGGTCCACGGTGTGGATCAGGCGGGAGTACATCTCGATCTGGCGGCGGCCGATGACCTGGACGCTGCCGGGCACGCAGATGCGGGACTTGTCGTTGCGGTCCACGTCGGTGCACATGGTCAGCTCCGACTCCTCCTTGACGCTGGACAGGAGGGTGCGGATCGCGTCGGCGTCCTCGACGGGGTTGCCGCCGCGGGCGATGGTCCCGGAGATCGGGCAGGTCTCCACCCGGTCGCCGCCGACCCGGACGTACATCTCCGGGGAGGCGCCGACCAGGTGCTCGCCCTCGCCGAGGTTGAACAGGAACTCGTACGGCGCGGGGTTGGCCCGGCGCAGCTCCCGGTAGAACCCGGCCGGGTCGGGGCAGGCCGCGTGGAAGACCTGTCCGGGCACGACCTCGAACAGGTCGCCGCGCACGAACTTCTCCTTGGCGGCGGCCACGACCTTGGCGTAGGTGCCCTTGACCGGGTCGGCCGGGATCTCGGCCGGGGCCGGGGTGAGCGGGACGACCTCGCCCTCGCGGGGCAGGCCGTGGGTGGAGACGCCGTTCACGGTGAACTCGTAGCGGAACTCCTTGCTGGTCTCCCGCTTGCGGTCGATCACCATGATCCGGTCGGGCAGGTGCAGCACCAGGTCGCGCTGGTCCTGCGGCCGGGTCAGCACCTGGCGGATCGGCTCGAATTGGAAGGCCAGGTCGTAGCCGAAGGAGCCGTACAGGCCCAGGTGCTCGTCCTCGCCCCTGAAGGCGGCGATGATCTCGCGGATGGCGGTGAAGACGGTGGGCCGGCGGCTGCGCATCTCCTCGGGGAGGATCTCGTCGGACTCGGCGACGTACACCTCGACGTGGTCGGCGGCCGGCTCCGCGGTGGGCTCGCCCGCCGCCAGCAGGCAGGGGGTGATCGCCGGCAGCACGACCCGGCCCCGGTCGTTCAGGGCGCGGACGGCGATCCTGCGGCCGCGGGCCACGATCTCCAGGCAGGGGTCGACGTAGGCCAGGTGCCATCGGCTGTAGCGGCCGGGATACTCCATCCCGGAGGAGAGCACGCCGCCGCGCCGCTCACCGAGCGTGCCGACGACCTCATCGAGCACGGTCTCCGGCACGTCGGCCGTCGAGACCTCGACCCCGATGCCACCGGCGGTGGTATATCCGCTCGTCTCCACTGCAGTCTCGCCCCTTGTCGATTCGCTGATGCCCGGGGCGGACGCAGAAAAGGCCGCCTACCCGGGCGGCCGTCCGTCTGCTCGCGTATGCGAAAACCTGCGCCGCCTACAAGCGGCGCCACCACTGAAGGGTATCGGCGTTTCGCATGTGCGCCAGACTACCGGCGCAGAGCGTGATCATGCAACGTGCGCGGCCCACCGGTGGAGGCCGGTGAGCCGCCCGCCGTACGGCACCGCCCTGCTCAGCCCTGCTCAGCCCTGCTCAGCCCAGCGGCGTGAGATCGGGCCGTTTGGCGTCCAGCCCGTCGCCGGAGGAGCGGCCGTGCAGGCGGCGGTTGATCCAGGGGCCGAGGAACTGCCGGGCCCAGCGCAGGTCCTCCCGCCGGGCGTCGGCCCACACCGCCGGGGTCAGCGGCGGGTACGGCTCGCGCCAGTCCTCCTCGACGGGCAGGCCGAGCACCTCGGCGGCGCGCAGGGCGATCCGGCGGTGGCCCTCGGCCGACAGGTGGAGGCGGTCCTGGCTCCAGGAACGGCGGTCGCGCAGCACGCCCATCGCCCACAGGTCCACGAGCGTGCAGTCGTGCCGGGCCGCGATGTCGTGGATGTGCAGGTTGTACACGGCGACCTTGTGGTGGACCAGCCGCATCACCGGCACCTGGCGGATGTCGAATCCGGTGAAGAGCACGACCCGGGCCCCGGTGGCGCGCAGCCGGGCGGTGGCGGCGTCCAGCAGCGCGGCGACCGCGTCGGGGTCGGCGCCCGGGCGCAGGATGTCGTTGCCCCCGGCGCACAGCGAGACCAGGTCGGGCGTCAGGGCCTCGGCCCGCGGCACCTGCTCGTCCAGGATCTGCCGGATGAGGCGGCCCCTGACGGCGAGGTTGGCGTAACGCAGTCCCGGCTCCCCCGCAGCCAGGTGCTCGGCCAGCCGGTCGGCCCAGCCCCGGTAGCCGCTGCCGCCGTCGGCGTGGTCGTCCAAGCCCTCGGTGAAGCTGTCCCCAAGAGCGACATACGAGGTTATTGATGACATGTCGCGATAGTTTGCCGCGCGGACTTCCCCCTACGCGACCGTAAGGCGCGACCGGTCGGGCCGCGCCGGGACAAGGCGATCCGCCACGGCCGAATCATGAGATGTCTCATACCCGGAAGCACTGGTCAGACCGGCCTTCCTTCTGTTACCAGTAAGTGGACAATGTCTGTTACCAGCCGGTAGACATCGGCGCCGGGAGGACATATGGCGATCGCGTGGCCGCGGACCGCCCACCGGGTGACGGTCCAGCGTGACCTGCCCGTCCCGATGCCGGACGGGGTCGCCCTCATGGCCGACCGCTACGCCCCGGCGGGGGTGGCGCGCCCGCCCACCATCCTGGTCCGCTCGCCGTACGGCAGGCGCGGGGTGTTCGGGCTCATGTACGGCCGGGCCTTCGCCCGCCAGGGCTTCCAGGTAATCATGCAGAGCTGCCGCGGCGGGTTCGGCTCGGGCGGGCTGCTCGACCCTCTCGGCGACGAGCACGACGACGGCCTGGCCACCCTGTCCTGGCTGCGCAAGCAGCCCTGGTACGGCGGGAGCCTGGCCATGCAGGGCCCCTCCTACCTCGGCTACACGCAGTGGGCGATCGCCCCGTTCGCCGGGCCGGAGCTGAAGGCCATGGCCACCTCGGTGACCGCCTCGCAGTTCCGCGACGCGGCCTACGTCGGCGGGGCGTTCGCGCTGGAGTCGTCACTGATCTGGACCACGCTGACCGCCTCGATGGACAGCCCGCTGGGCGGCGCCGGCGTGCTGCTGGCCCCGCGCAAGACGCGGCGGGCCGCGCTGTCGGGGCGCCCGCTGGCGGAGCTGGACGTGTTGTCCGCCGGCCGGGGCATGCCGTTCTTCCAGGACCTGCTGACCCACCACGCCGAACCGGCCGCCTACTGGGGCAGGCGCGACTTCTCCGGCTCGGTGGGCGAGGTGGGCGCCGAGGTCACCATGGTCGGCGGCTGGTACGACGTCTTCCTGCCGTGGCAGATCAAGGACTACGCGGCGATGCGGGCCGCGGGGCGGCGGCCGCACCTGACGATCGGGCCGTGGTACCACGCGGACATGCGGCAGGTGCGGGCCGCCGCGGCCGACGCGCTGACGTGGTTCCGGGCGCACCTGATGGACGACCCCTCGGGGGTGCGGGAGCAGCCGGTCCGCCTCTACGTCACCGGCGCCGGACAGTGGCGCGACTATCCGGACTGGCCGGTGCCCGGCATGCGGGAGCAGCGCTGGCACCTGCGGCCGGGCTTCGGGCTCGCTCCGGACAACCCGGTGGAGTCGGAGCCGGACCGCTACCGCTACGACCCGGCCCATCCCACCCCGGCGCTGGGCGGCCCGGTGCTGCTGGGCAACTCCGAGCCGCGTGACAACCGGCGCCTGGAGGCCCGGCGCGACGTGCTCGTCTACACCGGCCCCGAGCTGCGCCGGGACACCGACATGATCGGCCCGGTCCGCGCGGAGATCTACCTGCGCTCCACCTCCCCGCACGCCGACGTGGTCGTGCGGGTGTGCGACGTGCACCCCGACGGCACCTCCTACAACGTGTGCGAGGGGGTGCGGCGGCTCACGCCGGGGGCGCCCGTGGCCGGCGCCGACGGCGTGCGCCGGGTGGAGGTGGACCTGTGGCCGATGGGCCACCGCTTCCGCCGCGGCCACCGCGTCCGGGTGCACGTGGCTGGCGGCGCCTATCCGCGGATCGCGCGCAACCTCGGCACCGGCGACCCGCTGGGCACCGGCAGCGCCATGATCGCCACCGGCCACGAGGTCTTCCACGACCCGGATCATCCCTCGGCGGTCGTCCTGCCCCTGATCCCGCACTGAGCGGCGCGGGGCGTTAGGGTCGGCGGATGCGCGCGGCCAGGTTGATGTCGGTTCTCCTGCTGCTGCAGTCGCGCGGCGGCATGACCGCCGCCGAGCTGGCCCGGGAGCTGGAGGTGTCGGAGCGGACCGTGCACCGGGACCTGGCCGCCCTGTCGGAGGCGGGCGTCCCGGTCTACGCCGACCGCGGGCGCGGGGGCGGCTACCGGCTGCTGGAGGGCTACCGCACCCGCCTGACCGGGCTGGACCGGGCCGAGGCGCAGGCGCTGTTCCTGTCCGGGGTGCCCGGGGCGCTGCGCGAGATGGGGCTGGGCGAGGTCGCGGCCACCGCCCGGCTGAAGGCCGCCGCGGCGCTCTCCCCCGGCCTGCGCGACGCCCCGGCGACGGCGGCGCAGCGCTTCCACCTCGACGCCCCGGGCTGGTTCGCCAGCGAGAGCCCGCCGCCCGAGGCGCTGGCCCCGCTGGCCCGCGCCGTGTGGGACGACCATCCCGTCACCGCCCTCTACCGCGGGGCCGAGCGCACGCTGGAGCCGTACGGGCTGGTGCTCAAGGGCGGGGTCTGGTATCTCGCCACCCGCACCGCGATCTACCGGGTGGACCGTTTCTCCGCCGTCGTCCCCCACCTCGACCGGCGCTTCGACCGGGATCCCGGCTTCGACCTGGCCGCCTTCTGGTCCGAGCGGGCCGCCGAGTTCGCCCGGTCCCTGCTGCGCACGCACGTCACCGTCCGGCTCAGCCCGTACGGGCTGCGCATGCTGCGCTTCGTCGCCGATCCGGCGGCCGTCGGCGACGCGCTCGCCTCCGTCGGGGAGCCCGACGGGCAGGGCTGGGTCACCGCCCGCCTGCCCGTCGAGTCCCACAAGGTCGCCTACGGCCAGCTGATGCGCTTCGGCCCGGACGCGGAGGTCCTGGACCCACCGGAGCTGCGCACGCTCATGGCCGACGCCGCCGCCCGCATGGCCGCGCTGTACGACTGAGCCGCGCTGGACGACTGAGCCGTCCTGTGCGACCGGGCGGGGCGGGTGTCACCGGTAGCCGGTGGCGTCGGCGGGCCTGTCCGGGTCCTGGACCTCGACGAGATAGCGCCAGGCGTCCGGCCGGCTGCCGTCGACGTCGGTGAAGCCGTACTCCCCGGCCAGCTGCCCGCTGGACAGCGACTGCCCCGACCAGCGCTCCCGCTGCGGGTCGGTGGCCAGGGCGACGACCGCGCGCCCGGTGTAGGCGGGCGACTCGGAGATCACGAAGTGCGGCTGCTTGTCCAGGGCGTCGCGCCAGTTCTCCTCGGTGACGCCGAAGCCCTCCAGCATCGCCTCCGAGCGCAGCCAGCCCGGCGTCAGGCAGACGGCGGTGCAGCCGTGCGGGCGCAGCTCGTGGGCCATGGAGAAGCCCAGCCGGTTCACCGAGACCTTGGCCAGGTCGTAGAAGGCGCACAGCCGGTAGTTGGCCTGGTTGTACTCCCAGGTGCCGTCGGTGACCTCGACGTGCAGACCGCCCGGATTCCTGATCATCAGGGGCAGCGCATAGTGGCTGGTGATGAGGTGGGTGTCGATGGCCAGGCGCAGGATGCGCAGGCCGTCGTCCAGGGAGTGCTCCCAGACCGGGGTGTTCCAGGCGGTGAGGTGGTCGCCGCCCCAGATGTCGTTGACCAGGATGTCGAGCCGGCCGTGCTCGCGGTCGATCCGCTCCACCAGCGCCCTGACCTGCTCGGGGTCCAGGTGGTCCACCGGTACGGCGACGCCCTCGCCGCCGGCCGCCGTCACCCGTTCGGCGGTCTCCTCGATCGTCTCCGGCCGGCCCATCTCCGACCTGTCCCGCCGCGTGGTGCGGCCGGTGCAGTAGACCGTGGCCCCGGCGGCCCCCAGCTCCGTCGCGATGGCGCGTCCCGTCCCCCGCGTCGCCCCGGCGACGAGGGCGACCTTTCCCTTCAGCGTCGTTTCCATGACTGCGAGCCTGCCGGGAAAACAGGACACCCGATGTCATGTTTTCCGGGACTCTTCACGCTATTGGCCGGACCGGCGGCAGGCCGGACAATGAGGTCCCCGGCCGGAAGGTCTTCGCCGATGTATGACTTCGATCTCCTCGTGCTCGGGACCGGTCCGGGCGGGCAGAAGGCGGCGATCGCCGCGGCCAAGCTCGGCAGGCGGGTCGCGGTGGTCGAGAAGAGGCACATGATCGGCGGCGTGTGCATCAACACCGGGACGATCCCCTCCAAGACGCTGCGCGAGGCGGTCCTGTACCTGACCGGTCTCAACCAGCGGGACCTGTACGGCGCCAGCTACCGGGTGAAGCAGGAGATCACGGTCGCGGATCTCGGCATGCGCACCCAGCACGTGATCGGCCGCGAGATCCAGGTGATCCGCAACCAGCTCGCCCGCAACCACGTGACGGTCCTGCACGGGACCGGGCGCTTCACGGACCCGCACACCATAGGGATCGTCGGGGACGTCCCCGGCGAGCACGACCGCAAGGTCACGGCCGAGAAGATCGTGATCGCCACCGGCACCTCCCCGGCCCGCCCGGCGAGCGTGGAGTTCGACGACAGGACGGTCATCGACTCCGACGCGATCCTGCACCTCGACCGGGTGCCCGAGACCCTCGTCGTCGTCGGGGCGGGCGTCATCGGCATCGAGTACGCCTCGATGTTCGCCGCGCTCGGCACCAAGGTCACCGTGGTGGAGCGCCGCGAGCGGATGCTGGAGTTCTGCGACCTGGAGATCGTGGAGGCGCTGAAGTACCACCTGCGGGACCTGGCCGTGACCTTCAGGTTCGGCGAGACCGTCGCCGCAGTGGAGCGCCGGCCCCGCGGCGCCCTGACGGTCCTGGAGAGCGGCAAGAAGATCCCCGCCGACTGCGTCATGTACTCGGCCGGGCGCCAGGGCACCACCGCCGATCTCCGCCTGGAGGCCGCCGGGCTCGCCGCCGACGACCGGGGCCGGATCACGGTGGACGAGAACTACGCCACGGTCGTCCCGCACATCTACGCGGTCGGCGACGTGATCGGCTTCCCCGCGCTGGCGGCCACCTCGATGGAGCAGGGCCGGCTGGCCGCCCAGCACGCGTGCGGCGAGCCGGTCGCGGAGATGCAGGAGCTGTCGCCCATCGGGATCTACACCATCCCCGAGATCAGCTTCGTCGGGAAGTCCGAGGACGAGCTGACCCGCGAGAAGATCCCGTTCGAGGTGGGCGTCTCCCGCTACCGGGAGCTGGCCAGGGGGCAGATCATCGGCGACTCGTACGGCATGCTCAAGCTGCTGGTCTCCTCCGACGACCGGCGGTTGCTCGGCGTGCACGTGTTCGGCACCGGCGCCACCGAGCTCGTCCACATCGGGCAGACGCTGATGGGGTGCGGCGGGACGGTCGACTATCTGGTCAACGCCGTGTTCAACTACCCGACGCTGGCCGAGTCGTACAAGGTCGCCGCCCTGGACGCGATGAACAAGATGCGGGTGATCGCCCGCCTGACCTCCGAGCTGTGACGGCGCGGCCCGCCGTACCCCGGTCCCGTCGTGGCAGGTGTCCCGGCGGGCCCCGTGTGATAAGTAGTTGATTACTTCGAGGGGCTTCCGAAGAGCTCCGGCAAGGAGAGGCCATGGGCGGCAACACGGAGTTCGAGCTGCGCGGGGTCAACCACGTCGCGCTGGTGTGCTCGGACATGAAACAGACCGTCGACTTCTACTCCGGCGTCCTGGGCATGCCGCTGATCAAGACGATCGAGCTGCCGATGGGCTGGGGTCAGCACTTCTTCTTCGACTGCGGCGGGGGCAACGCGCTGGCGTTCTTCTGGTTCCCCGACGCCCCCGAGGGGGTGCCCGGCGTCTCGGCGCCCAGGAACCTGCCCGACCGGGGCGAGCTGCTGTCGGCGGTCGGCTCGATGAACCACATCGCCTTCGACGTGGCGCCCGAGAAGATCGAGGAGTACCGCGAGCGGCTCATCGCCAAGGGCGTGGACGTCGGGGTGATCCTCAACCACGACGACAGCGAGTTCGGCGTGGCCCCGAAGATGCAGGAGGGCGTGTTCGTCCGGTCGATCTACTTCAAGGACCCCGACGGGATCCTGGTGGAGTTCGCGGCCTGGACGCGCGCGCTCGACCGTCCCGAGGACGTGCGGCACGAGCCGAAGACCGCCGCCGAGCGGACCGTGTGATGCCGAGGCTGCGCCAGGTCCCGCGCGAGCATGTCACCGACCCGCTGACCCTGTTCTTCTACGACCGCCTGTTCGGCCCGGACCGCGACCCGGTCGCCGAGCCCGGCACCGCCACCGGCTCCCCCGGCGACTGGTGGACCGTCTTCGCCCTGCACCCGGTGATCCTGTGGCACTGCGTGAAGGGCTTCCAGCTCTACCGGGAGGCCCGGCTCGACCCGGTCCTGCGCGAGCTGGGCCAGTGCCGGGCCGGGTGGGCGCGGGGCAGCCAGTTCGTCTTCTCCCAGCACTGCAAGCAGCTGCGGGCGATCGGGGTGCCGGACGAGAAGGTCCAGGCGGTCGCGCACTGGCAGGTCAGCCCGCACTTCGACGAGCTGGAGCGGGCCGTGCTGGCCTACACCGACGGCCTGGTGCTGGACGGCGGCCGGGTGCACGACGGGGTCTTCGCGGTGCTGAAGGCGCACCTGGGCGACGAGGAGATCCTGGAGCTCACCTACATCACGTGCCTGTACGAAATGCACGCGACCATGTCAAGAGCGCTCCGCCTGGAATTCGACGACCGGCCCGAACCGATCGTCGAAGTGGCGGCCCCGGAGGGCTACGGGACGCGCGACATCGTCGACGACGTGGTCACCGGGGGTGACGGGCGGACGGCGGGCGGCTGAGCCGACCGTTCGTCGCGCCGACGGGTCCGCTCGGCGATCGGTGACCACAACGAAACGGCTCCGTGCTTACTCTGCCGGTCAACCCGCAGGCACCACTCCCGCAAACCGGGTGCCGCTTCAGATCGAGGAGACCGTTTTGACCACCCCGAACGGGGACCGGAGCGACCGCAGCCCGTGGAACTGGCTGCTCGTCGTGCCGATCGTCCTGCCTCTCCTGCCCTTCCTGTTCAATTCCGACGAGCCCCGGCTCTTCGGCTTCCCGATGTTCTACTGGCTCCAGCTCGCCTTCATCGCGGTCGGCGTCACCTGCACCACGATCGTCTACCAGATGACCAAGCGGGGGCGGTGACCGCGTGGAACAGCACCTGACCGAGATCATCGTCTTCACCGTCCTGTTCCTGGTGGTCAGCGGGATGGGGTTCGTGGCGGCGCGCTGGCGGCGCCCGCAGGACCTGGCCAGCCTGGACGAGTGGGGCCTGGGCGGCCGGAGCTTCGGCTCGTGGATCACCTGGTTCCTGGTAGGCGGCGACCTGTACACCGCCTACACCTTCGTGGCCGTGCCCGCCCTGCTCTGGAGCGCGGGCGCGATGGGCTTCTTCGCGGTGCCGTACACCATCGTGATCTACCCGATGGTCTTCCTCGTGCTGATCCGGCTCTGGTCGGTCTCGCACATCCACGGCTTCGTCACCCCGGCCGACTTCGTCCGGGCCCGCTTCGGCTCGCCCACGCTGGCGCTGCTGGTGGCGATCACCGGCATCGTGGCGACCATGCCGTACATCGCGCTGCAGCTGGTCGGCATCGAGGCGGTGCTGAAGTCGATGGGCGTGACCGGCCACCTGCCGATCATCATCGCGTTCGCGATCCTGGCCGCCTACACCTACCAGTCGGGCCTGCGCGCCCCGGCGCTGATCGCCTTCGTCAAGGACACGCTGATCTACATCGTGATCCTGGTGGCGATCATCGTCATCCCGATCAAGCTGGGCGGCTGGGACCTCATCTTCGACAAGGCCCAGGAGAAGTTCGCCGCGAGCCCCGCGCCGGGCGACGGCATCCTGCTCAACGCCAACAACCAGCTGCAGTACGTCACGCTGGCCTTCGGCTCGGCGCTGGCCCTGTTCCTGTACCCGCACAGCATCACCGGCGTGCTGGCCTCCCGCAACCGCGACGTGATCAAGCGGAACATGTCCGCGCTCCCGGCCTACAGCCTGCTGCTGGGCCTGATCGCGCTGCTCGGCTACATGGCCATCGCGGCCGGGACCACGCCGATCGGCAAGGACAACAACACGATCGTGCCGCGATTGTTCGACCAGATGTTCCCCGACTGGTTCACCGGCGTGGCCTACGCCGCGGTCGGCATCGGCGCGCTGGTCCCCGCCGCGATCATGTCGATCGCCGCGGCGAACCTGTTCACCCGCAACATCTACAAGGAGTACATCAATCGGGACGCCGGCGACGCCGACGAGGCCCGGGTCTCCAAGCTCACCTCGCTGCTGGTCAAGGTCGGCGCGGTGGCCTGCATCCTGTTCCTGGACACCGGCTTCTCCATCGACCTGCAGCTCATCGGCGGCGTCATCATCCTGCAGACGCTCCCGTCGGTGGCGCTGGGCCTGTACACCCGCTGGTTCCACCGCGGCGGCCTGATCGCCGGCTGGATCGCGGGCATGAGCGCGGGCATGCTCCTGCTCTACAACATCGGCAACCCGGCCACCGGCAAGCTGCACTTCGCCGGCTCGGCGTTCCCGCTGGAGAAGCTGGGACTGGACACCAAGATGACCATCTACGCGGGCATCCTGGCGCTGGCCGTGAACCTGGTCGTCGCCGCGCTCGGCACCGTCGTCGCCCGCGCCATGAACGCCGCCGACGGCGAGGACACCACCCACCCCGACCACTACTTCGCCGACGAGGGCGACCCCCGCATCAAGGACCTCGACTTCTCCCCGGGGGCGCCCAAGGCCCACTGATCCGCCATGTGACCCTTCAGTACGGCCCGCGCCCGCTTTCCGGCGGCGCGGGCCGTACCGCTTTCCGCTCATCCCCCGTCGAGATAGGCGGGGTTGGCCACGGCGAGCTTGGCCCGGACGGACTCGGTCAGGGCGGCGACCAGGGCGGGGTGGTCCAGCCCTTCGCGGACGGCGGCGGCGAGTTCGGCGTCGGAGGCGAAACCGAGCTCGCCGAGGCGCCGCGCGTGCGCGTCCGCCTGCTCCGGGCCGAGGGCGAGTTCCCGCTCGACCATGCCGAGCACGTTGACGGCGACCCGGGTGTGGAAGCGGACCCGGCCCTCGACCGCGGGGAGCACGTCGCTCTCCAGGAAGTCACGGACCGCGGCGACGAGCCGGGCCGCCGACGGGACGTCATGGGGACCGGGCGACGGGGGAGACATCCCGTTCTGCGGCATAAGGAACTCCTTATCCGTTGACTCGGCAACGAATCTCCGATGAGATCCTTACATGACTTTCGCGGTTCCCGACAGTGTGCGGCCGCTCCGCGACGCCGTCCACGTGTTCATGACCGAGCGGGTCGAACCCGCCGAAGCCGTCCTGCACCGGGGCGGGCCCGAAGCCGGCGAGCTCCTGCGCGACCTGCAGGCCGAGGCGAAGAAGGAAGGCCTGTGGGCCCTGGGCCACCCCGCCGAGCTGGGCGGCGGCGGGCTGCCGTTCCTCGACTACGTCTACGTCAACGAGGTCCAGGGACGCAGCGAGTTCGGGCAGCTGGCCCTGGGCACGTTCACCCTGCAGGACTCGCTCATGCTCCACCTGTACGCCGGCCCCGAGCAGCGCGAGCGCTTCCTGGCGCCGCTGGTCCGGGCGGAGATCTGGCCGAGCTTCGCGATGACCGAGCCGGAGGTCTCCAGCAGCGACCCCACCCAGCTGCGCACCTCGGCCGTGCTGGACGGCGACGAGTGGGTGATCAACGGCCACAAGTGGTTCACCACCGGCGCCGACCGGGCCGCCTACACGACCGTCATGTGCCGCACCGAGCCGGACGCCCCGCCGCACCTGGCCTTCTCCATGATCCTGGTGCCGACCGACACGCCCGGATACACGATCGTCCGGGACACGCCGGTGCTGGGCCTCGACGGCGGCCACTGCGAGGTCCGCTACGAGAACGTCCGGGTCCCCGCCGGCAACCTGCTCGGCCCGCGCGGCCAGGGGTTCGTCATCGCCCAGCGGCGGCTGGGCCCCGGGCGGATCTTCCACTGCATGCGCTGGCTCGGCCAGGCCCAGCGGGCCTTCGACCTGATGTGCCGCCGCCTGCACGACCGCAGCGCCTTCGGCCAGCCGCTGGCGAACAAGCAGCTCATGCGCCAGCACGTGTTCGACTCCTACGCCGAGATCCAGTCGGCCCGGCTGCTGACGCTGCACGCCGCCCACGCCATCGACCGGGGCGAGGACGCCCGGGTGGAGATCGGCGCCATCAAGGTGGTCGGCGCCCGGATGCTGCACAACGTGATCGACCGGGCCGTCCAGGTGTACGGCGCGGCGGGCCTGACCCCCGACACCCCGCTGGACCGGATGTACCGCCACGCCCGCGCCGGCCGCATCTACGACGGCCCGGACGAGGTCCACATCGACTCGGTCGGCCGCCGCGTCCTCGGCACGTACGCGGCCGGGGGCAGCTGGGAGTTCGGCCTGCGGTAGGGGCGGCGACCGGAAGGCGGGAGGGTTCGATGGACGGGACGGGCAGGGAGGCGATCGTCGCCGAAGCGCTCGGCGAGGGGGCGGCGATCACGGCGAGCGTGCGGCTGCCGGGCGGGGCGTCCCGGGAGACGTGGGCGATCGACGCGGTGGACGCCGCCGGCGCCGCTCACGAGCTGATCCTGCGCCTCGACTCCCCGGGCGCCGCGCCTGGCGCGGGGATCGGGCTGGCCGGTGAGGCGAGGCTGATGCGGGCCGCCGCGGCGAGCGGCGTGCCGGTGCCCGCCATCCTGGCCGCCGGTGAGGCGCACATCCTGATGACCCGGGTGGCCGGGGAGACGATTCCTCGCAGGATCCTCCGGGACGAGGCGTTCGCCGCCACTCGTCCCCGGCTGGCGGCCCAGTGCGGGGAGATCCTGGCCGCGGTCCACCGCATGCCCCTGTCCTCGCTCCCCCAGCCGGTCGCGTCCCAGGCCGCGGCGGTGCCGCCGGCCGTACCGGACGATCCGCTGGTGACCTGGCGCGACCTGCTGGATCTGACCGGGCAGCCGCATCCGGTCTTCGAGCTGGCCTTCCGCCGCCTGGCCGCCTCCCGCCCGGCGGGCGGCCGGACCGCCGTCGTGCACGGCGACTTCCGCAACGGCAACCTCATCGTCGGCCCCGACGGCGTCAGGGCGGTGCTCGACTGGGAGCTGGCCCACGCGGGCGATCCCGTGGAGGACCTCGGCTGGTTGTGCGTGAAGTCCTGGCGGTTCGGCTCTCCGCTGCCGGTCGGCGGATTCGGCGGGTACGACGAGCTCCTCGGCGCCTACGAGAAGGCCGGCGGGCACCGGGTGGATCCCGGCGAGTTGCGCTGGTGGGAGACCTTCGGCGTGCTCAAGTGGGGGATCATCTGCGTCATGCAGGCCATGCGCCACCTGAACGGCGGCGCCCGGTCCGTCGAGCTGGCCGCGATCGGCCGCCGCGTCTGCGAGACCGAGTGGGACCTGCTCCGCCTGCTGTCATGACCGCGCAGACGGGTCGCCCCGGCGTGCTTGCCCGCCGTTCCGCTCCGGCGTTACCGTGCCGCGGTGGATCTCTTCTCGCGCTCCTGGACGGCACTGCGCACGGCGGTCGCCGAGATCCCGGACGAGGACTTCGAACGGCCGTCCGGCTGTAGCGGCTGGCTCGTGCGGGACGTGGTGTGCCACCTGGTCATCGGCGCCCAGGACGTGCTGATCACCCTGGTGACGCCCGCCGAGACCGAGCCGACCGTGGACGCGGTCACCTACTGGAAGCTCGTCGAGGCCCCGGCCGGCGGGGACCCGCTCGACGCGTTGATCCCCCGGCTGGCCGCCGCGTACGGCGAGCCGCGGCTGCTGAGGTTCCACTTCGACGACGTCGGCTCCGCCGCGGGCCGCGCCGCCGAACTCGCCGATCCCGCCCTCCGCGTCGGCACCCGCGGCGAGGTGCTGACCGTCGCCGACTACCTGTCCGCGTACGTCCTCGAATGGACCCTGCACCACCTCGACCTGATCGCGCATCTGCCGTCGGCCGCCGAGCCGCCCGCCGAGACCCTCGCGGCGGCACGCGCGTCTCTGGGGAAGATCGCCGGAACCCCGTTCCCCGCCTCGTTCTCCGACAGGGACGCGTTGCTGGTCGGCACCGGACGTCGCGCGCCGACCGGCGCGGAGAAGGCCGCGCTGGGCGATCTCGCCGCGAGGCTTCCGCTCGTCCTCGGCTGAGCGGCCCGCTGCGGACGATCCCGGCCGGGTACGACAGGAACCCGGTTTCCGTCGTAGCCTGAACCTCGAACGAGACGGACAGGAGGCTGGAGTGGCCGAGACGACGCCGACCGGGACAAGTGTGGCCGAGGTGATGGCCGAGCTGGCCGGGCTCGAAGACCCGAAGACACGCGAGGTGAACGAGAAACACGGCGACGACCACGGTGTGAATCTCAGCAAGCTGCGCGCGCTCGCGAAGCGGCTGAAGACGCAGCAGGACCTCGCGTGCCGGCTCTGGGAGACCGGTGACACCGCGGCGAGACTGCTGGCGATCCTCATCTGCCGCCCGAAGGCGTTCGGGCGCGACGAACTGGACGCCATGGTGCGCCAGGCACGCGCGCCCAAGGTGCACGACTGGCTCGTGAACTACGTGGTGAAGAAGAGCCCGCACGCCGAGGAACTGCGCCTGGCCTGGTCCGCCGATCCGGATCCGGTGGTGGCCAGCGCCGGCTGGGCGCTGACCGTCGAACGCGTGGCCAAGAAGCCCGAGGGCCTCGACCTCCCGGGACTGCTCGACGTCATCGAGACGCGGATGAAGGACGCCCCGGACCGCCTGCAGTGGGCGATGAACCACTGCCTGGCTCAGATCGGGATCGAGCACGCCGAGCACCGCACCCGCGCCATCGACATCGGTGAGCGCCTGGAGGTGCTGAAGGACTATCCGACCTCCCCGGGCTGCACGTCTCCGTTCGCGCCTATCTGGATCACCGAGATGGTGAGCCGGCAGCACGACAGGGCGTGACCCATGGGGTGAGCCGGTGACAGCGGACGAGGGCGCAGGCTCCCGCCTCCGGGCGGAAGGCGTCCGCTAGGCGTCCGGACGGAAGGCGTCCGCGTGGTCGGCGGCCCACTCCGCGAACGAACGCGGCTCGCGGCCGGTGATCTCGCGTACCGCGGGTGAGATGGAGACAGCCTCGGGCGGCGGGTTCCCCTGCCAGGAGACGAGCAGCTCGATGAGCTCCTCACCGTACCCCGCCTGCCGCCAGCGTTTGCGTGCCTGCTCCTCGGTGAGCTCGACGAAGCGGAGCGGCCGGCCGATCGCCTCGGCGATCGCGGCCAGCCGCCCGCGCTGGCTGAGCACCTGCGGCCCCGTCAGCACATACGTCCTGCCCGCGTGACCGCCGCGGGCGAGCACCGCCGCCGCCACGGCGGCGACGTCCCTCTCGTCCACCACCCCGCCGGGGACGTCGGCGAACGGCTCGCGCACCTCGCCCCTCTCCTTGATGGCGGAGGCCCAGGTCAGCGTGTTGCTCATGAAGTCGACCGGCTGGAGCGCGGTCCATTCGAGGTCACTGGCCGCGAAGGCCTTCTCGACCGGGCCCACCTGCCCGTTCCACAGAAGCGTCACCCGCCGCACCCCGGCCTTCTGCGCCAGCTCCACAAGCTCCGGCCCGGTCCGCAGAGTGGCGTAGTCGTCGCCGCCCGCGGTCAGCAGGTGCGCTCCCACCACGCCGTCGAAGGCCGGGCCCAGCGTCCGGGGATCGGCGAGGTCGCCCCGCACCACCTCCACCGGCTCCGGCAGGTCGGCCCGGGCCGGGTCCCTGGTCAGCGCCCGTACCCGCTGCCCGGCACGGAGGAGGTCGTCGACGACGCGCCTGCCGACCTTGCCCGTCGCCCCGGTCACCAAAAACGTCATCGACCCGCCTTCCTCTCAGGGACACCGATCTCTTAGGGACACCGACGCTACGGCCCGTCCCCGCCCCGGGGCATCGGGCATTGGTCCTAGGTCCTGCCTCTGCTCGTCCGTACAAGAACCGGCGACGTCCGGCCGCTGTTCGTCAGCATATGTTGACGCCATGGCGATCGTCAGCATATGTTGACGACGTGTCCATGAACACCGATCTCGAGCAGGCCGTACACGGCACCGATCCGGATGCGGCGCTGCGCGCCGTCGCCCGCCTGCGCAGGCTGGTGGAGCAACTGGAGGCCGAGCACGTCGCGGCGGCACGCCGGGCGGGCTGGTCCTGGCGGGACATCGCCACCCGGCTCGGCGTCACCAAGCAGACCGTTCACCGCAAATACCACCGCGTCCTGGAGGACTGATGTTCCGAGGCGACCACCCCGACCTGAGCCGGACCGTGGGCCGGGCCCTGAAGCTGGCCCGTGACCTCGGGCATCCCCGTACGGGCAGCGAGCACCTGCTGCTCGCCCTCACCGCCGGGAGCACCGTCACGAGAGGCACCGTCACGGGAAGCACCGTCACGGAAGGCACCGTCACGGAAGGCACCGTCACGGAAGGCACCGTCACGGAAGGCACCATCACGGGAAGCAACGTCACGGGAAGCAACGTCACGGGAAGCAACGACGCCGTCGCCTCCATCCTCGCCGCGCACGGCGCGACGGAGGCCGCGATCCGGGAGGCCGTCCACCGCGCGGCGCCCGCCGGAGCCGGTGCGGCCGCCGACCGGGACGCCCTCGCCGGGCTCGGCATCGACCTCGACCGCCTGCTCGGCGCCTCGGGCGCGGCAGCACTGGACCGCCCGCCCGTACGCGAACCGCTGTTCCCGCTGGGCGCGGCCAAGGCGCGGCGCCGGTGCGCCCGGATGCGCCCGCCGCTCGGCCTGGACGCCCAGGCGGCCTACGAGGCGTCGCTGCGGCTGGCGCTCTCCCGCCGCGAACGCGACCACCGGCCCGAACACCTCGCCCTCGCGCTCATCACCCTCGACCCCGGCGTGGCATGGGTGCTCTCGACCGCCGGGATCGACAGGCAGGCGCTCCTGGCCGACCTGGCCGCCGCCTTCCCACCGCCCCGGCGCAACCCGCTGCTGAACCTCGAACGGCGGCTGGCCCGGCGGACCCGCCACCGCGACATCGTGCGGCGCTATCAGCACACGACAGGACGCACCACCACGTCAGCCGCCGCCCTCGCCACCCTCATCGGCCGCGCCTGATCGCTGCCTTCTGACGGCGGCGGTCAGGCGAAGCGCTCGATCGTCACGGGGATCAGCCTCGCGTCGTGCCGCATCGCCGTCCTCAGCTCCCGCAGGAGTGATCCGACGGTGTCGTCGGACGAGCCGCCCAGGCATGCGGTCAGGTCGAGGCACCAGGCCGTGCCGGGGCCGATCCGGCGGAGATCCCAGGTGAGCACGTCGCGGCCCGCGCGCAGGCGGGCCGTACCGGCCACGCGGGCCGGCGGATCGGCGGAACCGTCGGCCGGCCCCATCGCCCAGAGACACCGCAGCCGCCGCAGGCGTTCGGCGTCCAGGTCACCGGCGAACAGGACGCGGTAGACCCGTCTTTCACGGAACCCCTCGGGGACCTCGGGGGAACCGAGCAGCAGCGGGGCCGAGTCGTCCAGAGGCAACCGGTCGTGGAAGCGGCCCCGCAACGCCGCCTCGCCGGGCAGGTCCTCCCCGCTGATCCGGCGGTAGACGGCTTCGGCGGTACGGCGGTGCACGGCGACGACCCGGTCACGCAGGGCCGGGTCGGTGCGCATGCCCCGGCTGAAGGCGGCCGAACTCCACCAGGTGCCGTCCGTCACGCTCCACCCCGCGCCGTCCAGCCCGGTCGCCGTGTGGTCACCGGCGAGCACGAACTCCTCAGCAGGCGAGCTGTCCGCTCGCGCTCTGGACGACGCGCGGCGTGGACTCGCCCCGGGGCCAGATCTGCAGGAGATAGCGGTCGATGATGTCCCTCGAGGTGTCCACCTCCGCGGCCTGGTCCATGTTCTGGGCGTGGTAACGCAGCCGGTACCAGCCCGGCCCGGCGGGCAGTTCGGGGAGTTCGTGGACGCCGAGGTCGAACGATACGGTGCGGGTGCCGGTCATGGATGGCGATCATACGGTCGTGGGCTGACACTTCCGGACCGGCATCAGGCAGGCACGCGCGCGCCGGAGGGCCGTGAGACGATCACTCCTCTACCCGCGTGGCCTGGCACGCAAGGCTGTAGCGTGACCGCGTGGATCTCCTTGTGGTGGGTGGCGGCGGCTTTCTCGGGCGGGAGATCATCCGTCAGGCGCGGCTCGCCGGTCATCGTGTCGCGGCGACCTTCCACAGCCGCACTCCCGGCGACGTCGCCGACGTGGACTGGCGCAGGCTGGACATCCGTCACCGCGACGACGTCACAGCCCTGGTCCTCGCGACACGACCCGATGCGATCGTCAATGCCGCCTACCGGCAATCCGACTGGGCGACCACGGCCGAAGGCGGCATGCACCTCGCACTCGGCGCGGCGGCGGCAGGAGCCCGGCTCGTGCACGTATCCAGTGACGCGGTGTTCTCCGGTACGGCCTCCCGCTACGACGAGACGCACCTCCCGGATCCCACGACCCCGTACGGCGCCGCCAAGGCCGCCGCCGAGACAGCGATCAAGGGCATCACGCCGGCCGCCGTCATCGCCCGGACCTCGCTGATCATCGGCGACGGCGACTCCGGGCACGAAAGACACGTGCACGCCCTGGCGACCGGTGCCGTGACCGGCGTCCTGTTCACCGACGACGTACGGTGCCCCGTGCATGTCACCGACCTGGCCGCCGCCCTCCTGGAACTGGCCGCCTCCCCCCACGCCGGGATCCACCACCTCGCCGGCACGGATGCCGTCAGCCGCCACGAACTCGGCGTGCTGATCGCGCGCCGGGCCGGTCTCGACCCGGCCGCCCTCCCCACCGGGCTCCGCGCCGACACCGGCCCGCCGGGACCCCTCGACGTGCGCCTGGACGGCACCGCGACCCAGGCACGGCTGACCACCCGCCTCCGGGGCGCACGCGAGTTCCTCGCACCCACGCCGGCCTGACCGGGATGGCCGGGCCGGGCCGGTAACGGACCATCACCGGATGCGGCCGCCGGATCAATCACCACTCTCGTATGGAGGACGACAGCAGAATGACGACGGCACGCATCGGACGATCCCCCGTGTCCTCAGTCACCCGGCGGCCGGAACTGGACGCGATCCGCGCCCTCGTGGTGGTCGGGCTGATCTTCTTCCACTCCGCCCTGGTGTTCGACGCCCGCGACGACTACTACGTGAAGAACCCCGAGACCACCGAGGCGACCACTATCCTGGCCGGTCTCGCGGTGGTGTGGGCGATGCCGATCCTCTTCCTCATCGCCGGGCTGGGCTCATGGCACTCATTGCGCCGCCGCGGTCCCGGCGGGTTCGCCCTGGAACGACTACGGCGGCTCGGCATACCACTGGTGTTCGCGACCCTGACGATCATCCCGGTGCCGCAGTGGCTCAGGCTGCGGGCCGATCCCGCCTACGACGAGTCGTACCTGGCTTTCCTTCCACGATTCTTCGCGGTACGGCTGGAGCCGACCGAGTTCCCCTTCGTTCTGCAGGGCGAGCACTTCGAGACCGGACACCTGTGGTTCGTGGTGCTGCTGCTGGCCTTCTCGCTCGTGATCGCACCGCTGGTCCGTCTGTTTCCCCGCGACAGCGGGCGCCGGCTCCTGAACCGGCTGGCCAAGACGGCGGAACGGCGCGGCGCCATCCTGCTGCCGGCCATCCCGATCGCGGTGATCAGTGCGCTGCTGGGGCTTGAGGAGGCCTACGCCGGATGGAGCCGCTGGGCGTATCTGCTGTTCTTCCTGTACGGGTTCGTGCTCGCCTCCGATGAGAGGTTCCGGACGGCGATGCGACGGGACGCGGTACCGGCAGCCGTCACCGGCCTGGTCCTGTTCCTGGTGGGGATGCCGGGTTTCCTTGCCACGGCGGAATCTCCCGGCGGTGACCCCCTCACCGATATGACCCCGCTGGCGATCGGTGCCCGGACCCTGTACGGCGCGGCGGGCTGGTGCTGCGTGGTCGGGATTCTGGGCCTTCTCGACCGCCGCAGGAAGCCGGCCTCCTCTCAGATCTCCCCCGGGAGCGACACACCGACAGGGAGCGACATCCCACCGGACAGCCGCGCCCGACGGATGTACAAGTATCTGGCCGCCGCCGTACTGCCCGTCTACATCCTGCACCAGCCGATCCTCGTCGCAGTCGCCTACGGCGTGGTGCGCTGGGAGGCACCGATTGCGGTCAAGTACGCGGTGATCGTCGCGGCCTCCCTCGCGCTGACTTTGATCGCATACGACCTGCTGGTACGGCGCACACGAGTGACCCGGTTCCTGTTCGGCATGCGCGGATAGAACAGGGAAGGCACTCGGGACGAATACCCC
>NZ_BOOJ01000054.1 GCF_016863175.1 Paraplanobispora siamensis
CCCGTGGTTCCAGGGAACACATCTAGAGTCCACTTCTAGTGAGCGAGTCTAGAGATAGGCTCCAGCCGTGAGCGACGGCAAGCGGATCGGCAAACGGGCGCAGAAGGCGCAGGAGACCCGCCGGCGCATCGTGGCGGCGGCGCTGGAGCTGTTCGTGCGGGACGGGTACGGCGCGACGAACCTGCAGGACGTCGCCGACAGGGCCGGGGTCGCGGTGCAGACGATCTACTTCGTCTTCGGCAACAAGCGCGCCCTGCTCAAAGAGCTGGTCGAGGTGACGATCGCCGGCGATGACGAGCCGACGGCCACGATGGACCGTCCCTGGTACGTGAACGCGCTGGCCGCCCGCTCCGCCCCCGAGATGCTGCGCGCCTACGTCACGGGCACGACCTCGGTCCTGGAACGGGTCGCGCCGATCGGCAGGATGCTGGAGGCGGCGGGCGCGAGCGACCCCGAGGTCGCCGCCCTCTGGCCCCGCGGGGCCGACCCCCGGTACGCCGTCCAGGAAAGGGCGGCCAAGGCCCTGGTCGGCAAGCCCGGTGCACGGCCCGGGCTGCCGGCGGAAGAGGCCGCCGACCTGCTCTACGGCCTGCTCAGTCCCGAGCTGTACCTGCTGTTCGTGCACGAGCGCGGCTGGCCGCGCGAGCGTTGGGAACAGTGGGCCGGCCGGACCCTGCACGCGCAGCTCTGCTCACAAGGGGCCGTCGAGGGCCCCGGCCGCTGACCCGGCCGGTCTGCGCAGGAAGATCACGCTGGTGAGGACCCCCAGCAGCACGACGGCGGCGTTCACCGCGATGGCCGCCTTCAGACCGCCGAGCATGGCCGCGCCGGTCCCGGCGGCCGCCGACGTCACGATCGCGCTCATGATCGGAGTGCCCATGGTGATGCCGATCTGCTGGGTCATGGTGGCCAGGCCGGTCGCCAGGCCCTGCTCGCGGTCGGGCAGGCCGGAGGTGGCGGTGACCATGAACCCGACGATGACCAGCATGTTGCCGACGCCGCCGGCGAAGGTGGCCGTCAGCAGCAGCCACATCCAGGAACGGTCGTCCCCCAGGCCGAGCAGGGCGGCGGTGAAGACGGCCTGCACCAGGCCACCGGCGACGAGCGTGGAGCGGGCGCCGATCCTGCCGATGACCTTCGGCGCGATCGAGCCGCCGACCACGGTGCCCAGACCCAGCACACCGAAGGAGAGCCCGGCCGCCAGCGGTGAGAAGCCCAGCACGTTCTGCAGGTAGAGCGTCAGCAGGAAGACCAGGGACGTCTCGGTCAGAAACGCGATGAGCCCGGCGACGTTCCCCCAGGCGACCGTCCGCCTGCCCAGCACCGCGGGGGGCACCAGGGGCGCGGGGGCCCGCAGCTCGACGAGACGGAACACCACCAGCAGCAGCCCGCCCACGGCCAGCGGGACGAGGGCCTCGGCCGTACCCCAGCCGTGTTCCCCGGCCAGGGTGAGGCCGAAGACGACGGCGAGCAGGCCGAGAGTGACGCTGACCGCGCCGGGCACGTCCAGCCGCGGCCGGCCCTCCGGCCCGGACTCCTTGATCACGGTGGGGGCGGCGACGAGGACGAGTGCGGCCACCGGCACGTTGATGAAGAACGCCCACCGCCAGGACAGCAGGTCGGTCAGGAGCCCGCCCAGGATGGCGCCGGTGGTGAAACCGGCCGACATCAGCGCGCCGTTGAGACCGAGCGCCCGCTCCCGCAGGGGCCCCTCCGGGAAGGACGTGGTCAGCAGGGAGAGCCCGGCCGGGGTGACCGCCGCGGTGGCCAGTCCCTGGAGGACACGGGCGGCGATCAGCACTTCCGGGCTCTGCGCCAGGCCGCCGGCCAGTGAGGCGGCGGCCAGTACGGCGAGGCCGCCCAGGAAGATCCTGCGGCGGCCGAAGAGGTCCGCCAGCCTGCCGAACAGCAGCGTGAACCCGGCGGCGCACAGCGCGAAGGCGGTGGCGATCCACTGCAGGTGCGCCAGGGAGAATCCCAGGCCCGCGCCGATGACCGGCAGGGCCACGTTGAGGATGGAGAAGTCCACGGCCAGCATGAACTGGGCGGCCAGCAGGATGACCAGCACCAGCAGCAGCCGGGGCGTGAGCCGCCGGGCCGCGCCCGGCGGCGCGGTCCCGAGCGCGCCGGCGCCGGTGCTGTCGGTCGTGCCGGCGGTGTCAGCGGTCGACATGGTCGCAAGAGCCTTTCCTCTCGGTCACTGTGACGAGAGAAGGCTCATCCGCCTCCCCGCGGCCGGCCAGAACCGGGCTCGGACCGGTGACCGGGAGGGTGGTCATTTCCTGACCAGGCTCCCGCCGCCCCTTCGCCGCTCCCGGCACGCATCATGAAACACATGGACAGGGCGAAGGAACTGGGCGACTTCCTCAAGAGCCGGCGGGCCCGGCTGGATCCCGGGGAGCTGGGGCTGAAGTCGTACGGCACGCGCCGCCGCGTGTCAGGACTGCGCCGTGAGGAACTCGCGATGCTCGCGGGTGTGAGCGTGACCCACTACACCCGGCTGGAGCAGGGACGGGCGGCGGGCGCCTCCGACTCCGTACTCGGCGCGCTGGCCCGCGCCCTGCGGCTGACCGAGGACGAGACGGCCCATCTCAAGCGTCTCGCCCGGCCCTCGGCGCCCACGCGGCCCGCCCCGGTCCGGCCCGAGCACGCGAGCCGTTCGGCCCGGCGGCTGCTGGAGGCGATGACCGAGGCGCCCGCTCTGATCCTGGATCGCAGGAACGACATCCTGGCCTGGAACAGGCTCGGTCACGCGCTGCTCGCCGGCCACCTCGACCCCGCCGCCCCCGGCGGTCCGGCCACCCGGCCCAACCTGACCCGGCTGCTCTTCCTCGACGGACACTTCCGCGAGCTCTATCCGGACTGGTCCGAGGAGGCCACGCTCGCCGTCGCCTCCCTGCGCCTGACGGCGGGGCGCCATCCGGACGACCACGGCCTGGCCGAGCTCATCGGCCGGCTCGTCATCCAGAGCGAGGAGTTCGCCGCACGCTGGACCCGCCACCCGGTACGCACGTGCACCTCGGGCGTCAAACGCTTCCGTCACCCGGTCGTCGGCCCGATGGAGCTCTATTTCGAAAACCTTCTCATCCCCGGCGAACCGGGGCAGCGCATCATCGCCTACAGCGCCGAGCCCGGCTCGCCCTCCGAGACCGCGCTGCATCTCCTCAACCTCTCCGCTCTCGACTTCGGACCGGTCTCAGGCGGTGAAGGCGGCACGGTGCTCGCGGGACCAGTCGGCGGAAGCGAACGGGGGCCCGTCGATGCGCTCGTACGGCCCGGCCACCACGGTCAGCATGGCGCGGCTGAGCCCCGACTGCACCAGCGCCGCACCACGGAGCACCAGCGGCAGCGTGATCGCGAACAGCACGCCGACCGCGGTGGTCATGACCACGCCGATCAGGGCGCTGTCGCCGAAGCCGAGCAGCTCGGCCAGGCCGTTGTTGTCCGGGATCCCTTCGAGGATCCACCCGTAGATCGGATAGGTCAGCCCCAGGACCGCCCCGGCCCACCAGGTCACGGTGAGGCAGAACGTCACGATGGCGACCGGGAAGTTCACGACGCCGTACAGCAGATCCAGCCATGACTGGCCGTTGGTCATCGGGTTCACCAGCCGGCGGAACAGCCCGGCGTCCTGCGGGGCGGGCCGGTAGCGCGGCCGGGCCACCGGGCGGCCGAGCACCTCGGGCAGCATCCGGCGCTCCAGGTCGGCGAAGCCGCGGGCGAGCATCAGGGCGGCTCCCAGGATCGGCACGCCGATCCAGATGACCACCGTCCCCATACCGAGGGAGAAACCGGTGACCGTCAGGCAGAAGGCGATCACCGCCAGGGGGAAGCCGAGCAGCAGGTAGCGGGTGTCGGTGCCGATGCGGCGCAGGAGGAGGTTCATGGGGACAACGCTATGAGCCCGGACCAGGGGAGATCGATCCTGCCGGCAGGCTTCCCGGGGTAGGGCTGGCCCTACCCCGGCGGCGGCCACGGGCCCGTTACCGCCGCCCGCCGAACGTCCAGTCGTGGACCTCGATGCCGGCGTACCGGTCCGGGGTCAGGAGGGCGCGTGCCGCATCCGGATCCGGCGCCCGGACCAGCAGCGCCGTACCCAGCCAGGCGGCGCCGTCGTCGGACAGCAGCGGCCCGTACGCGATCAGCTCGTCCCGGCCGGGCGGCGGGACGAGGTCGGCGGCCTGCCCGGAGCCGAGGCCCAGCACCAGATACCGGTTGCCGCCGTCCCGGCCGCCGGGGAAGTCCCACATGGTACGCCCCAGCACGTTGCGCCACCGGCGCAGCATCACATCCCGGTACACACCGGCCTGGTAGTTGGGCTCGTCGAAGACGAACGCCCGCGCGGCGGCGAGGTCCGGCAGGTCGACGATGTGCACGCTGCCGGTGGCCGTGTCACCACCGGGGTCGAAGGTCGGGCCACGGGCGATCATCTCCGCCGCGTACCGGTCCATGTAGGCCCAGTGCTCTTCCAGCAGTTCGTCGCGCAGCGCCGCGGAATCAGGCCGATCACGGTGATAACAGAAGAACTCCATGCCGACAGTACCTACCACGAACCGCGGCGACCGCTTCATGCCGGTCGTCCGGGCACGCCATCGGAAGATCACAAAAGCCGGACGACGCTCCGTCCCGATCATTACATTCACGAAAAGGGCTATCATCGCCTAATGGCGATTGATTATGACGCCGGTTCCTGTGTCGGCACCGACGTCACCGCCGGCATCCCTCCGGCGGCCGCGCTGTTCCACTCCCTGGCCGACGAGACCCGGTTGCGCATCGTGCAGCGGCTGGCCCGCGGCGAGGCACGGGTGGTCGACCTGACCGCCGAACTCGCCCTGGCCCAGTCCACGGTGTCCAAGCATCTGGCCTGTCTGCGCGACTGCAACCTGGTCGACTACCGCGCCGAAGGGCGGCAGTCCTTCTACTCCCTGACCCGGCCCGAGCTGATGGACCTGCTCGCCTCCGCCGAGCAGCTCCTGGCCGCCACCGGTCACGCGGTCACGCTCCGCCCCGGCTCCGCCGTCCACCGCCGGGCCGCCGGCGCCACCGACCACGACGGCGCCGCGCTCGCGGCCGGGGAGGCACCGGCATGACCGCGCTCAACCTGCCCGGCCTCGGCCCCTCCCCGGCGCGACGCGCACTGCTGCGGCGCCGGATCCGGTTGCTGGTGGCCGCGACCATCACCTACAACGTGGTCGAGGCCGCCGTGGCCATCACCGCGGGCACCCTCGCCTCCTCCGCCGCGCTGATCGGTTTCGGCCTCGACTCCGCCGTCGAGGTCGCCTCCGCCGCCGCGGTGGCCTGGCAGTTCTCCGCCGCCGACCACGAGAGGCGGGAAAGGGCCGCGCTGCGCGTCATCGCCTTCTCGTTCTTCGCGCTGGCCGCCTACGTCACCTTCGACGCGGTCCGGGCACTGCTCGGCGCCGGCGAGGCCGCCCCCTCCACGCCCGGACTGATCCTGGCCGCCCTGAGCCTGGTCATCATGCCGTTCCTGTCGTACGGCCAGCGCCGGGCCGGCCGCGAACTCGGCTCCGCCTCCGCGGTGGCCGACTCCAAGCAGACCCTGCTGTGCACCTACCTGTCCGGCGTGCTGCTGGTGGGTCTGGCGCTCAACAGCGCCTTCGGCTGGTCCTGGGCCGACCCGGTCGCCGCCCTGGTGATCGCCGCCGTCGCGGTCGAGGAAGGCCGCGAAGCCTGGCGCGGCGACGCCTGCTGCACCCCCGGCCCGCCGGCCGTACCCTCCGGCGCCACCCCGGACCCCTGCGCCGACGGCTGCTGCGCGAGCGACCGGCAGGACCCCACCGCGTGAGCCGCCGCGTCCTGCCCGGCGTCAGCCGCGCGGCGCGTACATGATGACCGCCACCCCCACCAGGCAGATCAGTGCGCCGATCACGTCCCACCGGTCGGGACGGAAGCCGTCCATGACGATGCCCCAGACCAGGGACCCGGCGACGAACACCCCGCCGTAGGCGGCCAGGATCCGCCCGAAGTGGGCGTCGGGCTGGAAGGTGGCCACGAACCCGTAGGCGGCCAGCGCCAGGATCCCGGCGACGATCCAGGCGATGCCGCGGTGCTCGCGCCAGCCCTGCCAGATGAGCCAGGCACCGCCGATCTCGAACACGGCGGCCAGGGCGAACAGCACCAGCGAGCGGACGATCGTCATGACCAGCCAGTACAGCGCACGCTCGCGGCCGGGCCGTCACCGGCCCACGGCGATCGGCAGCCCGACGAAGGCCGCCAGGCCTGCCCTGCCAGAGTTGCTCAGGGCCGCTCAGGGCTGGGCGGCGGCCATGACGCCGTGCACGGCCGCCGCGATGCGCTCGGCGGCGTGCTCCGGATCGGGCCGGCCGGCGTCCAGCCAGGCGATGACGGCCTCCAGGGTGAAGCCGGGGATCAGGTTGGCGGCCCAGTCCAGCCAGGGGCCCTCCGGGATGACGCGGGCCAGGTTGCGGCGGCCGACCTCGCGGGAGGCGGCGGTGATGGAGTCGATCAGCTCGCGGAAGTCGGGCTCGCGGGCGGCGTAGCGGAACAGCAGCCGGAAACCGTCGGGGTCGGCGGACGCGGCGCGCAGCAGCGCGGGGATGGCCGCATCGTCGAAGTCGTCGGCGCCGGTGGTCTCGGCCAGGCGCAGGCAGGCGCGGTCCAGCACCGCGCGGTACAGGTCGGCCTTGGACTCGAAGTGCCGGTACAGCATCGCCCGGGTGAGGGCGGCCTCGGCGGCGATGTCGTCCAGGCCGGTGGCGGCGTACCCGGCGCGGGCGAAGGCGCGGGTGGCGGCGTCCAGGATCTGTTCGCGTCGCTCCGCACGCCGCAGCCGCCGTACCGGCTGAGCCGCAGCGGCCTCCTCGCCCGCCTCGGAAGTGCTCATCGAACCTCCACTTGTAGAACCCGAAGTATACATATAGCTTAATAGACACCGGAGTATACAAACTGACTTCTACTCCATGGAGGCTCCATGCCGTCCACCGCCCCCGTCCAGTTGCCGTTCGAGCAGGTCCATCCCATGCGGCCCGCGCCGCTGCTGCGGGAACTGCAGGCCCGAAGCCCCGTCCACGCCGTCCGGACCGCGGTCGGCGACCCGGCCTGGCTGGTGACCGGGTACGAGGAGGTGCGCCGCCTGCTGGACGACGACCGCCTCGGCCGTTCCCACCCCGAGCCCGAACGCGCCTCCCGCACGGGAGAGTCGGCGATGTTCGGCGGCCCGATGGGTGACTTCGACACCGAACAGGCCGACCACCGGCGGATGCGCTCGCTGCTGCAGCCGCACTTCTCCCCCAGGCGGATGCGCGCGCTGCGCGGCCGCGTCGAGACGCTCACCGCCGATCTGCTGGACGAGATGGCCGCCACCGGGCCGCCCGCCGACCTGCACGCCGCCCTGGCCCTGCCGCTGCCGATCGCGGTCATCTGCGAACTGCTCGGTGTGCCCTACGAGGACCGCGCCCAGTTCCGAACCTGGACCCAGGCCGCCGCCGACATCACCGACCGCGCCCGCTCCGAGCGCGGCCTGGCCGAGCTGTTCGCCTACGGCCAGCGCCTCATGGCGCGCAAACGGGCCGAGGGCGACCCGGACGCCGATGTCATCTCCCGGCTGGCCGCCACCGACGGGGTCGGCGATGACGAGGCCGCCGCCATGGGCATGTTCCTGCTGTTCGCCGGGCACGAGACCACGGTCGCCGCGATCGACGAGGGCGCGCTGTGGCTGCTGGCCCATCCGGAGCAGTGGCAGGCCCTGGTGACCGACCCGTCCCGCATCGAGGCGGCGGTGGAGGAGATCCTGCGCGCACCCGGCCTGGGCGGGGGCGGCATCCCCCGCTACGCCCGCACCGACCTGGAGATCTCCGGCGTGCGGGTGCGGGCCGGGGACCTGGTGCTGCTGGACATCGGCGCGGCCAATCACGACGCCGCCGTCTTCGCCGACCCGGACCGCTTCGACATCGACCGCCCCGCCGCAGGGCATCTGAGCTTCGGCCACGGCGCCCGCTACTGCATCGGGGCGCCCTTGGCCCGCGTCGAGCTCCAGGTGGTCTTCTCCCAGCTCATCGCCCGTTTCCCCACCCTGAAACCGGACTGCGCGCCGGAGGAGGTGACCTTCAACGCGAACGTGCTGACCGGCGGCCTGGTCGCCCTGCCCGTCAGCTGGTGACCACCACGGCGAAGAGGCGGCCCCCGGCCGTGGCCACCCGTGGACCGACGGGCGTGGCGGCGTCGCGGTCCGGGCAGGGCAGCTCTTCGGCCGGGGCGGGACGGCTCATCGCGTCCTCTCCGGGCGGGTCTCGGCCATGCGCGCCGCCACCACCGCTCCCGAGGCCGCAGTCAGCGCGGCGACCGTCCAGACGGCCGCCTCCAATCCCCAGAGGTCGGCGACGGCACCGGCCAGCAGCGCGCCGAGGGCGAAGCCGCCGTCGCGCCAGAGCCGGTAGACGCCGACCGCGCGGGCCCGCCAGGCCGGATGGGCGACGTCACCGATGACGGCCAGCAGGGTGGGATAGACCAGGGCGGTCCCGGCGCCGAGCAGCACCTGCGCGAGCGCCCAGACGGTGAAGGAGTCCCCGAGCGCCACGAGCGCGATGGCGGCGGCCTGGAGCAGCATCCCGGCGGTGATCAGATGCTTGCGGCCCACGTGGTCCGACCACCAGCCGGTGGCCGTCTGCCCCAGCCCCCACACCGCCGGATACAGCGCGGCCAGCGCTCCGATCTCCGCGACCGACAGGCCGTGGGCGGCGAAGAGGACCGGGAACAGGCCCCAGGCGAGGGCGTCGTTGAGGTTGTTGACCATTCCGGCCTGGCTGGCCGCCGACAGCGAGCGGTCGCCGATGCTGGTGCGCCAGGCGATCTGCCGGGTGGACAGCCCGGCGTGATGGAGGCCGCCGGCCGGGTGGACGGCGGCCTCTGCCCGGGCGTGCTCGCGGGTCTCCCGTACGGCCAGCGTCGACAGGCCCAGGCCGAGGGCGGCACAGGCGGCGCCGATCAGGAACGGCGCCGGGCGCAGCCCGTGGACCTCGGCCAGATAGCCGGTAGCCAGCGCGGTGGCGGCCACCGCCAGATAGCCCGCGGCCTCGTTCAGGCCCATGGCCAGGCCGCGCCGCGCGGGCCCGGCCAGATCGATCTTCATGATGATGGTCGTCGACCAGGTCAGTCCCTGGGAGACGCCCAGCAGCACGTTCGCCGCCACGATCCAGGCCCAGGTCGGGCCCCAGGCCAGCATGGCCGGGATGGGCAACGCGATCAGCCACCCGGCCACCAGCACGGGTCTGCGGCCGTAGCGGTCCGAGAGCGTGCCGGCGAAGAAGTTCGTGACGGCCTTGGTGGCGCCGAAGGCCAGGATGTAGGTCAGCGCCGCGGTGTGGGCCGACAGGCCGAAGGCGGATTCGGCCAGCAGCGGCAGCGTGACGCGCTCCTGGCCGAGCATGCCGCCGACCAGCGCGTTGACCGCCACCAGCAGGGTGAACTGGGCCAGGTTGGCGGCCAGGCCCAGCCGGACGCCTGCCGGGGCGGTGGCCGGGAGGTTCACGCCGTGCCACCCGGCCGGACCGCCACGGCCGAAGCGAGGGTGCTCATGCCGCACCGCGTCCCAGGCCCCGCCGGACCG
>NZ_BOOJ01000055.1 GCF_016863175.1 Paraplanobispora siamensis
CCATGGCCGGAACGAAGGGGCTCATGCCGTACCGCCCGGCCGGACGCCCGCCGGGGCGGGGGGCGCTCACTCCGCACCGTCCACGAGTGCGCGCCCGGTGGCCTCGGCCCAGTCGTCGGGCCCGCCCTCCAGCACCCGCAGATCCCGGTGGCCGGTGCGCTGCAGCAGGCTGGCGGCGGTCATGGCCCGCTCGCCGTGCCCGCACATCACCGTCACCGGTCCGCCCGGCACGTCACCGGCCCGGGCGGGCAGGGCGCCGAGCTCGATGTGCAGCGCACCGGGGACGTGGCCGGAGGCGTACTCGGCGTCCTGGCGCACGTCCAGCACGTGCGTGCCGTCGAGCCGGTCGGCGCCGACCAGGCCGATGCTCTGCGCCGGGCCGGTCCAGGCGCTCATACCGCCGGTCAGCTCCCCGGCGCACGCCTCGTAGCCGATCTTCGCGGCCTGCCAGGCGATCTCCGCGGCGTCCTGGGCGGGGTCGCGGACGATGACGTACGGCGTGGCCGGGTCGAGCAGCCAGCCCAGCCAGGAGGCGAACTGCGCGCGCAGCGGGATGGAGATCGCACCGGTGATGTGCGCGGCGGCGAAGGCCCGCGCCGGCCGTACGTCCACCACCACCGCACCCCCGGCCCGCAGCCCGCCCACCGTCTCGGCGTCCAGCGGGGTGAGGGCGGGGGCGCCGGTCATGATGGCCGGGCCGCGCCGGTTGGCCTCGGGCAGGTGCAGGAAGTACGGCGGGAAGCTGCCCAGGCCGCCCAGCAGGGCGGCGACGAAGGCGTCCTCGTCCGCGGTCCGCAGCAGCGGGTTGGTGGCCTTCTCCGTGCCGATGGTGGAGGTGCGCTCGGCGCCGGGCGGCGCCGAGCAGAACGAGCCCGCGCCGTGGGTGGGCCACAGCGCGGCCTCGTCCGGCAGCTCCGCCAGGCGCCGCAGCGAGCGGTACTGGGCACGGGCCAGCGCTTCGGTCCGCTCTGCTCCGGACAGGTCGGTGCGGGCGGCCGAGCCGACGATCAGCGACCCGCCGGAGAACACTCCCAGCGGCGCCGCGCCGTCCAGCAGCACGAAGGCCAGGTGCTCACCGGTATGACCGGGCGTGGCCAGGGCTCGCAGGGTCAGGCCGCCCAGGTCGACCTCGTCGCCGTCGGCCAGGGCGGCGTGGTCGAAGGCCCGCATCCCGGCGGCCGAGGCCAGCACCCGGGCGCCGTCGTCGGCGGCCAGCTGGAGGGCGCCGGACAGGAAGTCGGCGTGCAGGTGGGTGTCGGCGGCGAAGGCCACCGTCAGGCCGTGCGACGCGGCGGCGGCGCGCAGGGCGCGCAGGTCCCGGCCGGCGTCCACCGCCAGCGCCCGGCCGTCACCGAGGTCGACCAGGTAGGACGTGTTGCCCAGTCCTTCATCCACGATCGGAATCACCATGTTGTCCCCTCCGCTTCCACCTTTTACACTATTCCATGGACTTATGGAGGAATGTCAATGGGTGACGTGATTGCCAAAACGGCGCTGTTCGACGGCTTCGCGCAGGTCGGCAAGGCCTTGGCCTCGGCCAAGCGGCTGGAGCTGGTGGATCTGCTGGCCCAGGGCGAGCGCTCGGTCGAGGCCCTCGCGCAGGCGGCCGGCCTCGGGCTGACCACCGCCTCCAACCACCTGCAGGTGCTGCGCCAGGCCGGGCTGGTGGCCACCCGCAAAGAGGGCACGAAGGTCTTCTACCGGCTGGCCGGCACCGACGTGGCCGCACTGTGGGCGAACCTGCGAGGCGTCGCCGCCGCGCACCTGGCCGAGGTCGAGCGGGCCCGCGCCGCCTATCTGGGGCCCGACGACGCCGAGCAGCTCACCCGGGAGGAGCTGCTGGAGCGCATCCGGACCGGAGACGTCATCGTGGCCGACGTGCGCCCGGCCGTCGAGTACGCCGCCGGGCACATCCCCGGCGCCGTGTCGATCCCGCTGGACGAGCTCGCCGACCGGCTGGCCGAACTGCCCGCGGACGGGCACATCGTCGCCTACTGCCGGGGCGCCTACTGCGTGATGGCCCACGAGGCGGTGCGGGAGCTGGCGGCCCGCGGCCGCAGCGCGGCGCGGCTGGCCGAGGGCATGCTGGAATGGCGCCTGGCCGACCTGCCGGTGGCCGTATGAACGAGCCGACCTGCGGCGATCCGGTCGTGCTGGACGGCGGCGATCCGGTCGTGCTGGACGGCGATGATCCGGTCGTGCTGGACGGCGGCGATCCGGTCGTGCTGGACGGCGGCGACCGCCGCTGCGTGCAGCTGCTGATCGAGCTGCGCCGTCTCGTCACCGGCCTGCCCCCGGGCACCGTGGTGCACCTGATCGCCGCCGACCCGGCCGCGCCCATCGACCTGCCCGCCTGGTGCCACCTGACCGGCCACACCTATCTCGGCCCCACCGGCGCCTACGCTCCCCGAGCGGCCTACGCCCTCGCCGTGGCCGCCCACGCCCGGACCACCGCACCCGGGCGGCCCTGGCATTCCGGCGACCATTGAGAACTCATGGTCTCCGGCCCCGGGGAAGGGCTGCCCGGGGAAGGGCTGATCAGTCCCAGCGCAGCCGCTCTTCCAGCAGGGCCTGCTGGGCGGGGTTGGCCGTCAGTTCCAGCGCCCGCGCGTCAGATGTCCTGGCCTCGGCGCCCCGGCCCAGATCCCGCAGCAGCTCCGCCCGGGTGGCGTGGAAGAGCGGATAGCGCTCCAGCGCCCCGCCGAGCTCCTCCAGCTCGGCCAGCGCCGCCTCGGGGCCGACGGCATAGCGCAGCGCGACGGCCCGGTGCAGCCGGGTCACCGGGGACGGGGCCAGCCCCAGCAGCAGGTCGTACAGCACCACGATCTGGCGCCAGTCGGTGGCGGCGAAGGACTCGGCCTCGGCATGGCAGGCCACGATCGCGGCCTGCAGCTGGTACGGCCCCGGCCGCCGGTGCGTGCGGGCGGTGCGCGTCAGCAGCGCTATAGCCTCCCCGATCGCCGCCCGATCCCACCGGGTGCGGTCCTGATCGGCCAGCAGCACCAGGCGGCCGGCGTCGTCGAATCGGGCCGCGCCGCGCGCCCGGTGCAGCCGGATCAACGCCAGCAGCCCGGCCGCCTCCGGTTCCCCGGGCAGCAGGCCGACCAGCAGTGCGGCCAGCCACTCGGCGTCGTCGACCAGGTCGCGGGCCTGGGCGCGCTCGGCCGTACTGGACAGATATCCCTCGTTGAACAGCAGGTAGACGACCGCCAGCACCTCGCCCAGCCGCTCCGGCAGTTCCCCGCCCGCCGGGATCCGGTACGGGATCCCGGCCTCGGCGATCTTCTTCTTGGCGCGGGTGATGCGCTGGGCCACCGTGGTCTCGGGCACCAGGAACGCCGCGGCGATCTGCGCGGTGCTCAGCCCGCACACCACGCGCAGGGTCAGCGCGATCTGCGCGGGCCGCGACAGCGCCGGGTGGCAGCAGGTGAACACCAGCCGCAGACGGTCGTCCGGCTCGGCGGGGACCGGCCAGGTCAGCTGGGTCAGCTTGGCCCGGTAGGTCGATTCGCGGCGCAGCACGTCCAGGCCGCGCCGCCGGGCCACGACCAGCAGCCAGGCATCGGGCCGGTCCGGGATGCCCTCGACCGGCCAGCGCTTGAGCGCGGTCTCGACGGCGTCCTGCACCAGGTCCTCGGCCGCGGAGAAGTCGCCCAGCAGCGACACCAGGGACGCGGCCAGCCGGCCCGCGTGCTCGCGCACCACGCGGGCCAGCACCTCACGCGTCGCCGCCTCGTCCACGCCCCGGCCCTCGTCCACGACTCAGCCCCTGCTGCCCTCGTCCACGCCCCGGCCCTCGTCCACGCGTCGCCGCCTCGTCCACGACTCAGCCCCTGCTCACGCCTCGGCCCTCGTCCACTCCGCCGGTCACGAAGCGGGACGGATCTCCACGATCGGGCACGCCGGCCAGGATCTCGCCAGGACCAGGGCCTCGTCCAGATCGGCCACCTCGACCTCGGCGAACCCGCTGACCACCTCCTTGCCCTCCACGAACGGCCCGTCGGTGACGACCGGTTCACCGCCGTCCAGCCGTACCGTGGTGGCGGTGTGCACCGGGTACAGGTGCGTGTGGTGGGTGATCTTGTCGGCGTGCTCGGCGAACCAGCGGCCCACCGCCGCGTAGGCCGCCTCCCGCTCGGCCTCGCCCATTGCCTCCAGGTCCCGGGCGAACTGCTCGGTCTCGACGAACATCAGCACGTACTTCATGCGCGTTCTCCTCACGGATCGGCGGATCGGCGGATCGGCGGGCCGGTGTCAGGTGGCGGGCAGGGCGGCGTACAGGTCGACGCCGGTGCCGTCGGGGTCGGTCACGGTGGCGTACCGCATACCCCAGAAGGCGTCGAACGGCTCGGCGATCCCGCGGTAACCGGCCCCGGTCAGCTCGGCGTACTTGGCGTCCACTCCGGCCGGGGAGTCGAACTCGAAGCACAGCAGGGCGCGGGGCCCGCCGGTCGGCGCGCTCCAGCCGGGCAGGAACGGGGTACGGAAGGCCTCGCCGTCCAGCATCAGGTGCAGCCCGCCGGGCAGGTCGCACGAGGCGTGCTCGGGAGTGGCCGGGTCGAGCTTGAACTCCAGCCCGAGCCGGGCGTAGAAGGCGATGGCCGCCCGCATGTCGGAGACCACGATGTCGATGGTGTTCAGCGTCGGATTCATGACCTGCTCCGTTCGGAATCATCGGACTGTCCCGGCTCGGCGGCAGCCGCCCCAGGGTGATGAGCGGGTCCGGTCTCCTCGTTCATCACCCTGCCGGGCGGTCTGCTCACCGGCCTCACCTGCAAGACGATTCGCGGTCAGGCCTGTACGACACTTTCCCGAAGATTTTTGTGCTCGAATCGCGCCACGGTCGCATGGACGCCTCGCGGCTACGGGTGCTCGTCCGTCCAGCCGGCCTCGAGGATGGTGTTGGTGTTCCACACCGTCCCCGGCTCCAGTCCGGCCTGCATGCCGCCCGGCTTGACGACGACGCTCTCGCGCGCCAGCGCGCGGCCGGACCGCTCGTCGATGATCAGCCGCACCTGCACCACGCCCTTTTCGGTGTCACCGGCCTTGGGCTGCGAGGTGCCGTCGATCGCGATCGCGGTGCCCGTGCGCCCGGCGGCGTCGGTGACCTGGCCGAGCGAGGTGACCGACGGCAGGTCCGCGAGCATCCGGAAGGCCGCCGCGCGCACCTCCGGGCTCACCGGCATGTCGGTGATCAGCCCCTCGGTCACCCGGAACAGCCAGGCGTCCTCCGCCATCGGGGCGCCGGACTCGGTGTCCTTGCCCTCGTAGAAACCGAGCAGATGGGCCTTGAGCGCCTCCGGACCGGTCGGCAGGTTCCGCAGGTCGGCCATGGTGACGTTGCGGCCGAGCCAGAAGAGCTCGTCACTCTTCGTGTGACCGGTGTGCGGCTTCCCGGCACTCTCCTTGATCGGGATTCTCTTGCGGCCCGCGAAGGTCAGCTCGCGCGGCGAACCCGCCTTCTCCCAGGCCGTCCGGTCGGCGTCGGTCGCGGGCCTGATGGCGAGGATGCGGCCGGAGCCCCACTGCTCCCTCGCGCCCACCCAGCTCTCGCTCTCCTGCTCTATGGTGATCACGAAGCCCTCGTTGACCGGCTGGAGAGTGCGGGAGCGGCTGGAGACGTGCCAGTAGTCGCCGGTGGCGGGCTGGCGCTCCGCGCTGGTCGCGGCCACGAGCAGCACCTCCTTCGCCGAGAGGGCGACCGGCCGCGTCGCCGTACCCGATGCCGTCGAGGTCACGACGGACGCCGGCCCCTGGGCCGGACCGCCGACCAGCACGACCGCGGTCACGACCGCCGTCGCGCCCGCCAGGCCCAGGCCCCAGCCCAGCGACTTCCTGCCGCGCCGCGGCACCTGCCTGGGCTGGGCGAAGGCACGGGCCAGTTCGGCCTGCCGGGTCCGCGGGTCGATCGGCCCGTCGGCCAGATGGGCCGGGCGGGCGGCACGCAGTTCTTCCATAGCATTCATGACAATTCCTCCACAAGCCCGGTCTGCGACGGCACTGGCGATTCGAGTTCGGCCCGCAGGCGTTTCCTCGCCCGGTGCAGCCTGACCCGGAAGGCCGGCACCGAGCAGCCGAGCACCTTGGCGGCGTCTCTCATGCTCAGGCCCTGCCAGGCGACGAGAATGAGGATCTCCCGTTCGTCCTGGGTGAGCCTGGCCATGGCCTTGAGGACGCCCAGGCGCTCGGCCACGTGGTCGGCCACGTCACCGGTGATCCACTCGCGCATCTCACGCCGGATCCCCTCCCGCCTGACCTCGGCCCTGATGGTGTCGCGCAGCACGTTGCGCGCCACACCCAGCAGCCACGGCAGGGCGTTCTGCGGCACCTGGTCGAACTTGCGCCAGGCGATGGCGAACGTCTCGCTCACCACCTCGTCGGCCACCTGCCGACCGGCGCGGCTGACCACGTAGGCCCAGACCCGCTGCCGGCATTCGTCGTAGATGGTGGTGAAGCGCTCTCGATCGCTCGTCACCGCCCCAGCCCCTCACATGTCCCGGAAACCGCTGACAGGAGGAAGTGGTCCGGGATCCTCAAAAGTTACAAGCCATCTCCTGACCGAGCACGGGCCTGCGGGACGGTGAAGGTGCACGGCAGGCGTTTGCAGCCGTTGACGAAGCTGGACAGCAGCCGGTCGGGCTCGCCTGCGGTGATGTCGGGCAGACGGGTGAACAGCTCGCGGAACATCACGGTGATCTCCCGGCGGGCCAGGTGCGCGCCCAGGCAGAAGTGCGGTCCCGGACCGCCGAAACCGACGTGCGGGTTGGGAGAGCGGGTGATGTCGAAGGCGTCGGGATCGTCGAAGACGGTCTCGTCGCGGTTGGCGGAGGCGTAGAACAGCATCACCTTCTGCCCGGCCCGGTAGTGGTGGCCGTTGATCTCGACGTCGCGGGTGACGTTGCGGCGCATGAAGATGACGGGGGTGCTGTGGCGGACGATCTCCTCCACGGCGCCGGCGATGCGGCCCTCGAAGTCGGCCGTCAGCAGCCGCCGCTGGGCGGGATGGTCGGTGAACAGCTTCAGGCCGTGGGCGATCGCGGTGCGGGTGGTCTCGTTGCCGGCCACCACCAGCAGCAGGAAGAACGCGGCGAACTCACGCGGGCTCAGCCGTTCTCCGTCGATGTTGGCGTTGACCAGCGCGGAGGTGAGATCTCCGGTCGGCGAGTTCCGGCGTTGCCGGCCGAGCCGGGCGGCCAGCCGGTGCAGCCGCCATCCGGCCAGCGCCACCGTGGTCAGGGTGCGGATCACGCCCAGCGGTGAGACCTTCACCCGGGCGCCGGCGTAGGCCGCCGTCTCGCCGACGTACTCGGGGTCGGTGTAACCGACGACGATGTTGGTCAGCTTCACCACCCGCGCGTGGTGATGGGGCGGGATGCCGAGCATGTCGCAGATCACCTCGACCGGCAGCCGCATCGCCACCCGGGCCACGAAGTCACCCGGGCCTGCCGCGATCAGCTCGTCGACGATCCGCGCGGCCCGCCGCGCGATGTCGGCCTCCGCCGCGGCCAGCACCTTGGGGGTGAACGCCCGGGAGATGATCCGGCGGATCTTCGCGTGCCGCGGGTCGTCCATATCGATCATCGAGGTGAAGTAGCCGCTCATCCAGCGCGGCATGTCGGTGGGGCTGGTGGCGCTGGGCTCGCTGCTGAAGATCTCGGGACGGCGGCTGGCCTCCACCACGTCGGCGTGCCGGACCAGCGCCCAGTAGCCGGGGTCGCGCCGCAGGAAGGGAACCTTCGGCAACCGGAAGTACGACAGGTGGGGCTGGGCGCGCAGCAACGCGAAGGCCCGGGCGCGCTCGGCCGGCGGCCGGGCCCAGAACCGCAGGTCGCTCAGGTCGATGGCGGACACCGTGAGGGGGGAAGAGGATGGCGAGTCTTGGGTGGTCACAGGCGACCGCCTTTCCCTGAGCGGGCAGAGGACCGCATTTCTGGTGATTGCCAACACCAGAAATTATGGTGTCAACCATCACCAGATTCGACCGGAGTGTCAAGGGCTACGGCACAATCGGATGTCGTGACCTCCTCGACGCCCTCCGCGCGTCCCTACCGCGGGATGCCGGCCGAACAACGCCGGGCTCAGCGCCGCGCCGCACTCCTGGAGGCAGGCCTGGAGGTGCTGGGCGGCCACGGCTGGGCCACCGCGACCGTGCGAGGCGTGTGCAAGCAGGCCGGCCTGAACGACCGCTACTTCTATGAGAGCTTCACCGACCTGGACGCCCTGCTGCTGGCCGTCGTCGACGATCAGGCCGCCCAGGGCACCGCCGCGATCCTGACCGCGGCCGCGGCCGCCCCCCACCGCCTGCGCGCCCGCGCCCGCGCGGCGGTGGAGGCCATCGTGGACTTCCTGTCCGCCGACCCGCGTCGGGGCCGCATCCTGGCCCACGAGTTCTCGGCCCATCCGCTGCTGCAGCAACGCCGCCGCCGCATCATCCAGACGCTGGCAGGCATCTTCACCGCCCAGGTCCACGAACTGCTGGACGAGGTCCCCCTGTCGGCCGCCGATCTCGACCTGACCGCCCTGACCGTCACCGCCGGTCTGTGGGACCTGCTGACCAGCTGGTTCCGCGGCGACCTGGACATCGGTCGCGACCATCTCATCGACTACGTCGTGGCCTTCCTGCTGACCACCACCGAACTGGCCCCGGCGCTGCAGCACCGGCTGCAATGACCCCCGGCCGGCATCCCCGGGCTTCATTGGCGTGACCGGGCGCCCAGCTAAAACGATCTTGTCGGACAGGCCCCGCACGCGTCCCCGCACGGATGGGACTTCAGCCGGCTACGCGACCGGACGAGCGGCGGGAACCCGTCATGGCGGTACGTCGAGCGAGCCTCGGCGCTCCCCCCGGCGGCACCGTGGTCTTCCACCTGCGAGCCGTCCCGCGGCAGATTCGCGACTTCGATCCCGAACGCCACGAGCGGCCGCTACGGAGTCTTCATGAGCGCATCCGCGCGGATGGCGCCTTCACCGTTCGCAACCATCGCTTTCCCGTCGAGGCCGTACGCGAGGTCCGGATGCCGGTGAGCACGGCCGATCATCATGGGGAGTGACCTGGGCGCGTGGTGTCACCCAGGCCTGACGACCTTGCGCGTCCCATGGGCGGAGACCCGTGTTAGCGCTAACACTCCGTGGTGCAGCCTCCTTCGACACCCCGGCGTCTCTCGTGGTGATGGCGGCGAGTAAATACAGCCGGACCGGACGCCGTCAAGGGCGGGCGGTCCTGCACGCGACCGCGCAGGGCAGGCCCCGTCGGCCTGTACAGCCGATTTCCGGTTTCGCAACTTGCGATTCCACTATGAAAGTTTCATCGTCGATATCGGCACATCCCTGTCATATCCGTATACATGGGCCGCTTGCTGCTCGGAAGCACCGGCCGTCGAGCGCCACTCGCGACCGATCGATCCGAAAGTTTCGCTTAAGTATTGACATGTTTCGGTCGCGTTTCCACACTGATCTCCGAAGCGGTCGGCCCCGCCTGATGTGGTGATCGGCGGGGGCCGCCGGTCATGACGCCGTCGTGGTGTGCGCCTCCGGTCCGGGGTGCGGCGTCGTCCGCCGGGTTCCCGCATATCCCTCTTTCCGTGATTTCAGTATGGAGTCAGGCATGGGTATGAAGGCTTCACCCTCATCCGCGCGCAAACGCCTCGGTGCCCTGCGCGGCCTCGTGAGCACCGTGAGCGTCGCGGGTGTCATAGGCGCGGCGCTGATGGTGTCGGCCCCCGCGGACGCGGCGGCGAGCACGCTGGCCGCCGCCGCCCAGCAGAGCGGCCGGTACTTCGGCACGGCCATCGCCGCCGGCAAGCTGGGCGACCAGACGTACACGACGATCGCGAACCGCGAGTTCGACATGATCACCGCCGAGAACGAGATGAAGATCGACGCCACGGAACCCAACCGGGGGCAGTTCAACTTCAGCGCCGGCGACCGGGTCTACAACTGGGCGGTGCAGAACGGCAAGCGGGTACGCGGGCACACCCTCGCCTGGCACTCCCAGCAGCCGGGCTGGATGCAGGCGCTCTCCGGCAGCAGCCTCCGGCAGGCGATGATCAACCACATCAACGGTGTGATGGGGCACTACAGAGGCAAGATCTACGCCTGGGACGTCGTCAACGAGGCCTACGCCGACGGCAACTCCGGCGGCCGGCGCGACTCCAACCTCCAGCGGACCGGCAACGACTGGATCGAGGTGGCCTTCCGCACCGCGCGGGCCGCCGACCCGTCCGCCAAGCTCTGCTACAACGACTACAACATCGACAACTGGAACTGGGCCAAGACGCAGGGCGTCTACAACATGGTCCGCGACTTCAAGCAGCGCGGCGTGCCGATCGACTGCGTCGGCCTGCAGTCGCACTTCAACAGCAACAGCCCCTACAACAGCAACTACCGCACGACCATCCAGAGCTTCGCGGCCCTGGGCGTCGACGTGCAGATCACCGAGCTGGACATCCAGGGCGGCTCGGCCACCACGTACGCCAACGTGGTCAACGACTGCCTGGCGGTGCCGCGCTGCACCGGCATCACCGTCTGGGGAGTCCGTGACAGCGACTCCTGGCTCGGCGCGAACACCAGCCCGCTGCTCTTCGACGGCAACGGCAACAAGAAGGCCGCGTACAACTCCGTCCTGAACGCGCTCAACAACGCGAACCCGAACCCCTCGCCCACGCCGACCGTGACGCCCACGCAGAACCCCGGCGACGCGGGACAGATCCGGGGTGTGGCCTCCGGGCGGTGCGCGGACGTGCCGAACGCCACGACGACCGACGGCACGCAGCTCCAGCTGTGGGACTGTCACTCCAACTCCAACCAGCAGTGGTCCTACACCTCGGCGCAGGAGATCCGCGTCTACGGCAACAAGTGCCTGGACGCCGCCGGCACCGGCAACGGCGCCAAGGTGCAGATCTACTCCTGCTGGGGCGGCGACAACCAGAAGTGGCGCGTCAACTCCGACGGCTCCATCGTCGGCGTGCAGTCGGGGCTGTGCCTGGACGCCGCCGGCACCGGCAACGGCGCCCTGCTCCAGCTCTACTCCTGCTGGGGCGGCAACAACCAGAAGTGGACCTGGAACCGGGGCTAGCCAGATCCGATCATGAGACGGCGCCGGCCGGCGCCGATCGAGGCCGGACGGGATCTCCTGGGACGACGCGAGCGGGCCGCTTCGGAAATCGACTTTCCGAAGCGGCCCGCACGGGTGTCCGGGTCGTTTTCGTCCGGGGACGGCGAGGCCCCGCCCCCGGTGCGTGTGCGCGGTGGGGGCGGGGCGGCGGCCGGGGGCGTGCCGTGGTGGTCGGGCGGCGTGGTGGTCAGGCGAAGGAGACGGCGGCCAGGGCGATGGCCGAGCCGGCGAAGACCACGGTGTTGCGGATGTAGGTCTGGGCGCGGACCCAGCCGGGGAAGGCGCTCTCGGCGGCCTCGAGGAAGGGGGCGACCTGGACGCGGGCCAGCTCGGGGTCGCCCTTGCGGGCGAAGGCGGCCTGGACGGACTTGACCGCGGTGAGGTTGCTGTAGACGATCCCGGCGTTCATCAGCAGGACCAGGGAGCAGAAGATCCAGGTCAGCGGCTGGGCCAGGGCGGCGCCGGCGAGGTTGAGGGCGGCGGTGGCGATCATGATGGCGGCGACGGTGGCCGGGGCGGCGGTCTCGTGGCCGCCGGCGTCGAAGCGGAGCTTGTTCTCTTCGAGGATCTCGGGGCGGATGTTCTGGCGGCGCAGTTCGGCGACGGCGGCGTTCTTGGCGGCGGGGCCGAAGCGGTGGCGGACCAGGGGGATGCTGACGAAGGCGACGGCGACGAGCAGCTGCATGAGGGCGGCGAGGGTGTTCATGGGGGGTCCTCTCAGATCCGGTCCTGCACTTAGTTCAAGTGGCTGATGGGTAAACCGTACCCCACCACTTGAACTAAGTGCAAGAGCCTATTGAACTAAGTTGAAGACGTGCCCGCCGACAGGCCGGAGATCGCGCGCCGCGGTCGCGTCCCCGCTAGTCCCCGGTCATCACGGTGAAGGCGAAACCGGTGCTCGTCGGACGGCGCAGCGGGATGTCGCACTTGATCCGGCGCAGCACCTCGGCCCTGCTGAGGCCGAGCCCCTGCGCGATGAGCCGCTCCGGACGCACCGGCACCGGATCCTCGAAGACGACCTCCACCCGGACCGGCCACGCCTCCTCCAGCCGTGCCGACGGGGTGTCCAGCCGCCAGGCCCCCGTCCAGTCCAGGGTGAAGCGGTTGCGCCGGGCGAGCAGCGGATCCAGCAGCCTGGACGCCACCAGCTCCGGATCGTTGGCGTGGTAGCCGTCGAGCTCGGCCGGGTCGAAGGAACCGACCGGCGCCCGCTCGTGCACGGTGAGCTTGCCCGTCCGATCGCAGGACACGCAGCGCACCAGCAGCCACACGTCCAGCAGCTTGCCGTTGGCGTTGACGCGGAACCTGCCCTCGCCGGTGGTGGCCGACTCCGACCGGCAGTCCACGCACCGCAACGACAGCAGAGGCAGCCTGGTCCGGCGGACGACCCAGGGCAGCACAGTATGAGGTTGTGAAGACATGATCTCTCTAGACCTGACACGAGGCCGATTGCGCGCGGCCTCAAACGCTGTGTGACCGGGCGCACGCGGGCAGCCCGGCAGAGCCGGCGGGAGGGCCGGCCTGAAGGTGAGCGGAAGAAGGTGTCAGGTCTGAAGAGCAGGCGGGGTCACGCGGTTCTGTCCTCTGTCCTCACTGCGACGGGGCCGCAGGCAACCTACGGGAGCGCGGAAGGAGGGCTCAACCGGTTTTCCGGCGGCGGAGCGTCCCTCGGATCGCGTGAACGCGCAAAGCAGAAGGGCGCGGATGGAGCGTGCATTTGGTCACTGAGCCGCCCACCCCGCCTGCCGCACCCTGAGACACCGGCGTTTCGACATGGAACGCAGGTCAGCCAAGGGAGAAACGACATGCGATCTCACAAGCTCCTCGCGCTCGCGCTGACGGCGGGCCTGGCCGTCCCGGCGGCCGTGTCCGCGGCCTCACCCGCCGGCGCGGCGACCGCGGCCGCCACCTGCCGGGTGGAGGTGAACTACGTCGACGCCTACGACACCGAGGAGAACAACGGCGACGAGATCCGGATCAACCTCGCCGGGTACATGTATCCCGGCGGCGGCAGCTACGTCGCCATGAACAACGGTGACACCGCCTACTCCGGCAACTTCGGCAACCCGACCACCACCATCGGCGTCACCGCGTCGGCGAAGTTCAGCCTGCGCGAGGTCACCCCGCCCGTCATCGGCCAGGGCGACGAGCTCGGCTCGGTCACCGCGCAGGGCTCCACCTGCGCCACGCTCTCCACCGGGCAGATCGCCTACATCTCCAAGCACATCTTCGGCAACGGCTACTGGTACTACATGAGCCTGGTGATGACCGGCCTGTAGTTCCCGGGGATGGAGCCCCGGCGTTCGCCCCGGCCGGGTGGCAATCCACCGATCGGTTGATTCGGCGTCCCCACCGATCGGCAGTCAGGTCCCGTCTGCCGGTCGGTGCCGGGAAAAGCGCCGGTCCAGCAGGCTTGAGGCACGCCCGAACGACGAGGGGCCAGCCTGAAGGGACCACGCAGATGCCAGCAGTGATCGAGGTGCGCAACCTCCACAAGCGTTACGCCGACAAGATCGCGGTCGAGGATGTCTCCCTCACCGTGCAGGAGGGTGAGATCTTCGGGATCCTCGGCCCGAACGGCGCCGGCAAGACCACGAGCGTGGAGTGCGTCGCGGGTCTGCGGGTGCCGGACCGGGGCGAGATCAGCGTGTGCGGGCTGGACCCGCAGCGGGACCGCACCGAGCTGACCCGGCGGCTGGGCGTGCAGCTGCAGGCCGGTCAGCTGCCCGATCGGCTGCAGGTGGCCGAGGCGCTGGAGCTGTACGCCTCCTTCTACCCCCACCCGGCCGACTGGCGGGCGCTGATGGGTGACCTGGGTCTGACGGACAAGGCCAAGACCGCCTACGCCAAGCTGTCGGGCGGGCAGAAGCAGCGGTTGTCGATCGCGCTGGCGCTGGTCGGCAACCCCCGGGTGGCGATCCTGGACGAGCTCACCACGGGCCTGGACCCGCAGGCCCGGCGCGACACCTGGGAGCTGATCGAGGGCGTGCGCTCCCGCGGGGTGACGATCGTGCTGGTCACCCACTTCATGGAGGAGGCCGAGCGGCTGTGCGACCGGCTGGCGCTGATCGACGGCGGCCGGGTGGTGGCGGTGGACACCCCGGCCGGGCTGACCGCGCGGGCCCGCATCGAGCAGCGCATCCAGTTCCGCCCGTCGAAGCCGATGGCCGACCACCTGCTCACCGACCTGCCGGAGGTCTCCGGCCTGACCCGCCGCGGTGAGCTGGTCATCGTCAGCGGCAACGACAACGCGCTCAACGCGGTGACCGCCGTACTGGCCCGCAACCAGATCGTCGCCGAGCGGCTGCGGGTGGAGCAGGCCAGCCTGGAGGAGGCCTTCGTCCAGCTGACCGGCAGCCGCCTCGACTCCGAGTAGACACCCGACCCCGCAGCCCGGCCCCCGCGAAGAGACCAGTAGAGAAAGGCCACCCCCGTGTCAGTCCTGAACACCACCACCGCCGTTCCCGCCCCCGCCACCTCCGGTTCCGCGACCTGGCGGCTGATCAAGGCCGAGAGCAGGTTGAGCATCCGGGACAAGGTCGGTCCCCTGTGGGGAGTCGGCTGCCCGCTGATCGTGCTGGTCATCCTCGGAATGGTCCCCGCCCTGCGGGAGCGGGTGGAGGCCGCCGGAGGCCTGACGTACTTCGACCTGTACGTTCCGGTACTGATCTTGTTCAACCTGGCGATCCTGGCGATGACGGCCCTGCCGACCACGCTGGCGGGCTACCGGGAGAACGGGGTGCTGCGGCGCCTGCAGACCACCCCGATCGGCCCGGCCCGTGTCCTCACCGCCCAGCTCGTGGCCAACTTCGCCATCGCGCTGGTCGCGACGGTCCTGTTCCTGGCGGTGGCCGGGCTGGGCTTCGGTGTCGACCTGCCCCGGCACCCGGCCGGTTTCGTCCTGTCCTGGCTGCTGGGAGCGGCCGCGCTGCTGGCCATCGGCCTGCTGATCACCGCGCTGACCCCCGGGCGCGGCCCGGCCACGGCGGTCGGCACGGTGCTGTTCTTCCCGATGATGTTCTTCGCCGGGCTGTGGGTGCCGGTCGCGCAGATGCCCGAGGTGCTGCAGACCATCAGCCACTACACCCCGCTCGGCGCCGGCATGCAGGCCTTCCAGGCGGCCTATCTGGGCGACTTCCCCGCCGCCGCTCCCCTGCTGACCCTGGCCGCCTACGCGATCGGGTGCACGATCATCGCGATCCGCTGGTTCCGCTGGGAATAGGGCCTCCCGGAGGTCACCGGCGAGCAGATCGGCGATCTCGAACCACGGAAACGGCACCACCGCAGCCGGCAGGTGCGGGTCGGAGACCCGCACCTGCCGGCTTGTCGATCGCGAGGGCGGGCATAGCATCGATGGTGGTGTCTCTCCTGCCGGGAAGTCTTGACGATGTTGGATGAGCAGGAGGCTCAGGCGGTCGCGAGGCTGTTGGAAGCGATGGCCGGCCTACTGGAGAATGATCCGCTGGCTGACGAGGCCCGGCGGATGGCCGCGGTGATGCGCGGGCGCCTTGACCCGGCCCGCCACGGCGACCGGCCGGTCCCACCGCGGGAAGGCACCCATGCGCACCCGGAGGCGGCCTTCGCCCGGGATGAGGCCGCCGCGCAGCGCGATCTGGCCGCCCACCGGCGCGACGACGCGGCGTCCCGCCGTGACGAGGCCGCCGTGACACGCCACCAGGAGCAGCAGCGGGCCCAGGATGCGGCCGCCGCCGCCGATCGCGCCTTCCACGATGTGCTGTGGGCGGCCGAACAGCGCGACCGGGCGGCCGAACAGGCCGGCTTCTCGGACGACGCCGACCCGCAGAGGCAGGCCGTCGATCGTGAGCACAACCAGTGGGACCGCGCCGCGCTGCGCAACGCCTGGACACAGGTGCGCAAAGACCAGACGGCGGCCCAGACGGACGCGGCCGCGGCCCAGCAGGATCGGCTGCAGGCGCAACGCGACCGTCAGGCGAGCGCGTACGACCGGACCGCCGCCCAGACCGACCGGCAGGCGGCCCAGGCGGACCGAGAGCAGGCCATCGTCGAAAGCCAGCAGCGCTGGCCGCCGTGGCACGATGAGACCCCGCAGGACGACCTCACCATCGGCGACCGGACCGGCCGGCTCACCGAGGCGGTGAGCGACATGCGACGACAGGCCAGAGACGCCGTCCGGGGAGCCGAACGGGCCCACCACGACGCTGTGGCGGCCCACCGCCGGGCCGAGCAGATATCCCGGCGCCTGTCGGAGCTCCAAGCCCGCCGGGAGAGTACGGCCGGCGGCGATGAGCAGGCCACGTCGTGACCGCCCGGCGGACGGCGGGCCGGAACATCCCGGTGACGGTGCGCCGCCCGCGAACCGGCCCCCGCGAACCGGCCGCTGCCGCAGAACCTGTCGTCCCGGCGTTAGAAGACCGTGCATCCGGGTAACTGGAACGCTTGGCCCAGTCGCAACGTTGGGGGGCCGACATGCTCTTCGCCCCCGGGGATGCCCGGCTCACACTCATCGCGGCGCTCCGCCACGACAGCGATGCGATCATCATTCAGGTGGGAGGGGAATTCGACATCGCCTCGGTGCCCACCTGGCGCGAGCATCTCGGCCGGGTCTGGGAGCTGTCCGGCGTGCCCGCCCTCGTCCTTGACTTCACCGACCTGGTCTTCTGCGACACGGCCGGGCTCGGCGAACTCGTCAGGGCCTTCAAACGCAGTCAAGCCCGGGGCACCCGCCTGGTCCTCACCGGTGTCGACGGCCCCATGAGACGGATCCTGGACCTCACCGGCCTACGCGAGATCTTCGAGATCCGTCCCACCACAGCCGACGCGATGAGCGTCCTGTAAGGCCCTCCCCTACTCCCTCACTCCCCCGCGCGGGGGACAACGGAATGGGCGGCGTCGGCGATGTGCCGGAAGGGGGGTCCGCGGGAGCCTTACGGCATGTTCCTGAAGCTGATCACCGCCTTGGTCCTCGCATCCACCCCGGCGCAGGCCGCCCAACCTTCTGATCTTCCAGGGGTCGGCACACTCGTCGACGAGCACGTCACCTCGGTCATGGCCGAGGAGAAGATCCCCGGCGTGACCGTCACGGTGGTGGCCGACGGCCGGGAGGTGGTCGACAAGGGGTACGGCTGGGCCGACGTGGAGCGCCGTCTCCCGGTGGATCCCGAGCGCACGCGTTTCCTGATCGGGTCGGAGACGAAGCTGTTCACGGCCCAGGCGGCCCTGCAGCTGGTCGGTGAGGGCAGGCTGGACCTGGACGCCGACGTCAACACCTACCTGACCACCTTCAAGATCCGTGACACCTACCCGGGCCGTCCGGTCACCCTGCGCCACCTGCTCACGCACACGGCCGGGTTCGACGAGGACCACGTCCTGGGCAGCGGCTCGGATGTCCGGCCGCTGGGTGAGGGGCTGGCCGCGACCCAGCCCGCCCGGCTGCGCCCGCCCGGCACCGGCGTCTCCTACAACAACTACGGCGTCGCTCTGGCCGGATACCTGGTGGAGACGGTCTCGGGGATGCCGTTCGAGAAGTATGTCGAGCAGCACGTGTTCGCCCCCCTCGGCATGAAGGACTCGGTGATCGCCTGCGGCGGGCTGGGGGACACCAGGGCCTACCTGACGGACGGCTCGACGACCACGGCCGACTGCGCGGACTTCGCCGCCTCCGGCGCGGGGCCCGCGTCGACCGCCTCGGACATGGCCGCGTACATGCGGGCCCAGCTGGAGCTGGACCCCCGTCTCGGGACCGGGGTGGCGGCCGAGATGCAGCGGCAGCAGTACACCGAGGACCCCCGGCTGCCCGGTATGGGCTTCATGTGGGAGGAGTCGCCGTACAAGGGGCACCGCGTGCTCTTCAAGGCCGGTGACATGCCCGGCATGCACACCTACATGCTCCTGCTGCCGGAGCAGGGCATCGGCATCCACGTCATGTCCAACGGTGACGGCACCGGAGGGCACGGGCTGGACGGGTTCGAGCTGGCCCACAAGATCATCGACCGCTACCTCCCGGACGCGCGCCCGCCGTCCGTCAAGGCGCTGCCCGGCGCCTCCGCCGAGCAGTACGAGGGCTGGTACCAGAGCAGCCGGACCAGCCACGGCAGCCTCCTGAAGGTGCAGGCGCTCACCGACTCGCCGATCCACGTCACCGCGACCGCCGACGGCGGCATCCTCACCACCGGCGTCAAGCGCGGCCAGCGGCACTGGATCCAGTTCCAGCCCGGCGTCTTCCAGGAGGAGGGCGGCTGGGACCGGATCGCCTTCCCCGAGCCGGGGCAGCTGGCGATCAGCCGCAGCTCGGTCGTCTTCGACCGGATCGGCCCGCTGGACCACCCGTCGCTGCACCTCGCCCTGCTGGCCCTCGCGCTCCCCACCTCCCTGGCCGCGCTGCTGGGATTCCCCGTGGCGGCGGCGGTCCGGGCGGCTCGCAGGCGGTCGTCCCCGCCCTCCGCCGGGTCCCCCGCCGGGTCCCGCCTCCCGCGCCTGCTCGCCTGGTTCGCCGGTGCCGTCGTGGTCGTCTTCACCGTCGGCTTCGGCAGCCTGCTCGCCGACCAGAGCCGGGCGCTGCCGCTGGTCCTGGAAGGGGCTCCCATGCTGATCGCGCTGCTGGTGCTGGCGTCGCTGACGGTTCCGCTGGCCGCCGCCCTGCTGGCCTGTACGGCGATGGCCTGGTGGAAGCGCTGGTGGAGGACGCCGGGCAGGATCGCCTACACGCTGGTCGCCCTCGGCGTGACCGCGTTCGCCGTCGTGGCGGTCACGTACAACCTCGTCGGCCCCTCGTTCACCTGAACCCCTCGCCCATCTGAACCCCTCCGCCGCCTGACCCCCTCCGCCACCTGAACCCCTCTGAGTGCCTGAACTATGATTCATTCACTTATGCGATCTTCCGTCCGTGTCGTCCGCCAGATTCCACCGCTCGCCGTGGACATCGCCGTCGCCCTGGCCGTCCTCGCCGCGCACTCGGCTCCCTTCCTGCTGACGATCCGGGCGGCCGACCCGGTGACGGGCTACACGATCCAGCAGTACCTTCCGGTGCTCGGCCAGGCGCTGCCGCTGATCTGGCGGCGGCGCGCACCGCTGGCGGTCATGGTCGCGGTGATGGCCGCGACCGGCGCGTACCTGCTGAACGATCCCGACACCGCGCCGCAGCCCGTCCCGTACGCCCTGCTGATCGCGGTCTACACGGTGGCCGTGCACGGCTCGCGGCGCGAGCGGACATGGGGGCTGACCATCCTCGCCGTCGCCGCCGCCGCCCAGCTCGCCGGACTGATCCTGCGCATGCCGAGCGCGGACACGACGGTGCGCGGGCTGGTGATGTACGTCGCGGCCTGGGCGTTGGGGCGGGCGGCTGCCAACCGGCAGGCCCACGCCCGTCAGCTCGAACGCGAGAAGGAGATGGAGGCGCGCCGGGCCGTCGAGCGGGAGCGGGCGGCCATCTCCCGGGACATGCACGACATCCTCGGCCACGCGATCAGCCTGATGGTGGTGCAGGCGGAGGCCGGTCCGCTGGCCGTACGGCCCGATCCGGACCGCGCAGAGGCGGCCTTCGACGCCATCGCCGCGACCGGGCGTGACGCGATGGACCAGCTGCGCCGCCTGCTCGGCCTGTTGGGGGAGGACTCGGCCGAGGCCACCCCGACGGTGGCCCGCATCGGGGAACTGGTCGAGAACGTGGACCGCGCCGGGCAACCCGCCGCCCTGACCGTCAGCGGGACACCGCGCCCGCTGCCGCCGGACGTGGAGGCCGCCGCCTACCGGGTGGTCCAGGAGGCGCTCACCAACGTGGTCAAGCACGCCCGCGCGAGCAAGGTCTCGGTCGAGCTCGGCTGGCGGGCGGACGCGCTCGTGATCGACGTGACGGACGACGGCCGCGGCCACACCGGCGGGACGGGGCACGGACTGGTCGGCATCCGCGAGCGCGCGGCGGCCTGCGGCGGCTCGGTGTCCTTCGGCCACGGGCCCGGCCGGCGCGGCTTCGCCGTCTCGGTGCGCCTGCCGGGAGCCGCCGCGTGACCATCCGCGTCGTGGTCGCCGACGACCAGGAGCTCGTGCGCAGCGGTTTCGCCCTGATCCTCGACACGCAACCGGACATCACGGTCGTCGCGGAGGCCGGCGACGGCGCCCAGGCCGTGGAGGCGGCGCGCCTGCACTCACCCGACGTGGTCCTGCTCGACATCCACATGCCCGTCATGGACGGCATCGAGGCCGCCGGGCGGATCTGCGCCGAGACCGACGCCAGGATCATCATCCTGACCACGTTCAACAACGACGAGTACGTCTACGCGGCCCTGCACGCGGGGGCCAGCGGCTTCCTGCTGAAGGACGTGCGACGGGACGACCTCGTCCACGCCGTCCGCGTCGTCGTGGCCGGGGAGTCGCTGCTCGCCCCGGCCGTGACCCGCAAGCTCATCGACGACATCCTCCGGCGCGACACCCGCCCGCCGGTCGCGGTGCCGGGCATGGACACCCTGACCGCCCGCGAGCGGGAGACCCTGGCCCTCCTCGGCCGCGGCCTGTCCAACCCCGAGATCGCCGATGCCCTGGTGGTCAGCGAGCACACGGTGAAGAGCCACGTCAGCAACGTGCTGTCCAAGCTGGGCCTGCGCGACCGGATCCAGGCGGTCATCTGCGCCTACGAGTCCGGTCTCGTCCAGCCGGGCCACTGGCGCCGCTGACGCCCGCGGCCGGTCCGCCGGCCGGGACGGGCACCCCGGTCACGCGGATCCGGGCGGGGGGAAGCGCAGTACCCAGCGGCGCTGCCACGGAGTCTCGACGGCCCGGTGGTGGTGGTGCTCGCGCGTCCAGGCGACGGCGTCGGCCGGGTCGAGACCGGCCAGGACGGCGAGGCAGGCGATGACCGTGCCGGTACGGCCGACGCCGCCTCCGCAGGCGACCTCCACCGCGGCACCCGCCCGCGCCCGCTCGTGCAGAGCGCGGATCCGCCGTACGGCCAGATCACGGTCCCGGGGCAACAGGAAGTCGGGCCACTCGATCCACTCGTGCGGCCACGGCAGTCCGCCCTCGTGGTCGCGCCGGAGCCGGCCGGAACCGAGGTAGAGGCCGAAGTCGGGCGCCGGCCCCTCCGGCGGCGGACGGCGCAGGCCGCGGCCCCGGATCCAGGAGCCGTCCGGCAGCCGCAGGGCGCCTGCGAGCGGCGGCTCGCTCACCGGCCCGCCGGGTGCCGCTTCGTCCATGGGGTCTTCCATCGGGATTCTCCTTGCCTGTCTCGTCGAAGCCGGGGTGCCCGCCGTACGGCCTCAGGAGCCGAGATAGCGCAGGACCGCCAGGACCCGGCGGCTGTAGCCGGTGGTGTGGGACAGCGAGAGCTTGTCGAACAGCGCGTTGACGTGCTTCTCCACCGCGCTCTGCGACACGTGCAGCGTCTGGGCGATCGAGGCGTTGGTCAGGCCCTGCGCCATCAGCTCCAGCACCTCGCGCTCCCGGCCGGTCAGCCGGGCCAGGGGGTCGGCGTGGCTGGTGCGGGCCAGGAGCTGCCGCACCACCTCCGGGTCGAAGGCCGTGCCCCCGGCGCCCACCCGCTCCAGCGCGTCCAGGAAGTCGCCGACCTGCGCCACCCGGTCCTTGAGCAGGTACCCGACGCCGTCGATGTCCCCGCTCATCAGCTCGGTGGCGTACTTCTTCTCCACGTACTGCGACAGCACCAGCACCTTCACGTGCGGCAGGCGGCGCCTGATCTCCAGGGCGGCGCGCAGTCCCTCGTCGGTGTGCGTGGGCGGCATCCGCACGTCCACGACGACCGCGTCGGGTTCCCGTTCGGCCACCGCGTCGACCAGCGCCCGGCCGTCGCCGACTGCGGCGAGCACCTCGTGGCCCTCCTCCTCCAGCAGCCGCACGAGGCCTTCGCGGAGCAGGGTGGAGTCCTCGGCCAGGATCACGCGCACGGCGGCCCCGCCGTGGTCGGGGCGGGCCCGCCCGCCCGGTCGTCGTGATGTATGAGCACGAGGATCATTGTGTCGTGAACGCGCGCCTCCCCTTGCGGCGTTCCGTCAGCCGGACGCCCACGAAGACGAGCACGGCCAGCAGGACCAGGACGATCACCAGGTTGGTGCCCACTCCGACGTAGGTCTCCACCAGCGACCAGTTCTCGCCCAGGACGTAGCCGGTCAGCACGAAGATCGTGTTCCAGATGAGGCTGCCGGCCGCGGTCAGCAGTGTGAAGACGCCCAGCGGCATGCGTTCCACCCCGGCCGGGATCGAGATGAGGCTGCGGAAGATGGGGATCATGCGCCCGAAGAACACCGTCTTGCGTCCATGGCGGAGGAACCACGCCTCGGTCCTGGTGATGTCGGAGATCTTCAGCAGCGGGATCCGGGCGGCCAGAGCGAGCGTGCGCTCGCGGCCGAGCAGGGCGCCCGCCCAGTACAGCGCCAGCGCGCCCACGACCGAGCCCGCCGTGGTCCAGGCCAGCGCGTTCAGCAGGTTCATCTCGCCTCTGGAGGAGGTGAAACCGGCCAGCGGCAGGATCACCTCGCTGGGGAGGGGCGGGAAGAGATTCTCCAGTGCGATGGCCAGGCCCGCGCCCGGCGCTCCGAGGATTTCCATCAGTTCGATCAGCCAGTCCGTCATGCCCCAGAGGCTATGGACGATCATGGCGGGCCCGGAATGAGGCGCATGGCCGTTCCGGTACTGCGGAAAACCGCAGATACCGGCGGGCAGGGCCGGGGCGTGGGCCTGCGGACCGCGAATGTCCGCGAATCGGAGCGCGGAAGGTGTCCGGAAACGGGAGAGGCCGTTCGTCCTCTATATGAGGACCCTCCAGATGGGGGTTCCGTAGAGCAGGCGTTACGGGAGGACCATCATGAGCGAGCGGGACCAGACACTCGTCACGGGGATTCGGACGGTGGGGGTGCCGGTCACCGACCAGGACCGGGCGGTCGAGTTCTACGTCGGCGTACTCGGGCTGGACAAGCGGCTGGACATGCCCGTGGAACAGCTCGGCGGGCGATGGATCGAGGTGGCGCCGCCCGGGGCGGCGGTGTCGATCGCGCTGGTCCCGGCCCGGGAGGGCGTGCCCGCCGGGGTCGAGACGGGGATCCGGCTGACGACCGGCGACGCCGACGCGCTCCAAGCCGCGCTGCGCGCCCATGGCGCCGACGCCGACGACGTGCTGCGCTGGGACGGCGTCCCGGCCATGTTCGCCTTCCGCGACCCCGACGGCAACGGTCTGGAGGTCGTCGAGGCGGGGGCCGCCGATGACTAGCGCGGGACCGTCGCAGGCCGGAGGTACGGTGATCGTCGTGCCGTCCGGACGGACCGCGCCGCCGAGGAGGTCCTGATGCCGCTGTACATCGCACTCACCTACACCGGCGAGGTCGACTGGACCCGGCCGGAGTACGCCGAGGGCCTGCGGGAGTACGCCGCGTTCGAGGAGGCGCACGCGGCGGTGCTGAGGGGCGGCCACGCGCTCTACCCCACGGCGACCGCGACGACCGTGCGCGTCCCCGGCGGCGGGGGCGGGGACCCGATCATCAGCGACGGGCCGTACGCCGAGACGAAGGAGGCGCTGACGGGCTACTACCTGATGGAGTGCGCGGACCTCGACGAGGCGCTCGCCGTCGCCGCGGAGATCCCCGCGGCCCGGTACGGCACGATCGAGGTACGGCCCGTCCACCCCTCGCTCGACACCTGAGGATGGACTCCCGCGACGCGGTGGAACGGCTGGCACGCGAGGAGGGCACTCGCGTGCTGGCCACGCTGATCCGCGTGACCGGCGACATCGACCTGGCCCAGGACGCCGTCCAGGACGCCGTGGTGCGGGCGCTGGAACGGTGGCCCCGCGACGGCGTGCCCGACAGCCCGCGCGCGTGGATCACGGTGACGGCGCGGCGGCGGGCGATCGATCTCATCCGCAGGGAGGCCGGGCGCGCCGGGAAGGAGGCCGAGGCGATGTCGCTGCTCGACCCGGAGGGCGAGCCCGCCGAGACGATCCGCGACGACCTGCTGCGGCTGATGTTCACCTGCTGCCACCCGGCCCTGTCGTCCGAGGCCCAGGTCGCGCTCGCCCTGCGGACTCTCGGCGGGCTGTCCACCGCGGAGGTCGCCCGCGCCCTGCTGGTGCCGGAGCCGACCATGACCAAGCGGCTCACCCGCGCCAAGCAGAAGATCACGCACGCCCGCATCCCGTTCCGGGTGCCGCCCGCGCAGGAGCTTCCCCAGCGGCTGGCGGGCGTGGCCGCCACGATCTATCTGATCTTCAACGAGGGTTACACGGCCGGGGCGGGCGCGGATCTGATCAGGACCGAGCTGTCGGCGGAGGCCGTACGGCTGGCCAGGCGGCTCGCCGAGCTGATGCCCGGCGAGCCGACTCCGCTCGGCCTGCTCGCGCTCCTGCTGCTGCACGACGCCCGGCGTCCCGCCCGCCTGGACGAACAGGGACATCCCGTGCTGCTCGCCGACCAGGACCGGTCGGCATGGGACGCCGCGCGGATCAGGGAGGGCGTCGAGCTGGTCGGCGCCGCCCTGCGGCACTCCCCCGAACGGCCCGACCCGTACGCCGTGCAGGCCGCCATCGCCGCCTGCCACGCGCTGGCCCCCTCCTACGCCGGCACCGACTGGGACGCCGTCATCTCCTGGTACGACGTGCTGCTCACGGTGCACGACACCCCGGTCGCACGGCTCAACCGCGCCGCCGCCGTGGCCGAGCGGGACGGCCCGGCGGCGGCGCTCGCCCTGGTCGACCGGCTCGGCGGGCTGGACGGCTATCCGTGGTGGCACGCCACCCGGGCCGAGCTGCTGCACCGCCTGGGCCGTACGGAACCGGCGCGGTCGGCGTGCCTGCGGGCGGTGGAGACCGGCCTGAGCGAGCCGCTGGCCGAACGGCTGCGCCGCCGCCTGCGTGCCTGAGGAGCTCACCTGGAGGAGCTCACCTGAGCGAAGAGGCCGCGAGCGGGCCCGCCGCGGACCGCTTCCCCGTGACGCGGCGGCGCCGGACCGGCAGCCCCAGCGTCGGGTTGGCGACGCTCCAGGCGGCGCCCTTGCAGACCAGTTCCTTGTAGACGGCGGCGAGCCGTCCGGTCAGGGCCGCCCGCACGGCGCGGTCGTCGGCGGTGACGTACTGGATCAAGCCTTCCTTACGGCCCAGCGAGATGCACTGGTTGAAGTAGCGGAGCGGGACGTTCGGGAGCTTCCCGCCGGTCAGGCGCGCCGCGATCGCGTCGGCGGCCTGCCACGCGGTCGGGCCCCCCGTGGCGCACGACATCCGCAGCGGCTTGTCCCCGGGGCCCATCACCATGGCCGCGTCGCCGACGGCGTACACCTCCGGGTGGGAAACCGAGCGCATGGTCCCGTCGACCACGATCTGGCCGGTGCCGGTGACCTCCAGGGCGGTCGCCGCCGCGATCGGATGGACCGCGAAGCCGGCGGTCCACACGGTGACCGCGGCGGGGACGGCCCCGCCGCCGGCGGTGGTGACACGGTCGGCTTCGACGCCGGTGACGGCGGTGTGCTCGTGCACGGTGATCCCCAGCCTGCCGAAGACCTTCCGCAGGTGCTCACGCCCCTTGGGCGAGAGCCAGTCGCCGAGGCCGCCGCGGGCGACGAGGGCGACGTCCAGGTCGGGGCGGGTCTCGGCGATCTCGGTCGCGGCCTCCAGGCCGGTGAGGCCGCCGCCGACGACGACCACGGTCTGCCCGGCGCCGAGGCCGGCCAGGCGCTCGCGCAGCCGGAGCGCTCCGGGCCGGCCGGCGATCTCGTAGGCGTGCTCGGCCGTCCCGGGGACGCCCCGGGTGTTCCAGCCGCTGCCGAGGGCGTAGACGAGCGTGTCGTAACCGATCTCCCCGGGGCCGTTCGCGTCGGTGACGGCGACCGTCCTGCGGTCGACGTCGACGCCGGTGACCTTCGCGAGCCTCAGTTCGACGCCGGTGCCCGCGAACATCCGGCTGAACGGCCGGGACCTGAGGTCCTGGCCGGTCGCCAGCTGGTGCATGCGGACGCGTTCGACGAAGTCGGGCTCGGCGTTGACGAGGGTGACGGTCACGTCCTCGCGGCGGAGCCGCCTGGCGAGGCGGCCGGCGGCGCTGGCTCCGGCGTATCCGGCGCCGAGGACTACGATGCGGTGCTGCATTTCCCTGCTCCTGTCTTGCGCGGATCTTGTGCGGATCTTGTGCGGATTCGCCCCTTGAACCGGGCGGCCCGCCGTTTCCTGACAGGAACGCGGTGTGAAACACCTCACACGGCACTCAGAAGGCGTGGAACAGGGGCTCCCCGTGCTCGGCGGCCGCCCACTGCGCGGTCGCGCGCTCGAGCTTGTCGGGGTTGACCTGGCTGCGGAACGCGGCGATGCCCCCGGCGGTGACCTCCAGGCACATGACGGCGACGACCCGGCCGTCCACGACGGCCACGACGGCGGGGTCGCCGTTGGCGGTCCAGGCGTACACCCCGGGCGCGCCGCCGACCAGGGCGCGCTTGGCCTCGCCGGGCCTGAACAGGCCCCACAGGAACTTCGCGACCGCGACGGCGCCCTCGAACGCCTTGGCGCGGGCGGGGACCTTCCCGCCGCCGTCGCCGATCGCGATGGCGTCCTCGGTGAGCAGGCGCACGAGCGGCTCGATCCGGCCGCTGTTGGCGGCCGCCAGGAACTCCTCGACGATCCGCCGGGCGGCGGCCTCGTCGATCTCGGTGCGGGCCCTGCCGTCCGCGACGCGCTTCCCGGCCCGGTGGAAGATCTGCTGGCTGGCTGCCTCGGTGATGTCGAGGATCTCGGCGATCTCCCGGTGCGGGTAGCCGAAGGCCTCCCGCAGCACGTACACCGCCCGCTCGCCGGGAGACAGGCGCTCCATGAGGGTGAGGACCGCGTACGAGACCGATTCGCGCTGCTCGGCGGTCTCGGCCGGGCCGAGCATCGGGTCCCCGGCGAGCAGCGGCTCGGGGAGCCACTGGCCCACATAGGTCTCGCGGCGCGCCCGCGCGGAGGCGAGCTGGTTGAGGCACAGGTTGGTGAGGACCTTCGTCAGCCAGGCCTCGGGGACCTCGATGCGGCCGACGTCGGCGGCCTGCCAGCGCAGGAAGGTCTCCTGCACGGCGTCCTCGGCCTCCCCGGCGGAGCCGAGAAGACGGTAGGCGATGGCCTCCAGGCGCGGTCTGGAGGCTTCGAACCGGTCGACGTCGTCCGCCGTCAGGGGCATGACCCGATCCTAGATCGCACGTAGATCGCACGACGCGGACCGGCCGCCGTCATCCCAAGGTGTTCATACGGTGACCACGACCTTGCCCCTCGCGTGTCCCCGTTCGAGATAGCGGACGGCCTCGGCGGTCTCGTCCAGCGGGTAGGTCCGGTCGATGACGGGGGTGACCTTCCCCGATTCGATGAGCCCGCTGACGGCGGCGAGATCGTCGGCGCTGGTGCGGGACAGGAAGAACGCCATCCGGGGCATCATCGCGACCTTGACCATCCCGAGCACCGGCCCGATCCACTGCCCCTTCGACGGCGCGCACTCCACGAAGACGCCCGTGGGCGCGAGCACCCGCCGGTTCGCCAGGAGACCGTGGTTGGCGACCAGGTCGAGCACCACGTCGTACCGCTTCCCGGAACGCGTGTAGTCCTCCTTGGTGTAGTCCACGACGTGGTCGGCGCCGATCGAGCGGACCAGCTCCGTGTTCCCGGTGCCGCACACCCCGGTCACCTCGGCCCCCATGGCCTTGGCGATCTGCACCGCGAACGTCCCCACGCCGCCGGAAGCACCGTTGATCAGCACCCGGTGCCCGCGCCGGACCCGGCCTCTGTCGCGCAGCCCCTGGAGTGCGGTGAGCGCCGCCACCGGGACGGCCGCGGCCTGCTCGAACGTCAGCCCGGCCGGCATCTCGCGCAGCATGCCGTCCTGACGCAGACAGGCGTACTCGGCCAGGCCCGTCGTGCCCGGCACGAGGTCCAGACCGCAGCCGCCGTACACCTCGTCCCCCGGCCGGAAGGCGGTGACGTTACGGCCCACCGACTCGACGACGCCCGCCAGGTCGGCGCCCAGGGCTGTGTGCCTGGGACGGGTCAGGCCCATATCCAGGCGGGCGAAGTACGGCTCGCCCCGCATGTTGTGCCAGTCCAGCGGGTTGACGGAGGCGGCGCGTACGCGGATCAGCACGTCATCGGCCCCGACGGCGGGCATGTCCGCGTTCTCCAGTCGCAGCACCTCGGGCGGGCCGTAGGCGTGGTAGCGGATGGCTTTCACGGTTCCCAGAGTCGGACAGGCACCGGGCCCTGGGAATCACGTGAATTCGTGATTGGGCGAGTAGTGTCCGAGTCACGATGGCCAGACCCCCTCGCCGTCCGGGCAACCTGCCCGCCGAGGCGACCAGTTTCATCGGCCGCCGTCGTGAGCTCGCCGCGGTCAGGAGAAGGCTCGCCGAGGCCCGCCTGGTCAGTCTCGTCGGGCCCGGCGGGGTCGGTAAGACGCGTCTGGCGCTGCGGGCGGCGGGTGATCTCGGACGCGGGTTCCCCGGCGGCGCGTGGCTGGTGGAGCTGGCCGAGATACGCGATTCCGCGCTGGTCGGCGACGCCGTCATGGCGGCCCTGGACCTGCGCAGCCAGACCGCGGCCGGGCCGTCGGCGGTGCTGGCGGCGTACCTGCGGGACAAGAGGCTGCTGCTGGTGGTCGACAACTGCGAGCACCTGCTCGCGGCGACGGCCCGGCTGGTCGCGGAGATGATGCGGGCGGCGCCGGGCGTACGGGTGATCGCGACCAGCCGGGAACCGCTGTCGGCGCCCGGCGAGCACGTGGTGCCCGTACCGCCGCTCGACCTGCCCGCGCCGCCGATCGATCCGGCCGCGTCACCGCTCGATCCACCGCTACCGCCGCCGGCGGCGGGGCTGCGGCGGAACGAGGCGGTCATGCTGTTCACGGAGCGGGCCGCGGCGGCGTCGGGCACGTTCGAGCTGACCGCGGCGAACCAGGCGGCGGTGGCCGGGCTGTGCCGCCGTCTCGACGGCCTGCCGCTGGCGATCGAACTGGCGGCCGTACGGACGCGTGTGTTGTCCGCCGAGCAGATCCTCGACCGTCTCGACGACCGGTTCGGGCTGCTCACCGGTGGCGTCACGGCGCTCCCCCGCCACCAGACGCTGCGCACCACCATCGACTGGAGCCACGACCTGCTGGATCCGGCGGAGCAGGTGCTGTTGCGGCGGCTGTGCGTCTTCGCCGGCCGGTTCACGCTGGAGGACGTCGAGGCGGTCTGCGCGCAGGAGGGCCTGCCCGCGCTGGACCCGCTGGCGTCGCTGGTCGACAAGTCGCTGGTGATGAAGGAGGACGCCGGGGACCTGGCCTGCTACCGCCTGCATGAGACGATGCGCGAGTACGCCGCGCTCAGGCTGCGCGAGGCCGGCGAGGAGGAGGCGCTCGGCCGGAGGTTCGCCGACCACTACACCGCGCGCTGCCTTCGGGCCGCGCCTCAGGTCCGGCGGCGGCTGGCCGGGTGGCTCGACTGGATGGACCTGGAGATCGACAACGTACGCGCGGTGCTGCGGGGCTGCGTGACCCGTGACGGGGCGGCGCGCGGCATGAACCTGGTCTACGCCATCGGCTACTACTGGATCACCCGTGCGCCCAGCGAGGGGGTCCGGTGGGCCGGGGAGCTGCTCGCCTGCGAGGGAGCCGGGCCGGCCGAGCGGGCCAGGGCCGCCTTCGTGCGCGGTTTCCTGGCGGTGCTGCAGTCGGACGCGGCGAGCGCGGGCCCCGCGCTGGAGGAGGCGGTGACCGGGGCCGGGGAGGCGGGACTGCCGTCCCTGCTGGCGCAGTCGCTGTCACTGGCGTCGATGGCGGCGAGCATGTCGGGGGATCGCACGGCGGCCGGGCGGCTGGGCGAGCGGGCCCGTGCCGTCGTGGAGGGGCTCGACGACGACGCGGCCGTGCTCATGTTCCTGCAGTCGCGCGCGCTGAACGGCCTCTTCGAGGGAGACCTCGACGCGGTCGCGGAGGCGGCGGCGGAGGGCGTGCGCCTCGGCCGGGAGACCGGCGACCTCTACAGCCTGGGCATGATGCTGCTGAACCTGGGCTCCGCCCGGTTGATCGCGGGCGCGCTCGACGAGGCGGGGCCGCTGCTGACGGAGGCGCTGCGGGTCGCGCACCGGATCGACGACCGGGTGGGGCAGTACGTGCTGCTCGACGCACTGGGCTGCGTCGCGGCCGGTTCCGGGCGGGCGCGGCCGGCGGCGCTGCTGATGGGGGCGGCCGAGACCGTGCGCACGGAGGCCGGGGCGAGCGTCCTTCCCTTCCTCCCGCCGTTGCTGGCCCGGGCCGGGGAGGCGGCCAGGGCGGAGCTGGGGGCGGCGGCGTTCGAGGAGGAGTACGCGGCCGGGAGGCGTCTGAGCAGGGACGCCGCGATCGGGCTGGCGCTCGGCGGGCCGGCGCCGCCCGCCGGGACGCAGGAGGGGGCACCGGAGGAGACGCCTGAGGAGACGCCGCTCGGCAGGCGGCAGGCGGAGGTGGCGCGGCTGATCGCCGAGGGGCTCAGCAACCGGCAGATCGGCGAGCGGCTGTTCATCTCGGAGCACACGGTGGACAGCCACGTGCGGTCGATCATGAACAAGCTGGGCTTCAACTCCCGGGCGCAGATCGCCGCCTGGACGGCCTCCTCCGGCCCGTAGTCCCGCGCGTGCGCGCCGGCACGGGCGACGATCCTCTGGGCTGCGGCCGATGACCGTGGGATCCGAGCGCACACGCCTGATCGTGCTGCGCGGCAACTCGGCCTCGGGCAAGAGCACGATCGCCGCGCGGCTGCGCGCCGACACCGGCCTCACCGACGGCGGTCCACCCCCGAGGCGATGGGCCGGGGTGATTGCCGAATCATGACACCGTGCGTTCTTTCGTCCGGCCGCACGGGGGCATGGAGGGAGTGCCCCGGGAACGGACGACACGGTGGAGGTGATCGCGGTGCCGGTGCCGGAGAGGTCCCTGCCGCACCCCGGGCCGGAGGAGGGCGCGCGGCACGGCCGGCTCACCGCCCGCCCGGCCGCGAACCCCGTGACCGTCGAACCCGGGACACACCGGCTGGACGGCCAGGCGCTGCTGTACGTGCCCCCGTTCCCGCAGGGCGGGCCGTCCCGGCTGGCCGTGGTGCTCCACGGCGCGGGCGGCACCGCCGGACAGGCCCTGGGCTGGCTGTCCCCGCACGCCGACGCCGCCGGATCGCTGCTGCTGGCGCCGCAGTCCGTCGCGTCCACCTGGGACGTGATCACCGGCGGATACGGCCCCGACGTGGCCCGGCTCGACGCCGCGCTGCAGGAGGTGTTCGCGCGTACGGCGATCGCCGCCGGCCACGTGGCCGTGGCCGGGTTCTCCGACGGGGGCTCCTACGCGCTCTCGCTGGGAGTGGCCAACGGCGACCTGTTCCGCGCCGTCCTGGCCTTCTCCCCGGGCTTCACGGCGGCGATGGTGCACCACGGCCACCCGCGGTTCTTCGTCTCCCACGGCACCGGGGACCGCGTGCTGCCGATCGACCGGTGCAGCCGGCGTCTCGTCCCCGCGCTGCGGGAGAACGGATACCAGGTCACCTACCAGGAGTTCGAAGGCGGTCACGAGGTGCCGCCACAGGTGGTGAGCACGGCGGTGCGCTGGTGGACGGAATCCCCGTCGGCCGACGATTCCCAGACTCCCGGCGTTTCCGATACTTGAGCCCCGAGGACTTCCAGAGAAACGCTCAGGAATCGCTATGAGAAATCCGGCACCTGCATAAATAGACGCGTTTTCCGTACGGTCCCATCGACCGAGACAAGCGGCACAGGATTACAGTGGCCCGACCCTCGGAAAACCGGCCGACGGGAGCGGCGGATATTGTGATCATCGGGTCCGGCCGAGGCGCCAGACCGGCCCGTACGCGAGGGAACAACCGCCTCCTACGAGGAATCCGCCATCACCGGATCCGGCACCGGAGCGAAAGCACAGGCCTCTCCGCACTTCCGGGAAGACACCGGAGACTTCCGGGGACGGTGGAGCCGTCATCGTGGAGTCCGGCGATATCAGCACCCGGGGCCGGCGCCGCACACGGATACCCGCCCGGTCACGTGACCCGGCAGATGTCTTCCAATTCGCACCGATCAGCCACTGACGCTTGATCCGGCTTTCCCGTCGGCCCGATGGCCGCTCGTCATGGTCGGGCGGTCGCCGCGGGCGGGACCGGCACGGTCCGCGCCACCCGATCGGCGGCACCCGCCGACCGCCCGGACCGGTTCCGGACGGGAGGGCTTGACGGCGTGAGCCTCGGGGCGACCGGGCGATCGGGCCTCCGCACCCCGCCCTCCCGGCCCGGCGTTCATCGACATGATCATTCAGGCGGCGCCCCGGGGGCGCGGGCGCGCCGCCTGACCTGGGCGGATGAACTTTCCGTATCCGCACTCTTGCCAATACGACAAGTGCGACCCTATTCTCCCGAAGGGGAAAGCGCTTTCCTAATTTACCAGGCTCGCTCCGGCGGAGGCGACATCGCGACACCCACGGCGACTTCGCACATGAGCCCTTACCGGTCCGCTACGAGGGCTTGACCCAGGATGTCGACACCCTGCGGAACGCAGGGTGCGCGCCATTACAACGACGTATCGCGCCATCCACCGCGGTTTTAACGGCGACGGCTTCTCCTGACAGGCGGCCGGTCACACCCCCGGCGCGGAGCAGCACCCGGCATTCGACGAAAAGGGAAGGCGAGAATGAAACGACGAGTCGCACCGCGGCTTTACGCGGCCCTGGCCACGGCGACCATCGCGGCGGCGACCGGTGTGGTCCTGTCGAGCCCCGCGGCCTCGGCCGCGGCCGGCGGCGTCACCGGCTACGCGACCCAGAACGGCGGGACCACCGGCGGCGCGGGCGGGCAGACGGTGCGGGCCACCACGGGGACCGCGATCCACGCGGCCCTGTGCAACCGGGCCAGCACCAGCACCCCGATCATCATCCAGGTCGAGGGGACCATCAACCACGGCAACACCGCCAAGGTGTCGGGCGACAGCTGCAGCACCGCCGCCGGTGTGATCGAGCTCAAGGGAATCAGCAACGTCACGATCGTCGGGGTCGGCGCCGGAGCCGTCTTCGACCAGGTGGGCATCCACATCCGCGACTCCAGCAACATCATCATCCAGAACGTGACGGTCAGGAACGTCAAGAAGTCGGGCTCCCCCACCTCCAACGGCGGTGACGCCATCGGCATGGAGAGCACGGTCCGCAACGTCTGGGTCGACCACACCACCCTGGAGGCCTCGGGCGGGGAGTCGGAGGGCTTCGACGGCCTCTTCGACATGAAGGGCAACACCCAGTACGTGACCCTGTCCTACAGCATCCTGCGCAACTCCGGCCGCGGCGGCCTCGTCGGGTCCAGCGAGAGCGACCTCTCCAACGGTTTCATCACCTACCACCACAACCTGTACGAGAACATCGACTCCCGTACGCCCCTGCTGCGCGGCGGCATCGCGCACATCTACAACAACCACTACGTGAGCCTCAACGAGTCCGGCATCAACTCCCGCGCCGGCGCCCGCGCCAAGGTGGACAACAACTACTTCAAGGACTCCAAGGACGTCCTGGGCACCTTCTACACCGACGCGGCCGGTTACTGGCAGGTCAGCGGCAACATCTTCGACAACGTGACCTGGTCCAGCCCCGGAACCGACAACAAGCCCGCCGGGCCCAACCCGCAGTCCAACACCACCGTCGGCATCCCCTACTCCTACAGCCTCGACGCGGCCGGCTGCGTGCCGAGCATCGTGAACCAGACCGCGGGCGCCAACAAGGGCCTGAAGGTGTCGAACGGCAGCTGCTCGCCGCAGACGCCGACCGCGACCCCCACCGCGACGCCGACCAGCACCCCCACGTCGACGCCCACCTCGACGCCGACCAGCACCCCCACCTCCACGCCGACCCAGCCCGGCGGGACCAACCTCAGCATCGGGGCCGGCGCCGACGGCTCCAGCAAGGCCGACGGGACGAGCTACGGCAACGTGCGGGACGGGAACCTGAGCACCTTCTGGTCGCCGGCCGGCTCGACCGGTTCCGTCTCGATCAAGTGGGGCTCCGCCACCGCGGTGTCCAAGATCAACATCCGGGAGGCCTCGGGCTCCACCGGCGCCATCAGGACCTGGAGGGTCCTCAACGGTGACACCGGCGCCGTCCTGACCTCCGGCACCGGAGCGGGCGTCATCACCTTCCCCCGGACCTCGCTGCGCAAGATCACCTTCGAGATCACCGGCTCGACCGGCACGCCGAAGGTCGCCGAGTACGAGACCTACGCCGGCTGACGACGCGGTCCCGCCGGACACCGGCGCCGTGACCGCCGTCCACCGCCGATCACCCGGACCGGGGGCCGTCGAAGCTGACGGCCCCCGGTTTCGCGTATGTCCGCGGTACCGGGACGGTGCCCGCGGCAGGGGGCAGCCTTGCCGGCCCGAGCTTAATCGATTATCGTCGATTGACGATGAATGAGAGTCCGGAACCGCTGGACCGCGCCTCCGCCGAGGAGTACGCGAGCTGGTTCAAGGCGCTGGCCGACGCCACGCGCATCCAGATCGTCTCGCTGCTGGCGCGGCGCCGTACGCCCATGACCGTCGGGCAGATCGTGGAGGCCTCCGGGGTGGGCCAGTCCACGGTCTCCCACCACCTGAAGATCCTGGCCGAGGTCCGGTTCGTCCTGGTGGAGCGGCGCGGCACCGCGAGCCTGTACCGGATCAACGAGGCGTGCGTGCGCTGCTTCCCCACCGCCGCCGACGTGGTGATGGGCAACCCCGTCCCGGCCGCCCCCGCCTGCGAGTGAAAGGAGCCGGCGATGGCCCACGAGGAGATCGTCGAGCGCTACTCCGGCCTGGCCCGCGCGGCCCTGTCCGGCGAGAGGATCACAGACTGCGGTACCGCCGAGTTCGGCGAGGGCCGTTTCGGGGCGGCCGGCTACGGCGACGCCGCGGGTCTGCCGGAGGAGGCGCTGCGGGCCAGCCTGGGCTGCGGCGACCCGGTCGCCGTCGCCGAACTGCGGGCCGGGGAGACCGTGCTGGACCTGGGCTCGGGCGGCGGCGTCGACGTGCTGCTCTCGGCCCGCCGGGTCGGCCCCGAGGGCCGCGTGTACGGCCTGGACGCCAGCACCGAGATGCTCGAACTGGCCCGGCGCAACGCCGGGCGGGCCGGTGCGGCCAATGTCGAGTTCCTGCACGGGGTGATCGAGGCCGTGCCGCTGCCGGACCGCACGGTCGACGTGATCGTCTCCAACTGCGTGGTCAACCTCTCCGACGACAAGGCGGCCGTGCTGGCCGAGGCGTTCCGGGTGCTGCGGCCCGGCGGGCGCCTGGGGATCAGCGACGTCGTCACCGACGACGGCGTCGACGCGGTACGGCGGGCCGCGGCCGAGGCCCGGGTGGGCTGCGCCGCCGGCACCCTGGCCGTGGGCGAGTATCGCGGACTGCTCGCGGCGGCCGGCTTCACCGGCGTGGACATCACCCTGACCGCCGATCACGGCGACGGCGTGCACTCGGCCATCGTGCGCGCGGCCAAGCCCGCGATCGGGCCCGGCCTGGAGATCCGGCCGATGCGCGAGAGCGACGCCGCCCAGGTGCTGGAGATCTACCAGGCCGGGCTGGACACCGGTCAGGCCAGCTTCGAGACCACCGCCCCGTCCTGGGAGGACTTCACCGCAGGCAAGCTGGAACGGCTGCGCTATGTGGCCGCCGACGTCGCCACCGGTGAGGTCGCCGGCTGGGTCGCGGCCTCACCGGTCTCCTCGCGTTGCGTGTACGCCGGGGTGGTCGAGCACAGCGTCTACGTCCACCCGCGCCACCACTCGCGCGGCGTCGGCCGGGCACTGCTGACGGCCTTCGTCTCCGCCTCCGAGGACGCGGGGATCTGGACGATCCAGTCGGGCGTCTTCCCGGAGAATCTCTCCAGCCTGCGCCTGCACGAGGCGCTCGGCTTCCGGGCGGTGGGCGTACGCGAGCGCGTCGGCCGCCACCACGGGACCTGGCGGGACGTGGTGCTGCTGGAGCGGCGCAGCCCGGTCGTCGGCCGGTGACCGCCGAATCCGGCATGAGCATGAACCGGTGACGGCCGGTACGGAGCGCGGGCCGGTGACCGCCGGAGTTCAACCGCCGCAGTCGCAGCCGGGCCCGGCCTCCTCACCGGACCCGGCCTCCTCCTCGGAGGCGCAGCAGGCGCCCGCGGCAGGCGTGCCGCTCCCGCCGAGAGTGTCGGCGTCGGCCTTGACCACGTAGACCTCCCAGGGCTCGGCGCCGGGGCCGTGGACCCAGACCTTGTCCTGCAGGGCGTAGCAGCAGGAGGTGTCGTTCTCCTCGAAGGTGGCCAGACCGGCTCGCTTCAGGCGCTCGGTGGCGGCGCCGACCTCCTCGGTGGAGGCGACCTCGACGCCGAGGTGGTCCAGGCGGGTGTCCTGACCGGCCCGGCCCTCGATGAGGACGAGCTTGAGCGGCGGTTCGGCGATGGCGAAGTTGGCGTAGCCCTCGCGGCGCTTGGCCGGGGTGGTGCCGAACAGCTTCGAGTAGAAGGCGATCGAGCCTTCCAGGTCGGCGACGCGCAGGGCGAGCTGGACGCGGGACATGACGGCTCCTCGGTCTTGATTTGATGTCCGTCTATATAGCCGAGGTTGTCACTCTGAATAGATGACTGTCAACATAGAGATATGTCGAACCAGGTCACCGGAGAGTGCTGCACGCCGCTGGCGCGTGAGCCGCTCAACCAGACGGACGCGGTCGAGGTGGCGCGGATGTTCAAGGCGCTGGCCGACCCGGTCCGGCTGCGGCTGCTGTCGCTGATCGCCTCCCACGAGGGCGGCGAGGCGTGCGTGTGCGACCTGACCGGCCCGTTCGACGTCTCCCAGCCGACGATCTCGCACCATCTGAAGGTGCTGCGAGAAGCCGGGCTGGTGGGCTCCGAGCGGCGGGGGACCTGGGTGTACTACTGGGTGCGCCCCGAGGTCCTCGCCCGCCTGTCGGCTCTGCTGGGCGTCCCGGCCGGAGCGGGCACGTGACCCCACCGGCCCGTTCCGCGCTGGCCGAGTTCCTGGGCACCGGGTTGCTGGTGGCCGTGGTGGTCGGCTCCGGAATCATGGCCCAGTCCCTGTCGCCGCAGGATGTGGGCCTGCAACTGCTGGAGAACGCCATCGCCACGGTCTTCGGCCTGGGCGTGCTGATCACCGTGCTCGGACCGGTCTCCGGCGCGCACTTCAACCCGGTGGTCTCCCTGGCCGACTGGTGGCAGGGGCGCCGCACCCGCACCGGGCTGACGGCCCGCGAGCTGGCCTTCTATCTCCCGGCGCAGATCGGCGGCGCGATCGCCGGAGCGGTGCTGGCCAACGCCATGTTCGCCAGACCGGCCGTCAGCTGGGCGACCACCGAGCGCGCCGCGGGCCATCTGTGGCTGGGGGAGGTCGTCGCCACCGCCGGGCTGGTCATGGTCGTCTTCTGCCTGGTGCGGGCGGGCCGTACGGCTGTCGCCCCGGTGGCCGTGGCCGGCTACATCGGCGCGGCCTACTGGTTCACCTCCTCCACCTCCTTCGCCAACCCCGCCGTCACGATCGGCCGGGCGTTCTCCGACAGCTTCGCCGGCATCGCCCCGGCGTCGGTGCCCGGCTTCGTCGCCGCCCAGCTGCTCGGCGGGATCATCGGCCTGCTGCTGGTGACCGGCCTGTTCGGCCGCCCGACGGCCGGGGTCGCCCAGGAGGCGGTCATGGCGCACCCGGGCGAGCACACCGGCCACCACCCACCTCAGGAAAGGACCTCCAAGCGATGAGTGACAGGCCCAGCGTGCTGTTCGTGTGCGTGCACAACGCCGGCCGCTCCCAGATGGCCGCCGCCTGGCTGGCCCACCTGGCGCAGGGGCGCATCGAGGTCCGCTCGGCCGGCTCGACCCCGGCCGGGAGCGTCAACCCCGTCGCCGTGCGGGCCATGGCCGAGGTCGGCGTCGACATCACCGCCGAACGGCCCAAGGTGCTGACCACCGAGGCGGTGCGGGACTCCGACGTGGTGGTCACCATGGGCTGCGGGGACGCCTGCCCGTTCTTCCCCGGCAAGCGCTACGAGGACTGGAAGCTGGACGATCCGGCCGGTCAGGGCATCGAGGCCGTACGGCCGATCCGCGACGAGATCCGCGCCCGCGTCGAGCGGCTCGTCGCCGAGCTGCTGCCCGGCTGAGGCTCGCCCCGCCGCGCCGCCCTCATCGGGCGAGGACGGCCGGAAGGACCCGCAGGACGAGCAGGACGCGCAGCGTGCTGGCCGTCACGGCCAGCACCGCGGGCCAGGCCGGGACGGGACCCGCCACGGCGGCCGTGACCGACATCAGGACGTCGAGCGCGATGAGCGAGGCGAGGGCGCCCGCGGTCATCGCCCGGCTGCGGCGATAGGAGTGCCGTTCCCGGACGGTCATGAGCAGGAGCGCGACCGTGGCCGCCAGCGCGCCCCCGAACAGCAGCCTCCCCGCGAGCGGGACCGGCCAGGCGGGCGCGTGGGCGGTCAGCAGGGCCGTACCCCACAGGACCGCCATGACCGGGCCGCCGGCCAGCAGCGTCAGGGCGACGCGTCGCTGCGGCGATTGCCGCAGGAAGGCGGCCGTGATCACGTCGGCGTCACCGAAGTCGGCGATGGCGGTGCGGGCGGCGCGATCGGGGTCGCCGCACTCGCCGAGCCGGTGCTCGTAGGTCTCCCGGAGCCCGTCGGCGAGTTCCTCGGCCGCCGGGGCGGGCAGCCGCGCGGCCAGCACGTCGAGCTGGGCGGTGATCAGGGGGTGGCCGGCCACGGACGGGCCTTCAGGGCGAAGGTGACGGCGGTGGCGAACTCCTGCCAGCCGGCCCGCTCGCCGCTGAGCGCGGCGTGCCCGGCCTCGGTGAGCCGGTAGGTACGGCGGCGCCGCCCGTTGGCGACGCCCCAGGCGCCGCTGATCAGGCCGGCGCCCTCCAGGCGGTGCAGGGCGGGGTAGACGGTGCCGGTGGGCAGGTCGATCCGGCCGCCGGTGACCTCGCGCAGGGCCTCCTTGACCGCGTAGCCGTGCAGCGGCCCGTCCTCCAGCGTGGCCAGGAGCAGACCGTCGAGGTGGCCTTTGAGCGCCTCCGCCCTCATAGGTAGTAACGCTATATCGGGCCTCTCCCCCGGACAAGCGCTCCTCCTCGCGGAGATCGCGGCCCCGGCCTGCCGGTCTCCGCCCGCCCGGGCCGGGGCGCGGCGGAGACCGGTGGGTCCAGTGGGTTCAGGCGGGTCCAGGCGGGTCCAGGCGGGTCCAGGCGGGTTCAGGCGGGTTCAGCCGCAGCAGGCGCCTCCGGCGGTCGCCGTCGCCAGGGGCAGCGGCGCGGCCAGCAGGCCGCCGCTGACTCCGGTGGCCAGCCCGACGCGGGCCTCCTGGGCCTCGGCCAGGCCGGAGGAGCACACGCCGGTCTCGGGCAGCTCCAGCTGGACATCGCGGGCGGCCTCCCAGTCCCCGGCCAGGGCGGCGACCACCGAACGGACCTGCTCGTAGCCGGTGGCCAGCAGGAAGGTCGGGGCCCGGCCGTAGCTCTTGACGCCGACGGCGTAGTAACCGGGCTCGGGGTGGGCCAGCTCGTCGGCGCCGTGCGCGGGCACGGTACCGCACGAGTGGTGGTTGGGGTCGATCAGCGGGGCCAGCGCGCGGGTGGAGCCGAGGATCGCGTCCAGGTCCAGGCGGAGCTCGCCCGCGATGGAGTGGTCGGGACGGTAACCGGTGGCGGCGACGATCCGCTCGGTCACCACCTTCTGCTCCTCCCCCGACGGATCCCGGCTGACCACGGTGACCGTCTCGCCGTCGACGGTGAGGGCGTGGGCGAAGAAGCCGGTCAGCAGCGTGATGCGGCCGGACTCGACCAGCGCGCGCAGTCGGGTGCCGAGCGCGCCACGGGCCGGGAGCGCGTCGGCGGCGCCGCCGCCGTAGGTGCGGGTGGCGTTCCCTCCGCGGATCGCCCAGGTGATGCGGGTGCCGGGCGCCTCGTCGGCGAGCGCGGCCAGGGCGAGCAGGGTGGTGGCGGCCGAGTGCCCGGCGCCGACGACCAGGGTGTGCCTGCCGGCGTACCGGTCCCGGTCGGCGCCCAGCACGTCGGGCAGGGCGTGGTCGACGAACGCGGCGGCCTCGGCCTCGCCGTACGCGGGCAGACCGGAGGCGCCCAGCACGTTCGGGGTGGTCCAGGTGCCGGAGGCGTCGACGACGGCGCGGGCGGCGATCTCCTGACCGTCGGCGAGGCGGATCAGGAACGGAGCCCGCTCCCGTCCGGCGGTGCGGACGCGGTCGTATCCGGCCCGGCTGATGCCCGTGACCTTCGCGTTCAGGCGCAGGTGCGGGGCGATGGCGGGGTGGGCGGCCAGCGGCGCCAGGTACTGCTCGACGATCTCGGACCCGGTGGGCAGCCACTCGGGATCCGGCGCGGTCCAGCCGTGCGCGTCCAGCAGGCGGCGGGCGGCGGCGTCGATGTCGTACTTCCACGGGCTGAAGGTGCGCACGTGCCCCCACTGGGCGATGGAGGCGCCCACCCGGGATCCGGCCTCCAGCACCAGGAAGTCGAGGCCGCGCTCGGCCAGGTGGGCGGCGGCGGCCAGGCCTGCCGGGCCTGCGCCGATCACCGCCACCGGCAGGTGGTCCGGGCCGGGCGTGGCGCCGGTGGCCGGCACGGTCCGCTCGGCGGTGGTGACGGGTACGGCCTGTTCGGCGGTGGTGGCCGGGCCGCAGCATCCACTACTCATGATCCGTTCCTTCCGGGCGGCGGCGTGGGCGCACCCTTGATTTGAAGGTTGTCTAAGTAGGGCTCAGCTTGCCACTCTGATTAGAGAGATGTCAAATTAGACGAAAATCGAATCCGAGCGGTCCCAGGGTGCATCCGTTCGCCGGATCCGCCGTCTATCCCGGTGAAGTGTTTTCCTGAAGATGGAGGATCCGTCATGACCACGACCGACACCACCGGCGCCGCGGCCTGCTGCTCGACGACCACGCTGCAGACCTGCTGCGCACCCGAGGACAAGAGCGCCTGCTGCGGCACCCCGGCCGAGACCGCCGGCCAGGACGCCCCGGCGGCCCCCGCGACGTGCGGCTGCCGGTAACCCCAGCATCCGCCCGGGGCCGGGCCGACCGGCCCCGGGCACTCTCCGGAAGAAGCATGACCGTGACGACACACACCCACCAGGCCGCCGACATCACGGCGATCACGCAGATGCGCGCCCGCCTGGTCGCCTTCGTCGCCGCCCGCATCGACCGGCCCGACGAGGCCGAGGACATCGTCCAGGAGGTGCTGGCCCGCATCAGCCGCGGCGCCTCGGGCCCACGCGACGCCGGACGGCTGGAGGCGTGGGTCTACCAGATCACCCGCAACGCGATCATCGACCACCACAGGGCGGCAGTCCGCGCCGGGCGGGCGCGGGCCCGGGCGGTCTTCGACCGCAGCCTGACCGCCGAGGCGGCCGACCCCGGCGCGCTGAGCGCCCTGGCGGACTGCCTGGCGCCGATGCTGGCGCGGCTGCCGGAGCGCGACCGCCAGGCCATCACGATGGTCGACTACGAGGGCCTGACGCAGACCGAGGCCGCCCGCCGGCTCGGGCTCTCGGTGCCGGGGATGAAGTCCCGCGTCCAGCGGGCCCGCACCCGGCTGCGCGCGCTGCTGCTGGCCTGCTGCCGGATCGCCGTCGACGCGCGGGGCGACGTGCGCGAGGTGGTACGGCCCGCAGGCCCGTGCCCGTGCGGCTGACCGTGCCCGTGCGGTCGACCGTGCCCGTGCGGCTGACCGGGCCCGTCCCGCTCCGCGTCCCGTCTCGATCTACCGGCTCGGCGACTCGCCGGTCAACGTGGTCACTCCGCTGATGGTGTATCTGCCGTTCATCGTTCTGCTGGCCCAGCGCTACCGGCGGGACGCCGGGATGGGCACGGTCGTGTCGCTGATGATTCCGTACACGCTGGTGGTGGCGGTGACCTGGCTGCTGTTCTTCGTGGCGTGGTACCCGCTCGGACCCAACTCGCCCATCAAGGCCTGACCGCGCCGGGAGGCGCCGGCGCGGCCGCTCCGGGAGGTCAGCGGTTGTCGCGCCGGGCCTGCCGCCGGGCACCGGTCGCCCGGGTCGAGGCGTGGCGTTTGGGGATGCCGGCGTGGTCGGGCTGCCGGTCCAGCCGCTGCGACTCCAGCCGCTCGGACCCCGGACGGGTGAGCGGCCCCGGCGGGACCGGGTTGCCCGTCCGCCGCGCGGCGGCCAGCCGCTCGTCCTGCAGCGCCGCGGCGCTGGCCCGCGCCGCCGTGGCCAGCTGCTCGCTCACCCGGGCCAGGGCGTCCTCGAACACCTCCGCCTTGGCCCGCGTGCGGCTGTTGCGCGCGTACGCCTTGCCACGGCCGCCGGTCTCCTCGACCCGCGCGGCGGCCTGGCGGCGGTAGACCTTCACGTGCTTGGTACGGGCCCGCCGGACCCGGATGTGCAGGTCGAGCAGGGCGTCCTCGTCCAGCTCGGCCAGGCGCTCGGGCGCGGTCTCCCGTACGAGCAGGAGTTCCGCCTCGGTCAGTGAGTTGAGCAACGCGTCCATCTCAGCGTCCCTATCTCTCAGCGTCCCCCTTCCGGCAGGTCCCGTCCGGCAGGTCCCCGTCCGTCAGGCCTTTCCCGGCAGTCCCCCCTACCGGGCCATCAGGCCGGTGAGGGCGGCCGTGCGTTCGGCGCTCCACCCGTCCGGCGGGGCGATCTGCGCCCACGCCGCGACCGGCGCGGCGCCGTAGTTGTGCCCGTGCCCGGCCGGCGCGCCCCCCGCAACCGCCATGTCCGCGGTGACCTGCCAGAAGGTGACGAACGGGTACCACCGCATCGCCGGCAACACGTCGCCGCCCCGCGGCTCGTCGAGCCAGTCCGGCCGGCGCAACGCGAGCCGCGGCGACCACCAGGTGATCGGGTCGGAGGCATGCTGCAGATACACCACCCGGGGCCGGCCCCAGGCGGTCGGCGGGTTCACGAGGTCGGCGGCCGGGTCCGCCGCGAACCGGATCGTCTCGCCCCCTTCGTAGCCGGGCAGCACCTGCCGGGTGCCCGGATCCCGGTCCGCGGTGAACTCGCGCCACAGCGTGTTGCTGGACGGCGGGCCGACCAGCAGCATCCCGTCGACCCGGTTGCGCATGTCACCGCTGCCGCTGAACGCGGTCTCCGCGCCGAACGAGCCCAGGCTCTCACCGAACACCAGCAGCAGCGGACGCCGGTCGACCGGCAGCCGGGACCACACCCGGTACACCGCGTCGAAGAGCTCCCGGCCCGCCTCACGCGCCCGCTCCGCGTCGACGAGGAACGATATCCAGCTCGGCAGGTAGGAGTACTGCATCGACGCCAGCGCCGTATCGCCGTTGTACAGGTACTCCAGCGGGTCGACCCCCTGCGCGTTCACCCACCCGCTGCCCGTCGTGACGATCACGCACAGCACCCGGCGGGAGAACCCGCCGGTGCGCTCCAGCTCCCGCACCACCAGTTCCGCGCGCTCGCGCGTGCCCGGCGCCGAGTCCAGGCCGGCGTAGACCCGGATCGGCGACATGGCCGGCGTCCCGGAGAAGCCTTCCAGCTCGGCCACGCTCGGGCCGCCGCCGATGAAGCTGCGCCCCTGGTTGCCCAGCGACGCCCACGACACCGCCGATCCCGGGCCGCCGGAGCGGTCCGGGCTGCCCGGCGCCGCCACGCCGGGCGAGGTCTCCCCGTTGACCGCGGCGAACGTGCGGTCGGCGGCGCCGAACAGCCCCTGCAGCACCACCCCGTTGCCCACCCCGACGATCAGGGCGACCACCACGATGACGCCCAGCGCCCGCGCCGCAGGGGCCGCCATCCCCCGGCCGAGCAGGCGGGACAGCGCCCGCGTGGCGCGGCGCAGCAGCCGGGCCGTGCCCACCAGCGCCGCGAACAACAGCGCGGCCAGCAGTACGACCAGAACGTAACCGCCGCGCGGCGGAGGGGCCAGCCCCATCAGCCGGTGGATGTCGTGCTGCCAGCCCGAGCCCAGCCAGCAGAAGACCACGATCAGCACCACGGCGGCCGCGGAGAGGACCCGCCGTGCGGTTCCGCCCGGTGCGGGCAGGGCCGGGCGGCCGGAGACCCATCGGGCCAGCCAGGTGATGAGCACGCCCAGGCCGTAGCCGGTGGCGGCCAGCAGCCCGCTGATCACCCCCTGGAACACCCAGCCCCGCGGCAGCAGCGACGGAGTGACCGACGCGCAGAAGAACAGCGTCGCCCCCACCAGCCCGGACAAGGTGTAACGCCGGCGGCCGAGGAACCGCCGGACCCGCTGCGACCGGCCGCCCGGCGCGTGCTCGGGTCCGGTCATCCTGGTCGCTTGCTCCGGGGACGTCATGTTCAGCACGGCCTCGCTTCCGGGACCGGGCCCCGGTGAACAGGGCGGGCGGCCATCGTCGAGCCTCTCCGGTCACCGGCGTGACCGGCCTCATCCGCCGCGGGTGAATCAACGTCGGGCGCCGCCGTACGGGTGAACCGGCGGCGGGCGTGGTCGAGGTGGTCGTCCCGCCGCGCTCGCCGCTGGTCGGCGAGACCGTGTTCCCCGGCATGCTGCGCGCCTCGGACCTCGGCATCCTGGCGGTACGGCGGCGCGGCAGGGACCGCGGCAACCGCCCGACCGAGCTCGCCGAGGACGACACCCTCCTGCTGCGCGGCAGCTGGCCGGCGATCGAGTCGCCGGCCGACCACCGCGACATCCTCGTCGTGGACTCCCCGGACCTGGTACGCCACCGGGCGGTGCCGCTGGGCCCCGGCGCCGCGTCGTCATCCCGCTCGTCCGGCGCTTCCGAGGGGTAGGCCCCGCCGGGGCCGGGTAGGGGCCGGTCCCTGCCGCCGAAGGGAGTAACCGATGCGCGCGCTGACCGTCACACCGTCGCGGGCGGGCACGGCCGAGGTGCGGGAGCTGCCCGACCCCCGGCCCGCCGAGGGGGAACTGCTGGTCGAGGGCCTGGCCGTCGGCGTGTGCGGCACCGACAGGGAGATCGTCTCCGGCGTCTACGGCTGGGCCCCGCCCGGCCGCGACCACCTGGTGCTCGGCCATGAGTCGCTGGGCCGGGTGCGCTCGGCGCCGGAGGGCGGCGGCTTCGCCGTGGGTGACCTGGTGGTCGGCGTGGTGCGCCGGCCGGACCCCGAGCCGTGCGGGGCGTGCGCCCGCGGCGAGTTCGACATGTGCCGCAACGGCCGCTACACCGAACGCGGCATCAAGCAGCTCGACGGGTACGGCAGCCAGCTGTGGACGGTCGAGCCCGGCTACGCCGTACGGCTCGATCCCCGGCTGGAGCACGTGGGCGTGCTCATGGAACCGGCCACGATCGTGGCCAAGGCGTGGGAGCAGATCGAGAGGATCGGTGCCCGCGCCTGGTTCGCGCCCGAGCGGGTGCTGGTGACCGGGGCGGGACCCATCGGGCTGCTGGCCGCGCTGCTCGGCGTGCAGCGGGGGCTGGAGGTCCACGTCCTGGACCGGGTCACCGGCGGGCCGAAGCCCGAGGTGGTCAAGGCGCTGGGGGCCGAGTACCACACGGCCGGGGTGGCCGAGGTCGCCGGCCGCGTCCAGCCCGACGTCGTCATCGAGGCCACCGGCGTCTCCGGCGTGGTGTTCGAGGCGACGGCCGAGACCGCCTCCTACGGGATCGTCTGCCTGACCGGGGTGTCGTCGGCGGGGCGCAGGATCTCGGTGGACATCGGCGCGGCCAACCGCGAGATCGTGCTGGAGAACGACGTCGTGGTCGGCTCGGTCAACGCCAACCTGCGCCACTACGCCCTCGCGGCCGACGCCCTGGCCGGGGCCGACCTCGACTGGCTGGAACGGCTGATCACCCGCCGGGTGCCGCTGGAGCGCTTCGCCGAGGCGCTGACCGCCCGGCCCGACGACATCAAGGTCGTTCTCACCCTGACCTGAGTCTCACGCTGAGACCCGAGTCCCGCCCTGAGTCTCGCGCTGAATCAGGATTGGCGATATCACAGAGGGTACGGCCACAGCGGACATCCATCGAAGGAGGCAAGATGACCACCACGACGATGCCGATGCTGGAGACGTACCCGGCCGAGATCAACCTCGACCGCACCAAGCTCGCCGCCACCATCGACGCGCTGATCGCCTGCAGCGAGGCCTGTACGGCGTGCGCCGACGCCTGCCTGAGCGAGGGCATGGTCGCCGAGCTGACCAAGTGCATCCGTACCAACATGGACTGCGCCGACATCTGCGCCACCACCGCCCGGGTGCTGTCACGGCACACCGGCTACGACGCCAACATCAGCCGCACCCTGCTGGAGGCCTGCGCCATGGCCTGCAAGGCCTGCGGCGACGAGTGCGGCTCCCACGCCGACATGCACGAGCACTGCCGCATCTGCGCCGAGGCCTGCCGGGCATGCGAACAGGCCTGCCGCGACCTGCTCGCCACGATGTAGCCGATCACGGTCGCGCACGGCCCCGTCTCCGGGGCCGGAGCGGCCGCTCCGGGGTGTCCCCGCCCGGTGCGGAAACCACGGCGACCGTCACCGCGGTTTCCGCGCCGGGCTTCCAGGAGGGCCGGTTTTCCGAGGAAGGCCGGGCTTCCGGGAGGGACGACGGGCTGTGCCGATCGGACGCGCGGCTCGGTGGATGGACGGCTTCATCAGTCACAAGTAGGGCATAACGGCAGCGGCGATGTTTCTCCCGGCGGGAGGTCCACAGATGCTGGACGAGCACGAGGCGCGGGCGGTCACGACATTGCTGGAGACGCTGGCCGACCGGCTGGGGGACGACCCGCTCGGCGCCGACGCCCGGCGGATGGCCACGGCGTTGCGCAGGCGCCTCGACGGGGCCGCCGTCATCCCGGGGCGGACGGATCACCGGGCGGCGCAGGCCGGCCGCGAGCGGACCGATCCCGGGCAGACCGGCCGCGGACGGGCCGACCGTGAGCGGACCGTCGTCGAGCGCGGGCCGACCGTCGTCGAGCGCGGGCGGCAGGGGCCGCCGTGGCCGGACGGCGAACCCGCCCGCAGCGAGAGCACCCGGGCCCGCCGGCTCCTGGCGGACCTGCGCGACGCCCGGGGACGGACCGAGGACGTCATCGGGCGGTGCGAACAGGCCCGCCAGAACGCGATGGCGGCCCAGCGCCGGGCCGAGCAGCTGACCCGGCGCGTGCTGGAGCTCCAGGCCCGCCGGCAGGGCGCATCCGACGGCGGCGTACAGCACATGTGATGACCGACCCCCTGCACAGCGGGCCGTCTCCTCGACACATGAGTTCCCCGTAGCGGCCCGCTCCCGAATCGACGACCCGCTCCCGATTCGCGGATGCGAACACACAACCGCCCATCATGCCGCTTCTGCGCCACCGTTGCGGGCTTCATCCTGGAATCTGCGAAGTGTATGGTGATGGTCTGTGACGACGTTCCGGATCAGTGAGGCCGCCGCCCTGCTGGGGGTCAGCTCCGACACCGTGCGCCGCTGGGTGGACGCCGGACGGCTGGCCGCGCAGCGTGACGAGCACGGCCACCGGCGCGTCGACGGCGCCGATCTGGCCGCCTTCGCCCGCGCCCAGATCGGGACCGAGGACGGCGGCGGCCGCTCCTCTGCGCGCAACCGCTTCCGCGGGATCGTGACCGAGGTGATCCGGGACGCGGTGATGGCCCAGGTGGAGATCGCCGCGGGCCCGTTCCGGGTGGTCTCGCTGATGAGCCGCCAGGCCGCCGACGAGCTCGGCCTGGAGCCGGGCGTGGTGGCCCTGGCCGTGGTCAAGTCCACCAACGTCGTCGTGGAGATCCCCGACCGTGAACACGTGACCGGCAGCTGACGAGGAGCCCCGTTGGTGTTCAGACCCCTTTCCCGGTGGACCGCGGCTCTCGCGCTCGCACTGGCCGCGGTGTCCGGGTGCGGTTCCGGCGGGCCCGCCACCTCCGCGACGGCCCCGGCGGCCGGCGGGGACGCACGACAGCTGACGGTGTTCGCCGCCGCCTCGCTGACCGGGGCCTTCACCGAACTCGGCAGGATCTTCAAGGACGCCCACCCCGGCACCACGGTGATGTTCAACTTCGGCTCCAGCGCCACGCTGGCCCAGCAGATCACCCAGGGTGCCCCGGCCGACGTGTTCGCCGCGGCCAGCCCGGCCACCATGAAGACCGTCACCGACGCCGCCCTGGCCACCGCCCCGACCACCTTCGCGCGCAACAGGCTGCGGATCGCGGTGCCGGCCGGCAACCCCGCGGGCGTCGACGAGCTCAAGGACCTGGCCGACCCGGAGGTCAAGGTCGCGCTGTGCGCCGCGCAGGTGCCCTGCGGGGCGGCGGCCGTCAAAGCGCTGGAGGCGGCCGGGCTCGAGGTCACCCCGGTGACGCTGGAGCAGGACGTCAAGGCCACCCTCACCAAGGTCGAACTCGGCGAGGTCGACGCCGCCCTGGTGTACGCCACCGACGTGCCGGCCTCCGGCGGCAAGGCCACCGGCATCGACTTCCCCGAGGCCGACAAGGCGATCAACGACTATCCGATCGCCGCCCTGACCGAGGCGCCCGCCGGGCCGCTGGCACGGCAGTTCGTCGACCTGGTCCTGTCCCGGCAGGGCAGGGACGTGCTGGCCGAGGCCGGATTCCAGGTTCCCTGACGTGACGACCGCCACCACGCCCGCCTCCGCTCCCGGCCGCGCCTCCGGCCGGGAGCGGGGCGGCGTGCCCGGCCGCCTGCCCTGGCCGCTGGTGATACCGGCCCTGCTCGGGCTGGCCTTCCTGGTGCTGCCGCTGGCCGGGCTGCTCGTGCGCGCCCCCTGGTCCACGCTGCCGCAGCGGCTGGCCGAGCCGCAGGTCCTGCAGGCGCTGCGACTGTCGCTGGTCACCGCCACCATCGCCACCGCCGTGTGCCTGCTGCTGGGGGTGCCGCTGGCCTGGCTGCTGGCCCGCACCGCATTCCCCGGCCGCCGTCTGATCCGCGCCCTGGTCACCGTCCCGCTGGTGCTGCCCCCGGTGGTCGGCGGCGTGGCGCTGCTGCTGGTCCTCGGGCGGCGCGGCCTGATCGGCTCCTGGCTGGAGGCCGCCTTCGGCGTCTCACTGCCGTTCACCACCGCCGGGGTCGTCGTCGCCGAGGCGTTCGTGGCGATGCCGTTCCTGGTGATCAGCGTCGAAGGCGCGCTGCGCGCCGCCGACGCGCGCTTCGAGGAGGCCGCCGCCACGCTGGGCGCCTCCCGCTGGACCGTCTTCCGCCGCGTCACCCTGCCGATGATCGCCCCCGGCGTCGCCGCCGGGGCCGTGCTGTGCTGGGCCCGCGCGCTGGGCGAGTTCGGCGCCACCATCACCTTCGCCGGCAACTTCCCCGGCACCACCCAGACCATGCCGCTGGCCGTCTATCTGGCGCTGGAGACCGAACCGGAGGCGGCCGTCGTGCTCAGCCTCGTGCTGCTGGCCGTCTCGGTGGTCATCCTGGCCGGTCTGCGCGAGCGGTGGGTGAGCCGGATATGAGCGGACCCGCCCCGGACCTCCCGCCGCACGGCGGGCTGCACGCCCGCCTGGCCGTCGAGCGGCCCGCCTTCCGCCTGGACGTCGAACTGGAGGTGGCGGCCGGAGAGGTGGTCGCGCTGCTCGGGCCCAACGGGGCGGGCAAGACCACCGTGCTGCGCGCCCTGGCCGGACTCACCGGCCTGACCGGCGGGAGCATCACCCTGGACGGCCGGTCCCTGCACACCCTGCCCGCCGAGCAGCGCCGGATCGGCATGGTCTTCCAGGACTATCTGCTCTTCCCCCACCTGTCGGCGCTGGACAACGTCGCCTTCGGCCCGCGCTCCAACGGCGCCTCCAAGGCCGAGGCCCGCCGTACGGCCGAGGCCCTGCTGGAGCGGGTCGGCCTGGTGGAGTACGCCGCCGTCAAGCCCGGACGGCTGTCGGGCGGCCAGGCCCAGCGCGTGGCCCTGGCCCGGGCGCTGGCCGTACGGCCCCGCCTGCTGCTGCTGGACGAGCCGCTGGCCGCCCTCGACGCCCACACCCGCCTGGAGATCCGCGCGCAGCTCCGCCGCCACCTGGCCGACTTCGACGGCGCCACGGTCCTGGTCACCCACGACCCGCTGGAGGCCATGGTGCTGGCCGACCGGCTGATCGTCGTCGAGCACGGCTCCGTCGTCCAGCAGGGCACCGCCGCCGAGGTCGCCCGCCGTCCGCGCACCGACTACGTGGCCCGCCTGGTCGGGCTCAACCTGCACCGCGGCCGCGGGGACGGGGCCCACGTCAAGGTCGGCGAGCTGCTGCTCAGCACGTCCGACCACGTCGAGGGGCCGGCGTTCGTGGCCTTCGCCCCCGCCGCCGTGGCCCTGTACCGCACCCGCCCGGACGGCAGCCCGCGCAACCTGTGGCGGGCCCGCATCGACGGCATCGAGCGGCACGGCGACAACGTCCGCGTCCACCTGGACGGCCCGGTCACCGCCTCCGCCGACGTCACCCCCGCCGCCGTCGCCGAGCTCGACCTGAGCCCCGGGCAGGAGATCTGGGCGTCGGTCAAGGCCGCCGAGACCCACGCCTACCCGGCGTGAGCCCCGGACGGCCGCGACGCGATCAGGCGGCGAAGACGCCCTCCCGGCGGATCGTCTGCCAGGGCAGGCGCGCCCCGAGCACGGCGGTCGCCACCGACTGGATGACCACCAGATACATGAGCTGCCGGTAGAACAGCTGCTGCAGGGGCAGCGCCCACAGCACCGAGGCCGGTTCGCGGTCCAGCCGCAGCGCGTACCAGCCGCCGAGCGCCTGGAGCAGCCCGATGCCCGCCCAGACGGCGACCGCCGGCAGCGGGTCGCCCGTCACCGCGCCGTAGACGGCCATGACGTCCACGACCGGCGCGAGCAGCGGCAGCGCCACGTGGAACAGGGCCAGATAGCCCAGGCACCGGCGGCCGAACGGCCCCGGCTCCACGATCGCGCGGCGGTGTTTCCACATGGACTGCAGCGTGCCGTAGCACCACCGGTAGCGCTGACGCCACATCTGCCCGAGCGAGGCCGGCGCCTCGGTCCAGGCGATCGCGTCCTCGGCGTAGACCACCCGCCAGCCGCCCCGGCACAGGGCCATGGTCAGGTCGGTGTCCTCGGCCAGGGTGTCACCGCTCAGTCCTCCGGCCGCCCGCAGCGCCGAGCGCCGGAAGGCGCCGACCGCCCCCGGCACGGTCGGCATGCACGCCAGCAGGTCGAAGGCGCGGCGGTCGAGGTTGAAGCCGATGACGTACTCGATGTGCTGCCAGCGCCCGATCATGCCGCCCCGGTTGCCCACCTTGGTGTTGCCGCTGACCGCGCCCACGGCCGGGTCGGCCATCGGCCGGACGAGGTTGCCGACGGTGGCGGGCTCGAAGACCGTGTCACCGTCCACCATGACGATGATCTCGTACGAGGCGTGCGCGACACCGGTGTTCAGCGCGGCGGCCTTGCCCCCGTTGCGCCGCCGGATCATCCGCACCCCCGGCAGGCCGAGCGCGGAGACGACGGCGGCGGTGCCGTCGTCGGAGCCGTCGTCGACGACGATGACCTCCAGCGCTCCGGGATAGTCGGCGGCCACCAGTGAGCGCACGGTGGCCTCGATCCCGGCCTCCTCGTTGTAGGCGGGGACGATCACGGTGACGCCGGGCGGTACGGCGTGCGCCGGGTCACGCCGGACGTCTCCCGTACGGCCCCGCACGCGGCGGGTGTGCACCCGGGCCAGGACGAGGAAGACCACCAGCCGCAGCAGGGTGAGCGCCGCGGCGACGGCCATGATCCACGACATCGCCGAGGTGAAGACGGCGGCCGCGCGCTGGAGGAGGATCAGCCCTGAGCCGACGAAGCGGTCCGTGTGCCCGGCCGGAGTATGGGCCCCTGGCACGCCGAGCGCCGAGGTGAGCGTCGTCACCCGGTATCCGCGCCCGGCGAGCCGGGTGAGCAGCAGGTCCACCTCCTCGACCGTCTGCCCGGGGTCGTCTCCGGAACCGCGCATCATGACCACCGCGCTCCTGCGCGAGGCGGCCAGCCGGGCGATCCGCCCGGTTCCCAGCTCGGCCGGGTCCGTGGCGTCCAGGTCGCCGAGCGCGAGGAGATAGCCCTGCGCGCTCATCGAGCGCAGCGCCTCCAGCTCGGCGCCGGTGAGGGCGGGCGGCGCGGAGGAGTACGGCGGGCGCGCCAGGCGGGTGTGCACGCCCGCGGCGCCGGCCAGCGCCTTCTGGGTCAGCGACAGCTCCAGCCGGAGCCGCCAGGCGGGCGCGGCGGCGAGGTCGGCGTGCACGTAGGTGTGGTTGCCGATCTCGTGCCCCTCGGCGACGATCCGCCGGGCCAGCTCGGGATGCTCGGCGATCCTGGCGCCGACGGCGAAGAAGGTCGCCTTGGCGCCGTGCTCGGCGAGCGCGTCGAGGATCCGCGGCGTCCACCGGGGATCCGGGCCGTCCTCGAAGGTGAGCGCCACCGTCCGGGCCGGGAGCCGGGCGCCGGTCCACGCGCGGCCGGCCGGGCCGAGCACGGGTCCGCCGCGCCGTACCCGCTCGAGCTCGGCGGCGGCCGCGCCGGACGGCGGTCCGGCGGCGGCCCGGCCCGGCGGCGGCTGGACGGCGAGCGCCCCGCCCGCCCCGCCGGCCACGTCGGCGACGTAGGCGTTGAGCAGCAACGCCCCCGCCGTCAGGACCATGACGGCCGCGACCAGGAACCAGTGCCCCCGCGGATCGGCCTGCCGCCGACGCCGCCGCCGACCGGTGGACCGCCTCCCGTCCCTGCGCCCCGCCGTACGGCCCGACCTGGGAGGTTGACCGTTCCCTTCCCCGCGCCCCGCCGTACGGCCCCGCCCAGGCGACAGGCCATCGCCCTCACGCCCCGCCGTACGGCCCGGCCTGGACGGTGGGACGGCGACATGCCTCCTCAGGTCGTCCGAGCCCGGCGGCAACGGCCGCGGCCGCGGTCTTTCGCGCCGGGTCACTCTCCTGTCCCGACGTCCGTGCCGATGTCCTGGGCGTCCTGGCCGGGCATGGTCCCCTCCGATGACCCGGCGAGCTCCCGGCCGGGTCCGTCCGTGCCGGTCAGCTGCTCCTCCGGCTCCGGGGAGGAGGACTCCGGCTCGGCCGGGGAGGTCCGCCCGGATGACGGGGACGGCCGGTCGGAGCGCTCCCGCGAGGCCGTCGCCCCGGGCCGGGGGGAGGCCGGGGCCTGCGGGGTGCGGGAGGCCGCGCGGGCCGGGCGTTCCCCGGTGGGCGTCTGCGCGGCGTCGGGGCCGGGGGTGCGCTGCGCCGTCCGCGTGGGCCCGTCCTGAGCGGGGCGGGCGGTGGGCCGCGTGGGGGAATCCTCGGGCCAGCCGGCCTCCGGGAGCGGAGTCGGTGCGAACAACCCGGCCACCATGGTCACCGCCAGGGCGAACCCCAGCGTGCCGACGACGCCTCCCGCCGCTCTCAGAAGCCGCCTGCGCCGTCCGGTCCCGTCGACGAACACGGCGGCGCCGGTGGGCGGATACCTATCGTTCACGGGCGGAGAGCGTAGTGACGCCCGGCGACAATCCTGCTCAGAGGGTCTCATCCCGGGCGAGAGCGGCGTTCACCGCGGGACGGCTCAGTCGAGGATCTCGGGGACGCCGGGGGTGAGCCAGTGGAGGCGCTCGGCGAGTCCCGCGGCGGCGAAGGACGCGGTGACCTGCTCGCGGTCCTCGGTGAAGTGCTCCCAGGAGGCGTAGTGGATCGGGCAGACCCTGCGGGCCCCCAGTGAGCGGGTGAGCGCCGCGCCCTGCGCGCCGTCCATGCAGATCAGCTCGCCGCCGCCGAAGTTCTCGATGCGCGGGGCCCCCAGGTGCAGCAGCGCGGTGCCGATGGCGAACCGGCGGCCGATCTCGTCGAGTTCGTCGAAGTAGACGGTGTCGCCGGAGATGTAGAGGGCCTCGTCGTCGCCGGGTTCCTCGACGACGAAGCCGGTGACGTCCCCGAAGGGGCCGTGCACGCCGGGGGTGCCGGTGACCCGCAGGGTCGTGCCGCCGACGGTCAGCTCGCGGGTGGTCCACGGCTCCAGGCCGACGGCGCCGCGGCCCAGGCGCCCGGCGCCGCTGACGGTGGTCAGCACCGGACGTCCGTCGAGCAGCGTGCGGCCGATGGTGTCCAGGTTGTCGTAGTGCTCGTCATGGCTCAGCAGGACGGCGTCGACCGGCGGCAGGTCGCCGGCCTCGATCGCCGGGCCCGCGGTGCTGCGCAGCACGACGGGACCGTAGTCGAACTCGGCCGGGGCGGGGTCGAAGACGGGATCGGTGAGCAGGCGCAGCCCGCCGATCTCCAGCAGGACGGTCGCGGTGCCGATGTGCGTGACGGTGATCTTCATGTCGCTCTCTTTCGCGTGTCGTTGTTCTGCGGGGGCGCGCGTGCCGTGCCGGGACGCGCGGGATCGACCGGCGCCGCGGACGCGGCCCGGTTACGGGAGGGGTGGGGGTACGGCCGGCGGATCGGCCAGCCGCGGATCAGCCGGGGACGGTGGTCCGGAACCTGCTGCGGTACTCGCCGGGCGTGGTGCCCAGCCGGTCGCGGAAGACCCGGTGCAGGGTCTCCACCGAACGGAACCCGCACGCCCTGGCGATGTCGGACGGCAGGCGGCCGGTGCGCTCCAGCAGCCGACGCGCGGCCTCCAGCCGCATGCTCTCGACGAACGCGCCCGGCGTGCTGCCGGTCTCGGCGTGGAAGACCCGGGCGAAGGTCCGCTCGCTCATCGCCGTCCGCGCCGCCAGGGCGGGCACCGACAGGTCGGCGTCCAGATGCTCGCCGATCCACAGCCGCAGGTCGCGGATGTCGTCGCGGCCGCCGGGCCGCTGCGCCAGCGGCACGCTGAACTGGCTCTGCCCGCCCGGTCGCTGCAGGTACATGACCATCGCGCGGGCGACGTCGAGGGCGACCTGGTCACCGTGGTCCTCGGCGACCAGAGCGAGTGCCAGGTCCATCGAGGAGGTGATGCCGGCGCTGGTCCACATCCGGCCCGAGCGCACGAAGATCGGATCGGACTCGACCCGGATCTCGGGGTGGTCGGCGGCGAGCCGTCCGACGGTCGCCCAGTGCGTGGTGGCGCGGTGCCCGTCCAGCAGCCCGGCGGCCGCGGTGATGTGCGCGCCCGCGCACACCGACGCCACCCGGCCGGCTGCGGGGCCCACCTCGCTCAGCCAGGCCACCACGCCCGGGTCGATCTGCGGGACCGGGCCTCCCGGGCCGATCAGCATCCGCCCCGGCACCAGCAGCGTGTCGATCGCCTGGCGCTGCTCGGCGAAGACCTCCTCCACGCAGAGCCGTACCCCCGAGAAGGTCGGCACCGGGCCGCGCCGCTCACCGGCCAGGCGCACCTCGTAACCGGGGCGCCGCCCGCCCAGGAACTGGCCGGCCATCGCGAAGACCTCGGCCGGGCCGGTCACGTCCAGCGTGTCGACTCCGGGGAACATCGCGATCACGACGACGTGGGGCGGGGTGGGGCAGGCGCTCATGTCTCAACTATCCGGGCGGGCGCCGACTGTCGGCAATGACAGGTTATTGCAAGATCCTGCCATGATCGTCAGTACCCGCCGTCAGTACTGGTTCGTCTCGGCGTCCCGGGCCAGTCCCTCGTCGATCGCCTCGGTGGACACCCCCGCCAGGCCCAGGTGGTCCTTGGCGATCCGCCCGAGCGTGGGCAGGCTCGCGCGGTCCGGCCAGGTCCCGGGATCCCACAGCGACGAGCGCAGGAACGCCTTCGCGCAGTGCATGTACAGCTCCTCGACCTCGACGAGGACCGCCAGCCGCGGCCCTGTTCGTGTACACCGTCGGTTCCCTCGGGCGCGGCGGGGCCACGCAACTCAAACTCGCGCTCTCCGGGGCCGCCACCTCGGCGGCCTTCGCGTCCATCGTCAGCGCCGTCGTCCTGCCCCGCAACGGCATCGCCGGAAGCTTCCGGCTGTGGCAGATCGGCGGGGTCGGCGGCGCTCTCCTGGTCCCCGTCGCCGACTTCGCCGGCCAGTTCGCGTTCGACACCCGCTATCCGGTCGGCGTCGTCACCGGCGTCCTCGGCGCGCCGTACCTCGTCTATCTGATCGCCCGCACCCACCGGGCCGGAGGCTCGATGTGACCGTACGGGGCCGCGGACCGGGCGTCCGGATATTTGGCGAGTTGTCCGGATGAGATAGATCGGCTCGGCTACTGTCACCTCCATCCCCCATGAGAGGACCCCCGATGCGACGCCTGACCGCCGTTCTCGCAGCCGTGCTCGCCGCGAGCCCGCTCCCGCCCGCCCAGGCCCTGGCGGTGTCCGCCCGGGACGGGGCGGACAGCGCGGCTTCGGAGACGGCCGGAGCCGGAGCGGTCAAGGGGAAGGCGACGTTCTACCGGCTGCGCTCCGGGAGCGGCAACTGCTCGTACCCCTCGAACCCGGCCGGTGACCTCTACGTCGCGCTCTCCCCCCGCGAGTACGCCGCCGCGGCGGCCTGCGGCGGCTACCTGAACGTCACCGGGCCCATGGGCAGCGTCCGGGTCAAGGTCGTCGACCAGTGCCCGGAGTGCCCGGCGGGGCACATCGACCTGAGCCGTACGGCCTTCGCCCGCATCGCGGACCCCGGCAAGGGCACGGTGGGGGTCACCTACCGCCCGGTCCGCGACCCGCGGGTCGGCGGGCCGCTCTCCTTCCGCGTCAAGGAGGGGTCGTCGCGGTGGTGGCTGGCCCTGCTGGTCGTCGACCACGGCAACCCGCTCGCCTCGGTCGAGGTGAGGCCGGCCGGGGGTGCGTGGCGCAAGCTGGTCAGGGCCGACTACAACTACTGGATCGCCGAGTCCGGCGTGGGCCGGGGCCCGTTCACCGTACGGGTCACCGACATCCGAGGCCACCGGGCCACGGCCCCGCGCGTCCGCCTGGCCCCCGGCGTCGTCCAGCGCACCGCCGTGAAGATGTACTGACGCGGGCGGGACTCCCGGCGCGGGCGGCATGGGTGCCCCGGAGCCGGGTAAGCAGGGTGGACATGACAGGAAGACACACGGCGGACGGCCGCGGGACCGCGACGGCCGGGTGGTCGTGATGGGCGGCAGGGAGCACCACGGGACGCGTGCGCTGGGCGCGCTCGCCGAGGTGGCGTTCGGCACGGCCAGCGACCTGACCCGGCTCGACCGCTGGCTCCCCGAGGGGATCTCGGCCGTCCCGGCCGACGGCGACGCCGTGACGGTCCGCTGGCGGGCCGGTGACCGGGAGGGCGAGACGCGCTGCACGGTCTCCGTCGTCCCGGAACGGCTGCGCCTCGAATGGCGGGCCGAGGGCCCGGCCGGCGCCTCGGGGTGGCTGGAGGTCGGCGAGAACGGCGCCGGCAGCTCCCGGGTCGAGGTATGCCTGCGGACCGCCGGAGGCGGACCGGGCGAGGAGACCGTGGACGAGCTTCTGGAACAGGCGCTGCGCAACCTCGACCGCGAGGTCGGCGAGAACTTCACGGCGGGCTGAGCCGGCCGCCGGGGAGACCGGACCGAGCCCGCGATCGGGAACACCGCGCTGAACCGGCCGCCGGGGACACCGGACCGAGCAGGCGGCCGCGGGGACACCGGGTCCGGCCGCGCGGGACGGGTGGGTCCGTCCCGCGCGGCCCGGGCGGCCGGGTGGTCAGTCGGCCACGGTGAGGACCGTGCCCGCGCCGACCGTGAGGCCGCCCTCGCGGATCGCGAAGCCGAGGCCGGGCTCGACCGCCACCGCCTTGCCCAGCTCCACCGAGACCTCCACGGTCTCGCCGGGCTGCGCGGGCGACGGCAGCGTCAGCTCACCCGGCACGTCGGTGGTGCGCAGGTAGAACTGCGGCCGGTACCCGGAGGCGACCGGCCGCCGCCGTCCGCCCTCCTCGGCGGTCAGGAGGTACAGCCGGGCGGTGAACGACCGGTGGGCCCGCTGGCTGAGCGGGGCCGCCAGCACCATGCCGCGCCGCACCTGCTCCCGCTTGACCCCGCGCAGCAGGACGGCGGCGTTGTCGCCCGCCTCGCCCCGCTCCATCGTCTTGCCGAACGTCTCCACCCCGGTGACCACCGCGGTGAACCCGTCGCCGAAGCCGACGACCTCGACGGAGTCGCCCACGCGTACGGTGCCCCGCTCGATCGCGCCGGTGACGACCGTGCCCCGGCCGGTCACCGTGAGCACGTTCTCCACCGGCATCAGGAAGGGCGCGTCCACGTACCTGACCGGCACGGGGATGTGCTCGTCGACCGTCCGGAGCAGCGCCTCGATCGACGCCGTCCACGCCGGGTCGCCCTCCAGCGCCCGCAGCCCGGACACCCGTACCATCGGCACGTCGCGGTAGCCGTGCTCGGTCAGCAGGTCGGCCAGCTCCAGCTCGACCAGGTCGGTCAGCTCCGGGTCGGCGCCGTCGGCCTTGTTGACCGCGACGACCAGGTGCTCGACGCCCACCCGCCGGGCGAGCAGCACGTGCTCCCTGGTCTGCGGCATGATGCCGTCCTGGGCCGACACGACGAGGATCGCGCCGTCGAGCTGCGCCGCCCCCGTGATCATGTTCTTCACGTAGTCGGCGTGGCCGGGCATGTCCACGTGCGCGTAGTGGCGGGTGGCGGTCTCGTACTCGACGTGCGAGATGTTGATCGTGATGCCCCGCAGGTGCTCCTCCGGGGTCCGGTCGATCCGCTCGAACGGCGTGTAGGTGGCCTGGCCCCGCTCGGCGAGCACCTTGGTGATCGCGGCGGTCAGCGTGGTCTTGCCGTGGTCGACGTGGCCCATCGTGCCGATGTTGAGGTGCGGCTTGTTGCGCACATAGGCCTGCTTGGCCATTGGTTCTCTTCCTTGGTCTGCCTGGATCCGTCGTGACCCGTCTCGGGCCGACAACCTCTCCCCGCCGGGTCACATCGGGACTTACGGGAAGAGGTCAGCGCTCCAGGCCGTCGCAGACACGCTCGAACACACCCGCGGCGGCGGGCGTCACGAGGCGAGCGTGCTGGAACATGGTGACCATAGTGGCCCGCTCAGCACCGGCGGGCAACGGATTATTCCCGGGCCTCCTCAGGGCCCGGGGCCGGTCGGTCCCCGGATCAGTCCTTGAAGTAGACCAGCTGGTGGCTGGAGGCCAGCAGGGTGCCGTCGCGGCCCCACAGGTGGGCGGTCTGGTCGAAGTAGCCGCGCGAGAAGCGGTTGGTGCGCGCGGTGCCCAGGACGTAGTCGTCGCCGTGGGCAGCGATCTCCGCGGCGTCGGCGTGGAAGTACACGGTCAGGGAGACGGTCCCGGCCGCCATGTACCGGCCGCGCCGCAGGAAGACCCGCGGATAGAAGACGTCGCACATCGACGCCAGGGCCGGGAAGTCCAGCGGGCGGGCCGGGGCGTCGCGCACCCACAGGGTCGTGGTCGAGTCGGGGTGCTCACCGGCGTCCTGGTCGGGCACGGCCCCCTCGACGAAGCGCATCTCGTAGTTGCGGGCCCAGGCGATGAAGTCCGGGAAGTCCTGCGCCGGGACGGCGTCCGGCGGCGGCACCGGCGGCATGCCGGCCTCGGTGTCCGACCACGTGTCGCGGTGGATGCCGAACACCGCGGTGGCGGTGGTCCTGACGGAGCCCTCCTGCGACAGCTCCAGCGTCCAGTGCTGGTTGGTGCGGTTGCTGCGCACGAGCCGCGCGGTGATGTCGAAGTCGCCGTCGGCGACGGGGGCGGCGTAGTTGACGGTGAGGGAGAGCGGATCGCCGAGCCGGTCGGGGTGCTGCTGGACGGCCCGCACCAGGGTGGCGGCGGTGATGCCTCCGAAGGGGCCGACCATGTTCGCGTACTCCGGCCTGGTCCGCGTCGTCGTACGGCCGTCGACCGCGGCGGGCAGGGCGATGGCCGCGTCGAACGGGTGCGGCGGAGCGTCGGTCTCGATCACGCTGTCTCCTCGGGGGCAGGAAGGGGATTTCCAGTGCATACCGGATCTATGTATGACAACATACATAGAAGCCGAGGTACCGGGAGCAGCGGGATGACCAGACGACAGGACGCGGCCGGTCCCCGGGCGGCGATGATCCGCAGTGCGATCAAGCTGATCCGTCAGCGCGGCGTCGCCGCGGTCTCGTTCGCGGACGTGCTGGCCGACAGCGGCGCGCCGCGCGGCTCGATCTACCACCACTTCCCGGACGGCAAGGCCCAGCTCGTCGAGGAGGCCACCCGCGGCGCCGCCGAGCACCTGAGCGCCGGGGTGACCCGGATCCTCGACGCCTCGGACACGCCCGGCGCCCTGCACGCGCTGGCCGACCTGTGGCGCCGCGGCCTGGAGGCCGGTGACTACGCCGTCGGCTGCCCGATCGTCGCGGCGGCCCTGGGCACCGAGCGATCCGCCCGCGACGTCGCCGGGGCGACGTTCGGGGCCTGGTGCGACCTGATCGCCGACAAGCTCGTCGCGGACGGAGCCGACCGGCGCAGGGCGCGCTCCGTGGCGGTGCTCGTCGTCGGCGGGCTGGAGGGCGCGCTCGTCCTCGCCCAGGCCCAGCGCAGCTCGGCCCCCCTCGACGCGGTGGTGGACGAGCTGAGCGCGCTGTGCCGGTCGGTGATCGACGCCGCCCCCTGAAAGGGCGGGCGCGCGACCAACGGGCGCCCGGCCCTCCCGGTCAGAGCGACAGATCCCTGCGGCGGAACAGCGCCAGCCCGGCCGCCGCCAGCGCCGCAGCCACCGCGGCCAGCGCCACGAGCGGCCCGGCGGTCATCTCGGCCGCCGGAAGCGCGGGCACATGGCTGAACGGCGACAGGTCCCGCACCGCCTGCGGCAGCCCGAACACGTCCCCGAGCAGCCCGAAGGCGATGCTCGCCACGAGCCCGGCCCACGCGAGCGGGACCGTCAGCCTCGGCAGAGTGCCGTAGACCAGCACGACGAAACCGGCCAGGGCCAGCGCGGCGGGCAGCTGCGCCAGTCCTGCGCCGACCAGCGGGCCCACGCCGGTGCCGCCGCCGACCGCGGCGTCGGCCAGGCCCATGCCCGCTCCCGCCGCCACCAGCAGCGCCGCCGCACCGCCCGCCGCACAGGCCAGGTGGGCGATCACCCACCGGACCCGGCCGACCGCGGTGGCCAGCACCGCCTCGGCGTGTCCGCCAGCCTCCTCCGAGCGCAGCCGCAGCAGCGCCTGGACGACGAAGCCTGCGGCCAGCACGCCGAAGACGTTCATCATCGCCGCGTACAGCGTGTTCACGAGGGGGGCGCCGCCTCCACCGGCGAGCTGGTCCAGGAGATCGGCGACCCCGGTGTTCCCGATGGCCGCCTCGTCGACGGCCGGGCCGAGCGTGCCGATCCCCGCACCGGCCAGCGCGCCGCCGGCCACCCAGCCCAGGGTCGCACCCCGGTTCAGCCGCCAGGCCAGCCCGATCGGGCTGAGCAGCGCCCGCGAACCGGACTCCGGTCCCGGCCGGTCGGGTATCAGGCCCGCCCCGAAGTCCCGGCGGTCGACCAGGGCGAAGGCGGCGGCCGTGCACGCGGCCAGCAGAGCGAGCGGCAGGGCGAGCACCCACCAGGCCTCCTCCCCGAACGGGCGCACATGCGTGCCCCAGCCGATGGGCGACACCCATGACGGCCACGCGCCGATCACCCGGATGCCGTCCGCGGCCCGCTCGCCGAGGGCGTCGCCGACGCCGCGGACCAGGAAGTCGACGCCGACCGCGGTCGCGGCGGCGGCGTTGGCGGCGCGGGAGCTCTGGAACAGCTGGGCGGTGAGCGCGGCCGCCCCGGCGAACGCCAGCCCGGTGGCGGCGCACGCGGCGCCGAACGCGAGCGAGCCGTCGAGCGGCATGCCCGCGCCCAGCAGCGTGCCGGCCAGCGCGGCGCCGAGCAGCACATCGGCCCCCGCGACCACGACAAGGGCGGAGGTGAGCCCGGCGTGCCTGCCCACGGACCCCGCCCCGACCATCTCGGCCCGGCCCGTCTCCTCGTTCTGCCGGGTGTGCCGGACCATCGCGAAGGTGCTCATGAGCGCGGCCAGCACCAGCAGGGAGATGAGGTTGCGGAAGTTCACCAGGGCGCCCAAGTCGGTGCCGACCGGTGTGCCGCGCATCAGCAGGACGGCGGGGCTGCTCCCGGCCCCCCGCAGCGCGGTCACCCGTCCGGCCTCGTCGGGGAACTCGTCGGCCACGGCCGCGGCCCCGGCCGCCGCCAGCACGACCGCGGCGACGATCCAGACCGGCAACTGGACGCGGTCACGCCGCAGGGCCAGCCGGATCAGCCTCCCGGTGCCCGCGTAAGCACTCGCCGGGGCGCTCACCGGGACGCCTCCTCCATGACCGCGTCGCCGTAGTGGCGCATGAACAGCTCCTCCAGCGTCGGCGGACGGCTGGTCAGCGAGCGGACCTCGAAGCCCGCCAGGTGACGCAGGACCTCGGGCAGCCGCTCGGAGTCCACGTCGAACCGGGCCCGCGCGCCCTCGTCCAGCAGGTCGTGGACGCCGGGCAGAGCGGCCAGCCCGATGATCGGCTCGACCGCCTCCACGGTGACCGAGGTCCTGGTCAGGTGCCGGAGCCCGGCCAGGGTGCCGGACTCGACGGTGACCCCGTCGCGGATGATGCTGACCGTGGAGCAGAGGGCCTCGACCTCGGAGAAGATGTGGCTGGACAGCAGCACGGTCGCGCCGCGGGCGCTCACCTCGCGGACGGTCTGCTGGAAGGCCGCCTCCATCAGCGGGTCCAGGCCGGAGGTGGGCTCGTCCAGGATGAACAGCTCCACCTCGGAGGCGAACGCGGCCACCAGCGCCACCTTCTGCCTGTTGCCCTTGGAGTAGGTACGGCAGCGCTTGGCGGGATCGAGCCGGAACCGCTCCAGCAGCTCCGCGCGGCGGGTCCCGTCCAGCCCTCCGCGCAGGTCGCCGAGCAGGTCGACGGCCTCGCCGCCCGTCAGGTTGGGCCACAGGCTCACATCGCCCGGCACGTAGGCCAGCCTGCGGTGGAGCCGTACGGCCTCGCGCCACGGATCGCCGCCCAGCAGCCGCACCTGCCCGGCCTCGGCCCGCAGCAGGCCCAGCAGGACCCGGATCGTGGTCGTCTTCCCGGCGCCGTTGGGCCCCAGGAAACCGTGCACCTCGCCGGTGCGGACGGTGAGGTCCAGGCCGTTCAGGGCCCGGGTGGTGCCGAACGTCTTGATCAGACCGGACACCGCTATGGCGTCAGTCATCGCGACTCTCCTCGGGAGGTCCGGACTCGGCCTCGTCGAGGGCGGCCAGGATGCGCTCCGCGTCCTCGCGGCCGAGCATGGGGTGTGAGTGGATGTCGATCAGCGCGCGGGCGAGCAGGCGGTCGCCTTCGGGGCTGAACACGTCGACGCCCATGGCCCGGGAGATGTGCTCGTGCAGGATCCCGACGGACAGGGCCATCGCCGTGCCGACGGCCGCGCGGGCCCTGGCGTCGACCCTGGGCGGATCGGGACGGTCCCGGTCGGCCTCGGTCAGCCACTCCTCGCTCAGCCGGGCGAGCTCGTCGAACAGGGCGGTCGCCGAGCCCTCGGCCAGGGCCCGCGCCATGTAGTGCCGATAGGGCCCCACCGCGGCCCGGGCGGCGATCACGGAGCCCAGCGCGCCGGAGGCGAGGCCGGCCCTGGTCTCGTCGTTGACCCGGCGGATCATCGTGAGCAGGTGCTCGTCGCACGCCTCGCGCAGACCCTGCTTGGACCCGAAGTGATGACGCACGAGACCGAGCGAGACCCCGGCGGTCTCGGCGATCCCGCGCAGGGTCGCCCCCTCGTATCCGCGCTCCCCGAAGTGCCGGATGGCCGCGTCCCTGATGCGCGCCCGAGCGGTGAGGTCCTCCGGATCCACTGGCGTCGCCACCGTCACATCCCTGTTCGTCCGTACAGCTAACTGTTCAAACGTACACCTGACTGCACGCTTGAACAGTCTGCTGGGCAGGGAAACTTCACAGCCCGATCGGGGAGCCCGCCGGTGGTTACCCGGCCTTGCCGGACCGGTCCTTCTCGTAGACGTCCGGCACGCCGTCGTTGTCGAGGTCGGCGGTCTCGATCTCGTGGATGCGGCGGTAGGCGCGGTCGCGCAGACGCAGGATCACCGCCGCCAGCAGCGCCGCGATCACCGAACCGGACAGCACCGCCACCTTGACGTACTCGCTGCGGTCGGCGCCGAAGGCCAGCTCGCCGATCAGCAGGGAGACGGTGAACCCGATCCCCGCCAGCACCGACAGCCCGACCATGTCGATCCAGGCCAGGTCCTCGTCCAGGTCGGCGCGGGTGAAGCGGGCCGTCAGCCAGGTCGCGACCAGGATCCCGAGCGGCTTGCCCACGACCAGTCCCGCCACGATCCCCACCACGACCGGGTCGCCGAAGGCCCCGAGCAGGCCGTCGAGGCCGCCCAGGGACACCCCCGCGGAGAAGAACGCGAACACCGGCACGGCCACCCCGGCCGACAGCGGGCGGAACCGGTGCTCGAAGTGCTCGGCCAGACCGGGCCCGGCCTCCGGGCCGCCGGCCTTCTCGCTGCGCAGCACCGGGACGGCGAAGCCCATCAGCACGCCGGCGACGGTGGCGTGCACGCCCGAGGCGTGCACCAGCGCCCAGACGGCGACGGCCAGCGGCAGCAGCAGCCACCACGACCGCACCCGGCGCTGGACCAGGACGGTGAAGGCCGCCAGCGGCACCAGCGCCGCCAGCAGCGGGACCGGAGCCAGATGATCGGTGTAGAACAGCGCGATGATGACGATGGCCACCAGGTCGTCGACCACGGCCAGGGTGAGCAGGAAGGTGCGCAGCGCCGTCGGCAGGAAGCGGCCGACGACCGCCAGCACCGCCAGGGCGAAGGCGATGTCGGTGGCGGTGGGGATCGCCCATCCCCGCCCCGCGCCCTGCACGCCCTGGACGATGAGCAGGTACAGCAGCGCCGGGACGATCACCCCGCCGAGCGCGGCCGCGATCGGGACCGCGGCCCGCCGTACGTCGCGAAGGTCACCGGCGACGAACTCCCGCTTGAGCTCCAGCCCGGCCACGAAGAAGAAGATCGCCAGCAGTCCGTCCGCGGCCCAGGTGGCCAGGGAGAGGTTCAGGTGCAGCGCCTCGGGCCCGAAGCGGACGGCGCGCAGCGCCTCGTAGGCGTCCGCCCACGGGGAGTTGGCCCAGATCATCGCCGCCATCGCACCGGCCAGCAGCAGGGCCCCGCCCACGGTCTCCTTGCGCAGGATGTCGGCGATGCGGCTGGCCTCGGCCCACGAGCCCCGGCCCAGCAGGGCGGGCGGGCGCGGCGGAGTGGAAGAAGAGGTCATGGGCGCTCCGGGTCTCCAAGGGCGGATCGGACGTCCCCTACCGGACTTCCCGGCAGGAATCAGACACTGCCGACCAGACTTCCCGGCACACCATCATTCACCCTATCGAACGCCCTCATACGCATAACACCCGGCCGGGGCGACCCGTCAGCCGTCGTCCTCGTCAGCCGTTGTCGACGGTGAGCAGGCCGCGGCGGAAGGCCACGGCGACGGCGGCCGCGCGGTCGTTGACGCCGAGCTTGGCGTAGATGTGCAGCACGTGGCTCTTGACCGTGGCCTCGCTGATGAACAGGCGGACGGCGACCTCGCGGTTGGTGGCGCCGTCGGCGATGAGGTGGAGGATCTCCAGCTCCCGGGCGCTCAGCGGGTCGGCGGGGGTGCGGACCTGGCCGAGCAGGCGGGTGGCGACCGACGGGGAGAGCACGGCCTCGCCGCGCGCCGCCGTACGGACCGCGCGCATGAGCTCGTCGCGGCCGGTGTCCTTCAGGAGGTAGCCGGTGGCCCCGGCCTCGATTGCCGGCAGGACGTCCCGGTCGGTGTCGTAGGTCGTCAGAACCAGGACGCGGGCCGCTATGCCCAGCCGGGCGAGCTCCTTGATGGCGGCGACGCCGTCCGTCCCGGGCATCCGCAGGTCCATGAGGATCACGTCCGGGTTCAGCGTCCGGGCGAGCTCGACGGCCCGGGCGCCGTCGGAGGCCTCACCGAGGACCTCGAAGTCCGGGTCGCCGGTGAACATGCCGCGGATGCCGTCGCGGACGATGGGGTGGTCGTCGGCGATCAGCAGCCGGATCGGGCTTCCGGGGGTCGCGGGGGTCTCAGCCATGAGCCACCGCCGGGACGCTCCCAGGGATCCGGTAAGTCACGGGGGTCCGGGAAGGCTCAGCCACGGGCCACCGCCGGGACGCTCGCGGAGATCGCGGTGCCCGTGCCGGGCTCGGACTCGATCTCCAGGGTGCCCGCCAGCCGGCTCACCCGCTTGCGCATCGCGGTCAGGCCGAACCCCCCGGCCTCGCGGACGCGCTCCGGGTCGAACCCGGCGCCGTCGTCGCGGACGTCAAGGGTGACCACGTCCTCCATGTACGACAGGGTCAGGCCGACCCGGGAGGCGCCGGCGTGCTTGGCGGCGTTGGCCAGAGCCTCCTGCGCCGTGCGCAGCAACGTCTCCTCGACCTCCGGATGCATGGGACGGACCGTACCAGTGACGGTGAAATCCGCACGCACCCCGTTGAGCTCGCCCCACCGGGCCACGACGTCCTCCAGCGCCTCGGGCAGCGGCGCCGCCTCCAGCTGGCCGGGGCCCACCGCGTGCACCGAGCGCCGGGCCTCGGCGAGGCTCTCCCGCGCCAGTCCTATCGCGTTGTCCACGTTGCGCCGCCAGTCCTCGGCCTGCTCGGCCGCCTGGAGCTGGGTGATGATGCCGGTCAGGCCCTGGGCGAGGGTGTCGTGGATCTCCGCCGCCATGCGCTGCCGCTCGTCCATCACGCCCGCCTCGCGGGCCTGGACCAGCAGCTGGGCCTGGAGTCCGGCGTTCTCCCGCATGGCCTCTTCGAGCCGCGCCACCATGCGCCTGCGCTCGTCGCTCCGCTCGGCGGTGACCTCGCCGACGAAGCTGAACAGGCTCACCCCCGCGACGATGGCGGCGGTGAAGAACAGATAGGTGAAGATCGCAGAAGGGGTGGGCTCGGGCAGTCCCCCGTTGTAGGCCACGACGCTGATCGCCGCCGTGGCGCCCACTCCGGCCAGCCGCCACTTCCCCTTCAGGTACTGCCAGGAGTAGAGATATCCGATGAAGCCGAAGAAGCTCGCGAACCACACCCCCTGCGTGCAGAGGGCTCCGATCAGGACCACCAGCCCGGCCACGTAGACCGGGCCCCGCGGCGCCAGCCACAGCCACGCGGCCGCGGCCGCGGACAGGGCGAGCGTGATCCACGGGTCGTCGCCGGTGAGCAGGGTGAGCACCGCGGAGATCACCAGCAGGACGTACGGCGCGGCCGCCATCTGGCGCTCCAGCAACCGTTCCCATCGGTCGAGCCGGCCGGTCATCCGTCACTCCCAGCGGAAGAACTTGGCCGCCGCGATGCTGACGACCAGGGCGTATCCGGCCAGCACACCCAGCAGCAGGGGGCTGGGGGCAGCACCCGCCCAGATCTCTCGCATGCTCTGCCCGAAAGCACCCAGAGGGGTGTACTCCCCGATGCGGGCCACCATAGCGGGCATCTGATCCTTGGGCTGCATGAGTCCGGCGAGGTAGGCCATCGGGAAGTACAGCAGGACCCCGATGCCGTTGGCGGCCCGGCCGTTGGGCGCCAGCGCCGCGATGAGCAGGCCGATCGCGAACAGGCTCGCCGTACCGAGGAGGAACACCAGCACGGCGGACAGCACCCCGGTGGGCAGGTGGGCGCCGAGGACGGTGCCGGCGACGGCCAGCAGCAGACCGCAGGCGGTCACCGCGAGGATGAGCTGCAGGATCAGCTGCACCACCAGCAGGTTGCCCGGCCGCACCGGGGTGGCCGACAACCGGCGCAGGATGCCCCGTTCGCGGTAGGTGGCCAGGGTGGTGGGCAGCAGGTAGAGGCCCACCATCCCCACGGCGATGGCCAGCGCCATCGGCAGCAGCACGGTGTCGCCCGGCTGGATCGAGCTGCCGAAGACCACCAGGATGAACAGCGGGATGAGCAGCGAGAACAGCGCCCCGGGCTCCCGGGTCAGCAGCTTGGTCTCGACGACGGCGAGCTTCATCATGATCTGAATTCCTTTACTCGAAGGACCGGCCGGTCAGGGCGGCGAAGGCGTCGTCCAGGGTGCGCTTGTCGATGCGGAGATCACTGACCAGGACGTGGTGGCGGGCCAGGTGCGCGGTGACCGCCGTGGCGAAGTCGCCCCGGCCGGTGACGACCACCCGGTTCCCCTCCCGGGACACCTCGATCACCTCGGGCAGGTCCTCCAGACCGGCCACGCCGCTCGCGTCCCCGGCCATCAGCGTGAACCGCATCCGGTGCTCGCCGCCGACCAGTCCGGCCGGGGTGTCGACCGCCACGACCTTGCCGCGGTTGAAGACGGCCACGCGGTCGCACAGCTCCTCCACCTCGTCCATGAAGTGGCTGACCAGCACCACCGTCACACCGCTCGCCCGGACCCGCTTGACCAGCTCCCAGGTGGTACGGCGGGCCTGCGGGTCCAGGCCCGTGGTCAGCTCGTCCAGGAAGGCCACCTTCGGGTTGCCGACCAGCGCCAGCGCGATGAACAGCCGCTGCTTCTGGCCGCCGGACAGCTTGCCGAAGCGGGCGTTGCGCTTGTCGGCGAGCCCCCACTCCTCCAGCAGCTCCCGCCAGTCGCGCGGATCGGCGTAGAAGGAGGCGTACAGGTCGAGGGCCTCCCACACCTTGATGGTCTCCGGCAGCTGGGTCTGCTGGAGCTGCACCCCGATCAGCTCTCGCACCTTGCGCGCGTCCTTGACCGGGTCGAGCCCGAAGATCCTGATCGACCCGCTGTCGGGCCGGCGCAGGCCCTCCACGCACTCCACGGTGGTTGTCTTGCCGGTGCCGTTGGGCCCGAGGATGCCGAAGATCTCGCCCTCCTCCACGGAGAACGACACCCCGTCCAGAACGTTCAGGTCCGCGTAGCTCTTGCGGAGGTCTGTGACTTCGATGACTGCCATGGCTCAAGCTTCTTCCGCCTGCGCCCGGGGCGAATCGATCTACCGGCCACACTCGTCGGTGAATGGTGCTGACCGCAGAATCCACCGAACGGTTGATGCCGCCGGGAGGCCGTACTGTGCTCTCCCTCCTGCGCTCTCCCCTCCTGCGGCGTCCGGGGGCCGTTCACCGCAGGAAGAGCACCGCGTCCCCGCGCGGGACCAGCTCCCCGATCACCGGCGCGCCCGGGATCTCCCCGGCCAGCAGCAGCCCGCCGGAGGTCTGCGCGTCGGCGAGCAGCAGCCGGGTCTCCTCATCCGCCCGGCCGAAGTCGGTGTGCGGGGCGACCCAGTCGAGGTTGCGCCGCGTCCCGCCCGGCACGTACCCGTCGCGCACGGCCTCACGGGCGCCCGCCAGGTACGGCACGGCCGCCGTGTCGATCACCGCCGACACCCCGGACGCCCGGGCCAGCTTGTACAGGTGGCCGAGCAGCCCGAACCCGGTGACGTCGGTGGCGCACCGCACGCCCGCCGCCACGGCGGCCCGGCTCGCCTCGGCGTTCAGCCGGGTCATCACCTCGACGGCCTCCTTGAACACCTCGCCCGTCGCCTTGTGCCGGTTGTTGAGCACCCCCAGACCGAGCGGCTCGGTGAGCGTCAGCGGCAGGCCGGCCTCTCCCCGGTCGTTGCGCAGCAGCCGCTGCGGGTCGGCGATCCCGGTCACCGCCATGCCGTACTTGGGTTCGGCGTCGTTGACGGTGTGCCCGCCCGCCAGGTGGCATCCGGCCTCGGCCGCGATCGCCGCGCCGCCGCTCAGCACCTGCCGGGCGATCTCGTACGGCAGGACCTCCCGGGGCCAGCAGAGCAGGTTGACCCCGATCAGCGGCCGCCCGCCCATCGCGTACACGTCCGACAGCGCGTTGGCCGCCGCGATCCGCCCCCAGTCGTAGGGGTCGTCCACCACGGGCGTGAAGAAGTCGGCGGTGGCCACCACGGCCGTGCCGCCCTCGATCCGGACCACGGCCGCGTCGTCGCCCGTCTCCAGGCCCACCAGGAGGTCGCCCGCCGTCCGCTCCGGCAGCGGAGCGCCCAGCCCGGTGAGCACCTCCTCCAGCTCCCCGGGCGGGATCTTGCAGGCGCAACCGCCGCCCCGGGCGTACTGCGTCAGCCGCATCGTCGTCCCCCTGCTCCTCGAATGACGTCACGGGCGCGCGGCGCGGACGCATTCTGATCCGGGCCGTTTTCCCGAGTGCGCGGGAATGGCATTCTTCGCCATCGGAACAGCATGATCAAGTGCTGTCACCGGCCGATCGCATTCAGCGACAGTCACCTACCGCAGCCAGACAACGGCCGATCGCGCAGAATTCACCGGCCCCGGTCGGGCAGGTGGGATTTCCCGATTTCCCTCTTGCGTGTGCGCGCTCCCACAATCAACCATGGGGAGGCTTTACACGGGGCGCGAACACGGGGCGGGGTCGACGGGGAATCTTTTCAGCATGCTCTTCCGTGCTGCTCGGCATGCCTTTCGTTCATCTCTGCGCTGCGACTCCCCGTGTCGTTTCCGCCATGGGATGAAGGGCGAACGGAATGGTACAAACATCAACTGTCCGCGCGATAGACAATTCTTTGGTCACTCTCGATTTGGACGGAGTGACCGCCGAGGAACTGCACTCCTGGACCGGGCACATCCGCTATACCCCGCGATACGGCGCCCGCGGAAACACCGCCGACATCTGGGCGATGGAACTGGCGCCCAAGAGCTCGCTGGCCGCCGGAGTGAATTCGGTCCGCGGCACGGAGCGGGAGCGTTTCGCCTACAACGGGGGCGAGGTCGTCATCTACGACTGCGGTGACATCCCCGACGCCAGGTGGGCGGCCTGGGTGGGTCCGTGGAACATCGCGCACGGCATGTTCTACGCGCCGCAGTGGGAGGCCAACGACGTCCTTCAGGTCCTGTCCCGGGTCCGGTGGACCGACACGCCCGAGGGGCTGACCGCCTCCGCCGGGCGGCGGTTCAACCTCCAGCTGATGCAGTACTTCCTGCCCGTGGCGGGGGTGGGCACCCTGCAGGTCGAGCCGAAGGTCATGACCTCCACCCCGGTGCCGGGCTGGCGGGGGCTGTCCACCCCGGCCGGTGAGATCTGGCGGATGACCAGCTCCGAGGGGCCGAAGTACGAGTCGCTCGTGCTGGCCACCGAGAGCGCGGTGGTCACGCTCGACCCGTGGGCCGTACCGCGCAAGGGGCAGCAGGGACAGCCGCAGGCCCGGTCGGCGCAGGGGGACGACGCGCTGGGAGTCGCGGCCGACTTCCTGTCCCGGGTCAAGAGCGCCCGCTGGGGAGCGTGAGGGGTGGAGCCGACCACCGCCGCGCTCGTCATCCTCTTCGTGCTGGTGGCCCTGCTCGCGGCGGCCGGGGCCGGGCTGTTCCGCCGGGTCAGGGAGCTGGAGCTGGCCACCTACAACGGCGTGGGGGTGCAGCTGCCGCCGGAGAGCCTGTCCATCCGGCGCGCGGGCGCCACCACCCTCGTGGCCAAGATCAACCGCCGCTGTCCCATCTGCGACGACGTCGTGGAGGCCATCGCCAAGCTGGCTCCGGAGCTGCCCGGCGACGTGGACTTCGCCGTCGTCTCCGACGACCCCGCCTTCGACAAGGCGCTGCCGGAGAACGTCCGGGTCATCACCGACGCGAAGGTCTGGAACTCGATCAACGTGCCCTACACGCCCGCCCTGCTGGTCGTCGACGAGCACGGCACGGTCGTCTTCACCACCCCCGCGGGTTCGGGGGAGGCCGTGGCCACCCTCGTCGAACGCGCCGCCGCCAGAAAGGAAGACTCCCTGTGACGGACATCCTCAGCCGCATCCCCAGCGGCGACACGATGCCGGAGAACGCCGAACCCAGCCGCCTGATCCCGAGGGAGCCCGGCCGCCTGAGCCGCCGCAGGCTCCTGGGCACCGTCGCCGGCGTCACCGTCGCCGCCGGTCTGGGGGCGCTGGACCTGCTGCCGTGGTCCAAGCCGAAGGCCGCCGCCGCCCTGACCCAGTGGGGAATGGGAGACTGCCGCGGCTACTTCGACTCCACCACCGTCTGCGTGCCCAGCAACTCCCTGTTCAGCGGCAACTGCTCGGGCAGCTGGCACAAGGACCAGGGCGGCTCGGGCACCTGCTACAACTTCCGCTACCGCCCGAAGCCCACCGCCTGCGACGGCAGGAACGCCTGGCGCTGGACCGGCCGTACCGCCCGGCGCAAGTGCTCGGACGGCCACTACGAGTACCACGACTGCGGCGGCGGCAACATCTCCCGCTGGTCCATCTGCCGGACCGCGATCTGATCGATGACCGCAGCCACTCGCCTGCTCGTCCCGGGGCTGACGGCCGTCGTCGTGGCCGAGATCGCCGCCCTGTGGCACGGTCCCGGCGGCTTCGTCTGGCTCACCGCCGCGCTGGTGGCCGGGTTCTCCCTGTCCGGCTCGGTTTGAAGCCTCAACAGCGCCTGGGTGCTGTCCTCGTCGGTCCGGCGAGGTTCTGACGCGGCCGGCTTCATCACCGGTCTTTTCCTCGGGGCGCTGCCGACCGCGCTCGCTTTCACGATCGTCGGTTCGGTGCTCCGTGTCCCGCTGCCCGAACCCGCCCGCCAGATCCTGGCCGGGCTGGCGGCGGCGGTGTTCCTCCTGCGGGAGTTCGGCGTGCTGAAGTTCCCGCTCCTGCAGAACGCCCGGCTGGTGCCGCAGTTCGTGGCGCTGACCCCCTTCTGGGGATCGGTGCAGTTCGGCATGGAGATGGGCACCGGTATGCGCACCTACTCGCCCACCGGTCTTCCGCACATCACGGCGCTCTGCCTGCTCCTGCTCGGCTCGTGGTCCGACGCCCTCATGGCGGGCGCCGGGTTCGCGCTGGGCCGGGCGCTGATGCTCCTGACCTTCCTGCTCGCCCGGGACAAGATGGCGGCGGACAAGGCCTTCGACTTCGCTCTCCCGGAGATCAAGCCGCTGTTCGTCCTCGCCTTCGTCCCCCTGCTGCTCGTCATGGTGGTCCTGCGGTGATCGCGCTCCTCGCCCGGTACGGCCTGGCCGTCCTGCTCGCCCTAGCCGTGGCGGGCAAGGCACGGCGCTTCACCGCGTTCCGCCGCTCCCTGGGCCGCTACGGGCTGTACGGCCCGGCGGCCCGGGCGGGCGCCTCCACGGTCGTCGCCGTGGAGGCGCTCGCGGTGGCGCTGGCCGTCTCCCCCGCGCCCGCCGTACTGGTGGGGGCGGTGGGGACGGTCCTCGGCACGGTGTTCACCGGCCTGCAGTCCTTCCTGCTGGCCACCGGGGACCGGGCTCCCTGCCTGTGCTTCGGCACCGAGGCCCCCGTCTCGGCCGCCTCCTTCGCGCAGGCGGCCGCGGTGCTGCTGGCCGGGCTGCTCCTGCTCTTCTCGGTGTGAAGTTCCCGTCCCGGGACCCCAACCTTCCGCACACCCGCGTCGGTTTACCCGGGTGAGAACATCCACGAGGTGAGGGGCGTCCGTGACAGATCCTGACGGGTTCCACGAGTTCGTGGCCGCTCGCGGCCCCGCGCTGTCGCGGACCGCCTACCTGCTCACCGGCGACCACCACACGGCCGCCGACCTGCTGCAGGAGGCGCTGACCAGGACGGTCGGGCACTGGCGCAGGGTCTCGGCCGGCGGCAACCCCGAGGCCTACGTCCGCACCGTCATGCTCAACCAGCTGCGGAGCTGGCGCAGGCCGCGCCGCCTGAGGTTCCTCACCGCCGCCGAGGTGCCCGAGCCCGCGACGGCCGACGGTTCGGGCGACAGCGATCGCAAGGTCATGCTCGTCCGCGCGCTGGCCGTACTGTCGCCTCGCCAGAGAGCCGTGCTCTATCTGCGCTTCTACGAGGACCTCCCGCAGGAGCAGATCGCCGCCCGGCTGAACTGCTCGCCCGGCACGGTCAAGCGGCACCTCCACGATGCTCTCGCCCGGCTGCGCAAGGTCTCGCCGGAACTGCTCGGGACGGCCGAGGAGACGCAGCCGTGAACACCGGACCACAGGAGGGGAGCCGTTCCATGCAGGACCCGGAGGACAGGGAGGCCGAGGTGCTCCGCACCGCGTACGGCGAGCTGGAGCGGGAGGCACGCGACTACGCCGACCCGGTGCGGGCCGTCACCGCGGCCCGGCGCCGCAGGGCCGGGCGCACGGCGGCGGGCGCCGTCCTGGCCGCGGCCGCGGTGGCGGGGGTGGTGGGGCTGGCGGGCTATGGGCCGTGGGCGCCGGGGGAGACCGGACCGGCCACCGGCGCGACGGCCTCCGCGACGGCCTCGGTGACAGCCTCCGTGACCACCGGGCCCACGGCCGGGCCGATCACCGTCAGACCGCCGGCGAGCGCGCCGCCGCTTCCCGAGGGGGGCGCCGGCGCCGCCGGGCTGCTGATCTACACGAGCTGCGTGAACGACTGCCCGACCTATCTGCTGACCGCCGACGGCCGCCAGTATCTGCTGGGCGGGAAGACCGCTCCGCCGCCGGGCAACCTGACCCTCTCGCCCGACGGCCGCTGGCTCGGCCGGCCGACCGGCACCGGCTACGAGCTGCGCGATCTGGTCGGCGGCGCCGTCCACACGGTCGACGCGCCGCGCGACGGCGCACCGGGCGCCGTCTACAGCCCGTGGACGTGGTCGGCCGACGGGCGGCGGCTCGTGCTCGGCCACCACGCCAGCGGTGAGGTGGGGTCCTACGCCGAGGTGAACCTGGCCGACGGCCGTACCACCGCCCTCACCCCGGACCCGGGCTTCGAACCGGTCGGCATGCTCACCTCCGGTGAGCCGCTGCTGTTCGAGGAGAGCCGGTACGGCGAGCGGGCCACCCGCGTCGCGCTGGCCGCCGGCACGCCGGGGCGGCGGATCACGCTGGACGCCGGTTCCACCCCGCTGGTCTCCGCGGACGGCGGCCCGTCGATCCAGGTGAGGGGAGAACGGATCTACGCCGTGGCGCCGGACCTCACGGCGGTCGTGGTCTTCGGCGCCGACGGCGGGGAGCTGGCCCGGCTGCGGCTCAAGCCGGGCGAGACGCCGCTCGCGCCCGAGGGGGACGGCTTCGCCGTACTGACCGGATCGCGGCTGGAGCGGTGGACCGCCTCGGGGAGCCGGACGCCGCTGTACGACCTGCCGCAGGAGGCGCTGACCGTGCTGCCCGGCCAGGCCAGGCACTGAGATCGCGGAGGACTGGCGGAGGCGGACGGGAATCGAACCCGCCGCGCCGAGATGCTCGGCGCCACCGGTTTTGAAGACCGGGAGGGCCACCAGGCACCTGCACGCCTCCGTTGATCACCCTAGTGCCGCGGGGATCCCGGCCGGAAACCCGGACGCGTTCACACCCGGCGGATCACCGGCCGTTCAGGCCCGGTGGATCACTCCCGTCCGGCTCCGCGGGTCACCTCCCGCAGGGAGTCGGTGGTCCTGCGAGTACGGCCCAGCCGGTCCAGATGTTCCAGCAGCGGGATCGTCACCCGGCGGGTGGAGTTCAGCGCCTGCCTGGCCTGCGCCGCGGTGAACGGCTGCGGCAGCGCCGCGAGGATCTCCACCGCCCGGTCGGCGCAGCCGGGGGCCAGGACGACGCCGGGCGCGATCCGCACCAGCCGGCCGGCCGTCTCGGCCGCCGCCAGATCCCCGGGCCGCAGCCCGAGCCCGGCCAGGCGCTCGGCCGTGGGCGCCGCGAAAGGCTCCCGTTCCAGCTCCGCGGTGAGCGTCTCCAAAGCGCGGGCGAGCCTCGGGGGCAGTTCGGGGGCCGCCGCGCTCAGCCGCCCCCGCACCCGGGACAGCCCCGTCCCGGCGGCCAGCGCGTCCACCAGGGAACGGTCCGGCAGCTCCAGCGCCTGCCGGACGGCCTCCGCCGGCAGCCCGGGATCGTGCGGATGCTCCGCGGCCCGTGCCGTCACGACCCGTACGAGCCGGTCACGCAGGGCGTCCCAGCGTCCGGGGTCGGCCAGCCACTCCCCCGCCGCCAGTGCGGACTCCGGCGGATCGGCACCCATCGCGACGAGCTCCGCGCGCCGTACCAGACCGCGCCGCCGCAGTTCCGCCGTCCCGTCCGGCACCCCGTCCATGCTCCGCAGCTCCTGCGCCCGGGCCGCGGCCGCACCCCGCCGCCGCAGTTCGGGCGGGCGGACGTCGAGCACGGTGGCGCCCCACACCCGGCGGCTGCCGGGGTCGCGCAGCAGCGCGCGGTCGCCGATGCGCAGGGGCAGCTCCCGCGCCAGGGTGATCCTGGCGGTGTCGTCGCCCAGACGCCTGACCCGGGCCGGTACGGCGGCCGCTCCCTGGTGCCAGACCGCCTCCCGGGCGGGAGGCCGCGGCGGCGCGGAACCACCGTGCCGGGCCGCCTGCCGCCAGGTCCCGCCGGGAGGACGCAACCGCACGTCCACCACCGCGGACGGCAGCCAGCGGTCGGGCGTGACCAGCACCGTCCCGCGCCGGATCCCGGAGGCGGCCGCGCCGCGGAGGTTGACCGCGACCCTCGCCGGGCCCGAGACCTCCTCACGCGGGGTCCCCAGGCTGTGCAGCCCCCGGACCCGGACCGGCTCGCCGTCGGCCAGGAGGGTGTCGCCGACCCGGACGGTCCCCTCGCCCAGGGTCGCGGTGGCCACCGTCCCCCTGCCCTCGGCGGTGAACACCCTGTCGGCCCAGATCCGCGTGCCGGCCGCGGGGTCGGGCTCCGGCATCGCCCCGGCCAGCTCAGTCAGCACAGCGCGCAGCCGCGGCAGCCCCTCACCGCTGAGCGCGCTGACCGCCGGCGCGGGCACGCCCTCCAGGCCGGTGCCGGCCAGCCTCTCCCGCGCCTCGGCCAGCGCGCGGTCCGGGCCTGCCAGGTCGCAGCGGGTGACGACGAGCAGACCGTGGCGGATGCCGAGGGCGTCGACGATGTCCAGGTGCTCCTGCGTCTGCACGCGCCAGCCCTCGTCGGCCGCGACGACGAGCATCACCGCCGGGACCGGGCCCACCCCGGCGAGCATGTTGGTGACGAACCGCTCGTGGCCCGGCACGTCCACGAAGGCCGTGTCACCGGTCCAGACGAACCCGAGGTCGATGGTCAGCCCCCTGCGGCGCTCCTCCTCCCACCGGTCGGGCTCCATCCCGGTCAGCGCCCGCAGCAGCGTGGACTTGCCGTGGTCCACGTGTCCCGCGGTGGCGATCACCTGCATGCGGCGACCACCACGGCGAACAGCTCGTCGTCGCCCGTCTCCGCCACGGTTCTCAGGTCCAGCAGGCACCGGCCGTGCTCGACCCGGCCGAGCACGGCCGGGTCGCCCTCGCGCAGCGGCCCGGCCAGCGCCTCGTCGAGTGCGACGGCCGCACTGGCCAGCGTGACCCCGGGCGCGCTCCCGCCGCCGACCCTGGCCTCGCTGTCCACGGCGGACGCGGGGATCCCCGCGTCCGTGAGCCGGGCCGCCAGCGCCCGCGCCCGCCGCCGCAGCCGTACGGGGTCGGCGTGCAGCGCGTCGGCGACGGGATGGCCTCCGGCCGTGAGAGCGGTGAGCGTGGCCTCCAGCGCGGCGAGGGTGAGCTTGTCCACCCGCAGCGCCCGGGCCAGCGGGTGGCGGCGCAGCCGCTCCACCAGGTCCGCCCGACCCAGCAGCAGGCCGCACTGCGGGCCGCCGAGGAGCTTGTCCCCGCTCGCGGTCACCAGGTCGGCGCCCTCCTTCAGCCAGGTCGCCGCGTCGGGTTCGTCCGGCAGCAGGGGTTCGGGGCGCAGCAGGCCGGACCCGGCGTCGGCCACCAGCGGCAGTCCCGCCTCCCGGCAGACCCCGGCGAGCTCCGCGATGCCGGGCGTGCCCGCGAAGCCCTCGATCCGGTAGTTGGAGGGGTGCACCTTCAGCACGAACCCGGTCTCCGGGCCGATGGCCGCCGCGTAGTCGTCCACGCTCGTGCGGTTGGTCGTGCCCACCTCGCGCAGTCGCGCCCCGGTGGAGACCAGCAGGTCGGGCAGGCGGAAACCGTCGCCTATCTCGACCATCTCCCCCCGGCTGATGACGATCTCCTTACCTCCGGCGAACGCGGTGGCGGCCAGGACCAGCGCCGCGGCGTTGTTGTTGACCAGGTGGACGGCCCCGGCCCCGGGCACCGCGGCCGCCAGCGCCGCCAGCGCCGTACGGCCGCGCCGTCCCCGGCGGCCGGTGGCCAGGTCGAGCTCGACGTCGGTGGTGCCCGCGGCGACCGCCAGCGCCTCGACCGCCGCGGCGGGCAGCGGAGCCCGGCCCAGGTTCGTGTGCAGCAGGACCCCGGTGGCGTTGACGACCCTGCGCGGCCCCGTCCCGGCCAGCGCGGCCAGGGCCGCCGCCGGCACGTCATCGGGGGTGATCACGCCCTCGCGGGCCAGCCGCTGCGCCTCGTTGACGGCCGCCTTCACCCGCGCACGCCCGAACTTCGTGAGCGGCGCGGTGAAATCCGGATCCGCCAGGACCGCGTCCGTACGCGGGATGAGCCGCCGTATGTCGGTCATGTGATCAATTATCGGAGTTTTCACCCGGGTCGCGGATCATGGATCGCCCACATCGGCGCGACGGCACCGGAGCGGGCCATAAAAAATCTTGGAAGTCGGTGTAACCATCCGCCCTGATCGCCCCTCTTATCTGACGAACCCACCCGAACAGAACGGAAACGACAATGAGCGAGTTCTACGTCACCACCACCGACTACGTCGACTACGACGGCGACGGCGGCACCGACGCCCAGCTGATCGACACCGACGGCGACTACGTGGCCGACGAGGAGCGCTACGACACCGACGGCGACGGCGTCACCGACGTGGTCTACCTCGACCACAACGGCGACGGCTACGCCGACGAGATCCGCGTCGACCTCAACGGCGACGGCGTCTCCGACTACACCGAGTACCAGGGTCCGTTCCCGACCGCCTGATCCCGATCAGGCTGAGCCACTCGGAGCGGGGGTCCCGAGGCGGGCGAGCTGCCGGTCGTGCAGACGGCCGAACAGCAGCAGGGAAGCGATCGCGCCGATGAGGGCGCAGGCCATGTCCCACTGGGTGTCCCACTGGTCGCCCTGCACCGCCAGAAAGGCGTCGGCGGCCTCCCCCACGGCCAGCGCCGACCACCACTCCAGCATCTCGAAGAACGCGCTGAAGGCCAGGCACACGCAGACCGTCAGCGGCGCCAGCCAGGCGCTGCCGCGCAGCGGCGAGGTCCGCACCAGCACCTCGCGCATCAGGATGGCGGGCACGAAGCCCTGGAACAGATGGCCGATGCGGTCATAGGGATTGCGCGACAGCTCCAGCACGTCCTGCAGCCAGTGACCCATCGGGACCCGGGCGTAGGTGTAGTGCCCGCCGACGATCAGCACCAGCGCGTGCACGGCCAGCAGGCAGCACGTCAGCGAGGTCAGCGGGAAACGCCGCCAGAACACCGCCGCCAGCGGCAGCCCGGCGATCACCCAGAAGACCTCCAGCACCCAGGTGAACCTGTCGTACGGCCGCAGCCCCGAGACCACCAGGGCGACGAGCACCAGCACGGCCAGCACCACGGGCAACCGCCGTACGGCAGACGTACGGGTCATCACTCAACCTCCCGGACGTCGGATGACGGTACGGTACGGCACCGCGCCCGGATCATCACGGTGCCACCGCCGGGACCGGTGAGATGCCAGACTTGCCGGTGAGCATCGGAGGCGGCAGGTGATCGGCAAAGAACCTCGGCGGTTCGCGCCGGGACGGGCGTGGCGCCGCCGGTCGGCGCTCGTTCCGGTCGTCACCTCGGTCGTCGCCCTGATCGTCACCTCGGTCGTCGCCCTGGTCGTCGCCTCGGTCTTCGCGGTCGCCGTGCACCTGACCGGCCGCGACGGCGCGGAGGAGGTGAGCCGGCCCGCCGCCACGCCGGCGGAGGAGTCCGACCCGCCGGACGCCCTGATCACCGACAGGGAGCAGGTCATCGATCTCGCCACCCTCGGCCCGGACTCCCCGCCGGAGCACAGGGAGTTCCTCGAGGACCTCCGCCGGAACGGCCTCCTGGAGGAGGGGCCGCCGAGCGGGGAATGACCACGCCGCCGGGTGCGGGGATCGGGCTCGTTAGAATCCCAATCCCCGAATCTGGCTCGCTTTGGAGGCCGGCATGCCGGACGTCATCGACAGTTTCTACACCGCCGCCCAGCAGGGGGACGGTGCCGGGATCCTGGCCCTGCTCCATCCGGAGTTCGAGGCGCACACCGCGCCCGGCCTGCCGTGCGGGGCCGGTGGCGTGTTCCACGGGCCGCGCGAGACGCTCACCCGCGTCTGGGGCGCGATCTTCGCCGAGTACGACACGGCACCGTACGCCGAGAGCCGGCACGAGACCACGGACGGGACGACCGTCGTCACCGGAAAGTACCGCGGTACGGCGCGGGCCAGCGGGCGCGCCTACGAAGCCGAGTTCGTCCACCTGTGGCGGGTCACCGACGGCCGGATCTCCTGGCTGCACCAGTACACCGACACGGCGCGCTGGCACGAGGCCCTGACCGGCCGGTGAGCCGGTCCCGGCCGTCTTGAGCCCCCCGGCGCCGGACTCGGTGGAGCGGACGGTCCTCCTCCGTGCGATCGTTGCCTCGTTCCCCCGGCACACCAGTTTCCCCGGCACACCAGCTTCCCCGGCACACCAGGAGGTTCCATGACCCAGCAGGAATCCCGTACCGCCGTCGTCACCGGCGCGGCGCGGGGCATCGGCGCCGCGACCGCCAGGCGGCTGGCCGGTGACGGCTTCGCCGTGGCCGTCCTCGACCTGAACGCCGACGCCTGCGCGCCGGTCGTCGAGGAGATCGTCTCCGCGGGCGGGCGGGCCCTGGCCGTCGGCGCGGACGTCTCCGACGAGCAGTCCGTGGCCGAGGCGGTGGCGCGCGTGGCGGGCGAGCTCGGCGCGCCGACCGTGCTGGTCAACAACGCCGGCATCATCCGCGACAACCTGCTGTTCAAGATGAGCACCGACGACTGGGACGCGGTCATGGGGGTGCACCTGCGCGGGGCGTTCCTGATGAGCCGGGCCGTCCAGAAGTTCATGACCGAGGCCCGCTGGGGCCGGATCGTCAACCTGTCCAGCACCTCGGCGCTGGGCAACCGCGGCCAGGCCAACTACGCGGCCGCCAAGGCGGGCCTGCAGGGCTTCACCAAGACCCTCGCCCTGGAACTGGGCAAGTTCGGCGTCACCGTCAACGCCATCGCCCCCGGCTTCATCGAGACCGAGATGACCGCGGCCACCGCCGAGCGCCTGGGCGTGCCGTTCGAGGACTTCAAGGCCGCCGCCGCCGCCCAGATCCCGGTGCAGCGGACCGGCCGTCCCGAGGACATCGCGCACACCGTGTCGTTCTTCGTCAGCGAGGGCGCCGGGTTCGTCTCCGGCCAGGTCATCTACGTGGCCGGAGGCCCGCGCGCCTGACCGGGACCCCTGGTCGCGTTCTCCCGCGCCCGGTCCGCCGTGACCGGGCGCGGAAAGCGCATCCTCCCGAACGCCGAGCCGGCATTGGACGCGATCTCCGGGCGTTGGCTACACTCGTGTTAATCGATTAACACGAGGGATCACCATGAGCGAGCAGCCGACCCTCAAGTCGGTGGCCGCGGCGGCGGGCGTCTCCACGGCCGCGGTGTCCTACGCCTTCAACCGGCCGGACCGCCTGTCCACCCGGGTGCGGGAGCACATCCTCGCCGTCGCCCGCGAGCTGGGATACCCGGGGCCGGACGCGGCGGCGCGCTCGCTGCGGACGCGCCGGGCCGGCGCCATCGGCGTCATCTTCACCGTCGGCCTGTCCTACGCCTTCTCCGACCCGTACGTGCTGGCCATGCTCAGCGGCCTGACCGAGGTCACCGAGCGGACCCGGACCGGTCTCGTGCTGATCCCATTCGACCTGACCACGACCGGCCTCGGCGAGGACGAGGTACGGCACTCGCTGGACGCGGTGCACCGGGCCGTCATCGACGGCGCCGTCGCGGACGGCCTCCCCGACGACCACCCGGCCGTGCTGGCGCTGGCGGCCAGGAAGATCCCGCTCGTACGGTCGTCGGAGACCGCCTCCGGGCGGTGCGTGGTCATCGACGACCGGGAGGCGGGCCGGGAGATCGGCCGGCACCTGGCCGCCCTGGGCCACCGGGACGTCGCCATGGTGGTGGCCTACCCGGAGCCGCCGGGCGTGGCGGTGCCCGTCGTGGACGAAGCCGCGCTGTATCCGTACTCCCGGCTGCGGCTGGCCGGGGTCCGGGAGGGGCTGGGCCCGCACGCCCGGGTGCGGGTGGTCAGCGCCGGCCGCAACGCCCAGGAGTCCGGACGGGTCGCCGCGGCCTCGGCCCTCGGCGGCCCCGACGTCCCCTCGGCCGTCGCCGCCGACAGCGACGTGCTGGCCGCCGGTGTGCTCGACGCGGTACGGCTGCGCGGGCTCGAACCGGGGCGCGACGTCTCGGTCACCGGGTTCGACGACGTGCCGGCGGCCGAGCCCGCCGGACTCACCACGATCCGCCAGCCGATCCGGGACAGGGGCAGGCTGATGGGCCGCATGCTCCTCGATCCCGGGTTCACCGCACGGCGGGTGGTGCTGCCCGCCGAGCTCGTCGTGCGCTCCAGCACGGGACCCGCACCCCGATGACCGTCCCCCGCCCGCCACATCCTTCAGAACCCCTCAGAAAGGTCCACACCCTCAGGAAAGGACATCCGGCATGCCGAACGATCTTCTGACCGATCCCGCGGACCAGGCCCGGCCCGACACCGGCGAATGGCGCACCGACCGGCTCGACCTCGACGCCTACCTGCGGCGCGTCGGCCATACGGGCCCGCTCGCGCCCGACGAGGAGACCCTGACCGCGCTGCACCGGGCGCACCTGGCCGCCATCCCGTTCGAGAACCTGGACGTCATGCTGGGCCGGGGCGTCTCGGTCGACCTCGACGACGTCCAGGCCAAGCTGGTCGCCCGCGGCCGGGGCGGCTACTGCTACGAGCACGGGGTCCTGTTCGGCGCCGTCCTGTCGCGGATCGGCTTCTGGGTGGACCGGATCCTGGCCCGCACCGGCGACCCGGCGGAGCAGCCGCGGCCGCGCTCGCACATGGTGCTGCTCGTCGGCGCCGGTGAGCGGCGATGGCTCGCCGACGTCGGGTTCGGCTCGGGCCTCCTGGCTCCGCTCCCCCTGGCCGCCGCCGGCCCGCGACGGCAGGGGGCCTGGCAGTACGAACTGGTCCGGGGCCGGGACGGGGCCTGGCGGCTGCGGGAGCACGACGGCCAGCGCTGGGCCGCGATCCAGACCTTCACCGAGGAGCCCCAGTACCTCGTGGACGTCGAGGTCGCCAACTACAACACCGCGACGAACCCGCACTCGCCGTTCGTCCAGCGGCCCATCGTCGTGCGCAAGGACGACACGTCGGTACGGCGGCTCCTCGGCCGCGAGTTCAGCGTCGAGCGGCCCGGCCACCCGGTGGTGCAGCGAACGCTGACCGACGACGAGTTCGCCGACAGGCTGCGCGCCGAGTTCGGCGCGGCCCTGTCGCCCGGGGAGATCGCGGCGCTCGTCGCCACGCTCCCTCCCGCCGACGGCCTGCCGGCCGCCCCGCACGGGAGTGGGTGACGGGGCTGCTGTTGACCCCGTGAGCGGTCATCGCACAGACCACGACACAACCGGACGGTTGCGTCCGGTTGAGGGGAGGGCAGCCCCGCGCCGGCGTCCGGGACTCCGCCGAGGAGGCCCTGCGGTACATGGACGAGGTCATCGGCGACGTCGGACCGGCCTCCTCGCCCGAGCACAGGAGGGCCTTCGTCCACACCGTCCCCGAGGTCGTGGCCTTCCTCGGCCGCCGCGGCGTCCGGTGGCGAGGTCCCCCGGCTATCCCGACTACTACCCGGACCGCCCGGGCGGCAAGGTGGGCCGCCCGATCGAGGTCGCGCCGTTCGACGCCAGGCGGCTCGGCGACTGGTACGCCACCAAGCGCGCCGAGGAGAGCGGCATCCCGGGCCGCTCCTCCGCTCCCGAGGGCGACCTGGGCACGGCCATCGAGCGACGTCGCCGGCCCGATGTGGCTGATCAGCGACGCCAGGCACGCGCGGCGCTATCTCAACACCGCCCACCTCGGCCGCAAGAAGGAGTGGGTGCGCGCGGGCCTGCTCGCCGAGGCCCCCTCCCCGCACGGGCTGGCGGAGGAGATCGGCGTCGAGCCGGGGCGGCTGGCGGCCACCGTGGAGCGGTTCAACGGCTTCGCCCGCACCGGCGTCGACGAGGACTTCGGCCGCGGCCGTACCGTCTACGACTTCGGCTATCGCGCCGCGCGGCACGCCGCGGCCCGGTGAGCGAAGACGACGGCGCGGGACGGGATCCGGCCGCGGGATGACCCCGGCCGGCCTCCCGTCAGGACCGGGAGAGCGGGATCAGGCCTCGATCCCGTGGCGGAGCAGCCTCCACATCCGCCCGGTGGTCTCGGTGCGCTCGGACGCCGGAAGGTTGGACAGCAGGACGGCCACCATGCCGACGGCCAGGACCAGGTCGTCGGCCGTGATGTCCGGGCGGACGCGGCCGGTGCGCCGGGCCTCGGGGAGCACGCTCTCCAGCACCCGCGCCACCCGGTCGCGCACCTCGACGATGCGGGGGTCGGGGCGCGGGGGCACGCTGACCATGGTGATGAACGCGGTCGAGGCGACGGTCTGCTCGGTGATCAGGTTCAGCACGTCGTCGAGCGTGGTGCCGGGCCTGGCCGCCAGCGCCTCCAGGTCGGCGACGCTGTCCTCGAACACCGCCAGCGCCAGGCTGACCCGGTCGGGGAAGTGCCGGTAGAGGCTGCCCTGCCCCACCCCGGCCGCCCGCGCGACCTCGGTGAGCGGGGCGTTGTATCCGGCCGTGGCGAAGGCCTCACGGGCCGCCGTGATCAGTGCCGCCCGGTTCTCCGCCGCGGCACGCGGTCCTCTGTTGGGTCGACGCACGGCAGTCACAGCGGCTATGTTAACAACCGGACGTTATCGTCCGGTTGCCCGGCGGGCGGCAGCGCCCCGACCGAAAGGATCACTTCGTGACCTCCTTCGACACCAAGGTCTGCCTCGTCACCGGCGCGGGCTCGGGCATCGGCCGGGCGATGGCCCTGGCCTTCGCCAAGGCCGGCGCCCGCGTCGTGGTCTGCGACATCGACGCCGGCAGCGCCGGGCGCACCGCCGCCGAGATCGGGGACGCGGCCGTCGCCGCCGCCGCGGACGTCTCCGACGAGGCGTCGGTGGCCGCGCTGGCGGAGACCGCGATCGAGGCCTGCGGCCGCGTCGACGTGCTGTGCAACAACGCCGGGATCATGGACACCATGGCGCTGCCCGCCGACATCACCGTCGAGCAGTGGGAGCGGGTGCTGCGCGTCAACCTGACCGGCACCTTCCTGGTCACCCACGCGGTGCTGCCGCACATGCTCAGCCAGGGCGGCGGCGCGATCGTCAACACCGCCTCCGAGGCCGGCATCCGCGGCGGCGCGGCCGGGGCCGCCTACACCGCTTCCAAGCACGGCGTGGTCGGCCTGACCAAGAGCGTGGCCTGGGCGTACGCCAAGGACGGCATCCGCTGCAACGCCATCCTGCCCGGCCCGACCATGACCAACATCGCCGACGGCACCGCCTTCGACCCGGCCGGCGCCGCCCGGCTGGGTCCGGTGCTCGCCCTCGGCGAGCGCCTGGCCCAGCCCGAGCAGATGGCCGAGGCCGCCCTCTTCCTCGCCTCCGACGCCGCCTCCTTCGTCAACGGCGCCATCGTGCCTGTGGACGGCGGCTGGTCGGCGGCCTGACGACCGGCCGGTGGCTCACCGGCCCGACGACCGGCCGCGCGCACCGGCGCCGGGGCCTACCGGCCCGCCCGGCCGTACCGCTGCTTGAAGCGCTCGACGCGGCCGGCGCTGTCGAGCACCCTGTTGCGGCCGGTGTAGAAGGGGTGGCTCGCCGAGGAGACGTCGACGTCGACCACCGGATAGACGGCTCCGTCCCCCCACTCGACCGTCTTGGCGCTGCCGATCGTCGAGCGGGTGAGGAAGGCGGTGCCCGCGCTCGGGTCGCGGAACACCACGGGACGGTAGTCGGGGTGGATGCCCTTCTTCATGGGGTCATCGCTCCTCTCGGAACGGCACGTGCAGGCGGATGATCGGGTCGTACTTGCTGAGGGTGAGCCGGTCCGGAGTGGTGCGCCGGTTCTTCCTCGTCACATAGGAGTAGCCGGTGCCCGCGCTCGACCTGAGCTTGATCACGGGCCGGAGTTCGTTTCTCGCCATCGGATTCCTCTCGAGTCGGCAGACCGCACAACACGGTGGCAATGGTTTTCATTCCATGCCCGAGACCCTCCGGACCGCACGGCCTCAGCGGTGCTCGTGGACCAGGTCGTAGGCGGCCTGGGCGAAGGCCCGGACCCGGGCGGTGGCCGCGTCCGCCCGCCACAGCAGCCCCCACTCCAGGGGCGGGGCGTCCTCGAAGGGGACGTAGACGACATCGGGGCGGGCGTAGTAGCGCCTGGCCTGGGCACCCATCGGGAAGACGCCCTGTCCGGCGCCGACGAGGGTGAGGATCTCCTGGAAGGTCGCGCCCGCGGGACCGGCCGCGACCGGCCGTCCCGACGGGGTCCGCGGCGGGGTGTACGCGGCGCGGAAGGCTTCGGGCAGCGTGTCCGGCAGCTGGAGCATCGTGACGCCCGCCAGGTCGTCGAGCGAGACCGACGACCGGCGGGCGAAGGGGTGCCCCGGCGGCACGGCCAGCATGCGCGCCTCCCGCACCAGCACCGGCCCGCTGATAATGCCGGGTTCGGGCATCGGGACGTGGGTCAGGACGAGGTCCGCCTCGCCGTCCCGCAGCCACGGCACGACCTGACCGAGCTGCGCCTCCCGGAGCCTGACCGCGCAGCCCGGCCACCGGTCCCGCATCAGCTCGCCCGCGCCGACCAGCAACTGGCCCGCCGCCGCGCCGGTGAAGGCGGCCTCCAGCGTGCCGGTGATCCCCCGGCCGGCGTCGACGGCCCGCTCGAACGCGACGCCGATCCGGGTCCAGGCGGGCCGTACCTCCTCGTACAGCTGCCGCCCCACCGCCGACAGCTCCACCCGGCGGCTGGTGCGGTCGAACAGCGGGACGCCGACGCGCCGCTCCAGCTTGGCGATCGTCTGGCTGATCCGGGAGGTGGAGACATGCAGCCGCTCGGCGGTCCGGCCGAAGTGCAGTTCCTCGGCCAGCGTCAGGAACGCCTCCAGCTCGTGCCTGTCGAACATGCCACCTCCATCGTTGAGCGAGGCTTCACGATCCTTGCACAGACGCCCGTTGATCACGGGTGCGGCCGGGACGAGGGTGGAGGGGCTCGCAGAAACCATCCGACACGCGCGGGAGCCATCATGCACAGGATCGACGCAGAGGCCGTCGCCCGGGAGCTCAGGGACCGTACGGAGATCGTCGACGCGCTGTACCGCTTCGGGCTCGGCCAGGACCTCGGGGACCGGCGCCTGTTCGCCTCGGCCTTCGCCGCCGACGCCGAGCTGGACTTCCGTCCGGCCGCCGCCAGGTGGGGATCCGAACCGCCGGTGATGACGGGTCGGGAGACGATCGTCTCCACCATCCTGGAGTTGTTCGCCGGCCGGGTCGCCACCACCCACCAGGTCACCAACCCGCGCGTCGTGATCGAGGGCGACACCGCCCGCCTCACCGCGCTGGTCGAGGCGCAGCACCTGCTGACCGCCGACCACGGCACGCACGCCCTGCTGAAGAACCTCTACGACGTCGGCCTCGTCCGCGACGGCGACCGCTGGGTCATCCGCCGCCTGCGCATCGAGAACGTCTGGTTCACCGGCGACCCCGTCGCGATCTTCAACGCTCCGGGCTGAGCGGCCGGCTACCCGCTGAGACGGTCGACGGCGAAGGCCAGCAGGAACCCGACGGAGGTGATGAGCCCGGTGAAGATATGGGTGCGCTCGAACGCCTCGGGGATCATCGTGTCGGCGATCATGGTGAGGATGGCGCCGGCGGCCACGGCGGTGATGACCGCGATGGTGGCCGGCGAGGCGTCTTGGAGGGCGACGTAGCCGATGACGGCCGCCAGCGCGCTCGCCAGCGCGATCCCGCCCCAGACGCCGAAGACGTACCGGGCCCCGCGCCCGGCCCGTTTCATGCCCGCGGCGCTGGAGAGCCCCTCCGGGACGTTGGAGATGAAGACGGCGACCAGGACCGCGACGCCGACGCCCTCCCCGCTCAGCAGCGACAGGCCCAGGACCACCGACTCGGGCACCCCGTCGAGCAGGGCGCCGACGGCGATGGCCAGGCCGCTGCCCTCGACGCCGCTCTCGCTCGCCTGCTGGCCGCCGGAGCGCTTGCGGTGCCGGGCGCCGTGACGGGCGAGCACGAGATTGGCCGTGATGTACGCCCCGGCCCCGGCCAGGAAGCCGATCGATGTGGGGCCCAGCCCTCCGGTGCGTTCGGCCTCGTCGACCAGGTCGAACGCCAGCGCCGAGATCAGCACGCCGGCGCCGAAGGCCATCACCCCGGCGACCACGCGGGCCGGCACACGCACCAGCCAGGCGATCCCGGCTCCGAGGACCAGGGCCCCACCGGCGACGAGGCCCCACAGTCCCGCCTGCAGCCACTGCGGCACAGCGGTCTCCCCATTCTCATGGCACTGCTCTCACGGCCGCCGTGTCAGCGCCCGCCGTCGCCCCCTTCCTTCCCTCTCCGTGTCCCTCACAACGGCATCCCTCACAACAACGTCCCCCCGGAGACCTCGAACCCGGCGAGGGCCTGGTCGATCCGGGCGAGGGTGTCGCCGTGCAGGGCGAAGCCGGCCGCCGCCGCGTTCTCCCGGATGTGGTCGGGGGTACGGCTGCCGGGGATCGCCACGACGTGCTCGTCCTGGTGGAGCAGCCAGGCCAGGGCGAGCTGGGCGGGAGTGATCCCCAGGTCGACCGCCAGGTCGCGGATCGGGGCGTAGCGGTCGTTGTTGGCCGCGAGGTTCCCGGCGGAGAAGCGCGGCGCGTTGTGCCGGAAGTCGCCCTCGCCCAGGGACCGCACGGACCCGGTGAGGAACCCGTTGCCCAGCGGGCTCCAGGCGACGACGCCCACACCCAGCTCGCGGGCGGCGGCGAGCAGCCCGGCGTCGATCGGCCGCCACATCGACCACTCGTTCTGCACCGCCGTGATCGGGTGCACCGCGTGCGCCCGGCGCAGCTGCTCCGCGGTCACGTTGGACAGCCCGAGGTGCCTGACCAGGCCGTCGTCCACCAGCGCGGCCATCGCCCCGACGGTCTCCTCGATCGGCACGCCGGGGTCCGGATAGTGCGCGTAGTACAGGTCGATCACGTCGATCCCCAGGTTGGCCAGGCTCCGCTCCGCGTAGCGGCGCACCAGCCGCGCCTCGCCGTTCACCCGCAGCTCGCCGAAGGAGTACCCGACGGGGAAGGACCTGGCGCTCTCCCCCTCCGGTACGGCCAGGCCGAACTTCGTCGCGACGACCACCTCCTCCCGCCGCCCCCTGACGGCCCGGCCGACCAGGCGCTCGTTGTGCCCGTCCGCGCCGTAGGCGTCGCTGGTGTCCACGTGGACGGCGCCCGCGTCGAGCGCCGCGCCGATCGCCCGTTCGGCCCGGTCGTCGTCGATGTCGCCGTACATGCCCGGCGAGAGCACCATGGCGCCGAATCCGATCGCCGGGACCTTCAGGTTTCCGAGTTCGCGTGTCCTCATGCCCTCGATCATGTGACCCGTACGGCCTTGCCGTCCAAGACCCCTTGCGATAACCAATGGTTATGGACGTGCACCTGCGCGAGCTGCGCTACTTCGTCGCCGTGGCCGAGGAGCTCAACGTCACGCGCGCCGCCCGGCGGCTGTTCGTGTCGCAGCCCGCGCTGTCCAAGCAGCTCGGCGCGCTGGAGCGGCAGCTCGGCTTCCCGCTCTTCACCCGGGTGCACGGCGGGATGGTGCTCACCGAGCAGGGGCGGGCGCTGCTGCCCGCCGCCCGCGAGCTGCTGGAGCGGTGGGGCGCCGGGATCGAGGCCGCGCGGGCGGCCGCGCCCAGCGGCACCCTGGTCGTCGGCATGCAGACCGCCGTCGGCAGGGGGATCCAGCAGGACGCGCTGCGGAGGTTCCGGGCGGCCATGCCGGGATGGGAGATCTCCCTGAGGCTGGTCGGCTGGACCGACCCGAGCGGGGGACTGGCCGACGGCACCTCCGACGTGGCCTTCGTCTGGCTGCCCGCGGCGCCCGGCCTGCGGGCCCGCGTGCTGTCCGTCGAGCGCAGGCTCGTCGCCCTGCCCGAGTCCCACCCGCTGGCGGGCAGGCGGGAGCTGTCCTTCGGCGAGCTGCGGGACGAGCCGTTCATCGCGTTGCCGGCGGAGGCCGGGCCGCTGCGGGACTTCTGGCTGGCGCGGGAGGCCAGGGACGACGATCCGGTGGTCGGGGCCACGACGAGCACCGCGGACGAGACCTTCGAGGCGATCACCAGCGGCCTCGGTGTGGCGCTGATCGCCGAGGGCAACGCCTCCCTCTACACGCGACCGGGTGTGGTGTACCGGCCGGTGCGCGGGCTGGCCCCGGCCGAGCTGGCCATCGCCTGGCGGCGCGACGACCGCCGCCCCCAGGTGCGGGCCTTCCTGGACGCCCTTCCCGCGGCCGGCGCCCTCCCATGACCGGAGCCCTTCCATGACCGGAGCCCTTCCATGACCGGAGCCCTTCCATGACCGGTGCCCGCCATAGCCGGTGGTTATGGGCACAGGTCTTGGACGTCGCCGGACGGGCGCGGCGATGCTCCGTACATGACCGAGAACCTCATCCGGACCCTCTGCCTGGCGGCGGTTCTGGCCGCTCTGACCACCGCCTGCTCCGCCGGGACCGAGGCCGGGCCCACGGCGTCCGGACCGGCGGCGTCCGCCGCCCCGGCGCGGGACGCGACGCCCTCCGTCCCCGTACGGGACACCGTGCCCGCCGAGCACCGCGCCCTGGTGGACCGCTTCGTCGAGGCGATCAACGCGGGCGACGCCGGGCGGGTGGCCGCCGTCTTCGCCCCGGAGGCCAGCTTCGACAGCGTGGGCCGCATCTACGAGGGCAGAGAGCAGATCATGGACCGCTTCCTGGTCCCCGAGGTGATCGAGGCGCGGGGGCGCTACACCCTCCTGTCGGTCGCGCCGGGCGCCGGCGGCCGGGTGGTCGCCGAGTACGACTTCGCCACCGGCCACGGCGGGCGCGAGCACTTCACCTACGACTGCTCGGTGCGGGAACGGCGGTTCGCCGACTGCGTCGGCCGCTACGTCTGAGGAACCGCTACGTCTGAGGAACCGCCACGCCTGAGGAACCGCCACGCCTGAGGAACCGCCACGTCTGAGGAACCGCTACGTCTGAGGCGCCGCGGTCCCCACCCCGTCGCCCGCGCCGGGCTCCGGTGCGGCCTCCCGCTCCGCACCGGGGCCCGCCGCGGCCTCCCGGTCCCTCCGAAGCAGGCGGACCAGGTCAATCGCCATGGCCGTCACCGGCACGGCCAGGATCACCCCGGCCAGTCCCGCGACGATGCCCGCCGCGACGGTGACGAGCAGGACGATCAGCGGGTGGATCTCCAGGGCGGAGCCGAACACGAACGGCGCGATCATGTTCTGCAGGCTGCCGTTCGCCAGGATCACCACGAGCAGCATCCACAGCGCGGTGCCGGGGCCTCCTGAGCCGAGCGCGATGAGCACGGCGAAGGCGCCGGAGATGAACGCGCCGAGATAGGGGATGTAGGCCCCCATGAAGGTCGCCAGGGCGATCGCCCCGATGACCGGGAGCCGCAGGATCAGCGCGCCGGCGGCCACCAGCACGGTGTTCACCAGGGCGATCAGGGTGACGCCCAGGAGATAGCGGCGGACGAGCACGGCCGCCCGGCCCGCCGCCTCGTGACCGAGGGCGGACGGCAGCGGGAGCGTCCGCACCACCGCGGACTCCATGATCTCGGCATCCTTGAGCAGGAAGAACATGATGTAGAGCCCGAGGACGACACCGAGGACGACCTGCATCACGGCGGCCGCGCCGTCGGCCAGGCCGGAGACCAGGCCGGTCACCACAGCGGGCGCCGCTTTGACGACGTCCTGCTTGACGGAGGTCACCTGCTCCTGGCTGAGCCCCAGGCCGGCGGCGACCTCCCGCAGGTGGTCGACGGCCCTGTCGAGTACGGTGCCGATCTCGCCGGCCTGGCCGTACAGGCTGACGGCCAGGATCACGGCGCACAGCACGACCACCCCGATGAAGGCCAGGCAGCACAGGACCGCCACGATCGAGCGCGGGATCCGCCGGGACGCGATCCGGTCCACGAGGGGGAGGAAGACGACGGCGAGGGCTGCGGCCACGAGGAGCGGCATGAGCAGCGACCGCAGCACGAACAGCAGGAACAGGACGATCGCGCAGGCCGCCACCAGCCCGGTGAACTGCCAGCCGGCCGTCCCCAGCGCGCGCATCCGCGCCGACGCCGCCGGCCGCGAGGTGGTCACGCGGTCTTCCCTGGTGCTGTCCCCGTGGTCGCCGGCCTCATCGAAACTCCCGGATGGTGCGCCGCGGGATCGACGATCCGGTCTCTCCCTGTGCCGAGGGTCCCCTCGCAGGGTCCTCCCGCGTATCACCCCGGGCGGGTGACCGGGCGCGCCGTCCCCCTCCGGGGGTGACCGGGTGTGCCGATCCGTCTCCCGCCAGTGACCCCGCCCTCCGCCGAGACCGCCCCCGCCCCGGCCGCGAGGCGTCCCGGGTCCTCCCGGGACAGCACCTATCCATTAATACGGCGCTGTCCGTTGTCCCGTCGCCGCAGCCCCTCACCCGCCGCCCGTCCTCGTGACCTTGGACGGAGCTCACACCTTCCGGGTGAGGGAGGGATCTCACCCGGGTGAAATCGCCCGCGGGTGATGTCCCATCACCCGCGTGGAACGGAATGTCGAGGCGAGGGGACGCTCAGGCGAGGATAGGGGCCGCTGATGATTCCGAGGACGTTATCAGACTGGCGGGACGCGATGGCGATCAACTCCAAGGTCGTCGTCCCGGAGCAACCGCAGTGGATGGTCTGCCGGGCACGGATCATGGAGCGCCTGCGCAGGGGGACGGCGGGCTCGCTCACCGTCGTCACCGGCCCGCCGGGAGCGGGCAAGACCTCGGCCGTGGTCTCCTGGGCCACCGCCGACAAGAGTCCCGGGCCGGTCGCCTGGGTCACGCTGGATCCGGAGGACGTCCAGCCCGAGACCTTCTGGCCGCTGGTGGCCATGGCGCTCTACCACGCGGGGATCAACGTCTCCTGGGAGGCGATGGACTGGGGCAGGGCCCCCGGTGAGCTGGCCCTGGACGTCTCCGCCCACGGCGGGCCCGTCGTCCTGGTGCTGGACAACCTGCACATGTCCCACAACTCGGAGGTGAGCAGGGGGCTGACCTCCCTGCTGGAGAGTGCGCGTCCGTGGCTGCGGCTGGTGGTGACCGCGCGGCGGGACCCGGCTCTGCCGTTGCACCGCTACCGCCTGGCCGGGCAGCTCACCGAGGTGCGGGTCGGGCACCTGGCCTTCGCGGAGCGGGAGGCCGAGCCGCTGCTGGCCCAGCACGGGGTCCGGCTCGCCCCGGCGTCCCTGCGGGCGCTCGTACGGCGGACGGAGGGATGGGCGGCGGGCCTGCGCCTGGCCGCGATATCGCTGGAGGGCCACCCGGACCCGGAGGGCTTCGTCGCCCAGTTCGCCGGTGACGACAAGTCCGTCGTCGCCTACCTGATCGAGGAGGTGCTGGAGGCCCATCCCGGCGACCAGCGGCACCTGCTGCTCGTCACGAGCGTCCCCGACCGGGTCAACTCGGAGCTGGCGGCCGAGCTCGGAGGCGCGGACGCGGGGAGATCGTTCGCCGAGATGGTGCGGGACAACCCGTTCGCCACCCAGCTGGACCACGGCTGGTACCGGTACCACCCGATGTTCGCCGAGGCGCTGCGCCTGATCCTGCGGCACGAGGCGCCCGCCGACGTCGCCGCGCTGAACCTGCGCGCCGCGGCCTGGTTCGCGCGCAGGGGCCTCCTCCTGGACGCCGTACGGCACGCCGTACGGGCCGACGACTGGGCCTACGCCTCCCGGCTCGTCATCGGCCAGACGGCGGTGGGCCGGCTGCTCGGGCTGCGGCCCGACCGCTCGCTCGTGGACGCCCTGCGCGAGATGCCGGACCACGTGACGCGGACGGAGGCCGAGTCCGGCCTCGTCGCGGCCGCCGTCGCCCGCGCGGGCGGCGACGACGTCTCCTGCGCCCGCGCTCTGCGCACCGCGACCGATCTGATCGGGCGGCTGCCCGCCGCGCGGGTCCTGCCCGCCCGCCTGGCCGCCGGCGTGATCCGGCTGACCGACCCGGGCCCGGACGACGCGGGACGGGCCCGGGCCGTCACCGAGGTCGAGAACCTCCTGCGGCGGCTCCCGGCCCGCTCGCTCGACGACCACCCCGAGATCCGCGCCCTGGTCCTGGCCGCCCGAGGCGGGATCGAGCTGGGGGAAGGGCGCATGACCGAGGCCGCCGACGCGTTCGGCACGGCCCTGACGTTCGCGCTGGAGACCGACGGGGAGTTCCTGCGCCGGCACTGCCTGGGGCATCTGGCGCTCGTCGAGTCCCTGCGCAGCAGGTTCGTCCGCGCCACCGAGCTGGCCGCGCGGGCGGAACAGCTCCCCGAGGTGTGCTCCGCGCCAGCCCGCCGCCGCGTCGCCGCCGCGCACCTCGCCTCCGCCTCGGTGGCCCTCCAGCACGTCGAGCTGCCGCGGGCCAGGCATGAGCTGTCCAGGGCGCGGATGGCCCTGGAGGAGTTCCCCGACACCGTGATGTCGGGCTTGGCCGCCCTGATCACCGCGGAGGTGGACCTGGTGGAGGGTCTGCCCCGGCGGGCGCTGGAAACCGTACGCGGTACCGTCGGCGGACCGGCGTGGCTGGAGCGCCGGCTGACGCTCGTCGAGGCCGACGCCCACACGCTGCTGGGAGAGCCCGTCGCGGCGCGCGAGGCCGCCGAGCGCGTCGGGGAGCCGGGCGACCCGCTGTCCGCGGTGGTCCTCGCACGCGCCTGGATCGGCGCCGGAGACCTGGGGACGGCCGCGAAGGTCGTGCACGAGGCGCTGGCCGAACCCGGGGCGATCCCCGCCGACGTGCGCGTGGACGCCTGGCTGCTGGACGCCTACCTCTCCTACCGGTTCGCCGACCCCTCCCGGGGCCGCCGCTCCCTCGACCGCGCCCTGCGCCTGGGCGACCGCGACCAGCTGCTGCTGCCGTTCGTGCGGTCGAGGGCCTGGCTGCAGCCCCTGTTCCGGCACGACCCCGACCTCGTCCGGCCGTACCTGCGCCTTCTGGAGCTCCTGCGCTTCCAGCCCGGGACGGTCCCGGCCTCCGCCGAGTCCGCGGTCTACGGGCAGCTGAGCGCGCGCGAACTGGACGTCCTGCGGCACCTGTCGAAGATGATGACCACCGAGGAGATCGCCTCCCAGATGTACGTGTCGGTCAACACCGTCAAGACACACCTGAAGAGCATCTACCGCAAGCTCGCGGTCACCAGGCGCGGAGAGGCGGTGCGCCGGGCCAAGCACCTCTCCCTGGTCTGACATCCCGTCTGGGACACCGGTGGGGATCCCGGCCGGAAGGCGGCCCCCGCGGAAGGCGGGGTAGCCGCTTCTCCCGGCCGGGACCCGTCAGGGGCGCTCCCCTGACAGGGGCAGCCGGCGGATCTCGACGAGTTCCAGGCCCAGTGTCTGAATACGCTCCAGGAGCGCGTAAAGAGCGGCCTGATCGAGGTCGTCTCCCCGCACGACGGTCTCCACCGGATTCAGGGTCACCTTCAGACCTTCGAAAAGGGACTGGAACGACTCTCCGACCCGGCCTCGGATTCTGATCTCGTAGCCGCGCGAGACAGCCGCACCGGAATCAGGCTCGCTGTTCACGCTCGCTCTCCTTCCCCTTCCGCGGAACCCCGTGGGAGGTTCACCTACGAGTCAGCCGGGTGAAACCCCTCACCGCATCCTTCGCAGGGGGTGATAGAGCACGGACATGCTCCGGCCGGTGCGGAGGACCCCGCCGGAGGAAAGCGCGTTGACTGTCCTGCTTCCCCGAACAAGACTTCTTCGCATAGACGCCGCTACGGAGAACCGAAATGCGCAGGTGGTTCCGCGAAACAGAACGTAAGAAGCAGGACTCGCACGGAATTGACCGTCTCTCATCCTCATCTCTCACCTCGTTCGCCGACATACGCACCCACCCTCCCTCGCACCGTCCCGAGTGGATCCACCGTCCTGCTCTGATCCGGACGCTGAACGGCGCCCGGAGTGCCCGGCTGGTCCTCGTCTCGGCGCCGGCCGGATTCGGCAAGTCGGCGCTCGTCGCCGAATGGCGTGCCTCGGCCGATCAGGACCGGCCGTTCGCCTGGGTCACCCTCGACCGGAGCGCGAACGCGGCCGGCGTGCTGTGGCGGGCCGTCGAGACCGCGATACGTGGGGCGATCCCGGAGCTGGACGGCGACTGGCCGGAGATCTCACTGCCGGACCAATCGCAGGACCATGCACAGGAGCAGGCACAGGATCAGGCGTCCGACGCCGACGAGCTGCTGCTGCTCCGCCTCCTCGGTGTGCTGGCCGCCCGGCGCCGGCCCTGCGTCCTCGTGCTGGACGACTTCCACACCCTGCACGACCCCCTGCGCCACCGGCAGGTCGAGACGTTCGCCGACCACCTGCCGGCCGGCGTCCAGCTCGTCATCGTCACCCGCGCCGAGCCCGCGCTCCCGCTCGCCCGCTACCGCACCGTCAACGACATCGTGGAACTGCGTACGGACGACCTGCGCTTCACGAAGGAGGAGGCCGCCCGGCTCGTCCACCGGCTCGCCGGCGTCCGGCTCCACGGCTCCGTCCTCGACGGCCTGCTCGACAGCACCGAAGGCTGGCCCGCCGCCCTGCACATGGCGGCGCTGTCCCTGCGGACCGCGACCGACCCCGCCGCGTTCGTCGCCGACTTCACCGGCACCTACCGCACCGTCGCCGACTATCTGGACGAGGAGGTGATCGGGTCGCTCAGCGCCGAGCTGCGCCGGTTCCTGCTGTGCGTCTCCGTCCTCGACCGGTTCACCGCGGCGTTGTGCGACGCCGTGGCCGGCACCTCCGACGCCGCCGGGCTGCTCCAGGAGCTGGAGCGGACGAACACGTTCCTCGTCCCCCTCGACGGCCACCGCTACGAGTACCGCCTGCACCGCCTGTTCCGGCAGGCCCTCCTGGGCGAGCTGACCCGCGCCGAGCCGGAGCTCGCCGCCACGCTGCACCGGCGTGCGAGCGACTGGTACGGCGAGCGGAAGCGGGCCCGCGACGCGATCGAGCACGCGCTGGCGGGCGAGGACGGGGAGCGGGCGCTGCGGCTGTTCCAGGCGCACTGGGCCGAGTACGTCAACGCCGGGCACCTGGCGATCGTCCAGGGGTGGATGCGGTCGATCGGCACGGCGCGGGCCGGCGGCGATCCCGTGACGGCCGTCTGCGCGGCCTGGATCTCCGCCCTGTCCGGCGACCGCCTGGCGACGCGGCACTGGCTGCACGTCGCCGAGAGCCTCCCGCACCGGGGACCGCTCCCCGACGGCTCGCCCTCGGTCCGCTTCTCGGTCTGCCTGGTCCACGCGCTGTTCGGGTTCGACGGCGTGCCGAGCATGCTCGGCGCGGCCCGCGAGGCCGTGGCCCTCGAACCCGACCCGACGGCGCAGTGGCACTCGGCCGCCCGCACCGCGCTCGGCTACGGCCTCTACCTGAACGGCGACGGAGAGGCCGCGCTGCGCCCCCTGGAGCAGGCGGCGCAGAACACGGCGGCATGGCCGATCTTCCGGATCCTCGCCCTGGCCGTCCTGTCGCTCACGCTGGGCGGCCTCGGCCGCTTCGCGGAGGCCGAGGAACCGGCCAGAGTCGCCTACGACCTCGCCGAGGCCTGGCAGCTCACCGAGTCGCCCACGACCTCACCGGCCGCCGACGCCCTCGGCGCCGTGCTCGCCCGCGAGGGACGGCCCCTGGAGGCCAGGCGGCTGCTGGAGCGCGCCCTCGACGTCCGCCGCAGAGTCGTCGGCCTGACGCCCTGGCCGACCCTGGGCCTGCTGATCAGGCTTGCGGGGGTCGCCTCCGGCTCCGGCGACCGGACGGCCGCGCGCGGCTTCGTCGACCAGGCGGAGCATCTCCTGACGGCCGAGCCGGACAGCGGCGAGCACCTGCGCGCCGAGGTCTCCCGGATCCGCCACGCGACCGACGCCGTACGGCCCGCCGTCCCGCTGGGACCGCTGACCCCGCGCGAGCTGGCCGTGCTGCGGCTGCTGCAGGGAGACCTGTCCGTGCGCGAGATCGGCCAGGAGCTCTTCCTGTCGGCCAACACCGTCAAGACCCACACCCGTTCGATCTACCGCAAGCTCGGTGTCACCTCCCGCCATGACGCCGTCCACCACGCCCGCCGGTTGGGGCTGCTGTAAGGGATCCACCGGGCCGCCGCGAGGAGCGCGGCCCGGAGAGGACGTCATCCGGAAGGCCGTCACCCGGTGAGGGTGTCACCCGGAAGGTGTGAAGCCCCCGGGCCGCCCCGAGGCCAGCATCCTGTCCGAGCAGGATCGCTGCGCCGACTGTTCCGGGAGGCCACCATGCCCGGTGACGAACAGCACGTCCGCCCCACCGAGCCGGCGGAGACCGGCCCGCCGCAGACGACCGGGCCCGGATCCCCCGCCCCGCCCGGGGCGGCCGAGGCCGGCCCGTCCTCCTCGTCCCGGACGCCCGAGACGGCCCGGACCGGCCCGTCCTCCTCGTCCCGGACACCTGAGACGGTCCAGGCGGGTCCGTCCTCCTCGTCCCGGACGGCCGAGACTGCCCAGGCCGACCCGTCCCCCCCGGCGGGCACGACCGAGGCCTCCGAGGCCGGTCCGCCTCCCCCGCCCCAGCCGCCCGAGTCGGCGCAGGCGGAGCTGGAGCGCCTGCGGGCCGAGGTGGCCGAGCTGCGCGGCCGGCTCGTCACCAGGACGCGGCAGCGCCGGCGGGGCTTCGCCGTACGGCGCACCGTCGCCGCGATCCTGGCCGCCCTGGCCGGCCTCGGCCTGGTGGCCTCCCTCATCGGGCTCTGGGGCGGGCGCACGGTGCTCAACACCGACCGCTGGGTGGCGACGGTGGAGACCCTCCCGGATCATCCCGAGGTCACCAACGCGGTGGCGACCTATCTCACCGACGAGGTCTTCAGCGTCCTGAACGTGGAGCAGCGGCTGGCCGAGGTGCTGCCTCCCCGGGCGACGTTCCTCGCCGGGCCGGTGACCGGCGCCGTGCACGGCTACACCAGGGACCTCGTCGCCAAGTTCATGGCGTCCGAGCAGTTCCAGACGCTGTGGGTCACCGCGAACCGGTTCGCGCACGCGCGGATCGTCGCGATCGCCGAGGGCACCAGCCCGTCGGTCTCCGTCGAGGGCAGCACGGTGACCCTGAACCTGCTGCCCGTCGTGAACAACCTCCTGGTCACCATCGAGAACCAGCTGCCGACCATCTTCGGCAAGGAGATCGACCTGCCGACGCTCTCCTCCGGTGAGATCCCGGCCGGCCTGCACCAGCGCATCGAGACCGCACTCGGTGTGTCGCTGCCCGCAGACTTCGCCCAGATCAAGCTCTACGACCGGCCCATGCTCGGTCAGATCCAGGACTCCGTGGTCGTGTTCAAGCGCTTCATCGTGCTCCTGGTCGCCGGGACCCTGCTCGCGCTCGTCCTCGCGCTGTGGATATCGCCCCACCGCCGGCGCACACTGCTGCAGCTGGGGATGTGGACGGCGATCTCCGCGGTCGTCCTGTCGAGTGCGCTGCGGGCCGTACGGGACCAGCTGCTCGGGCTCGTCCCCGAGGGGATGTACCGCCAGGCGGTGTCCGTCGCGGTGTACGACATCTTCTCCGACCTGCGGGTGTGGGGGCTGTGGGCCCTGTGGACGGGTGTCGCGGTCGCGGTCCTGTGCTATCTCTTCGGTCCCGGACGCTTCCCGGTCGCGCTGCGCCGCTACGTGGCGGCCGGCGCCCGCGCCGTGGCGGGGACGGCCCGCTCGGTCGGCACCGACGTCCGGCTCAGGACGTGGATCGCCCGCTACCTGGACGTGCTGCGGATCGGCGGGATCATCGTGGCCGCCGTCGTCGCGCTGCTGTTCTCCTCGTGGACGGCGCTGTTCGTGATCGCCGCCGTCCTGGTGGGCTACGAGGTGCTCGTCACCCTCGTCGCCCGCGGCGCCGGGCCTCCTCCGGACGCGGAACCGCCCGCGGGCACCGCCGCGCCGGTGACGACCGGCCGGCCTCAGGTCATCCCCGGCGGGTGATGGCCGCCCCTCTCCCGCGTGACACGGTGCCCGTAAGGACGGCACGGCAGCAAGAAGGGGCCGGCCGACGCGAGCGACACGCAGAGGAGAGGGCGGACATGGCCATCGGACCTGTGCAGCTCGTCGTGCTGGGGTTCAACCATCCCGAGTTCCACGGCGAGATCATCGGTGAGCTGGAGCGGTTGCGGCAGAGCGACACGGTACGGGTGATCGACGCGCTCGCCGTCTACAAGGACAAGGCGGGCGACATCGAGGTCGAGCACCTGAGCAACATCACCACCGACGAGGCGATCGAGCTGGGCAGCGCGATCGGCGCTCTGATCGGCCTCGGCATCGAGGGCGACAAGGAGGGCGCCGTCGCCGGCGCGGTCGCCGGCGCCGAGAAGGTCGCGCAGGAGGGCCTGCACGTGTTCACCGGGGAGGACGCCTGGGACGTCATCGAGGACATCCCGAACGACTCCGCGGCCGCGCTCATCCTGCTGGAGCACCACTGGGCGGTGCCGCTGCGGGACGCGGTGTTCCGCGCGGGCGGCTTCCGCATCAGCGACGCCTTCATCAGCCCGCTCGACCTCGTCGCGCTCGGCATGTACACGGCCGAGGAGGCCAGGCAGCTCCACGAGATGGAGACGGCCGCCGCCACCAGGAAGTGACCACAGGACCGACTCACGGAGACGGAGGTACAGCGATGTTCGGAGCCAGAAGAGTCGCCCGGCGCACATCCCGCCGCACCGCGCGCCGCGTGGCCCGGCGACGCCGCTGAGGAACCGCCGCCCGCCCGCGGAGGCCGCTTCCGGCGCCCCGCGGGCGGGCACACGGAAAACCCGACCGAGCGGTCCCAATGGGCCGGGGCCGCTCGGTCGGGTTCTTTTCTGTGCTCTCTCGCTTCCGGGGACTTCCGGGGACTTCCGGGGACTTCCGGGGACGCCGTCAGTAGGACATGTTCTGCTCGACCGCGCGCTTGTTGTAGACGCACAGCGCCCAGATCACGAACACGTCCATGGTGATCATGATCAGCGACCAGACCGGGTAGTACGGCAGGAACAGGAACTGGGTGACGGCGTTCAGCACCGCGAAGCCGATGCCGACGATGCGGGCCCAGAGCTGCCCGCTGAAGATGAAGAATCCGGCGACCACGGCGAGGGCGCCGAGGACCAGGTGGATCCAGCCCCAGACCGTCACGTCGATCTGATAGACGTAGTTCGGCGCGACGAGGTAGAACTGGTCCTCCAGGATGGCCGCGAGCCCCTGGAACGCCTGGAAGATTCCGATCATCACCATCATGATCCCGGCGAACAACGCGAATCCGATGGCCCATTCGCTGACCGGCTTGTCGTCCACCGGCTCTTCGTGTCTCGCGGATACCTGCTCTGACATGGCACCTCCCATTGGGTACTGCAGGCCGCATACGCGGCAAGGGTCACCCGGAGCGAGCGAGCGCAACTCACCCGCGACGGATGAGATTTCCCGCAGGTGCGGTCAGGACCTCATCCCCGCGTCCCGGGCCTCCTGCTTGCCGTACACGCAGAGTGCCCAGATCACGAACACGTCGATGACGATGATCAGGATCGACCACACCGGGTAGTAGGGGATGAAGAAGAAGTTCGCGATCGCGCTCAGCGCGGCCGCGGCGATGCCGACGATCCGCGCCCACATCTGGGCCGACAGAACGCCCCAGCCGGCCACGGCCAGCACGATGCCCAGGACCAGGTGGATCCAGCCCCAGACCGTCACGTCGACCTGGTAGACGTAGTTCGGCGCGACGACGTAGAACTCGTTTTCGAGGACGGCCGCGAGCCCCTCGATGGCCTGGAAGATCCCCACCATCATCATCATGACGGCGGCGAACAACGCGAAGCCCATGACCCAGCCGCTGACCGGCTTGTCGGTATAAGACCTGTTTGCCATGGTGACACCTCCCATCAAGTCGCTGTCCCACCATCGCCCCGTCCCCGGCCGCGGGGATCACCCATCGGGGGTGACATGCGCGGGACGGCGAAAAAAGCCGCAGGTCGCCCGGGGAAACCGGGCGACCTGCGGGCTGCCGGTGATCGGTCGGCTCCTCGGTGGAGCGGCCGTCACGCCTGTCCTGCCGCCTCCTCGCCGTGCAGGGCCTCCTGCAGACGCCGCTCGGCGTCCTTGGACAGGGAGGACTTCAGCACGGTGCCGCCGTACTTGCTGAGCGCCGCCACGGCCTTGTCCGGGGTGACCTTCTCCACCACCAGGAACAGCGCCGAGGTGCCCGGCTGGAGCATGTCGCGCACCTGCTGCTGGAAGGCCTTGTCGATGCCCGACTTCTCCAGCTTGCCCATCAGCGCGCCGAGGCCGCCGCCCAGCGCCATGCCCAGGAACGGGACGAAGAACAGCATGCCGAACAGCAGTCCCCAGAACATGCCCCAGGTCGCGCCGCCGGCCACCGCGTTGTGGTGGGTGCTGACGTGGAACTTGCCCTGCTGGTCGCGTGTGATCACCGCGACCGCGTCAGGCTGGATGATGAGTTCGTTGGTCAGGCGCTGAACCTCGCGCTCCGCGTCGGCGGCGGTCGACTCGTCGGGATAGCCGATCGCTATCAGATCTGCCATGGTTCGCCCTCTCCCTTGTTCGTTTCCTCGTCCTAAGGAGATCGGTCCGCCGGGCCCGCCTCATCACCCTCGCCGGGTGAAGTGTCTGATTCCGGATTTGGGAAACTCGTCACGCGCCCCTGGCCGGCACCCTCCCCTGCGGGAACGGAGAACGGCACCGGCGCCATGGCAGGGGCCACGGAAAGGCGGGCACCATGGAACTGTTCCTCGAAGTGATCGCCGGCGCCGCTGTGATCTGGTGGCTGTGCCGTTGTGCCGTCCGCTCCCGGAGGGATCGTCAGGCCGGACCCCCCGCTTCCGGTTCCCACGACGCCGGGGTGTGGGTGAACCCGGGCAGGTGGGCCCAGATCGTGGCGGAGCTGGACCCGGAGGACCGGGAGCGGCGTCCCGGCCGGCCCGAATGACGTGGCCGTGCGTGAGCGGCTGCTGAGCCTGGCGCGCTGGAGCGGGCTCGCGCTGACCCTCAGATGCCTCCAGCGGTTCCGTCACATCGACGGGCGCAACCGCAGCCTGGTCATCGCCGGGCAGACGTTCACCACCATCATCCCGCTGCTGATCCTCACGGCCAGCGTCACCGGCTCCGGCGGGAGCCACGTGGTCGGCGACGAGCTGGTGATCCGCTTCCACCTCACCGGTGACAGCGCGGAGGCCATGCGCACGCTGTTCGCCCGCCCGCCGGTCGCCGCCCAGACCATGTCCGTGATCGGTCTCATCGTCCTGCTGGCGTCGCTGCTGAGCCTGACCCGGTCGCTCCAGCGTGTCTACGAGGAGGCGTGGGGCCTGCCCCCGCACGGCATCCCCGGCACGTTCAACGGCCTGGCCGGCGTGTCGCTGCTGCTGGCGCAGCTCATCATCCTCACGTTGCTGACGTCGGCGCTGCACAGTGCGCCCGGAGGCTCGGTCATCGCCGCCTTCGTCCGGGTCCTGGCTGCGATACCGCTGTGGGCGGTGCTGCAGTACCTGCTCCTCAGCCGCCGGATACCGATCCGCCGGCTCGTCCCCGGCGCGATCGTGGCCGCCTGCGGGCAGCTGGTCGTGACGATGGCCTCGGCGTACTGGATGCCGCGGGTGATCGAGAACGACGCCGGACGGTACGGCCTGATCGGTGTGACGTTCGCGCTGATCTCCTGGCTGATCATCATCGGGCTGGCGATCGTCCTCGCCGCGGTGATCGGCGCGGAGCTCGCGCCGCCGCAGGAGACGGAACCCACGCGGGAGGACCCCGCCGCCGAGGTTCCGGCGGCGGGGTCCTCCGGGGCTTCCGACGTCGGGGCCTCCGGCGCCCCCGAGGCTCCCGGAACGTCCGGGACCCCCCGGGTCACCTAGCCGATCGGATCGCCGTGTAGCCGACCTTGGGGAGCATCGTCAGGATGACGAGCCCCACACAGAGATTGGCCAGGCCGGTCGCGAGCTGGGTCGACAGCGGCGCCTCGGCGGTGAAGGGCAGGATGGCGAAGGCGGCCGTCAGCAGCCCGATGATCGTGGAGAAGTACGCCAGCGGCCGCGGGGTGAGCGTGACCAGGATCTGCAGGATCAACGTGGCGATGAGCGCGCCCGTACCCGCGGAGATCACGTAGAGCGCCGTCCCTGACGCGCCGGTCAGTCCCCTGCTCCGCGGGGTCAGCAGCTCGACGTTGAGGATCCCCTCCGCGACGAGCACGCCGAGCCACGCCACCAGGCCGGCGACCACGGCCGTGGCCAGGCCGCCGCCCCAGAGCCTGCCCGTGTCGACGGCGGGCGGTTCCTCGGACGGCGCGGGCGAGCGGGACGGGAGCGGCCCGGCCTGCGGGTAGTCCCCGGCCTGCTGATACTCCCCGCCCTGCTGGTAGTTCCCCCGGGGCTCGTAGCCGCCGGGTGGGTCGTACATCGATCCGGACATCGTCAGGACTCCTCACACGGTCGCGGTCACCGGTTGCCCGTCCGGAGCGGTCACGGCTGCGCCGCCGGAGCCGCCCCGGGAGGTGCGGTCGCGGCCGGTTCGACCGCGAAGACGTTGCCGGCCCAGCCGTCGAGCGCGACGTACAGGCCGGGATCACGCATCTCGGCGCCGTCGCGTTCGTACGCCGTGCCGGTCAGCAGGTCGCGCAGGATCCAGCGCCGGTCGGGCAGCTCGGACCAGGCCAGCGGCAGGCGGGCCTGCGCGGCCCGGTCCTGCAGGTTGACCACGACCAGGTGCCGCCCCTGCGGGCGGGACCAGCTCCAGGCCGCCATCCCCTCGCAGGACCGGTTGTCCGGCCAGCCGGTGCACTCGACCGGCTGCCAGTCGCCCTCGCGCATGCCGCTCGCGCCGACGGCCGCCAGCAACCGCTCGTGGAAGGCCCGCAGCTCCGGCACGGGCTCCTCGTCCGGCCGCCGGGTGAGGAAGACGGGCACTCTGACCCGGCGCCCCTCGAACTGGCCCTCGTGCCACAGGGTGGCCCCCGGCAGGGTGGCGATCATCATCGCGGCGGCCCGCTCCTTGGCCGGATCGAACACCGCGGCGGCCCGGGGCTCGTCGTGGTTCTCCAGGAAGCGCACCAGCCCCTCCTGGTAGGCCAGGTCCGCGCGCAGGTGACCGCGCACGGATCCGGGGCTCTCGTGCAGCAGCCGGTCGTACAGCCGCTTGTCGTAGCAGAAGTCGAAGCCCTGCTGCTGCAGGACCCATTCCATGTCCCAGTAGGCCTCGGCCACGAACATCAGCGACGGGTGGCGCTCCCTGACCCGGCCGATGACGAACGGCCAGAACTCCTCCGCCGGGGGCGTGCCCGCCCGATCGCCCCAGGTCTTGGCGAACACCTCGGTGGTCAGCAGCATGGCCATGTCGCAGCGCACGCCGTCACACTGCTCGCCGATCCGGGTCAGCACCTCGGCGGTGGCGGCGCGCAGCCCGGGCGCGAAGGCGTTGAGCTGCGCCACGTCCGGCCAGGGCGCGAAGAACGGGTCCCGCCCGCGCGCGACGACCACGCCGTCCCGGGCGAAGAAGGCCGCCGGGTCCCGCTCCAGGTCGGCGGCATGGCCGCGGACGAAGTACTCGGGGTGGGCGGTCAGCCAGGGATGGTCGGGGGCCACGTGGTTGGGCACGTAGTCCAGCAGCAGCCGCAGGCCCCGGCGGGCCAGCGCGTCCCTCGCCGCGGCCAGTCCCGCCGTCCCGCCCAGCCTGGGGTCGACGGTGTAGTCGCGCACGCAGTACGGCGAGCCGGCGATGTCGCGGTCGGTGACGTCGGGCAGGGCGGCCCGGAAGGAGTCGCGCAGCCCGGACTGGGTCAGGGCGAGTTCGCGGCCGGCCGAGCTGCGCTGCCACACGCCCATCAGCCAGACCGTGTCGACACCGGGCAGCGCCAGCGCGTCCCACTCCTGCCCGGGCACGTCCTGCAGACCTATCGTCCGGCCGTGGCGGCGTTCCAGCTCGCCCAGCCACACCCACGTGTTGACCTCGTAGATCACCGGGGCCGGCCGCGGCCGGCGGTCGCCCGTCATCGCTCCGTCTCCTTGCCCGGTCCCCCGCTCCGGCCCGTGCTCCGGCCCGTGCTCCGGCCCGTGGTCCGGCCCGCGGTGCCGCCCTCCGCCGGGCTCACGGTCCGCTCGGCGCCGCGTTCGGCGGCCGCCCGCTCGGTGGCCGCCCGCTCAGTGGCCGCCCGCTCGGCGGCGCGGGCGGCGGCCCGTTCGGTGGCGCGGTCTATCTCCTGGAAGTCGGCGGCGGACAGGTTCTTGAACAGGGCCATGAAGACCGCGACGGTCGCGGTCCATCCGGTCTGGTGGGCGGCCCCGAGCCCGGCGCCGTTGTCGCCGTGGAAGTACTCGTGGAACTGGATCAGGTCGCGCCAGTGGGGGCTCTCCCGGTAGACGCGCTGGCCCCCGTAGACCGGCCGCCGCCCGTCCGCCTCGGGCAGGAAGATGCGGGTCAGCCGGCCGGAGATCTCCTCGGCCACCCGGTACAGGGTCATCCGGTTGCCCGACCCGGTCGGGCACTCGACGGTGAAGTCGTCGCCGTAGAACGCGTACAGGTTCAGCAGCGCCCGGATGATCAGCGCGTTCATCGGGAACCAGACCGGTCCCCGCCAGTTGGAGTTGCCGCCGAACATCCCGGTGTCGGACTCGGCCGGCAGGTACCCCACCTGGTAGGTGCGCCCGTTGACCGAGAACTCGTAGGGACGGTCGGCGTGGTGGCGCGAGAGCGAGCGGATGCCGTACGGGCTCAGGAACTCCGACTCGTCGAGCATGTGCGACAGCACGCGGGTGAGCTTGTCCTCGTTCAGCAGGGACAGCAGCCGCCGCCCGCCGATGCCCTGCCTGTTGGCCGCGGAGATGCCCTCGGTCAGCCAGGTGTGCCGCTGCGCGAAATCGGTGATCTTGCTGACGAGACGGGCGTTCTCCCCTCCGGGTCGCGGCGGGAAGACGGTGGAGGCGCACAGCGGCAGCAGCCCGACCAGCGAGCGCACGTGCAGCCGGGTGGCCGTGCCGTCGGGTTTGCGCAGGACGTCGTAGAAGAAGCCGTCCTCGTCGTCCCACATCTCGTCCTTGACCTCGCCCACCCGGTCGATCGACGCGGAGATCCACAGGAAGTGCGAGATGAACTTGACCGCGAGGTCCTCGTAGATCGGGTTGCGCTCGGACAGCTCGACGGCCAGCTGCAGCATGTTCTGGGCGTAGAACGCCATCCAGGCGGTGCCGTCGGCCTGGTCCAGCGACCCGCCGGTCGGCAGCGGGGCGCTGCGGTCGAACACGCCGATGTTGTCCAGGCCGAGGAAGCCGCCCTGGAAGACGTTGCGGCCGTCGGGGTCCTTGCGGTTGACCCACCAGGAGAAGTTCAGCAGCAGCTTCTGGAACACCCGCTCCAGGAAGTCCCGGTCGGTCCGGCCCCTCAGCTGGGCCTCCAGCAGGTAGATGAAGTGCGCCGCCCAGGCGTGCACCGGCGGGTTGACGTCGCCGAAGTTCCACTCGTAGGCCGGCATCTGCCCGTTGGGGTGCAGGTAGCGGTCACCCAGCAGCAGCTCTATCTGGTGCTTGGCCAGGTCGATGTCGACGACGGCCAGCGCGACCGCGTGGAAGGCCAGGTCCCAGGCGGCGAACCAGGGGTACTCCCACTTGTCCGGCATCACGATGATGTCGTGGGCGTCCATGCCGAACCAGCCGTGGTTGCGCATGCCGGAGGCCGACCACGGGTCCAGGCCGTGGTCGCTCAGCCAGTTGTCCAGCTCGAAGCAGTAGAACTGCTTGCTCCACAGCAGCCCGGCCAGGGCCTGGCGCAGCACCTGGGCCTCGTCCCGGCCGGTGCCGAGCGGGGCCAGGGCGGCGTAGAAGGCGTCGGCCTCGGCCAGCCGCTCGCCCATCACCTGGTCGAACCCGAGTCCCAGCGGGTCGCTGACCCGGTCGGCGGTGAGCCGGACCCGCACGCTCGCCTCTCCGCCGGCGGGCACGGTCAGGATGTGGTGGACCGCGGCCTTGGTGCCGGTCCGTTCGGGGTTCACTGCGGCGGTCTCCCCCTCGACGACGAAGCGGCCGATGCCGTCCTTGACGTACGGCGAGGAGTTCTCGCCGCCGAACAGCCGCTCGTTGTCGGTCTGGTTCTCGGTGAACAGCAGCGCCGCCCCGTCCTGGCAGTGCAGGCGGTAGGCGCCCAGTTCCGGGTGGTCGGCCTGGATCACGCCGGGACCGGTCGCGCGCAGCTGCGGCTTGGCCGTACCGCCGGGCCAGGACCAGGTGTTGCGGAACCACAGCGTCGGCAGCACGTGGACGGTGGCCTCCTGCGGGCCGCGGTTGGCCACGGTGACCTTCACCAGCACGTCCTCGGGGCCGGCCTTGGCGTACTCGACGAACACGTCGAAGTAGCGGTCCTCGTCGAAGACGCCGGTGTCGAGCAGCTCGTACTCGAAGGCCTTGCGGTCGCGGGCGGCGTTGACGGCCACCAGGTCGTTGTAGGGGAAGGCGGCCTGCGGGTACTTGTACAGGAACTTCATGTACGAGTGGGTCGGGGTGTTGTCGAGGTAGAAGTAGTAGTCCTTGACGTCCTCGCCGTGGTTGCCCTCGCCGTTGGTCAGGCCGAAGGGCCGCTCCTTGAGGATCGGGTCGCGGCCGTTCCACAGCGCCACCGACAGGCACAGGCGCTGGTGGTCGTCGCTGATGCCGCCCAGGCCGTCCTCGCCCCAGCGGTAGGCCCGCGAGCGGGCGTGGTCGTGCGGGAAGTAGTTCCAGGCGTCACCGCCGTGGCTGTAGTCCTCCCGGACCGTGCCCCACTGCCGCTCGCTCAGGTACGGGCCCCATCGGCGCCAGGGCGCGTCCGGGGCGGCCGACTGGCTCAGCCGTTCCTGCTCAGTGCTCATCTCCGCAGCACCTCCACGATCGTCGCCGACGGTTGTGCGCAGCACGCGGCGCGACCCCGGCGGGCGCCGCTCTGGCGCCCGCCGGTGCCGCTCGCCCACAGCCGACCGTCGCACCGCGGGACGGGCCCTCCCATCACCCGGCGAGGGTGATGAGGCCGCTCCGGCGGCCGGATCTCCTGGAACCGAACTCGCGCGGATCCGGGAGGCCGATGATGGGGATGCTTCGCAAGCGAGGAAAAGGAAGACCGCTGCGCAACGCGGTGGTGATCGCCGGTGCCGGTGCCGCCGCCTACAAGGCGATCAAGCGCCGCCAGGCCAAAAACGCCGTTCAGGGCGATGAGTACTACGACGAGTACGTCGACGACCAGGAACAGATCACGGCGCCGCCTGCCGCGCAGACGGTGCCCGCGCGGGCGGCGTCCGCGCGGGCGACGTCACCGGTGTCCGCCGGCGGGACGGTGGCCGAGCTGGAGCGGCTCAAGGTGCTGCTCGACCAGGGAGCCATCACGGAAGAGGAGTTCCGCGCGGCCAAGCAGCAGGTGCTGCGCGGTTAGCGCCTGACGGGACATGGAGGTGCCACATGGCAGGCAGGTCGCACGCGGACGATCAGGTGAGTGGCTGGACCACGGGATCGATCCTCTTCACCGCCGTCCTGATGATGACGGTGGGGTTCTTCCAGGCGATCGAGGGGATCGCGGCCATTCTGGAGGACCAGTTCTACATTCCCGCGCCGAACTACATCTATGCGATCGACGTGACCGCCTGGGGCTGGACACATCTGGCCCTGGGCGTCGTGGTGGGCATCGCGGGCTGGGGTGTGATGTCGGCTCAGCTCTGGGCCCGCATCGTCGGGATCATCGCGGCCGCGCTGAGCGCGATCGCGAACTTCTTCTTCATCCCCTACTACCCGATCTGGGCGCTGCTCATCATCGCCATCGACGTGTTCGTGATCTGGACCCTGTGCGTGTACGGCAAGCAGGAGGCCCGGCAGGCGGGACTCCGCGGCGACTGACACGGCGACTGGCGGCGTGACGACCGGCAGGCCCCCGTGAACCGGGGGCCTGCCGCATGTCGCCCGCATGTCGCCGTATCCCGACATGCCGCCGTCACATGCTGCGCAGGTCGACCATCCGGTCGCGCCGCAGAACGGTGCTCACCCAGTGGCTCAGGTCGACCAGCACCCCGAGGGCGATCCAGAGCCACGCCCAGCCGGGGACCCCCACCCCCGGCACGTAGAACAGCACGTACAGCAGCGTCGCGAACGGGAAGAAGACGATGCCGAGCAGCGGCACGATCCAGGTGCCGAAGGCGGCGTCGACCAGGTTCGGCCGGGCCAGCCACACGACGAGCAACGCGAACCTGGGGAAGAATCCAGCGAAGATCGCAAACAGGCAGCCCACGGCCGTCCCCTTTCTCCGGAACCCTCATCGTCCGGGCCCTCCCCGCGAAGGAGGCCCTGGCTCACACGAAACCCCGTGTCCCCGGCGCCCGGCTCACCCTTGCCGGGCGAGATGGGCGCCGGAGGCCGTCAGCTGCGCCGAATCTTCGCTTCTCATCCCTCATGGGTGATTCACCGGCGCGTCACCGGCGTGATGCTCTCCCCATAGCGCGACCGGCCGTGGCGGCCGGATCGCCGGCCCCGGGCCACCCGGCGTCCATCCGCCGGTGGAGGTGATCGTGTTGACCCTGTCCGTATGCTTGCTGATCGTCGCCGTCATCACCACTGTGATCATCGTGTTGCGCCGCCGGCGCCGCCGGGCCTGGGCGGCCGACTCCCCGGCCGCGAGCGTGAAACCCCCCGACCCCGCCGGGTCCCATGATCGCGGGGTCGAGGTGGACGAGGAGGCCTGGGCGGAGATCGTCAGGCACCTGAAGAAGGAGGGGATCCGAGACGAGCCGGGGGACGGTCGGCCCGCCGGCGGGCCGCGCTGACCGGGGCCGGCCGCAGCCGCTCGCCGAGCTGCCGGCGACGGGCCCAGGCCAGCTCGCGCTCCCCCAGCGCCTTGTCGATGTTCTCCAGCGTGCCGGGCCCGGCGGGCAGGTCGAAGGCGGCATGGATGAACCGCGACAGGTCCGCCCGGTAGTCGTGGCCCAGGGCCTCGAGCCGGCCGGGGACGACCCGGTTGGCGTTCAGCAGGTCGACGAAGGTGATCACTGAGGTGACGAACGGCCGCCAGGTGGCCCCCCGGGGGATCCCGGGTCTGCGCGTGGCGGGCGGCCCCAGCCACTCGGGCGCCTGGATCAGCAGCGGCAGCCCGAGCTTGGGGATGGGGTCCTCGTCGTGTGTGAGCAGGACGATCCTGACCCCTTCCCTCCGCTCCCGGGGGAGCGCGAGCCACTCGTCGTAGGAGGCCACCTCCACGATGCGCCCGTGCGGGTCGCACTCCTCGGGGTCGTCCAGCCAGGCCTGCCGCCAGGCCGAGGCGAAGGGCGTCCCGACGAACAGGGCGCGGTCGATCATCAGCAGGTCCATGCCCCTGGCGCCCTGCCGCAGGAAGACGTTCTGGGCGGCGTGGCTGCCGAGGCTCTCGCCGAACAGCAGCAGCCGGGGCCGGCGCTCGGGCGGCAGGGAGCGCAGCTTCCAGCTCATGGCCGTCAGGAAGGCGAGGTTGTCCTCCCACGCCGTCTTGATCCTGTCCAGGGAGAGGTAGGAGGGGCGTACGGAGTACTGGATCGCGGCCGAGGCGACGTCGCCGCCGGTGAGGTACTCCACCGTCTCGACGGCCATGTAGTTGACGTAGCCGGTGCCCGTCGGCGAGAAGTAGGCGATGGTCCCGCGGTCGAAGGCGCCCAGGCGCTCGAGCTCCCGCATGGCCAGGTCGGCCCGCTCGGTCGCCGTGGCGGCCGAGGCCAGGCCGACGAACACCCGGATCGGGTCCTTCGTGCCGGTCGCCCCGGTGACGTCCGCGATCTCCCGCGCGGTCAGCGCCATGTTCACGTACCGGCGGCCCTCCCGCCCGAAGTCCGCCCAGTCGACCAGGCTGCCGGGCCCGCCGCTGACCCACCGCGATGAAGGCGGCGTGTCGTGGGCGGGCTCGATCACCGTGCCCGCCTCCTCCAGGCGGTGGTAGACGACGCGGGCGGCGCGGTAGGCGGCGTACCCGAACAGACCTCTGACGATCATGTTCCCGGCCGCCAGGCTGACCGGTGCGAGCGAGGGGGCCGCCCACCGGACGCCCCGGGCGGCGACCGCGGCCGCCGCCGACTCGGCCCGCGAGGCCGCCGTGATGGAGCCCGAGATGACGCCCCCCACCAGGATCGCGCGCCTGGCCAGCAGCTGGCCGCTCCCGTGCTCCTCAGTGGGAGTGTCCGGCTTCCCCTGTTCCTCCTGGCCGGCCACGGCCCGGCGCTGCCAGAAGTAGAGCGCGGCGCCGACTCCCGTGCCCGCCCCGAGCACGGTCCAGACGTTCACCCGGCCCACGGCGCGCTGTCCCGTCAGCCGGCGGACCAGCCCGTCGGCGCCCGTGGTGAGCGCACCCGCGATCCCTCCGGTGACCAGCCGCCAGCCGGCCGCCCGGACGGCGGCGCGGGCCAGCGGTTCCCCGGCGCGCTGGGCGAAGAGGCGCTGCACGAGTATTCCGGCGCCGACGGCGCCGAGGTTGGCGGCGAAGGTCGCGGTCCCCGCCCGGCGCCGCGATCCGGACAGGCGGCGGGCCACCGCGGTGATGCCCTCCTGGGCCGTCACCGTGAGCCCGTAGTTGGCCGCCGCGACGACGCCGGTGATCACTGCCTGGTCACGGGTCGTGCGCGGCAACAGGCCGGGCTGGAAGGACGGGCCCACACTGCCCACCGCCGCGAGCAGGCCCGCGGCCTCGGCAGTCTCGATGTCGGCCCCGACGATCCGGGTGAACACATCGGGCATGGCATCCCCCACTTCGCATTCCCCGCTTCCGAGAGCGGGACGGGTGATCACGGGTGCGGCCGCTCCGGGAAGGACCCGGCCCGGCGGCCGGGCCGGGTCCGGCGGTCAGGACGGGTCCGGCCGAACCCAGGGGCCGGGCCGCAGGTCCTCCGAGCCGCCGTAGTCGCCGCCCGGAGTGACGACCGTGCCGGCCTTGCCGTCGAGGATCGCGACGGCGTCCTCCAGCGCTCCGATGGCGCCCAGGTCTCCGGTGACCTCGACGAACCGGCAGACCGCCTCCACCTTCGGCCCCATCGACCCGGCCGGGAAGTCCTCCCGCCGCAGCGCCGCCGGGGTGGCGCGGCTGATGACCTCGGCGTCGGCGGTGCCGTACCCGCGCTGTACGGCGGGCACGTCGGTGAGCAGCAGGAGCGCGTCGGCCTCGAGCGCCTCGGCCAGCTTCGCCGTGGCGAGATCCTTGTCGATCACCGCCTCGACGCCCTGCAGCTTGCCCTCCTCGTTGCGGATGACCGGCACCCCGCCGCCGCCCGCGCACACCACGATCGCCCCCGACGAGAGCAGCTGGCGGATCAGCCGCGTCTCGACGACGCGCTGCGGATCCGGCGAGGGCACGACCCTGCGCCAGTGGTCGCCGTCGCGGGCCACGCTCCAGCCCCGGCTCGCGGCCAACTCCTGGGCCGTGCGCTCGTCGTAGACCGGGCCGACGAACTTGGTCGGGTTGCCGAAGGCCGGGTCGGCGGCCGAGACGAGAGTCTGGTTGATCAGCGCCACCACCTGGCGGCCGGGCAGGGCGTTCTGGAGCGCCTGGAGCAGCCAGTAACCGATCATGCCCTGGGTCTGGGCGCCCAGGACGTCGAACGGGTAGGGCACGGTCAGGCTCGTGTCGGCCGCGCTCTCCAGGGCCAGCAGGCCGACCTGGGGACCGTTGCCGTGGGTGAGGATGAGCTCGTGCCGCTCGGCCAGCGGGGCGAGCGCGTGCACGGCCCGCACCGCGTTGGCCTGCTGCAGGGCCGCGTCGGGACGCTGGCCGCGTTCGAGCAGGGCGTTGCCGCCGAGGGCTGCGACGATGCGCATGGCGTTCCTCCCCCTACGCGCCCATGGTCGCCAGCATGACGGCCTTGATCGTGTGCATCCGGTTCTCGGCCTGGTCGAAGACGATCGAGCGGGGGGACTCGAAGACCTCGTCGGTGACCTCCAGGGCCTCCATCCCGGTCTTCTCGAAGATCTCCGCGCCGACCTTGGTCCTGCGGTCGTGGAAGGCGGGCAGGCAGTGCATGAAGCGCACGTGCGGGTTGCCCGTGGCGTTGATCATTTCCGCGTTCACCTGGTAGGGGCGCAGCAGCTCGATGCGCTTGTCCCACACCTCCTTGGGCTCGCCCATCGAGACCCAGACGTCGGTGTAGACGAAGTCGGCGCCGGCCACCCCCTGCGCGACGTCCTCGGTGTGCGAGATGCGCGCGCCGGTCCCCTCGGCGATGCGCTGCGCCTGCTTGATCACGTCATCGTGGTTCCACAGCGACTGCGGGGCGACCATCCGGACGTCCATCCCCATCATCGCCCCCGCCACGAGCAGGGAGTTGCCCATGTTGTTGCGCGCGTCCCCGCAGTAGGCGAACGTGATCTCCTGGTCGGGCTTGCTGCTGTGCTCGCGCATCGTGAGCATGTCGCAGAGCGTCTGCGTCGGGTGCCACTCGTCGGTCAGGCCGTTCCAGACGGGCACGCCGGCCAGCCGCCCCAGCGTCTCGACGTGCTCCTGCTTGAAGCCGCGGTACTCGATGCCGTCGAACATCCGCCCCAGGACCCGGGCGGTGTCCTCGACCGACTCCTTGTGCCCGAGCTGCGACCCCGCGGGGTCGAGATAGGTGACGTGCGCCCCCTGGTCGTGGGCGGCGACCTCGAAGGCGCAGCGCGTGCGCGTGGAGGTCTTCTCGAAGATGATCGCGATGTTCCTGCCGGTGAGCCGGGGCCGTTCGAGTCCCGCGTACTTCGCCTGCTTCAGGCTCGCGGACAGGTCCAGCAGGTACTTCCACTCCGCCGGGGTGAAGTCGAGCTCCTTGAGGAAGTTGCGCGCGTGCAGGTTGAAGGTCATGTCGGCTCCTCAGCTCCTAGACCGGGTCTCGTTCGATCGGGCACGACATGCACCGCGGCCCGCCGCGACCTCGCCCGAGCTCGCTTCCCGCGATCGTGATCACTTCGATGCCGTGTTTGCGCAGGTAGGTGTTCGTGGTGACGTTGCGCTCATAGCCGACGATGACGCCGGGCTCGACGGCGAGGAAGTTGTTGCCGTCGTCCCACTGCTCGTGCTGGGCGGCCCGCAGGTCCTCGTCCGTGCGCAGCACCGTGACCCGGTCCACCTCCAGGGCCTCGGCGAGGGTCTGGAAGAAGTCGTCGTTGCGGACGATCTCCAGCCCGCCGGGAAGCTCCGGGTCCCGGGCCGGCAGCACCGTCCAGGACCGCAGGTCCGGATCGAGGTAGGGGTACATGACGAAGGTCGAGACGTCGATCATCGTCATGACGGTGTCGAGGTGCATCATCGCCCGCGAGTGCGGCAGCTCGACCGCGATGACCTTGCTCGCCGCCTTGCCCGCGAACAGCGCGCGCGCCAGGTTCTCGATGCCCATGGCCGTGCTGCGCTCGCCCAGCCCGATCAGCACGGCGCCGTTGCCCAGGACGTGGATGTCGCCCCCCTCCAGGGTGGCGGGCTGGTGCCCCACCCCGCCGGCGCCGTACCAGATGTTGAAGTCCGCACCGGCGAACATCGGGTGGAACTCGTAGATCGCGGCGCTGTGCACCGACTCGCGCGCCCTGGCCGCCTTGGCCATCGGGTTGATGCTGACCCCGTTGTAGATCCAGGCCGAGTTGTCGCGCTGGAACAGGTGGTTGGGCAGCGGCGTCAGCAGGAAGTCGTCGGCGTTCATGAGCTCCCAGCGCAGGCCGCTCACGCTGAACCTGCTCAGGTCCGCCTTGATGACGCCGCCGATCAGCATCTCGGACAGCCGCTCGCTCTCCACATCCTGGGCGAGCCTGCGCAGCGGCTCGACGAGGGTGGGCCCCACGGTGTCGTCGGTCAGCACGCGGTCGAGCACCCACTCCCGCGCGCCGGGGTTGTCGAGCACCTCGGCCAGCAGCGTGCCGAAGTAGTGCACCGTCACTCCGCGGTCGCGCAGCACCTGCGCGAAGGCGTCGTGCTCCTCACGGGCCCGCTTGCCCCACAGGACGTCGTCGAACAGCAGCTCGTCGACGTTGGCCGGGCTCAGTCTGCTGAGTTCGAGCCCCGGCCGGTGCAGGATGACCTGGCGGAGCCGGCCGATCTCGGAGTCCACGTGGAAGGTCATGGCCTTCGTCTCCTTGTCGAGGTCAGTGGTAGGGGGGTACGGGGCCGGGGCTGGTCATCCGGGTGCGCATCCGGAGATAGACCGGGATCCCGATCAGGAAGGCCGCGGCCGCCATGAGGAACGGGCCCCACACGAGGTACCAGTCGGTCTCCCCCGTGTTGCGCGAGTACCAGATGAACAGCACGGAGAAGATCAGCGACAGCACCGCCACCGTCAGGTCGCGGGCGAACCTGGGCGTGTGGACGGGCCGGTTGTCCCGCCACCTCCACCGGATCTGCGCCAGTGCCGAGAAGCCGTACGGGATGGCCGCGGTGATCCCGGTCATCAGGACCAGCGTGTTGAACACCGTCGCGCCGCTGGCCCCCATGAAGCTGACCACCATGGCGAGGGAGGCCAGGGCCGTCGAGGCGACGATCCCGACCGAGGGGACGCCGCGGCTGGAGATCTTCCCGAAGCTCTGCGGGAAGAGCCCGTCGCGGGCCGCGGCCAGCGGCATCTCGGCGCAGATCATGGTCCACCCGTTCAGCGCGCCGAAGCCGGAGACGATGACCGCCAGCGCCACCAGGTCACCGGCCCAGGTCCCGCCGCCCGCCATGGCGTTGGCCGCCACCGAGTACGAGGCCTTGTTCGCCTCCTCCCCGAGCACGGTGGAGGGCACGGTGCCGAAGACCGCGGTCAGGGAGAGCAGGTAGACGACGGCGCTGGCCAGCGTGCCGAACACCGTGGCGCGGGGGATGTTCTTCTCCGGGTCGCGGACCTTGGCCGCGGCCACCGCGGCCGTCTCCACGCCCAGATAGCTGAACAGGCAGATGGCCATGGCGCCCGCGATCGCCTGCAGGTTGCTCTGACCGCTGGCGTTCCAGGGCTGGAAGTTGTCCGTGCTGATGAGGAAGAGGCCGACCGTCGACATGATCACCAGCGGGACGAACTTGATGACCGTCGTCCACACCTGCACGGCCCCGATGTTCTTCACTCCGGAGAGGTTGATGGCCGCGGGCACCCACAGGCCGACCAGCGCGATCACGATGGACCACAGGACCGCGCCGTCCTCGTTGACGAAGTTCTCGACGTAGTAGACCCAGCCGGTGACGATCGCGGCGTTGCCCGCCCAGGCGGTGATCCAGTACGACCACGCGTTGGCGAACCCGACCCCGTTGCCGAAGGCGACCCGCGCGTAGGCGTACGGCCCGCCGTCGGCGGGCAGCCGGCGCGACAGCGCCGCGAACATCAGCGCCAGGGCCAGCGCGCCGACCGTGGTCACCGCCATCGCGACGATGCTGATCGGGCCGAAGGACGCCAGGGAGTACGGCAGGTTGAAGATGCCGACGCCGATGATGCTCCCCAGGATCAGCGCCGTGGCCTGGGAGAGGCCGAAGGTGCCCGACGCCTTGGGGGTGGGGGTTCTGTCCGTGGTCTCGGCCTCTGCCATGGTTCCGTCCTCCGATGCGCCGTGCCGGCGAACCTCCGCCGCATGAACCATTTCCGCGCGGCGTGCCGGCCACCTCACCCCGTCCGGGTGAGAACCGCCGTGCGCCCCGGGTCAGGGCGGGTTCCGCCGTCAGTGCGTCAGGGCCACCTTGAGCACGACGATCATCATCCCGATGAGCAGGTTGCCCACCGCGGAGGCGACGACGAGGTGCAGCCCGATGTTGGCCCTGACGCCGGCGACGGTGGCCCAGACCACCTGGCCGGCCAGCGCCGTCACCAGCGTGAGCCACCCGGTCGTCGTGTCGGAGACGCCGAACGCCCAGCACAGCACGGCCACCAGCGCGGGCGGGAGCGCGGCCTCGGCCAGCGGGCGCTCGGCCCTGCCCACCCGGCGCGTGTGGGCCCAGGTCAGCCGCTCGCCGTACCGGCGCTCACCCACCAGCCTGGCGTAGACGTGCGCGAACCAGAAGACGAGCCCGGTGGCCAGGATCAGCACACTGACGATCACTCCCGGGGTGGGGTCCTTGCCCGGGGTCGTCCCGGCGACGACCGAGGCGGCGAGCAGTGAGCCGTACACGGCCCCTGTGTAGTCCACCCGCTCCTGCCCGCTCTGAACCTCGTGCACGACAAGCCGCCCCTCCCGGACACCGCCGTCCGGCGGGCCCGCCGGGCCCGCCGGGCCGAGCCCTGTCACCGGCACTCTCACCGCCCCGGCGGGCGGGAGGGCTCACCCCTGCCGGGTGACGTTCACCCGAGGTTCCGGACAGCACACTCGCGACCAGTGGTGAATGGGAGGAACCGATGACACCGTCCTCAGCGGGTCAGGGGCTGGACGTTCCGGCACCGGCCGACTTCTCCGCAGTTCCGGTTCCCGAGGCGCTGAAGGCCATGAACGTCGAACCGGGCCGGGGACTCAGCGCCGACGAGGTCGGCGTGCGCACGCAGCGCTACGGTCCCAACAAGTTCGCCGAGGCGAAACCGGAGCCGGCTTGGCGCGCCTTCCTGCGCCAGTACGCGGACCCCATGCAGATCGTCCTGCTGGTGGCAGGCGTCATCAGCCTCTACCCGCTCAAGCAGTACGGCACGGGCATCGTGCTTCTCGCACTGACCCTGTTCAACGCCTTCCTCGGCCTGCGGCAGGAGGGCAAGGCGGCGGCGGCCGTCTCCGCGCTGCAGAAGATGATGATCGTCAAGGCGAAGGTCCGGCGGGACGGCGCCCTGACGGAGGTCCCCGCCGAGCAGCTCGTCCCCGGGGACATCGTCTCCGTCGAGGCCGGTGACCTGGTCCCGGCGGACGGGCGCATCATCCGGGGCGCGACCCTGGAGATCGACGAGTCCGCGCTCACCGGGGAGAGCACGCCCGTCCCCAAGGACGCGAACGCGCTGCTGTCGCCCGGCGCCGACCTCGGCGACCGGATCACCATGGCGTTCATGAACACCAACGTCACCCGGGGTTCCGGCGAGCTCGTGGTGACCGCCACCGGCATGGCGACCGAGGTGGGCCACATCTCCGGCATGCTGCAGGCCGAGGAGGAGACCGAGACCCCGCTGACCCGGCAGCTGGCCAAGCTGACCAACCAGATCCTGGTGATCTCGGGCTTCGCCCTCGTCCTGTCCATGCTGCTGAACCTGGCGCGCGGCAACACCTTCGCGCAGGTCTTCACCGCCTCGATCGCCTTCGCCGTCTCGGCGATCCCCACCGGCCTGCCCGCCGTGGTGACGACCATCCTGTCGATGGGCACGCAGATGCTGGCCAAGGCCAACGCCATCGTCAAGCGGCTGCGCTCCACCGAGACCCTCGGCTGCACCTCGGCGATCAACTCGGACAAGACCGGGACCCTGACGCTGAACCAGATGACCGCGGTCGAGATGACGCTGCCCGGCCGCAGGTACACGATCTCGGGGTCGGGCTACTCGACGGACGGCACGATCAAGCGGGTCGCCGGGCAGCCGGACGTCCCGCTCGAACAGTTCCTGCTGCCGATGGCCCTGGCCGCCGACGCCGAGGTCGAGGACGGCGCCCTCGTCGGCGATCCGACGGAGGGCGCGCTGGTCGTGCTGGCCGAGAAGGGCGGCCTGGACTCGCGGGCCACCCGCCAGCAGTATCCGCGCGTCGCGGAGGTGCCCTTCGACGCGGCCTACAAGCTCATGGCGACCTTCCACCGGATGCCCGACGAGCGCGGCGTCGAGGTGATCCGCTGCCTGGTGAAGGGCGCGCCGGACCAGCTGCTCGCCAGGGCGGACTCGGTCCTCGACCCGGGGCTGGGCCCCGTCCCCGCCAGTGAGGACTTCCGGGCGCGCTATCTGGCCGAGAACCAGCGGCTGGCCGAGCAGGGCCTGCGGGTGATGGCCACCGCCCGCAGAGACTTCGACCCCGACGGGTTCGACCCCGAGGCGGACCTGCTCTCCCTGGTGAACGGGCTGACCCTGCTGACGCTCGTCGGCATCGTCGATCCTCCCCGGCCGCAGGCCAAGGCCGCGATCGCCAGGGCCCGCGAGGCCGGCATCGAGGTCCGAATGATCACCGGCGACCACGCGGTGACCGCGGAGGCCATCGCGAACAAGCTGGGCATCCCCGGGCGCGCGATCACGGGCGCCACCTTCGCCGAGATGGACGACGAGACCGCCCTGCGCGAGATCGACGGCGTCGGCGTCATCGCCAGGGTCGCCCCGGAGCACAAGGTCCGCCTCGTCGACATCCTGCGCAAGAAGGGCCACGTCGTGGCGATGACCGGTGACGGGGTGAACGACGCCCCGGCGCTCAAGCGGGCCGACATCGGCATCGCGATGGGCATCACCGGCACCGAGGTCTCCAAGGAGGCCGCGACCATGATCCTCACCGACGACGACTTCTCCACGATCGTCAGGGCGGTCGAGATGGGCCGCGGCCTGTACGACAACCTGAAGAAGTACATCAAGTTCCAGATCGGGACGCTGATCGGCTTCGTCGTCACCTTCCTCGGCGCCAGCATCTTCAACGTCGTCGGCGGCGTGCCGTTCCTCCCCCTGCAGACGCTCTGGATCAACTTCACCGTGCAGGTCTCCCAGGCCATCGGCCTCGGCTACGGGGCGCCCGCGCCCGACCTCATGCGGCGCCGGCCGCGCCGGGCCGACGAGCAGATCCTCGACCGCCGCCTGTTCGTCTGGCTGGGTGTGGCGGGATTCGTGCTGGGGGTGTGCACGCTCGGCGTCGTCTGGTGGGCCGACCGGACGTACGACGACCAGCTCGCCAGGACCATGGGAGTGACCACGTTCTCGCTGTTCAACGTGTTCTTCTCGATGACCGTGAAGGATGAGAAGCGGTCGATCTTCAGCCGCGGCGACCAGCCCGACCGGCCCTTCCTCATCGCCTGCGGCGTGTCGGCGGCGGCGATCATCCTGGCCGGCGGGTTCGACTTCTTCCACCGGCTGCTGGGGACCGTGGACATGAGCCTGACCCAGTGGATCATCTGCATCGTGGTGGGCGCCCTCATCATCCCGGTCTCGGAGGTGTACAAGGCCATCCTGCGACGGCGTGAGCGCACCGCGCCCGCGACGGCGGTGAGCGTGTCATGAGCCGGGTGAGCATGTCATGAGCCGGGTGAGCATGTCATGAGCCATGTGAACAGTACGGCTGCCGCCGCGCGGTCGATGGTCCTGCCTCTGGCGCTGGCGCAGTTCATCGCCAGCTACGCCGCGACGAACATGAACGTCGCCATCACCGCCATCGCCAAGGACATCGGCACGACGGTGACCGGCATCCAGACGACGATCACGCTGTTCACCCTGACGATGGCCTCCCTGATGATCGTCGGCAGCAAGATGACCGGCATCCTGGGACGCAAGGCCTGCTTCAGGATCGGACTGCTGGTGTACGGGGCGGGCGCCGTCCTGGCCGCGGTCGCCCAGGGGCTGGGCCTGATGATCGTCGGCTACTCGCTGCTCGAGGGCATCGGGTCGGCCCTGATGATCCCGCCCATCTACATCCTGATCACCGTGGCCTTCGACGACGTCACCACGCGCGCCAAGTACTTCGGCGTCGTCAGCGGGGCGGCGGGTCTGGGCGCGGCGGCCGGCCCGCTCATCGGCGGCCTCATCACCAGCACGATCAGCTGGCGCGCCTCCTTCATCGCGCAGGCCCTGGTCGTCGCCTGGATCATCTTCCTCTCCCGGAAGATCGTCGATCCCCAGCCGGTGGAGAAGGGGTCCCGGCCGCACTTCGACCTGACCGGCGCGATCCTCTCGGCCGCCGGGCTGTTCTTCGTGGTGTTCGGCATCCTGCTGTCGGGGACCTACGGCTGGGGCACCGCCAACCAGGACTTCGCGATCGGCGGCACCGTACTGATCCCGCAGGGCGGGATCTCCCCGGTGTGGCCGTCCCTCGCCATCGGCGCGCTGGTCCTGCTCTGGTTCTTCCTGCACATCAGGTCGAGGGAGAGAGCGGGCAGGGAACCCCTGATGTCCCCGGGCCTGTTCCGCAGCCGGACCTCCAACCTCGGGCTGGTGACGCAGAACATCCAGTGGCTCACCATGCAGGGGTCGTTCTTCGTCATCTCCGTCTTCCTGCAGCAGGTCTGGGGCTACAACGCCATCCAGACCGGCCTCATGCTCACTCCCGCCACCCTCGGCGTCCTGGCGGCCTCGGCCGCCGCCGAGAGGTTCGCGCGCAGGCACTCGCAACGGTGGCTGATCCGGGTGGGGTTCGTGTTCATGTCCACCGGCATGGTGCTCCTGCTGCTGCTGGCGCGGGACGGCGGTTCGATCATCAGCTTCGTTCCCGGGCTGCTGCTGATGGGGCTCGGGATCGGGACCATGCTGACCTCGTCGGTGAACGTCGTGCAGTCGGCCTTCCCGGAGGATGAACAGGAGGACATCTCCGGCCTGTCGCGCAGCGTGTCGAACCTGGGATCGTCGCTGGGCGTCGCGCTCGCCGGCTCGGTCATCGCGGCGGTCGAGTATCCGGGAGGGCGGCCGTTCGCGACCGCCCTGATCATCCTCGTGGTGGTCACGCTCATCGGTCTCGTCGCGGCGCTGTTCCTTCCTCGCGAGCAGACGCAGGAGACCGCGCAGGAAGCACCGTCGGAGCCGTCCGAACCGCCGGCCCGTTGAAGCCGACGCTGAAGCCCCCGTCGGAGCCCTCGTCGAAGCCGGCCGCGGCACCGGGCACGGTGCCGCGGTCGAGCTGGTGGTCGAGGTTCATGGCCGCGGTGATGAGGGCCAGGTGGCTGAAGGCCTGCGGGAAGTTGCCCAGTTGCTCCCCGGTGGGCCCGATCTCCTCGGAGTACAGGCCGATGTGGTTGCTGTAGGTCAGCATCTTCTCGAACGTCAGGCGCGCCTCGTCGAGCCGGCCGGAGCGGGCCAGGGCGTCGACGTACCAGAACGTGCACATCGAGAACGTGCCCTCCGAGCCGCGCAGCCCGTCCGGCGAGGCCATCGGGTCGTAGCGGTACACGAGGCTGTCGGAGACCAGCACCTCGTCCATGGCGCGCAGGGTGGACTGCCACATCGGGTCGCCCGGCGCGATGAAGCCCACCAGGGGCATGTACAGGATCGAGGCGTCGAGCACGTCACCCTCGTAGTACTGCACGAACGCCGACATCTTCGCGTTCCAGCCCCGGTCCATGACCTGCTGGTAGATCTCGTCCCGCGCGCTCGTCCAGCGGGCCAGGTCGGCCGGGCGGGCGCGGGTCCGCGCGATGCGGATGGCCCGGTCGAGGGCGACCCACGACATGAACCGGCCGTAGACGAAGTCCTGGTGCCCGCCGCGGGTCTCCCACAGTCCGGCGTCGCGCTGGTCCCAGTGCTTGCAGAGCCAGTCGACGGTGTCGCGCAGGTGGCGCCAGCCGTTGTGGCCGATCGGGATCCCGTGCTGGTCGGCGAGGTAGATCGAGTCCAGCGCCTCACCGTAGATGTCGAGCTGGAGCTGGGTGGCGGCGCCGTTGCCGATGCGCACCGGCCGTGACCCGCGATAGCCCTCCAGGTGGCCGAGCGTCTCCTCGCTCAGGTCGGACGAGCCGTCGATCCGGTACATGATCTGCAGCGGTGACGACCGCTCGCTCCCCTCCTGGATCCGCTGACCCAGCCACCGCAGGTAGGCCTCCGCCTCGCGGTCGAAGCCGAGCCCGAGCAGCGCGTAGACGGAGAAGGACGCGTCGCGCACCCAGGTGAAGCGGTAGTCCCAGTTGCGCTCGCCCCCCACCTGCTCGGGCAGGCCCGTCGTGGCGGCCGCGATCAGCGCGCCGGTGGGGGCGTAGGTCATGAGCTTGAGCGTCATGGCCGCCCTCTCCACCATGTCGCGCCAGCGTCCCCGGTAGCGGGACTGCCGCAGCCAGCCGCGCCAGAAGTCGCGGGTGTCCTCGAGCATCGCCAGAACCGCGTCCCGCGACCACCGCTCCGGCGGGCCGGAGGGCGAGGTCTCGAAGATCAGCGCACCGCTCTGCCCGGCCGCGCCGGAGATGACGGCGCGGACGCCGCCCCGCCCGTGGCGCCGGATCTCGGCCTCGGCCTCGCGGCCCGGTGCGGTCCCGGCCTCGCGGCCCGGTGCGGTCCCGGCCTCCCTGCCCGGCATGCGGACGAAGGAGAGGTTGGCGGCGAACCCCCCGCCGCGGAACGCCACCCCGTCGTCGGTGATCTCGGTACGGTGCTCCCCGCGCGCGTAGTCGAAGGCGGGCACGCACTCGATGACGAAGCGCATCTCCCCGCGGACCACCCGCACCACCCGGACCAGGAGGTGGCGCTCGGTCGCCGTGGAACCGGCGACCGGCATGAAGTCGATCACCTCTCCGACCCCCTCCGGGGTCATGAAGCGCGTGATGAGGACGGCGGTGCCGGGCAGGTAGAGCTGCCGCGTGACGTAGTCCTTGACATCCGGAGTGATACGGAAATATCCGCCTTTACCGTGATCAAGCAGGGAGGCGAACACGCTCGGCGAGTCGAAGCGCGGACTGCAGAACCAGTCGACGGTCCCGTCCGCGGCCACCAGCGCCGCCGTCTGCAGGTCACCGACGATCCCATGGTCCTCGATGGCCGGGTACGCACCACTCATCTCCGTCACCTCACGTCACTCGGCGCGCCGTACGGGCGATGGCAGTATCGGAACCCCCGCCCCGCACAGGGATCACCCGTGAGGTGTGAGGGCGGCCGCAGGAGGCCCGGGGACAAGCGAACAATATTCTGGTATTGCTGGGTAATGGACGCCGGCACCCGCATCGACAAAGAGGCCCTGCGCCGCAAGTACCGGCAGGAGCGCGACAAGCGGCTCCGCCCCGACGGGAACGACCAGTACATCCGGCTGACCGGCCGGTTCGCGCACTACCTCGACGACCCCTACACCCCGGTGACCCCTCGCGAGCCGAAGACCGACCACGTCACGTTCGCCTTCATCGGCGGCGGCTTCGCCGGCCTCGTCACCGGCGCGCGGCTGAAGGAGGCCGGCGTCGACGACGTCCGCATCATCGACAAGGGCGGCGACTTCGGCGGCACCTGGTACTGGAACCGCTATCCGGGCGCGCAGTGCGACACGGCGTCGTTCGTGTACATGCCGCTCCTGGAGGAGACCGGCCACATGCCGACGGAGAAGTACGCGCACGCGCCCGAGATCCTCGACCACTGCCGGCGCATCGGCAAGCACTACGACCTGTACGGCGACGCGCTCTTCCACACCGAGGTCCGGGACCTCGAATGGGACGCGGCGCGATCCCGCTGGATCGTCCGTACCGACCGGGGCGACGAGTTCACCGCGAGCTTCGTCGGCATGGGCGTCGGCCCGCTGCACGTGCCGAAGCTGCCGGGCATCCCGGGGATCGAGTCGTTCGGCGGGCACTGCTTCCACACCAGCCGGTGGGACTACGGCTACACCGGCGGCGACCCCTCCGGGGCGCCGATGGACCGGCTCGCCGGCAAGCGGGTGGCCGTCATCGGCACCGGGGCGACGGCCGTGCAGTGCGTGCCCCATCTGGCGCGGGCGTGCGGGGAACTGTACGTCTTCCAGCGCACGCCGTCCTCGGTCGACGTGCGCGGCAACCGGCCGACCGACCCCGAGTGGTTCGCCGGGATCGCGACGCCGGGCTGGCAGGAGCGCTGGCTGGAGAACTTCACGGCCAACCAGACGGGTGCCATGCCCGAGGAGGACCTGGTGAAGGACGGCTGGACCGACATCGCCCGGCGGGTCCGCTCCAAGATCATGGCGTTGCCGCCCGAGGACTTCGTCCCGGAGAAGATGCTGGAGGCCTTCGAGGACGCCGACTTCGAGAAGATGGAGGAGATCCGCGCGCGCGTCGACGCGGTCGTCGAGGATCCCGAGACCGCCCGGAACCTCAAGGCCTGGTACCGCCAGCTGTGCAAGCGCCCCTGCTTCCACGACGAGTATCTGCAGTCCTTCAACCTCCCCGGCACGCACCTGGTCGACACCGACGGCAGGGGTGTGGAGCGGATCACCGAGCGCGGGGTCGTCGCCGGCGGCCGGGAGTACGAGGTCGACTGCATCGTCTACGCCTCCGGCTTCGAGGTCGGCACCGAGTTCACCCGGCGGGCCGGCTACGACATGACCGGGCGCGACGGCGTCAGGCTCTCCGCGTACTGGGCCGAGGGCATGCGCACCCTGCACGGCGTCCACGTGCACGGCTTCCCGAACGCCTTCCTGGTGCAGCCGACGCAGGGCGCGAACCTCATCTCCAACATCCCGCACAACCTCACCGAGGCGGGCAGGACGATCGCCGTGATCGTCGAGCACGCCCTGCGCAACGGATTCCGCGAGGTCGAGGCCACCGAGCAGGCCGAGAACGCCTGGGTCGACCTCCTGCTGTCGGGCCGGGGGATGATGCTGGGCTCACCGGACTGCACGCCGGGCTACTACAACAACGAGGGCCGCGACCCCGGGCCGCGGGGACGGCTCAACGTCGGCCATCCGCAGGGGGCGCTGGCCTTCTTCCGGCACATCGACCGGTGGCGCCGCTCCGGCGCCTTCGAGGGGCTCGACTTCCGCTGACGCGTGTGGCGGCGGACGTCCCGCCGCCACACGAGGAGATCTGCGGCGTGGGGTGGGCGCCTTCTTCCGCATGCTGCGACTTCTTCGGCGTGCCGTACGTCAGCGCCGAGTAACCGAAAACTTTCGGACCGTTGACGCGTGGCTCCTTTACATCTACGTTTCATGACGCGAAACATCTCGGAAATCACTCGAAAGTTTCAAAGCCCCTATCGGGGCTCCATCGGGGAACCCACGACCGCCTTCGAGACCACGAGTGAGGCAGCATGAAACGTCTCCTGCCGGTACTGGCCGCCGCCGCGTTCGCACTGGCCGCACCCCTTCCGGCACCCGCGCTGGCCGACCCCCTGCCGCCGGACGCGTCCCGGGCCGCACACGGCGGCAGGACCCCGGACAACCTGCGCGAGCTGGCCCGCAAGCTGGGAGTGCGGATGGGCTCGGCCGTCAACGCCACCGCCCTGGCCGAGGAGGCCGACTACCGCCGGGTGCTCAACCGCGAGTTCGACCACGTCACCGCCGAGAACGCGATGAAGTGGGAGTCGGTGGAGCCCCAGCGCGGCGTCTACGCCTGGGAGGACGCCGACGCGGTGGTCCGCAACGCCCTGCGCAACCGGCAGCAGGTGCGCGGGCACACCCTGGTCTGGCACAACCAGATCCCGGCCTGGCTCACCGAGGGCGTCGCCGACGGCAGCATCGACGCCGCGGAGCTGCGCAAGATCCTGCGCGACCACATCATGACCGAGGTCGGCCGCTACCGCGGCAAGATCCGCGCCTGGGACGTGGTCAACGAGGTGGTGGACGACGACGGCAACCTGCGCCAGAGCATCTGGCTGACCCACCTCGGCCCCGGCTACATCGCCGACGCCTTCCGCTGGGCGCACCAGGCCGACCCGCGGGCCAAGCTCTACATCAACGACTACAACCTCGAGTGGAACACCAACAAGATCAACACCACGCTGGGCATCGTCAAGGACCTCAAGGCCCAGCGGGTGCCGATCCACGGCATCGGCTTCCAGGGACACCTGGGCATCCAGTACGACTACCCGGGCGACTTCGCCGACATCATGCGCCAGTTCACCGACCTCGGCCTGGAGGCCGCGATCACCGAGGCCGACGTGCGCATGGTGCTGCCGGTGACCCCGGAGAAGCTGGCCACCCAGGCCGACTACTACAAGCGGATGCTCTCCACCTGCGCCGCCAACAAGCGCTGCGCCGAGTTCACGGTCTGGGGTTACACCGACCGCCACTCCTGGGTCCCCGACTGGTTCGAGGGTGAGGGCGCGGCCTGCATCATGGACGAGAACCTGACCCCCAAGCCCGCCTACCACGCCCTGCTCACCGTCCGCAGGGGATGAAAGGCTCCCGCGTGCCCTCCCAAGCCGCCCAGGGAGGGCACGCGGGCCCACCGCACCCGAGCGGCGCATGGCAGGGCGGGTGATGCCCACCCATGAGGCACGTCCTCGGTGGGCCGGGTGTCGCCCACCCCAGCTGCGCCGTACGACAGCCTCGCCCGCCCGCGACACCAGAACGCCTGCGGCGAAGGCTGGGTGAGGAGCGCGCCGGGAGACTGCCGACGGCACCTCCCGCGGGACCGCCCTGAAGGTCAGGAGCGATGCCGAGGGCACCTCCACCGGTCCCCGGATGATCGACGGGCGTCAACGCTGAGGCCGTCCTCAACGCATGACTTACAGATGATCATCCGTATCGCCCGGCGTCCGGCGGCCTTGACCGCAGCTCCGCCCAGCGCCTGTGCCACACACCCGGCGCCCGATGGCGTCGATGAGCGATCGACGGCGGTGCCCCTGCGGGCGCCGCCGTTTTCGCGTTGTACGGGAGAGAATTACGCGGTACCCGGCTCCGGCGCCTGCCGTACGATCGGCGCAGGACCATGGGAGGCGCCTGTGGATAGGTGGCCCTTTGCAGGCCGGGAGGCCGAGCGGGAGCAGGTGGCGGCGGCGCTACTGGGTCGCAGCGTACTGATCTCAGGTCCGGCGGGCGTGGGCAAGAGCCGTCTGGCCTCGGAGGTGGCGGCGGCGTTCACCGGCAGGGGAGAAGTGGTGCGCGTCGGTGCGACGCGGGCCGCCCAGACGATCCCGCTGGGGGTGTTCGCCCCGTTCCTGCCCCGTGGTGAGGCGGGTTCGAACCTGCTGGGGTGGGCGGGCGAGGCGATCCTCTCACTCGATCCGGTGCTGCTGGTGGTGGATGACGCCCACCTGCTGGACGCCGCCTCGGCCGTCCTGGTGCACCAGCTGGCGGGAGATCTGCGGGTGCTCGCCACGGTACGGACGGACCGGGACTGTCCGGACCCGGTCACGGCACTGTGGAAGGACGACCTCGCCGACCGGTTCGATCTGGCTCCGCTGGCCCGCGACAAGGTCACGGAAGTGCTGGTGGCGGCGCTCGGCGGCCCCGTCGAGCCCGCCACCGCCGACCGGCTGTACACCCTCACCCAGGGCAACCCCCTGCTGCTGCGCGAGCTGGTGACCGCGGCCCGGGACGGGAGCGCGCTGGCGCCGGCCCACGGCGGCGTGTGGCGGTTGTGTGGTGAGGTGCCGTACGTTCCCCGTCTCATCGAGCTCATCGAGCGGCGTATGGGCCGGCTCGGCGACGACGAGACGGCCGTGATGGAATTCGTCGCACTCGGGGAGCCGCTCGACGTGGCCGTTCTGACCACGCTCACCGGCCGCGAGACGGTCGAGCGGGTGGAGGCCCGCGGCCTGATCCGCGTCGCCGCCGACGGGCGCCGCACCGTGGTGCGGCTCGCGCACCCGTTGTACGGCGATGCGGTACGAGCCCGCCTGCCGGGTCTGCGCAGTCGGCGCAGGCACCGTGACCTGGCCGAATCGATCGAGACGCTGGGCGCGCGGCGACGGGAGGACGTGCTCCGGATCGCCCAGTGGCGGCTGGAGAGCGGCGTCGTCCCCGACCCCGCCCCGCTGGTGCGGGCCTGCCGTCTGGCCTGGGCCGCGCACGACTATTCACTGGCCATACGGCTGGCCCGGGCGTCCTTCGAGCACGGCGGCGGGATCGACTCGGCGATCATGCTGGGCACGCTGTTCAACTACGCGGGCCGGCCGGCCGAGGCGGAGGCCGTCCTCGCCCGGGTGTGGGAGCATCCCTGCGACGAGCGGCAGCGCACCGAGCTGGCGTTGACCCGCGCGTGGAGCCTGGGACTGGGACTGGGACGGATCGAGGAGGCTGTGGGGCTGCTGTCGCGCATCCGGGACGAGGTCACCGAGGTCAAGCACCGGCAGGACCTCACCCTTCTGATGCTGATCAACATGAGCAACGACAGCAGCCCGCGGGAGATACTGACCCTCGTCGAAGCCCTGCTGGCCGAGCCGCCCGCCACGGCGGCCATATCGGCCCAGGCGCTCAACACCCGCGCCGCGGCTCTGGGGTTGTGCGGGCGATATCGCGAGGCGCTGGCCGAAGCCCGTCGAGCGCTCGCGAACGTCGGTGACTGGCTTGAGATCGTGCCCGTCATCGTGATGCCTCTGCACGGAAACTGGGCCATCTCCGCCATGTGCATGGGCGACCTCACGGAGATGGAGGCGGCCGCGGACAGCCTGGCCGGGATGCTGGAGGGACAGCGAGAGTTCCCCCAGGCCGTCCACGCCCTGGTGTTCTACCGGGCCATGGCGGCCCGGCTGCGCGGCAGGCCGGTGGAGGCGGCGCAGTTGCTGCGCGACAGCGGCCCGGGGGCACTCGGCGGCGCGACGGGCATGTGCCTGCTGGAGTACGCCCAGGCGCTCGCCCTGTCCGGCGACGTGCACGGGGCGCGGCAGGCTTTGGAACAGGCCCGCACCACCCGGACCCGTTTCTTCCTGACTGAACGGATGTTGCTCGCCGTCACAGAACCGTGGGTCAGCGCGGCGTCCGGCGAGCTGACCAGGGCCGTCGAGCTGGCCGTGGCCGCTGCGGCGGCGGCACATGAGGCGGGCGCCGTGGCGTTCGAGACGGTCGCACTGCACGACCTCGTCAGGCTCGGTGCTCCCGGACGAGCCGTGGACCGGCTGGCAGAGCTGGCCGAGCTTCAGGACGGTGACCTCGCACAGGTCTTCGCGGCCCATGCCCTGGCCGCGGCGCGGGGGGACGGTCCCGGCCTGGACGCGGTGACCTCCGACTTCGAACGGCTCGGGTTCCTGCCGTACGCGGTCGAGAGCGCCGCTCAGGCGGCCGAAGCCTTCCGGCGGGCGGGCCGCGCGGCCTCGGCCCGCAGGGCCTCGGCCCGGGCGGGAGCACTCGCGTCACGGTGCGAGGAGTTCCGTACCCCCGCCCTGGCCCGCCTGACCGTGCCCGAGCTCACCCGCCGGCAAGAGGAGGTCGCCCGGCTCGCCGCGACGGGCCTGACCAACAGGGACATCGCTGAGCGGCTGGTGCTCTCGGTCCGTACGGTACAGAACCACCTGCAGGATGTGTTCAACAAGCTCGGTGTCTCCCGCAGGACCGATCTCGGCCCGCTGCTGGGCGAGTAGCGCTCAGCCGTCCGTTCTCGCCAGGGTCTCGCAACGCAGCTGATCGAGGTCCAGGCATATCGTGAGCGTGTCGTGACCGGTCAGCCGCCAGGTGGCCGGAACCTCGGAGAGTTCGCCGCAGTTCGTCATGTCCACGGCGGTGACGGAGCCGGTGTAGTCGGGACCGGCGCCCCGCATCGACCATGTTCTGCGGCCCGCGCGCAGGACGCAGCCGGGCCCGAGCTGAAGATCGCTCGCGAGCACGCCGATGAAGGCGCCGGCATCGCCCGGCTCGACGCTTATCAGCGACGAGATCGGGCCGGACGATCTCCACGTGCCGACGATCGACGGCGCAGCCGGGGAAGCAGGATCCGCCGGTCGCTGGTCGCCGGGCGGGATCGACGGAGCGGGCAACCGGACATCCCGGGCGTTGGCGCCCGCAGGACGGCCGATGCCCCGGCCGTTGTCGATGTCGATGAGGTGGAATCTGCGGACGCGCCGCGTCGTGTCCGGCCTGACGATGGTGACCCTCCGCGGGGAGAAGGTTCGCCTCCACTCGGCGTCCCCGATGATGTCGGGGCTGATATCGGCCGGATCCCGGATGTCGGGGGCGGCCAGCGGGTTCCCGCAGTTGCACTTGACGACCGGCTGACCCCGGTCGTCGACCAGGACTTCGATTCCGGCTTCGAGCAGGGCTTCGAACACCGTCTTGGCGCCGTTCCTGAAGCCGTGGTTCTTCACCAGCGTGTCGTTGCGCAGCAGCACCGGTGTCAGCTTCTTGACGTAGGCGGGGATGTCCCGGACACCGATACCCCGCACCTCCGCCCATACCCGGGCTTTCTGCGCGTTCTTTCCGTCCATCAGAAACTTGACCAGCGAGGCCTTGTCGCAGGTCTTCTTCCGCAGGCTCCCGCCGTAGAGGCCCGGGAGGTCACCGGCCCGGACCCCGCCGTCGGGCACGGGCTGCACATGGCTCCGGTCTGTGCCGAAAGGCGTGCTGGAGAACGGATCCGGGCCCAGCGCGTCGACCGCCAGCGCCACTATCTCGGCTTTCTTCCCGCATCCGGCGGCGGTCGGAACAATCAGCAGAAGGGCACCGGCCAGAGCCGCGACACGGCGGCGTCCGGTGATGTGCCCACAGCCGTGCGGTGAACGAGACCCCGTGCGGAAAGCGAGGGCGGTGGGCTCTGTCACGACCGTCGGCACGGTGGCCGGGCGTTCGCCCGAGCCGGTTCTGACGGATCTCACATGACCTCCTTGGTCGGCCCCTGTGCAGCGGGGATCGGTCAGAACACCGGGCAGCCGATGGACAGCGGCAGCCGGGGGGACCAGCGTCCGGAGACCACGTCGCGGGCCCGGGCGTAGGCGTTGTTCGGCCGGTCGGCCCGTGAGCAGTCGAACAGGCCGGTTCTCACGCCCCACGCGCCGCCCGCGTGTCCGGGCTGGGGACGGGCGGTGACGGTGCCGCTCCACGCTAGACGGCCGAAGTTGTAGCGGATGTAGAGGCGGACTTCGCCGAAGTTGTAGTGATCCCCGTTGAGCTTGATCCGGGGAATGTCGTCGGTGGAGACGCCGGTGCCGGTGCCGTCGCCGTTGTCACGGGGAGGGATGGTGTAATTCGTCTTCCACAGACGGGCGGCCACCTTACGGTCGGCGGCAAGCGCGTTGTCCCGGGCGGCCCGGGCACGGGTGGCCGTGGTGACGCAGACGTGATCACCGCGGACGGCCTCCCGCCAGACGTACGGCACCATGCAGGTGTCGGGATCGAACGGGTCACCGCCCGGGGCACGGCGTGACACGGCCGCCCGATTGTCGGCACGGGTCTGGGACCGGACCGCCGGAGTGACGCAGACGCGGTCGGTCGGCGTCGCCTCCCGCCACACGTAACCCTGCCGGCACGTGTCCGGCCCGAAGTCGTCGGCCGAGGCCGTGCCGACGGTGGCCGCCGTCGCGGTGGCGGTGATGGCGGTGACCGCGCCGAGGCTGAGCAGGAGACGTGAGCTCCGGCGCGCGTTGCATTCCCGTCCAGCCGCGGGTTCCGTGACCGGCCGCCGCCACAGCTCGCGAAAAGCGCGCATTCCGGCGGGAATCCATGGTGTTCTCCGCTGAGTCATTGTTCGATCCTCTCTGGTGTGTGGACATGGATACTGTCCTGCACGGCGAGATGATCGGCCTGAGTAATGCGTTGCTCAGATTTCCCGGTCGCGCATCTCTCTCGAAGCCTCTTGAAGGCCCGGTCGAGCTGAGGCGGCCACCGGTCGGCGCCGCACGTTCCGGCCCACCTGGAGGCGAGCGGCCCTCGGGCGGGAAGATGAGTAGTTTGCTACTCAGACTCCGCCTGCCACGGCGATGTTCGCTAGGAACCGTCCAGCTCTCCTCGCAGAGAGACCGCATCAGCGAAAGGGCGGGCTAAATGGATGATCCAAATTCTGACGCCCTGCTTCAGGCGCTTCTTTCTCTCCTGTCAGCGGCCCCGCCAACATAATCGTATTGATCGTTTTGTGCGCCGCCCTGATATTGATAGGTGGAAGCGGCATGGAAGACTGAGGCTTTTTCAACCTGGAGCATTTTCCAACTTGATGGCGCAGGTCATCGCTTTTACGCGCCGGGACGAATTGGCATGAAAGGGTATCGCGGCGAAGTCGAGCTGCGGGTACGCTCGCGCAATCATGGTCGTCATGCCAGGGTTCATCGATCCAACGGCCGGGTTGCGGAAGTCGTTTCTAGCAGCGGTGGCCGAGTTTCGGGCCGACCGTGACTACCCGGTTCCTTGGTTCGTCGACGACGTCGATCCGCGAGCTCTGACAGACGCATGGGGCTTCGAGACATACGTCGCGCGTGTGCTCGGCGAGCGGACCCAAACGGGCGTACGCAGCGGTTTCGTGCCGATGACCACGCTGTGGTGGGTCGACGGCGAGCAATTCCTGGGCAGACTGGCCATCCGTCATCGGCTCACCCCGGCGTTGATGGAGATCGGTGGTCATATCGGTTATGACGTGCGCCCCAGCGCACGTCGTCAGGGGCACGCGACGGCGATGCTCGCGGCGGCGCTGCCGATCGCGCGATCGTTGCACATCAGTCGGGCGCTGGTGATGTGTGACCGGACGAATACCGCTTCCCAGCGGGTTATCGAAGCCAACGGTGGCGAGCTTCTCGACATCACCACGCAGAAGCGTCGCTATTGGATGCCCACGACGGAAAGGGGCACCAGCCCCAGGTAGCAGCCGGGCGTGAGGCGTAGCTGCACTGCCGGCGCCGGTGAGGGCGTCGACCAGGCCGACCGCCTCGCGCACATAACGCCAGGCGGTGGTGGTGCCGATGGCCAACCCGCCGCTCAGGCGAGCGCAGATGTCGCCGATGACAAGCCCTTCTACTCCGGCAAGCATCACCGCCACGGCGTGAACGTCCGGGTCCTGGCCGACCCGACAGGTCGACTGGCATGGGCCTCGCCCGCGCTACCCGATGCCATTCACGACCCGCCCGCCGCCCGCACCGTCGGCGTGATCGGCGCCCTCACCGTAGCCGGGATCAAGACCTTCGCGGACAAGGGCTGTCAGGGTGCCGGCGGCACGATCCGCACGCCGTTCAAACGGCATCCCCACCGCCCGCGCCTGTCACGCCACCACAAGTCGGTCAACCGCGCTCACGCCCGCATCCGTGCCATCGGTGAACGCGCCGTGGCCACCCTCACGGCCTGGAAGATCCTGTCCCGCTTGCGCTGTTGTCCGCATCGAGCCGCCAAGATCGTGCAGGCCGTCCTCGTCCTTCAAGCTGCTGAAGACAGTCGCTGATCAAGATGGAAAAGGCTCCTTGTTTGACAGTGGGAACCTCTGCTCACCACTATGTGAGTGAGCGCTCACACGCTTTGGAGGGAATGATGAGTGTGATCAAGACGGCTGGGCTCACACGGCATTTCGGGGAGGTAACGGCTCTGGAGGGGCTGACGTTGGAGTTGCCACGAGCTGGGGTGATCGGCCTGGTGGGCCCGAACGGGTCGGGCAAGTCGACTCTCATCCGCATGCTCCTCGGCCTGATCGCGCCGACGTCGGGAACGGCGGAGGTGCTGGATGAGCCGATCAGCGCGCCGGGACGCTATCTGGACCGGGTCGGGGCCCTGGTGGAGAACCCGGCGTTCGTGCCGGGCCTGTCTGCGAGGACGAACCTCATGTCACTGGCCAGGCTGCGGGGACTGCCGGCGTCCCGAGTGGAGGAGGTGCTCCAGGTCGTCGACCTGATCGGGCGGGACGCCGAACCCGTCAAGCGGTTCTCTCTGGGGATGAAGCAGCGCCTGGGCATCGCCGCAGCCCTGCTGCCCGATCCGGAACTGCTGATCCTGGACGAGCCCACCAACGGCCTCGATCCCTCGGGCATCGTCGAGATCCGCGGACTGCTGGCAGACCTGGCAAGGGCGGGCCGGACCGTGATCGTCTCCTCTCATCTCCTGGCCGAGATCGAGACGGTCTGCGATTTCCTGGTCGTCATCCGCTTCGGCCACCTGATCTACTGCGGCCCCGTCACCGATCTGCTCACCCGTGCGAGACAGCGGATCGAGATCGCGGCGGAACACGCGCGGGACACCGCGGCGCTGCTCGCACTGCTGGCCGCCGACGGCTGGCAGGTCGAGCACACGCCCGAGGGCCGGCTCAGCGTCGCCGCGGACGAACATCAGGGCGCCGACCTCAACCGATGCGCCGCCCGCGGCGGCATCACCCTCAAGTCGATGACCCCCGTGCGCGGCAGCCTGGAGGAGATCTTCCTGGAGATGACCGGCACCGGCGACCAGGACCTCACGGGAGCCCGCGCCGCGGCTGCGGAACGGAAGGTGTCATGATCAACGCAGTGCGCAGCGAGCTTCTGCGGACCCGCCGCAAGGGCGTCATCCTCGGCTGGTTCGGTCTGACGATCCTGTTCACCATCATGATCAACATGGTGATGGCGCAGGTCGTCGGCTCCTCTGAGACTCCGCCGGACGGCGGTCCGGGGGTGACTTTCCCGACGCTCGGCCAGTGGCAGGCCGCCGACGGCATCACGGCGGGCCTGTCCTCGGCCGCCAGCATGTACGGAGTGGTCGCCCTGTCGTTCTGGGCGATCGTGACGGCCGGTGACTACAGCAGCGGCCTGATCCGGCTGACCGCCTCCGCCCAGCCCGACCGCGTCCGGTTGCTGCTCGGCAAGGTCGGCGCGCTGACCCTGTGGACGGCCGCCGTCGCAACGGTGGCGCTCGTCGTCAACCTGGGCGTCGCCCCCGCGGCGGCGCGGAGCGCGGACCTCGACGTCTCCGCCTGGGGCCAGGACGCCCTGCCGACCCTGGCCGGCGCATGGTTCAACCTGTTCGTCACCCTGTTCGTCTGGGGCGTCATCGGGCTGGTGCTGGCCCTGGTCACCCGCTCCGCGGCCATCTCCATCTCCGTCGGCGTCGGCTACGTCCTGGTCGTCGAGGCGGTCATCACCGCCGCCCTCGACACAATCGCCGACTGGACCCCCGGAGCCACCCTAAGCGCACTCGCCCACGGCGGCACCAGCAGCATCCCCTACGGCACGGCCCTGGCCCTCGGCGCCCTCTACACCCTTCTAGGCTTGAGCGTCGCGCTCACCGTGTTCAAACGCCGCGACATCACCGACTGACCACAGTGCCACGCACCTTGAAGGGGAACGTGCCATGGCTCCACGCGGCACCGCCACACGGACCAAACTCGTCGACGCCACCATCCGGCTCGTCGGCGAACTCGGCTACGCCAAGACCACCACACGCGCCATCGCCCAGGCAGCGGGCGTCGCCGAAGGCACCCTCTACCGGCACTTCCCCGACAAGGCCGCCCTCTTCGCCGAAGCGGTCCTGCAGCAGAACCGGCATGTCATCGACTGGATCGACAGCTTGCCCGCGCGCGCCGGCACCGCGACCGTCGCCGCCAACCTCACCCACTGCCTGACCCACCTCGCGGACCTGCGCGCCGACATCCTCCCCCTCGAACTGGCCATCCTCACCGACCCCGAACTGGCCCGCGTCGCGCCGCCCCCCGGCGCCCTGCCGGGCCCCCCGGGACGACTCGCCGAGTACCTGCGCGCCGAACAGGAGCTCGGACGCCTGCGAGCCGACGCCGATCCCAACCACTGCGCGGTCGTCCTGCTCGCCCTGCTGTTCGGCATGGCCATGAACCTCCCCATGGCACCCGATCAGGGCGCCGCCCCCTCCTTGCCGGGCATCACCGAAGCGGTCGACCTCATCCTCCAGGGCCTCGCACCTCGCCCGCGGTAAGACCGAAACCCATACCTCGGCCATCCCAGGCTCCATCATGGCCTTGTCCGCAGGCCAGGGGGCGAGGAAAACGAACGGCCGCTTGCCGTCAATGCCTCTGGATCGCACCAGCCGGTGATGAAAACCGAGGAAGTCGAAGCCCTCCCCACCCACCGCCAGGTGCACGATGCGGGTCTCGGCCGCCTTGGGCTCCAGCCCCAGCGCGGTCAGCAGTCCGGTCAGCCGGGTCAGCGCCCGCATCGCCTGGCTGCGTGACCAGCACATCACCACAAGATCGTCGGTATACCGGGTCAGCACTCCATCGGCTGTGCCCCATGCCCGGTCCAGCCGGTGCAGGTAGACATTGCACAAGACGGGTGAGATCCCCCTGCGGGGTCCCGGCGTCGGTGTCGCGCACCCGGCCGTTCTCCGTCACCCCGGCGCGCACGATCACACGCAGCAGCTTCAGGAGAGACTGATCACAGATGCGTTCCTCGATCGCTTGTATCAACTCATCGTGCGGAATCACCGAAAAGCAGTTGGCGATGTCCGGTTCGACCACCCACCGGCGACCCCGCCCGTGCTCGTCCATGAGCACCTGCAAGGCGTCGTGCGCTGAGCGTCTCGGCCGGGATCCGAACGAGCAGTCCAGCATGTCCGCCTTGAAGACCGGTTCGAACACGATCTTCACGGCGGCCTGCACGATCCGGTCCCGGACTGCGGGAATCGACAGCGGTCGCAGTTCGTCCTTCACCCCGGGCTTGGGGATCATGACCCGGCGCGGGCAGCGGACGATAGCACCCCTCTCGCAGTTCAGCGGCCAGCTCATCAAGCAGCCGGGCCAGCCCGTACTCCTCAACGTCGGCCACGGTGACCTCATCGATACCCGGTGCACCGTTGTTGTCGCGCACCAGCAGCCACGCGCGCGCCAGGACGTCTCTGCGGTAGGTCTTGTCCATCAACGCGTGGAATCGGCGTCCGGAGTCAGCCTTGGCCGCCCGGTAGAGCGTGTGCTGCAAGGCTCGGACCGGGTCTGCCAGAGAACGTCCGCCAGCGGCGGGGATAGCCGAAACGGCACTCACCGGGCCCCCTTCGACATCACTACGCATCGACGAAGCAGGGGCCCTTCCCTACCGCCGGTTGTGTTGTCCGGTCGGCTCAATCGGTACTACGGCCACCTCCCACGCCCACCCGGCCGGCTGTCCACTTCCCGAGGTCATCGGTTATAGGACGCCACGCTCCGGCGACACGACCTTTCCGCAGGTCACCGGGCCGGTGAGGGCCTCCCCAGTTCCCGCCGCCACTATCGATGCGTTCCGCGCCCTCTTGCGCCGGGGAGTCCTTGACGGCTGCGTCTTCAGGATCTTCCCCGCGTCCATGGCCTTCGCCCCGATTTCGAGAGGTTCGGCACTCCCTTGTCCCGCCCCGAGGGGCGGCTGAGTAACGACGCCGCAGGCTTCGCTTCATGCTACGGACCGCATCGTTGCTTCCCCTGGAAAGGGCCTTTGACGCTGGGCTTCGACCCCGCCCGTTTCCAGACGAAGCCGCCAGCCTGCTACCGGGCCTCCTGACAGCTACCCGGACCGGACTTCCACCGGCAAGCGACGACGAGCTTACGAACAACAAGATCCACCGCTATGTCACGGCTTCACCTCCTGCTCTGCTGGGCACACGGAAAAGCCTCACTGGTTGACGTTCCGCCGCGCGGCAGTCAAGTAAGGGGTCGTCAGCTCCACCGGGTCGGAGGGCCTGGCTCCAGAACAAGGACCGGGCCTTCTCGCCTTTGTCGCCGGTCAGCTCCACCAGTCCCGCTCGGGCAATCTGAGCCACATGTCAGGCCGGTCGGTGATCGACCGGGCGTCGGTCGGCCGCAGGCCCGCACCGGCGAAGCAGTAGGCGACGGCCTGGTAGTGGTAGAGGTAGGTGGTGAGGATCTCCTCGGCGGGCTCGTCGGCGGAGACTCTGCCACCGCCGGGGTGGGTGTCCCACTCCTCGATGCCGCCGTCGCGGGCGACGGCTCCCTGGTTGCCGCTCTTGGGGTTGGCGTACATCCCGTAGCAGGCAGTCCCGACCGACAGGCGCTCGATGACGCCGGGGTTGGATGCGGTGTATGCCCACGGCTGGAAGACGACGCATCCGCCGGGCACGTCTGTGACGCCGACGACGGCCAGACTGTCGTCCTCATCGTCCCAGGGGTCCTCAAGGAACTCTTCGACCTCGGCGTCATCGGCCGGTACGGCCTCCAGTCGCCGCGCTGCCTCGGCCGCGGTGATGCCGGCCACGCAGGCGAGGCTGAAGCCGTCGTGTTCCGAGCGCCCCACCGCGGTGATCAGGTGCCCGGCCCCGGCCACGGCGGCGGTCTCGGCGGCGGACAGGCCGGCCTCGCCGTCGGGAAGGGTGAACAGGTCAGGGGTGGGGGTGGCCAGGCTGAGCCGTCCGGGGGACCAGCCGTTCATCATCGGCCGCCACGGGTCGGCTCCGGCGGCGACCAGCGCGCGGGCGTTGTCGGGGCGGTTGTTGAAGACGGCTTCCCAGAGTGCGGTACGGCCTTCGTGCTCCGCGTCGATGTCGTCGACGCGCCGGGCCAGTTCCGCGACCACCTCGGGTGAACCGCACTCGGCCGCCGCGTGGAGCGGCCGCCCGTGGAAGAACACCCCTGAATTCGGGTCGGCGCCCGCATCGAGCCGGGCGCGGATCAGGTTGAGGTCCCTCCAGTGGTCCCAGCCGATACCGGACCATCCCGTTTCACCGTTGACGACCATGACACTCCTTGAGGGAACGTATGAGATATACGGCCGCCCATCATGGCGTACGGGACCGACAGATCCGGGCTGGGACCGCGGTCGTCACGGTGCTTGACGGCGCCGGACAGCGTCCGTTGATCGGAGGCGCTGCACCTCACGGGAGTGGCGTCGTGGGGCGGAGCCGGCCGTCGTACGGCGCAGCCCGGGTGGGCGACACCCGGCCCACCACGGACCCGCTCCACGGGCGGGCATCACCCGCCCAGCTCGCCCGAGGACGACGTCTCGCACAGCGGAACCGCCGCCCGGGTGCCCTCCGGAGCGCCGGGGAGGGCACCCGGGCGGAAGCCGTCAGCCGCCCGAGCAGGTGACCCCGGACGGCGTGCCCTGGGGGCCGTTGGCGGTGAAGCCGATGGCGACCGACTGACCGGCGGGCAGGTTCTTCGCCCAGTCCGGGCCCTTGGCCGTCCAGGTGGTCCCGTTCGTCGTGACGACGGCGTTCCAGGCGCTGGCGAGCGTCACGCCCGAGGGCATCGTCCAGGTGGCCGTCCAGTTGTTCAGCGCCGATCCCCCGGTGTTCTTGATCGTCAGCTCGCCCTGGAAGCCGCCCTGCCAGGAGTTGACGAGCTTGTACGACGAGGTGCACGAGGCGGGGTCCACCGTCGGGGTGACCGTGGGCGTCGCCGTCGGGTCGCCGCCCCCGCCGACCGGCGGGATCAGGTAGGGCTGGAGGATGTCCTGCTTGTCCTGGTTGATGGTGGTCCAGTCGTCCTTGGCGATGCCGCCGGTGTCCCCGGAGTTCGGGTTCCACGACCAGTAGGTGAAGGACATGCCGTTCACCCCGGTGCCGGTGTACTTCATCAGCTCCTGGAGCCAGATCTTGTCCACGGACGCCTGGAGGGTGGTGCCGAACTCGCCCATCATGATCGGGGCGATGTTCTCCTTGTGGAGGTAGCCCCAGTACCGGTCCCAGATCGCGGGCATGTTGGCCGGGTAGCTCGGGTCGTCGAACCACGACTGGCGGTAGACCGAGGTGGCGTACTCATGGGGCGAGTAGACCAGCCGGTTCGCCACGCTGAGCCGTACCGGGAACTCCTTGGCCTTGGAGAGGTTCCCGCCCCACCAGCCGCAGTCCTCGTCGTTGCTCGGGTCGTTGTCCCAGACGTTGGACAGGCCGCCGCTCGGGCAGCTCACGCCCTCCACGAAGATCAGCCAGTTCGGGTTCACCGAGAGGATCGCGTTGCCCGCCCGCTCTGCGGCCAGCCGCCAGTCCCGGGCCGTGTCGCCGCAGCCCCAGCAGGCGCCGGTGGCGTTGGGGTTGGTGCCCTCGGCGTGCGGTTCGTTGTGCAGGTCGGCGCCGATGACGGTGGTGTTGCCCGCGTACCGCTGGGCGAGCATCTTCCAGTCGTTGATCCATGTGCTCTCCGGCGTGGAGGCGACGTACCAGAGGGCCGACTGCCCGGCCGCGGTCGGGCGGTGCCGGTCCAGGATGACCCGCATGCCCTTCTTGCCGGCGTAGTCGATGACCAGGTCGAGGATCTGCAGCGGCGACTTGCCCACCAGGTCGGGGTTGACGAAGTCGTTGACGCCGCTGGCGGTCGCGCCCGGCTTCAGCGCGTCATTGGAGAACGGCACGCGCAGGGTGTTGTAGCCGAGCCTGGCCATCGTGTCGAGCTGGCTCTTCCAGGGGTTGTTCGACCACAGACCGTGGAAGGTCTTGTTGTCGGTCTCCATGCCGAACCAGTTGATGCCGGTCAGCCGGACGGTCGCGCCCGTACTGTCAACGATCTTGTTGCCGGAGGTGTGCAGATAGCCGGTTCCGGTGCCGGCCGCCGCCCCTGCAGGGGAGGAGCCGACCCCGGCCACCACGGCGGCGGCGGCCGCGACCGCCGCGAGCGCGGCCTGCCATCTGCGAACGCGCAGGACTTCCATGAAGACGCCCTTCGAACGGGAGCTGCTCGCGAGGTGAGGAACCTCGTGATCGAACGATGCGGCCGGCCGCGTCGTCATGGTTCGGTGCCCGCCCGGCGGAAGTCAACAGCTTCCGCGCCGGCCCGCCTCCCCGGACCGCCCGCGTCCCCTCCTAGCTCGGACGTCCGGCCCGGACGCCGGTCTCCCCAGGTGAAAGTTTCAGCGGCGCCGGGCCCTCGCCGTCCCTCACGCGGCTCCGCGCGACACCGTTCCCGGGGCGTTTCCCGCGCGTTCTCACGGCGGGCAGGAAGCCCACGCGGACGGGGCGGGGGTCGCCGCCGCCATCGGCGGGGCCGTCGGCCGGGACGGCTGCGGCCCGCACGCGGAAGCGGAGAGCGCCAGAGTGAGAAAAGCCGGGACCAGAGCCGCGGCCAGGGTGGCCACGATGACCCAGACGATCTCCTTGCGGCTGAGCCGGCAGGCGAACCTCCGGCCGTCCCGCTCGGGCCGGGCGGCGTTCCCGGGCTGGACGGCGTTCAGGAGATCGATACGGCGTGCGAAGGCTCGATCCTGGTGCTGGAGCATCCACTCGATCTCCGCCAGGATCTGGGCCTCCCTCCTCGACAGGCCCATACGGCATCGCTCCTTGCCCCCGGTCTCCCCCTCAGGTCTTCTCGGCGGGGTCGGCCGGGTCGATTTCGGATGGCGTCGCGGTGGTCAGGTACGGGTGCTTGAGGTCGAAGGCGGGCCGTT
>NZ_BOOJ01000056.1 GCF_016863175.1 Paraplanobispora siamensis
CCTCGAACTCGCTCATTTTTCCGTTCCTTTCGGGTGGTTCATCAGATAAGAGTGGCCGCCCGCGGACTTTGTTACAGCGGGTTCCGCGATTTTTCGGGTCGAAGGTCCCTGGGGCGCACGTCCTACGGCTCTGCCCGGTCCCGGCCCGGCGGCGGATCGTGGAGAGCCCGAGGGGAGGAGCCGACATGTCCGCGGTGATCGTCGAGGGTCTGCGCAAACATTACGGTGATGTGCGTGCGGTGGACGGAGTGAGCTTCACCGTCGCGGAAGGCGAGGTGTTCGCCCTGCTCGGGCCGAACGGCGCGGGCAAGACCACGACGGTGGAGATCCTGGAGGGACACCGGGACCGCGACGGCGGCACGGTGTCGGTGCTGGGTCTCGACCCGGCCACCGGAGGGCGCGCCTACCGCGAGCGCATCGGGATCGTGCTGCAGGAGGCCGGGTTCGAGGAGGAGTTCACCGTCACCGAGCTGGTGCGGTTGTACGCGGGCTTCTACCCGCACCCCCGTGACCCCGGTGAGGTGATCGACCAGGTCGGCCTGGCCGACAAACGGAACGCCCGGGTCCGCACCCTGTCCGGCGGCCAGAAACGCCGCCTGGACCTGGCGCTGGGCCTGGTGGGCCGGCCCGAGCTGTTGTTCCTGGACGAGCCGACGACCGGCTTCGACCCCTCGGCGCGCCACCGCGCCTGGGAGCTGATCGACGGCCTGCGCGCGCTGGGCACCACGATCCTGCTGACCACCCACTACATGGACGAGGCCCAGAACCTGGCCGACCGGGTCGCGGTGCTGCGCGGGGGACGGCTGGTGGCCATCGGGGCGCCGGACACGCTCGGCGGCGCCGGGCGGGGCAGCGTGCTGTCCTTCCGGCTGCCCGAGGGAGCTGTCCCGGCCGACCTGCCGCCGCTCACCGGTGAGGTCGAGGTGTACGGCGAGGCGGTGGCCGTACACACCGGGCAGGCCGCCCGCGACATGCACGCCCTGACCGGCTGGGCGCTGGAGCGGGGAGTGGAGCTGACCTCGCTGACGCTGTCGCAGCCGAGTCTGGAGGACGTCTACCTGGACCTGATCGAGCAACCCGGACCGGCCGCCGGTGACGGGGAGCCGGGGGCCTCATCCGGATCGGTCATCGGTGACGGGGAATCGGAATCCTCGCCCGAGCCGGCCGCCGGTGAGGAGTTCGCACCCGGGAGGCGGTCATGAACGCGCGAGTCGCGGACGTCCGGCTGGTGGCCCGCCTGGCGCGGCACGAGACGATCTCCTTCCTGCGCACCCCGGTCGCGACGATCTTCACCATCGCGATGCCGCTGATGATGATGGTGATCGTCGGCGCCGCGGTGGGGAACGACACCGTCGATCCGGCCACCGGCGTGCGCGTGATGCAGTTCGTCATCCCGGTCATGACCGTGTTCGGCGTCGCCCAGGGGTGTTTCGGCGCCCTGGGGATGCACCTGATCGACCTGCGCGACCGCGGCTGGCTCAGGCGCCTGCGCGGCACCCCGGTGCCCGCATGGGTGGTGATGACCGCGCTGGCCGTGACGTCGCTGGTGATCGCGCTGATGACGACCGTCACGCTGCTCGGCGCCGGAGTGGTCTTCTACGACGTGCAGATGGTGTGGCGCACGTTTCCGGCGCTGCTGCTCACCCTGCTTGTCGGCGTGGCCTGCTTCACCGCGCTCGGCTTCGCGATCGTCGCGCTGGTGCGCAGCGCGGGGGCGGTGCAGCTGATCGGCACCGGGCTGCTGCTGGTGCTGGCGTTCATCTCCGGCATCCTCCTGCCGGGTGCCCGGATGCCCGTCTGGCTGGAGACCATCGGATGGATCTTCCCTCTGCGCCACTTCGGCGAGGCCGTACGCGATGATTTCAATCCCTTCCTCAGCGGACCGGGATTCCACGGCGACCACCTGGCCGTGCTGGCGGTCTGGGCCGCCGGGGCCGCGGCCGTGGCGGTGTGGCGCTTCCGGTGGGAGCGACCGCAGTCCGGGGTCGCAGCGGCGGGAACGGCGCCGGAGCCGGTGGTCTCCACGGCGGGTACGACGGGCGGGGCGGGGCCGGTGCCGCGTACGGCGGTCGGGGCGGGAGCGGGGCCCGCGGCGCGTACGCCCCCGGCGGTGTCCGGACGCTCCCACGGCCCCGAGAGCCGTCCCTCACCGTGGCGGCTGCTGGTCGGCCAGACCGCGCACGCCGCGCTCCGGCTCCGCCGGGACCCGTCCACGGCGTTCTTCACGGTGGTGCTGCCGGTCCTGCTCCTGGTGATCATTTCGCTGGTCTTCGGCGGGACGCAGGTGGAGGGGCTCCCGCTGCCGCTGTTCATGCTGGCCGCGATGACCGCCTACACGGTCGGGGTCTCGGCCTACGTCAACTTCGCCGAGGCCGTCACCGTCGACAGGGAGCGGGGCGTGCTCAAGCGGCTGTCCGGCACGCCGCTGCCGCGCTGGGCGTACTACACCGGCTGGATCGCCTGCGCGCTGTGGGTCACGCTGGCCACCGCGATCGTGCTGACGCTGGTGGCGGTGCTCGGCTACGACGCCCGGATCGGGCTCGGGGCGGTCCCCGTGATGCTGGTGACGGTGGTGCTCGGGGTGGTGTGCTTCGCCGTTCTGGGAGCGCTGGTGGCGACGTTGGTGCCCCGCTCCTCGACCGCGAACGCGATCACGCTGGGCACCTTCCTGCCGATGGCCTTCGTCTCGGACGTGTTCGTCATCGGCGGGCCGCTGCCCGCCGTACTGGAGACGGCCGGAGACCTTTTCCCGCTCAAGCACGTCTCGCACGCGCTGCTGGCCGCGCTCGACCCGGCGGGCCGCCCCTGGCCGTGGACGGACCTGGCGGTCATCGCCGCCTGGACGCTGGCCGGGGCGCTGGCCGTCGCCGTCGCCGCCGCGCCGGTCCGCCTGGGGAGGCGGAACCGGCGGCCGGCGGAGGCGGCGGTGAGATAGGCGCTCATCCGGGCCCGGTCGTCACGGCGGGCTTCCGCGGCCCGGCCGTCACGGTGGAACGGGTGCTTGCCGCGGTCCGGTCGTCACGGTACGGCGTGCGCGCCAGGCTCCTGGCGGATGCGGCGGCCGGTGATCTCCACGGGGACGATGCGGACGTAGAGGTTGCGGTCGCCTCCGGCCCACGGCTCGACCCCGGAGGCGGCGACGGCCGCCTCCTCCTCCGGGGGGACATGGTGGGCGCCGCCCAGGATGAGCACGCTCCAGCCTTCCCGGTTGACCTCGTCGACGTGGTCGACCTCGAAGGCGATCTTGATTTCGGCTCCCTTCACGTGGGTGCGCAGATCCTCGTCCAGCGGGCCGCCGAAGGCGGTGCGGAAGACCACCGCGCCCTCGTGGAAGACGTAGTTGACCGGCACGATCACCGGGCCCACGGGACTGCCGAACCCCACCCGGCCGACGCCGCCCGGCGAGATCAGCCGCAGGCACTCCTTGATGTCGAGCTCTTCCAGCACCGGCCGCGTCCCGGCGCGCCCGCGCCCCGGCGGCAGGTCCACCTCGCCGCCGAGCAGTTCCGCCGCGCTGGTGTCGAGCCCGGCGGCCAGGCGGTGCACGGTCTCCGCGCTGGGCGAGGCCGGCTGCTCCTCCAGGTAGCCGAGATAGCCGGGATCGATCCCGGCGCGGCCGGCGAGCTGTTCCCGGCTCAGGCCGAGGGACCGGCGGCGCCAGGCGATGCGGCGTCCCAGATCGCCGGGGAGGGCATGACGCTCGGACATGGGATCTCCTCACGGAAAAGAGCGGGGGCGGGGGTCGTGTCGTGGCTCCGTCCTTCGACGCTACGCCCGCGACCCCGGAACGCCCCAGAGGCGAAAGACCCATGAGGGCCCGTGGAGCGCCCCGACGGGTCACGGAGAGCCGCCGCGCGGAAACCGGGCCGGTGCCGCGCGGGAGTCTGTCCGGCGTCGTACGGGAGTCTGTCCGGCGTCGTACGGGAGCCGGTCCGGCGTCATACCGGTGGCAGCGGATCATCCAGTGACAGCGGGCTGCGGGAGGTGATCCTGCCGGCCACCAGCGCGGCGACCCGCTGGGTGGCCCGTGCCACGACCGGGGTCATCGCCGCGCCGACGGCGAAGTCGGCGCCCTCGATGCCGTAGACGACGAGTTCGCGGGGTAGGCGGCCGAGGACGCGGCCCAGTCCGACGGCCTCGGCCAGGCCCGCGGAGTGGGTGCCGGTCGGCGGAGATCGCGCCGGGAGGCCGGGGCCCGGTTCCGCGGGCGTCTCCCGATAGCGGTGGACCGTCCCGGGCGGGGCGCCGGAGGCGGCGGCGTCGACGACGACGGCGAGCCCGGCGCCGGTCCAGGTCTCGACGAGCCCGGCGGGGTCCCCGCGGCTGAGGGCCACGGTGACGTGCGCGGGCACGGCCGCGGCCAGCAGGCGTACGGCCTCCAGCCCGGCGGCGTCGTCCCCCCGGCAGTCGTTGCCGATCCCGATGACGACCGTCCTACCCGCCATCGCGTCCGCCCGGTGCGTCCGTCCGGTCGATGCGCAGGTCGAGGAAGTGGGCCGCGCAGGAGATGCACGGGTCGTGGTTGCGGACGGCCCGCTCGCACAGGGCCGCCAGCTCGGCGGCGGGCAGGTCGAGACGGGGCTCGGCCAGGGCGCGCAGGTCCGCCTCGATGCGGGCCTGGTTCTGCGCGGTCGGCGGCACGATGACGGCCTCGGCGATCGACCCGCCGGGACCGGTCCGATAGCGGTGGTAGAGGGTGCCGCGGGGAGCCTCGGAGGCGCCGTGCCCGGTGCCGGCGCGGGGCTCGGCCGGCACGGCGGGCGCCTCGGGCTCGGTGTAGCGCGCGATGAGGCGCAGCGCCTCGTCGCAGGCGTGCACGATCTCCACGGCGCGTACGACGATGCTGCGGAAGGGGTTGCGGCACACCGGGCCGAGCCCCGCCTCCGCCGCCGCCTGCCTGGCCAGGGGCGACAGCCGCGCGGAGTTGAGGGCGTAGCGGGCCAGCGGGCCGGTCAGATACCCGGGGGAGCCGTCGAGACGGGCGTGCAGCGCGGTGGAGTGCGGGACCTGCTCCTCCACGACGTGCGCGGGCCACTCATCGACCGGGAAGCCCGTCGGAACGCCCGCGCCGTCGCGCACGGCGACGTCGCCGGACAGGATGGCGTACTCGCCGGGGTGGGTGAGCGCCAGGAACCGGTAGTCGTGCTCGACGTCGGGGAAGTCGAACCCGGCGACCCAGGCGGCCGTGGCCAGCGCCGCGTCCCTGGCGTGCTCGAGCCGCTCGGCGACCGGGGCCAGCTCCCGCCGGGAAGGGGCCCGGTAGAAGCCGCCGACCCGCACGTTGACCGGATGGATCGCCCGTCCGCCGATGGCCGCGACCAGCTCGTTGCCCGCCTTCTTCAGTGCCAGCCCGCGCTCGACCAGGTCCCGGCGGTCGGCGGCCATGGCGATCCCGCTGTCGTAGCCGAGGAAGTCGGGGGCATGCAGCAGATAGATGTGCAGAGCGTGGGACTCGATCCACTCGCCGTAGTAGAGCAGCAGCCGCAGATCGCGCAGCGGCCCGTCCACGCGGGCGCCGCCGATCGACTCCAGAGCCTGACAGGCGCTCATCTGGTAGGCGACCGGGCAGATGCCGCAGATGCGCGCGGTGATGTCCGGGGGCTCGGTGAAGGAACGGCCGCGCAGCAGGGCCTCGAAGAACCGCGGCGGCTCGTAGATCCGCAGCTGGAGGTCGGCGATGCGGCCGTCGTGGACGCGGATGAGCAGCGAGCCCTCACCCTCGACGCGGGACAGGCCGCCGACCTTGATCGTCTTGTGCGTCATGCGCCCGCCTCCTCGGCCGCGCGGCGGAAGGGCTCGGAGGCGGCGTTGAAGGTGCGGTAGACGCGCACCAGTTCCGGGGTGCTCATGCCGAGCTCGCGCAGCCGGGCGTTGAGCGCCGCCGCGTTGGGGGACTCCGCCGGTCCGAAGCAGCCGTAGCAGCCGCGGCCGAACGCCGGGCACAGCGCGCCGCACCCCGCCTGGGTGACCGGCCCCAGGCACGGTGTGCCGTGGGCGACCACCACGCAGGCGGCGCCGCGCAGCTTGCACTCCACGCAGACGCTGTGCGCGGGCACGTCCGGGCGCCGCCCGGCGAGGAAGGCGCCGATCACCTCCAGCAGCTGCCGCCGGTCGATCGGGCAGCCGCGCAGCTCGAAGTCGACCGGTACGTGCGCCGAGATCGGCGTCGAGCGTTCCAGGGCCGCCACGTAGCCGGGGCGGGCGTAGACGACGGAGGCGAACTCGCGCACGTCGGCGAAGTCGCGCAGCGCCTGGATCCCGCCGGCGGTGGCGCAGGCGCCGATGGTGACCAGGTTCCGGGAGACCCGCCGGACGTGCCTGATCCGCTCCAGGTCGTCCGGCGTGGTGATCGACCCCTCGACCAGCGACAGGTCGTACGGCCCCGCCCCCCGGATGCTGGACGCCTCCAGGAAGTGGGCGACCTCCACCCGCCCGGCCACCGTCAGCAGCTCGTCCTCGCAGTCGAGCAGGGTGAGCTGGCAGCCGTCGCAGGAGGCGAACTTCCACACCGCGAGCCGCGGCACCCGCCCGCCCGTCGGCCGGGATCCGTTCGTACGGGGCGCGTTCACAACTCCCTCACCTCCAGCAGCGCGGCGACGCGGTCGTAGGTCAGGACCGGGCCGTCCAGGCAGGTGAACAGCGGGCCGAGCTGGCAGTGGCCGCAGCGGCCGACGCCGCACTTCATGTTCCGCTCCAGCGACAGCGCCACCCGTCCGGCCGGGACGCCGCGGCGGACCAGTTCGGCGGCGGTGGCACGCATCATGACCTCGGGGCCGCAGACGAAGGCGCAGGTGCGGCGGGGGTCGAAGACGATCCGGTCGACCAGTCCGGTGATCAGGCCGACCGGCCCCTTCCAGGCCCGGTCGGGGTGGTCCACGGTGATCAGGACGTCGAAGTCGCGGCTCCAGCGGGCCAGCTCGCGGGGGTAGAGCAGGGTGGCGGGGGTGCGGGTGCCGACGATCAGGCTGATCCGGCCGTAGCGGGAGCCGTGCGCGGCCAGCTCGCGGATGACCGGGCGCAGCGGCGCCAGCCCGAGCCCGCCGGCCGCGACCACCACGTCGAGGCCGGCGGCGGCCCGCAGGTCGAAGGCGGTGCCGTACGGCCCGCGCACGCCGATGATCTGCCCGGCTCCGGTACGGCACAGCGCCCGGCTGACCGCGCCGACGGCCCTGACGGTCTGGACGTAACCGCCGCCGCGGGCGTGCCCGCTGATGGAGATCGGGATCTCGCCGACGGCCGGGGCGTAGAGCATGGTGAACTGGCCCGGCAGGAACGGCGGGCACTCACCCCGCACCGGCTCCAGGGCCAGGGTCACGGTGTCGGCCCGGTCGGGCCGGCGCGAGCGCACCCGGTAGGGCGCGGGCAGCATCGGGTGCGCGCCCGGCTGTTCCACCCCGGGCGGGGCGGTCCGCGGTGCGGAGGTTCCGGTCGGGGTCATCACAGGCGCTCCAGCTCCTCGGTGATGTCGATGCCGGTCGGGCACCAGGTGATGCACCGGCCGCAGCCGACGCAGCCGTAGCCGCCGAACTGGTCCACCCAGGTGGAGAACTTGTGTGTCAGCCACTGCCGGTAGCGGGCCGCGCCCGAGCCGCGGACCGGGGCGCCGCCCAGCTCGCTGAAGCCGAGCGTGAAGCAGGAGTCCCAGCGCTCGGCCCGCGCGGCGGTGCCGTCGGCCAGGTCGGCGCCGTCCTCGACCGTGGTGCAGAAGCAGGTCGGGCAGACCATCGTGCAGTTGGCGCAGCTCAGGCAGCGGGAGGCGGTCTCGTTCCAGATCGGGGAGTCGTGCGCCTCGGCCACGCGCTCCTTCAGGCCGTCCAGCTCGACCCGGCGTCCCATGCGGGTCCGCGCCGTACGGCCGACCTCCTCGGCGGCCTCCAGGTCGGCGGCGGTGGCGGGCCGGGTCGGGAGCGCGGCCAGCAGCCCCGCGCCGCGCGGGCTGCCGGCCGCGGCGACGAACCGGTGCGGGCCGGTAAGCTCGGTCAGCGCCACGTCGAAGCCGGAGACGGCCGTCGGTCCCGTTCCCATCGAGGCGCAGAAGCAGGTGCCGCCCGGCGTCGCGCAGTCGACCGCGATCAGCAGGAGCGCCTCGCGCCGGGCCCGGTAGGCGGGGTCCGGGTACCGCCCGCCGAGGAAGACCCGGTCCTGTACGGCCAGCGCCGCCAGGTCGCACGGCCGCACGCCCAGCAGGGCGATCGGCGGGGCCTCCCGCCCGGCCTCCTCCGGCACGCCGTCACGCAGGCGGAACAGCGTGGTGCGCGGCGGATGGGTGTAGCGCTTGGCCGAGTCGGGGCTCGCGGCGTAGCCGAAAACCTGCTCACCGTCCCCGGCGGAGGCGTCCCCGGTCTCGAGGCGGTCCTGTGACCCGGTGGCCTCAGGGCCGGCGGCCCGGCGCAGCCGGTAGCGGCCGGCGTTCTGCTCGTCCGTCCAGCCCGCGGGCAGGTCCGCGGCCGAGGAGATCTCCGCGAAGCGGATGACGCCGTCGCGGACGGTCGGCCCGGCCACGGTGTACCCCATGCCGGTGAGGACGGCGATCAGCGGCTCCAGCGAGTCCAGGACCACCCGGTCCATCTCAGGCTCCGCCCGGGATCGGCACGACCTCGGGGGTCGCGATGACACGTGCCTTCGCTCGCATGGCCGTTCCTCCTCGACCTCGGGTCCGGGTTCCGTCCGCCTCCATCCCACCGCCGTGCGGAGCCCGCGCCCAGGGCCGGAAGTCCTCACGCGGGCGGCCGGTCGCCCGTGCCCCGTCGCTAACGCAGGCTGCGCCGCAGCGGGGAGGGCGGGGGCGTGCCCGGGGCGAGGCGGACCTTGACGTCCACCGCGACCGCGCCGTCCGCGGTGACGATCACCGGGTTGAGATCGAGCTCCGCGACGTCGGGCAGGTCCTCCAGGAGCCGTCCCACGGCGGCGATCTGCCCGGCGAGGGCGCCGGCGTCCACCGGCGGCCGGCCGCGATAGCCGTACAGCAGAGGCGAGCAGCGCAGCTCCCCGATCATCTCGGTGGCGGCGGCCGGGGTGATCGGCGGCACCCGGAAGGCGCGGTCGGCGAGCAGGTCGGCGGCCACGCCGCCCATGCCGACCATGACCAGCGGCCCGAAGGCCGGGTAGTTCACGCCGCCGACGATGGTCTCCACGCCGCCGTCCAGCATCGGCTGCACGACCGCGCCGGTCATCGCCGGGCCGACGGCCAGGGCCATCTCCCGGTAGGCCCGCCGTACCTCGTCGGGAGTGCCCAGGCCGAGGCGGACGCCGCCGACGTCGCTCTTGTGGACCAGCTCCGGCCCGGTCGCCTTGAGCGCGACGGGACCGGCGATGCGCGCGGCGGCCGCGGCGGCCTCGTCCGGGCCGTCCACCTCGACGGACTCGATCACGTTCAGGCCGTAGAGGCGCAGCAGCCCGGCCGTCTCCTCCGGGGCCGGCCAGCAGCCCTCGGGGTGGCGTTCCAGCTGCGCGCGGACGAACTCCCGCGCCGCGCGGGCCGTCTCCCGATCGTCCGGCCGGTCGGCGAGGGCGTCCTCCTCGGCCGGGCGGTCCCGCCAGCGGGCGTAACGCACGGCGCGGGCCAGGGCCGCCACCGCCTGCTCGGGGAAGGCGTAGCCGGGGACCCGCTCGCCGATGAGCCCGTCGTGCCCGACCACGCAGGCCAGCACCGTCTTGTCCGCGTGCCGCGCGGCGTCGGCGATCGCCTTCCTGGTCCGGTCCAGGCCGGAGCCGAACGGCGGGGTGTAGACCACCAGGACGGCGTCGATGCCGGGGTCGCCGAGAACCGTCTTGATCACGGCGCCGAACTCGCGGGCGCCGGCGGCCGCGGTCAGGTCGACGGGGTTGCCCAGCGCCGCCGAGGTGCTCGCCCGCTCTGCGAGCCGGGTCCTGACCGGCTCGCAGAGCGGGGGGACGGTCAGCCCCTGCCGCTCGCAGGCGTCGGCGGCCATCGCCTCGGGCCCGCCGGAGTTGCCGACGATGGCCACGCGAGGGCCGCCCGGCAGGGGCTGGGTGGCCAGCAGCAGCGCGGTGTCGAGCAGCTCGGAGACGCCGTCCACGCGGATCACGCCGGAGGCGCGGACCAGGGCCTCCACGGCGATGTCCGGGGTCGCGGCGGCGGCGGTGTGCGAGCGCACGGCGCGGTCGCCCGAGGCCGACCGGCCGCTCTTGACCAGCAGGATCGGCTTGCGGGCGCCGACCCGGCGGGCGATCCTGGCGAACTTGCGGGGGTTGCCGAACGACTCCAGATACAGCGCGATGACGTCGGTGGCCTCGTCGTCCTCCCAGTACTCCAGCAGGTCGTTGCCGCTGACGTCGGCCTTGTTGCCGGCCGAGACGAACGAGGACAGGCCCAGGCCGAGGGCGCCGAGGCGGTCGACGACGCCGGCCGCCACCGCGCCGGACTGCGACATCAGGCCGACCCGGCCGGGGACGGGCGCCCGCCCCAGGAAGGTGGCGTTGAGACCGGCCGCGGTGCTGGCGATGCCGAGACAGTTGGGCCCGACCAGCCGCATCCCCGCCCGGCGGCAGATGCGCAGCAGCTCCTTCTCGGCGTCCGGGTCCCCGCTCTCGGCGAATCCCGCGGTGAGGACGACCAGCCCGGCGACGCCCGCCTCGGCGCACTCCCGGGCGACGTCCAGGACGTGCCGGGCCGGGACGGCCACCACGGCCAGGTCCACCGGTCCGGGCACGTCGCGTATTCCGGGATGGCAGGGCAGGCCGGCCACCCGCCGGGCCCTCGGGTTGACCGGGTGGATCGGCCCGGGGAAGCCTCCGTCGACCAGGTTGCGCAGCACCCGGTGGCCGATCGCGCCGCGGTCGCGGCTCGCGCCGATCACCGCCACGGAACGGGGTGAGAGCAGCCGGGTCAGCGAGGCGCGCCCGGCTTCGTGGTCGCGGGCGTCGATGCTCGCCTGCAGGCCGGGCGCGGGCGGCGACAGCGGCAGGCTCAGCCGTACGACGCCGCTGTCGAAGCGCAGCTCCACGTCCATGCCGATGTCGCGCAGCACGTGGATCATGGCCATGTTGTCCGGGAGCACGTCACCGGTCAGCTCGTGTATCCCGTGCTCGGCGGCGTCCAGCGCCAGGTGCTCCAGCAGCAGCGTGCCCAGGCCGTGGCTCTGCGCGGTGTCGTCGAGCAGGACCGCCAGCTCGGCCCGCCTGCCCTCGCCGTCCGGGAAGTACTCGGCGATCCCCGCCACCCGCCCGCGCACCAGCGCCACCAGGGCGTGGCCCTGACGGCCGGGACCGGTGATCTGGTCCATGTACCGGTGGGCGATGCCCGCGCCGCCGGTGAAGAACCTCAGGTAGGCCGAGCGCTCCGAGATCCGGTCCGCCAGCCCGTGCAGCGCGGCCCGGTCGCCGGGGCGCAGCGGGCGCACGTGGGCGATGCCGCCGTCGCGGAGCAGGACGTCGTACTCGCCGTGCTCGTTGGCGGAGGGCTCGGGGACGGGGGAGGAGTCGGTCGTGGCAGCCATGGCGCACCGCTTCCGTCGGTAGGCTCTGCCGCCATGCTGGCCGAGGCGCACCTGAGCCCGGCAGGGTCGTGCGGTCACCGCGGTCGGGACTTTGGTCCGCTGATCCAAATTTGGATCTACAGTGTAAAGGCGTGGGCCCGGGACGCGACAAAGACGGCCCGGGAGACGAGAATCGCCGGGAGATCACCCTCGCCTGGACGGGATGGGGAGCCTGATGGACACCACAGCGCGCGACGAGCGTCTGCGCCGTTACTGGGACAGGGTCTCGGCCTCCTACGAGAAACAGATGCGCGGATGGGACCGGCGGCTGTTCGGCGACACCCGCGCGTGGGTCTGCGGGCAGGCTCTGGGCGACACGCTCGAAGTGGCCGTGGGCACCGGCATGAACCTTCCCCTGTATCCCGAAGGTGTGCGGCTGACCGGCCTGGACTGGAGCCCCGCCATGCTCGACCGGGCCCGGCGGCGGGCCGCCGAGCTCGGGCTGAAGGCCGACCTGCGCCAGGGGGACGCGCGGGCGCTCGACTTCCCCGACGCGGCCTTCGACACGGTCGTGTGCACCTTCTCCCTGTGCGCGATCAGCGACCACCGGCGGGCGCTCGCGGAGATGGTGCGGGTACTGCGTCCCGGCGGGGTCCTGCTGCTCGCCGACCACGTGGCCGGATCGAGCCGGACGGTGCGCGCGCTGCAGCGTCTGCTGGAGGCGGTGACCGTACCGCTGGCCGGTGAGCACTATCTGCGCCGCCCGCTCGACCACCTCGCCGAGCACGGCCTGTCGGTCGAGCGCCGCGACCGCTTCAAGATGGGCATCGTGGAGCGCCTGGCCGCCCGCAAGCCGGCCGCCGCCGGCTGAACCGCCGGCCGCACCCCGATCGGCTCCCGCCCCGGCTCCGGCGCGGGAACCGTAGGGTCCTACATGCCGCTCCACGTCGGGATGTCGTCGGTGTTCCACTGGATCTCGTCGACGACGTCGACCACGCCGTTGATCCGCAGCGCCATGCGGGCGGCGATCTCCGCCTCGCTGCGCCGTTCCATCCGGCCGCTCAGCGTCGCCACGCCCTGGTGCACGGCCACCTGCACGTTGGAGGTGTCCACCCACAGGGAGTGGTCCAGGACGTCGGCGCGGATCTCCGCGGCGATCGCCGCGTCCGGTCGGACGAACACCTTGAGCATGTCGTGGCGGCTGACGATGCCGACCAGGCGGTCGTTCTCGTCCACGACGGGCAGGCGCTTGACGCCGTGCTCGTCCATCAGCCGCATCGCGTACACCACGCCGGCCTGGGCGCGGACGGTGACGGCCGGGGCGGTCATCAGCTCGGCGGCCGTCTCCCCGTGCGCCTTGTCCCGTCCCCGGCCTCTGTCCTCGGTGAGGCGGTGACGCAGCCTGGCGCGCAGCGGCGGCTGGTAGCCCTCGCGGTAGAACTGCTCCTTGAACTCCTCCTTGCACAGCAGGTCGGCCTCGGAGACCACGCCGAGGACGCGGTCGTGGGCGTCGACGACCGGGACCGCGCTGACGCCGTGGGCGATGAGCGCCTCGGCGACGTCCTTGAACGGCGTGCCGCCGGTGACGGACGCCACCTCGCGGGTCATGACCTCGCTGACCTTCACACGCATGATCTCCTCCTTGAGGGCTGGGGGCTGCCTTCCCCATCGCACTGCGGTTCCCGGCGTACGGGCAGGGCCGTAAGTCCCACGGGGAGGTGTCCTTCGGTCCGGGACCCGCCCGCATCGCCGGTGATCTACTGAAGCCATGGAGGACATCGACGTGCGGGCCCCGGACGGACTGTCGCAGGAGACCGCCGCGCGGTTGCTGACCGAACACGGTCCCAACGCGCTCCCGCAGTCCCGGCCGCCGTCTCTGGCCGCCCGCGCGGCCCGCCAGCTCGCCGACCCGCTGTCGGTCCTGCTGCTGATCGCCGGACTGATCACCCTGCTGGTGCTGCGCGAGGTCCCCGAGGGCGCGGCCATCGTCGCCATCCTGGTGGTCAACGTCGTCATCGGGGTCAGCCAGGAGACCAAGGCGGACCAGGCGGTCCGCGCGCTGCGCACGCTCACCGCGCCGATGGCCAAGGTACGGCGCGACGGGACCGTCCGGCGCGTCCCGGCCGCCGAGGTCGTGCCCGGGGACGTGATCGAGGTCGCCGCCGGGGACCGGGTCCCCGCCGACGCCCGCGTCCTGACCTCGGGCGCCCTGGCCGTCGACGAGGCGATGCTCACCGGGGAGTCCCTGTCGGCCGACAAGCGCCCCACCGGACCCGCCGAGGAGGGCACCCCCCTCGGGGACCGCAGGGGAGAGCTGTTCTCCGGCACCCTCGTGGTGCGCGGCACCGGGACCGCGCTGGTGCTCAAGACCGGCGCGGACACCGAGATGGGCCGCATCGCCGGCGCGCTGGAGGGCGGCGGCAAGGGCCCCCTGGAGCGGGACCTGGCCCAGGCGTCCCGGCGCATCGGCGTCCTCGCCCTGGCCGCGGGCGCCGCGATGGTGCTGATCGGCCTGACCCGGGTCAGCCAGGGCCAGGCCGCGCTGCTGGACATCATCCTGGCCGGGGTGGCCCTGGCCATCGCCGCGGTCCCGGAGAGCATGGCTGCGGCGGTGACCACCGCCATGGCCCTGGGCTCGCAGCGCATGGCCAGGCTCGGCGTGATCGTCCGCAAGCTCTCGGCGATCGAGGCGCTCGGCGCCACCACCGTCATCGCCACCGACAAGACCGGTACCCTGACCACCGGACGCCTCACCGTCGTCGACCGGGTCCCCGCCTCCGGCCTCGTCTCCGGCACCGGCCACGCGGACGTGCCGGGCACCGGCTGCGCGGACGTGCCGGGCACCGGCCGACCGGAGGGTGCGGAGGGCGCCGGGCGGCCGGACGCCGGGCTGTGGCGGGCCGCGCTGCGCTGCAACGACGCCCGCGACGGCCTGGGTGACGCCGTCGACGTGGCCCTGCAGGCCGCCGCCGCCGTGCGCGGTGTACGGCTCCCGCCGGGCGAGAGCCGCCTGGCCGAGCGGCCCTTCGACGCCGAGACCCGCTCCATGACGGTGGTCACCGCGACCGGCGACGGGCCGGTGCTGACCGTCAAGGGGGCACCCGAGGTGGTCCTGGCCCGCTGCGCGCCCGGCCCGGAGACCGACCGGCTGGCGGCCGCCGTACCCGAACTGGCCCGTCGCGGACTGCGGGTGCTGGCCCTGGCCACCGCCGCGGGCCCCGGCGCGACCGACCTCGACGCCGTCGATCTGCTCCCGGCCGGGCTGGTCGCCCTCAGCGACGAGATCCGGCCCTCGGCCCGCCAGGCGGTCGCCGAGTGCCGGGGCGCGGGCATCCGCGTGGTGATGGTCACCGGCGACCACGCCGACACCGCCCGGGCCGTGGCCGCCGACGTCGGCATCGAGCCCGACCCCGTCGTCACCGGCGCGAGCCTGGAAGGCGGGGATCGGGCCGTACGGCTGCGCGAAGCCGGTGTGCTGGCCCGCGTCGACCCGGCCACCAAGCTCGAACTGGTGCGCGCGCTGCGAGAGCACGGCGAGGTCGTCACCATGACCGGCGACGGCGTCAACGACGCCCCGGCGCTGCGCCACGCCGACGTCGGGGTGGCCATGGCCGGCGACGAGGGCACCGACGTCGCCCGCGAGGCCGCCTCCGTCGTCGTCACCAACGGCGAACTGGGCACCATCGTCACCGGGGTCCGCCACGGCCGCCGGCTCCACCACAACGTCGCCTCGATGATCGGCTACCTGCTCACCGGGAACCTCGCCGAGATCTTCCTGGTGCTGACCGGCCTGCTGGTCTGGCCCGACCTCGTCGTCCCGCTGCTCCCGGTCCACCTGCTCTGGATCAACCTGGTCCTGGACGGCATCCCGGCCATCGCCCTGGGCGTCGACCGGCCCGCGGGCGACCCGCTCACCCTGCGCCCCGGCCGAAACGGCCTGCTGTCCCGTGACGCCGTCACCGAGATCGCGCTGCGGGCGCTGCTCATCGGCGCACTGGTCTTCGCCGCCGTCGAGATCGCCCGCCGCCTGGGCTGGAGCGACGAGCAGGTGCGCACCCAGGCGGTCCTGACCCTCGTCTTCGCCCGCCTGACCCTGGCCTACGTCGCCCGCGCCCGCCGCTGGACCCTGGAACGCGGCTGGTGGCACGGGCGGGCGGTGCTCGTCGCGGTGCTCGCCACGGCGGCGCTGCAGACGCTGGTCACGCTGGTGCCCGCGCTCGGGAGCCTGCTCGCGCTGGTCCCGCTGCCGCCGCAGGGCTGGGCCATGGCCCTGGGAGCGGCCGTGCTCACCCCGCTGCTGTGCGACCTGCTGCGCCTGGTCCGCCCCGGACGGAAGGGGACCGGCTGATCCCTGT
>NZ_BOOJ01000057.1 GCF_016863175.1 Paraplanobispora siamensis
GGGTGATCCCTGCCCGTCCCGGACGGAAGGAACCCGCCGGTCCGGCCGGGACCCCGCGCACGCCGAGCCCGCCGATCCCTCTGCGGGCTTGCGTACGCGGGGTCTTTGGTCCCTCATGCGCACGACCGTCGGCCCCTTCATCCGCGCGGCGGCGGGCGGAAGGCTGGAGGTGACCGTCAGGCGGCCGGACCGGCCTCCGGCGCCGGCCGCCCGAAGAGCACAGGCGGACAAGGAGATGAGTTCCCATGCGCGCGCTCGTGGTCTACGAATCGATGTTCGGCAACACCCAGACGATCGCCCAGGCCATCGCCGACGGCCTGGCCACCCGGATGGACGTGGAGCTGGTCGAGGTCGGCGCCGCCCCGGCGGCCGTTCCCGACGGGGTGGACCTGCTCGTGGTGGGCGGGCCCACGCACGCCTTCGGCATGAGCCGGGCCAACACCCGCAAGTCCGCCGCCGAGCAGGCGACCTCCGGCCTGGTGTCGAAGGGGCAGGGGATGCGAGAGTGGCTGTCCGCCCTGAGCGGCCACGCCCCCGATGTGAGCGCCGCGGCGTTCGACACCCGCTTCAAGAACCCCTGGCTGCCCGGCTCGGCCCGGCGCGGCGCCGAGAAACTCCTGCGCAGGAAGGGCCTGCCCGTCCTCACCGGCTCGCAGAGCTTCTACGTCTCCGGCACTCCCGGGCCGCTGCTCGAGGGCGAGATCGAACGCGCCCGCTCCTGGGGCGTGTCGCTGGCCGCGATGCGGGAGCCCGGCGAGCGGCGGCCCGCCGTGTGACCGAAAACAGCCGATCGTACGGATAGGCGGAAAGGACGTCTGCCGTGAACGTGATCCGCACCCGGGCGCTGACCAAGCGCTACGGCAAGACACTCGCCCTGGACGGCCTGGACCTGGAGGTGCCGGGACCGGCCGTCTTCGGCTATCTGGGGCCCAACGGCGCGGGCAAGACGACGACCATCCGGCTGCTGGCCGGGCTGCTGCGGGCCACCTCGGGACACGCGGAGGTGCTCGGCCTCGACATCGGCCGCGACCGCGACCGGGCACAGCGCCGGATCGGTTACCTGCCCGGCCAGTTCACCGCCTACCCCGACCTCACCGGCGACCAGTACCTGCGCTATCTGGCCGGGCTGCGCGGCGGTGTCGGCGGGAAGGCCGTGGCCGGTCTGGCCGAGCGCTTCGATGTGGACCTGTCCCGCCGCATCGGCGGCCTGTCCCACGGCAACCGGCAGAAGATCGGGCTGATCCAGGCGTTCATGCACGAACCCGAACTGCTGATCCTGGACGAGCCCACCATCGGCCTGGACCCGCTCATGCAGCGCGAGTTCCTGGCGCTGGTGCGCGAGACCCGCGACGCGGGACGGACGGTGTTCCTGTCCTCGCACATCCTCGACGAGGTCGAGGCCGTCGCCGACACGGTCGCCATCCTGCGCCGGGGCCATCTGGTGGTCGTGCGGCCGGTGGGGGAGCTGAAGGCCCAGGCGGTACGGCGCATGGAGCTCGTCTTCGCCGGAGAACCCCCGCTCGCCGAGGCCGAGAAGGCCGACGGGGTGCGCGAGGCGACGGCCGACGGCTCCCGCCTGCACCTGGTGGTCGAGGGCTCGACCGCCGAGCTGCTGCGGGTGGCGGCGCCGTACGGGATCGAGAGCGTCGTCACCCACGAGCCCGACCTGGAAGAGATCTTCATGACTTACTACGAGGAGCGGTGATGTTCCACAACGTCTTCCTCAAGAGCCTGCGCGACCAGCGCCGCGCCCTGCTGGGCTGGAGTGCGAGCCTGGCCGTCCTCGTGATCGTGATGGGAGCGATCTTCCCGCTCATGCGGGACATGGCCGACCTGGACAAGCTGATGGCGAGCTATCCCGAGGCGTTCAAGGAGCTGTTCAACATCGAGGCGATGACCACCGGGGTGGGCTTCATGAACGCCGAGCTGTTCAGCGCCCTGCTGCCCGCCCTGTTCATCGTCCTGGGCATCGGTCGCGGCGCCCGCCTGGTCGCCGGTGAGGAGGAGGCGGGCACGCTGGAGACGCTGCTGGTGACCCCGCTCTCGCCGGTCCGGCTGCTGCTGCAGCAGGCCGCCGTGCTGGCGGTCACGGTGATCGCGCTGGGCGCCGTGCTCTTCGTCTCGATGTCGGCCGCCTCGGCGCTCTTCGACATGGACATCGGCGTCGCCGAGGCGGCCACCGGCGCGTTGTCGATGACGCTGCTCGGCATCGAGTACGGCTGGCTGGCGCTGGCGGTGGGCGCCGTGACGGGCCGCCGGACGGTGGCCGTCGCCGTGGCCACGGTGATGGCCTTCGCCGGGTACGTGCTCTACGTCGCGGGCGAGTTCGTCGACGCGCTCGAACCCTGGCGGCCGATCTCCCCCTTCCACCAGGCGCTGGAGGGCGGGCCGCTGGGCGCGGGGCTGCCGGTCTCCTACGTCTGGATGGTCATCGTGCCGGTGGTGCTCCTCGCCGCGGCCCTGCCCGTGTTCGACCGCCGGGACATCGCGACCGCCTGACCGGGATACCCGAAGACGCGTACGGCGCCGCGCTCGAGATCGGCGGCCTGGCCGTACACGGTGACGTTCAGATGCTCGGGACCGTCGTCGCCGCGGGTGACCCGCACCCCGCCGGGTTCCACGTCGATGGACAGCCAGGCGCCGCGGACCCGGATCGGCAGGGCCAGAGTGGTGAGCCGGGCGGGCAGCAGCGGGCTCAGCCGCACCCCGTCGGGGCCGGCCTCCAGCCCGAGATAGCAGCGCTGCACCAGGTCCAGGGTGCCGGCCATGGCGCCCAGGTGCACGCCTTCGGCGGTGGTGCCGCCCTGCACGTCGTCGATGTCGCAGGACAGGGCCTCGGTGAAGAACCGCCAGGAGCGCGCCCGGTCCGAGCGGGCCAGCACCCAGGCGTGCACGACGGCGCTCAGCGTGGAGCCGTGGCAGGTGCGCGCCAGGTAATGGCCGACCGTGCGCGGGATCAGGTCCGGCTCCGTCCGGTAGCCGAGCCGGTCGAGGATCTCCCCGAGCTCGTCGGCGGTGAGCAGGTAGAACAGCATGAGCACGTCGGCCTGCTTGGAGGCGCGGTAGCGGTTGGGGCTGTCGCCCCCGGCCTCCAGCGCCCGGTCCAGACGGCGCACGCCCCGATAGCGCTCCCAGTCCAGCTCCAGCAGGTCCGCGTACCCGGTGAACTGGCTGATTACCCCGTCGTGGAAGTCGATCCGCATCCGGCGGGTGATGTCGTCCCAGCGCTCCAGCTCCCGGTCGGTGAGCGCGAGCCTCGACGCCAGCGCCTGCCGCTCGTGCTCGGGCAGCAGCGCCAGGGCCTGGCGGGCGCGCAGCAGCAGCCAGACCGTCATGACGTTGGTGTAGGCGCTGTTGTCCAGGCCGGGGGAGGCCGCGCCGGGGTAGGACTCGTGATACTCGTCGGGCCCCATGACGCCGTGGATCTCGTAGCGGCCCGACACCGGATCGGGGACGGCCAGCGAGGCGAAGAAGCGGGCGATCTCCACCAGGAGCTCCGCCCCGCACTCCACGAGGAACTCGATGTCGCCGGTCACCGAGTGGTACTGCCAGGTGTTGTAGGCGATCGCCAGCCCGACGTGCCGCTGCAGGTGCGAGTGGTCGGGCAGCCAGTGTCCGGAGATCGGGTTGAGGTGCAGCGTCTGGGTCTGCTCGGTGCCGTCGCTGCCGCTCTGCCAGGGGAACATGGCGCCGGCGAACCCCGCCTCGCGCGCGGCCGCCCTGGCCTCGGGCAGGCGGCGCCACCGATAGCGCAGCAGGCCGCGGGAGATCTCCGGGAAGCGCATGGTGAGCCAGGGCAGCACGAACAGCTCGTCCCAGAACACGTGCCCCCGGTAGGCCTCGCCGTGCAGGCCGCGCGCGGGCACGCCCGCGTCCAGGTCGGCGGTGTGCGGGGAGAGCGTCTGCAGCAGATGGAACACGTGCAGGTGGACGACGCGCCCCACCTGCGGGCCGTTCACGTCGAGACGGGCGCGGCGCCACAGGCCGTCCCAGGCGGTCCGGTGCCGGTCGAGCAGCTCGCCGAAACCGGGCGCGCGCCGTACCGCGCGGATCGCGGCCGAGGGGGCGTCGGCGATCGCGCGGTCGCGGGAGGTCACCAGAGCGACGATCTTCGTGAACGTCGCCGGTCGTCCCTGCCGCAGGTCGAGCACGTGCCGTTCGGCGATCCACCCGGTCCCGCCGCCGACCCGGCGCCGGGCCGAGGAGGTCTCCACCCGGGCGGCCAGGGCGACGGTGATCTCCGAGGTCCGGGTCCTGACCGACAGCCAGGTGATCCCGTCGTGCGCGCCGGTGACGTGCCCGGTGAGATGGGCGCCGTTCAGGTCGTGATAGCGCCTGACCCCCCGGTTCGTCACCCGGCCGTCCAGCGCGGAGCGCACGCGCAGCGGCCCCGACCAGTTCTCGGCGATGAAGACGGTCTCCAGCGCGGCCAGATGGGGGTCGGCCATGGACACCAGACGGCGCTGCCGGACCGCGGTGACGCGGCCGTGCTCGTCACGGAAGCGGAACCTGCGGTGCAGCACGCCGTGGCGCAGGTCCAGCTCCTGGCGGTAGTCCAGCAGCTGCGCCTCCTCCGGCCGGAACCAGGCGCAGCCGGGGGCGGCGAAGGACAGCGGCAGCCAGTTGGGCAGGTTGACGATGTCCTCGTTGCTCACGGTGCGACCGCCCACGGCTGAGTCCAGCAGGTCGAAGCAGCCGGCCGCGTAGGTTCCGGGATAGTGCACGCCGTCGGCCCCGGACTCGGGCGCGGCTCCCCGGGTGGCGATGTAGCCGTTGCCCAGCGTGCACAGCGCCTCGCGCAGCCCCTCGGCCGCCGGATCGAAGCCCTTGTAGACCAATGTCCAGGCCGTCATGGCGCACCGGCCGGTATGCGCCCTCTGACGGTCACCTCGCTCAGGTCGGTCACCACGACGTCCGCCCCGTGCTCGCGCAGCGGCACGGCCAGGCCCGTACGGTCGACCCCGATGACCAGGCCGAAACCGCCCCGCCGGCCGGCCTCGACCCCGGGCAGCGCGTCCTCCGCGACCGCCGTGCGGCCCACGGGCGTCTCCAGGCGGCGGGCGGCCTCCAGGAACAGCGCAGGATCGGGTTTGCCGGGCAGGCCGAGGCGGTCGGCGTCGTTGCCGTCGACGAGGACGTCGAACAGCTTCATGGCCCCGGCCGCGGTCACCACCGTGCGGCAGTTGCGGCTGGCCGAGACCACGGCGGTACGGCAGCCGCGGCGGCGCAGCTCGTGCAGCAGGGCCACGGTGTCGGGGAAGGCGGCCACGCCGTACCGCGCGACCTGCTCGGCGAACAGCCGGTCCTTGGCGGTGCCCAGGCCGTGCACGGTCAGCGCGTCCGGCGGATCGTCCGGCCCGCCCTCGGGCAGGGTGAGGTCACGCGAGGCCAGGAAGGTGCGCACGCCGTCCAGCCGGGGCCGGCCGTCGACGTGGCGCAGGTAGTCGTCGCGGACGTCGAAGGGCGCCGACCGGCCCCGCAGGAATTGGTCGAACACGTGCTTCCACGCCGCCGCGTGCACGCGTGCGGTGTCGGTGACCACACCATCGGTGTCGAAGACGACGGCGCTGATCAGCCCCAGATCGATGATCGGTGATAACGGCTCGTCCATGCCTTCAGTGTCGGCCCAGGACCGGCCGGTGGGAACGGCCGAAGGTCCCGGGGAGTGGAGGCGCAGGCCTCTACGGAGGTCCGCCGCGGCCCACGCTCGCCGGAGCGCGGCACAAGGGTCTTTGTACCCGCACATCCCCCTACGGTCGCCTCTGCGACAGCTCCGCGACCGGCTGAAGGATGGAGGCGAGATGAGGAAGGCGGAGCGGCCGGGCGGCGGATGACGACCGGGGAGAGGAGCCCGCGATGAAGGCGGCGGTAGGCGACAGGCTGTTCGTCGAGGGTACCCGCGGGGACGACGTCCGGCGGATCGGCGTGATCATGGAGTTGCGTCACCCCGACGGCTCCCCGCCCTACGTGGTGCGCTGGGTGGACGACGGGCACGAGAGCCTCGTGTTCCCCGGACCCGACGCCCGCGTGGTGACCAAGGAAGAGCGGGACGCCTCGTTTCGCGATCCCGTGGACGACCCGAGCCCCTGGAGGAGAACGTCATGATCATGGTGGGAGTGGACGGGTCGCAGGCCGCGCTGGAGGCGGTCGGCTGGGCGGTGCGCGAGGCCCGGCTGCGCGGCACGCGGCTGCGCGTCGTGCACATCATGCCGGCCTGGGCCTTCGAGATGCCCGAGGACGCCCCGCACGCCGACGTGGGCCGGTGGATGCGCCGCGGCGCAGCCGAGATGCTGGACGCCGGGACGGCGCGGGCCCGCGCGGAGGATCCCTCGGTCGAGGTGGAGTCACGGCTGCTCCCGGGCGATCCGCGGCTCGGCCTGATCCAGGCCGCCAAGGAGGCGGACCTGCTGGTGGTCGGCAGCCACGGGCGGGGCGGCTTCATGGGCATGCTGGTGGGCTCGGTGGCGCTGGGCGTGTGCGGGCACACCACCTGCCCGGTGGCCGTGGTCCGTTCCGCGCCCGCCGAGCAGGACGGGCCGGTGGTGGTCGGGATCGACGGCTCATCCGCCGGGGCGGGCGCCCTGGCCTTCGCCTTCGCCGAGGCCGCGGCGCGCGGGGTCGAGCTGCGGGCGGTCCACGCCTGGAGCGGTCCCCTCGTCGAGGGCGTGCCCGGCCTGCTCACGCCTGCGGAGGAACGGGAGGGCGGCGAGCAGCGGGTGCTGGCCGAGGCCCTGGCCGGCTGGGGCGAGCACTACCCGGACGTCAAGGTCGTCGCGCAGGCCGTCAACGGCCACCCGGTCGAGGTGCTCAAGGGCGCCTCCACGGGAGCGGGCCTGCTGGTCGTGGGATCGCGCGGACGAGGTGAGCTGACCGGTCTGCTGCTCGGCTCGGTCAGCCACTCGCTGCTGCACCACGCGCCCTGCCCCCTGGTGGTCGCCCCGCCGAGGCGACCGTCGCGGTGATCTCCGTTTCCGGAAGGGAGGGACCGGGTCATGAAGGTCACGGTCGTCGGGGCCGGTTCCTGGGGGACCACGGTGGCGTCACTGGTGGCCAAGCGCCATGACGCCACAGTGTGGGCCCGCGAGCCCGGCCTCGCGGAACAGATCAACGACGGGCACGTCAATCCGCTGTACCTCGAAGGCTTCTCCCTGCCGGAGCGGCTGGCGGCCACGGACGACCTCAAGGCCGCCGCGGAGACGGCGCAGCTGCTCATCGTCGCGGTGCCCTCCCACGGGTTCCGCGACGTGCTGCGCCGGGCCTGTCCCCACGTCCCGCCCTGGATCCCGGTGATCAGCCTGGCCAAGGGGCTGGAGCAGGGGACGCTGCTGCGGATGACCGAGATCATCCGGGAGCTGCTGCCGGGGCACCCGGCCGCGGCGCTGACCGGGCCCAACCTGGCCAAGGAGATCCTCTCCGGCAAGGCGGCGGCGACCGTCGTGGCCACCGAGGACCTCACGGTCGCCGCCGCACTGCAGGAGGTGCTGCACCGGGGGATGCTCCGGGTGTACGTCAACCACGACGTGACCGGTTGCGAGCTCGGCGGCGCGCTCAAGAACGTCGTGGCGATCGCGGCCGGGATGGCCGAGGGCCTCGGCGTGGGGGACAACACCCGCGCCGCGGTCATCACCCGGGGCCTGGCGGAGATCACCCAGCTGGGCACGGCGATGGGCGGCGAGAGCGTCACCTTCGCCGGGCTCACCGGCATGGGCGATCTGCTGGCCACGTGCATGAGCCCGCAGAGCCGCAACCGGTACGTCGGAGAGCAGCTGGGACGGGGCCGCAGTCTCGAAGACGTCCTCGGCACGATGCGCTCGGTCGCCGAGGGCGTCAGGACCGCCGGGGTGGCCGTCGAGCTCGGCGACCGGCACGGGCTGCCCCTGCCGATCTGCCGCACGATCCAGCACGTCATCGAGGGAAAGATCTCCGCACGCGACGCGTACGACGGACTGCGCAACATTCCGGCGGGACACGAGGCCGACCCCTGGTGAACCGCCGTCCCTGAGGCTTCTCCGGGAGGAGACGATGACCGGTCCTCAGCGGGTGATCGAGCGGGCCGGCTCCGCCGATCTGGCGATGGGGTCGCGCTCGGCTCCCCAGCAGATAGGCGCCCTCCTGACACTGGAGGCGGCGCCGGGCTTCGACGGGACGGCCGCCACCCGGCTGCTCGCCGAGCGCGTGCGGGCCGTGCCACGCCTGCGGCAGCGCCTGGTACGGGTGCCGCCGGGGTGCGGCCGCCCCGTCTGGGCCGATGACCCGGCCTTCGACGCCGGTCGTCACGTGCGCTGCGCGCCCTGCCCGGAACCGGGAGACGAGCAGGCGCTGCTGGATGCGGCCACCGCCGTGGTGAACGAGCCGCTGCCCCGCTCCCGGCCGCTGTGGGCGGTGGTGTTCGTCACCGGCCCGGCCGGCGACGTGCTCGGGATGGTCGTCGTCCTGGACCACGTGGTGGCCGACGGCATCGGCGGGCTGGCCGTGCTCGCCGGCCTGGTGGACCAGGCGGCCCCTGCGTCGTCCGCCCGGGAAGTCCCGTTCCCGCGGCGCCCGCCCTCGACGCGGGAGCTGGCCGCCGACGCCCTGCGCGAGCGCCTGCGAGCGCTGCGTCGCGTGCCCGCGTTCTGGCGGGCCGTGCGGGTGGCCGTGACGGCCTCGGGCGGCCTGCGTCCGGCGCCGGCGGAGCGGTGCTCACTGCTGCGGCCGGTCGGGCCGCGCTGCCGGGTCGAGGCGGTTCACGCCGATCTGGCCGGGCTGCGGGCGGCGGCCCACCGCTGCGGCGGGACCGTCAACGACGCGCTGCTGACCGCGATCACCGGCGCGCTGCGCACGCTGCTGGCGCACCGCGGCGAGTCCGTCGACGTCTTCTCCGTGGCGGTGATGGTGGCGGCCCGCCGTACGGCCGGCGCCGACCGGCTCGGCAACGAGGTCGTCCCGCTGATCGTCGCCCTTCCGGGCGCGGACGGGCCTCCCTCGCGGCGGCTGGAACGCGTCGCGGCCATCCTGCGGGCCCGCAAGGCCACCCAGGCGGAGATCCCCCTCACGGCCCTGTCCGGCCCGCTGTTCCGGGTGGCGGCCCGGCTGGGGCTGTACCGCCGGTACATGCGGCGCCAGCGACGCCTTCACACGCTGGTGAGCAACATGCGCGGTCCCGACCGGCCGCTGTCCTTCGCCGGTGCCCCGATCCGCGCGGTCGTGCCCATCGCGGTCGCCGAGGGCGGGAACATCACGGTGAGCTTCGAGGCCCTGTCCTACGCCGGGACGCTCACCGTCGCCGTCCTGGCCGACCCCGGCAATGTGCCCGACCTGCCCGTGCTGACCGCCGCCCTGCGGGCCGAACTCCACGCCCTGACCGCGTTGCCGGTATGACCTTCACCTTTGTCCTCGCCGCATGCCGAAGGCGGCTCCGCGCAGTTCCCTGACGGCCTGGTCCAGGGTGATGAGGGACTCCTGGATCCTGCGGGCGGCGCGGTCGTCGTGGACGTCCGGCAGGGCACTGTGCAGGTGAAGGGCGGCGGTGAACAGCCGCTGGATCAGCCCGTCGCCCAGATCGCCGATGTCGTGGACGGGCCGTTCGCCGCCGGCCGGCGCCGGTAGGCGGACCGGGTGCCTGCGGCGCGGCCGTCCGGTGCCGATCAGCCACGGACCGCCGACCGAGGACGAACGCCGATAACTGCTGCTACCTGAGGACGAACGCCGATGATTGCGCACTATGACCGGTACTCCCTTCACTGAAGGGACGATGCCTCCCCGGATGCGGGGGAACTTCATCCTCGCTCCCGCACGATCGGCTGAAAAGCCCCGCCCGAGGGCTCTTCGGCCCTGTCGTTCGCCTCTACCGCCATTCCCCCCGCCCGGCCGAGGCTTGAGATGACCTCGTACGACATGGCGATGAAGTCCGGGGAGAAGGGAAAAGAGGTGAGGCACCGATGCGACGGGAACCGAGACGAAACAGCGGGCCGCAGGAGATCGCCGAGGATGTCTTCCTGCTGGCCCTGGGGTGTGGCGTCACCGCCTGCAACGTGTACTTCGTGCGCTCCGGCTCCTCGTGGGCGCTCATCGACACGGGCTGGCGCAAGCAGGGACGGCGCGTCAGGGAGGCGGCCGAGAGGCTCTTCGGAGCCGGTGCGCCGCCGGCCGCCATCGTGCTGACCCACCTGCACCCCGATCACTCCGGCTCCCTGCTCGAGCTGGTCGCGGCCTGGAAGCCGCCGGTCTACGTGCACCCGGATGAGCTGCCGCTGGCCGCCGGGGGGTATGTGCCGCAGTACGCCAATCCGCTCGACCGCTGGCTCGTCGCCCCCGTGCTGCGCCTGATCCCGCCTCGCACGCTGCGCCGGGCCCTGGCAGCCAACAGCGTGGCGGGCCTGGCCCGGTCCTTCGATCCCGAAGGCGCCGTGCCCGGCCTGCCCGGCTGGGAGTGCGTGGCCACCCCCGGGCACACGCCCGGCCACAGCGCCTTCCTGCGCCGCCGGGACGGCGTGCTGATCACCGGGGACGCCGCGCTGACGGTGGATCTCAACCGTCCGTGGAACCTGCTGCGCGAGGCTGCGGGGGTGTACGGCCCGCCGTACGTCTCGACCTGGAACTGGCCCGAGGCCCGGCGGTCGGTCGCCGCCCTGGCCCGGCTCGAACCACGGGTGCTGGCACGGGGGCACGGGCCGCCCCTGGTCACCGGGGCCGCCCCGGCCCTGCACGCCCTGGTGGCGCATCGGTAGCGGTCTTCACCGCCTTTCCGCGTGAGGATGACTCACGGCTCCAGGCACTCGGGGATGGAGTCGGAGGGGCCGGTGGGCCGTTCGGTCTGCCCGGCCGCGTTGTAGATCTTCACCCACTTGACCGACGGGAACTGCTTGAGCGTCGGGATGATCTCGTCGGCGACGGTGAAGGTGGAGCCGCCACTGGTGCACCGGCCGGTCAGGTAGACCCGGGCGACGCCCTTGGTGATGGTCAGCTTGCTGAAGCCGGTGGCCCTGGAGCTGATGAATCGCAGACCCTGCGCGCGTTCGCTCTGGGTCGGTCCGGCGAACAGCCGCTGCAGCGCGCCGTAGGCGGTGCCGGGCGGGATCACCGGTCGGAGCACGGCGGTGGTGTACGGCTCGTGCCCGGTGTTGAAGTTGCGGAGGTTGAGGAAGTGGTTGCGGGCCATGACGGTCCGGTACGGCGTACTGATGTCGACGACCACCCGGCTGGGCCGGTTCAGGGCGTAGACGCGATACGGCGTGCGCTTGGCCAGCCCCACTCCGAAGGACAGCACGGCTTCGTCGTCACCGGTGGAGACGACCTGGACGACGCCGGGCAGGGAGTAGGTGCGGCGGGCCGGGCCGTAGGTAGCGCCGTTGCCGTCGTGGCCGGTGGCCTTGGTGAAGCGGACCTTCAGCAGCGCGTCACCGACGGCGCGCACAGGCCTGCCGGACGGGTCGCCGATGAGCTGCTTGACGTAGCGGGCGCTGTAGCGGGCCGGAACGGGGCCGCGGAACTCGAAGACCAGCCGGTCCAGGCCCGGATGGTGGGCGGCGCGCACGTCGACGAGGGTCGGGACGGTCGGCCGGGCCGACTGCTCCGCGGCCTGCCGGGTGGCCGTCGCCCACAGCGGGGCGGGGGCCGCAGCGGCCTGAGCCGATACGGCGGGCAGCAGCCCGGCCGTGCCGGCGGTCAGGAGAGCGGTGGTGAGGAGGGTGCGGGTGGTGAGCACGGTGATCATCTCTTCTCGCTGATCATCTTCTGTTCTGGTGCTCCACCTCCACAGTGCTGCGGCGCGCCCGTGGGCGAACGCGGCGAACGTCACCGGTCGACGGGCCGAAAGACAGATTTTTCGCGGCCGGCGGCCGGGCGGGCGGGACGGGGTCAGGCTGTCGCCTCCGCCTCCGCCTCGGCGACCAGCGAGAGCAGGAGCGGGGCCACCTCGTCGAGCGCCGTCACGTGGTCGACGATCTCGTCCCGGGTGATGGTGGCCTGGGGCATGGCGAAGTGATTGCTGGTCGCCCGATCGGTGGTGATCACGGTGCCGCCGAGGCGGTGGACCGCGGTGGCGCCGGTGGCGCCGTCCCTGCCCTCGCCCGACAGGATGACCGCGACGGCGTCGGGTCCCACGGCCAGCGCCAGGCTGGTCAGCAGCAGGTCGGCCGAGGGCCGGTAGGGCGGAAGCGGGCCGGAGACGATCAGGAGCAGCCGGCGGTCACCGGTGACGAGCAGGTGTTGCCCGGGCGGGGCGACGACCACACGGCCGGGGACCAGGGCCTGCCCGTCGCACGCCGCCGCGACCGGCAGGGCGGTGCGCCTGCCCAGGATGTGCGGGAGCATGCTGCGGCGGTCGGGGTTCAGGTGCTGCAGCACGATCACCGCGGCGGGCAGACCGACCGGCAGCGCGCCGAGGACGCGGCTGGTGGCGGCCAGCCCTCCGGCGGAGGACACGAGCGCGATGACCGGGAGACGGCCGGCGGGCGGGGCCGCCGGGACGGGTTCGTGCCGGGTGCTCATGCCGGCCGGAGTGTTCATGAGTGTCTCCGATCTCATCGTCCGGCGCCGTGGGAAAGGCGCTCCGCGCCGCTCGACCGGATGTTCCGTTTCCATCATCGACGTCCGCGGGGTCGGCGGCAGGGGCCGGAAGTCCCCTCCGGGAGAGCCGGTCGCCCCTGGGCGGGCCGCCGGGCCGGGAGTCGGATGGAGCGGAGGAGGAACCGCCACGACGATGATCGACGTCATTGGTCCCGGCCGGAGTGGCGGGCCGAGATGATGTGGGAGACCGTTCACAAGAACCCGATTCAGGCGAACCTGCTGGACTACGCCGCCGAGTGCCGGTCCTTCTCCTGGGAGGGGGCGCGCGCCCGGCTGTACGGCCGTCACGGGCTCAACATCGCCTACGAGGCCGTGGACCGGCACGCCGAGACGGAACGCCGTCACCAGACGGCTCTGCGGTGCGTCGGCAGGGATGACAAGGTCACCGAGCTGACCTACCTCGATCTGCACAGGGAGACCGGCCGCTTCGCCAACGTGCTGCGCGAGCTGGGCGTGGGCAAGGGCGAGCGGGTCTTCACACTGCTGGGCCGGGTCCCCGACCTGTACGTCACGGTGCTGGGCACGCTCAAGAACCTCAGCGTGCTGTCGCCGCTTTTCTCCGCCTTCGGTCCCGAGCCGATCCGCGAGCGGCTGCGCCTGGGCGGCGGCCGGGTCCTGGTGACCACCCCCGAGCTCTACGCCCGGAAGGTCGCCCCGATCCGGGACAGTCTGCCGGCGCTGGAACACGTCCTGGTCACCGGTGACGGCCCCGCCCCGGAGGGCACCCGGCTGCTGCGGGAGGCGATGACCGGGGCGAGTCCGCGCTTCGACATCCCGCCCACCGACTCGGAGGACATGGCGCTGCTGCACTTCACCAGCGGCACCACCGGCAGGCCCAAGGGCGCCGTGCATGTGCACGCCGCGGTGATCGCCCACCGCGCCACCGCCGTCTACGCCCTGGACCTGCGGCCCGAGGACACCTTCTGGTGCACCGCCGACCCCGGCTGGGTCACCGGCATGTCGTACGGCGTCATCGCCCCCCTGACGATCGGCGCCACCGTGGTGGCCGACACGGGCGAGTTCGACGCCCGCCGCTGGTACCGCACGCTGCAGGACCAGCGGGTCAGCGTCTGGTACACCGCGCCGACCGCGCTGCGCATGCTGATGCGCCACGGCGGCGAGCTCGCCGCCGGCTACGACCTGTCGCGGCTGCGGTTCGTCGCCAGCGTGGGCGAGCCGCTCAACCCCGAGATCGTCGTCTGGGGCCTGCGCGCGCTGGGCCTGCCGGTCCACGACAACTGGTGGCAGACCGAGACGGGCGCCATCATGATCAGCAACTACGCCGCGATGGACGTCAAGCCCGGATCGATGGGCCGCCCGCTGCCCGGGATCAGGGCGGCGCTGCTACGGCGCGGCGCGGACGGCCGGGCCCTGGTCTCCGACGGAGAGGTGCAGGTCGTCGAGGAACCGGACGCGGAGGGCGAGCTGGCGCTGCGGCCCGGGTGGCCGTCGATGTTCCGTGGATACCTGGACGATCCCGAACGGTACGCCAAGGCGTTCGCGGGCGGCTGGTACCTCACCGGTGACGTCGCCCGGCGCGACGCCGACGGCTACTACTGGTTCGTGGCCAGGGCCGACGACGTCATCAAGTCCGCCGGCCACCTCATCGGCCCGTTCGAGGTCGAGAGCGTGCTGATGGAGCATCCCGCCGTGGCCGAGGCCGGCGTCATCGGCAAACCCGATCCGGTGGCGGGCGAGCTGGTCAAGGCGTTCGTCACGCTCAGGCCCGGTCACGAGCCCACCGACGCGCTCCGCCGGGAGCTGGTCGCCTTCGGCCGTCGCCGGCTGGGCGCCGTCGCGCCCAAGGAGATCGCGTTCGACCAGAACCTGCCGCACACCCGCAGCGGCAAGGTGATGCGTCGTCTGCTCAAGGCCCGCGAGCTCGGCCTTCCCGAGGGCGACATCTCCACCCTGGAGGGATCGGGTTGAGCCGGGCGCCAGCGGCCCGGTACGGCCCGGGCCCGCTCCTTCGGGGGGAAGGAGCGGGCCCGGGTGACCACCGCGGGGCGCCGGTCGTCGTCAGCTCTTCTTGCCCTTGTCGTCGGGCTTGCCGACCAGGATGCGGACGCCCTCCGGCTTGACCTCCGACAGCTTCACGCTGACCTCGAGGATGCCCTTGTCGTAGCCGGCCTTGACGTCCTTGGGGTCGGCTCCGGCGGGCAGGACGATGGACCGGGTGAAGGCGCCGTAGCGGAACTCGCTCCGGTGCCCCTCCGTCTCCTCCTGGTGCCGCTCGGCGTGGATGGTCAGGACATCCCCGGCCAGGGTGATCTCGACGTCCTTGTCGGGGTCGATGCCGGGCAGTTCGGCGCGGAGCACGTAGCGGCCGTCCTTGACGCAATCCTCGAACCGGATCATCTGTCCCAGCATCGGCCGCAGTCCGGCGAACGGTGCCTCGAGCCAGTCGAAGATCTCGGGGATCAGCCCGCGGGGCTCCCGGCGGACCAGTGCGCTCATGATCGTCCCTCCGTTTCCCGTGACACTCCTTCACTTCCATCCCATCGCCGCGGCCGGCCGCCGGGCAGGGGCGGAAGTCCCTACCTGGGAGACGGAGGTCATCGGACGATCCTGATGTCAGAGATGCCGGAAAGGTCGGCTAAAGGCGGGAGGTCCCTGACGATCCGGGCCTCTCGGTCATGACCGGCCGGGCCGTACGGCACTGCCCGCGTGGCCGGGAAACCGGTGTGCTGGGGAGGCGGTCGGGATCGGCGCCGGGCCTGCGCGACCGCCCGCCGCAGTCTGAGAGGAGACCCGCGATGGAGCTCAAGGAACTGCTCGGTGACGAGACCTCGTCCCTGCTGGGACACGAATGCTCCACGATCGGCCGGGAGCGGCTGAGCACGCCCGGCCCGGACTTCGTGGACCGGGTCCTGGCCGGCGGCGACCGGCCCCCCGCGGTGCTGCGCAACCTGCAGCACGTCTTCGACACCGGCCGCCTGGCCGGCACCGGATACCTGTCGATCCTCCCGGTCGACCAGGGCGTCGAGCACTCGGCGGCGGCCTCGTTCGCCCCCAACCCGGAGTACTTCGACCCCCTGCGGCTGTGCGAGCTGGCCGTGGAGGGCGGCTGCAACGCCATCGCCTCCACTCTGGGCGTGCTGGGGATGGCCGCCCGCCGCTACGCGCACCGGGTGCCGTTCATCGTCAAGCTCAACCACAACGAGCTGCTGACCTACCCCAACCGGTACGACCAGGTGATGTTCGCCTCCGTCCGGCAGGCCTTCGATCTGGGTGCGGTGGGGGTCGGCGCGACGGTCTACTTCGGCTCGCCGGAGAGCATGCGGCAGCTGCGGGAGGTGCGGCAGGCCTTCCAGGCGGCGCACGGGCTGGGCATGTTCACCGTGCTGTGGGCCTACCTGCGCAACGAGGCCTTCCGCAGGGACGGCGTCGACCACCACACCAGCGCCGACCTCACCGGCCAGGCCAACCACCTGGCGGCGACGGTGGAGGCCGACATCGTCAAGCAGAAGCAGCCGCAGGGCAACGGCGGCTTCCGCGCGCTGGGGTTCGGCAAGACCAGCGACCTGGTGTACGAGGAGCTGACCACCGACCACCCGATCGACCTGACCCGCTGGCAGGTCGTCAACTGCTTCATGGGCCGGGTCGGACTGATCAACTCCGGGGGCGCGTCCTCAGGCCAGGGCGACCTGGCGCAGGCCGTACGGACCGCGGTGATCAACAAGCGGGCGGGCGGCATGGGACTGATCGTCGGGCGCAAGTCCTTCCAGCGGCCGATGGCCGGGGGCGTCCGGCTGCTGAACGCCGTACAGGACGTCTACCTCGACCCCGACGTCACCATCGCCTGAACCTGAAAGGGCACGACCGCCACGGCGGTCGTGCCCGGCCCGCGTCTTCCGGCGGGCGCTGTCACCGAGGACGCCACCGAGGACGGCGTGAATCCGCCGGGACCGGGCCGGTCGTCCGCACTCATCCGGCGGTCGCGTTCTGCGCGGCGCTCTCTGCCGTGACGACCCGGAAGTCGACCCGCGGCGGCACGCGCAGCGAGTTGTGCACCGTGCAGTGCTCGATGACCGCGGTGAAGGAGTCGCGCAGGTTCTCCGGCAGGCCGGGCGCCTTCACCACCAGCTCCACCCGTGCGACCCGTGCGGGCCGCGGGTCCATCTCGTACCGGGCGGTCACGGTGACCCCCATGGGCAGGTCGCGCCGGTGCAGGTAACGCCTGGCGTAGTGGGCGGTGCAGGCGGCCAGGCCGGCGACGAACAGCTCGACCGGCGTGGGACCGGTGTCACTCCCGCCGGCGTCCGTGGGCTGGTCCGCCCGGACCCGGTGATCACGGATCTTGATGTCGAAACGGTCACCGCCGTACCAGACGACTCGCACGGTGCCGCTGGGCTTGTCGATCATGGCCTGCTCCCCTGTAGGCCTCCCTTGAGTACCTCTGATCTCAGCGTGCTATCGCACCGTGTTCCCCGGCAGGGCCGGACGTCCCCGGGCGCGGGACCGAACGGCCCGCGACGCCGGCCGCGGGCGGCACAGAGGACGAAAGGCCCCCCACTGCGAGGCGCAGGACTCTGCCCCGGCGGCGCGGCGGGCGGGAACATGGAAGTACGACACCCGCTGGAGCGGGGATCGAGGGGCCGGCCCGGAGAGGCGATCTCCGGGCGGCGGTCCCGCCCGGATGACAGGGGAAGGGCGACGGCGGCCGTACGGCCACCAGACCCGCCGCCGTTCAGGCGGCATCCCTGCTTCGACGGGCGGACCACCGGCCTCGGGATCCGAGCTCGGCGGGTGCCGTTGTATCCGGCCCGGCCGGATCGGCGCCGGGAGGATTCGATGACACGTCGCATCGTGGTAGGGGTGGACGGATCGTCCGCCTCCCGTGACGCCCTGCTGCAGGCACGGGCCGAGGCGGGACTGCGCGGTGCGGCGCTGACCGTGGTGCACGCGGTGTACTGGGATCCGATCGGCACCGAGCTGCTCGTCCCGGACAGACGCAACTGCGGCAGTGGGGGCACCATCTGCTGGACGGGGTGCTGGCCGCGGCGAACTCGTCGATCGACGTCCAGGCGGGCGTCCAGGTCGACGTCCGCCCGGTGGTGGCCCACGGCCACCCCGCACAGGTCCTGCTCCCCTACGCCAGGCGCGCCGATCTGCTCGTGAGCGGCTCCCGCGGGCACGGCGCCCTGTCCCGGCTGACGCTGGGTTCGGTCAGCACCTACTGCGCCGAGCACGCCCGCTGCCCGGTCATGGTGGTCAAGGAGCACGAGGCCGTCACCGGCTGACCTCCCGCGGGCGGTCCGGAACCGACGAAAGGTCCGCCGGGCCCGGGGCTTTCGCCTCTGGGGCCGGCCGCGGGCGCGTGGGGTAATGGGGTCACCGGGACCGATCGGGGGGACCCGTTCGCGTCTCACGCGGAGGATCGCGGTGATGTCGGGGAGACCGTCGGCACAGGAGCCTCCGGCCGCCTCCCGGGTGGGAACGGAGCGGCTGGTCTTCGCCGACGTGCTGAGAACCGCGCTCGTCGCCATGGTGATCGTCCACCACGCCGCCCAGGCGTACGGCCCCACCGGCGGCACCTGGCCCGTGGAGGATCCGGCGCAGAGCGAGTGGTTCCGGCCGTTCTACACGGTGAACGCGGCGATCGGCCTGGGCCTGCTGTTCCTGCTGGCCGGATACTTCGTCCCCGCCTCCTGCGACCGCAAGGGATCCGGGTGCTTCCTGCGGGAGCGCTGGGCCCGCATCGGGGTGCCGATGGTGTTCTTCGCCCTGGTGGTGCACCTGCCCCTCGTCTATCTCTACGTGGACCGCCCTCCCCTCGGTGAGTTCACCGGCGCGCTGTACGAGAGCGGCTGGCAGGGCCTGTACATGCACCTGTGGTTCCTGGCGCACCTGCTGCTGTACTCGGCGGTGTACGTGGGGTGGCGGAGCCTTTCCGGCCGGTTCGCCGGAGCCGGGCCGCCCCGCAGGGCGTGGCCGCCGCCGGACCACGCCGCCGTCGCCGGGTTCGTCGTGGGGCTGGCCCTGGTCACCTGGGTCGTCCGCTGGTGGTACCCCGTCGACGAGTGGGTGCCGCTGCTGTTCGTGGTGCCCGCCGAGCCCGCGCACCTGCCGCAGTACGTCAGCCTGTTCACGTTGGGCGTCATGGCCTGCCGGGGCGACTGGCTGCGCCGGATCCCGGACAGGACCGGCGCCCTCTGGCTCGGCGTCGGGCTGTTCTCGGCGGCGGCCATGTACCTCCTTCAGGGCCTCGCCCCCGAGTTGTACGTGGACCTCGTGGCGCCGGGCGGGTTCACTGGCGGATCGCTGGTGCGCAGCACGTGGGAGACGCTGATCTGCGTCGGCCTCGGTGTGGGGCTGATCGTCCTGTGCCGCAGGCTCTTCAACCGGCCCGGCCGGCTGCTCGCGGCGATGGCGGACGCGAGTTACGCCGCGTACATCCTGCACGTCGTGATCGTCGTCGTGCTCCAGCTGCTGATCCTGAGCCCGCCGCTGCCGGCCGTCGTCAAGTTCGCCCTGGTCGCGGCGGGCGGAGTCGGATTGTCGTTCGGCGTCGGGCATCTGTCCCGCGGGGTACCCGGTCTCAAGGTCGTGCTGGGCACCGCTCCGGAGACTCCTCACCGTTTGCGATCCTTACGCCCCAAGGGTTAACCTAGGAGCATTAGGGGGAGCCTATAGATCCTAGGAAAGGTGGTGCGCGCATGCCGCGGGCCGGGTTGACGGCGGACCGGGTGACGCTCGCCGGGGCCGAGCTGGCCGACGAGGTCGGGCTCGACCACGTGACCATGGCGGCGGTGGCGCGGCGGCTCGGGGTGAAGGACGCCAGCCTCTACGCGCACGTCCGCGGCCTGGAGGACCTGCGCGGGCGGATCGCGCTGCTGGCGGCGGACGAGAAGACCATCCGCATCGCCGAGGCCACCGCCGGGCGGGCCGGCAGGGACGCGCTGGTGGCGTTCGCGAACGCCTGGCGGCGGTACGCCCACGACCACCCCGGCCGCTACACCGCGACGCAGATCCCGACGCAGATCGACCCCGAGCTCCTGGCCCTGGCGCCGGGGCCGAGGCGCGCGGTCGAGCTGACCTACAGCATGCTGCGCGCCTACGCGCTGGACGAGCCCGACCTGACCGACGCGGTCCGGCTGATGCGCAGCATGCTCCACGGCTTCGTCAGCCTCGAGGCCGCGGGCGGGTTCGCGCACGCGCGCCCGGCGGAGGAGTCCTGGGTCCGTGGCCTCGACGCCCTGCACACCCTCCTTGAGCACTGGCCCGCCCGTCGGGAAGGAGACCCGGCATGACCGCCCCGACCATCGGCCGCCTGCGCGTGGACGGCGCCACCCTGCACCACGAGGTACGCGGCAGCGGCCCGCTCCTGCTGCTGATCCCCGGCGGCACCGGCGGCGCCGCCTCCTTCGACGGCGTCGCCGACGACCTGGCCGGCGACTACACGGTCGCGTCCTACGACCCGCGGGGCCTGTCCCGCAGCCCGCTGGACGACCCGGAGGCGCCCCAGTCGGTCGCGCGGCACGCCGAGGATGCCTTGCGGCTGCTGGAGCTGCTGTCCCCGCACGCGCCCGCCCGTGTGGCCGGCTGCAGTTCGGGGGCGATCGTCGCGCTGCACCTGCTGACCGCCCGTCCCGAGCGGATCGAGCGCGTCGTGGCGCACGAGCCGCCGGTGGTGGAGGTGCTGCCCGACGCCGCCGAGCACCGCGCGCTGCTCGCCCGGGTCCGGGACACCTTCGAGCGGGAGGGGCTGATGCCCGCGGCGGCCGTGTTCGCCGCCGGCCTCAGGCGGCGGCCCGGCGCCGATCCCGTCCCCGCCAGTCCCGCCGTCTCCGCCGCCCCCGCCGACGCCCCGGCGGTGACCGAACTGCCGCCGCAGGCGAGGGCGCGGGTCGAGCGGACGGTGGCGGACATGCCCTACTTCCTGGGGCGCATCGTGCCGAGCTTCATGGCCTACACCCCGGACGTGGAGCGCCTGGAGGCACTGTCGGACCGGCTCGTGCTCGCCGCCGGAACGGACTCGCGCGGTGAGCTGCCCTACCGCCCCGCCGCCTTCCTGGCCGAGGGCTTCGGCACGGAGCTCGTCCACTTCCCCGGCGGGCACACGGGCCTGAGCACCCACCCCGCCGAGTTCGGCGAACTGCTCCGCAAGGTGCTGAGCGCCTAACGCGGGCGGGCGGGCGGATCGCGGGAAGCCGCCGCGTTGCGGAAAGTCACCTGGATTACACACTGAGCTACCGTTTCGTCGGTCGCGTGTCACCGAGCGCTCCGAAGGTGGGAGGCGACATCTCCTACCTCGAGAGGTGAGCATGTTCCGACGACTCGGTGCCGTACTGACCGTGATGGCCGCCGCCGCGTTCCCGGCCGTGCCGGCGGCCGGTGCGAGCACACCGGCGGCCGGTGCGAGCACACCGGCGGCCGGCGCGAGCACATCGGCGGCCGTCGCGAGCGCACCGGGACGGGTCGCCAGCGTCGCCCACCGCGGCGCGAGCGCCCACGCCCCGGAGAACACGATCGCGGCGTTCCGGCTGGCCCGGCGGCAGCAGGCGGACCTGTTCGAGCTGGACGTGCAGGAGACCAGAGACCGCCGGCTGGTGCTGATGCACGACACCACGCTGGCGCGGACGACGGACGTGGAGAGGGTCTTCCCCGGGCGCGCGCCGTGGCGGGTGGCCGACTTCACCCTGGCGGAGATCCGCACGCTGGACGCCGGGTCCTGGTTCGCCCCGGAGTTCGCCGGTGAGCGGGTGCCGACGCTGGGCGAGTCGCTGCGCGCGATGGGGGACGGCGCGATGGGGCTGCTGCTGGAGATCAAGGCGCCCTCGCTGTATCCGGGCATCGAGCGGCGCGTCGCCGGCGAACTGCGCCGCCACCCGTCGTGGGTCCGGTCCGGCCCGCAGGGGCGCCGGCTGATCGTGCAGTCCTTCGACTTCTCCTCGATGCGGCGCTTCCACCGGTTGATGCCGCAGGTCCCGATCGGGCTGCTCGGCACCCCGGCCGCCGCCTCCCTGCCGGACCTGGCGAGGTTCGCCGACCAGATCAACCCCGCCCACGCCGGCCTGACCGCCCGCTACGTCCGGCGGGTGCACGCCCTGGGCATGGAGGTCTTCACCTGGACCGTGAACGGCGCCTCCGCCATGCGGCGCGCCGTCGACCTCGGCGTGGACGGGATCATCACCGACCGGCCGGACCTCCTGGGCGAGGTCCTGTCCGGCCGGGCCGTCTGAGATCCGTCTTCTCGCACGCGCCGGGGAAAGCCCCCGGCGCGAAAAGTCCCCGGTAAGGAAATCTCCGGCCGGATTCTCCAAGGAGACGGCGGCGGCCGAAACTTGACTCCCGGTGCGAAACTGTGCAAGACAAGGAATGGCGCAAGAGAGGGTGCCGCTTTTGTCGGAGAATCCGGGAACTGAAAAACCGTCGCCCGAAAACGCGTTTCCGGCCACACTCGACGTGGACGGGCTGCTGGCCTCGGGGTGGCGGCCTCTGGCTTTCCAGCAGTTCATTCTGAAGGTTCACAGCCGCTGCGACCTGGCCTGCGAATACTGCTACATGTACGAGATGGCGGACCAGTCCTGGAGATCGCAGCCCCGGCGCATGTCCGAGGCCGTCGTGGACCGTACGGCGCTGCGCATCGCCGAGCACGCGGCGGCCCACGGGCTGGCCGAGGTGGAGGTGGTCCTGCACGGCGGCGAACCGCTCCTCGCCGGGCCGGACTTCATCTCGCGCACCGTCCGCGCGATCAGGAGCGAGGCGGCCGATGTAGGCACGCGCGTCCGGGTGGCGATCCAGACCAACGGACTCCGTCTCGACGAAGAGTTCCTGCGCCTCTTCGAGCGGTTGGAGATCCGGGTGGGGGTGAGCCTGGACGGTGGTGAGAAGGCCCAGAACCGCCACCGGCGTTTCGCCGACGGGAGAGGAAGCCACGCGATCGTCTCGGCCTCGCTCGCCCGACTGACCTCCGGCCGCTTCCACCGTCTGTTCAGCGGCCTGCTGTGCACGATCGACGTCCGCAACGACCCGGTGGAGACATACGAGGCCCTCCTGGCCTTCGACCCGCCCGCGATCGACTTCCTGCTCCCGCACGGCAACTGGATCACGCCTCCGCCCTTCCGGGACCCGGACTCGTCCGCCACGCCGTACGCCGACTGGCTGATCCCCATCTTCGACCGCTGGTACAGCGCGCCGACAGAGGAGACGGAGATCCGGTTCTTCACCGAGATCATGCGGCTACTGGCGGGGCACGCCTCGCGGACCGAGGCGGTCGGCCTGTCCCCGGCGCGCATGGCCGTCATCGAGACCGACGGAGGCATCGAGCAGTCGGACTCCTTGAAGTCCAGCTACCACGGAGCCGCCGCGACCCGGATGCACGTCCTGAGCGACTCCTTCGACGCCGTGCTCCGGCATCCCGCCATAGCCGCGCGTCAGGTCGGCGAGCTGGCCCTCGCCCCCGTCTGCCACGCCTGCGACATCGTCTCCGTCTGCGGCGGCGGCCTGTACGCCCACCGCTACAACACCGTCGACGGGTTCATGGGGCCCTCGGTCTACTGCCCTGACCTGTACCGGCTCATCGGGCACATCCGTACCAGGTTCGCCCGCGACGTCGCCCGCATGAAAGGAGGCAGATGACGTCTACGCCGGGCCGGGTCTCCGACGCGGTCTTCGCCGAGCTCGCGGCCGGAGGCGGAGGGGCCGAGGCGTTGCGAGCGTTGCGCGCGTTCCAGCGTTGGCGCACGAGGCTTCTGGTGCGAGGCGTGGTCGAAGAGGCGAAGGCGGCGGGCCATCAGCACGCCGATCTGGCTTCTCATGCCTACGACCTGCTGGAGGAGCTCGAGACCCGGGCGAAGGACGCGATCGACGCCGTGCTGGGCTATCCGGCCGCGGGCGCGTGGGCGTGGCGGGCCTACCAGGCGCTGGCCGGGGACACCCGGAGCGACCGGGCCGATCTCGGACGGCTGGGCGCGCTGGCGCTGGCGTCCGCGATCCGGGCGGGCGTCGCCTGCGAGATCAGGGTTCCCCTCAGCGGCGGGACGCTCATGCTGCCGTCGCTGGGGGAGATCACCCTTCCCGGGGGCGCGGGCGGCGGGACGGCGGACATCACCGTGCGGCCGGACGGGGAGGACACCGAAGTCCGCCTGGGCCGGTCCGCTGTACGGGTGAACCCGTCCGGGGACGGGACGGGCTGGCGTGCCCTGGGACGCTTCCCAGTGACCGAGGGCTTCGGCCCGGCACTGGACGACCTCGACCCGTACCGGTGGCCGGTGGATCGGGACGTGGCGCCGAGGCTGACCGCGGGGCAACGCCGTACCTGGGGGGAGTGCCTCGGGGCGGCCTGGCGCATCCTGGCCGCCGGGCACAGGACCGTCGCCGACGAGGTCGCCTCGGCTGTGACTGTCCTCGTCCCTCTGCGATCTGTGGACTTCGGTCAGAACAGCGCGAGCGCCCGGGAGTCATTCGGGGCCGTCGCGCTCTCTGAGCCGCGCAGCGGTCTCGGGCTCGCGGCCACGTTCGCCCACGAGATCCAGCACGTGAAGCTCACGGCGCTGATCGACATGGTCGACCTGACCGTGCCGGACGACGGGCGGCGCTACTACGCTCCGTGGCGCCCGGACCCTCGTCCCGCGTCCGGGCTCCTGCAAGGTGCCTACGCCTTCATGGGAGTGGCCGACTTCTGGCGGCGGCGGCTCGGGCGCGAGACGGGCGCCACGGCGTTCCGGGCCCGGGTGGAGACCGTGCGCTGGCGGGAGGGCGCGTACCTGGTCACCGGCACGCTCCTGCGGAGCGGCTGCCTGACGGAGCGCGGTGAGGAGTTCGTCGCCGGGATGCGGCGCACCCTCGAGGCGATGCTCGGGGAACCGGCGGACCTGGCCTCGGCGGCACAGGCGCACCGCGAGGCCGAATGGCACCGTGACACCTGGAACCGGCGCAACGCGGGCCGGGCCGGTGTCGCGCCGGCCGCCGGCTCCTGCAGGCCGCCTGGCCGGTCGGGTCAGGTCAGCGGCGGATCGAAGTCGCAGTCGACGCGTCGCCCCTCGTAGACGGCGAGGAGATCAGGCGGGTCCGATGTCGAGGCTCCGGGTGGGTCGAAGCGGCGTACCGTATCGGCGTACAGCAGGTCGGCCTCCTCCTGCGCGCCCGTCGCCCTCATGTCGAGGACCAGGTTGGCGGCGCACACCAGGGTCAGGTGGTGGTCCGCACCGAAGAGCTTGCGCAGCCGGCCGAGTGTGTCCTCGCCCAGTTCCCGGGCCGCGGCCGGATCGCCCAGCGTGGCGAGGTCCGTGGCGAGGTTGACGGCGCAGGTCAGCGAGTAGTGGTGGTTCCGGCTGACCTTGGAGATCAGCTGCTCCCGGGCGTCCTCGTTGAGCCGCCTCGCCACGGTGGCGTCACCGCGCAGCCGGTGCAGGATCGCGAGGTTGCCCCGGCACGCGTGGGTGAAGGGATGGTCTTCGCTGAACACGCGGGGATAGCGGGGCACGACCCCCTCGGCGATCGTGAACGCCTCGTCGATCTGCCCGGCGGTGCGCAGGGTGTTGGAGACGTTGATCGCGGCGGCCATCGTATCCGGGTGGTCATCACCGAAGATCCGCTGGAGCCGGGTGTGCGTCTCACGGGCGAGCTCCAACGCGTCGGCCAGGTCGCCGATCCTGCGCCGGGCGATGGACAGCTCCTTGGCCGCGAGCAGGGTCATGTGGTGGTCGGGAGGTAGCTCGTGCACGCCGTATTCGTAGGCTTCGTCGCCGACGTCGCAGGCCTCCGCGTAGTCGCAGCAGAGCCGTACGGCCTGCGCCAGGCCGCTCCACGACAGCAGGAGCGAACCCTTGCCGATCGCGACGTTCGTCTTTCCCCGGTAGGCCTCGCTGTGCAGTTCCCGCGCCTTCACGTAATCGCTGGTGAGGACGTAATCCAGCGCGAGATTGTACATGACGCGCAGGGTCGCGGGATCCGTCGGCCCGAGGACTCTCTTGTGGGCGGCGTAGGAGCCCTGGTCGAGCTCCAGGGCGGGGAGGAACTCGCCGCGGGCCCGCAGTGAGCCGCCGAAGCCGTTGATGGCCCAGAGCGTGTCGCGATGCTCCTCTCCCAGGACCTTCCGCATCTTCTCGATGGTCTCGCGGCCGTTCTCGTAGTCCTCGGAGTAGCGGCCGAGCATGCGCAGGATGTTGCTGCGGTGGGTCCGCGCCACCAGGACGTCCTTGTGGTCCGGTCCGTCGGCCGCGGTCCACCTGCTGATGAACTCGTCGATGAACTCCAGGGCGGGCTGGTAGTTGCCCGCCTGGTAGAGCGAGCGGACGCTGTTGAGGGCGAACTCGCGGACCCGCGGGTGGGTGCACTCGGCCACCCGGGAGGGCGTGATGTGGGCCACCACCCCCTCGAAGTCGCCCCACTGGTCGGTGGTCTCGGGGGCCGACGGGGTCGAGCCGGCCAGCAGCAGGTGGACCTCGTGGCGGGCCTTGTCCTTCTCCGCGTCCGTCATGTCGTCGCGGAGAAGGGCCTGGACGAGCCGGTGGACCTGGACCGTGCGGGTCGAGGACTCGATCCGGGCGAGCGCGTACCGTCCCAGTTCCTTGATCACTTTGCTCAGCAGAATGGGGTCGGACAGGATCGCGCCCAGTTCGAGGGTGGCGCCGCTCTCGTCGCGGGGGAGGGTCTCGCCGCCCTTGCGGAAGACGTCGCGGGGGATCGGCTCGGGACCGAAGAAGGCGCAGCACCGCAGTACCTTGATCGCCTCGGGTAGACGGTCCTCCAGTTGCGAGACCGACACCCGCCAGGCGGCGGTCATCGACATCGGGTATCCCGGCGCCCGGTTCACGCCGAGCAGCCGCCCGGTCTCCCGGTCGAGCCGCTCGATGTACTCGTCGACCGACATGACGGTCTCGTACTGCAGCGCTCCGGCCTGTTCCAGCGCGAGCGGGAGGTCGCCGAGCTTGTCGGCGAGAAGGGAGGCGTCCTTGTCGGAGACATCGCGCTTGAGTCGTTTCCTGAGGAACTCCACGCTCTCCTCGCGCGCGAACACGTCGACCTGGAGCGTCTCGAAGTAGTCCTCCCACTGGGGGTTGCGCGAGGTGATCAGGACGTGGCCCGGTCCCCGGGGAATGAACTCCTCGATCTGCACCGGATCCTCGGCGTTATCGAAGATCAGCAACCATCGGCGGTACGGCTCACCGCTCTGCAGCGCCCGGCGTACGGCCTCGGCCGCCTCCTCCACACCCATGACCGTGGCCGGCGGAAGGCCCAGGGACGGCGCCATCATCGCCAGCGCCGACGGCACCAGGACGCGCTGGTCGGAGGGAATCCACCAGACCAGGTCGTAGTGCGAGCGGTAGCGGTGGGCGTACTCGACGGCGAGGTTGGTCTTGCCCACGCCGCCCAGTCCCTGGAGCGCCTGGGGCTGGGGGACGACCGCGGTCACGGTGTTGATGCCCTGGCGGAGTCTGGCCAGAAGCTCGTCGCGGCCGGTGAAGTTCCTGTTGCGGGGAGGGACCCGCTCCCAGACCTCCGGTTGCCGTTCCGGCATCGCGTGCGCGGTACCTGAAAGCTCCACCACTATGGCCTCCACATGGTAATGCCCGGGATGCCGGAAATCTCTTGGGCACATCATAGAGGTTGCCTCAATAGGCTGGGCGTTTCAGAATTGAGCGAAATCGCACAGGAAGGATCCGGCGCAGAAAAGGGCGACCGTTCGGCCCTGTTTTCGAGGGTCCGAAAACAGAATGACCGTTGTGGCCGTGATACAAGGAGTGCAGATGGGTGAGCACGAGTCCGGATCCGTCGCTCTCGTCGACCTGGAGGGCCTGTCACTGAAGGACGTGCGAGAGCTCGGAATGCCGGCTCTCCAGAAGATGCTGCAGGAATGCATCTCCCGTTCGAGCGGTGTGCCGTACTCGAAGTTCGACAGTTCCATATGATCCATATGAGTGGTCATCCTGCTGTGAGGTGGTGCCGCACGTGCACGACATGGGCAGCGCCGAGTGGGAAAGGCTGATCGACCAGCTGACCACGGGGGACTGCACCCCTTTCCTGGGGGCCGGTGCGTGTTCCGGCGTGTTGCCCACGGGGGCGGCGCTCAGCCGGCAGATGGCACGTAGGTGGAGCTATCCCTATGACGACGATCACGAGTTGCACCGGGTGGCCCAGTTCGCGGCGATGAGGTACGGCGAGGCCGTATACGTCAAGAAGCAGGTCTGCGCGGAGCTCGCCGCCGCGGGTCCGCCGGACTTCCTCGATCCGCTGGAGCCGCACGGCATGTTGGCGGGATTTCCGCTGCCGGTGTACCTGACCACCAATTACGACGACTTCATCGTCAAGTCGCTGAGGGCGGCGGGGAAACATCCGAACATGGCTCTGTGCCCGTGGAACGACAGCATGGAGTACGACGGGTTGTTCGGCCGGGAGGTCGGCTGGGCCCCCCGGCCGGACACGCCGCTGGTCTATCACCTGCACGGCAGCCTCCACGACCCCCGGTCGATCGTCCTCGCCGAGGACGACTATCTGGAGTTCCTCACGAGTCTGGCGATGGAGGGCAGCGCGGTCGGCCCTAGGATGCTTCCCCCCGCGATCCTGGCGGCGCTCACCCAGCGACCGCTGCTGTTCATCGGCTACAGCCTGCAGGACTGGACGTTCCGCGTCCTGTTCGGTGCTTTGCTGAGAGCGGTGCCGGGCATCAACCGGCGCAGGCATGTGAGCGTCCAGCTCGCCCCGCCGCTCAACGCCGTGCCGGAGAGAGTGCGGGAGCTGCAGCAACAGATCGCCAGATATTACGAGGGATGGCGGATCTCCATCTTCTGGGGGACCGCCGAGGATTTCTGTGCCGAGCTGCGACGGCGGATGGGGACGGTGTCATGATGAGCGCTGACCGTGACCATCCCGGACGCGAGGAGCAGCCGTATGTCGGACTGCGCGCGTTCCGGCGCGAGGACGGCGTCAAATTCTTCGGGCGCACCAGGGAGGCTCGCGAACTCGCGGACCTGTGGCAGGCCAACCGGTTGACCATCCTCTACGGACCGTCCGGGGTCGGCAAGACGTCGCTGATCCACGCCGGGGTGCTGCCGCTGCTGGATCCCCGCATGACCGACGTCCTCCCGATCGGCCGCGTCTCCCACGGTTCGCCCTTCCCGTCCGCCGCGCTCTCCGAGCACAACCCCCACGTGTTCGCGCTGCTGTCCTCCTGGGCCCCGCACGAGACGCCCACCCGGCTTGCGGGCCTGACGCTCCACGGGTTCCTGCAGCGGCGCCCGCCCCGGTACGACGCCTACGGCGACCCGGTCCTCCGCCTGATGGGCATCGACCAGGCGGAGGAACTGTTCGGGGACTTCGCGCACCGTCGGCCGTACCGGGAGTGGTTCATCAGCCAGCTCGTCGATGCGCTGGACAACGATTCCAATCTCCGTCTCCTGGTGGCGATCCGGGAGGACTACCTGGCTGCGATGCTGCCGCATGAGCCCAAGCTGGCCGGCATGCCCAGGAGCCGCTTCCCGCTGAGGCCGCTGGACACGGCCGCGGCGGTGCTCGCGACGGAGGGCCCGCTGCGGGGTACGGCGCGCTCGTTCGCCCCGGGCGCGGCGGAGGAACTGGTCGAGGGACTGCGCATGGTCAGGGTCGGCAGGATGCTCGGTCAAGAAGTCGTCGCCGACACCGAGGTCGTCGAGCCCTACCAGCTCCAGGTGGTCTGCTCGGCGATGTGGCGTTCCCTTCCGCCCGATGTCCGGGTCATCACCTCCGATCACGTACGGCGCTTGGCCAACGCCGACCGGTCCCTCACGGACTTCTCCGAGCGGATGATCGGCGAGGTGGCACATGATCACTACGGCGGCGACGCCGGCAGGCTGCGGACGTGGCTGCGGCGCAACTTCATCACCGAGCTCGGCACCCGGGAGCTCGTCTACCAGGGGGAGACGCTTACGGCGGGCGAGCCGAACTACGTGATCAGAGCACTGGTGGAGCGCCGCATCCTGCGCGAGGAGATCCGGGCGGGCACGCGGTGGTGCGAGCTGTCCCACGATCGCCTCATCCAGCCGATCCTGCAGCACGACGGCCGCGGCGTCGCGGAGGCCGTCCGCCCGCTGACTCCGGAGGAGTATCTGCGAGCGGCCGAGCTCGCGCTCCGGGACGGAGAGTTCGGGCTGGCGGCCAAACAGGCGGAGGAGGCACTGGAGCGGTGCGGCGACAACACGCGGCTCCGCGCGGAGATTGAGTCCTTCCTGGGGAACGTGGCCCATCGCAGGGAGGATTACGAGAAGGCCGCAGCGCACTACCGGACCGCGGCGGTGCTGTTCGAGACGCTGGGGGCCACCGCGGCCGTCGGCCGCCTGCTGGCCGGGATCGGCCGTCTCCGGCTGGCCCAGGGACGCCCTTCGGCCGCGGTCAGGGAGCTGCTGTCGGCCATCCGCCGGGTGCCCAACGAGACGGCCATCCAGACCGAGCTGGCCTGGGCCCTGTGGTACGACGGCCATCCGGAGGCAGCCGGTGACGTTCTCAACGACGTGCTGAGCAGGGAGGGGAACGCGACCGAGGCACTGAGGGCGCGCGGTGAGATCCTGGCCGGTCTCGGGCACGGGCCCGCGGCGCTCCGCGACCTCGACCGGCTCCGGCCGTTGCAGTGGCCCTCCGCCCGGGCCGCGTACGCGCTCGCGCTGGCGTCCACCGGGCAGGTCGCCGAGGCGGAACGGGAAGTGACGGAAGTCCTGGCCGAAGCCGAGGACCACGGGCCGGCGCTGATCTACGCGGCGAAGGTCAGGGAACTGGCTGGCGATCAAGACTCGGCGGCGGAGCTGGCCATCCGGGCGAGGAGAGCGCAGTCACCGTCTCTTCCTGCCCACCTGAAAGCGGAGGCGGATCGGCTGGCGCGGGGCTTGACGTCCTGAGCAGCATCTCCCGGAAGACCGCCCGGGTCTCGTCCCGAGGACCGGACGCGATCCCGAGACTCTTGCGCAGGGGAGGGGCGGCCGTGACGATCACCGCGATCGCGAGCATCGTCACGAAGAGGATCACCGCCGCCCTGCCGATCCCGAACCCCGCGACAAGCAGGCCACCGGCGGGTGCCGCCGCGGCGATCGCGCCGCGGGTGACGAGCCGTGACACGCTCGCCACCCGGGCGATCTTGTCCGGGGCGATCTGGTCGGCTTCGAATGTCCTGACGGTGACGTTGTTGAGGGCTCCGAAGAACCCCGTCGTCAGCGTCGCGAGCCCGAAGAACACCGGGTGCTGACCGGCCGCGGCGATGAGAAGCGCGATCACCCAGACCCACATTTGGATGAACGGCATGGCGGCGGGCGGCCTCATCCGCAGGGCCATGAAGGAGCCGAGGAGACCCCCGAACCCTCCCATGGCCAGGACTGAGCCGACGACGAAAGACGACAGCCCGGCCGAACCGGTGAGGAAAACCATGATCAATGTGTTGATCATGAGATTGGTGATCGCGGTGAGCGCCATCGAGATGTACAGGAAGTGATGGCGGGAGAGGATCCGCACGCCGTCGGCGATCTCCGAGAGGATGTTCGGGGAGTTGCGGTACCGCGTGCCCTTGTCCTCCATGCGCAGAAGGGAGCCGAACGACAGGGCGAACAGCACCGTGTTCACCGCGAAGGGCACCGCCTGTCCCAGCCCGAGCAGCAGCCCGCCGAGGGGCCTGCCCGTCATGACGGCGACGTGGAAGCTGGTCTCGCTGCGCGCGAGCGCCCGGGGGAGCTGGTCGCGTGTGACGAGGGAGGGGATCAGCGTGGTCTCCGCCAGCGAGTGCAGCGCCCACATCGCGCCCTCCACGATGGCGGCCGTGAAGAGGTGCGTCATCGAGAGCGACTGGAGGGACAGCGCCGCGAAGACGCTGATGACCGAGATCCCGCGAAGGGCTTCGGCGCAGAGCATGACCGAGCGCGGTTTGAACCGGCCGATCAGGGCTCCGGCCGGGATATAGAACAGCACCCCGGGGAGCGTCCAGGCGAATCCCACCCAGCCCGCCGCCGCGGGGGAGCCCGTGATCGCCAGGGCGATCAGCGGGTAGGACACGCCCAGGGTTCGGAACGCGATCATAGATAGCGCCGAACCTGTCCAGAGCCGACGGAAATCCTTCACCTCGCGGATCCGAATCCCGTGTTTCTTTTCTTTTGCCGCCCCCAATGCCTGCGTGTCCCCCGAGCTTGTTTCCGACGTCAGAACATAGCTCACAACGGTATGGGCATCGCGGGCCATCAGGGCTGCCAAAGAATTGGATGGGCTGGGAGAAAAAATAAAGACTGGAGTCCGATATGTCAGGACTCCAGTGTTGGTGTCGCGCTGTTTCGCCGCCAAGCATAGCGGTGATCATCCGGGAGGGGAGACGTATCCGTCTATCGAAGTGATCACACGATCGGAGATCGCAGGCCTCCAGCGGACGTCGGAGACCGCGGCCCGCCGCGTCCGCGGGCCGCGCGATCACGGACCGTGGGTCTCCGGAAGACTCACAGGCCGTAGGTCTCCAGGAGACGGAGCCAGACCTCGCTCACCGTCGGGAACGACGGCACCGCGTGCCACAGGCGCTCCAGCGGGACCTCGGCGGTGACGGCGATCGTCGCCGCGTGCAGCAGTTCGGCCGCGCCCGGGCCGACGAAGGTCACGCCGAGCAGGATCCTGCGGTCCTCGTCGACCACGGCCTTGGCCCGGCCGCGGTAGCCGTCGCCCAGCAGGTAGGCGCCGGTGACGGAGCCGAGGTCGTACTCGACCGTGCGCACGGCGAACCCCTCCTGACGGGCCCGGGCCTCGGTCCGGCCCACCGAGCAGGCCTGGGGGTCGGTGAAGACCACCTGCGGCGCGCCGTACCCGCCCGCCACCTCGCGCAGCGCGGGCAGGTCGTCCTTGTCGCCCCTGGCCCGGGCGGCGATGACGTCGCCGCACACCCGGGCCTGGTACTTGCCCATGTGGGTGAGCAGGTCGCGGCCGTTGACGTCGCCCACGGCGTACAGCCAGCCGTCCTCCACGCCGGTCGCGCGCATGCTGTCGTCGACCTCCACGGCCCGGCCCGCGGGCAGGCCGACGGACTCCAGGCCGAGGCCGTCGACGGCGGGACGGCGGCCGGTGGCCACCAGCAGTTCGTCGGCCTCGATCGGCGCGCCCTGCGACAGGTGCACGGTGACCGGCCCGCCCGGCTCGGGACGCTCCACCCGGACCACCTCGGTCCCGCTGCGCACGGTGATGCCGGATGCGGCGAACGACTCGGCGACCATCTGCCCGGCGAAGGGCTCCATCCGCTCCAGCAGGCCCGCGCCGCGCACCAGGACGGTGGTCTCGGCGGCGCCGAGGCCGTGCATGGCCTGGGCCATCTCGCAGGCGACCACGCCGCCGCCGATCACGACCAGCCGTCCGGGCACGGACTTGGCCGCGGTCACCTCGCGGCTGGTCCACGGCCGGGCCTCGGCCAGGCCGGGGGCGGGCGGGACGACCGCGCGGCTGCCGGTGGCCAGCACGACCGCGTGCCGGGCCGTCAGCAGGCGCTCGCCGCCGTCGGTCAGGGCCACCCGGACCCGCCGGGGGCCGTCCAGGCGCCCCCGGCCGCGGACGAACTCCGCGGGCAGGCCGGTGATCCACCGAACCTGTCCGGCGTCGTCCATGTGGGAGACGGCCTCGTCACGGCGGGCCAGGACGGCGGCCGTGTCGATGGGGCCCAGGCTCATCCCGGGCACCCGCGCGACCTCGCCGGCCAGGTCGACCGGGCGCAGCAGCGCCTTGCTGGGCACGCACGCCCAGTAGGAGCACTCCCCGCCGGCCCGCTCGGCCTCCACGACCGCGACGCTCAGCCCGCCCCGCACGGCCCTGTCGGCGACGTTCTCCCCGGCCGGGCCGGCGCCGATCACGATCACGTCGAACTCGTCCGACACCACTGCCTCCCGTGGCAACACCCGCCGAAGATCCTGAAAACCGCAGGATCCGTATCTTTCCCGTCCCGCGGCGCCCACCGCAACGTGGCGGTCCGCCACAAGACGACAGCCCGCCACAAGACGACAGCCCGCCGCGAGGTGACGCAGCGCCCGCGGCGGTGCGACCCGCCGCAGGACGGGACGGCGTCCGCTCCACCATGACATCACGCCCCGGGCGTCGTGACGCCGCACCCGCGGTGTCGCGCGCACCGCGTCCGGCGGGCCGGTGACCTGGCGGGCGGCGATAATTCGGTGGGCGCCGAAGGGCCCGCCGCCTAGGGTGCCGCACATGAGCCAGAACGCCTCTGCGGACACCCCGAACATCCCGAACATCCCAAACACCCCGACCGTTCAGAACACCCTGCCCGCCCCGGACACCGCGGACGTCCCGTCCGTCCCGGGCCCTCCGGACACGAGGGACGCTCCCGGCACCCCCACGGGAGGCCTCGCCGACCGCCGGGCGCTCGCCGCCGCCGGGGTCACGGTGGTGCTGTGGGCCTCGGCCTTCGTCTCCATCCGCGCCGCCGCGCCGTACTTCTCGCCCGGCGCCCTGGCGCTGGGACGGCTGCTGGCCGGGTCGGCCGTGCTGTGCGCGATCCTGCTGATCCGGCGGGAGGGATGGCCGCCGCGGGCGGCGTGGCCGGGGATCGCCGGGGCGGGGGTGCTGTGGTTCGGCCTGTACATGGTCGTCCTGAACTGGGGTGAGCAGGAGGTGGACGCCGGCACCGCGGCGATGGTCGTCAACGTCGGGCCGGTCCTGATCGCGCTACTGGGCGGCTGGCTGCTGCGGGAGGGGTTCCCGCGCAGCCTGCTGGCCGGGATGGCGGTGTCGTTCGCCGGAGCCGTCGTGGTGGGGGTGTCGATGTCCGGCTCCGTGCCCGGCTCGGCGTCCGCCGAGGGCCGCTCGGCGATCCTCGGGGTGCTGCTGTGCCTGCTGGCGGCGGTGTCGTACGCCGGGGGAGTCGTCTGCCAGAAGCCCGCCCTGCGGCACGCCTCGGCCCTGCAGGTCACGACCTTCGGCTGCCTCGTCGGGACGGCGGCCTGCCTGCCCTTCGCCGGGCAGCTCGTCGAGCAGGCGGCCGCCGCCCCGACCGGCGCGCTGCTGAACGTCGTCTATCTGGGCGTCTTCCCGACCGCGCTGGCCTTCACCACCTGGGCCTACGCCCTTGCCCGCACCACCGCGGGCAAGATGGGCGCCACCACCTACGTCGTCCCGGCGCTGGTGGTGCTGATGTCGTGGGCGGTGCTGGGCGAGGTGCCCGGCTGGCTGACCTTCGCCGGCGGCCTGCTCTGCCTGGCCGGGGTGGCCGTCTCCCGCAGGAAGTGACCGCCGCCCGGCAGGCGGATCCCGTACGGCGACCGCCAACCGGCGGGTGAACGCCCCCTCATCGCGGCCGGATCGCGGTTGTGAACCGGGTTCGGGTTCACGCAGGATCCAGTCATGGATCCGGGCCCGCGGGCCGTCCGCGGTGACCCGGATCTCCCGGACCTCTCCCGGAAGGCGGATGGCATGGCGCTTCACCCCAACCTCGACCCCGAGCTCGCCGCGGTCGTCGAACAGTTCCCCCTCCCCACGGTGGACTTCGGCACCCTGCGGCCGGAGGACCTGCCCGGTATCCGCGCCGAGTTCGACGCGATCCAGGCCGCCATGGCCCCGCCCCTGCCCGAGGGCGAGGTCACGGTCGAGGACAGGATGGTGCCCGGCCCCGAGGGCGCCCCCGACGTCCGGCTGCGGATCTACCGGCCGGTGGGCCTGGAGGGGGCCGCGCCGGGGCTGTACTGGATCCACGGCGGCGGCATGATCATCGGCAGCCCCGAGAACGACGACCTCCGGATGATCGAGTACGTCACCCGGCTGGGCTGCGTGGCCGTCTCGGTGGACTACCGCCTGGCGCCGGAGCATCCCGACCCGGCCCCGGTGGAGGACTGCTACGCCGGCCTGGTGTGGACCGCCAAGAACGCGGCCGAACTGGGCATCGACCCCGCCAGGATCGTGGTGGGCGGCCTGAGCGCGGGAGGCGGGCTCGCGGCCGGCACCGTCCTGCTGGCCCGCGACCGGGGCGGTCCGGCGATCGTCTTCCAGCTCCTGCTCTGCCCGATGCTGGACGACCGCAACACCACGCCCTCCAGCCTGGAGTTCACCGACGCCGTGGTCTGGGACCGGACGGCCAACCTGTTCGGCTGGCGCTGCCTGCTGGGGGAGCGGGCCGGCACCGACGACGTCTCGCCGTACGCAGCCCCCGCCCGCGCGGAGGACCTGTCCGGGCTGCCCCCGGCCTACGTCGACGTCGGCGAGCTGGAGGTCTTCAGGGACGAGTGCGCCGAGTACGCGCTGCGGCTGACCCGGGCGGGGGTGTCGGCCGAGTTCCACCTGTATCCGGGCGCCTTCCACGCCTCCGACTCGATGGTGCCCCAGGCGGAGGTCAGCCGCCGGGCCGTCGCCGAGCGGCTGGCCGTACTGCGCCGCGCGATGCGGGACTGACCGAGGGCTGCGCTCCGGTCTCGCCGGAGCGCAGCCGTACCAGCCGCAGGGCCAGGTGCGCCCGCAGGCGGCCCGCGGGGTCGGCGAGGGAGAAACCGAGGACCGCCTCGGCGCGGGCGATGCGCCCGGCCAGGGAGCTGTGGTGCAGGTGCACCGCCGCGGCGGCCCTGCGCACCGAGCCGTGCGCGCACAGCGCCCGCACCGCCTCCAGGGCTTCGGCCCCGTACGGCAGGCGCGACAGCTCCTCGACGGCGCGCACGTCCGGCAGGGCGGCGATCGCCTCGTCCGGGACGTGCCGGGCGAACAGCGCGAGGGCTCCCAGGTCCGCCCAGTCCACCACCCGGTCTGCGGGATGGGGGCCGGTGAAGCGCAGCGCGGTCCGCGCCGCGGCCCATGACTCCGCCGCGTCCGCGCAGCCGGCCTCCGGCCCCACCCCCGCCCGCTGCCCGGCGGGGAGTTCGCCGATCTCGGGAGGGGAGACCAGGACCGCGGCCGAATCGCCCATCCGGGCGGCCCGGACGTGGTGACCGGCGGCGCGCAGGCGGGCCACGAGCGCCTCGCCGCCGTCGCCGTCGGGTACGGCCAGCACGCGCAGCCGCGCCCGGGACCCGAAGCCGAGCAGCCGCAGCGCCCGGATCCGTTCGGCCTCCCCGGCGCCGGCCGACAGGACCAGCTCGACCAGGGCCGGGTCGTCGCCCGAGCGCACCCGCGCGGCGGCCCGCTCCAGGGTGACCTCGGCGGCCTGGGCGAAGCGCTCCAGGACGATCTCGTCGAGCTCCGCGAGCTCCGCGGGGTGTTCCATCCAGACCGTGCCGAGACCGGAGCCGAGCGGACGCAGGACCGCCCCGGGCGGCGGGGTCCCGGCACGCTCCGCGGTCCCGCCGGGCGCCGCACGCAGATGCCCGCCCGTGGCCGCGTCGGTCAGGCCGACGGGATGACCGGCCAGCCGCGCCGTGGCCCGCAGCAGCACGGGGACGTCGACGTGGTCGCGCACCAGCGAGTCGAAGTAGGCGATGACGCGCACGGCGTTCTCCGCGCTGGAGTCCAGGGCCGACAGGCGCAGCAGCAGTTCCCGCATCGCTCCACAATAGGTTCCCGGAACCGCCGGCACCCGGGCCCGTAACGGATGCCGGGAGCGGGACGGCAACCGCTGTGCTTCACGCTCTTCCACGCGCGCCGTTCACCGGTGCGCTCCAGGGTCTGCCCGCCCGAGGGCGAGCCGCCCGTCAGTGCCGTCGGACGCGCTGGAAGGACCGGGCCGACGCACTCGTCCCCGGATGGCTCACGGCGCGCGGGACGGCTGGCCGCGGCCGCAGCGCTCATGACACTGCTGGGCGGCGGTCTCGTGGCGACGGCGCCCGCCGGCCCGGAGCCGGGCGGCCGTGACCGGCCCATCCCGACGCCGACCGCCTCCGCGCCGAGCGTCTTCGTCACCAGGGACGAACGGGGCCGCCCCGGCGGGCGGGGTCCCGACTCGCCGCTGTACCGCTGGTTCAGGCCCTGACCCGTTTCCGGGGGAGTCCTTCCGAGGGTGGCGGCCGGTCCGGGCCGCCATTCTATTTTTCGGATGGATGGCGAAACTTTCAAAGTCGTCCGGTCTGCAGGTCGGCCACCCGGTCAGGGCTTCTGCTGGCCGTACCAGCCACGATCGCGTAGGCGGATGCCGTGTTGCGAGATGAGGTGGGTCTTTAAGGAGGATAAGGTGCGGCGATATTTCAGGGATCGTTGACAGTCGGTCAAGGACGATCCGATACTTTCGCCGTCGCGACGATATTTTCGTAGCCGGACGGAGTCCACGGCTGCCGGTCTGAGCCACCCACCTCATGCTCCTCCGGGTCGTATCACGCTGCCCGGCCTCCCGCCGGCCTTCACGAGAAGGAAGCACGCACATGAACGACGCCCCCGCCCGTCCGAGACGCCGCGGCCGCGGCCGCATCGGCCTGCTCGCCGGCCGCGCCTGGATCGTGGCCGCAGCGCTGGTCCTGGTCGTGGCGACGCCGCCCGGCATCGCCAGCGCGGCTCCCGTGACCTCCAACCAGACCGGCACCAACAACGGCTACTTCTACTCGTTCTGGACCGACAGTCCCGGAACGGTCTCCATGGAACTGGGGTCCGGCGGAAACTACAGCACCTCGTGGCGCAACACCGGCAACTTCGTCGCCGGGAAGGGCTGGAGCACCGGCGGACGCAGGACCGTGAGCTACTCGGGCAGTTTCAATCCGTCCGGCAACGCCTATCTGACGCTCTACGGGTGGACGAGGAACCCGCTCGTGGAGTACTACATCGTCGACAACTGGGGCACCTACCGGCCCACGGGGACGTACAAGGGCACGGTGACCACCGACGGCGGCACCTACGACATCTACCAGACGACGCGCTACAACGCCCCCTCGATCGAGGGCACCAGGACCTTCAACCAGTACTGGAGCGTCCGGCAGTCGAAGCGGACCGGCGGGAGCATAACCTCCGGCAACCACTTCGACGCATGGGCCCGTCACGGCATGAACCTGGGCGGCCACGACTACATGATCATGGCGACGGAGGGATACCAGAGCAGCGGAAGCTCCAACATCACGGTGGGCGGCTCCTCCGGCGGCGGCGGCGGTGGCGGTGGAGGCGGGGGGACCCCCGGCGGCTGCACCGCGTCGCTGTCCGCGGGCCAGCAGTGGAGCGACCGGTACAACCTCAACGTCGCGGTCAGCGGTTCCGCCGACTGGACCGTGACGATGAACGTGCCGTCCCCGGCGAAGATCATCGCCACGTGGAACGTCGGCGCGAGCTATCCCAGCGCCCAGGTGCTGACCGCCAGACCCAACGGCAGCGGCAACAACTGGGGGGTGACGATCCAGCACAACGGCAACCGGACCTGGCCGACGGTCTCCTGCAGCGCCGGCTGACGCTCGGGAAGACCGCACCTCCGGCACGGCGGCCCGACCGCCGCGCCGGTCACAACTTCGGATCTACAACGTAAAGGGAGCGGGATCTGTCACACCACGGATCCCGCTCCCAGATCACGGCTCCGAGGGACGGAGGGTCTCCGACAGGTGCTTGGCCAGCCCCTCGGACGCGGCCTTGACCATCTCCAGCACCTCCACGAACCCCTCGGGACCGCCGTAGTAGGGGTCGGGTACCTCGGCGCCGGGCGGGGCGGCCGGGTCGAAGGAGCGGAACAGGCGCACGTCGGCCCCGGGCGGGGCCATGCGGCGCAGGGCGCGCAGGTTCTCGTCGTCCATCGCCAGCACCAGGTCCGCGTGGCCGTACCACTCCTTCAGGAACTGCCTGGCCCGGTGGGAGGAGCCGTCGTAACCGTGCTCGGCCAGGACCGCGGCGGCCCGCTCGTCCATCGGGCCGCCCTGGTGCCAGCCTCCGGTCCCCGCGCTGTCGACCGTGACGAGCCCGTCCAGCCCGTGGTCGGCGAGCGTCTCGCGCAACACGACCTCGGCGATGGGGGAGCGGCAGATGTTTCCCAGGCACACCACGCACACGTGATAACTCATGGTGCCAAGCATGCCGCCTCGGCGCACGAGGCACGTCCCGGGCCGGGGCGGGCGAACGGGGCGGGCGAACGGGGCGGCGCCGGGCGGTGTACCACAGGCATGCGCAGACATCTCGTCGTCGCCGCCGTCGTGGTCGCCGTGGTCGTCCTGGGCGCGGCCGTCCGGGGCCTGCTGGCCTCCCGTCCCAGGGAGGACCTGGCGGCGGTGTTCCCGCCGATCACTCCGACGGCCACCGGTTCCGCCGGGGCCGGGATCGTCATCCCCGAGGGTTCCTCGCCCACGAGGACGACGCCGGACGGCCGCTGGGCGACCAGCCGGAGGCCCGGTGGGAGCGCACCGACGAGCCCGGACTGCCGCCGCTGCTGAACCCCTGCGAGACGCCGCCGGCCGAGGACGGCGAGCGGGTGGCCGGCCGGCAGATCGCGCTGGTCACACCGACCCTGTACAAGATCGAGCGGATGACGGTCTACCGCGACGAGTCCGGCGCCCGGGCGGCCATGGCCCGGTACCGCCGGGCCCTGGACGGGCGCGCCCGCCGTACCCGCACCGACGGCACCGTCACGGTGTGGCGATGGGAGCCGCTGGCGATCGGCCAGGAGGCTTTGTCCGTGGCGGGTCAGCGCTCCTCGGGGTTGAGGCGGACGATCGCGGTGTTGAGGGCGGTGGCGAACAGCGTCCACGCGCCGTAGGGCAGCAGGGTCGCGCCGGCGGTCCTGTCGGTCTTCCACGCCTGCCTGATCAGGGCGGCGTTGGAGGCGTTGAGCGCGGCGATCTCGGCGAGCGCCAGCCGGGGGGAGCGGGCCCGGAAGAAGATCAGCGTCCATCCGGCGTTGAGGACCAGGTTGGTCGCGAGCTGGGCGGCGAACGCCTGGCGCTCCGTGCCCTCCCGGCGGTCGAGGACGCGGGCGGACCCGAGGGCGATCAGCCCGTACAGCGGGGTCCACACCAGCCCGAAGGCCTGGGAGGGCGGCTGCCAGGACGGCTTGCGCAGCCGCTGATACCACCGGGACGCGGCCGTGGTGCCCACGCCGCCGGTCACGGCCGTCGCGGTCACGGCCAGCAGCGTCAGGGCCAGCGTCTTCGGGCGGCTTCCGGTCAGCGTCCTCATGTTCATGACCCGCCCCTACCCCGGGCCGGGGAGGTATGCCCCCGGGGCCCGTGGCCGGAGGCGGCCTTTTCCTCCTCCCGGTCCCGGTGGATGATCCTTGCGATGACCGGAGCGCGAGAGAGGGGCAACGGGTGGCTGGAGCAACGGACCCCGGTCGCTGGCAGACGCGGCTCGCGGAGCTGATCGAGGAGTTCGAGGTCCCCGGCGCGGGCCTGGCCCTCCTCCATGAGGGAAGGGTCCACGAGTTCGCGGCGGGCGTGCTCAACACCGGGACCGGGGTCGAGACGACCACGGACTCGCTCTTCCAGATCGGATCGATCACCAAGGTGTGGACCGCCACCCAGATCATGCTCCTGGTCGAGCGGGGCGACCTCACCCTGGACACGCGCGTGGTCGAGATCCTGCCGGAGTTCCGGGTCGCCGACGCCGAGCTGACCGGGTCCGTGACGGTACGCCACCTGCTCTCGCACACCTCCGGCATCGACGGCGACCTGTTCATCGACACCGGCCGCGGCGACGACTGCCTGGAGAAGTACGTCGCGGCCTGCGCGGACCTGGCGCGCAACCACCCGCTCGGCGCCACGCAGTCGTACGGCAACTCCGGGTTCGTCATCGCCGGGCGGATCGTCGAGCGCCTCACCGGCAAGGTGTGGGACGTCGCGCTGCGCGAGCAGATCATCGACCCGCTCGGCCTGAGCCACACCTGGACCCTGCCGGAGGACGTGATCCGCTTCCGCGCCGCCGTCGGTCACATCGAGGGCGAGCTCAGTCCGGTCTGGGGACTGATGCGGGCCGTCGGCCCGGCGGGACTGATCTGCTCGCGGCCCGCGGACGTCGTGGCCTTCGCCCGCGCCCACTTCGGCACCGGCCTGCTCGCCGCCCCCGAGGCGATGTGGGAGCCGCAGGTGGAGATCCCCAACCCGTACACCATGGGCAGGCAGTGGGGGATCGGGTGGATCCTGGACGAGTGGGACGGCCACCGGATCCTCTCCCACGGCGGCAACACCGTCGGCCAGGCGGCCATGCTCTGGGCGGTGCCCGACAGCGAGACGGCGGTGTGCGTGCTGGCCAACGGCGGCCACACCACGGCCTTCCAGCGGACCCTGATCACCGAGCTGCTCGGCGAGCTGCTCGGCCTGACCGTGCCGCCGGTGCTCGGGCCGCCGGACACGCCCGTGGAGGTGGACGCCGGGCGCTACGCCGGGCGGTACGAACGCACGGGGAGCCGGGTGACGCTGACCCTCCAGGACGGGCGGCTCCGGCTGCGCAGCGAGGCCACCGGCACGCTCGCCGGGCTCCGCCCGCCGGTGGAGTTCGACCTCGTGCCGGTGGACGAGACCACCTTCGTCGGCCGTCCGGAGGGCGACCCCCAGTGGATCCCCGTGGTCTTCTACGAGCTGGCCGACGGTTCGCCGTACGTGCACTTCGGCGCCCGCGCCACGCCCAGGGTCGGGTGACCGGGGCGGGGCCTCACAGGGCGATCCACTCGGCGGAGACCGTGACCTCCCGCAGGATCTCCGGTACGGGATCCACGCCCAGACCGGCGCCCGCGGGGACCGGCAGGTGGCCGTCGTCCAGGACGAACGGCGGCGTGATGTCGGTGGCGTAGTAGCGGCCGGAACCGGAGGTGTCGCCCGGCAGGATGAAGCCGGGCAGCGCGGCCAGCGCGACGTTGGCCGCCCTGCCGAGGCCGGTCTCCAGCATGCCGCCGCACCACACGGCGACGCCGTGGGCCCGGCACAGCTCGTGGATGCGCCGGGCCTCCAGGTAGCCGCCGACGCGGCCGGGCTTGACGTTGACGATCGAGCAGGCGCCCAGGGAGATCGCCGCGGCGGCGTGCGCGGCGGACTCGATCGACTCGTCCAGGCAGATCGGGGTCCTCATCAGCTTCGCCAGCCGGGCGTGCTGGACCAGGTCGTCGTCGGCCAGGGGCTGCTCGACGAGCAGCAGGCCGAACTCGTCGAGCCGGGCGAGGTGGTGGGCGTCGGCGAGGGTGTAGGCGGCGTTGGCGTCGACCTGGAGCAGCAGGTCCTCGCCGAAGCGCTCGCGCACGGCCCGGACCGGCGCCAGGTCCCAGCCCGGTTCGATCTTCAGCTTGATCCGCAGGTAGCCCTCCTCGACGTAGCCGGTGACCGCGTCGAGGAGCTCGGGGACGGAGTCCATGATGCCGACCGAGACGCCGCAGGGCACGCGGTCCCGGGACGCGCCGAGGAAGGAGCCGAAGGACTCGCCGCGGGCGCGGAGCTGCGCGTCCAGGACGGCGGTCTCCAGGGCGGCCTTGGCCATCCGGTGGCCCTTGAACGGCTCCATCGCCCGGCCGGCGGCCTGGGCGTCGGCTTGCCCCGGCAGAACGGGGATGAGGAAGCGGCGCAGCACGTCGGCGGCGCCGTCGGCGTACTCGGAGGAGTAGCGGGGCTCGGCCATGGCCACGCACTCGCCCCAGCCCTCGGCGTCGGCGGTGACGACCCGGACCAGGAGCACCTCGCGGGTCGTCTCGGTGCCGAACGAGGTGCGGAACGGGGCGACCAGCGGCATCGCGATCCGCCGCAGCTCGACTCCGGTGATCTTCATTGACTCTCCTCGGGCGTGGTTCGGGCGGGGCGCGGGTGTTTCCGGCGGTTAGGAGGGGCGTTCCACGACATAACACGATTTCTGGTGAAATCCGGTGACTTTGGCGCCCTCTTCCATGAGCCCGCCCAGCACTTCCCGTACGGCGTGCCGCCACGCCTTGGCCGCTCCCGGATCCCGCCGCCGCAGGTCCTCGATGTCACCGGGCACCGTCACCAGCACCACCCGCGCGTCGGTCCGCCCGGAGACCGGGCGGCCGTCCCGCTCTGCCAGCCCGGTCACCGCGTCCGCAGGCACATCCGGCAGGTACGGCTCACGCCGTGCGGCGGCCGCCACGTGCGGCTCCGCCAGCCGCCAGACGGCCAGGACCCGGTCCGACTCGTCCCCGGCGTTGATCGCGTCCCCCATGGCACCGTAGAACGACGGCAGGTACTCCTCCGGCATCGCGCCCAGCTTGACCAGGTTGAAGTGGGCGTTGCGCCGTACCAGCGGGTCGTAGGTCCAGGTGACCCGGTCCAGGCCGCGTTCCAGGGCCCACGAGCGCTGGTGGAGCTTGAGGGCGAATCCGATCCCGCGCCCGGCCGAGGTGCCGGTGACGTGGGAGTGCAGCGCCTTGCCCGCCGGGGCCGCCAGGAACCCGACCGAGGCGCCGGCCAGCCGCCCGTCCTCGTAGGCCCCGGCCACGTAGTTGCCCGCGTGCGACAACGCCCGCATCAGCTCGACCGTGGCGGGCGGGTTGCCGGGATCGGGCCGCCAGATGCGGTCGAAGAGCCGGAAGACCTCCCCGAACTCCTGAAGAGAGTGCAACTCCCGCACCACGACCCCGCCCGCCGTACGTCCCGCGCCGTCCTGACCCGCCGCGTTGCGATTCATGCCGTCCCCCTGGGCGCGCCGGTTCACCGCGCCGCCGTTCCGGCCAGCACCGCCTCGACGAGGCCGGCCAGCAGCGCCGCCCGGCCCGGCATCTCGGCCACGATCACGTGCTCGTCGCGGGCGTGGGCGCCGCCCCCGACCGCGCCGAGCCCGTCGAGGGTGGGGCACCCCACGCCCGCGGTGAAGTTGCCGTCGGAGGCTCCGCCCACGGCCGTCGCGGCCAGGTGCCCCAGACCGAGTCCGGCGGCGATCCGCCGGGCCAGCGCGAGCAGCTCGACGGAGGAGGACTCCTCCATCGGCGGCCGGTTCGGGCCGCCCAGGATCTCCAGCCGGGTCCCGGCCAGCCGTGGGGACAACGCCCGCATCAGCGCGTCCACCCGCTCCTGCGCGGCCGCGGAGGGCGCCCGCACGTCCACCGACACACGGCCCAGCGCGGGCACCGTGTTGACCGTGGTCCCGGCGCTCACCACCGTCGGCGTGACCGTGGTCCCCATCCCCGACGCCACTGTGGACCCGGCTCCCAGGGCTGCCGTGATCCCGGCTCCCGGCGTGACCGTGCCCCGGGCCTCTCGCGGAACCGTGGTCCCGGATTCCGGCGCGGTCGGTACGGCGGCGCCCGCCGTACCCCGGCCGCCTGCGCCGTTCCGGCTGTCGGCGTCGCCGTGGTCGTCCGGCCCGTTCTGGGCGTTCGGACCGCTGCGATCGTCCGCGTCGGCGAGGGCGGCGATGCCCTCGACGGCGAGGATCTGGTGGGCCAGCTCGATCGCGGCGTTGGCGCCCTTGGCGGGTTCCAGGCCCGCGTGGGCGGCCTTGCCGTGCACCACGACGTCGTAGTTCGAGGTGCCCTTGCGCGCGGTCTTCAGCGCGCCGCCGTCGGCGCTCGCCTCCAGGACGAACGTCGCCGCGCATCCGCGGGCCGCCTCCTCGACCAGGGCGCGTGAGCTCGTCGAGCCGACCTCCTCGTCACCGGTGACCAGGATGCACACCCCCTCCAGCGACGGCAGCGAGGCCAGCGCGTGGAAGGCCTGGACCAGTCCGGCCTTCATGTCGAACACACCCGGTCCCCGGGCGATCCCGCCGGTCACCGACCAGGGGATGTCCCGCAGCGTGCCGATCGGCCAGACCGTGTCGTGGTGGCCCAGGACGAGCACCCGGGGCGTGCCGAAGGTCCAGCGCAGGTGGGTGACGCCGTCGACGACGACGGTCTCGGGGCCGGCCCCGAGCAGGCGGGCGCCCTGCTCGGCGACGACCCCGGCGCTGCGGGCGACCGCGGCCAGGTCGGCGGAGAAGGACTCGCAGACGACGAGATCCTCCAGGTCCCGCAGCATGGCGTCCAGGGTGATGCGGGGATGAGGGGCAACGGACACGGGCAGGCCCTTCGACGGGTTTTTACCGCGACCGTACGCCAGGTGCCCGGCCGCCGGTGCCCGTGGGGTCAGCGCTTCGGGAAGGGCCAGGGGTTGGGGCGGCAGCCGTGCAGGGACTTGGTCTGCTGGAGCATGATCGGGGCGCGCCTGCCGGGGCCGGGGCAGGAGACGTGACCGTGGCCCAGTCCGTGGCCGACCTCGTGGTTGACGACGTACTCCCGGTAGGAGGCGACGTCGCCGCGGTAGCCCGGCACGCCCTCGTTCCAGCGCATCGCGTTGATGACCGCGCGTCCGCCGTTCCAGCAGGACAGCAGGCCGAGGGTGCGCAACGGCAGGCACCGGCGGTCCGTCATCGCCGGGCTGGACAGCGACACCCGGATCTTGACCGGCCCGCGCGAGACCCGCTTGAAGCGGAACCCCCAGCTGCGCCGGTCGTTGAGGGTCCGGTGCACCTCGTGGGCGAACTCCTCCGCGTCGAAGGGGAGCCCGCGCTCGACCTCGACGATGTAGCGGACGACCTTCCCCTTGCCGCGGGGAGGCGGGGCCTCGCCGGGGACGACCCGGTAACGGCCGCTCGCGGAGCGGGGTACGCGGACCTTGACCGGCTGCTGCCGGCCGTTGACGAACAGCGTCTCCGGGCGGATCTCCCGCGGATCGGAGTCCGGCACCGGCGCGGGAGTGGGGGTCACCGAAGGCTGAGGCGCCCCGGTGGGAGCGGGCGTCACGGCCGGGCCGGGGGACGCCGTCGGGCCGGGCGTCACGGTCGGGCCGGAGGGCGGGGCCGGAGGCGTCGTCGCCGCGCCGTTAGCGGACCGGGGAGACGTCGTGGCGCCGGTCGCGGGCGCCGTCGTGGGGGCCGTGGCGGCTCCGGTCGCGGGTGCCGTCGCAGGTCCGGTGGTGGGCGCGGTCGCAGGTCCGGTGGCGGGTGCGGTCGCGGACCCGCCGACGGGGTGGAGCGTTCCGGTGGGCCGTACCGTCGGCACCGCTCCGGAGGGGACCGCGGCCTGCGCCACCGCGGTCGGGGCGGGCGTGCCGGGGACGGGTCCGGTGGCGGCGGGGGCCGGAGTGGCGGGCACGCTCACGACACCGCTGCCGCCGACCAGGAGCGTGGCCGCCCCGCCGAAGGCGAGTAGCCACAAAAAGGGCTTGCGCCCGCGATTGCCTACGATCCCGGTCATAACTCGTAAACCCTATTGCCACATCCCTCCCATCCGTAACTCCAGCCGCATCCATCCGGTAACAGCACTTCCGCGGCCCTCTCTATGGGATGTCATGAACAATGCAGACATCTCGTGAATCTCGCAGATCCAGGATGACACCGTCGTCGTTCCCAGGCCGGAGGTGACAGTCCGGCGGCAGCGTTTTGACAGCGCTCCCGTCGAGCATCGGTGAAACGACCCAGGGAGAGAGCATGACCATGACCACGGACGAGTTCGCCGACCGGCTGTTCCGGGCCGCGCTCGGCACGATCGAGATCCTGTCGATCCACCTCGGTGACCGCCTGGGCTGGTACCGGGCGCTGGCCGCGCACGGCCCGGCCACCGCCGCCGAGCTGAGCGCCCGGGCGGGAGGCCACGAGCGCTACGCCCGCGAATGGCTGGAGCAGCAGGGCGCCGCCGGGATCCTGACCATCGGCGCCGACGGCCGTTTCACCCTGCCCGCCGGGGCGGCCGAGGTGCTGACCGACGAGTCCAGCCTGGCCTACCTGGCCCCGCTGGCCCGCATGCTCGCCGGGGCCGCGGTGCACACCCCCGCCCTGCTGGAGGCCTACCGCGGCGGCGGCGGTGTCGGCTGGGCCACGTTCGGGACGGACGTGCGCGAGTCCCAGGCCGACATGAACCGGCCCTGGTTCGAGACCGCGCTCACGCCCGCGCTGGCCGGGGTGACCGACCTCGACGCGGTGCTGCGCCGTCCCGGCGCCCGCCTGGCCGACGTCGGCTGCGGCGGGGGATGGTCCGCCATCGCGCTGGCCCGTGCCTATCCGCAGGCCCTCGTCGAGGGCGTCGACGTCGACGCGCCCTCCATCGAGCTGGCCGAGCGCAACGCCAAGGCGGCCGGCCTCTCCGACGGCGGACGGCTGGCCTTCCACCACGGCGACGCGACCCTGCTGGAGGAGGGCCGCTACGACGCGGTCTTCGCCTTCGAGTGCCTGCACGACATGTCCCGGCCGGTGGAGACCCTGGCCGCGGTACGGCGGGCGGTCAAGCCGGGCGGCGCGGTCATCGTCATGGACGAGGCCGCCGGTGAGACCTTCACCGCCCCGGCCGACGACACCGAGCGGCTGCTGTACGGCTTCAGCCTGCTCATCTGCCTGCCCGACGGGATGGCGCACCAGCCCTCCGCCGGCACCGGGACCGTGATGCGCCCGGAGACCCTGCGCCGCTACGCCGCCGAGGCGGGCTTCCGCGACGTGGAGGTCCTGCCGATCGAGGACTTCGGCTTCTGGCGGTTCTACCGGCTGCTGCCCTGACGGCGGGACCGGGGACCGGCGGAGCGGCGGCCGGGACGTGGAACGGCGGCTGGGACGTGGAACGGCGGCTGGGACGTGGAACGGCGGCCGCCCTGACGGACGGCCGCCGCGATCACGCGTCCCCGTGCGGGGACGGGTTGTTACGGGTTACGAGTGGGGGCAGGAGGAGCGGTACTCCTCGATGGTCGTGCTGCGGTTCGGGGGCGGGCACAGGAACCGGTCGTAGCGCAGGTCGTCGTCGACGAAGCGCTTGATCCAGGAGATGGCGTACTTGGCGATCGTGTCGTTGTCGCTGTTGGGCGCGAAGTGGCTGGCGCCGTTGAGCTCCAGGTACGCCTTCTCCGGAGCGCCGGAGAGGCTGTTGTAGAACGGCTCGGAGTGCGAGCTCACCGAGGCGATCGAGTCGTTCTCCGCTCCGATGATCATCGTCGGGACCCGGACGCCTCCCCAGCTCTTGTCGAGGTGCCAGGGGGTCAGGGGCACGGCCGCCTGCAGCGACGGGCGGCTGTTGGCCGCCGCGAGGGTGCCGCCGCCGCCCATGGAGTGGCCCATGACGCCGATGCGGCTGGAGTCGAGCCGGCTGCGGACCGTGATGCTGCTGTTCTCCGTCAGGTAGTCGGCGGCGGCCAGGATCTGCCGGCCGCGGCTGTCGGGCTGGTCCGAACGGGTGATGGTGTCGATGTTGAAGACCACGAACCCGTGGGAGGCGAGCCGCTCGGCGAGCCAGGCCATGCTGGACTTGCTCGCGGTGTAGCCCGGGGCGATGACGACGCCGCCGAAGGTCCCCTGGCTGGTGTCGGTCGGGTAGTAGATCGTTCCTCCGCCGAAGCCGCTCACCACCAGGGACGAGACGTTGGTGTCGGCGACGGAGAACGGGCCGCGGGTGGCGGCCAGGATGGCCTCGGTGGGCTCGGGACCGCGCTCGTACCCGGCGGCGGCGTGCGCGGCGGGGGCGATCGCACCGGTCCCGGCGGCGAGGGCGAGCGCCAGGGTCAGCTTCGCGAGGACCCTGGCCCGGCGGCTTGCGGAGATCGGGGGGTGTGACTGCACGTGACGTACTCCTGTCCGTAGGAGGGGGACCGGGTGGCGGGCCGGAGGCCACGCCCTGGCCCCGCCGCCGCGTGTGACGGCGGGGCCGGCGCTCCCGCGGTCCCCCTCGGAACGTTGACTGGAGACACTTTCGCGGTGTCAGGGTTGTCAGTGCATCGGTGAAATCACTTGTCTCGGGTGGGCGGTCACGAAAGCAGTCGCACCAGGTCGACCCGGGAACGGATGCCGAGCCGGGAGAAGACGTTCCTGAGGTGGTGCTCGACGGTGCGCGGGCTCAGGTACAGCCGGGCGGCCACCTCGCGGTTGGTGGCCCCGCCGGCGACCAGCCGGGCGATCTGCAGCTGCTGGGCCGTCAGCGCCTGGACCGCCGCCCCGGCCGCCCCGGCCGGCTCCACCGCGCCCATCCCCGCTGCGCCCATCCCTCCCGGACCCATCCCTCCCGGACCCATCCCTCCTGCGCCCGTTCCGACCGCGCCCATTTCCACCGTGGCCGTGCCCGTCCCGCGGATGCGGCCCCTGGGCCTGCGGGACGGCGGCGCCTCCCCGGAGGCGCGCAGCTCGCCGCGCGCCTGCTCGGCCCACAGCCGCGCGCCGTACCGCTCGAAGGTCTCCAGGGCGCCGTGCAGATGCTCCCTGGCCGCCCCGGGACGCCGGTTACGGCGCAGCGCGCTGCCGAACAACAGCTGCGTGCGGGCCGTCTCGAACGCGCAGGAGCCCCGGTGGTGCAGGTCCAGCGCGTGGCGGAAGCGCTCCTCGGCCTCCCCGGGTCCAGCCAGCAGCGCGTGGCAGCGCGCCGCCAGCGCCAGGCGGTCCGGGCTGCCCGTACTGGCCACCCAGCGGTCCAGCACCGCCAGGGCCGCCCGCGCGTGCCTGACGTCGCCGGTGCGCGCGGCCGCCTCCACGAAGTGCGGGGTCGCCATGACGCGGATGACGAGATGGCCGCCGGTCCCGTCGGCCCGGGCCACCGCCCGCAGCCTGCCGGCCGCGCTCGCGTGGCGGCCCGCGGCGACGTCGAGGTGGGCCAGCGCCCAGCCGCTGATCGCGCTGGCGATGCCCAGGCCGTGGGCGTCGGCCAGTTCGATCGCGCTTCCCGCCCTGATCCGGCAGGCCTCCTCGTCGCCCTCCACGGCGGCGGCCAGGGAGAGCCAGGCCAGGTGCTGGGCCGCGCTGTTGAGCCTGCCGGTCTCCTGCGCCAGCCGCAGGCCCTCCATCGCGTTGGCCGCCATGGAGGAGTAGCGGCCCAGCCAGAGCTCGGCCTGGATCAGGAACTCCAGCACCTGCGGCACCGTGGAGACCGCACCCTGGGCGCGCGCGGTCTCGATGGCCCGGGTGGACAGCGTCAGCGCCTGGGCGTCGTCGCCCAGCAGGAGGCTGGACACGCACGCCCAGACCAGCACGGAGGGGTTGTCCACCGAGGGGGCCAGCTCCACCACCCGGCGCAGGGGCGCCGCCGCCTCCCGGTGCCGTCCGCGGAAGGTCGCCGCCATGCCCGCCAGATACTCGAACATCAGCCGCGTGGCCGGCGGGTCGTCCGGGCTGCGCAGGGTGGCGGCGCGGCGCGTGATGTCGAGGAAGCGGTGGGTGTCGCCGGCCATGTAGCTGGCCTCGCTCGCGCGCACCAGCGCGCGCACGGCCTGCTCCCGGTCGCGGTCGAGCAGCCACTCGGCGGCCGCCAGCAGTTCGTCGCAGGCGTTGCCCGTCTTGCCGCTGCGCAGCTCCAGACTGCCCCTGACCAGCTCGGCCCGCCCGCGCACCTCCTCGGAGAGGGTCAGGGAGCTGAGGAGGTTGAGCCGGTTGAGCAGCGACCGGGCGCGCTGCGGGAGGCCGGCGTGCCAGGCGTGACGGGCGGCGGCGGCCAGCCGGGCCGCCCGGGCGTCGCCGCGCGCCGTCAGCTCCGCGGCCCGCTCCATGACGCGGAACGGCTCGGGGAAGCCGTCGCGCCCGCCCGCCGCGCCGTCCGAGATCCGTGACAGCTCCTCCACCAGTTCGTCGGCCAGCCGTTCCGCGGGCCCGTCCAGCGCGACCGCCCGGTGCCAGGCCCGGCGCAGCCGCTGGTGGTCCTGGTCCAGGAGGGCGGCGAGCCTCAGGTGGGCCGCGCGCCGTCCGGCGGCCGGCGCCTCGCCGTACACCACCGCGCGCACCAGCGGATCGCGGAAGCCGTACCGGTCCCCCTCCAGCCGGACCACGACGCCCGCCCGTTCGGCGGCCTCCAGCGCGGCGAGCGCCCGCTCGGCGTCCTGCCTCCGGGCCTCCCGCGACGCGGGACGGGGACCGCCTTTGCGGGGACTGTCCCTGTGCGGGCTGTCTTCGTGCCGGCTGTCCTTGTGGAGACCGCCTCTGTGCGGTACGGCCGGCGCGCGGCGCGGATCGGCGGCCCGCAGCAGGGTCGCGGTGTCCAGGGCGGGATCGGCCGCGATGAGCAGCACCAGGTCCGCGGCGGTGCGGGGCAGCCGGGCGATCCGGGCGGCGTGGGCGCGCCACAGCCGTCCGCCGGGCGGCGGGTGCTCCGGCGGCGCGGCGGTGCCGCGCAGCTGCTCGGCGGTGAGCGAGCCGACGAGCTCGCGCAGGGCCAGGGGGTTGCCGCAGGCGGTGTGGGCCAGCGAGGCGCGCAGGTCACCGGTGAGCCCGGGCGGCGCCAGGTCGTCGATCACCTGCCGGGCCGCCTCCTCGGTGAGAGCGCCGAGGACGATTGTGGCGACGTCGGCGGGGACCTCGGGGAAGGCGCTGTCAGAGTCGTCGGGGCCGTCGCCGGAGCCACCGCCCGGGACGCCGCCGGGGACACTGCCGGGGACGCCGCCGGAAACGTCGTCGGCCGTGAGCAGCAGCGCGATCGGCTCTCCTTCCAGGCGCCGGGCCGCGAAGAACAGCGCCTCGCGGCTCGGCCGGTCGAGGAGGTGGACGTCGTCGGCGCACACCAGGACGGGGCGTCCCACGGCCAGCAGCAGGTTGAGGACCGCGGCGGGCAGCGCCAGCCCGTCACCGGCCGTGCCCAGCTCCAGCGCCTGCCCCAGCACCGCGGCCTGGGCCGGGGGCAGCGCCGTCAACCGGTCCGCGATGGGCCGCAGCAGGGCGTGCAGCCCGGCGTACGGCAGGCGGCCCTCCATCCGCGTGCCGCGCGTCCTGAGCACCACGAAACCGTCCTGCCGCTCCGGCACCGCGCCGAGGGCTTTCCGCTCCGGTGCCGTACCGGCGGCCTCCCGCTCCGGCGCCGTGCCCGAGGTCCTCCGCTCGGGCGTGGGCTCGGAGGGCGTTCCACCGGGGGTCTCCCGTTCCGGTGCGGAACCGGCGGGCGGTGCGTCGGGAAAGGACGCCGCGCGGGCGGCGGCGTCGAGCAGCGCGGACTTGCCCGTGCCCGGCGCGCCCATCAGGAGCAGGGCGCCCCCCGCTCCGGCGGCGGCGCCCTCGATCAGGCGCCGCAGCGCGTCCAGCTCCGTGTCGCGGCCGTGGAGCACCGGTGCCCGGGTGACGGAAGAGGCGCAGAACATGGCTCAGTGTTACGCGGATGTGTCGAAAGAGGAAAGGGCTCGTGTCGGATCGCCTCACGCACGTGCGCGGACGGGCTCAAGACCGGTGATTTCACCGATGCGCGGCGCGGAACGCGGCCGGGAGACTTCCCCTCCTCCCACCCGGCCGCACCATCCCCAGGAGAGACGGTGACACTTGAGATCGGCGGGCTGACCGTGCGGTTCGGCGGTGTGACCGCGCTGACGGAGGTCGACCTCACGGTCCGCCCCGGCGAGCTGGTCGGCCTGATCGGGCCGAACGGAGCGGGCAAGACCACCCTGTTCGACTGCCTGACGCGCCGGGTCGAGCCCGCCGCGGGCCGGATGCGCTTCGAGGGCGCGGGCCTGGAGGGGACGGCCCCGCACGAGGTCGCCGGGCGCGGGATCGCCAGGACCTTCCAGCAGCTCGGGCTGTTCTCCGGCCTGTCAGTACGGGAGAACGTGATGGTGGGCGCCCACCGCCACGGGCGGTCCGGATTCGGCGCGGCCGCGATCCGGCCGGGCCGGGTGCGCCGGGAGGAGCGGGCGATCCGGCGGATCGCCGACGAGGCCCTGGACCGGGTGGGCCTGCTGCCGCTGGCCGACCATCCGGCCGTCCACCTGCCGCACGGGACCCTGAAGCGGGTGGAGATCGCCCGCGCGCTGGCCGTACGGCCCCGGCTGCTGCTGCTCGACGAGCCGATCAGCGGCCTGGGTCACGACGAGATCGCGGACTTCGCCCGCCTCGTGCGGGACATGCACCTCACGTCGGACATCATGATCATCGTCGTCGAGCACCACATGGAGTTCGTGATGAACCTGTGTGAGCGGATCGTCTGCCTCGACTCCGGGAGGAAGATCGCGGACGGCGCGTCCGGCCGGGTCCGCCGTGACCCCCGGGTCATCGACGCCTACCTCGGGGTCGTCCCGTGGGCGAGCCCGGCGGGCCGGCCGTGACCGGTCCGGCCGGTGACGGCCCGTCCCGCAGGCCGCCGGCGGGCGGGGCCCCGGTGCCCCGGCCGCCCTTCCTGCGGGTGCGGAACCTGCGTACGGGCTACGGCCCGGCGCGGGTCCTGCAGGGCGTCGACCTGGAGGTGGAGGAGGGGGAGATGGTCGCCGTACTGGGACAGAACGGCGCCGGTAAGACGACCCTGCTGCGGGCGTTGTCCGGCCTGGTACGCGGCCGGGGGTCGGTCGGCCTGCGCGGGACCGAACTGCTCGGCCGGGCGCCGGAGGAGATCGCCCGCCGGGGGGTGGGACACGTCCCCGAGGGCAGGGGCGTGTTCGCGCCCCTCACCGTGGAGGAGAACCTGCGCGTCGGGGCGCACCTGCGGCCGGGATCGGAGCTGGCCGAGGACATGCGTCACGTGCTGACCTGCTTCCCGGTCCTGCGGGCGCACCTGAGCCAGCCCGCGGGGAGCCTGAGCGGCGGGGAGCGGCAGATGCTCGCGATCGGCCGCGCGCTGATGGCCAGGCCCCGGCTGCTGCTGCTCGACGAGCCGTCCCGGGGGCTGGCGCCGCTGGCCACCCGGCGGCTGTTCGACGTGCTGCGGGCGATCAGCACCCATGAGCGGGTCGCGATGATCCTGGTCGAGCAGAAGACGCAGCTGGCGGCGGAGTTCGCCGCCCGCTCCCTGGTCATGGAGTCGGGACGGCTGGTCACGCCGGGCATGGCGGGCCCGCCCGGAGACCCGTCCACCCAGGGCACGCGGCCGTGGCACGGGAGTCCACCCGGCCCCGGCACGTGGCAGGGGTCCGGGCCGCCGTCGACTCCGGACGTGTGGCAAGGGCCTGGGAACCCGTCCACTCCGGACGTGTGGCAGGGATCCGGCGAAGTGTGGCAGGGGCCGCCGTCCGGAGGACGGTCTGCGCCCGGTCGTCCCCGGCCTTGGGGGCGGTCGCATGGGTGACCTGCTGCTGCAGGTGGTGCAGGGGCTGAGCCTGGGCGCCGTCTACGCCGCACTCGCTCTGGCGCTGGTGCTGGTGCACCGCTTCAACGGGATCGTCAACTTCGCCCAGGGCGAGCTCGCCATGCTCTCGACGTACGTCGCCTGGCAGCTGCTGGAGGCGGGCCTGCCCTTCTGGGCCGCGCTGCCGATCACCCTGGCGGTGTCGGTGTCGGCGGGCGCCCTGGTGGAGCGGGTGGTCATCCGGCGGGTCGAGGGGGGTGGGGAACTGGCCTGCGTGGCCGTGACGGTGGGCCTGATGGTCCTGGTCAACGCGGCCGCGGGGCTGGTGTGGTCCTTCGCCGTCCGGTCCTTCCCCAACCCGTTCCCGGCCGTCCTCAGCTTCGGCAGCGCGCAGAGCGGGTTCTCGGCGCTGGGCGTGCTCGGGGTCGTGGCCGTCATGATGCTGACGCTGCACCTGTTCTTCAGGCACACGGGCGCCGGGCTGATCATGCGGGCGGTCGTGGCCGACCCGGTCGCCGCCCGGCTGTCCGGCATCCGGGTCGGCAGGGTGCTCAGCCTGGGCTGGGGGGTGGCGGCCGGTGTCGGGGCGGTCGCCGGGATCCTCGTGGCCCCGCTGCTGTTCCTCGAACCCAACATGATGGGCGGAGTCCTCGTGTACGCCTTCGCCGCCGCGGTCCTGGGCGGCTTCCACGATCCGGTGACGACCGTCGCCGCGGGGCTGGCGATCGGCGTCGCCGAGACCCTGGCCGGGACGTATGTGAAGTTCGTCGGAGCCGACCTCAAGGTGGCCGTGCCGCTGCTGGTCATCGTCGCGGTCCTGTCGCTGCGGCGGGGCCGGGCGGTCGTGCGGGGGACGGGGTGAGCGGCGTGGAGGTCGCCGGGCGGACCGGGCACCGCAGGCTCGCGGTCGGCCAGGTGGCCGGTGACCGCAGGCGGGCCTGGCCGTGGCCGCGGGTGACGCTGGCGGCGCTGGCCGCGGCGGCCTGCCTCGTCCCGTTCCTGCTGGAGCCTTACCGGGTCTTCCAGCTCACCATGGTCCTGGTCCACGGGATCGCCCTGCTCGGGCTGAACCTCCTGGTCGGGCACGGGGGCCGGGTGTCGCTCGGGCATGGAGCGTTCCTGGCCGTCGGCGCGTACGGCTCGGCGATCATGACGACCTCGCTCGGCGTGCCGTACCCGCTGACCCTGCCCGTGTGCGCGCTGCTCACCTTCGGCGCCGGTCTCGCCCTGGGCCGGCCGGCCCTGCGGCTGAGCGGGCCGTACCTGGCGGTGGTGACCTTCGCGGTCGCCGTGGTCGTCCCGCTCGTGATCAAGCGTTTCGGCACGGTGACCGGCGGGTCGATGGGCCTGTCGACACCGGTGCCGGCCGCGCCGTCCTGGACCGGGCTGGCCGACGACCAGTGGCTGTACCTGCTGGTCCTGGCGGTGGCGGTGGCCGCCTTCGCGGTGGCGCGCAACCTGGTGGAGTCGCGCGCGGGCCGGGCCCTGGCGGCCGGCCGGGAGAACCCGGCCGCGGCCGAGGTCCTGGGGGTGCGCCTGGACTCCCACCGGACGCTGGCGTTCGGGTGGAGCGCGATGTACGCGGGCGTGGCGGGAACGCTCTACGCGTGGGTGGTCGGGTTCGTCTCCCCGGACTCCTTCACCGTGACGCTCTCGATCGTCCTGCTCGCCGCCGTCGTGGTCGGCGGCCCGGGATCGCTGCTCGGCCCGCTGCTGGGCGGGGTCTTCATCACGTTCGTCCCCGCCGTCGCGCAGCGGGCCGGGGACGCGGTCCCGGGCATCGTCTCGGGAGTCCTGATCGTCGTGGTCGTCTGCTTCGTCCCCACCGGACTGGCCGGGCTGCTGCGCATGGCCGCCGGAGCGGTGACGCGCGGGACGGGGAGGGGATGACCGTGCGCGAGGTGACCGTGCGCGAGACGACCGGACCGCGCGTTCCGGCCCGGCCTGTGATCCGGACCGCCGTCTCGGCGGCCCTGGCGCTCGTGCTGGCCCTCCCGCTGGGCGGGTGCCGCCTCACCGAGGAGGACGACGTGCTGCCCGCCGGCGCCTGCGCCGGGCAGCAGGTGACGGGCATCAGCGGGGACGCGATCAGGGTGGGCGGGATCTATCCCCTGTCCGGACCGGCCTCGGCCTACGGGCTGATCGCCTCGGGCGCGCGGGCCTACTTCGGTCACGTCAACGAGGAGGGCGGGGTGGACGGCCGGAAGATCGAGTTCGTCGTCCGCGACGACGGCTACCAGCCCGCCAGGGCCGTGGAGGAGGCGCGCAGGCTCGTGGAGCTGGAGGAGGTGTTCGCGATCTTCCAGACGGTGGGCACGCCCTCGACCGCCGCGGTGCGCGACTACGCCGACCGCCGGCGGGTGCCGCAGGTCTTCGCGGCGACCGGGGCCTCCCGGTGGGGGACCGACTGGGAGCACCCGTGGACCATCGGCTACCAGCCCAGCTACGTGGCCGAGGCCCGGGTCTACGCCCAGTACCTGAAGGAGACCGTGCCGACGGCCACGGTGGCGGTGCTGTACCAGAACGACGACTTCGGCAGGGACCTGCGCGACGGCTTCGCCGACGCCGTTCGCGGCAGCGGGGTGCGGATCGTGGCCGAGCAGAGCTACGAGGTCACCGACCCCGGCGTGCAGGGGCAGATGGCCAACCTCGCCGCCTCGGGGGCGGAGGTGCTGCTGAGCGTCACCACCCCCAAGTTCGGGGCCCAGGCCCTGGCCGTCGACGCCGCCGTCACCTCGTGGAACCCCCTGCACATCATCAACAGCGTGGCCGTCGCCCCGGCCGTGATGGCGGGAGTGGACACCGGGAAGGTGCGGGAGATCATAAGCGCGGTCTACCAGAAGGACGCCGCCGACCCGGAGTGGGCGGACGACCCCGCGGTCGCGGCCTACCGTGCGAGCCTGCGGCGGTACGCCCCGGAGGCGGACCCGGCCGCCCAGCAGGCCATGTTCGGCTGGACGGCCGCGCAGGCCTTCGTGCAGGCGCTCAAGCGGATGGAGTGCCCCACCCGCGAAGGGCTGCGCGAGGCGGTCCGCCGCCTCGACGAGGTGTCCGTCGACACCCTGATGCCCGGGATCACGCTGTCCACCGGCCCCGGTGACGGCTTCCCGATCGAGTCGATGATGCTGGCCAGGTTCGCCGAGGGCCGCTGGGCGTCCTTCGGCGAGGTCGTCGACACCCGCGCCGTGTTCGGCCCGGTGCGCACCGCCGGCTCGGCCGGCTGACCCGCCGTGCCGTACGGCGCCGCCACGCCGTGCGGCACCGGTTCCGCGAGGCCGTACTCCGTCAGCCGGTTCCGCCGGGCCGTACGTCGCCGATCGGTTCCGCTAGGCCGCGTGCTCGGCGGCGGTCTCCTCGGCCACCGCCTCGCGGGCCACCGCCGGGTCGTCGGCGTCCAGGGCGATGCGGGCGTTGGCCTCGCAGCGGGCCAGGGAGGTGCGGGCCAGCCTCTCGCGCACCGGCGCGAGGCTCGGCGCCGACATCGACAGGCTGGTGACGCCGAGGCCGGTCAGGACCGTGGCCAGCAGCGGATCGGCGGCGGCCTCCCCGCACACGCCGACGGGCTTGCCCGCCGCCCGGCCCGCCCGCGCGCACTCGGCCACCAGCCGCAGCAGCCCCGCCTGCCAGGGGTCGAGCAGGTCGGCGAGCTCGCCGTGCTGGCGGTCGGCGGCGAAGGCGTACTGGCTGAGGTCGTTGGTGCCGATGCTGAGGAAGTCGAGCTCGCGCAGCAGGTGGCCGGCCCTGAGGGCGGCGGCCGGGACCTCGATCATCGCCCCCACCCTGGTGATGCCCCGCGCGCGGGCCCGCGCGGCGAAGTCCGCCGCCTCGCCCACGGTCGTCACCATCGGCGCCATCACCCACGGCCGGACACCGCTCGCGCGGGCCGCCTCGGCGATGGCGTCGAGCTGGACGTCGAGCACGTCCTGCCGTACGCGGCCGACCCGCAGTCCCCGCACGCCCAGCGCCGGGTTGGGCTCCTCGGGCAGCTCCAGGAACGGCAGGGGCTTGTCCGTCCCGGCGTCGAGCGTGCGCACCACGACCTTGCCGCCGGGTACGGCCCGCAGCACCGCCTCGTAGGCCGCGACCTGCTCCTCGAAGCCGGGGGCGTCCTTGCGGCCCAGGAAGAGGAACTCGGTCCTGAAGAGCCCCACGCCCTCGGCGTCCACGCCGGCCCCCAGGTCGGCGGCGGATCCGATGTTGAGCAGGAGCTCGACCCCGTGGCCGTCGGCCGTGCGTCCCGGACCGGCGCTCGCGGCCAGGCGGCTGCGCTCGTCGGCGGCCCGGCGCAGGATCTCCTCGGCGTCCTGTTCGCCGAGGCCGGTCCCGACCTCCCCGGCCGTCCCGTCGACCGACACCCAGATCCCCTCGCCGATCTCCAGGGCGCCCCGGCAGGCCACCACGGCGGGCAGGCCGCGGGAGCGGGCGAGGATGGCGGTGTGGCTGGTCGGCCCGCCCTTCTCGGTGACGAGGGCGAGCACGGTCGCCGGGTCGAGGTTCACCGTGTCGGCGGGGGCGAGGTCCTCGGCGACCAGGACGAACGGGTGGCCCGGATCGGGGATGCCGGGCACCGGCAGCCCCAGCACCGCGGCGACGGCCCGGTTGCGGATGTCGTCGAGGTCGGCGGCGCGTTCGGCGAAGTAGCCGCCGGCCTCCAGCAGCGCGCGCCGGTGGTGGTCGCAGGCGGCGTCGACGGCGTGCCCGGCGTCCATGCCCGCCGCGACGTTCTCCTCGACCGTCTCGCGCAGGCCGGAGTCGGCGGCCATGAACGACTGCGCCTCCAGGATCGCGCCCGCCTCGGCGTCGGAGGTACGGCCGGCCCGCGCGGCCAGGTCCGCGGCGACCTCCTCCAGCGCGCGCACCGCCAGGGCGGCCTCCCGCGCGGCGTCGGCGACCGGGAGCGGGTCCGGCAGGCGCGGGGGACCGGCCATCCGGCACACCCGCCCGGCCGCCCGCCCCGGGCTGACCCCCAGCCCGCGCAGCGTCCCGGTCGCCGGAGCCCTCTGCGTCCCGGCCGTCCGGGTTCCCTGCGCACCGGTCACCACGGCCTCTGCCACCCCGGCCGCCGGGGATGTGCCCGTCTCAGGCACCGGAGGCCTCCTCGGCGTCGAGGTCGCGGGCCAGGAGCGCGGCCAGGGAGTCGAGCGCGGCCTCCGCGCCCGGCCCGTCGTCCGCGGTGAGGGTGACCTCCGTGCCCTGGACGGCGCCCAGCGCCAGTACGGCGAGCATGCTGGTGGCCAGGGCGGGCCTGCCGTCGCCGACCCTGATCCGGACCGGGACGCCCTGCGCCTGCGCGGCCTGCACGAACAGCTTGGCTGGGCGGGCGTGCAGGCCCGTGCGCGAGGCGATGGTGACTGTTCTCTCCGGCATCTTCGGGACTTCCTCTCGCAGAGGGATTCGGGGGGTTCAGGGTTCGACGGTGACCTTGATGGCCTCACCCCGGCTGACGATCCCGATCCCGTCCAGGACCTCCGGAAGCGGCAGCCGGTGGGTGATCAGATCGGAGACCGGGACCTCGCCGCCGGCGATCAGCTCCAGCGCCTGCGCGTTGTGCGCGGGGCTGGACCCGTTGGCGCCGACGATGGTCAGCTCCCGGTAATGCACCAGGTTGGAGTCGCAGCGGATGATCGGGTCGTCCTTGGGCAGGCCGCCGAAGAAGCTGATGCGTCCCTGGCGGGCCGCCATTCGAAGGGCCTGCTCCTGGGCCGCGCCGGAGGCGGCGGCGGTGACGACCACGTCGGCGCCCCGGCCCTCGGTCAGCTTGAGCACCTGCTCCACGGCCGAGTCGCCGCCCTCGGCGTGCACGGCCGCGTCCGGCCGGACGAGCGAGGCGGCCATCTCCAGCCGCTCGGCGTTGACGTCCAGCAGGAAGACCCGGGCCGCGCCGCGCGAGCGCGCCAGCCGTACGTGCAGGCAGCCGATGGGGCCCGATCCCATGATCACGACGTCGTCGCCCTGACCGACGCGGGCCAGCTCCTGGCCGTTGAGCACGCAGGCCAGCGGCTCGGCCACCGACGCCTCGGCGAACCCGACGCCGTCGGGGATGCGGTTGACGCCGTTCACGGCCAGGACCTTGGCGGGCACGACCATGTACTCGGCGAACCCGCCGTCGTAGTGGTAGCCCATCGACTCCTGGTTCGGGCAGACGGTCATCCGGCCCCGGCGGCACTCCCCGCACGTCCCGCAGGGGATCGCCGCGATCACCTGTACCCGGTCGCCCGGGGCCCAGCCCTCCGTCCCGTCGACGACCTCGCCGGCGATCTCGTGCCCCATGACCCTCGGCGGCCTGATGTGGTGGTGGCCGTGCTTGAAGATCTTGGCGTCGGTGCCGCAGGTCGAGCAGTTCCGCACGCGGATCTTGATCTCCCCGGGCCCGGCGACGGGCTCGGGGGCGTCCTCGACGCGGATGTCGCCGGGAGCGTGGAAACGGGCGACCTTCACTGGTCCTCCTGGGTCGGTTGCAGTAGCGAGAGCACCTCGGAGACCTCGTCGGCCTCGCGAAGGGCCCGGGCGCTGTCGGGGTCCATCAGGATCTGGGCGAGTTCGGACAGCAGCCGCACGTGGCCGTCGCCGCGGGCGGCGATGCCGACGCAGACCGTCACCCGCTCGCCGCCCCAGTCGACGCCTCCGGGGAAGCGCAGCACGCAGATCGCGTCGTGGCGGACCACGTCCTTGGCGGCGAGCGTGCCGTGCGGGATCGCCACCTCCTCGCCCACGTAGGTGGAGATCGAGCGCTCCCGCGCCAGCATGGCCTCGACGTAGGAGGGCTCGACCGCGCCGATCTCCACCAGCACCCGGCCGCACTGCGCGATGGCGTCGTCGCGGTCGGCGGCCGAGGCGTCCAGCCGTACGGCGCGCGGGTCCAGGGGAAGCGGTGCCGTCTCAGGCATCGACGGTCCCGCCCTTCTTGATCGTGTCGATCAGCCGGGTCACCGCCGGGTCGCCGATGAAGACCTGGAACGGGACCAGCACGACGCCCGGGGCCGAGGCCCTGGCCCGGTCGGCCAGGCCCGCGTGGCACAGCACGACGTCGGCGTCGCCGGGGATGGAGTTGACCGGGGTGTGCACCACCTCGACGCCCTCCCCCTTGAGCTGCTTGCGGACCTGGGAGGCGAGCATGACGCTGCTGCCCATCCCCGCGTCGCAGGCGATGACGATCTTGTGGATGTCCTTGCTCTCGATGCCGGCCATGGGTCAGGCCTCCTTTGTGACGGGCGGGGCGGCGGGCGGGGCGGCGGGTGTGGTGACGGACGCGGTGGCAGAGGAGTTCTCCTCGGCGGCCTCCTGCGCCGCGTCCTGCTCGGCCTCCTCCTTCTCGCCCCGGCCGAAGCCCAGCAGGAGCGCGGCGACGGCGAAGGAGACGACGGTGGCGACCAGGATTCCGGCGATGGAGGCGAGCCAGCCGCCCTTGGGGGTCACGGCCAGGTAGGCGAAGACGCTGCCGGGGGAGGGCGGGGCCACCAGGCCGGCGCCGGTGAGGAGGAAGGTGAAGACGCCCGCGGCGCCGCCGGCGATGACGGCCAGGATCAGGCGCGGCTTCATCAGGACGTACGGGAAGTAGATCTCGTGGATGCCGCCGAAGAAGTGGATGACCATCGCGGCAGGGGTGCTGGGACGCAGCATCCGGGGCCCGAAGAACATGAACGCCAGCAGCAGGCCGAGACCGGGGCCGGGGTTGGTCTCCAGCATGAACAGGATCGACTTGCCCTGCTCCGAGGCCTCGGCCACGCCCAGCGGGCTGAGCACGCCGTGGTTGATGGCGTTGTTGAGGAACAGGACCTTGGCCGGTTCGATCAGGACCGAGGCCAGCGGCAGCAGGCTGTGGGCCACCAGCCAGCCGACCGCCTCGCCCGCGGCCTTGGTCACCGCCTCGATGATCGGGCCGATGCCCCACACGCCCAGCAGCGCCACGCCGCCGCCGACGATGCCGGCGGTGAAGTTGTCCACCAGCATCTCGAAGCCGGCCTTGGTGCGGTCCTGGAGGAAGCCGTCGACCAGCTTCAGGATGTAGGCGGCCAGCGGGCCGATGATCATCGCGCCGAGGAACATCGGCACGTCCGCGCCGACGACCACGCCCATGGTGGCGACCGCGCCCACCACGGCCCCGCGCTGGCCGTGGACCATCCGCCCGCCGGTGTAACCGATCAGGACGGGCAGCAGGACCTTGACCATCGGCTCGACGAGGGCGGCCAGGCTCTCGTTGGGCAACCATCCCGTCGGGATGAACAGGGCGGTGATCAGACCCCAAGCGATGAACGCGCCGATGTTCGGCATGATCATGCCGGCGAGGTGCCCCCCGAAGCGCTGGATGGCGGCTCTCGCCCCTGTCCCCTGGACGGCGGGAGTGTAGTCGGTGGTCATCTAATGGTGCTCCTTCCGGGGTGACCGGCGGGTGGGAGCCGGTCGAGGGGGGTGGTGGTGCGCCGCTGTCAGCCCCCGGACCGCAGCGGCAGGGCCGGATCGGCTGTGGAGGTGCGGATGTGGTCGCGGCGGATGTCGGCCGGGCCGGGCATCCGGCTGCCGGGCAGGCCCACAGCGGCGGTGCCCCAGGCCAGGGCCTCGGCCAGCGCGACCTCGCCGCGGGCCCCGGCGGCCAGGAAGCCGGCGAGCATGGCGTCACCGGCTCCGACGGTGCTGCGCGGCTCGGCGACGGGGCCCTCGCCGTACCAGATCCCGTCGTCCTGGATCAGGACCGCGCCGTCGGCGCCGAGGCTGGCCAGGACCGTTCCCGCGCCCATGGCGCGCAGCCTGCCCGCCGCCTCGATCGCGTCGCCGAGCGTGGTGATCTTCATGCCGGTGGCCTCGGCCAGTTCCTCGCGGTTCGGCTTGACCAGGGCGGGCCGCGCGGGCAGCGCGGCCGTCAGCGCGGGCCCGCTGGTGTCGATCGCGACGAGGATCCCGGCGGCGGCGAAGCGGCGGCACAGCCGGGCGTAGAGGTCGGCCGGGACCCGCGGGGGCAGGCTGCCCGAGGCGACCACCCAGTCGGCCGAGCCGGCGGCGCCCAGCACCGCCTCGGCGACGGCGTCGAGCTCGGCCGCGGACAGCTCCGTGCCGGGCTCGTTGATCTTCGTGATCGTGCCGTCGGGTTCGGCGAGCGCGACGTTGGAGCGGGTCGGGCCGGTCACGGGGACGGTGACCATGTCGATGCCCTCGGCCGACAGCAGCCCGATGAGCCGCCCGCCCTCGTCACCGCCGAAGGGGACGATCGCGCAGGAGCGGATCCCGTTGGCCAGCAGCGCCCGGGAGACGTTGACCCCCTTGCCGCCGGGGTCGAGATGGGTGGCGGCGGCGCGGATGACCGCGCCGCGGGTCAGGGCGCCGACCTCGATGGTGCGGTCCAGGCTGGGGTTGAGGGTGAGCGTCACGATCATGCCCGGACCACCTCGGGCCCGGCGGCCGCGAGGTCGGCCGCCGTCAGCGCGTCCAGGCCGGTGTCGCTGATCACCATGTCGATCTCCGACAGGGTCGCGAACCGGGCCAGGTAGGTGTTGGTGAACTTGGTGTGGTCGGCCAGCAGCACGCTGCGCTGCGCCGCGCCGATCATGGCCCGCTTCATCGCCGCCTCGGCGGGGTCGGGCGTCGTCAGGCCCTTGGCCACCGAGCAGCCGTTGGTCGCCATGAAGGCCACGTCCACGTGGAGGCCGGCCAGCGGGCGCAGCGCCCAGTCGTCGACCGTGGCCAGCGTGCGCCCGCGGACCCGGCCGCCCAGCATGATGACGCTCAGGTTGGGACGGGCGGCCAGCACGGTGGCCAGGGGAGGGGAGTTGACGATGACCGTGAGCTCCCGGTCGGCGGGCAGGGCCTGCACCAGCCTGGCCGTCGTCGACCCGGCGTCGATGATGATCGACCCGTCCTCCGGCAGCTCGCCGAGGGCCGCCTTGGCGATGCGCTCCTTCTCCTGGGTCATCACCTCGTCCCGGGCGGCCAGGGCCGGCTCGAAGCCCAGCCGCTCCACCGGGATGGCGCCGCCGTGCACGCGGCGCAGCACGCCCGCGCGCTCGAGCGCGGTCAGGTCGCGCCGGACGGTCTCCGTGGTGACGGCGAACTCCTCCGCCAGCGTCACCACATCGACGCGCCCGGCCTCCCGTGCGCGTCGCAGGATCTCCTGCTGCCGCTCCTCGGCGTACATGGTGTTGATTCACCGCCGTTTCCGTTTGGTTTCACCTTTGTTTACACCCGAGTGTGTTGGAAAACAAGAGGTTCGACGCTTGTGGATGTGGCGATGTGATGTGCACGGGTACGGAGGCGCCGTGTCACCCGGGCATGGCGGCGTCATCGCACCCGGGCGCGGCGGCGCGATGTCACCCGGGCGCGGCGGCACGATGTCACCCGGGCGCGGCGGCCTCCCGCCCGACCAGCGCGACCGCCTCGGCGAGCGGGAGCGGCCCGCGCCGCGACCCGTCACGCAGGCGCAGCGCGACCAGCCCGGCCGCCGCCTCCCGCGGCCCGACCACCGCCTGGTACGGCACCAGCCTGTGATCGCGGACCCGGGCCCCGAGGGTGCCGCGCTCCGGCCCGGACAGCTCGGCCCGCAGCCCGGCCTCCTCGCACGAGCGCAGGAACTCCCCGGCCGCCGGGACCTCGGCCTCGGAGACCGGCAGCGCCACCACCTGGACCGGGGCCAGCCAGGCGGGGAACGCCCCGCCGTACACCTCGATCAGATGGGCCGCCAGCCGCTCCATGCTGCCGACCACGCTGCGGTGCACCATCACCGGCCGGCGCATGCGCTGGTCGGGGCCGATGTACTCCAGTCCGAAGCGGCCCGGCTGGAACAGGTCCACCTGCACGGTCGACAGGGTCGACTCGCGCCCGGACGGGTCGGTGAACTGTATGTCGATCTTCGGCCCGTAGAAGGCGCCCTCCCCCTCGGCCTCCTCGTACGGCAGGCCGCACTCCTCCAGCGCCTCGCGCAGGATCGCCTCGGCCCGTCCCCACATGGCCGGGTCGTCGATGTACTTGTCCCCGCCGCCGCGCAGCGAGAGCCGGTACCCGGAGGCGGCGATGCCCAGCGCCCGGTGCGCCCGCCCGATCAACGCCAGCGCCTCGGCCACCTCCCGGCCCGCGTCCTCCTCGGCGCAGAACACGTGACCGTCGTTGAGCTGGATGGCCCGCACCCGGGACAGCCCGCCGAGCACCCCCGACAGCTCGGCGCGGTGCATGCCGCCCAGCTCCGCCAGGCGCAGCGGCAGGTCCCGGTGGCTGCGCGGCCGGGAACGGAAGATCAGCGCGTGGTGCGGGCACAGGCTCGGGCGCAGCACGAACTCCTCGCCGCCGAGGACCATCGGCGGGAACATGTCCTGGCGGTAGTGCGCCCAGTGCCCGGATATCTCGTACAGCTCGCGTTTGCCCATGATGGGGGAGTGGACGTGCCGGTATCCGGCGCGCCGCTCGACCCGGTGGACGTAGTCCTCCACGGCGTGCCGTACGGCCGCGCCCGCCGGCAGCCAGAACGGCAGGCCCTTGCCGATGAGCGGGTCGGTGTCGAACAGGTCGAGCTCACGGCCCAGGCGACGGTGGTCGCGGGGATGGCCGGGCCGGTCGTCGGAGCGATCGGGCTGCTCGCCGGGGTGATCGGGATGATCGCGGTGGTCGTGCATGGCGGTCTCCTCGCTCGGGAAAAGGCGAGCGACCGAACGACGAAGCCCCGGGCGCTCGCCCGGGGCTTCGTTTCACGACAGATGTCAGCGCGCCGGGACGATCTCCGGCGTCGTCGTCACATCAGCGCGTCTCATGACGGCGACGGTAGCCGACCCTGCCGGGACGGCGCCACTGCTTTCCTTTCCGGCTGAGGAACCGGGTGCGGCACGACCGCGGAGGGAACGGCCGTTCGCCGGGGATGTGCCTGGATGTGCCGGGCTGATGGAGACAGGGCCGGCTCGAATATGACGACACTCTATGCCTGCTTGATATCGCAGGTCAGGGCATGTGTTGAAACAAGAGGCCCGGCCGGTCGCGCGCCGGTCGCGGAACCGGTAGCCCCCGGCCGGGCCGGCGGATCACGGGATGCGGGACTCCGCGGCCTCCCAGGTGCGCAGGTAGGCCTCGGCTCCGGCGGCCAGGTCCTGGACGATCCCATCGCCCGCGACGAGCCGGATGTCCTCGACCCAGTCGGGGATCAGGCCGTAGTGGGCGACCCCGTCGACGTTGACGTCCCAGACCCGCTCGCCGGTGCGCTGGCGCTCCAGCGTGACGGCCCCGTCGAAGGAGGTGAACGGGTAGGTCACCGGGTTGGCGGCGTTGCCCGGGCGGACCGGGGGCAGCGCGCCCAGGCCGTTGGCGTCCATGCCGAAGCCGTACCCGGGACGCCCGGTCTGCTGCCGCAGCGGCAGGCTCTCGCGCCAGGACGCGGCGTACGGCTCGGCGTGGTGGCTGCGGGCGGTGACCATCCCGCCCAGACGGTAGATCCGGCCCAGGTAGGACGGGTCGAGCCAGCTGTGGGAGGAGACCACGCCGGGATAGTTCCGCGCCTCCAGCAGGTCCAGGGCCTGGTCGGCGGCCTTGACGCTCATGTGGTCGATGTCAACGAGCATCCCGCGCCGCATCATGCCCTCGATCATGTAGGAACCCAGGCTCGTCAGCCCGCGGGTGTTGCAGTGCGGGGCGGCCGGATAGACCGGCAGCCCGATCCCGCGGGGGAAGAGCCTGGCGATCTCGGGCGGGAGCACGCCCGCCGGGTCGATCGTGTTGTCGTGCTCGGGCCCGGTGCAGGTCCGTGCGCTCCAGAACCTGCCGGTGGACAGGAAGTTGCCCAGGTTGACGATGACGCCCTGGGTGCCGGAGTCGAAGCGCACGCCGCACAGCGCGTTGTCGTACTTGTGGCAGACGAACATGGTGCGCACGCCCAGCGCGTGCATCTCGTCCAGGCCGCGGTCGATCTGCGCCCGCGTGCAGTGCGGGACCCCCAGGGTCTGACGACAGCCGAACGGCTCGGAGGTCTCCACGCCGAGGATCACCGCGAGCTTGCCCGCCGCGATCACCTGCCGGGCCTCGGCCGCGGAGCGCACGACCCGGAACCAGCCCTTCCCGGGGCCGCCTGCCCGGGCGTCGACGAAGTCCTGCATCTCGAAGGTGCGCTGCGCCTGCAGGCGCAGCGAGGCCATCTCACCGCAGGCGTTGCGCTTGAGCGGGTAGATCTCGCACAGCTGCCGGTTGGCGACCAGATGGTTGACCAGGACGCGCAGCCCGCCCCGCCAGGCCCGCTCCACCCAGCGGTGGTAGGTCTGCTGGTGGGTGAGCGAGTCGGAGGCCGGCCAGCTGCGGAAGGTCGGCCAGCCGACCGGGTCGTGGGTGCCGGTGGGGGAGCCGGTCCGGGTGAAGTTCTCGAACCAGGCCGCCTGGCCGTTCGGGAAGTGGTCGGGGCAGTCGACGAGGGCGTGGTCGATGCCGTCGGGGTCGAACGGCTTGCCGCACAGGAGCATTCCGCCGAACGCCTCGTACGACATCAGGTGCGTGTGCCCGTCGACGAAGCCGCGGGCGGGGTTCGCGCTTCCCGGCGGCTCGCCAGTGGTGTTGACCTCCGATTCCGGAGGGGCCGGGGCGGCGGTGGCGGGAGTGGCGAGGCCCGCCAGGGCGAGAACCCCGATCAGGGACAACGCGGCGGTGATGGATCCGGCGAGTTTGATCATGCTGCACCTCTGGTGCGCCGGGGGGATTTGATGACTTATGTTCCGTCCGGTCAACTCGCCGGTCAATAGAAATGTGAGCCCTACTCAAAAGTTTCCGCGGCCTCGCCGTGCCTTCTCGTCTGGCCGTACGGCTCCCGCGGAAGTGACGGTCGCCCGAGAGCGGGCAGGGAAGAGCTCATGCAGCACTATGACGTCGCGATCATCGGTGGCGGTCCCGCGGGACTGACGGCGGCCATGACGCTCAGCCGGTCCCTGCGCCGGGTGGTGGTCCTGGAGGCGCCGGAGCCGCCGCGCAACGCGGCCTCCCACGGGATGCACGGCATCGTCGGGCTGGACGGCGTGACTCATGACGAGTACCGCCGCCGGGCGTGGAAGGATCTGGCCGCCTACGGCATGGCCGAGTTGCGCGAGGCCCTCGTCGCCGACGTGGTGCCCGACGGGCGGGACGGGTTCGACCTGACGGTCGAGGACGGCGATCCGGTGTGGGCGCACCGGGTGCTGCTGGCCACGGGCATGGTCGACATCCACCCCGAGGTCGAGGGGTTCGCCGAGTGCTGGGGCAGGACGGTGATCCACTGCCCGCTCTGCACGGGCTGGGAGAACCGCGACCGGTCCTGGGGCGTGGTCACCTCCGATCCGGAGTTCGCCAAGACGGCGGACGCCGGGTTCGCCGCCTGGAGCGACAACGTGGTCGTCTTCGCCAACGGGAGGATGCCGGAGGGGGACCACGGGGTGGACGCGATCGAGGGCAGGATCCGCAGACTGCACCACGACGACGGGGACCTGTACGCGGTCGAGCTGGAGGACGGCGCGGTCGTCGCCCGCCAGACCCTGCTGTGGCAGCTCGACCAGCGGCCGGTTCCCCTGGTCGCCCGGCTCGTGGAGAACCTGGACCTGGCGGTGCAGGAGAACTGCTACCTCAAGATCGACGACGGCTACCGCACCAGCGTGCCCGGCATCTACGCGGCGGGGGACGTCGTCAGCATGGAACAGAGCGCGATGGAGTCGGCCGCCGCCGGCTCCGCCGCCGCCTTCCGGATCGTCAGCGACGGCACCGCACGCTGGGAACCCTGACCGGCCGCGGGGACCGTGACGGGCCGGTGCGGCGGCGGGTGCGGGACGGGGGCGGTCACATGGCCCGTACGGCGTGCAGGCAGCGGGCTGCCTGGGCGCGCAGGGCCTCGGCGAGTTCCGGCGGGCCCTCGACGAGGGTGAAGTCGGCGTCCACCGAGGTGATCATCCACACCAGCGCCGACGGGGTGTCGGCGCCGACGTGCAGCAGGCAGTTGCGCTCGTCGACGGCCTCGACCACGCCCATGCCCGGCCAGACCCTGTCGGCCACGCTCTCGGCGGGCTCGTGCAGGATGACGGTCGCCTGGACCGGCCAGGTCTGCGACGACAGCCGCCGCGACAGGTAGGCCGCGACGTCGCCCTCGGGCGGCTGCCTGGGGGCGAAGCGGGGACCGGTGGGCGTGCGGGGGGTCAGCCGGTCCACCCGGAAGGCGCGCCAGTCGTCGCGGTCGGTGTCCCAGGCGACGAGATACCAGTGCCGGCCGAAGCTGACCAGGCTGTGCGGCTCGACCGACCGGACCGTCTGACCGCCGCGCGGACTCGCGTAGTCGAAGCGCAGCCGCTCCCGGCGGCGGCAGGCGTCGGCGATCGTCATCAGCGTGTCCGGGCTGACCGCGGGCCCGTCGCCGCCGCCGACCCGGACGGTCGCCGTGTGCAGCGTGTTCACCCGGTGGCGCAGCCGGGAGGGCAGCACCTGTTCGAGTTTGCCCAGCGCCCGCAGCGAGGTCTCCTCGATCCCGGCGACCGAGCCGCCCGCCGCCGTGCGCAGCCCGACCGCCACGGCGACCGCCTCGTCGTCATCGAGCAGCAGCGGCGGCAGCGAGGCGCCCGCGCCCAGCCGGTAACCGGCGGCGCCCTGGGTCGCGTGCACCGGATAACCCAGCTCGCGCAGCCGTTCCACGTCCCTGCGGACCGTGCGCGCGGTGACGCCCAGCCGTTCGGCGAGCTCGGCGCCGGAGTGCTCGCGGCGGGTCTGCAGCAGCGACAGCAGTCTCAGCAGCCGTGCGGCGGTGTCGGTCATAACGTCAAGATTGCCGGATCTCCCGCCGTGACCGTCACTCTCGCCACCGGATCACTTCCGGCACCGGGCCGCTTCCGGCGCCGCGTTATGGGACTCAGCCGTCGGCGGCCCAGCCGTGGGTGGCCCGCAGGACGGCGGCGACGCGCAGGAAGCGGTCGCGGTCGAGGACGGCGCCCTCGCGGCGGATGTCGTCCTCGTCGAGCTCGAAGATCCGGTCGAGGCGGAGATAGGAGGGGCGGTTGTCCCGGTCCCAGCGGCCGGGGCCGAGTTCGAGCCACTCGTCGGGACGGTCGCCGCCGCGGCTGGAGAGCATCATCGCCAGCAACCTGCGCCGGTGGCGGCCCACGACCAGCAGGGGCCGGTCCTTGCCCCGCGCCGGATCCTCCTCGTAGGGGACCCACGCCCACACGATCTCGCCGGGATCGGCGAGCCCGTCCAGATCGGGGGAGTAGTTCAGGGTCGCCGCCCGGTCCACACGATGGACCTCCCGTACGGCGCCGCGAACGGGCCGCGGGTCCTCACCGAGATCGCGCACGCGGGAGAGCCTATGGCAGATCGCCCGCCTCTCCCAAGTCCCGGGACTCCGCGCGGCTCCCGGGACCTCGGGACGGCCGGCTCAGCCGCCGCTCTTGCGGCGGAAGGAGCGCTTGCCGCCGACGGGGCCGTGCGCGCCGTGGATCTTGGAGGAGCCCTTCCCCCGGCCGCCGGCGTTCATGTCCGTCTGGGCGAGCTTCTTGCGCTCCAGAGCCTCGCGGAACTTGCGCTTCAGCTCATCCTCGGAACTCGCGGACTCCGGTGCGACCTCGGCGTCCTCGAGACTTCCGGGCTCGGGCGTGACATCGGACATGCGGACCTCCTGATCCGGACGGGTCGTCCAACTCCGGCCAACCGGATCATCATCCTCTCACGCCCGAAATCGGATTTCGGACGGAGACGCGACGTCGGCCGGATGTCGGGTCTGCCCCTCGGCGGTCCGCTCCTCGACGGGCCCGCTGCGGAACATCGGTTCCTTGCTGACCGGTATGCGGGGCTCGGACCTCGTGGGCTGAATAGTAACCCGCGTCATGGTCGCCGTCAGAGGCCGCTGGGCCACACTCCGGCGCCGGGGATCGCCGGATTGTCCAGGCCCGATCCGGGTACGCTCTCCCCACTGTCGGAGCGGGGGGAGGCGATCGGCGGTGTCCGGCGGCGGCGCGGCGTCCGGTGCGGACGCGTCCTGATCGCGACTCGCACCCGCAAGGACGGGACCTGCGCGGCGAGGCGGATCGCGTACCGCCTACGATCGTGGAACGTCTGGACGTGGAACTCGCCGAGTCGCAGGATCTTCGCCAGGCGCCGACCCGCGTGATCGCCGCCGCGAGCAACGCGACCGAATGACCGATATTGAGAGGAACAGGGAGACGTCATGGCTGGAAGTCACGCAGGGAGCCCCAAGTCCTGGCTGGCGGTGATCGTCATCCTGGTGGGATTCACTCTCGGCGGCGTGGCGCTGTGCCTGGGCCCCAACTGGCCGCTGGTGTGGGCCGGAGCGGGCGTCATCGTGGTCGGAGGCGTGATCGCCCTGATCGTTGACATCTTCTCCGACGTGATCGTTGACGCGCCGCGCGTGCTCGGAGCCGAGAAGGTCCAGCGCAAGGGCTGAACCCCGGCCCCGGCGGCCCTCCGGCGGGCTCACACCTCCCGGAGGGCGTCCTCGACGGTCGGGGAGATCTCGAAGACGGGCCGCAGCCCGGTGATGGCCAGTATCCGCTCCAGAGTGCCGTGCACCCCGACCAGGACCAGTCGCGAGCCCAGGGCGCGGCTCTGCTGGAGGCTCCAGATCAGCTCGGCGACCCCGGCGGAGTCGCAGAAGGTGAGCGTGGTGAGGTCCATGACGACCGTCTGCGGCCCTCCCGCCCTCCAGACCCTGCTCATCTCGTTGCGGAAGACGGGAGCATGACCGTAGTCGAGCTCTCCGCTGACCTGGACGACGAGCGCCGTGCCGCGCAGGTCGGACGAGACGGTGAAGAAGGGCATGCTGAAGACTCCTCCGCCCGCGGGTGGCAGGGCGGGCTGTCTCAGTCCTACCAGGTATGCGCCTCCGATAGCGCCCGGGAGGTCGCAGGATCTCTCCGGTGGCCTCTGCCCCGGGCCCGCCGTGCGGGGCCGTACTCGGCGGTCGGGCCCGCGAGGCGCTACGGTTCAGGGGTGGACAGGGTCTTCACGGTCGACGAGGCCCGGGCGATGATGCCGGGCGTGCTGGAGCGGGCCGGCGATTTCGTGCGCATGCGCGGTGACCTGGCGGAACTCGTCCGAGAGCTGCGCGACCACGGTGAGTCGGAGCTCGGAGGGCTGCCGGAGGTCAAGGCGCTGGAGGCGCGCCTGGACGAGATCCTCGGCTGGTTCACCTCGAACGGCGTGGAGGTCAAGGGCGTCGCGCCGCTGCTGGTCGACTTCCCCGCGGTGTTCGACGGGGTGGCGGTGCGGCTGTGCTGGCTCGAGGGGGACCGCGACCTGGCCTGGTACCACCGTGACGACCTCGGCTTCGCCGGTCGCCGTCCCCTTCCCTGACCTGTCGGCTTCCCTGATCCCTCAGCCCGCCCGGCTCACTCGATCACCAGCTCGACGGGGATGTTGCCCCGCGTGGCGTTGGAGTACGGGCAGACCTGGTGGGCGGTCTCGACCAGGGAGGCGCCCGCCTCGCCCTGCAGGTCGTCGGGGAGCTCGACCCGCAACGTCACGGTGAGCCCGAACCCCGCCCCCCGGGCCCGCAGGCCGACCTCGGCGGTCACCGAGGCGTCGGAGACGTCCGCTCCCGCCCGCTTGGCGACCAGCTGGAGCGCGCTGGCGAAGCACGCCGCGTAACCCGCCGCGAACAGCTGCTCGGGGTTCGTGCCCTCGCCCGATCCGCCGAGCTCCTTCGGCGGGGCGAGCTTCACATCGAGCCTGCCGTCCGAGGACGCCGCCCGTCCCTCGCGGCCGGCGGCGGTGGCGATGGCGGTGTAGAGCGAGCTCATGAGAGAGGTTCCCCTTTCGGTTGCGTACATTTTGATTGTGCACAACTTAATTGGTCGCAGTCAAGCGCGTATACTTCCTCCTGTGAAGCTGCTGCTGGACAACCAGGTGTGCTTCGACGTGCACGCCGCCTCACGGGCGCTCGACGGCCTCTACCGCGCCCTGTTGCGCGATCTCGGCCTCACCTACCCCCAGTACCTGGCGATGATGGTGCTCTGGGAGCGCGAGCCGGTGACGGTCAAGGAGCTCGGCGCCGCCCTGCGCCTCGACTCCGGCACGCTCTCGCCGCTGCTCAAGAGACTGGAGGCCGCGGGTCTGGTCCGCCGCGAGCGCAGCGCCGCCGACGAGCGCTCGGTGCTCGTACGGCTGACGCCGGACGGGGCCGCGCTGAGTTCCAGGGCCGAACAGGTCCCCGACCGGCTGCTCGCGGCCACCGGCCTCGACGTGGAGGAGCTGGCGGCCTTCAGGGGCACCCTGCGCCGCCTGACCGCCGCCGTGGACGAGGCGGCCCTGGCGGTCCGGAGGGCGGAGTGACGGTCACCGCCGAGGACGTGCGCCGCGTGGCGACGGCCCTGCCCCGCACGGAGGAGAAGATCGTCAGGGACCGGGTGACCTTCCGCGTGGGCCGGATCGTCTACGTCGCGATCTCTCCCGACGAGACCTCCATGGGCTTCGCCTTCCCCAAGGAGGAACGGGCCGCCCTGGTCGCCGCCGAACCCGGCAAGTTCCACATGCCCCGCCCCTCCGACGAACGCTACAACTGGGTCCGTGTCTGGCTGACCGCCATCGACCCGGCCGAGATGACCGAACTCGTCCAGGAGGCCTGGCGCATGGCCGCCCCCAAACGCCTGGCCGCCGCCCACCTCGGCCCCGCGAACCCCCGCTGAGGCAGCGCCGCAACGATGGGGCACGTTTCCGGTGAGCCGGGTGTCGCCCACCCGCGATGCGCCTCCCCGGCCGGGCGGGTGCTGCCCACCCGGGCTGCGCCGTACGGCAGACGAGCCTGGCCGCCGCGCCGGCGCAGAGGCGACGAGGGGTGTCGCGAAAGGCGGGCCGGTTGACAAGCGGTGCGGGAGATCCATCCAGATGCGACTTACGAACCCAACCTCCTAGCCTCGACCTCATGAATGACCATGCATTCGTCCCCGATGACTTCGCCGTTCCCTCACACCTGGCCACCTCACAGTTCCGCCTGGAACCCCTGGGGCCTGAGCACAACGCTGCCGACCACGCTGCCTGGACCGGCAGCATCGAGCACATCCGTGCGACCCCGGGCTTCCTGGGCCGGGGATGGCCTCCCGCGGACGGCATGACCCCGGAGGCGAACCTCGCCGACCTGCAGCGCCATGCGAACAACTTCGCCCAGCGCCGCGGATTCACCTACACCGTCCTAGAGACGACCAGCGGCGAGGTGATCGGATGCGTCTACATCTATCCCTCCCGCAGCGACGACCACGACGCTGACGTGGCCTCCTGGGTCCGGGCCGACCGAGCCGAACTGGACTCGCCCTTGCATGAAGCCGTGACAGCCTGGCTGTCCGCGCATTGGCCCTTCGAGAGACTCAACCACCACCCGCGCTGAGACCGCGCCATCCCGCAGGCAACCCCATCGGCCTCTGCGAGACGCCTCGCATCCCACCGCCCGCCACCCGGCCGAACGCACCACCCGGCGAACGTTTCCGGTGCCTTTCAGAGCCCTATTCGCGGAGGGGGCCGACGAGGCAAGGGCGGCGCGCCGCGAGCCGGCGACCAGGCGGCCGCCGGGCAGGAGCGCTTCGGGGAGAACGTCGGCCTCCTGCTGCGCTACGACCCGAGCCCGGCCCTTCCCGGGAGGACCTCATCGGGAGCGGGGTTCGAACCGTCCCACGACGCGGCAGTTCGACCCTGATCGCTGTTGACGCCGCACCGGTCGGGGATGCGGCAGGCTGTCCTGTCACACCGATGTCGATGTGCTGCGGGCCTGCCGTACGGCTCCTCGGGTGCGTATCGTGCGGGCTGTGACGATCATCTCGCTCATGCTCGCCGTACCGGACGCCCCGGCGGCATCGGCCTGGTACCAGCGTGCGCTCGGCGCCACACAGCTGTGGAACCTCGGCTCGGTCATCGGCCTCGAGGTCCGCGGAGCGCCGTTGTTCCTGGCCCAGACGGAGAGCAACGGCTGGCAGACCCCCGCCGCGGCCGGCACCACCACGGTACGGGTCGAGGTGTTCGTGGACGATCCGGATGAGTTCGCCGACAGCGCCGCGGCCGCAGGCGCGAACTACCACGATCCGGTACGTGACCACGAGATGCCGTGGGGAACGCATAGGCAAGGCGGCTTCTTCGACCCGTTCGGGCATCTCTGGCTGGTCGGCGACAGGTCACCGCTCCACCGCCATCCCTGATCGCCGCCCTCGTCGGCCTGCCGCCGAGGACTGGCAGGCCGTCTTCGATCTCGTGCGTTCCAAGGGCTGGCGGAGGTCGTGGGCTCCGCGGACCCGTGGGTCGTCCCGTTCGTCGTGCAGTTGGTCGGCGAGTACGTCTTGGAGATCCTGGTCGTCATCCGCGATGAGCTTCGTGACGCCTGGGTGGGCGACACCCGGCCGGCCGCGGACGCGCTTCACGGGTGGGCTCACCCGCTCGGCCCGCACCGCCGTACCCGCTTTCAGGTTGAGGACTTACTCGGCCGGCGCGTCACGCGGTAGCGGAGGTAGACGACCTTCGAGTTGAAGGTGCGGGTCTCGAGGAGTTCGAGATCCACCCGGCGCTCGCGCTGGGGGAAGAACGGGATGCCACCGCCGACCAGCACCGGGTAGACCCTGGCCCGGTACTCGTCGATCAGGCCCAGCGCGGCCGCCTCGGCGGCGAGAGTCGCGCCGCCGATCGCGATGTCGCCCTCTCCCGGCCCGGCACGCAACCGCTCGATCTCCTCCGCCAGGCCGCCGGAGGCCAGGCGGGCGTTGCCCTGCACCTCCGACAGCGTGGTGGAGAACACCACCTCCGGGAGCGCCTTCCAGATCGCGGCGAACTCGCGCGTCGAGTAGCCGAGCGACGGGTCCCGGTCGGCGGTCTCCCAGTACAGCATGGTCTCGTACAGCCGTCGTCCCAGCAGGTGGACGCCGAGGTTGCGCACCTCGTCGGTGGCGAGGTCGAAGACCTCCTCGTCGGGTGCCGTCCAGTCGAAGGAGCCGTCCGGCCCGACGATGTAGCCGTCCAGCGACACGGCCATCGAGCAGGTCACGCTGCGCATCGGAAGTCCTCCTCGGTAGCGGGTGGCAGCGCTCTTCGGTAGCTCGGCTCAGGTCTGCGGCCCGGTCATCCCGGGGTGTTCCCGGCCGGGGGCTTCGCCGTCGTGACGGGCCGGTACCGTACGTCCACCTCCAAGGTGGGGTCGTCCACACCGAGCCGGTGGAGGTGGACCGGCTTGCCGCCGGGGTTGTCGTACAGCCGGATGCCCTCGCCGAGCAGGACCGGCGCGATGTGCAGGTCGATCTCGTCGATCAGCCCCAGTTCGAGGAGCTGGCGGCCGATGGTGGGCGACAGCACTTCGACGTTCTTCCCGCCCGCCGCCTCCAGCGCGATCCGCACCGCCTCGGCGGGGCCGCAGCTCAGGAACGTGACTCCCTCGGCGGGCGCGGCGTCCTCCGGGTGGTGGGTGAGCACGAAGACCGGCCCCTGCCAGGCGCCGCCGTACACGCCACTTGCGTCCGGATAGTGGTCCCAGCCGTCCCGGCCGCCCAGCACGGCGCCCGTGGTCGCGACGTACTCGTCGGTCAGGTTCGGGCGGAACGTGGTCTCGGACATCCAGTCCATCTCGTGGTCCGGCCCCGCCACGAATCCGTCCAGCGACATCGTGAAGTGCCAGAGCACCTTTCCGGCAGCGGTCTGCGGCTCGTTCATCCGGCGCCTCCTGCGATCTGCTTGCGGTTTGCAACCAGTGATCAACGCTAGGACAACTGGTGGTAGATTGCAACCGGTTCGGAAACGAGGTGTGGAATGGGGGACTCCGCGCGTTCCGGGTGTCCGATCAATGCCGCGGTCGAGGCGTTCGGCGACAGCTGGAGCCTGCTCGTGCTGCGGGATGTGATGTTCGGCAACCGGCGCCATTTCAGGGAACTGCTCGCCGGATCCGAGGAGGGGATCGCCTCCAACATCCTGGCCGACCGGCTGAAGAGGCTGGTGAAGGCCGGGCTGCTGACCCGGGAGGACGTGGGGCCGGGACGGCGGGCCGCCTACAGTCTGACCGAGGCGTCGATCCGGCTGGTGCCGGTCTTCGCCCAGCTCGGTGAGTGGGGGCTGCGCCACCGGCCGACCACGGAGCGGCTGCGGGTGCGGGCGGAGCTGCTGGCGGCCGGCGGGCCTGAGCTGTGGGACGAGTTCATGGCCGAGCTGCGCGTCGTCCATCTCGGCGAACCGGCGCCGGAACGGGACGGGCCGGGCGTCATGGAGCGCCTGGCCGCCGCCTACGCCGCCGCGCTCTGAGGTTTCTCGCGTGCGTCACTGTGTTCTGGGGTTCCTCGCGCGTCGCCGCGCTCCGGGACTCCTCGCTTGCCGCCGTGTTCCCGCGCTCCTCACGCGTCGTCCGGGCCGCCCTGCCCCCGTTCACCGCCGCGCAGGGCCGACACCGTGCTGGCGGTACGGCGGCGCAGCAGGACGCGCAGCGTGTTGGCGTGCTCGTAACCGACCCTGCGGGCGATGGCCTCCAGGGGGAGATCCGTGGTGCGCAGCAGGTGGCGGGCCTGTTCCACGCGCAGATCCTGGACGAACTGCACGGGTGAGACGCCCAGAACGCGGCGCACGGTCCGCTGGAGAGTGCGCTCGCTGACGCCGGCCGCGCGGGCGGCCTCGGTGACGCTGAACGGCTGCTCCAGGCGGGCCCGGACCCAGCGTTCGAAGGCCGCCACGGTCGGGTCGCTCTGGGCGAGCGCGCCGGCGATGGTGTAGGCCGACTGGGACGGCCGCTCGTCGATCACCAGATAGCGGGCGATGAGATCGGCCAGGTGGGGACTGCTCGCCCGCACGACCGCCAGGGCCAGATCGACGTGCCCGAAGGCGGCGCCCGCCGTCATCACGCCGTCGGAGGTGATCACCATGCGGGTCTGGTCCAGCGTGACCTTCGGGTAGCGGGCGCGGAAGTACGGCGCCAGCCACCAGCTGGTGGTCGCCCGCCGTCCGTCGAGCACCCCGGACTCGGCCAGCAGGAAGGTGCCCGTGCAGGCCGAGGCGATCCGGATCCCCCGCTGACGGGCATCGGCCGCCAGGCGCCGTACCTTCCCCGCGGCGGGGCTCGAGACGTGGGCGAGGAGGGACTCGGGCTCGCGCTCGGCGAGGGCGGGGACGAGCAGCAGGTCGGCCTGCTCGGCCCGGTCGGCGGGGTCGCAGGAGACCAGATGCCCGGCACCGGTACGGATCCGGCGGCGGAAGCCGACCGTGACGACCTCCCAGGCCGGCGGGGGCTGCGGAAGCTGTCCGCGCATCGCGTTGGCTCCCTGCAGGACGTCCAGGATCGCCGAGAGTCCGGAATCGAACACGCCGTCGTATGCCAGCACAGCTACCTTCATGCCGGAAACGCTATCAATAACGTCGTTTCCGCCACTGGGGATCGCTCCGGGCGCGGCGCTAGGTTGCTTCTGCACCGAGACGAGGAGGTCACGATGAAGATCGGTCTGCTGGCCCGGATAGAGGCCAAGCCGGAGTACGCCGACAAGGTCGAGGCGATGCTGCGCGACGCGGTGCAGCTGGCCGCCGAGGAGGACCACACCCTCACCTGGTTCGCCTTCCGGGAGAACGACACCACCTTCGGGGTCTTCGACACCTTCGCCGACGAGGAGGGACGGCAGGGTCATCTGCGGGGCCGGATCGCCGCGGCGCTGATGGAGGCGGCGCCGACCATGCTCAGCGCGCCGCCGGACATCCGCCCGGTGGACCTGCTGGCGGTCAAGCTGCCCTGAGCCGGATCCGGTACGGCGGGCGGGGTCTCGCCCGCCGGCGCCCCCGGGACGCCTCTGAGGCGTTCAGGGCTTCTGGGACGCCCCTGAAGGCGTTTTCCGCACGACATCGATCTCCGTACGACACCGAGAAGAAAGCCGAGAAGAAAGCAGCCATGACGCAGACCCCCGCGACCGGCTCACGTACCCGCACCCACACCTGGGCCCCGCCGACCTCCTACGCCGACGCGGGCACCTCATCCGGGCTCGAACTGCTGAGACTCAGCCTGGAAGGGCGCCTCCCCACCGCGCCGATCTGCGGCACGCTCGGCTTCCGGCTCGTCGACGTCGAGGAGGGCCGGGCGGTCTTCGAGGGAGAGCCCGGCGAGCATCTCTACAACCCCATGGGCACGGTGCACGGCGGCTTCACGGCCACCCTGCTCGACTCCGCGCTCGGCAGCGCGGTCATGTCGGCGCTGCCCGCCGGCCGGGCGTACACCACCATCCAGCTCAACGTGAACCTGCTGCGCCCGGTCTTCGGCGACACCCCGACTCTGCGCTGCGAGGCCACGGCCGTCCACGTGGGCCGTACCACCGCGACCGCCGAGGCCCGGGTGACCGGCGCCGCCGACGGCAGGCTGTACGCGCACGGCACCGCGACATGCGCGGTCTTCGCCCTGCCGGGGGCGTGAGGGACGGGACGGGCGCGGCGGTCAGGAGGTCGCGCTGCGGTAGAGGTCCCTGGCCAGGATGGTGGTGCGCTGAGTGGAGCGCTGCCAGCCGGTCCCGGCGGGGTGGGCGGTGAGCAGCACCATGATCCACCGCTCCCTCGGGCCGACCAGGCCGGTGGTGTGCAGCACCGGGCGGCCCAGGTCCGGGACGGGCGCCGCGGCGCGGGCGGCCGGGGCGAGGGCGAACCCCGCCGCAGTGAAGCCGGTGGCCGAAGTAGCGGAGCCGGTGGCCGGGGTGGCGGAGCCTGCGGGGGACGCGGCGAAGGCGGTGGGGGAGGTGCGGGTGCAGCGGACCGGGGGCGTGGAGCCGTACCCCGACCAGCCCTGCTTGACCGCCCAGGGGCCGGGCACCCCGCGCGGGATGCCGAAGAACTGGTCGAAGCCGTCGGAACCGCACTGGCCGGCCTTGCGCAGGTGGCCGAGGACGAGCCGGCCGACCCGGGGGTCGGCGCGGTCGAGCAGGTAGCGGTAGGTCCTGACGACGTCCAGCGCGCTGAGCGAGGTGTAGCCCCAGAAGCCCGGCTTGTCGGCGGGCGGGGGAGCCGTGTCGGTCAGGCCCAGCTTGCGCGCCGTCCGCTTGATGATCCTCCTCTGGCCGCCCCGGTTCCAGAACGCGGTCGCGGCGTCGTCGTCGCTGACCCGGAGCATGACCTTGAGCAGCTTCTGGTCGCGCGCGGGCACGGTCGCGTGGGACTCCAGATAGTCGATCGCGATCAGGAGCTTCACCACCGAGGCGGACCTGAACTTCCGGTGCGCGGACCGGTGGGCGACGATCTTCCCCGTCTGCCGGTCGAAGACCACGTATCCGGCGGCCGTGCCCGCCGGGACGCGCGGTTGACCCGGCTGACCCGGCGGGGCGGCGGCCGGGGCCGGGGTCGCGGCGAGGACGAGGGCCGCCGCTGCCGGGACGGCGAGGAATCTCATCACCCGCCCATGCCTACCAGATCCGGGCGGTGCGGAGGGGCCGGTCGCCGGCTTCCGGAGCGTACGGCCGGCGCGGTGGTCCTGCGGGTCGCCCGATCCGTCCGGCTCTCCGGGGCGCCCGTTCAGCGGACATCGCCCGGTTCGCCGGCATCCTCCGCGTCGACGCAGGCGCCCGGACCCTCGGCTCCGTCATCGGGGGCGTCAAGGGCGGCGACCCAGCGCCGGGCCCACCGGTCCAGGGGGCGGATGGCCTCGCCGAGCTCCCGGCCCGCCGGGGTGAGCTCGTAGCGGCCGTCGTCGGTGCGCCGCACGAGGCGGTTCTCCTCGAGCTCCAGCAGCCGCTGGCGCAGGACGCTGGAGGACATCCCGTCGCAGCGCTCCTGGAGCGACCGGAAGCCCGCGGGCGCCTCACGCAGCTCCCACAGGACGCGCAGGCTCCAGCGCCGGCCCAGCAGGTCCAGCGCGACCATGATCGGACGTCCGGTGGTCGATCCCCGTACGGGTCCTGGCCGGTTCACGGCACCCCCTTGCGCTTCGATTTCCGAATCGATACCGTCGCCATCACAGCGCTTCTGAAATAGAAGCATACGGGAGAGCAGGAGGCTGTGATGGCCCGCATCGAACCGCTCGCCGAGCCGTATCCCCAGCAGGAGGGCGCGCTGCTGCGCGCGATGATGCCGCCGGGGGTCGAGCCGATCGCGCTGTTCCGGGTGCTGGCCCGCAACCCGAAGTTGACGCGGGCCATGCACGGGTGGGGCTCCTACGAGCTGGGCCGGGAGCTGAGCGTGGGGCTGCGGGAACGCGAGATCGTGATCCTGCGCACCTGCGCGGCCTGCGGGTGCGAGTACGAGTGGGGCGTGCACGTCGCCTTCTTCGGCGGCAGGGCCGGGCTGACCCCGGCCCAGATCGCCTCGCTGACCTCGGGGGAGGCCGGCGACCCCTGCTGGGACGACGAGGGCGAGCGGCTGCTGATCCGGGCCGTCGACGCCCTCCACCGCGACGGGGACATCGGCGAGGAGCTGTGGTCCCGGCTGGCGGCCCGCTTCACCGAGCCCCAGCTCCTCGACGTCGTGGTCCTGTGCGGGTGGTACCACGCGATCAGCTTCCTGGCCCGCACCCTGCGCCTGGAACGGGAACCGGGCGCCCCCGCCTTCGCGGACGTCGCGCCCGGTGCCGTCCCCGTCGGCGGCGCGCCGCGTACGGCCGCGTCGTGAGCGCGGCCGTACGGCGGGGGCCGGTCAGGCGCGCTTGGCGATGGCGGTGATGAACGGCTGGACCAGGCGGGCGGCCAGCGGGCCGAACGCGGCCAGGAGGAGCACGTAGGCGGCGGCCAGCGGGCCCAGGTCGGGGTGGGCGCCGGCGGCGACCGCCAGCCCGGCGATGACGATGTTGAACTCGCCGCGCGGGATGAGCGCGATGCCGGCCCGGGCCCGGCCGGCCCGGCCGATGCCCGCCCGCCGGGCGGCGTACACGCCGGTCAGCAGCTTGGTGACCATGCTGATCAGGGCCAGCGCAGCGGCGAGCCCGGCCACGGGCAGGATCTTCGCCGGGTCGGTCTGCAGGCCGAAGAAGACGAAGAAGACCGCGGCGAACAGGTCGCGCAGCGGGGCCAGCAGCGCCTGGGTCTCGTGGGCCAGCTCCCCTGACAGGGCGATGCCCACCAGGAACGCCCCCACCGCGGCCGAGACCTGCAACTGCTGGGCGGCCCCGGCCACCAGCAGGGCCAGGCCGACCACCTTCAGCAGCAGCACCTCGGAGTTGGGGCTGGAGACGAACGCCTCGATGAAGCGCCCGAAGCGCAGCGCCACCAGCAGCACCACGCTGACGGTGGCCAGCGCGATGCCCACGGTGGCCGCGCCACCGGCGAAGCTGAGACCGGCCAGCATGGCGGTCAGCACCGGCAGGTAGATCGCCATGGTCAGGTCCTCGAAGACCAGCAGCGACAGCACCACCGGGGTCTCGCGGTTACCGATCCAGCCCAGGTCGGACAGGACCTTGGCGGTGATGCCCGAGGAGGTGGCGTAGGTGACCCCGGCCATGGCCACGGCGGCGACCGGTCCCCAGCCCAGCAGCAGCGCGCAGATCGCGCCGGGCGCGGCGTTGAGCACCAGGTCCACCAGGCCGGCCGGGGCGTTGCTCTTCAGACTGGTCACCAGCTCGTCGGCGTTGTACTCCAGGCCGAGGGTGAGCAGCAGCAGGACGACGCCGATCTCGGCGCCGGTGGCGATGAACTCCTCACTGGTGGCCAGGGGGACGATGCCGCCGGTGCCGAAGGCCAGTCCGGCCAGCAGGTAGAGGGGGATGGGCGAGATGCCGACGCGCAGCGCCAGCGCCCCGAGAATGCCGAGCCCGAGCAGGACGGCGCCGAACTCGAGAAAAAGAATTGCAGTGTGGTGCACCCGCCGGCCTAACCGTGAGAGAAGATGTCGGCGACGGCGGCGGTGCTCTCCGGGCTGCCCACGACGACCACGATGTCGTCTCCGGTCAGGACGAACTCCGGGCCGGGGCTGGCGACGACCTGACCGGAGCGGACCACGGCCACGATGGAGGCGCCGGTGCGGGTGCGCACCCGCGCGTCCCCCATCGGGCGTCCGTCGTAGCGCGAGCCGGACGGGATCGGCAGCTGCAGGCTGACCAGTCCCTCGACGTCCCGGTGCAGGGCGTTGAGGCGCTGCACGATGCGCGGGGCGCCGAGCAGCTCCACCAGCGCGTCGGCTTCCTCGTCGTTCAGCTTCACGGTCTCGCAGGCGCGGTCGGGATCGTCGGCATCGTAGATCACCAGATCGCGGCGGCCGGTACGGTGTGAGACGATCCCGATCCTTCGCCCGGAGCGCGTCGTGAACTCATGCCGCAATCCGATCCCCGGAAGCACCGTCTGCTCGACTTCCACCGCGCTGATCCTCCACTCGTACACGTACGTTCGTCCTCCCCAGAACCTATAACGGGAGGCCGACGGACGCCGAGGCGCCTGCCGGGAGCGGCGTTCCGCTCCCGGCAGGCGCCTCGGTGCGAGCCCGGTGATCAGCCGGCGGACGCCGGGGCCGGGCTCGTCTTGACCGGCCGGTAGGTCAGGAGGACGGTTCCCGACTCGAACGTCTTGTTGTCGACGAGTTCCATGGTCGCCTCCGTGCCCTCGCGGAACAGGGGCTGCCCGCCGCCCTTGACGACCGGGTAGATCCAGATCTTGTACTCGTCGAGCAACCCGTGCTCGGCGAGCGTGTCGGTGAGCCGGCCGCAGCCCCAGATCATGATGTCCCCGCCGGGCTGCTGCTTGAGCCGGTTCACCTCGGCGAGCAGGTCGTCCCCGTGGATGACGCTCGAGTTGTTCCAGTCGGTCTCCTGCAGGGTGGAGGAGACCGCGTACTTGGTCATGGCGTTGACCTTGTCGGAGTAGGGGTCGCCCGACATGGAGGGCCACGCCTGGGCCATGCCCTCGAAGGTGACCCGGCCGAGCAGGAGGATGTCGCTGCCCAGCAGGAGATCGAGAGAGTACTTCTGGGACTCCGCGTCGGAGTACGACAGGGCCCACAGGTGCGGGTCGTCGATGAAGCCGTCGAGCGTCGCGAAGGTCGAAGCGATGATCTTCCTCATTGTTTCCTCCGGTGTTCGATCATGTGGTGAAGCAGGTGAAGTAAGAGGTGTTCAGACCTTGTAGGGCTGCCTGACCCGGGCCTCCCGCAGAGCGCGAGCCCACCAGGTCAGCCGGTCGAGCGCGGCCGCGGCCTCGTCGTTGCATGGAGCGGAGGCCTTGGGCCAGCTGCCGTCGGCTGCGAACAGCTCCCAGTAACGTGGCAGGACGACGGCGTCGCAGATCGCCACGGCATGCAGTTCTGTGAAGATTTGGCGCAACTGGCCGACGGCGTGCAGGCCGCCCGACTCCCTGCCGTAGGCGACGAAGGTGACGGGCTTGGCGTGCCACTCCTCGTAGTACCAGTCGATGGCCGTCTTGAGCGGAGCGGGAAAGCTCCGGTTGTACTCGGGTGTGACGACCGCGAAGGCGTCGGCTGCGGTCAGCCGCGGCGCCAGGTCCCGCACCCGCTGTGGGAGGGGTTCGTCCTGATCGGTAAGGGTCTGCGGCAGATCCGCCTCGGCCAGGTCGATCAGGTCCACCTCCAGGTCGGCCCGCCTGCGGGCCCTGGCGGTGAACCAGTCGGCGACCGTGGGGCCGAACCGGCCGTTGCGGGTACTGGCGATGATGACCGCCAGCCGCAGCCGCCCGTCCTCCGGCGTCTGTCCGCACATCCGTTCCGCCTCCTTCGCGACCGTCTCGCTTTGACGTCTCCTACGATGCCCGGACCCCTTTACGGTTTGTTTCTCGCCGCCTTACGGCTCCCGCCCGTCGTTTCTCGTGGTCTTACGGCTTTCGCCCGGCCGGCTTACGGGGTGAGGGGACGGGGCGGCCGTTATCGTGATTGCCATGCGTTTCGGGGTGTTGGGGCCGCTGGCGGTGTGGACGGCCGGCGGTGAGCCGGTGCCGATCCCGGGGCTGAAGGTCCGTGCCCTGCTGGCCGACCTTCTCGTGCACGAGGGGCGGCCGGTGCCCGCCGACCGGTTGATCGACGACCTGTGGGGCGAGGACCCGCCCGGCAATCCCGCGGGTGCGCTGTCGGCCAAGGTCTCGCAACTGCGCCGGGCGCTGGAGGACGCCGAGCCGGGCGCCCGCGAGCTGGTCGCCCACCACCCGGCGGGGTACCTCGTGAGGGGCGAGACCGACGCCGACGTGTTCCGGGCCCTGCTCGCCGAGGCCGGCCGGGCCCGCGACCCCCGGGCCAGGGCGGACCTGCTGTCCGACGCGCTGGCCGTCTGGCGGGGCCCGGCGCTGGCGGACTTCGCCGACGAGCCGTTCGCCTGGCCCGCCGTCACCCGCCTGACCGAGCAGCGGCTGGCCGCGCAGGAGGACCGGGCGGAGATACGACTGGAGCTGGGCGAGCACGCCGCCCTGGCCGGAGAGCTCCGCGAACTGCTGACCGGCTACCCGTTCCGGGAGAGGCTGCGCGCCGCGCACATGCGCGCGCTGTACCGCTCCGGCCGGCAGAACGAGGCCCTGGCCAGCTACGAGGAGCTGCGGACCATGCTCGCCGACGAACTCGGGCTGGACCCGAGCGCCGAGCTGGCCGCCCTGCACCGGGCGATCCTGACCCAGGACCCGTCGCTGACCGCCCCCGCCCCGTCTCCGGTCCCCGCTGCGTCCCCGGCGCCCGGCCCGCAGCGGAACGCGCCCGCTCTTGACGGGAGCGCGCCCCCGGCGGCCACGGCGCCGCCTCCACCGCCTGCGACCGTACCGGACCCCGTGACGTCGGCCGTACCGGCCCCCGCGGCGTCCGCCGTACCCGGGACCGCACCCGCCACGAACGTGCCCGCGCCGATCACCGGCCTGGTCGGCAGGGACGAGGCGGTCGCCGGGATCCTCGCCCGGCTGGCGGCGGACCGGCTGGTGACGCTCACCGGCCCCGGAGGGGTGGGCAAGACCCGGTTGGCGGTGGAGGCCGCCGGCCGGCTGGTGAACCCGCCCGCGCCCGGGACGTTCGAGGGCTCGCCGTCGTCCGGGACACCGGCGGACCTGTCCGCGTCCGAGGCGTCGGTGGGCCCCTCCGCGTCCGGGACGGCCCTCGCCGCGCGTGAGCTGTTCCCCGACGGCGTCTGGCTGGTCGAGCTGGCCGCGCTCGACCGGCCCGCCGACCGGGACGCCGTGCCACGTCTGGCCGAGGCGGTCATGACGGTGCTGGGCATCCGGGACGCCGCGGACCCGGGCGGGCCGGCGACGGCCGCGGGCCGGCTCGCAGAGGCGCTGCGCGCCCGGCGGCTGCTGCTGGTGCTGGACAACTGCGAGCACGTGATCGAGCCGGTCGCCGGGCTGGTGGAGTCGCTGCTGCGGGCCGCTCCCGGGCTGCGGGTCCTGGCGACCAGCCAGGAACCGCTCGCCCTGGCCGGGGAGGTCGTCTGGGCCGTTCCCCCGCTGGAGGTGCCCGACCCAGCCGCCGGGATCGAGGAGCTGCGGGAGTCCGGGGCGGTCCGGCTGTTCGTGACCCGCGCCTCCGCCGCGGCGCGCGGTTTCACCCTGGACGAGGAGACCGCCCCGGCGGTCGCGGTGCTGTGCCGCCGGCTGGACGGCATCCCGCTGGCGTTGGAACTGGCGGCCACGCGGGTGCGGACGCTGGGCGTGCACGGCCTGGTGGACCGGCTGGACGACCGGTTCCGGTTGCTGGCCACCGGCCACCGGGGCGCCCCGCCGCGCCAGCAGACGCTGATGGCGATGATCGACTGGAGCTGGGAGCTGCTGAGCGACGCCGAGCGCGTCGTGCTGCGCCGGCTGGCCGTGCACGCCGACGGCTGCACCATGGAGGCCGCCGAGGCCGTCTGCGCCGGTGACGATCTGCCGGCCGCCGAGGTGATGGATCTGCTGACCCGCCTGGTGGACCGCTCCCTGGTGGCCCTGGCCGACGGCGCGGACGGGCCCCGCTACCGGCTGCTGGAGTCGGTGGCGGCCTACTGCGCCGACCGGGTGCGCGAGGCGGGGGAGGCCGGCAGGCTGCGGCGGTGGCACCGCCGCCACTACACCGCCCTGGCCGAGGAGGCCGGGCGGCAGCTGTACGGCGGCGGCCAGCGGCGGTGGCTGCGGCGCCTGGACGCCGAGGCGGCCAACCTGCGCGCCGCGCTCGCCGCCGCCGTCGAGGACGGCGACGCGCAGGGGGCGCTGCGCCTGGTCAACGCGCTTTCCTGGTACTGGTTCCTGCGCGGGCGCCTGGCCGAGGCCCGGCGGTCGCTGGCCGCGGCGCTGTCCCTGGCGGCGCCGGAGACCGCGGGCGCCGGCGGCTCCCGTACGGCTGCGCCACCCGGCGGGGTCCGTACGGCCGAGCCGCCCGCCGGGGCGTCCGCGCCGGAGACCGGCGTCCGGCCGCCCGATCCCGCGCTGGTGGCCGGGGCGATGGCCTGGCAGGTCGGGATCGGTTTCCTGTACGGCGACGCCGCCGACCGGGACGTCCGCAGGCAGGCGGTCCTGAAGGCCTACGAGGCCGCCGACGACCCGGGCGGGCGGGCCAGGGCCGAATGGTTCCTGGGCTACGCCGGGCTGGACCTCGGAGACCTGGAGGCCGCCGCGGAGCTCACCGAGCGGGCGCTGCCGGTCTTCCAGGAGCTCGGCGACCGGTGGGGCACGGCCGCCGCCCTCGCCACCCGGGCCAAGCTCGCGCACGTGCGGAGCGATGTGGCAGCGCTGCGGGCCGACGGCGAGCGCAGCGCGGAGCTGTTCGGCGAGCTCGGCGACCGCTGGGGCCGGCTGGAGGCCTCCGGCTGGCTCGGCGCGCTGGCCGAGATGGTCGGTGATCTGGAGCAGGCCGGCCGCATGCACGAGGAGGGCCTGCGCATGGCCGAGGAGCTCGGGCTGTGGACCGAGGTCTCCGCGCGGCTGGCCTGGCTCGGCTGGATCGCGTTGCAGCGCGGCGACTACGCCGGGGCGCAGGAGCTGTGCGAGCGGGCCCTGCGGCTGAGCGTCGAGCAGGGCCACCAGGCGGGGCAGGTCTTCGCCAGGATGGGCCTGTCCTTCGCCGCCCGCCGGGACGGGCGGCTCGACCGCGCCGAGACCCATCTGCGCGCCGTACTGGACGCCGCGCCGCGCCAGGACGGCGGGACGCCGCCGCCGTACCTGCCGATGATCGTCTCCGAGCTCGGCTTCGTGGCCGAGCAGCGCGGCGACGCGGCCGGGTCCCTGGCCCTGCACCTGGAGGCCTTCGACCTCGCGGTCAGGCTGGGCACCCCCCGGGGGACGTCCGTCATCCTCCTCGGCATGGCCGGGGCGCTGTCCCTGCGCGGCAGCCACGATCTCGCCGCCCGCCTGCTCGGCGCGGCCGAGGCCGTGCACGGGGTGGACGAGGCGCCGCTGGCCGTCGCCGAGGGCGTCGACACGGCACGGGTCACCACGCGGGTGCGCGAGGCGCTGGGCGAGGACCGCTTCGCCGCAGAACACGAGCGCGGGAGGGCTCTCACTCCCGAGCAGGCACGGGATTCGGCGGCCACACCGGACGGAGAGGACACGCCGGGTATGCAGGACGAGATGGACATATCGGGTGGGGCAGGGGGGTCGCGGCGTACGATCCCTGCACGCCCGTCCGGATCCGCCCGCTGAAAAGGAGGGCTCGTCCATGGCCGACGACCGCCCGTACGACATCGTGCTGTTCGGCGCCACCGGGTTCACCGGCGCGCTCACCGCGGACTACCTCGCCGGCGCCGCCGGTCCCGGCTGCCGCTGGGCGCTGGCCGGGCGCAACCGGGCCAAGCTGGAGGCCGTCAGAGAGCGGATCGCCAGACCCGACCTGCCGCTGCTGCACGCCGACGCCGGAGACCCCGCCTCGCTGGCCGAGGTGGCCCGCCAGGCCACGGTGGTCGCCACCACCGTGGGCCCCTACATCCACCACGGGGAGCCGCTCGTGGCCGCCTGCGCCGAGGCCGGCACCCACTACGCCGACCTCACCGGCGAGCCGGAGTTCGTCGACCTGATGTTCACCCGCCACCACGCGCGGGCGCAGGAGACCGGCGCCAAGATCGTGCACGCGTGCGGGTTCGACTCGATCCCGCACGACCTGGGCGTCTACTTCACGGTCGACCGGCTTCCCGAGGGCGTGCCGATCCGGGTCGACGGGTACGTGCGCGGCAACGGCAGGCCCTCGGGCGGGACCGTGCACTCCGCCGTCGCCGCGGTCTCCCGCGCCCGGCAGACCGCGCAGGCCGCGACGGCCCGGCGCAGGGCGGAGGAGCGCCCCGCGGGGCGCAGGGTGCGGGGAGGGCCCGGGACGCCGCACTACGTGGGAGGCTGGGCACTGCCGCTGCCCACGATCGACCCGCAGATCGTCGCCCGCTCGGGCCGCGCGCTGGAGCGCTACGGTCCCGACTTCGCCTACCGGCACCACGTCGCCGTCAAGCACCTGTCCAGCGCCGTCGGCCTGGCCGCGGGCGCCGGGGCGGTGTCGGTGCTGGCCCAGCTCCCGCCCGTGCGGTCGTGGTTGCTCACCCGCTTCGAGCAGGGTGACGGGCCCACCCCCGAGCAGCGGGCCGAGAGCTGGTTCAAGGTGACCTTCGACGGCCGGGGCGGCGGCCGGCGCGTGGTCACCGAGGTCGCCGGAGGCGACCCCGGCTACGGCGAGACCGCGAAGATGCTCGGCGAGTCGGCACTCTGCCTGGCCCTGGACGACCTGCCGAAGGTCTCGGGCCAGGTGACCACCGCCGCGGCGATGGGCGACGCGCTGATCGGCCGCCTCCAGCGGGCCGGCATCACGTTCCGCGTGCTGAGCGACTCAGCCGGGTGATGGTACGGCGGGCGGCCATGCCCGCCCGCCGTACCGGCTATCTATCTCACCCGGGCAGCCCGGTCAGTTCCGCTGCCAGAGCGCCGGGACGTTCGGCGGCTCCCAGCCGGGCAGCGAGGTGTGGCCCTGCAGGCAGCGGTAGCTGACGCCGTTGTAGGTCACCACGTCGCCCGCGGCGTACGGCTTCCAGGGCTCCCAGGTCGTGCCGCCCTGGCCGCCGCCGACGGTGAGGGTGAAGGCGGCCGAGCGGTCGGAGGCGGCGCCGTCACCGTTGAGGGCAATGGTGTAGGTCCCCGGGGGAGTGCCCGCCGAGGTGGTGACGGTCACCGCGGAGGACTGCCCCGAGGTGATCGTCACCGGGCTGAAGGTCACCGCGGCCCCGGAGGGCAGGCCGGTGGCGCTCAGCGCGACGCTCTGCGCGTTCCCGGAGGTGACCGTGGTGTTCAGCGTGGCGGAGGCGGATCCGCCGGGCTGGACGGTGGCCGAGGACGGGCTCACCGACATCGTGTAGTCGTCCACCGGCGGCGGGGTGTCCCCGACGGCGAGCTTCCACAGGACGTAGGCGGCGCCGTCGGCGTTGCGGTCGAGCGCGGTGGAGTTGACGTTGCCGGAGGTGTCGCAGGCGGAGTGGTAGCAGCGGTCGAAGGGCTGGCCCGCGCTCCCGCCCCACTTGGCCGCCTGGGCGGCGGACTTGACGCCTTCGGCTCCGGTGAACACGCCGCCGACCCGCACGCCCGCGTTCTTGAACGGGGCGTGGTCGCTGCGTCCGTCACCCTGGGTCTCGATCTCGGTGGGGACGTTGATCGAGGCGTAGAAGGCCTTGAAGTGGCCTTCGATGGCCGGATCGTCGTCGTAGACGAAGTATCCGGGGTTCGGGGAGGCGGTCATGTCGAAGTTGAGGTAGGCCTCGACTCCGGACGCTCCGCCGTTCTGGACGTAGTAGGTCGAGCCGTTCATGCCGCTCTCCTCGGCGGCCCACCACGCGAAGCGCACGTGCTTGGTGAGCGCGGGCCGGTTCGCCGGCAGGGCGAGGGCGACCTCCAGCAGGGTGGCCGAGCCCGAGCCGTTGTCGTTGATGCCCGGTCCGGCCTGCACGCTGTCCAGATGGGCGCCGAGCATCACCGTCTGGTTCGCCGGGCCGCCCGGCCAGTCGGCGATCAGGTTGGTATGGGTCCTGCCGCCGAGGGTGAAGGACTGGGTCCGGGTCTGGAACCCGGCCGCGTCCAGTTTGCCCTTGAGGTAGGTGAGCGAGGCGGTGTAGCCCGCGCCGCCGGAGACCCGGGTGCCGCCGTTGCCGGAGGCGATCGACTGGAGCTGGTTCAGGTGCGCGGTGACGTTGGCGACCGGGATGTCCGGCGCCTGGCCGCCGGGCTGGCCGCCGACGACGAGGTTGAAGCCGAGCTGCTTGTCGGCGTCCGCGCCGTCGAGGGTGAGCGTGACGGCGTGTGTGCCGGTCGGCGTGGCGGAGGTGGTGGCCAGGGTCAGCCGGGAGGTCTGCCCGGAACTGATCGCGGCCGGGTTGAAGGAGGCGGTCACGCCCGCCGGCAGGGTGGCGGCCCGCAGCGTGATGGACTGGGCGTTTCCGCTGGTCACCATGGTGCTGACGGTGGCGGTGGCCGACTGGCCCGGCTGTACGGTGGCCGAGGCCGGGCTGATCGAGGCCGAGTAGTCGTTGCCGCCGCCCTGCGGGGTGCAGGTCTCGTTGGCTCCGGCCGGGACGTTGACCGCGTTCCAGGCGGCCTTGACCGCGTTGAACTGGGCGCAGGTGGGATCCAGCGTCCTGGCGGCGGCCAGCGTCTGGGCGCGGGACTGGGCGTGGGTCCGGCTGCCGGTGGTCTTCATGTTCAGGCCGGCCAGGTAGATCCGGCCGGCGTTCTGGATGCCGATGCCGGTCAGGGTCGTGTTGTTGCACGTCGGGCTGGCCGGCTTGCCGGGCGGGTTGGTGCCTTCGGCCAGCAGGTAGAACCAGTGGTTCTGCGGCCCGGCCGCGGAGTGCACCTCGGTGTTGGGAATCGAGGAGCTGTAGCAGTCCGGGTCGCCGTTGGTGCTCGGCCGGTACATGTAGCGGATCGGGCCCTGTCCGACCAGGTTGACCTCCTCGCCGACCTGGTAGTCCGCCGGGTCGTTGGGGTTGGCGGCGTAGTGCTCGAGCAGGGCGCCGAAGATGTCGCCGGTGGACTCGTTGAGGCCGCCGGACTCGTTGCCGCCGCCCGCGCCGCCGGAGCCGGCGTACTCGAAGATGGCGTGGCCGTACTCGTGGCCGACCACGTCCATCGGGGTGGCCTGCTGGTTGCCGGCCCGGTTGCGGCCGAAGTTGGTGTACGACCCGTTCCAGAAGGCGTTGACGTCGTTGAGCCCGACCCGGGCGGGGAAGCCGCCGCCCTCACCGGTGAAGCCCCGGTAGCCGAACCACTCCTGGAGCATGTCCCATTCCTTCTGCGCCGCGTAGAACGCGTCGACGCAGGCGGTCTCCAGGCTGGTGCCCTGGCCGTTGCCCCAGGAGTCGGTGGTCTTGGTGTACGGCTGGCCGTTCTGGCCGCCGCACGCCAGGCCGGAGCGGGTGGTGTCCCGCATCGTGTAGGAACCCGACGTGGTGATGGTCACGTTGCCGTTGTAGAAGCCCTGGCCGGTTCCGTGCCGGACCGCGTCCCAGGAGCTGAGCACCGAGCCGTCGAGCGCGTCGATGTAGACGTGCAGGGTGCTCGGGGCGCGCTTGGCCCGGCCGGTGACGACCAGCTCCCAGGCCATCCGCGGCTTGTCTCCGAGGGCGTGCACGACCAGTCCGGGCGTGGTCACGCTCTCCACCGCGGTGAGCAGGGAGCGCGCCTTGAGCGCGGCCTGGTCTGCGGTGATCTTGGTCCGGGTGTCGAGTTCCAGCTCGGTGGTCTGGGCCGTGCCGACGTCCGCGACGCCGAGCCCGGTCCTGTCGGTGGAGACGACCACGTCTCCGCCGTAGACGGGCACCCCGTGGTAGGTGCGGGCGTAGGTGAGGAACTGCATGCCGCCGACCGAGGTCGTCTTCTTCAGGGAGAAGACGTCATCCTCGCCTCTGGCGATGTCATCGGCCTCGACGACCAGAGCGCTTTCGGCGGTGGCCAGAGCGTGCTTGCGCGCTTCGGGGTCCGGCGGGGCGAAGGAGGGCGGAGCGGTGAACGCGGCGCCGGCGCCGGCCGGGGTCGCGGTGGCGCTTGTGGCGCTCACGACCGAGGTGGTGGTCAGGGCGACGGCCGCCAGTACGGCGACCACGCCCAGCCTGGCCTTGGGGTTCACTCGGGGTGACTCCTCTCGAGTTCCCTTGGGGGTTGAGGGATGCAAGGAGCCCGGGGAGACCCGGCGGGGTGCGCCGTACGGCGCACCCCGCCCGGGCGTTCCCCGACGGTTTGGGCTGGACCAAAGCTGTCATCGGGAACGCGTGGCCGAGTACCCCACGAAATTCCATAACGCAGCGATATGGACGGGCCGGCGGAGCCTCATCCGAGGTGCGGCAGCGGGCCGTGCCGATCCAGCCAGTCGGCGTAGACGGGCACCTGGCGCACCTCGGCCCAGTAGGACCTGGTGACCGCCTCCACCAGAGCGGAGGCGCGCAGGGCGACGGGCCCCTGCTCGGTCCAGCCGATCATGTGCCGGAACCGCAGCGGGGTCTCGGCCAGCGGGCGGATGGCGATCCCGGCGTATCCCTTGCTGGTCGCCTGGAACATGCCCACGCACCGGGCCGAGGCGATCAGGTCCAGGGCGAGGCTGAGGTCGGCCGAGTAGGCCACGCGCGGCTCGAAGCCCTGCTGGGCGCAGGCCGTCCAGAAGTGCTCGCGGTGCCCCGCCTCGGCCAGGGCGTGCATCCCCCAGTCCTCTTCGGCCAGGTCCCGCAACTCGATCTCCTGCCGGGCGGCCAGAGGGTGGGACTCGGCCAGCCCGACGAAGATCGGCTCGTCGGCGATGTTCGCGTAGGCCACGCCGGGCGGCGGGACGAGTTCGCGGCCGGGGTAGTCGCCGAGGGTGGCCAGCTCCAGCCGCTGGGACTCCAGCAGTCCGGGCAGCAGGTCCATGGCCTCCTCGGTGCGCGCGACGATGTCGGCGTCGGCGAACAGCTCGCCCAGGCAGGTGATGACGTTGATCGCCAGGTGGCTGGACATGCAGCCGACCCTGATCCTGGGCCGATCGGCCGCATGCCCGTAGCGCATGCCGTCGCGCCGCAGCTCGTCGAAGGCCGGCAGCAGCGACCGCGACCGGACCAGCACCCACGCGCCGAACTCGGTGGGCCGGGCCCCCTCGCGCCCGCGTTCGAACAGCGGGCCGCCGAACATGCGCTCGATGCGCCGCAACTGGGCGGCGAGTGCGGGCTGGGACATCTTGAGGACGACCGCCGCCCTGGAGATGCTGCCCGCCTCGGCGATGGCGCAGATCGCCCGTAGATGACGAACCTCTAGATCCACACCAGGAGGCTATTAGTAAGGATTCTTTCCGGTAAGGCCCAATTTCGGCGGCCGCCCGGGCCTCGCGGCCGCCGCGCCCGGCCCGCCGCGCTCACCAGGAGCGGCGCTCGCCCCGGTCGCCCTTCTCCGCCTTGAGCCGGGTCACCAGGGCCGCGGCCTGGGTGCGCCGCTGCATGTCCAGCTTGGCCAGCAGGTGGGAGACGTAGTTCTTGACCGTCTTCTCGGCCAGGAACATCCGCTCGCCGATCTGCCGGTTGGTCAGCCCCTCGCCGATCAGGTCCAGGATCTGCCGCTCCTGCTCCGACAGGGCCGCCAGCGGATCCTTCTTGCTCTCCTGGTCGCGCAGGCGCGCCAGCATGGCCGCGGTGGTCTGCGGGTCCAGCAGGGACTGCCCCGAGGCCACGGTGCGCACGGCGCCGATCAGGTCGGAGCCGTGGATCTGCTTGAGCACGTAGCCGGAGGCGCCGGCCATCACCGAGTCGAACAGCGCGTCGTCGTCGGCGAAGGAGGTCAGCATCAGGCAGGCCAGCCCGGGCAGGGCCGAGCGCACCTCCCGGCAGACGTCCACGCCGCTGCCGTCGGGCAGGCGCACGTCCAGCACCGCCACGTCCGGCTGGAGCGCGATGATCCTGGCCACCGCCGACTCGGCCGTCCCGGCCTCGCCGACGACCTCGATGTCGTCCTCGGAGTCAAGGAGTGCGGCCACGCCGCGCCGTACCACCTCGTGGTCGTCCACGAGGACCACGCGAATCACACCCATACTCCCGAACTCTCCTCACCGTCTCCGTGGGCGGCCCGACCGCCCGATCCCGGACGACCCATCAAAACACGGATGCGGCCGGGACACCGATCCGGGCGGGGTCACGAGCCGTTTCCGACCCGGCGGCCGGTGACCTCGGTCGCGGCGACCTTGACGTAGAGGTGGCGGTCACCGCCCGCCCAGGGGTGGACCTCCGCCTTCTCCAGCTCGGCCTGCTCCTCGGGGGAGGAGACGAGGTGGGCGCCGCCCCGCACGACCACGCTCCAGCCCGTGTGCTCGGCCTCGTCGAACCGGTCGACCTCGAAGGCGACCTTGAAGTCCACCCCCGCCATGCCGGTGCGCAGCCCCATGTCGAGCGTGCCGCCGGCCGCGGTACGGAAGATCACGGAGTTGTCCCGCAGGACGTAGTTGACCGGCAGGATCGCCGGTCCGCCGGGGTCGTTGAAGGCCACCCGGCCGATGCCGCCGGGGGAGATCAGCTGCAGGCACTCCTGCGGATCGAGCTTCTCCGGGACGGACGCGTGCTCGGTCATGGGTTCTCCCAACAGACGAGGCGGAAGGCGGATGCGGACCCCGCGGTCCGCCCGGGGGCGGCGCGGAGCCGCGACCCGGGTCATTTTCCGGATCTCCCCAGGGCGGGACGACTCTAACCCGCCGGGCGCGCGGCCCGCGCGGCGGGAGGGCCGGTGAGGACTTTGGTCCTCACCGGCGAGAGCCTTGGTCCCGGACCCGCGGGACGCCCGGCCCTACGGTGGGGCGGCCGGGACACGGGAGGCTGCCGTGCAGTCACTCGCGATACGGAGCACCCATGGACGTCCTGGACCTCTCCCGCTGGCAGTTCGGGATAACGACGGTCTACCACTTCCTCTTCGTCCCCCTGACGATCGGCCTGTCGATCATCGTGGCCGGCCTGCAGACCGCCTGGCACCGGACGAAGAACCCCACCTACCTGAGACTGACCAAGTTCTGGGGCAAGCTCTTCCTGATCAACTTCGCGATGGGCGTGGTCACCGGCATCGTGCAGGAGTTCCAGTTCGGAATGAACTGGAGTGACTACTCCCGCTTCGTCGGCGACGTCTTCGGCGCCCCGCTGGCGATGGAAGGGCTGATGGCCTTCTTCCTGGAGTCCACCTTCCTCGGACTGTGGATCTTCGGCTGGGACAGGCTGCCGCCCCGGCTCCATCTGATGACGATCTGGCTGGCCGCCATCGGCACGAACCTGTCGGCCTACTTCATCCTGGCCGCCAACTCGTGGATGCAGCACCCGGTCGGCTACCGGATGAACCCGGAGACCGGCCGCGCGGAGCTGACCGACATCTGGGCGGTGCTGACCAACTCCACGACCCTGGTGACCTTCCCGCACGTGATCTTCGGCGCGTTCGTCACCGCCGGGGCGTTCGTCGCCGGTGTGAGCGCCTGGAAGCTGCTCAAGAAGAAGGACGTCGAGCTGTTCCGCGTCTCGGCGCGCGTGGCGCTGGCCGTCACGCTGGTCGCCTCGGCCGGGGTCGCCTTCAGCGGCCACTGGCAGGCGCAGATCATGACCGAACAGCAGCCGATGAAGATGGCCGCCGCGGAGGCGCTGTGGGAGGACGAGACCTCCGCCGGGTTCTCGCTGTTCGCCGTCGGCGACGTGGAGAACGGCCGCAACCACGTCAACGTCCAGATCCCGTACGGCCTCAGCCTGCTGGCCACCAACACCCTCGACGGCAAGGTGGAGGGCATCAACGACGTCCAGGCCCGCTACGAGGCCCAGTACGGCCCCGGCGACTACAGGCCGGTCGTCGGCATCGCCTACTGGTCCTTCCGCCTGATGATCGGGTTCGGGGTGCTGGCCGGGCTGCTGGCGCTGGCCGGGCTCTGGCTCACCCGCCGCGGCCGGCTCCCGGGCGGCCCCTGGTTCCACCGGCTGGCCGTCATCGGCATCGGCCTGCCCTTCCTGGCCAACTCCCTGGGCTGGATCTTCACCGAGATGGGCCGCCAGCCGTGGACCGTCTACGGGATCATGCGCACCGCCGCCGCGGTCTCGCCCGGCGTCGACGTCACCGAGGTCGCCCTCACCCTGGTCGGCTTCACCCTGCTCTACGCCGTGCTCGCGGTGATCGAGATCCGGCTGCTGCTCAAGTTCATCAAGATCGGCCCGGTGGAGGAGCAGTCCGGCACCGAGGCCGGGACCGACACCGCCCCCGCGCTCTCCTACTGAGGGCCACCGAGGACTACCGAGGACTGCTGAGGATCTCCCATGGAACTCACCACCGTCTGGTTCCTGCTCATCGCCGTGCTGTGGACCGGCTACTTCGTCCTGGAGGGCTTCGACTTCGGCGTCGGCATCCTGCTGCCGGTGCTGGGCCGCGACGAGGCCGACCGCCGGACCGTCCTGGCCTCCATCGGCCCGGTCTGGGACGGCAACGAGGTCTGGCTGCTGGTCGCAGGGGGCGCCACCTTCGCCGCCTTCCCCGAGTGGTACGCCACCCTGTTCAGCGGCTTCTACGTGCCGCTGTTCCTCATCCTCGTCGCGCTCATCCTGCGAGGGGTCGCCATCGAGTACCGCAACAAGAGCGACAGCACGCGCGGCTGGGACCGGGCGATGTTCTTCGGCTCGCTGCTGCCCGCCTTCCTGTGGGGGGTGGCCTTCGCCAACATCGTCCGCGGCGTCCCGCTCGACGCCGACCACGAGTACACCGGCTCGCTGCTCACGCTGCTCAACCCCTACGCGCTGCTCGGCGGCCTGGCCACGCTCGTCCTGTTCGTCCTGCACGGCGCGCTGTTCCTGGCCCTGCGCACCACCGGGGACCTGCGCGCCCGCGCGGTCAGCCTGGCCGGGAAGGCCGGCCTCGCGGCGCTGGCGGTCGGCGGGGCCTTCCTGGTGATCACGCAGCTCACCGCGGGCAGGCCCGCCACCTGGGTGAGCGCGGCGCTGGCCGCGGCCGGGATCGCCGGCGCCCTGGCCGCGACCCGGCGGGGCCGCGACGGCCGGGCGTTCGCGGCCAACGCGGTGGCCATCGTCGCGGTGACCGTCACCCTGTTCGGGAACCTCTGGCCCGACGTGATGCCCGCGCTGGACCCGGCCCACAGCCTGACCGTCGAGAACGCCTCCTCCTCGCCGTACACGCTGACCGTGATGACCTGGGTCGCGGTCGTCTTCACCCCGCTGGTGCTGGCCTACCAGGGCTGGACGTACTGGGTGTTCCGCCGCCGGCTCACCGGCAGCGGGACGTAGGTCCCCCGCGGCCGGGGACTTCCGCCGCTTGCCGCTCCCGCGCCCGTCCCGTGACCCTGGAGGAAAGGAGGCCGACCATGGACGACAGCAGATCCGCGACCCGCACGGAGCAGGAGACCGCCTTCGCGCTCCGCGCGGCGGTGGAGGCCGCCGTGTACGCGCCGTCGGTGCACAACACCCAGCCGTGGAGCTTCGTCATCGAGGATGACGAGATCGCACTGCGCGCCGACACCGACAGGAAGCTGAGGGTGGGCGACGCCGAGGGGCGGGAGCTCGCGATCAGTTGCGGCGCCGCCCTGTTCACCGTACGGCTGACGCTGCGGGCGCTCGGCTACGAGCCGCTGGTGAGCGTGCTGCCCGACCCCGACCGTCTGTCGCTGCTGGCGACGGTCCGTCTGGGGGAGAACACGCGGCCCGACGAGGACACCCGGACGATGCGCGCCGAGGTCGAGCGCCGCCGTACCCACCGGGCCGGGTTCACCGAGCTGCCCGTGCCGGACCGCCTGATCGACGCGCTCGCCGCCGAGGCCGGCGCCGAGGGGGCGCGGCTGACGCCGGTCCGCTCACCGGCCGCCGTGCGGGTGGTCGCCTCCCTGACCTCGGCGGCCCAGGACGTGCAGTCCCAGGACCGCGTCTTCAGCCTGGAGGTGATCCGCTGGGCCCGGCCGCCCGGCAGCACGCGCAAGGACGGCGTCCCGGCCGAGGCCTATCCCCGCGAGCCGCGCCGTACCAGCCCGCACTTCCCCCAGCGCGACTACGCCAAGGGGCACTCGTGGGGCAACGACGCCGACCAGTTCGTCTCCACCTCCACCGGTGCGGTCGCGCTGCTGACCACAGAGGGCGACTCCCGGCAGGACTGGATCGCGGCGGGTCAGGCGCTGCAGCGCGTGCTGCTGCACGCCTCCGGCCGCGGGGTCGCGGCGGCCTTCCACACCCAGGCGCTGGAGATGTTCCACCTGCGGGAGTTCCTGCGGCAGGAGCTGTGCTCCGGGGAGTACCCACAGATGATCATGAGGCTGGGCTTCTCCTTCGACGAGACCGCGGCCGTGCGGCGCCCGGTCGGGGAGGTGCTCGAGGAGCGCTGACCGTCCGTCCGGCCCGGAAGCGTCAGCCGGAGATCTTCTCCCACAGGGGATCGCGGTAGAGCACCACGGCGGTGCCGCGCAGCAGCTCGTCGGGGGCGGAGACCATGACCAGCTCGCCCGCGGCCTCCATCCCGCGCAGGATGTCGCGCACGCGCGGCCCGACGGGCAGGCGTCCCACGGGCAGGTCGAGGGCCTCGCGGACGGCGTCGGCGACCTCGGACAGCCGGAAGGGCCCGGTGAGAGGGTCGATCACCGTCTTGACGGTGTCGACGCCGATCATCACCTCGGCCTCGGCGTAGGCGAGCTGCCACTGCAGCTGCGTCCTGCGCCGGCCGGTCCCGGCGCAGGAGGTGCAGCGCTGGGAGTAGCCGGGCAGGATGTCCTCCGAGGTGGAGCCCAGGCAGGTGGTGCACTGGCCGGTCTCCGCCGCGTGCAGCTCGGCCGCGGTCCGGTCGCGCAGCTGCGTGCCGCACAGGCAGAGATAGACCCGGAAGCCGCCCCTGACCAGGACCAGGTCGTCGGCGTCGTCGGGAATCTCCTCCCAGAACGCGGTGATCGTGTGCTTTCTCATGATTCCTGCGACTCTACCGAGCGCCGGACAGTGCGGCGCGCGAAAGCCGGTCGGAGACGCGGGTGGTCTCCGGAAGCCGGTGGGCCGGGGTGAGGTTGAGCACGTTGCGGCAGGCGGTGCCGAGGTCCACCCGGTGGCCGACGGAGACGAAGACCGGTTTGACGCCGTCCCGGGTGCGCAGGACCCGGCCGACGACCTCGCCGTCCAGGACCAGGTCCGCCTGCGAGCCGCGGGCGGGGCCCGGCTCGGCGTGGGAGCCGACGAACGCGGTCTTGCCCACCCCTATCGACGGCAGGCCGGTGAGCACGCCCAGGTGGCAGGCCAGGCCGAAACGGCGCGGGTGGGCCAGGCCGTACCCGTCGCAGACGACAAGCTCGGGGACGACCCTCAGCCGCTCCAGCGCGTCGAGCAGGGCCGGCAGCTCGCGGAAGGCCAGCAGGCCCGGGACGTAGTCGAAGGCCGTGCGGCCGGTGACGGTCACCTCCTCCAGGACCTCCAGCGTCGTCCCGTCGAGTACGGCCACCGCCGCAGCCAGCCGGTCCCCGTCGTAGGCCACATCCACCCCGGCGACCGTGGCGGGCCGCTCGGGACCGGGACCGGTCAGGTCCAGCAGCGGCCGCAGCTCGTCCTGGATCGCCTCGGCCTCGGCGACGGTGCGGGGCATGCGTACTCTCATGCGTCCATGTTCGCGGATCTTCACGGCCGAAGGCCGGCGGGCAGAGCGCAGGGCGGGGACCCGGCTCGGCGCGGCGGGCGTGAGATCGCTATTTTCTCAGGCATGACGACGTATCAGGGGAGCGTGCGGCGGGTGCTGCGGTGGCCGGTCAAGTCGCTGCGGGGCGAGGAGGTCGAGCAGGGCCGCTTCGACGGGCGGGGGATGGCCGGGGACCGCGCCTACGCGCTGATCGACGAGCGGGACAACCACGCGGGCAGGACGCTGACCGTCCGGCAGCGGGCCGAGATGCTCCACTGGCGCAGCGCCTACGACGGCGGGGACGCCCCGGTTCTGACGGCGCCCGACGGGACCTCCTGGGCGTGGGACCACCCGGAGCTGCCCGGAGAGCTGTCGCGGTCGCTGGGCGTCCCGCTGAGCCTGCGCGCCGCCGACGGCCAGCAGGACCGGGGCCCGACCGTCCTGGTCACCTTCGAGTCCTCCCGGGCCGGGCTGGAGGAGGAGCTCGGCCGGGAGGTGGACCTGCTCAGGTTCCGGCCCAACCTGCACCTGGAGCTCGACGCGCCCGCCTTCGACGAGGAGGACTGGGCGGCCGGGACCGTGCTGTCGGCGGGCGAGGCGGAGTTCACGGTGGCCGGCGACGTGGCGGGGCCGTGCATCAGGTGCGCCGTGCCGAGCTGGGACCCCACCGGCCGGGAGCGCTGGCCCGCGCTGCAGAAGTGGCTGATCGACAGGCACCGGAACATCTTCGGCGTGATCATGGTAGTCACCCGGCCGGGCACCGTACGGCGGGGCGACCCGGTGAGCGTCACGGTGGACCGTACGGTGACCTCGGCCGTCTGAGCCGCGCCGGGCACGGGACGGCCGGCGGCACGGTCAGCGGGGAACGACCGCCGAGGCGATCAGTGGCGGCTGAGGTCGGCCGGGTCGATCCCGCGCTCCTGCAGCAGGGCGTCGAGCTTGGCCTCCATGCGATCATCGCTCTCCTTGGACTGCGATGACCCCCAGTGATACAGGAAGGCCAGGCCCGCCGCCTGCCAGATCAGCTGCAGGAACTCCGACTGCCAGTTCTCCAGCGTGGAGGCGAGGAACTCGGGCAGGAACTCGGCCCAGGCGAAGTCCTGCCCGTGCTGACCCTGCTCGTTCTGGAACGCGAACAACTGGAAGACGAACTGTCCCACCCAGGAGAACAGGAAGAACAACCCCGTGACCAGGACGAAGGAGTACGCCTTGGCGAAGGGTGGCTTGGCGAAGGGCAACCCCGGACGCGGACTCTTGCGGGGGGAGATCTGCGTCATCATGCCTCCTATATCGCGGATAGAGGCATCGGCTTCCCCGGAGCGGTGACGGAAAACCGCCGGTGATCGCACCCGGCGGAGGCGGCCCTGCTCGGCGCCGCATTCGCGCCCGCCGGGCGCGGGCGCTCCCGGGTGTGCGGAGTCGTGATGTCGTTCCCCTCATCGGGCCGGCGACGTCACCGGTGCCTCCAGCGCCCCGGCCCCGCCCCAGCTCGGCGGAGACGTCACCGTGCAGCTGACCGGTTCCACCGGGACCATCGGCGCCGCGGGCCGCGCCGAGAACCGGCGTACCGACATCCAGCTGCTGTACTGACGGCCGCCGTACCGGCAGCCGCCGTACCGACCGGCGCACCACAGCAGGCCGCCGGCCGGGGGAAGCCCGCTTCCCCCGGCCGGCGGCCTTTACTGTAGGGATCGGCCGGGACGGTCCCGGAGAAGGAGGGCAGGCGGTATGTCGGTGCTCGTGGCGTTCAGCGTGACGCCGATCGGCGCGGGGGAGGACGTCGGCAAGCTCGTCGCAGAGGCCGTACGGGTGGTGCGCGCCTCCGGTCTGCCCAACCGGACCGACGCCATGTTCACCACCGTCGAGGGCGACAGCTGGGACGAGGTGATGGCCGTGGTCAAGGACGCGGTCGCGGCGGTCGAGGCCCGCTGCGGGCGGGTCAGCCTCGTGCTGAAGGCCGACATCCGCGAGGGCGGGGGCGGCCGGATGGAGGCCAAGGTCGCCACCGTGGAGCGGCACCTGGCGTGAGGCCGGGCGCCGGGCCGGGGCCGGTTTCCCGGCGGGCCGGGTCAGTCGGGGCCGGGCCGGTTTTCCGGGCGGGCCGGGTCAGCCGAGGTCGGGGGGCGGGGGCATGCGGTCTCCCTTGACCTGGCCGGCGATGGGGTCGAGCGCGGAGAGTTCCTCGTCGGTCAGCGTGATGCCGGCGGCGCCGGCGTTCTCCCGCAGCCGGGCCGGGCTCCGGGTTCCGGGGATCGGGACCACGGGGATCCCGTGCGCGTCGGAACGCTGGAGCAGCCAGGCCAGGGCGATCTGGGCCATCGTCGCCCCCCGGGCGTCGGCGATGCGCCGGACCGGGGCCAGCAGGGTCGCGTTGTGCTCGGCGTTGGCGGTCTCGAAGCGCGGCAGGCCGCGCCGGATGTCGTCCTCGGCCAGCCCGTCGGCGGAGGTGTGGCGGCCGGTCAGGAAACCCCGGCTGAAGGGCGCGTAGGCGACGTATCCGATGCCCAGCTCGGCGCAGGCCGGTACCACCGCCTCCTCGTCCTCGCGGGTGAACAGCGACCACTCGTTCTGCACCGCGGTGACGGGATGCACCCGGTGCCCGGCCCGCAGTTCGGCGGCGGAGACGTTGGACAGCCCGATGTGGCGGATCTTGCCCGCGGCGACGAGCTCCGCCATGGCGCCGACGGTCTCCTCGATCGGGGTGGTGAAGTCGGGGTGGTGCAGATAGTAGAGATCGATGTGGTCGGTGCCCAGACGGCGCAGGCTCGCCTCGCAGGCGGCGCGGACGTACTCGGGGTCGCTGCGCACCCCCACGAGCTCACCGGTCCCCGGAGCGCGGACGGCGGCGAACTTGGTGGCGACGGTGATCCCGTCGCGGCCGTGATCGGCCAGGAACTCCCCGATCAGGCGCTCGTTGGCGGAGTCGACGCCGTAGTAGTCGGAGGTGTCGAGGAAGGTCACGCCGAGGTCGGCGGCCTCGCGCAGGGCGGTGAGGGACTCGTCGTGGTCGGTCGGGCCGAGGAACTCGCTCAGGCCCATGCAGCCGAGGCCGACGGCGGACACCCGAAGACCTCCGCCGAGATTGACCGTACGCATGAGGTGTCTCCATCCGGGGGTGGGGTTCGGTAGAATCGGGACGACTGTCCCGGTTGATGGTGAATATACGGGACGGCCGTCCCGGTTGTCTATCGTCTCCTGGAGCCGTACCTCGATGAGCAAGCCGTTGCGTGCCGACGCCCAGCGCAACAGGGCACGGGTGCTGGAGGTGGCGGCCGAGACCTTCGCCGCCGAAGGGCTGTCGGTGTCGGTCCACGAGATCGCCCGGCGGGCCGGCGTGGGCACCGGCACCGTGAGCCGGCACTTCCCCACGAAGGAGTCGCTGTTCGAGGCGATCCTGCTCAGCCGGATGGAGCAGCTCGTGCAGCGGGCCGAGGCGCTGGCCGAGGGTGCGGAGTACGGCGAGGCGTTCTTCGCCTTCTTCGCGCTCATGGTCGAGGAGGGCGCGAACAACCGCGGCCTGGTCGACGCCCTGGCGGGCTCGGGGTTCGACTTCCGGTCCGTCGAGGCCGAGCGCAGATACGACGTCATGGGGGCGTGGCGGGAGCTCCTGCGGCGGGCCCAGCAGGCGGGCGGGATACGGGCCGATGCCGACATCGCCGACGTCAAGGCCCTGCTCACCGGCTGCATCGACCGTGAGCGGAGCGGTGCGGACCCGGTGGCCCGCGCCCGCATGCTCGCGATCGTCCGTGAGGGCCTGAGAGCCTGAGGGGCCCGGTCGCCGTCCGCCTGTGACGCACGCGACCCCGCCTCCGGAAGGCACCGGGAACACCCGGAGCACGCCGCCAGTTGGACGATACGGGGTCGAGACGGGTCAAGTCCGGGGAGTTGATCGAAGATGGCAGGAACACGATCCGCAGGACGTCTCGTCGCGGGCGGGCTGGCGCTGGCCGCCGCCGCGTGGTCCCTGAAGGACGTCCCGGCCGAGCTGGGCGCCAGGGCCGGGGGAGCGCGGCTGGAGCGGATGCTGCGCTCGCCGCAGTTCCGCGACGGCGCCTTCCACAACACCGTGCCCGGCACGTCCACGCCGCCGCCGGAGGGCCTGCCCAAACTGCTGCGCGAGCTGGTCTTCGACCGTGACGGGCGCAAGCCCGCCGCCCCGGTCCCGCTGGTGACCTCCCCGGCCACCCCGCCGGCCGAGGACGGCCTGAGCGCCGTCTGGTACGGCCACGCCACCACGCTGGTGGAGATCGAGGGACGGCGCGTGCTGTTCGACCCGGTGTGGAGCGACCGGGTCTCGCCGGTCCCCATGGTGGGCCCGCGCCGCATCCACCCGCTGCCGGTGAGCCTGGCCGGCCTGCCGGCGCTGGACGCCGTCGTGATCTCACACGACCACTACGACCACCTGGACCGGGCGACGATCCGCGCGCTCACCAGGACCCAGGAGACGCCGTTCCTGGTCCCGCTGGGCATCGGCGCCCACCTGGAGCGCTGGGACGTGCCCGCCGAGCGGATCATCGAGCTCGACTGGGAGGAGGAGGCCCAGGTCGCCGGCCTGCGCTTCGTCGCGACCGCGGCCCGTCACTTCTCCGGGCGGACCTTCAGGCGCGATGACACCCTGTGGGGCTCGTGGGTGGTCGCGGGCGCGCACAAGCGCGTGTTCTACGCGGGCGACTCGGGCTACTTCGACGGCTACGCGCGCATCGGCGCCGACCACGGCCCCTTCGACCTCACGCTCATGCCGATCGGCGCCTACAGCCCGAGCTGGCCCGACATCCACATGGACCCCGAGGAGGCGGTCACCGCCCACCTCGACCTGGGCGGCAGCCTGCTGCTGCCGGTGCACTGGGCGACCTTCACCCTCGCCCTGCACCCGTGGGCTGAGCCCGTCGACCGGCTCCGGCACGAGGCCAAGGCACGCGACGTCCGGATCGTCGTCCCGCGCCCCGGCGACCGCGTCGACGCCGGTGACCCGCCGCTGCTGGACCCCTGGTGGGAGCTGCTCAAGGGGGCCTGAGGTCAAAGAGGTCCTGAGGTCAAAGAGGTCCTGAGAAGCCTCCAGCCGATGAAGCCTCCTCAGCCGAAGCCTCCTCAGCCGGCGAAGATGTCCTCGGGCAGGAACGCCGAGACCAGGAAGCTCGGCACGTCCACCAGCTGGCTGACCTTGAGGTCGACGGCGACGCTGCAGATGGCGTAGGCCTGCTGCGGACTCCACCCGCGCTCGCCGAGATGGTCGATCATCTCCAGCAGCGCGTTGCGGGCCGCCTGCGTGGCGTCCTCGGCGGCCACCTCGCCGTCGCGTCCCACCGACATCCCGGTCGTGGCGTAGAAGCTGCGGGGGGCGGCGTACTGCGGCGCCACCCAATAGTCGGAACGGGCGAACCTCGGTCCCCGGATGCCCTTGGCCGCGGCCTCGCCCGGGTGGAGGGCGAAGCGCACTCGCAGCGTCGCGTTCATCTCGATGGCCGTGCCGCACGCCTCGCTGTCGCCCTGGGCGAAGTGCGCGTCACCGGCGGAGAACAGCGCCCCGGGGGTGTCGACCGGTACGTAGAGCCGGGTGCCGGCCCCGAGCTGCTTGATGTCGACGTTGCCGGCCTGCTCCCGGGGCGGGATCGTGCGCAGGCCCCGCGCGGCGATGCCCGGATCGGCCGGCACCGCCCCGTCGGCCGAGGGCGGCAGCACGAACCCGCCGCGCTCCATCGCGGCCCGCTCGCGGGCGGTGATGCGGGCGAGCGCCTCGTGCCCGGGGGACAGGCCGATCGTGCCCATGAACGGCGCGGCGGGGACGCGCACGCCGGGCAGGTCGCCGGAGGTGGCCCAGCCGTCCTCCAGCCGCCAGCGCACGATGAACGGCTCGGGGAAGACGTCCCGCAGGAACCCGAAACCGGGCACCTGGACGGTGTAGCCGTAGCCGTCCGGGACGATCTCCAGGATCTCGATCTCCAGAAGGTCTCCGGGCTGGGCGCCCTCGATGTGGACGGGGCCGGTCAGCGGGTGGACGACGTCGAGATCGGGGGCCTCGACGGTCTTGAGCGTGGCGCCCGGCCCCATCTGCCCGTCGAAGGCGTCGCGGGTCTCCATGACGACCTCGTCTCCCGGCTCGCACCGCACGACCGGGGGGATGTCGGGATGCCAGCGGTTGTGCCCGGTCGCGGGCTCCTCGCGCAGGGTGAGCCGGGGATCGATGCGGATCTCGTGTACGGCCATGGCGGCCCCCTCGTGTGGACGCGGCTGAGCGTCACGCTCTGCCCGCCCTCCCGGCCTGTCAAGGCCCCGCGGAGCCCGTACGGGCAACCCCGCGACCCGGGCGGAGGCCGTACGGTCAAGACCCGGCCGCCGCGATCCGGGCCGCCGCGACCGGGGCCCGTCTACCGCCCCCCGAGCCGCACGCGCACCACGAGGTCGTGCAGGACCTCGCCCGCGGCCGGCTCCTCCGGCAGCGCCGAGGAGTCCATCGCCTCCTGCAGCGTGTCCCTCAGCCGGGTGACGTCCTGCTCCAGCCGTACCCGGTCGGGAGCGTCGGCGGGGAGCATCCCGTGCTCGGCGGAGCGCTTGGCCGCGATGAGGTCGGCCAGGTACGGCGGGCCGCCCTCCAGCCGGGTCAGGTCGGCGACCAGGTCGCCGACGCGCATCAGGTGGATGCCGGTCAGCAGCACCCGGAAGGTGTACAGCAGCGGCTTGAGCTCGCCCGAGCGCTCGAACAGGCGCCACTGGGTCCGGGCGAAGCCCTGGTAGTGGTGGGCGTGGTTGCGGGTGAGGCAGCCCGGGGCGGCGGCGACGAGCTCCTCGTGGACCGGCGAGGTGGCCACCACCAGCGGGGACAGCAGCTGCTCCAGGACGTAGCCGTTGCGCCGCAGCAGCATGCGGCAGAACTTGGCCAGGTCGTGGGTGACCAGGTCCACCTCGACACCGTGGCGGACCCACGAGCGGGTGACGGTCTCCTGCCCGGTGCGCAGCCCGACGATCTCCTCCAGCGGCAGCATGTGCACGCCGCGCAGGTCCACGTCGGAGTCCTGCGAGGGAAAACCATATAAATGGGCTCCGCTGACCGTGGCGAAGGCCAGGGCGTGCGGCTGCTCGGCGGGGATCCCGGACAGCCAGTCCGGAAGGGTCGCGGTCACGGGGAGGTCCTCCTCACGCCGTACGGCCGGGCGGTCCGGGGTACGGGGTCATGACGGGCAGGGGGCGTTGGCGGTGGGGAAGCGCAGGGCCGTGCGTGCGGGGGAGCCGACCAGGTTGTCCCAGAACCGGCCGGGGGTCATCGGAGCCCTGGCGGCCTGGAGCAGGTCCTGGAAGGGGGCGGTGGCTAGCTGGTCCCTGATCCGGCCCACCTCGGTCCGGAGCCGCTCGTCCGTCAGCGGCGTTCCCGGGTCCATGTGGTCGGCGAAGACGTACTCGTCGGGCAGCGGTTTCTCGTGCCCGACCCGGCGTCCGCACGCCGGCGCCATGTGGCTGCCGAGGGGGTTGGCCAGGCCGAGCCGGTCGATGACGAGGACGTCCAGCGGGAAGGACGCGCCCAGCGTGCCCAGGACGTCGCCCGCGACCGCCAGGCGCGCGGGCCGGTCGGCGCGCAGCGGCACCGGTGGCGCGCCCGGCACGTGCAGGCCGGTGGCGCCTCCCGTCCGCAGCGGATCCGCGGCGGCGCGGACGTAGGGCTCGGCGGTGACCGGATGCGGGTCCTGGGTCCGGTGCACGTAGAAGCCGCGCTCGTCGGAGATCCCGTCCGGCCCGACGGCCTGCTCGTACGGCACGCGCAGCGCTATGGCGCAGGGCACGGCCCACAGCGCCACGGTCGCGCAGGCGAGCGCGGTGACCAGGTGCAACGGCAGGACCATGGCGGGCAGCAGCAGGAGCAGCAGGACCGGCAGCATCATCCGGCCGTGCATGAAGTCGCCGCCGACCCGCAGGACGTACAGCAGCATCAGGATCCCGGCCAGGATCGGGGCCGCCGACACGACGAGGTCGCGGCGCGTGCGGCAGGCCCACAGCGACAGCGGGATGACCGCCAGCAGGGGGCCGACGAGCTGGTAGGTCCAGACGGTGTCCCCGGCGTACAGCAGGCCGCGCGCCCACCGGCTCTCGCCGGCCTCCTTGGCCAGGGCGGTGTTGGGCACCAGGAGCCCGTAGTAGCCCATCCGGAAGATCTGGTAGGCGACCGGCAGCGCGAGGGAGACCGCGAACCAGCGGGCGGCGGCCAGCCGTCCCGGCCACCGCAGGACGAGCAGCGCGCCGAAGAAGACCGGATAGACCAGGGCCAGCTCCGGCCGGACCAGAGGTGCCAGGCCCAGGACGACCACCAGGGGCAGCGTCGGGCCGCCCGCGGCCGCCCGGACCAGCAGCCACCAGGACGCACCCGTCCACAGGAAGACCAGTCCAGTCTCCAGGCCGGAGGTCGCGAAGTCCCAGAACGGCGGCAGCGCGAGCAGGACCAGCACCCCGGCCGGCAGCAGCGGCCGCGAGCCGCCGCGCAGGAGCGCGGTGCCGGCCACGGCGAACGCCACCGCGCCGGCCGTGCACGCCAGGCCGAGCAGCACCGAGACGAAGGCCACGTCCCCCCGGCTCACCCAGGAGACCAGCGCGACCAGATAGGTCCACGCCGTACTGGTGTTGGCCTCGACCCGCTCGCCGATGTTGAAGACCGGCCCGTTGCCCTCCAGCAGCTGCTGGACCGTGCGCACCGCGATCAGGCCGTCGTCGCTGATCCAGCGGTTCTGCCACCCGGCGTAGGCCGTCACGCCCGCCGCCGCCACCGTGATCGCGTGGTTCCACATCCGTGACCACCGCGGCTGCCGTGTGGTGCTCGGAGCCCGGTCGGCGTACACGAGCAGGGACACGTCATCCTCCGTATCGGTCGCACGGTCCGGTCACACGGCACCCCGCCGGAATCCCCTGCAGCACGGGCACCGACCGGCACACGGGACCAGAACCCTACCGGAGCGCCGCCGATAACCGATCAAGCTGTTGCGGACCTACCGGGCCTTGACGATTCCCTTTAATTCTCAATTTTCGGTAGTTCGGCTGATTGCGCGTATATGTGTCTTTCTGTGCGGAAGGGCGGCGCCACCTCAGTAGCACGTCTCGCAGGCCGCCGGACTGCGCATGGCCCTCATCCGGCCTCCCGCCGTCGCCGGGAGCCGCCGGCATCAGGGTGACCCAGGAGCCGGACGTCAGCCTGCAGACCCAGAAGTGGGAGCCGCGCTTCGCTCCCGGCGGTGCCGTCCCGCAGCTCGTCAACGCCAAGACCGGCCTGTGTGGGCATCAGGAACGGCTCCCCGCTCAGCGGCACCCTCCTGGAGTCGCAGGTCCTCAACGGCCTGGCCAGCCAGAAGTTCAAGCTGAAGTGAGCCCTCCGGCGCCGTGACGACCTCGCCGACGACCGGGCCGAACAGCGTGTCCCCGGGCTGCGGCACGGGCAGCGGGCTCTCGGCGAGGATCAGGGGCAAGCCCGTCGCCGGCCGGCCTTCGCGTGCTCGCCGGGGACGATCGCGTCACAGGAAGGCTTTGCGCACACCGGTCAGATAGTCGTCGACGGTCCGCCGGTCGGGGGCGGCGGGCAGGGCGCCCGTCTCGCCGACGCCCCGTACGGCCTCGGTCAGCTCCGCCTGCCAGCGGGTCACCTCCCCCCAGGGCACCTCGCCCCGCCGTACGGCCAGCAGCCGGTCGCGGTGCTCGTCCATCCGCACCAGAGGCTCGCCCTCGCGGGCCAGGTGCAGCCCGCTGATCAGAAGCCTGATCATGTGCATGGCCTGCTTCCACCTGGGCCGCTCGGGATCCAGGCGGCGGAACTGGGACTCGGCGTAGCCGGTGAAGGTCTGCTGGGCGCGCCGGGACAGGAAGGCCCGCCGGATCGCCACGAGGTCCTCGCCCTGCGGGGTGAGGTGCTCGGCGATCGGCGACCACAGGCACTCCAGGACCGTCGGGTTGGCCTCCAGCGCCAGCGCGCAGAAACGCTCGACCTCCCAGGAGAACTGCTCGGGGAGCGGCCCCTCGACATGGGTCGGCGGCTTGGTCAGCCGCCAGAACATCGGGGTCGGCGCGGCGAAGACCCCGCGCCGGTCGACGTCGGAGTCCGCGGTCTGCAGCCCGTAGGCGCGCGAGCCGACCACCACCGACAGGATCAGCCGGTCGGGGACGAAGCGCGTCTCCTCGTGCCCGTCGTTCCTTTCCACCCGTTCACCCTGCCAGCACGGCGGTCACGACCGGTACGGGTTTTCCGCGCCCGTGGGTCATCTCCGGCCGCCCCGCGGATCGTTCGCGGCACGCCGGGTGAACCGTCAATTCGTTACATCTTGGATCTTGCGGGAGAAGATCTGACGGAAGGACATTGACCGCAGGTGTCAGATTTTTCCATCGACCTTCCGGAGCACCCCTCGATGAACAGATGGAAGACCGTCCTCCTCGCGCTGGCGGTCGCCGTGCCCACCGGCGCGTTCCCGGCGGCCACCGCCGCCGCCTCTCCCACGCCCGCGCCACCCGCGCAGGCACCCGAGCCGATCCGGGACCAGGAGACCCAGCCGGTCTACTCCCGGGCCGACGCCCTGACCGAGACCGTCTTCGTCGAGGTGGCCGGGGTCGACAGCGACGCCGACGGCCGTCCCGACCGGGTCGCCGTCGACATCATGCGGCCCAAGGAGACCGCCTCCGGACTGAAGGTCCCGGTCATCATGGAGGCCAGCCCCTACTACGCGGGCGGCAACGACGTGGACAACCACGTCGTCGACCTCGACGGCTCCGACCCCGCGGGCATGGAGTACCGCCGCAACAAGTTCAGGGACCTGCAGCAGGACATGTTCGGCCGGGACGGGGACCCGTCGGCCGCCCGCGCGATCGCCCCGCCCTTCCGGGGGTACTACGACAACTACTTCGTGCCGCGCGGCTACGCCATCGCGCTGGTGGAGAACATCGGCTCGGGCCGCGCCACCGGCTGCCCGACCACCGGCCTGCCCAACGAGACCGCCGGGCCCAAGGCCGCCATCGACTGGCTCAACGGCCGCGCGAAGGGCTTCGACGCGGCCGGCAACGAGATCAGGGCCGACTGGTCCACCGGGAACGTCGGCATGATCGGCGTCTCCTACAACGGCACCCTGCCCAACGCCGTGGCCGCGACCGGGGTCAAGGGCCTGAAGGCGATCGTGCCGATCGCGGCCATCTCCTCCTGGTACGACTACTACCGTGCCAACGGCGGCGTCCTGGCCCCCGGCGGGTTCCAGGGAGAGGACGCCGACGTGCTCGCCCGCTACGTCCTGACCAGGGAGAACGGCCAGGAGGTCTGCGGCGCCCTGATGGACGCCATCGAGCGCGACCAGGACCGCGTCACCGGTGACTACTCCCGTTTCTGGCACGAGCGAAACTACCTGCCCGACGCGCGCAAGGTCCGGGCCGGGGTGTTCCTGGTGCACGGCCTCAACGACTGGAACGTCAAGACCAAGCAGGCCGCCCAGTGGTGGAACGCGCTGGGCGAGCGGGGCGTGGCCCGCAAGATCTGGCTGCACCAGGGCGCCCACTTCAACCCGTTCAACTTCGCCCAGCGCAACGCCGAGTGGCTGCGCCAGCTGCACCGCTGGTTCGACTACCACCTGTACGGCCTGCGCAACGGCATCCTGGACGAGCCGCAGGCCGACGTGGAGTACGGCCCCGGCCAGTGGGCCCAGCACGCCACCTGGCCGCTGCCCGGCACCCGCGACGTCCGCCTGCGCATGAGCGCCGGCTCCGGCGGCCAGAACGGCACGCTGGGCCTCGAGCGCGGCCGCGGCCGCGCGGTGGAGTCGTTCGTCGACCAGAGCGCGCGCACCGCCGAGCAGCTCGCCGAGAACGTCACGGCCACCGATCCCAACCGGCTGGCCTACCTGTCGGCCCCGCTGGCCAGGGACGTCCGCCTGTCCGGCACCCCGGAGGTCTCGGTCAGGGCGGCCTTCGAGAACGGCCGCTCGCCGTACCTGACGGCGCTGCTGGTCGACTACGGGACCGACGCCCGCGCCTACGGCCAGGTCGTCTACGGTACCGAACCGGTCTGCTACGGCCAGGGCGTCCCGGGCGACACCGGCTGTGCCCGGCTGGCCGAGCACGTCACGCGGACCGCCTCCTTCAAGATCATCACTCGGGGGTGGCTGGACGTGCGCAACCGGCACTCGGCGGCCCGCACCGAGCTGCTGCGCGAGGGACGGTTCTACGACTTCGACTTCGACCTGCAGCCCAGTGACTACGTCGTCAAGGCCGGTCACCGCATCGGCGTCGTGCTGCTGTCCACCGACCGCGACTTCACCCTGCGCCTGCCCGCCGGGACGGACGTCTCGGTCGAGCCCGGCGACAGCTCGGTGGTCCTGCCGCTGGTCGGCGGCCGTCCGGCCCTCGGCTGAGCGGGCTTGACGGCGTGCCGGGCACGCTGGTGTAGTGACCGCGACATGCGCCGCTCGGAGGGCACGGTGACACAACGACGGCGCGGGTGGGCGCCACCCGCGCTCGCCGTCGCCGGGCTGCTCGCGGCCGCCCTCGCCGCGGCCTCTATCGGCCGCGGTGAGGGGTTCGGGCCGGGAGGGTTCGATCTCGGCCTGGACCTCGGGCCCGCCGATCCGCTCCCCGCCGGCGCCCGGGAGAGGGGCGAGTCCCTCACCCGCGTCGAGGCGCTGGGGGAGTTCTCCTTCTGGACCGTGGTCGTGATCGCGGCCCTGCTCGCCGCGCCGATGGTCGTCATGATGATCAAACTGGTCCTGCGGGCCGGGGCCGCCGGTCGTGGGCGCCCCGCCGCGCCGCCGGACCCCGGACCGGAACCCGAGCCGGAGGAACCCGCGGAGGCGGCCCCGCCGCAGGAGACCCGGCGGGAGGTGCGCCGGGCGCTGCACGCCGGGCTGGCCGGCCTCGACACCGACGATGACCCGCGCCGGGCCGTGATCGCCTGCTGGCTCCGGCTGGAGCGCGCGGCCGCCGCGGCCGGCACCCCGCGCACCGCCGCCGACACCCCCGCCGACCTGGTCGCCCGGCTGCTGGCCGCGCACCGGGTGGGGCAGGGGGCGCTGGACCGCCTGGCCCAGGCCTACCGCCGCGCCCGCTACAGCCCGCACGAGGTGGACGACTCCCTGCGGGAGCAGGCCAGGCGGGCGCTGACCCGGGTGGACGCGGAGCTGGCGGCAGTGAGCGGGCGAGCCCCGGACACGGCAGCGCGGCGAACGCGGCCGACGCAGGAGGATGCGTGAGCGGCCTGTTGTGGCACGTCGCCGTGCTGGTGGCCGCCGGGATCACGGCCTTCGTCCTGCTGCGCCGGATCCCCTCCGGCGCGCCCCGGCCGACGGTGCCCGAGATGGAGACGCCCTGGCCCGCCGACCACGCGTTCATCGAGGTCCGCTGGTGGGAACGGCGTCTGGCCGCCGCCCGGGACGACCCCGAGCGCTATCACGCGCTCGTGCGCTCCCGGCTGGCCGACCTGGCCGCCGAGCGCCTGCGTCTGCGGTACGGCGCGCACGACCCGGCCCGCGCGAGGGAGATCCTCGGCCCCGACCTGCACGACCTGCTCACCGTCCCGTGGCGGACGGTCCCGACCCGCACCGAGCTGACCCGCCTGGTCGCGCGTATTGAGGAGATGTGACGGATGGATCCGGCCGAGGTCGGCAGGCGCGCCGGGGAGGTGCTCGACCGCGTCAACACGGTCGTGGTCGGCAAGCGCGAGGCGCTGGAGCTGGTGCTGGCCGGGATCCTGGCGGGCGGCCACGTCCTGCTGGAGGACTTCCCCGGACTGGCCAAGACCCTCACCGCCCGCTGCTTCGCCCAGACCCTGGGCCTGGACTTCACCCGGCTGCAGTTCACCCCCGACCTGCTGCCGGCCGACGTCACCGGGTCCTACCTGTACAACCAGCGCGACGGCGACTTCGTCTTCCGCCCCGGCCCCGTCTTCACCGACCTGCTGCTCGCCGACGAGATCAACCGCACCCCGCCCAAGACCCAGGCGGCGTTGCTGGAGGCCATGCAGGAACGCCAGGTCAGCGTCGAGGGCGTCACCCACGAGCTGCGGGCCCCCTTCCACGTGCTGGCCACCGCCAACCCCATCGAGTACGAGGGCACCTACCCGCTGCCCGAGGCCCAGCTCGACCGGTTCCTGCTGCGGGTCTCCTTCGGTTACCCGTCGGCGGAGGAGGAGCAGACGATGCTGCGCAGGCGTATGGCACGCCGGACCGAGGAGGCCGTACTGGAGCCCGTGGTCGACGCCGCCACGCTGACGGAGATGCAGCGCGCGCTGGAGGACGTGGCGGTGGAGGACTCGGTGGGCCGCTACATCGTCGAGCTCGTCGCCGCCACCCGCGAGCACCCGCAGGTCCAGGTCGGCGCCTCCCCGCGCGGCTCGCTCGCCCTGCTGCTGACCGCCCGCGCCCGCGCGGCCCTCGCCGGCCGCGACTACGTCGTCCCCGAGGACGTCAAGCAGGCCGCCCCGGCCGCGCTCTCGCACCGCCTGAGCCTGCGCCCCGAGGTGTGGCTGCGCCGCGTCGACCCCGCCGCGATCGTCGAGGAGATCTGCGCCCGCGTCCCCGTCCCCGACTCCGGCCGCCTGCCCACCTACACCGGGACCCCCTCGTGACCGCCTCCGTCCCCGGCTGTCCGCACCGGGATTCCCTCGTGACCGCCCCCGCCCGTGACCGCCCGCCCGCCCGCGCCGGGACCCCCTCGTGACCGCCCCCGCCGGGACCTGGACGACGACCCCGGCGTTCCGGCGTGCCGTCGTCCTGGCGGTGGGGCTGTGCCTGCTGGCGGTGGCCCTGGGGCGGGTGGACCTGGTGGTCGTCGCGGTCCCCTTCGCGCTGGGCACGGTGCTGTCGTTGCGCTCGCGCCCCCGGCGGGTCCCGCGGGCCGGGCTGCGGCTGGAGGAGGACACCGTCACCGAGACCGACCCGGTCACCGCGTCGGTGACGCTGGACGGCGACCCGGACACGGTCTGCGTCGTCCTGACGGCCGCCCCCTCGCTGGGCCACGACGCCCGCCCCAGGGTGGTGCGCCCGCCGGCCGCCGTCCCGTTGACCGGTATGGCGGCGCGCTGGGGCGTGCACGCCTTCGGGCCGGTCCGCGTCAGGGCCTTCGCGTGCGACGGGCTGCTGGAGGCGGCCGAGCGGGTCCTGCCGCCGAGGAACGTGCGCGTCCTGCCCGCCGCCGAGCCGTACTCCTCGAGGACCCCGGTGCCCCGCCCCGGCGGCATGTCCGGGATCCACCGCGCGCGCAGGCCCGGCGACGGGGGAGAGCTGGCCGGGGTGCGGCCCTACCGGCCGGGCGACCGGTTGCGCCGCATCGACTGGCGCACCACCCTGCGGGCCCGCGAGCCGTACGTGAACGCCACCCAGCCCGACCGCGACGCCGAGATCGTGATCCTCCTCGACGTGCTGCGCGACGCGGGCGGCGACGGCGGCGGCGGTCCCAGCGTGCTGGACGTCACGGTCCGGGCCGCCGCCTCGATCGCCGGGCACTACACCCACCAGGGCGACCGGGTGTCCCTGGTGGAGTTCGGGCCCCGGCTGCGGCGGCTGCCGCCCGGCACCGGGCGCCGTCACCACCTGCTCCAGCTGTCGTGGCTGGCGGAGACCCGGCCGATGCCCGGCGGTCACGAGTTCCTCGGCGACCGGATCCTGGCCGCGGGCACGCTCTCCTCCAGCACCCTGGTCGTCATGCTCACCCCGCTGCTGGACCCGCGCAGCGCCACCGCCCTGGCCGTGCTGGCCCGGGCACGGCGCCCGCTGGTGGCGGTCGACACCCTGCCGCCGGGCCTGCCGCCGCGCTCCGGCGGCGAGTGGTCGGAGCTCGCCGAGCGCCTGTGGCGCCTGGAGCGCGACAACACCGTCGGGCGCCTGCGCGAGGCCGGCGTGCCCGTGGAGGCCTGGCGCGGCTCGGGGAGCCTGGACGCGGTCCTGCGCGAGGCCGCCCGGGTCACGGCGGTGATCCGGTGAGACGCCCGGCCCGTGAGAGCGCGCAGGCGGGGGCGGCGATGACCTTCATGGTGCACTCGCTGGCCTGGCGGGCGCTGGTGTGGGTCACGGGGACGGCCGCCCCGCTGGTCGCCATGCCGCCGGACTACCGCGCCGGGCTGGTGATGCCGCTGTTCGCGGGGCTGCTGGCACTGCTGACCGCGGCCGAGCCGGAGGGCGGATGGGTGCTGCCGGCGCAGATCGTCACGGTGGCGGCCTGGCTGGTGACCACCGTCGTGTACGGCTACGCCCCGTCCCCGGCCGCGGGTCTGGTCATCGGCCTGCTGCTGTACCTGCACCACGGCGCGGCCGCCATCGCGGCCCAGATCCCGGTCGCGGCCCGCATCCCGGCGCCTGTCCTGGCCGCCTGGCTGGCCAGGACCGGGACGGTGAGCGCGGCCTCGGCCGCGGTGTGCCTGCTCGTCGCGGCGCTCACCGGCGCGGCCGGCGCCGCGATCCCGGCCGCGGCGGCGGTCGTGCTGGGGGCGGCGGGCGCGCTGGCCGTGGCCCGCGCCCTGCGGCAGACGGGCCGCGGCGCCGTACCCGGCCCGGACACCGGCGAACTCCGCGGCGGTGCCGTACCCGGCCCGGATCCGGGATCGCCGGATGAGCGGGACAGCTCCCTCCGCCGGTGGTAAGCCTGTGATGTGCGTCTGTGCAGAACGTTCCGCTACATCCACGAACCGCTGCACATGGACGAGGGCGGCGTCCCCATGCTCGGCAACGAGACCTTCGTGGCCGAGCTCAAGCAGCGCCTGCGCAAGTCCCGCGGCGGAACCTTCCTGATCACCGGGTTCCGCGGCGTCGGCAAGAGCACGGTCGTCAGCCGCGCCCTCGCCGAGATCGGGGCCGAACCGGGCGAGGTCACCGTCCCCATCGTGCTGAGCGTGGCCCGGCCGACCACCCCGGAACGCCTGCTGTTCGCCGTGGTGCGCAGGACCTACGAGGCCCTGAACGACCGCGGCATCCTGGAGCAGCTCCCCCCGGCCGCGCAGCGCGCCCTCATGCTGGCCCACATCCGCACGTCGTACGGGCTCAAGCAGACCCAGTCCGACGCCAGCGAGGTCAACGCGGCCCTGGGCCTGGGCATGGGGGAGGCGGCCAGGAAGCTGGCCGGTCCCCTCGGCTACATCGCGCCCAGCCTGAACCTCACCCGCAGGCGCACGCGGTCGCTGGCGACCGAGGCCTCGTTCCTGACCTACGCCGACACCGACGTCGAGCACGACCTGGACCGGATCGTGTCGCTCGTCGAGATCCCCGCGACCCGCGGCTGGTGGCGGCGCCGCGCGGCCAGCCGGGTCCACCTGGTGATCGTGCTGGACGAGGCGGACAAGCTCACCGGCGACGCCGAAGGGCTGGCCGCCTTCGAGGTGATGGTCAGCACGCTGAAGAACGTGCTGACCATGCGCGGCGTGCACTTCCTCATCGTGGCCGGAGCCGACCTGCACGACCGCGCCGTGCTGGACATCAGCAGGGGCAACAGCGTCTACGAGAGCGTCTTCGCCTGGCGGATGTACGTGCCGTGCATCTGGGACGCGCCGGAACGGCTGCTCACCGCCCTGCTGGAGGAGCCGCCCGAGGACGGGGAGCTCGAGCGGCTCGGCGCCTACCTGCGATTCAAGGCCAGAGGCGTGCCCAGGCGGCTGCTGCAGGAGTTCGGCGAGCTGGTCGCCTGGGAGGACGAGCAGCCGTACCTGCGCGTGGAGGGCGTCGAGGCGGAGCGGGTGGACTTCTACGCGCGGATGGAGGCGGTGCTCGAGGCGTACCACCGGACCAGCGGCAAGGAGCGGCTGCTGGCCGTGCCGATCGACAGGGACCGCTGGCGCATGTCGGCCTACTACATCGTGGACTGGATCCTGCGCAGCGACGGCGAGGCGTTCACCGGCCAGGACATCCTGCAGGCCGCCGGGGCCGGGCAGTTCGACCGCATGCTGGGCGTCTCGCACGCCGAGCTGGACCGGCTGCTCGGGCACCTGGCCGAGGAGGAGGTCATCAGGGTGGTACGGCAGTCAGGGGCGGAGGTCACCATGCTCGGCCGGGACCCGGCGACCGAGCCGACCAGTTACGCGCTCACCGACGAGATGCGGCAGGACCTGCTCGGCCTGGCTCTGCACAGCGAGACGGAACGGGCGAACCTGGAGGTCAAACTGCTGGTGCCGGCCACGGCCACGGCCGCGGGGGCGGCGGCCGAGCCCGCCTCGGCCGAGGGCGTGATCAAGGTGATCGGCGACCGGTACGACCTGGTGCAGGTGATCGGCCGCGGCGGGATGAGCACGGTGTACCGGGCGTGGGACCGCAGCCGCGGCGAGCACGTCGCGGTGAAGGTCCTCAACAAGCTGGACCCGGACTCCGAGTGGCGCTTCGGCCGGGAGGTCGAGGTGTCGCGGCGGCTCGACCACGACGGTGTCGTCCGGACCCTCGACGTCTTCCAGCACGACCCCGCGATCGGCTTCGCGCTGGTGATGGAACTGGTCGAGGGGCCGACCCTGCAAAAGCACGTCGAGACCGAGGGGCCGATGCCCGCCGAACGGGCGGCCGGCCTCGGGCTCCGGCTGGCGAACATCCTCCAGTACATGTTCGGGCGGGGACTGTACCGCCTCGACCTGAAGCCCTCCAACATCATCGTCAACCCGGACAGGGGTCCGGTCGTCATCGACTTCGGGATCGCCAAGCACCACCAGGAGAGCGAGTCCACCCTGATCACCGAGATGCCCATCGGCACCCCCGCGTACATGCCGCCGGAGGCGATCTCCGGGGGGACCCAGGACATCCGGTCCGACATCTACGCCCTCGGCCTGGTGCTGGCCTTCGCCTGCACCGGGCGCCCGCCCGCCGGCGCCGACTCGGTGGAGACGGTGTTCGCCCGGATCACGACCAACCGGCTCGACTTCGACGGCGTGCCGCCCGAGCTGCTGCCCGTGATCCGCAAGGCCACCCGGCTCGATCCCGCCGAGCGGTACGCGACGCCGTACGACCTGGCGGTGGAGCTGGCGGACCTCGCGCGGCTGCCGCCTCCTCCCGCGCCGCCGGAGCCGTCCCCGCCGGAGCCGCGTGCGCCGGAGCCGTCCCCATGGGAGCCGCGTGCGCCGGGACCGGACGACCCGGCCGTCACGGGACCGATCCGGACGACCGGCCGCCACGGGCCGGCGGCCCCGCCTCCGGGATACGGCACCGCGTCACCGCCTCCACCCCCGCCCCCATCCCCGCCTCCGCCGGAGCCCGTATCCGCTCCCGGGTACGGGTCCTGGCCGACGGCCTCCCTGGTGTTCGGGGTCCACTGTGAGAACGGGCACTTCACCGACGGGAGCCGGCCGGGCTGCATGGTGTGCGGCGCGCCCCTCGGCAGGAGCCTGACCCACTTCTCCCGGTCACGGCCCAGCCTGGGCGAGCTGGTCCTCGACGACGGCCGGCGGTTCCCGCTGGACAGGGGCTACGTCTTCGGCGGCGATCCCGGCGAGACGGAGCCGATGCCGCAGGAGGAGGGGGAGGAGCGACTGCCCGTGTTCGTGCCGGTGCCGGTCGCCGGCGCCGACCCCCGGCACCTGGTCGTGTATCCCGAGGAGTGGCGGGTCGTGGCCGAGGATCTCGACTCCGAGACCGGGACCGCGGTGCGCTTCGACGAGAACGCCGACTTCGTGAACCTGCCGCCGGGCACCGGCCTCACTCTGCAGCCGGGCATGTCGATCCGGCTGGCGGGCACGGCCACGATCACCTTCGCGGGCAGGACCGGGTGAACGGCCCGCGGACGACCCGTCCCGGGCGTGTCCCATCCCGGGCCGCGGGTCGTCCCGGACACCTCAGGCCGGGGCGTGGACCCTGAGGCGACCCTGGCTTGTCCCTGACTTCGGCCCGCCGCCCTGCCACCCGGCCGCGCGGGCGCCTACCGTGGAGGCATGGGACGAATTCTGCTGATCGTGGCGGCCGTGATAGTCGCCTTCATGCTGCTCGGCTCGGTGCTGGGCTTCCTGTTCGGCCTGCTCAAGTGGGCCCTGATCATCGGCCTGGTGGCCGTGGTCGTCATGTTCGCGGCCAAGCTCTTCCGCGGCGGCTCCTCCCGCGTCCGCGACTGAGGCCTCGCCCGCCGGGGCCGCGGCCCCGGCGAGGCCGGCCGGTCCGTCCCGCGGGCGGGGTCACTCCCCGTCCAGGGCGTGGACCGGCTCCAGGCCCGCCCACTCCTGGCGGCGGACCTCGGCCACGGCGATGGCGGCGGCCACCGCGACGTTGAAGGACCCGACCCGGCCGACCTGGGGGATGTAGCAGACGGCGTCGGCGGCCTCCAGCAGCGCCGGGGAGCAGCCGTGGTCCTCGCTGCCCACCACCAGGCACACGTCACCGGTCAGGTCGGCCGCGTGCAGGGGTACGGCGTCGCCGGTCAGCTCCACCGCCACCACCCGGAACCCCTCGGCCCTGGAGGCCCGGACGGCCTCCACCACCGGGACCGGTTCCTCCCAGGAGACCAGCCGGTCGGTGCCCAGGGCGGTCTTCTGGGCCTTGGGGTTGGTCGGGGGAGTGGCGTTGCCGGCCAGCCGGACGCGCTCCACCCCGAAGGCAGCGGCCGTACGGAAGATGGAGCCGATGTTGAACGGCCCGGTGACCGACTCGACGATCAGCGCCAGCCGGCCCTCGGTGCTCCTGCGCCAGGTGCGGTTGAGCCGCTTGACGTCGGTCGGCCGCAGCTGCCTGCGCGGGTTGGTGGTCATCGCTGCTTCTTCCCCGTCTCTCGTCGATCGCCTCGCCGTACGGCGGCACCCGCCGCGCCCGTTCTGACGCCCGTCACGTCGTCTTCCCCGTGGTCTCCTGCGGGCTCCCCTCGCCCGCCTCCCGCGCCCGCACCTGCAGGATCCGGTAGGACGAGCGGGAGGCCGCGCGGGTCGTCGGCCAGCCCCGGTCGTTCAGCCAGCGCTGCAGGGAGTCCGACCCCAGGTGCTTCTGGACCACCAGGTGGGCGACGCCGTCCGGGGTGAGCCGGGACAGCCAGCGGGTGAGCATGTCGTGCATGGCCGCCTTGCCGATGCGGATGGCGGGGTTGGACCAGATGGCCCGGAACCTGACGTCGGGCGGGACCTCGTCGACGTGCACTGACCTTACTTTGTCAAGGCCGGCGCTCCGGGCATTCCTCGCGCACAGCTCCACCGAACGCCGGTTGACGTCGACCGCCCACACCGTCGCCTGCGGGGCCCTGGCGGCCATGGTCAGCGCGATCGGCCCGTAGCCGCAGCCCAGGTCGAGCAGGTCGCCCCCGGCCGGGGGAGGGGGGACGCTCTCCAGCAGGATCCGCGTGCCCTGGTCGACCCGCTCGGGGGAGAACACCCCGCTGTCGGTCTCCAGCTTCAGATGCAGGTCGGGGAGGACCAGCGTGACCGCGCCGGGACGGCTGGCGGTCTCGGGGCGCTCCTCGAAGTAATGTGCCACGTGCCCATTGTCCCGCCTGCCGCGCCGCGCTCCGGACGCCCCGTCCGTCGTCCCCCGCCCGGGACGGTCGCCTCCCCGGCGGGGCTCAGGGAAGCCGGGTGCCCAGCAGGCCCGCCGAGACGGCGACCAGCAGCCCGGTCAGCAGCGCCGCCAGGACGAACCACTGGCTGATCTCCTGGTTGACCGTCCGGTAGCCCAGCGAGGTGCCGATCTGCTCGTAGACCGCGCGCAGCTCGGTCCCCGACTCGGCCTCGTAGGCCCGGCCCCCGGTGCCCTGCGAGAGGGTCTGCAGGGTGGCCTTGTTCACCGGGACGTTCACGTCGCGACCGTCGATGGAGACGGTGCCCTCCTGGGTGCCGTAGGCGATCGTGGAGACCGGGACCCGGGCGCTCACCGCCGACTCGACCGCCTCGGCCACTGAGCGGCCCGAGGTGTTGTCCCCGTCGGACAGCAGGACGATCGCCGCGGGCGGCGGGTCGGTGACGGCCTGCTGGTCGAAGGAGCGGATCGAGTCGATGGAGCTGAACACCGCCTCGCCGATGGCCGTGCCGGCCCGGGTGCTGAGGTTGCGCAGCGAGGTGATCACGGCCTGGTGGTCGGTGGTCGGGGAGACCACGACGCCGGCCGAGCGCGCGAAGGCCACCAGGCCGACGTTGAAGCGCTCGGGCAGGTCGGCGACGAACTTCTGGGCGGCGTCCTTGGCCGCGGCGAGCCGGTTGGGCGGGACGTCGGCGGCCTCCATCGACAGCGAGACGTCCAGCGCGACGATGATCGTGGCCCGGTCGCGGGGGACCCGCACCGAGTCGGCCGGGCGGGCGGCGCCCAGGACCAGCAGGCTCATCATCAGCAGGAACAGGATCGGGGTGACGTGCCGGCGCCAGCCGGGACCCGAGGGGGTCACCAGGTCCAGCAGCGGGAGGTTGGTGAAGCGCACCGCGTAGCGCCGCCGGGCGAACTGGGCGGCCACGTAACCGGCCACGAGCAGCACGAGCAGCGCGAACAGCCACAGCCAGGCCGGGGAGAGGAAGGTCACCTGTTCGCTCCTGCCGTCGGGTGCCGGTGCGCCATGTGGGCCGTGTGACGCTGCCTGAGCACGAACTGCGCGATGTCGAACACCCAGTCGCGGTCGGTGCGCAGCACCAGGTGCGCCACGCCGCAGCGCCGCAGCGCCATCCGGGTGATCTCCCGTTGCGCGGCCGCCGCCTCGGCGTAGGCCGCGCGGACCTTGGGGGTCAGACGGACCCGGCGGGCCCGGCCCGACTCCGGATCGGTCAGGTCGACCATGCCCACGGCCGGCAGCTCCAGCTCACGCGGGTCGATCACCTCGACGGCCAGCACCTGGTGACGGGCCGCCAGGCGGCGGATCGGCCGCTCCCACGGCAGCTCCAGGCCGGGGTCGAGGTTGGGCTCGGCGTCCAGGAAGTCGGAGACGATCACCCGCAGGCCGCGCCGCCGCCGGGCCGAGGCCAGCACCTCGATCCCCTCCGCGAGGTCGGGGGCGTCGGCCACCGCACGGCCGCGGGGCGCGGCCATCAGCGAGTTGAGCAGGCCGTACAGGGCGGGGCGGCCGCCCCTGGCAGGCATCCGGTGGATGTACTCGTCGTGCAGGACGTAGGCGCCGAACCGGTTGCCGGCCCGGCCGGTCAGGAACCCGATCGCGGCGATGGCGGCCACCACCAGCTCCCGCTTCTCCATGCCGGCGGTGCCGAAGTCCATGCTCGGCGACAGGTCGGCCAGCGCCCAGGTCTCCAGCTCCCGGTCGGCGATCAGGTCCCTGACGTGGGGCACGGTCGTGCGGGCGGTCACCGACCAGTCCATCCTGCGGATGTCGTCCTCGCCGGGGACGTAGACCCGGCTGTCGCCGAACTCGCTGCCGGGCCCGGGCAGCAGGCCCTGGTAGGAGCCCTGCAGCAGCCCGTCCAGCCGCCGCACGACGGTCAGCTCCAGGCGCCGGAGCGCCTGCTCGGCGGTGCCCAGGGCGCCGCCGCGCGCCGCGGCCCCGGGGGCACGCGCGCGCCCGCCGTCGTTGCGGGGACCGGGGGTCACCGGACACCCTGGTTCCAGACCACCAGGGGCGGCGGCACGGCGGCGAGGATCCGGCGGACCACCTCGTCGGGGTCCAGCCCGTCGGCGATGGCGTCGAAGGTGAGCATCAGCCGGTGGGACATCACGTCCACGGCCACGTCGCGGATGTCGTCGGGGAGCAGGTAGTCGCGGCCCCGCAGCAGGGCCAGGCCGCGCCCGGCGGCCACCAGGCCGAGCGTGGCGCGGGGGCTGACCCCGATCTCGATGATCTCGTCCATGTCGGACAGGCCGTACTCGACGGGGGAGCGGGTGGCCATCACCAGGCGGACGACGTAGTCGGCGACGAGCTGGTGCACCGAGACCTGGTCGGCGAGGTCCTGCAGGGCGGCCAGCCGCTGCGGGTCGAGCACCGGCCGCGGGGCGGGCGGCGCCACGCTCATCCGGTGCAGGATCTCCAGCTCCTCGTGGGCGCTGGGGTGGGTCACGCGGACCCGGAACAGGAAGCGGTCGCGCTGGACCTCGGGCAGCGGGTAGACGCCCTCGGACTCGATCGGGTTCTGCGTGGCCAGCACGATGAACGGCCTGGGCAGCGGATGGGTCTGGCCGGCCAGGGACACCTGGCGCTCGGCCATGACCTCCAGCAGCGCCGACTGCACCTTGGCGGGCGCGCGGTTGATCTCGTCGGCGAGGAGGAAGTTGACGAACACCGGCCCGAGCTCGACGTCGAACTCCTCGCGGGAGGGGTGGTAGACCCTGGTGCCCACGATGTCGCTGGGCACCAGGTCCGGGGTGAACTGGATGCGGGCGAACGTGCCGCCCACCACGGTGGCCAGGGTGGAGGCGGCCAGGGTCTTGGCGACTCCGGGCACGCCCTCCAGCAGGCAGTGGCCGCGGGCGAGCAGGGCGACGAGCAGCCGTTCCACCATGTGCTCCTGGCCCACGATGACGCGGCGGACCTCCGACAGGGCCTCGCGCAGCAGGCTCGCGTCGGTCTCGCTCGGCAGTTCTTCGGCGACGGTCATGCAGATATTCCACCAAACGGGACGCCGCTCGGGGCGGCTTGCCGGATCCGGATTTCCTGTTAGTACCCCATGGGGAGGAAGTGCGATCGCCTCCGTGTGCTTTCATGGCAGACGTGGCCAGTCCGCTCCAGTACGGTGACCCGCCCCGTCTCGGGCCTTTCGTCCTGCAGGCACGCCTGAGAGTGGGGCCCGCCGGACTGGTCTATCTCGGACAGGGGCCCGACGGCCGGGCGGTCTCGGTGGCGGTGCTGACCAAGGGCGCCGCCCAGGACCCCGCGGCCCGCGACCGCTTCGTCACCGCCATCCAGGAGGCGGGCGTCGCCCGGGGCGGGATCCGCGGGTGGGTGAGCAGGGCGGCGCGCGGCCGTACGGCGGTGGCCGACGCGGCCCCGCCCGTGCTCGCGATGGGCGGCGGGAGCGCGCCGTGGGTCGCCACGCCGTACGAGCCCGACCGGGCCGGGGCCGAGCGGTTCCTGGAGCCGGTGCTGGTGCGCGGCACGCTGATCGGTGAGCAGCACGGCCCGGACTTCGCGCCGCACTGGGTGGGCGATCGCACGCCCGCGCTGCCCGCGCCGCCCAGGGGCGCCCCGCCGGCCACCGAGACGCGCAGGTCGGTGATCATCGCCGGGGTGGTGCTGACCGTCCTGCTGGTGCTGCTGGCCATGATGCTCTGGATGCTGGTCCGCCCGGAGGACGACAGCCGGCGCTTCCCCTCCCAGCTGCCGGAGACGGAGTTCGTGCCCACCCCGCCGCCCGTTCCGACGACGCCCGCGCCGGGACAGGACACGCCCACCCCCTCGCCGTCGCCCACCGAGAGCGGCACGGGCACACCCGGCCCGGAGCCGGGCGAGAACGACGCCGACGGCGCGATCTGAGGCGGGGGAAGCCGGGCCCGGGAGAAGACGGGAAGAACGGGGCCGGAAACGACTTGAGCCTCACGTAACGTGAGTTTCTAGCCTCGTGCGCATGGAACTCATCGTTCACGACACCCCGCAGGTCATGCTGGACCTGATGCACCTTCCCGTCGAACGGCGCGCCGACGCCCTGCGCGACATGTTGGCACCGATGCGCGATGCCGTCCCCATGCCCGGTGACCTCGTCGACCTGCACCACGGAGGCGGCGGCTTCCGGGTCGACCGCGACGACGAGCGCTACCTGCCCGCGCTGCGCCGCCTGGTCGAGGAGGACGTCCGCGGCCAGATCGAGCGCACCGTGCAGGCCGCCTGGCGGCGCCTGACGGAGGCGGTGCCGGACATCAAGGGGCCGGACACCCTGCAGGTCATGTTCGTGCTCGGCAACCCCGACGAGGAATACCTGATGAACACCGCCGGAGGTTACTACGGCATGGGCGGCTCGCCGGGCTGGCTGTACCTGCTGGCCTGGCCCGCCGACGAGGTCATCGGCCGCATCGCGCACTGCGCGGTGCACGAGTTCCACCACCAGGTGCGCTACTGCAACGTGGAGTGGAACCCGATGACGGTGACGGTCGGCGAGCACATCGTGGCCGAGGGGCTGGCCGAGGCGTTCGTCCGCGAGCTGTCGGGCCCGCAGGCCATGGGCCCGTGGTCGTCGATGGTGACCGGCGAGGCGTTCGACCGCGCCTACGAGAAGATCACCGCCGACGCCGGGCGGACCGGCATGATGAACACCCCGGCCTACGTGCTGGGCGACACGGCCGCGAGCAAGTTCGGGCAGGAGCCCGTCGGCATCCCGGACATGGCGGGGTACGGCGTGGGCCTGCGCATCGTCGACGCGCACCTGGCCGCCTCCGGGCTGAGCGTGGCCGAGAGCACCGTGCTGCCCGGGGCGCAGATCCTGCGCGCCGCCGGGGTGGCCGTCCCCGCCTGACCGGGGTCGCGCGGGCCGCGGGCGGTACCCGGCTCGGGACGGCCGCCCGGTGCTCCCTTCGGGGACGGCCGCCGCGCCCGGGGGCGTGCGGAGGCCGTCTCAGCCGGTCGCAGGCGGTTCACAAGTGCCGACGTGCACAATTGTCGGCGTGACTCGTACGCGGAAGACCGGCAACCGGCCCCGGCGGCGCCCCCGCAAGGGCGCCGTCACCCGGTCGCCGGGGACGACCATGACGCGCGAACCGGAGCGGGCGCCCGCGGCGCCGCCGGAGCGCCGTGGGATCGGGATGACCGTCTGGACGGCGCTGTGCCTGCTCATTCCGGGGGCCCTGCTCGTCTGGCTGGTGGTCATGGTCGTCGGGGCCGTCACGCCGGAGCTGGAGGCGGCGCTCGGTGACGCGGGCACGCCGGGCACCGCGACCGTCGTGTCATGCGAGCCCTACACGGTGGGGACCGGGCGGTCGAAGCGCACGAACTACGACTGCGAGGCGCGCTTCGTGTTCGACGACCGGTCGCGGCAGCCGATCGTCGTCGACACCGTCCCGGACGTGGAGGTGGGCGAGGTCTTCCCCGCCGTGCTGACCCCGGAGGGGGACCGGGTGCTGCCCACTGAGGCGCGGGGCGTGTGGCGGGCGGTCCTCCTGTTCAGCGCGCTGCCGTTCGCGCTGACGCTCATCGCCTTCCTCGCCGCGCTCATGATGCGGGTCAGGAAGGCGATCATCTGGACCGGCGCGCTGGGGCTGCCCCTGCTCATCCTGGTGATCGTCGGAGCCGTCGTCGGGACGTGAGCCGTCCCGGGCCCGCGGCCCGGGGACCGTCCCGGGCCGCGGGCCGTACCGGAACCGTGAGGCCGTACCGGTCCTCAGGCGTCCGGCCTGAGGAACTCCGGCTGGTCCAGCACGCGCAGCCAGCTCCCGTCGGGCTGGCGCCGTACGACCTGGGCCCGCGCCCCGGCCCCGTCCCGGGGCGGCGTCGAGGTGAGGGCGAGATCCCCGCTGACCAGCGTCGGCAGCGGCGTCTCCGGTTCGAAGCGCGGCCGGCCGGCCGGCACCTTCTCCCACAGCTCCCGGATCGCGGCGCGTCCCACCGTCTGACTGCCCGGCGGATAGGCCATCACCGCGTCCTCCTCGTACAGCGCCGCGACCCCCGCCGCGTCGCCGGCGTTGGACCGCTCGACGAACAGGCGGGTGATGTCCTCGGGCCGCATGGCCTTCTCGTATCCGGTCATGGAACCTCTCCCTTCTTTCGGTTCCGTTCCAGCCTGCTCGGCGTTCTTCCAGAAGTCCAACAGATAGATCAGATCAAAGCTAGAATCAGCAGTTATGGAACTGCGGCAACTGGAGTACTTCGTCGCGGTCGCCGAGGAGCGGAGCTTCACCCGCGCGGCCGAGCGGGTGCACATCAGTCAGTCCGGCGTCAGCGCGCAGATCCGCCGTCTCGAACGCGAGCTCGGCGCCGAGCTGTTCGACCGCTCGGCCCGCGTGGCCACCCTCACCCCCGCCGGTGAGGCGGCGCTCGGGCACGCCCGCGCCGCGCTCGCCGCCACCGGGGCGCTCGGTCAGGCGGTGGGGGAGGTGAGCGGCCTCATCCGGGGACGGCTGACGGTGGGGATGGTGACCGGCTGCACGATCACGCCGCTGTTCGACGCGCTGGCCGCCTTCCGCACGGCGCACCCCGGAGTGGAGCTCACGCTGCTGGAGGACGCCTCCGACCGGCTCGTCGAGGAGGTCCGCGGCGGCGAGGTCGACCTGGCGCTCGTCGGCACCGCGACCGCCCCCGAGGGCCTGGAGTCCCTGACGATCATCAGCGAACGCCTCGTCGCCGCGGTCCCGCCCGGTCATCCCCTGACGGAGCGGGACCGGATCACCCTGCGGGAGCTGGAGGGCCGGACGATCGTGTGCATGCCCCGGGGCACGGGGCTGCGGACGGTCTTCGACCGGGCCTGCGCGGCCCGGGGCCTGCGGCCGGCCGTCGCGCTGCAGGCCGGCGCCGCCGACGCCATCGCCGACCTGGCGGCGCGGGGACTCGGGGTGGCCGTTCTCAGCGAGTCGATGGCCGAGCGCTATCGGGACCGGCTCACCGCCCTGGTCATCGCCGACGCCCGCGACCCCGCGCTGCTGGCGCTGATCTGGAGGGAGGGCCCGAGTCCGGCGGTGCGCGAGGCGCTGCGGTGCTGCCGCCGCGCCTTCGACGTGACGACCGGCTGACCCGCGGGACCCGGATCCGCCGGTGTCCCCGGTGTCCCCGGTGTTTCAGCGGGCGGAGACGAAGCCCGACTCGTAGGCGGCGATGACGGCCTGGGTGCGGTCGCGCGCCTCCAGCTTGGCCAGCACGTTGCCGACGTGGGTCTTGACCGTCTCCGGGCTGACGACCAGCTCGGCGGCGATCTCCCCGTTGGACAGCCCCCGGGCCATCAGGCGCAGAACGTCGCCCTCGCGCGAGGTCAGCCGGTCGATGCCGGGAACCGCCCGGGAGGCCGTACCGCGCCGGGCCGCCAGGGTGCGGATGGCCGCGGGGAACAGCAGGGAGTCGCCCGAGGCGACGGTGCGCACGGCCTGGACCAGCTCGTCGGGCCGGGTGCGCTTGAGCAGGAAGCCGCTGGCCCCGGCCCGCAGCGCCTCGTAGACGTAGTCGTCGTTCTCGAAGGTGGTCACCACGACGATCTTGGGCGGCTCGGGCAGCGCGACCAGCAGCCGAGTGGCCTGCAGGCCGTCCATCGCGGGCATGCGCACGTCCATGAGCACCACGTCCGGCCGGTGCTCGCGGACCACGGGCACCACCGCCGCCCCGTCGGCGGCCTCGCCCACCACGGCCAGATCGGGTTCGGAGCCGATGATGATCCGCAGCCCCGCCCGGATCAGGTCCTCGTCATCGGCGATCACCACGCGCACCGTCATGATCCCCGAGCCTAGCCGGGCGGTACGGCCGGCCGCGCCGCCCGGACCCGGCGGTCCCGGGCGGGCCCGCGCACGCCGGGACCGTCACGGCCGCGTGCGCGCCGGTTCGAGGCGTTCGGCGGCCTTGCGGGCGGCGATCAGGACGGGGTCCCACACCGGGGCGAAGGGCGGCGCGTACGACAGGTCCAGGCCGGTCATGTCCGCCACCGTCATCTCGTGCCAGATGGCGACGGCCAGGGCGTCGATCCGTTTGGCGGCGCCCTCCCGGCCCACGATCTGGGCGCCCAGCAGGCGGCCGGTCGCACGGTCGGCGATCACCTTGGTCGTCATCCGCATCGCGCCGGGGTAGTAGCCGGCGCGCGTGGTGGACTCCACCGACTCCTCGACCGTCTCGAACCCGGCCCGCGCCGCCTCGGCCGTGGTCAGGCCGGTGCGGGCCACCTCGTATTCGCAGACCTTGCACACGGCCGTGCCGATGACGCCGGGGAAGCTCGCGTACCCGCCGCCGATGTTGATCCCCACGGCCCGTCCCTGTTTGTTGGCGTGCGTGCCGAGTGCGATGGCCACCGGGCGCCGCGAGACCAGGTGGAAGGTCTCGACGCAGTCGCCGGCCGCCCAGACGCCCTCGGCCGAGGTGCGCATCCGCCGGTCGGTCCTGATGCCGCCGGTCGGTCCCACCTCGATGCCCGCCTCCCGGGCGAGCGCGCTGTTGGGACGGGTGCCGAGGCCGAGGACGACCAGGTCGGCCGGGACGGTCCTGTCCGCCGTGCGCACGGCGGTGACCCGGCCGTCCTCGTGGTGCAGCTCCTCCACCGGCTCCCCGAGGTGGATCTCGGCCCCCAGCCCGCGCAGCGCGTCGGCGACCATGGCGCCCATGTCCGGGTCCAGCGTGCCCATCGGCTGCGGCCCCGCCTCGATGAGTGTGACCTCCAGCCCGCGCTTGAGCATGGCCTCGGCCATCTCCAGGCCGATGTACCCGCCGCCGATCACCACCGCGCGGCGCGGCCTGCGGGACTCCAGGGCGCGCAGCAGCGCGATGCCGTCGTCCAGGGTCTGCACGCCGTGCACCCCCTCGGCGGTGGCGCCGGGCAGGTCGGGACGGCTCGGCACCGCGCCGGTGGCCACGACCAGCTGGTCGAACGGCTCGCGGCGGAGCCCGCCGTCCTGCGCGCGTACGGCGACCGCCCGCCGCTCGAGGTCGATCTCCACGACCTCGCTGCGCAGGCGCAGGTCGATGTCCATCTCGTCGCGGAAGACCTCCGGCCGCCGCGCCACGAGATCCTCGGGGTCGGACACCTCGCCGCTGACCAGGTAGGGGATGCCGCAGGCCGAGTAGGAGGCGTGCCGCCCCCGCTCGAACACGACGATCTCCAGATCCTCCCGCCCGCGCCGCTTGCGCGCCTGGGAGGCCGCGCTCAGCCCCGCGGCGTCTCCGCCGATCACCACCAGCCGTTCCGTCATGCTCTCTCCCTTCCCCCTCGATGATCCTCTCTCTGCCCCGGCGGAAGGGTCTTGAGTCGAATCGCGATCTCGGGGTATGCACAACGGATGAGCAAGGATGAGGAACTCCAGCAGGTGGAGGCGGACCTGGAGCGTCTGCGCGCGGAGGTCACCGCCCTGCGCGACCAGCTCGGCGATCTGGGTCCCACGGACAGCGTCGAGCGCTCACAGCTGATCTACATGGCCGACGAGCAGGAAGGCCTGATCAGCGAGTTGGAGGCCCGGCGGGAGGCGCTGCTGAGCGCGTCGGGCGAGGGATGAGAGCCGCTCAGGCCGCCGTCTCCTGCCATGGCGCGGTGTGCAGCAGGCCGTCGATCTGCCGGGCGGGCGC